>CAVPJQ010000007.1:0-193734 GCA_963705495.1 uncultured Gammaproteobacteria bacterium | reverse complement strand
TGAGGTCACTGGGTCGAGAGGAGATCCGCAGCATCGTGGCGGAGCGTGGCACGGTCGAGGTGCGCTGCGAGTTCTGCAACCGCGCCTACCGCTTCGATGCGATCGACAGCGAGCAGATCTTTCACGTCGGATCCGAAGCTCCGCCGAATACACTCCAATAAGGCCAAGCGGTGCACCGGCTCATCGTCCTATCCGTCCTGCTGATCGCGAGCGGCCGAGTCTGCGCGCAGGAGCTCGAGCCGCGCAGCTACTCGCCGAATCCGGTCGGCACCCACTTCGTGGTGTTAGGCGCTGGTGAATCGACTGGTGGCGTTTCCGTGGACCCCTCGCTGCCGATCGAGAATGTGTCCGGCACGATCGACGCACTGGTGGCCGGGTACGGACAAACGTTCGGCCTGTTCGGGCGGGTGGCAAGCGTCGCGCTCGCAGTGCCATACGTGGATGTGGATATAAAGGGTGACGTCGGTGAAGTTGCACGGAGTGCGACGCGAACCGGGTTTGGCGATATCAGGCTGCGCTTCGCCCTCGGATTGCTCGGCAGTCCTGCGCTCACGCCACGCGAATTTGCCCAACGCACACCGCGTCCGTCATTCGGTGCGAGCCTGGTTGTCGTGGCACCTACCGGTGAGTACTTCCCCGACAAGCTGATCAACATCGGCGCCAATCGCTGGAGCTTCAAGCCGGAGATTGGCGTGACCTGGCCACTCGGGAAGTGGGACCTCGAGTTGTCGAGCGGGGTGTGGCTGTTTGGGGACAACGACGATTTCTTCGGCGGGGTGGTGCGCGAACAGAACCCCCTGACCACCGTTCAGGCCCATGTCAGCTACACGTTCCGGCGGCGGCTGTGGCTGGCCGCGAGCTGGACGTACTACACCGGCGGAAGGACCACTGTGGATTCAGTGCGTAAGAGCGACTGGCAGGACAACGACCGCTACGGAGTAACGTTCTCCCTGCCGCTCTCGACCCGGCAATCCCTCAAGTTCAGCGTGAGCAGGGGCGCCAGCACCCGAATCGGGTCGAGATTTCGATAGCTACGGGATGAGCTGGCAGTTCGGTTGGTTCTGACGGAATGTGATCTGAGTGCTTGCCAAGTGAGCGATCTGACATGTATATAAGGACATCCTTATATCGTTAAGCGTTATGACAAGCAGTCCATTTGCGGAGGTCGTCGAGAGCCTGCGAGCCGTCGCTGAGACGACGCGCCTTCGCATCCTGAATGTGTGTGAAAAAGGCGAGCTCACCGTGGGCGAGATCGGACGCGTGCTCGGCCAGAGCCAGCCGCGGGTCTCGAGGCATCTGAAGCTGCTGTGCGATGCCGGGCTCCTGCAAAGATTCCGCGAACTGAACTGGGTGTACTACCGCGTGCCGCCGTATGGCCGTGGAGCAGAGCAGGCCGCACAGGTTCTCGCCTGGGTCGATTCCGAAGATCCGTCCTTGCTCCTCGACCACCAGCGCGCCGCCGAGGTGCGTGCCGATCGCGCCCGCCAGGCTGCGGAGCAGCTGCAGGAAAAGAATCGCGATGCACTGTTGAGCGCGCCGGACGAGGAGCCACTCCTGCGCGAGGCGCTTCTGCTGGAAGTGGGGCAGGATAGTCTCGGTGATCTGCTCGACATCGGTACTGGTACCGGGCGTGTCCTGAATTGGCTGGGCTCGCGGGCGCGTCAGGCCATCGGCGTGGACCTGTCGAGCGATGCGCTACGCGTCGCTCGAACCAACGTGCACGCTGCCGGCTTGACTCACTGCGTGCTGCAGCAGGGCGACATGTACGAGCTGGCTTTTCCGCCTGCTTCGTTCGACACGATCACCATCGACCGCGTGCTGTCGCGCGCGAAGTCGCCCGGCGCTGCGCTTGCCGAGGCGGCGCGGCTGTTGCGGCCCCAGGGCCGCCTGATCATCGTCGAAGACTACGACCGCCTGGATGCGCAAGGCAGCGCCGCGCGTCATCCGCTCACCGTCCTGCGTGAATGGTTCGCCAGCTGCGGCCTCGGTTGCGAGCGGCTGCGACCGGTCGATACAGCTCGCGAGCATCTCATCATCGCCATCGGGCGCAGGTCCGCGGCCGTGCAGGCGGCGGCCTAGAAGGAGCGTCAAATGGCAGACTCCCGTATCGTCGATCGAATTCAGGAATCCGCCGCGCGGCTCAAGCGGCCGGTCGAAGTCTCCTTCGAGTTCTTCCCCCCGAACGACGCTCAGATGGCCGAGACGCTGTGGTCTTCCGTTCAGCGGCTCGCACCTCTCAATCCACGCTTCGTCTCCGTCACCTACGGGGCGGATGGCTCGACGCGCCAGCGCACGCATCACCTCGTACATCGCATCCAGACCGAGACGACGCTCACCGGGGCGCCGCATCTCACCTGCATCGGCGCGACGCGCGAGGAGCTCACCGAGATTGCGCGTTCCTATTGGGCCGACGGCATCCGCCACATCGTTGCCCTGCGTGGCGATCCACCGCAGGGGAGTGGGCCGTATCAGCCCCAGCCTGACGGCTTTGCGTACGCCGCTGATCTCGTCGCGGCCCTGAGGCGTGTCGCCGACTTCGAGATCTCGGTGGCGGCCTATCCTGAAGGACACCCCCAGGCGCCGAGTACCGACTTCGACCTGGACAACCTCAAGCGCAAGATCGACGCCGGCGCCGATCGCGCCATCACGCAGTTCTTCTTCGAGCCGGATCTGTTCCTGCGCTTTCGCGACCGCTGCCGGCGCGCCGGAATCGGGGTCAGCATCGTGCCCGGGATTCTGCCGATCACGCGCTTCCCGCAATTGCTCCGGTTCGCCGAGCGCTGTGGCGCCTCGATTCCGGAGTGGCTGCAGCACCGCTTCGACGGTCTCGACGGCGATCCGGAAACGCGCCGTTTGATTGCGGCCAGTGTCGCGATTGATCAGGTCCACGCGCTGCAGCGGCATGGCATCGATGAGTTCCACTTCTACACGCTCAATCGCGCCGAGCTCACCTACGCCATTTGCCACACGCTGGGCGTCCGCCCAGGCCTGCCGCAGCGTGCCGCCGGCTGATAGCTGCCATGTCGGACCGTAAAGCCCGAGTCGCCACGCTGCGCAAGCTCCTCGAGCAGCGCATCGTCGTGCTCGATGGCGCCATGGGTACGATGATCCAGCGCCACCAGCTGGATGAGGCTGCCTATCGCGGCGAGCGCTTCAGGAATTGGCCTCGCGATGTCAAGGGCAACAACGATCTGCTCACGCTGACGCATCCCGCGATTATCGAGGGCATTCACCGCGCATACTTCGAAGCGGGCGCAGACATCATTGAGACCAACACCTTCAATTCCAGCGCGCCCTCGCAATCCGACTACGGAATGCAGGAGCTGGTGGCGGAACTCAACTACGAAGCCGCCCGCATCGCCCGTCGCACCGCGGACAGCGTTGAGCGCGAGACCGGCGTGCCGCGCTTCGTGGCGGGTGCGCTCGGGCCGACCAATCGCACCGCCTCACTCTCGCCCGACGTCAATGACCCGGGCATGCGCAACATCACTTTCGATGAGCTGGTCGCGACCTATGGCGAAGCGACGCGCGAGCTGATCAGGGGCGGCGCGGACCTGATCCTGATCGAGACCATCTTCGACACGCTAAACGCGAAGGCCGCATTGGTCGGCGCGAGCGCAGTGATCGAAGCATCGGGCGAGGAGATACCGATCATCGTCTCCGGCACCATTACCGACGCTTCGGGTCGCACGTTGTCAGGTCAGACGACCGAGGCGTTCTGGAACTCGATTCGCCACGCGCGGCCGCTCGCCGTCGGCCTGAACTGCGCGCTCGGCGCCAGGCAGCTGCGCCCCTACATCGAGGAGCTCGCAACCCTTGCCGATTGCTATGTGTGCGCTTATCCCAACGCGGGTCTGCCCAATGCATTTGGCGAGTACGAAGAGACGCCGCAGGAAACGGCGGCGATCCTGGAGGAATTCGCGGCCAGCGGCTTCGTGAACCTGATCGGCGGCTGCTGCGGGACTACGCCCGATCACATCCGCATGATTGCGACCGCAGTCGCGCGCCATGCCGCGCGCAAGCCGGAACCGACGGCGAGCAAGATGCGCTTGAGCGGTCTGGAGCCGCTCAACCTCGATAACGAAAGCCTGTTCGTCAACGTCGGCGAGCGCACCAACGTCACCGGCTCCGCCAAGTTCCGCAAGCTGATCGAAGCGAACGACTACGCCACGGCGGTCGACATTGCGCGCCAGCAGGTCGCCAACGGCGCGCAGATGATCGACGTGAACATGGACGAGGGCATGCTCGACTCGGAAGCGGCGATGGCGCGTTTTCTGCGCCTGGTGGCCGCGGAACCGGACATCTCGCGCGTGCCGATCATGATCGACTCCTCCAAATGGTCGGTGATCGAGTCCGGGCTCAAGTGCGTGCAGGGCAAGGGCGTCGTCAATTCGATCAGCCTGAAGGAAGGTGAGGAATCGTTCATCCATCATGCGCGACTCGTGCGCCGCTATGGCGCAGCGGTCGTAGTGATGGCGTTCGATGAAAAGGGGCAGGGAGATACCCTGGAGCGCAGGGTCGCCATCTGCGAGCGCGCTTTTCGCATCCTGACGGAACAAGTCGGCTTTCCCCCGGAAGACATCATCTTCGATGCGAACATCTTCGCGGTCGCGACCGGCATCGAAATCCACAACAACTATGCGCTCGACTTCATCGAAGCCACACGCGAGATCAAGCGCCGCATGCCGGGCGTGCGCACCAGCGGCGGTGTCAGCAACGTGTCGTTCGCATTTCGTGGCAACGATCGGGTGCGCGAGGCGATGCACTCCGTGTTTCTCTATCACGCGATTCGCGCCGGTCTCGACATGGGCATCGTCAATGCGGGCCAGCTCGCCATCTACGAGGAAATCGCACCGGAGCTGCGCGAACGCGTTGAGGATGTGATTCTCAACCGCAGGCCTGACGCCACGGAGCGGTTGTTGGAGATCGCCGCACGCTTTCAGGGCGACTCGGGAACGCGCCAGAAGGAGGAGCTCGAATGGCGCAGCTGGCCGGTTTCGAAGCGTCTCGAGCACGCGCTGATCAAAGGGATCGATGAATTCATCATCGAGGACACCGAGCAGGCGCGCCGCGAGGCGGATGCGCCGCTCAAGGTGATCGAAGGGCCGTTGATGGACGGCATGAACATCGTCGGCGACCTGTTCGGCTCCGGAAAGATGTTCCTGCCCCAGGTGGTGAAGTCGGCGCGCGTCATGAAGAAGGCCGTCGCGCACCTGGTGCCGTTCATCGAACGCGAACAGCAGGGGGCGAGGCAAACGAACGGCAAGATCGTGATGGCGACGGTGAAGGGCGACGTGCACGACATCGGCAAGAACATCGTCGGCGTGGTGCTCCAGTGCAACAACTTCGAAGTGATCGATCTCGGCGTCATGGTGCCGAGCGAGAAGATTCTCGAGACCGCGCGGCGCGAAGGCGCGACGCTGATCGGTCTGTCGGGACTGATCACGCCTTCGCTCGATGAGATGGTGCACGTGGCGCGCGAGATGCAGCGCCAGCAGTTCACGCTTCCATTGCTGATCGGCGGCGCCACGACCTCGCCGGCGCACACTTCGGTGAAGATCGATCCGCAGTACCAGGGCGCGGTTGTCTACGTGAAGGATGCCTCACGATCGGTGGGCATCTGCCAGTCGCTGGTCACGCAGAGCAATCGAGCCGATTTCATCGCGCGCATTAAGGACGAGCACGAAAAGCGCCGCGAGCAGCATCGCGGCAAACACGTCAAGGCGCCGCAGCTATCGCTCGGGCAGGCGCGTGCCAATCGTCATCGCATCGACTGGCAGAGCTATCAGCCGCCGCAGCCGCTCAAGCCCGGCATCACCGTATTCGAGGACTACCCGCTGGCGGAGCTGTCGCGCTACATCGACTGGATGCCGTTTTTCAACGCCTGGGAATTTGCTGGCCGCTTCCCCGAGGTGCTCACGGATGCGGTCGTGGGCGAGGCGGCGAGCAATCTCTATGCCGACGCGCGCCGCATGCTCAGAACGCTGATCGCGGAACGCTGGCTCACGGCGCGCGCGGTGCTCGGTCTGTTCCCGGCGAACTCGATCGATGACGACGATATCGAGGTCTACGCGGATGACGCACGCGCACGCGTGATCGCGCGTCTGCATTTCCTGCGTCAACAGAAGGGCAAGGCAGAAGGTCAGCCACACAGTTGTCTCGCCGATTTTGTGGCGCCGAAATTGAAGGGCCCCGACTACGTCGGCGCCTTCGCGGTCACGGCGGGTCTGGGCATCGAGCCGCATGTCGCACGCTTCGAGGCGGCACATGACGACTACAACGCGATCCTGCTCAAGGCGCTGGCAGACCGACTCGCCGAGGCGCTGGCTGAACGTCTGCACGAGCGCGTGCGCCGGGAGTTCTGGGGTTACGCGCCGGCAGAGCAACTCGCGAACGAGCAGCTCATCCGCGAGGAATATCGCGGCATACGCCCCGCGCCGGGATATCCCGCGTGCCCGGATCACACCGAAAAGGCAACGATCTGGCGACTTGCTCGATGTTGAGCGCAACACCGGAATGCGGCTCACGGAGTCCTTTGCCATGTACCCGACCGCCGCCGTGAGTGGCTTCTATTTCTCACATCCCGACGCGCGCTATTTCCCGGTCGGAAAGATCGACCTGGATCAGGTACAAAACTACGCGGCCCGCAGAGGCATCAGCCTGGAGGAAGCGCAACGTTGGCTCGCGCCGAATCTCGGCTATGATGCCGACACCGATGCAGACGCGGCCTGATTCGTGAGCCTTCCTGATTCCGCCAGCCGGATTCTCCTGGGTGTGCTGGTCGTACTGGCACTCTTCTTTATCTGGCGCTGGTGGACCAATGCGCGCGGCGCGCCCGGCGGGCGCGAACGCCCTGGGTTCCTCGATACGGTCACGGGCTTTGTGACCAACTTTTTCGATACGCTCGGCATCGGGTCCTTCGCGACCACCACGGCGATTTTCAAGTTTCGCCACCGCATGCCGGACGAGCAGATTCCCGGCACCCTGAATGCCGGCCATGCGTTGCCGACGGTAGTGCAGACGTTCGTTTTCGTCGCAACGGTCGAGGTCGATGTCACGACGCTCATCGGGATGATCATTGCCGCGGTACTCGGTGCCTTGCTGGGTGCCGGAGTCGTTGCGCGGCTTCCACGGCGAGCCATCCAGGTCGGGATGGGCCTCGCGCTCCTGGCAGCGGCAACCCTCTTCGTGCTGGCGAACCTGAAGTTGATCCCCGGCGGTGGCGAAGCGCGCGGACTCACCGATGGCCTGCTCGTCATCGGGCTCGTGGTCAATTTCCTGCTCGGCGCGCTGATGACGCTCGGCATCGGGCTCTATGCGCCGTGCCTGATCCTCGTGAGCCTGCTCGGCATGAACCCGGTGACGGCATTCCCGATCATGATGGGCTCCTGCGCGTTCCTGATGCTGCCCGCGGGCCTGACGTTCATGAAGGCCGGCCGCGTGAATTTTGCCGCCATGCTCGGACTTACCCTGGGCGGAATTCCTGCGGTGCTCATCGCTGCCTTCCTCGTGCGCTCCTTACCGCTCGAGCTCCTGCGTTGGCTGGTGGTGATCGTCGTCATTGTGGCGGCGACGATGATGCTGCGCTCCGCGATGCGAAGCGCCGTGCCGGGCGCGGTACCTAGGCGGGGAGAAGCCTGATGCAGCCTCGTTGGCGGGGTGTCTTCCCCGCCGTCACGACACAGATGAAGAAAGACCAGTCGCTCGATCTCGAGGCGACTGCCAGGCACCTTGAGGCGCTGATCGATTCCGGGGTCGACGGTCTCGTCATGCTGGGTTCGCTCGGTGAGAACGCCGCCCTCGAGCCGCAAGAGAAGAAGCGCGTTCTGGCTCGTAGCGAAGGAAACTGCGGCGGGACGTGTTCCGGTGCTCTCCGGGGTGGTCGAAACGAGCACTGCAGCCTCGATTCGTTACGCGCGGGAAGCCGAGCAGATGGGGCTGGACGGCCTGATGGTCCTGCCCGCCATGATCTACCGCGCCGATGCAGCGGAGACACTGGCGCACTTTCGTGCGGTCGCACGCGGCACGGGCCTGCCGATCATCTGCTACAACAATCCGCTCGCTTACGTCGTCGACATCACGCCGCAGATGTTCGTCGAGCTGGCCGAGATCGAGAACCTGGTCGCGATCAAGGAGTCGTCGGGCGATGTCCGGCGCATCACGGATCTCAGGAATGCGGTCGGGGATCGTTACGAGCTGTTCTGCGGTGTCGATGACCTGGTCCTCGAGAGCGTGTTGCTCGGCGCGACCGGCTGGATCGCGGGCATGGGCCTCGCGTTTCCGCAGGAGAACCAGCTCTTCTGGGATCTCGCCATCGCCGGGGACTACAAGGCCGCGCGCGAGATCTATGCGTGGTACACCCCGCTCCTGCACCTCGACACGCCAGTGAAGTTCGTCCAGTACATCAAGCTCGCCATCCAGGAAACCGGCCTCGGCGCCGAATGGGTGCGCGCACCGCGCCTGCCTCTCGAGGGCGAAGAACGGCGGCGCGTCCTCGAAATCATTCATCACGGCATCGATACGCGACCACAGGTTCCGCTGCGGCGCCGGGCGTCATGAGCACGCATCGGGTGCGGGTCATCGATTCGCACACCGGCGGCGAACCGACGCGTGTGGTGATTGACGGCGGGCCGCGCCTCGCGGGCTCCCTCGCCGAGCGGCTGGCACAATTTCGTCAGCAACACGATTCCTTCCGCTGCGCCGTGGTGAATGAGCCCCGCGGCTCCGACGTGCTGGTCGGCGCACTGCTGATGGAACCCGTGGATCCGGCGCATGCCGCAGCGGTGATTTTCTTCAACAACGTCGGCTTCCTCGGCATGTGCGGTCACGGCACGATCGGCCTGATCACGACGCTCGCGTGGTTGGAGCGTCTCGCCCCGGGCGAGCATCAGGTTGAGACACCGGTGGGACTCGTGCGCACACGATTGCACCCGGACGGGCGCGTGTCGGTGCGCAATGTACCCTCGTATCGACACCTCAAGGATGTCGCAGTCGAGGTCGAGGGGCATGGAGTCGTGCGCGGCGACGTAGCCTGGGGCGGTAACTGGTTTTTCCTGGTGAATGCTGACGGCAGGCGACTCGAGCTCAGCGACGCCGATGCGCTGATCGATTACACCTGGCGCATTCGCCAGGCGCTGGAGGCTGCCGGCGTCAGGGGCACGGCAGGCGAGGTCATCGATCACATTGAGCTGTTCGGTGAGCCACACAACACCGGCGCCGACAGCCGCAATTTCGTGTTGTGTCCGGGCCGGGCCTACGATCGTTCGCCCTGCGGTACCGGAACGAGCGCCAAGCTCGCGTGCCTGCACGCGGACGGCAAGCTCGAGCCGGGCGAGACCTGGGTCCAGGAGAGCATCACCGGGAGCTTCTTCGAGGGATCGATCGAGATCGACACCGGGCGAATCTTGCCGACGATCGCGGGCCGGGCCTGGATCACTGCCGACGCCGCGCTGCTGCTCGATTCAGAAGATCCATGCTGCTGGGGAATTCAGCCCACCCTCTGAGGTGGCCGTGTTATCGAACCTCGAAGACCGCTTCGACTTCGACTGCCACATCGTAAGGCAGCGCGCTCACGCCCACGGCCATGCGAGCATGCCGGCCTGACTCGCCAAAAATCTGTACGAAGAGGTCTGACGCCCCATTCATGACCTGGGAATGCCCGGTGAACTCCGGTACGCCGTTGACATAGCCCGCGAGCCGCACACAACGCACGATGCGATCCAGCTCTCCACCAAGAGCCGCACGCGCGTGAGCGAGAATGTTCAGTGCGCAGAGCCGCGCGGCCTGTTGACCCTCTTCGATCCGATACTCACGCCCAAGCTTGCCGATGAAACGCCGCTCTCCGTTCCACTGCGAGAGCTGGCCAGTCATGAAGAGCAGATCGCCGGTGCGCACGCAAGGAACGTAGTTGGCGCCGGGTTTACTCGGCTCGGGCAACTCGATGCCCAGGTCCTTCAAGCGCTGGTCAATGCGTCCGGCCATATGTCCTTCCGCTTAGGCACGTATTGTCCACTTGGAACCTCCCCGGACTCAGCCGGACTCGAATGCGAGCAGGTAAGAACGTCCGCCGAGCGCGCGCATCTGCCACAGGATCCAGTTCTGTCGCTGCCGGACGTATGCGGACGGGGCGCGAACGCTGAAGCGCCGCGGATTCGGCAGCACCGCGGCAAGCAGGGCGCCTTCCGATGGCGAGAGACGTGCTGCGGGCTTGCCGAAGAAATAGCGGCTGGCGGCGCCGACGCCATAGGTGCCGCGGCCGAACTCCGCGATGTTCAGATACATCTCGAGAGTGCGCTGCTTCGGCCACAGCGTCTCGATCAGGATCGTGAAGTACGCTTCGAACCCCTTGCGCACGAAGCTCGGGTTCTTCCACAGGAACAGATTCTTCGCCACCTGCTGGCTGATGGTACTCGCGCCCCGCAGGCGCTTGCCATGCCGGTGCTGGCGGATCGACTCGTCGATCGACTTCAGATCGAATCCCACGTGCTCGGCGAAGCGTTGATCCTCTGCGGCGATCACGGCAATCGCCGCGTTGGCGGAAATGCGCGAGTAGTCGACCCACTCGTAACGCGTGTGGTACCTGCGATCGCCGTGCACCAGCGCATCGATCTGCGCACTCATCATGAATGCCGAAGTCGGTGGGTCGAGCCAGCGCAGCGCCAGGACCGTGAGCAGCGTCGCGCCGAACCACAGGATCGCGATCCAGAGCAGGAATCGCGAGATTCGCCGGCCGAGGCTGCGCTCCGCCATCGCTCGATCAGCGCCGGCGCGTACTCAAGCTGCAGGCGGTACGCGGTGCGCTGACTCGATCGTCACGCTCTCGAGCGGCGCGTCGTCATAGCCCTTGCGCTTGCCGGTGCGCACCCTGGCGATCTGATCGATCACGTCCATGCCGCGCGTGACGCGGCCGAACACGGCGTAACCGAAATTGCCGGACTTGTGGTCGAGAAAGGCGTTGTCTTTGAGATTGACGAAGAACTGCGAGGTGGCGCTGTCGACCGCGTTGGTGCGCGCCATCGACAGCGTGCCGCGCAGATTCCGCAGGCCATTGGCGGCTTCGTTCTTGATGGGCGCGCGTGTTTCCTTCTGCTCGAACTCCGGCGTGAGTCCGCCGCCCTGGATCACGAATCCGGGCACGATGCGGTGAAAAATCGTTCCGTCGAAGAAGCCATCGTCGACGTAACGCAGAAAGTTCTCCACGCTGATCGGGGCATCTTCGGGCTCGAGCTCGATGGTGAATTCGCCGAGCGAGGTCTTGAACAGCACTGTCGGTGGCATGAAAGGCTCTCGTGTTGCGGTTTCAACTGCGTCCGGCGGTCACGCGCTCGTGCCCGGCCAGATCCTGGCGGGTGCGTATGGTACTCAAACCGTGCTGCGAAAACAGCGCGCGGACTGCCGCACCCTGCTCGGCCCCGTGCTCGACGGCCAGCCATCCGCCCGGACGCAGATGCTCGCGGGCCCGCGCCAGGATCTGTTCGATGGCCTCGAGACCAGTTCGACCCGGCGTGAGTGAAGCGCGTGGCTCATGACGCATGTCACCTGAAGAAAGTGCCGGATCGGCGCCGGCCACATACGGTGGATTCGACACGATGAGGTCGCAATGCATGGCACCGACCGGCTCGTACCAGGAACCGGCCAGAAAGGTGACATTGCCGATCTCGAGTCGCTCCGCGTTGCGGCACGCGAGCACGAGCGCCTGCGCCGAGATATCGGTGGCAGTCACGCGAGCGTGCGGACGTTCGCGGGCGATCGCGAGCGCGATGGCACCGCTCCCGGTGCCGAGTTCCAGCACCCGCGAGTGGGTTTCGATCGGCAGGATCTCGAGCGCGAGCTCCACCAGCAGTTCGGTCTCCGGCCGTGGAATGAGCACGCTGTGGTCGACTTCGAACTCGAGCGACCAGAACTCGCGCCTGCCAATGATGTACGCGATGGGTTCGCCGCTGCGCCGGCGCTTGACCAGCTCACGAAGGTGAGCGGCGACCGCCGGCGCCACCGTCTCACCCGCATGGGTGTGCACGAAAGTGCGCGGGCGTTCCAGAGCATGTGTCAGCAGCAGCTCCGCATCGAGGCGTGCGCTCGGGCTCGTCGCCGTCAAATCCCGGAGCGCGCTTTCGAGCAGGTCGCCGACCGTGAAGAGACTGTCATCGGCAGCGGCTGTGCTCATGGGCGCAGCCCCGACGTTAACGTACAATCGCGCACCATTCGTGAGCCCCTATGCCGACGGCAGGGATTTTCATGCAAGTCTACTCCAGCGTGCTCGAAATGATCGGCCGCACGCCAATGCTTCGGGTCAGTCGCCTCGACACCGGCCCCTGTGAGCTGTATCTGAAACTCGAGCTGATGAATCCCGGCGGCTCCATCAAGGACCGCATCGGGGTTTCCATGATCGAAGAGGCGGAGCGACGCGGCCGGATTCACCCCGGTGACACATTGGTCGAAGCGACGGCCGGCAACACCGGCCTCGGTCTCGCGCTCGTCGCTGCACAGAAGGGTTACAAGCTGGTCCTGGTGCTGCCCGACAAGATGAGCCAGGAGAAGATCTTCAATCTGCGCGCGATGGGCGCTGAAGTCTTGCTGACGCGCTCGGACGTCGCGCGCGGTCATCCCGAGTACTACCAGGACCTCGGTGCGCGCATCGCGCGCGAGCGCGGGGCGTATTTCATCAACCAGTTCGGCAACCCGGACAATCCGCAGGCCCACGAGACCAGCACCGCCCCGGAAATCTGGGAACAGATGCAGCAACGGCTGGATACGATCGTCGTCGGTGTTGGCAGCAGCGGCACGATCGCCGGGCTCACGAAGTTCTTCCAGCGCGTCGCGCCACGGGTGGAGATCGTGCTCGCGGATCCGCAGGGCTCGGTCGTCGCGGAGTACGTGCGCAGCGGGCAGATCACGCGCAAGAGCAGTTGGCTGGTGGAGGGCATCGGCGAGGATTTCATTCCGGACATCGCGGATTTCTCGCTCACGCGGCGCGCCTACAGCATCCCCGATGCAGAGTCGTTCGCTGCCGCCCGAACGCTGCTGCGCAAGGAGGGACTATTGGCCGGCTCATCGACCGGGACGCTGCTGGCGGCGGCGCTGCGCTACTGCCGTGAGCAATCGACAGCGAAGCGCGTCGTGACCTTTGCCTGTGATACCGGCAACAAGTACCTCTCCAAGCTCTACAACGATTTCTGGATGGAGGACGAGGGCTTCATTCAACGTAAGCACTATGGCGATCTGCGCGATCTCATCGGGCGCCTCCACAGCGAGCATGCGGCGGTGACGGTGGGTCCCGGTGATATCGTCGCGACTGCGCACAATCGCCTGCGCAACGCCGGCTTCTCGCAATTGCCCGTGCTCGAGCATGAGCGGCTGATCGGTGTGCTCACCGAGGAGGACATCATGCGGTTCGTGTTCGGGTTTCCCGAGCGGCTGGACGCGCCGGTGCGCGATGCCATGCAAACCGCGTTCATCAGCGTGCCCAAGGAAATGCCGGTCAACAGCCTGGTGTCGATCCTGCAGGTCGCGCCCTACGCGGCGGTCACCGACGGCACCCAGTTTCTCGGCATCATCACCCGCACCGACGTGCTCAACTACCTGCGTCGGCAAAAGCCGAAGGCATGAAGGACCGGAGAGACTCGATGCAGAAAGATCGCAAAGCAGGCTTCGCTACTCGCGCGATTCACGCCGGGCAGCATCCGGATGCCACCACGGGTGCGGTGATGTCGCCGATCCACGTGAGCTCGACCTACGCGCAATCGAGCCCGGGGGTGCACAAGGGATTCGAGTATTCGCGCACGCAGAATCCGACCCGCATGGCCTACGAGCGCTGCATCGCAGACCTGGAGGGCGGCGTGCAGGGATTTGCCTTTGCCTCCGGCCTTGCGGCGACGGCCACAGTGCTGGAGCTGCTGGACAGCGGTGCGCACGTGGTCGCGATGGAAGATCTGTACGGCGGCACGCGGCGCCTTTTCAGCCAGGTGCGAAAGCGCTCCGCAGGGCTCGACGTCAGTTTTGTCGACCTGGCGAATCCACAGGTGCTGGCGACGAGCCTGCGTACCGACACGCGCCTCGTCTGGATCGAGACGCCCACCAATCCGACACTGCGCATCGTAGATCTGAAAGCCGTGGCCGCCATGGCGCGCGCGCGCGGCATTCTCACCGCGGTGGACAATACCTTCGCGACACCGTGGATTCAGCGGCCGCTCGAGCTCGGCTGCGACATCGTGGTGCACTCCGCGACCAAGTTTCTCAATGGGCACTCCGACATGATTGGCGGCGTCGTGGTGGTGAAGGACACCGCGCTCGCTGAGCGCATGGCCTTTCTGCAAAACGCGGTCGGTGCGGTCGGCAGTCCCTTCGACAGTTTCCTCGCGCTGCGCGGGCTGAAGACGCTGCCGTTGCGCATGCGCCAATGCAGTGAGAACGCGCTGAGCATTGCGCGCTGGCTGGAGAGTCACGCCCAGGTGGAGCGGGTCTTATACCCGGGCCTGCCGAGTCATCCCCAACATTCATTGGCGCGGGCGCAGATGCAGAATGGATTCAGCGGTATCGTGAGTTTTTTCATTCGCGGCGGGCTCGAGGCGGCGCGCCGCTGCCTGGAACGCTGTCGTGTTTTTGCGATTGCCGAGAGTCTCGGCGGTGTCGAGAGCCTGGTCGATCACCCCGGCATCATGACGCACGCTTCGGTGCCCGCCGCGCAGCGCGCCGCGCTCGGCATCGACGATTCGCTGATCCGGCTCTCGGTCGGGATTGAGGACGTGCAGGACCTGATCGCTGACCTCGAAGAGGCACTGGGCTGAAGCGAGTTCGCGGGTCAGCACTCCGGGGTCAAGCCCGGGCTGCAGGGACGCATTACTCAGCTGGCGCGCAGAGCCTGAACGGTATCGGCCGTACGGTCTAGCGGGCACTCGAAGCTCGCTGGCTTGATCACCAGCACGTCGCAGGGCAGCAAGTCGAGGATTCGCTCGGTCGTGCTGCCGACGAAGACGTTGTAAACCCAACCGCGAGAATAGGCGCCCATGACCAGGAGGTCGATGGCGTTCTGGCGCACGAACCCGAGCAGGGCGTCGGCAGGAGAGGCCGCGATCAAGTGGCGGCGTTCACGCCGCACGCGGTGCGTTGCCAGCAATGCAGCGAAGTCATAACGCACCATCGCTTCTTTGTCTTCGATCACCTGGGCCGGACTGACCCTGGCCGCGAGAGAGACTGCGCGCACTGTTGCGTTGGCGGCCAGCTCGCTGACCGGCTGATAGGCATGCACTGCGTGAAGCTGCCCGTTGGTAGCGAGTGCAAACGTCTCGGCCGCCGACAGCAAGCCGTGATCGAGCTCCGCCGGCTTCTCGCCCGGCGGTGCAACATCCACCGCGGCCGCGATCTTCGGCGCTCCACCCCAGGACCCGGGCCGCACGAACAGCAACGGAGCCGGGCACAATCTGATCAGCTGCCAATCCGTATTCGCCACCCACGAGCGGCGCAGAAGCGTGTGCGGATGGGTATCCTTGACGACGAGCGAGGGCGCCGAGCGCAGGACCTTGCGTACGATTCCAGTGTGCAACGCCGCTTCGCGTGCGACGTCAGCGCTGCACTCGATCCCGGCTTCGCGCAGCTCCTTGAGCATGCCATCAAGGGCTACGTTGCCCAGCCGCAACTCCTGATCGCGCGCCGTATAGCAGACGAACAGCTCAAGGCTGGCGTCGAAGGCGTGGGCGAGCTGCCTTGCCCGCGCCAGAGCTGGCTGCTGGGCCGCTGTGGGGTCGATGATGACCAGAATGTGTCGCGGTGTTTCCATGATCTGGACCTCGTGGTGTCCAGCGCATCTTGTCAGTGATGCGTAGCGGGCAGAATTCTCAGTTGCCGCAATCAATTGCGGAAAGTACGTAGTGCATGCGGGAGGCGCTGCCGACACCCTTGTGTGAAATGTCCGAGTCGACGATCAATGCCAGTACCGGGGGGCATGCGGCCCAGGAACTGCGGGCCCTGCTCGACGCGGCCGTTGATGCGGTCGTGGTCATCGATGCAATGGGGCGAATCGAGACTTTCAATCCCGCTGCTGAAGAGCTTTTCGGCTTCACCGAGCAGGAAATCATCGGGCGCAACGTCAGCACGCTGATGCCGGAACCGGATCGCAGCTCACATGAGGAGTATCTGCGCCGTTACCTTGCGACCGGCGAAGCGCGCATCATCGGCATCGGTCGCGAGGTACAAGCCCAGCGGCGCGATGGCTCGGTCTTCCCGGCCGCGCTGTCCGTGGGCCAGGTGAGAAGCCCGGGTCCGCCGCGCTTCGTCGGGTTCATTCATGATCTGTCCGCACGGGTCGCGGCCGAGAGAGAAGTGATCCAGGCCCGCGAACGGCTCACGCATGTCGCGCGCCTCAGCACGATGGGCGAAATGGCCGCAGGGCTGGCGCACGAGATCAACCAGCCGCTGGCTGCGATCACGACCTATGCGCAGGCATGCAGGTACCTGATTGAGCAGGGTAGTGCGGTCGACGGCGCGGAGATCCGCGACGCACTCGTGCAGATCAGCGCGCAGGCGCTGCGCGCGGGAGAGGTGATCCGGCGGCTGCGCACGTTCGTCAGCAATCGTGAGGTGCGCTGTGAGCAGGTCGACTGCAACCGGCTGCTCGAGGATCTTGACGCCCTCGCGCGCCCGGACTCGCGAGCCAACGATGTCCGGCTGATGTTCGAAATCGAGGGCCAGCTGCCGCCACTGATGGCCGACGCGGTGCAGTTGCAACAGGTGCTCATCAATCTCATCCGCAATGCCATCGATGCCATGTCACAGGATGGCAGCGCGCGACGCGAGATCAAGGTGAGCGTCAAACGCACTCCTGAGGGGGTCGAGTTCTCGGTGCGCGACCACGGACCCGGCGTGGAGCCGGGCGCGATCGCGAGCCTGTTCAATCCCTTCTTCACCACCAAGGCGCACGGCACCGGACTTGGCCTTGCCATCAGCCGCACCATCGTGGTTGCCCACGGCGGCAAGCTTGCTTACCGTCCGGCAGCGGATGGCGGCGCCTGCTTTCACTTTACTCTGCCGGTCGCGTCGGGGGATTCGCCATGAAGGAACAGCCAGCAACGGTCTGCATCGTCGATGACGATGACGCCGTGCGCAGCGCCATGAAACTGCTGTTGAAGACACTGGGTGTGCCCGCGCTGACGTACGGCTCGGGGCAGGAGTTCCTGGCCGACTTCGACCCACAGCGCAAAGGTTGCCTCGTGCTCGACATCCGCATGCCGGGCATGAGCGGCCTGGAGCTGCAGCAGGAACTCAACGCGCGCGGTGCATTGATGCCGATCATCTTCATCACCGGGCACGGCGACGTCCCGATGGCGGTCGAAGCCATGCAGCATGGCGCCATGGATTTTCTGCAGAAGCCGTTTCGCGATCAGGACCTGCTGGATCGCATCAACAAGGCGCTGGAGAATGACCGCGCCGGGCGCGAGCTGCTGGGCAATCGCGAACGCGTGCAGGCGCGCCTCGCCGCCCTCACACCGCGCGAACGCGAGGTGCTGAAGCTCATCATTGCGGGCAAGGCGAACAAGGTCATCGCCGGGGATCTGCAATTGAGCCAGCGAACCGTCGAGATGCATCGCGCCCATGTGATGGAGAAGATGGGCGCGAATTCATTGGCGCACCTGGTGCGCATGGTCATGGAGAGTGAAGGGCCTGGCAGGTCCGCCTAGCGCCGTGGAGGAATCGTGAGGCCAATTCTGGCCGTGAATTGTGGCAGCTCTTCCCTGAAGTGCGCGGTCATCGACGCTGACGCGCCGGCGCGCCTGCTGGATGTGCGCGTGCTCGAGCTCGGCACACCCCGGTGCCGGATCCACGTGGGTGAAGCGGATGGCCGCGCCTGCCGTTGTGACGACGTTGCCGCTGCCATGAGTCTCGCGATCGATGAAGTCGTGCGCTCACCCTGGGGCGCAAGCCTCACGGCGGTGGCGCATCGCGTCGTCCATGGCGGTGCCGGGTTTTCGGGCCCGCAGTTGCTGGATGAGGCGAGTATTGCCGCTATCACCGACGTGTCCGGCTTCGCTCCATTGCACAATGCTGCGGCCCTTGCAGCGGTGCAAGCAGCGCGTCAGAGACTCGGCTCCATTCCCCATGTCGCCGTATTCGATACGGCTTTTCACGCTACGCTGCCGAAACGCGCACGCGAGTATGCGATCGCACCGGAGTTGGCGGCGCGCCTCGGCATCCGGCGTTACGGTTTTCACGGCACCAGCCACGCGCACGTCATGCGCAGCGTCGCGGCCTGCATGGGCGCGGTGGCGCAGGATCTGCGCATCATCTCCTGTCATCTCGGTAATGGGGCGAGCGTGGCGGCGATCGAATACGGACGCAGCGTCGAGACCAGCATGGGCATGACGCCGCTCGAGGGTCTGGTGATGGGATCGCGCTGCGGCGACATCGATCCGGGGATCCTGCTGCACCTGATGCGCAGCGGCGGGTACGACCTCGACGCCGTGGAGCGCCTCGTCAGCTCGGAATCGGGCCTCAAGGGCCTCACCGGGACCAATGACATGCGAGAGATCGAAGCGCGCGCCGCCGCTGGGGAAGAAGGCTGTCGGCTCGCGATCGCCCTCTATGCGCATCGCGTGCGCAAGTACGTGGGCGCTTACGCAGTCGTCATGGGTGGCGTCGACGTCATCGCTTTCACGGGCGGGATCGGCGAGCACAGTGCGGTGATTCGCCACCGGATTGCACAGCGCCTGGAATTCCTGGGCGCGGTGCTGGATGAGGACCTCAATCGGACGGCACAGGTGGATGCAAGACGCGCGGCCGCAGAGATCTCGATGACGCGTTCGCGCGTGCGGCTGATCGTCGTCCACGCCGACGAGGAGACCCCGATCGCTGTGGAGGCTGCCGAGCAGCTGGCCGCAACCTCTGCCGTGCGCTCCGTGCGCGTGCCGATCGCGGTCTCCGCGCGACATGCTCACCTGTCCAAGCGCACTCTCGACAGCGTGTTCGGCAAGAGCTATGTGCTGCGGCCGCGCACCTGGCTGTCGCAGCATGGTCAGTTTGCCGCCGAAGAAACCGTGACGCTGGTGGGGCCACGCGGGCGCATCGAACACGTCCGCGTGATGGGACCGCCGCGCAATCGCGACCAGATCGAGATCTCGCGCAGCGATGAATTCACGCTCGGCATCGATGCGCCGGTGCGCATTTCGGGAGATATCGCCAACACACCCGGCGTCACGATCGAAGGGCCCGCCGGGCGCGTCACGCTGGCGAACGGCGTGATCTGTGCCCGCCGGCATATTCATATGAATCCCCGCGACGCTGCCGGCCTCGGGCTTCGCGATCACGACTGCGTCGAGGTCACGATCGACACTGGCGGGCGTGAGCTCAGCTTCGGCGATGTCATCGTGCGCGTTGGGTCCGACTATCAGTTCGAGCTGCACCTCGACACAGACGAGGCCAACGCGACGGGCGTGCAGCCGGGTGATACGGGCGATCTCACGGTTCGCAAACGGTCGGCCGCTTTGGCGGCGACGGGCCAGGGGCATCCGACTCATGCGTGATCGAACCGTTACCCGCTCACGCCAGGACCACGCTCGGCAGAAACTGCTGGTGGTTGCGCTCAGCGCGCTCTTTGGCGTATCGGCGCTGGCGGCCACGGCGCGGGTCGATGAGCT
Organism: uncultured Gammaproteobacteria bacterium; assembly: GCA_963705495.1. Taxonomy (GTDB): domain Bacteria; phylum Pseudomonadota; class Gammaproteobacteria; order Steroidobacterales; family Steroidobacteraceae; genus DATBVX01. The sequence continues at coordinate 174,112 of CAVPJQ010000007.1, read as the reverse complement.
GATCAAGGCAGCTCTTTCACTCGACGCGAACACCAATCGTGGCGCCACCATGTATCACGATCAGTGCCAGGGGTGCCATGGGCTGCAAGCTGAGGGGGACGCGCGCAATGTGGTTCCATCTCTCGCGGGACAACGTCAGCTCTATCTCGTCAAGCAACTGGCGGACTTCGTGGAGCTGGAGCGCGAGTCGCCGGAGATGCACCGTAAGGTTGCGGGCGCAGGTCTGGACGCGCCACAGGCGATCATCGACCTGGCCGCTTATCTCAATGCCCAGCCCCTGCTGGAGCGACCGCAGGCCGGCGATGGCTCGCTGACAGAGCTCGGCGAAGGCGTGTTCCGTGAGCAGTGCGCGAGCTGCCATGGGGATGATGCGCGCGGCGATGAGGACGGCTCGGTGCCCTCGCTGCGCAATCAGCACTATTCATATCTGTTGCAGCAGATGCGCAAGATCGGCGCCGGTCATCGGGCGGACATCGACCCCGACCTGGCTCGCTTCCTCAACAGCCTCGATGGCGAAGAGCTGGCAGGCGTGGCGGATTACCTCTCGCGGCTGCGCGGCCCCGTGCCCGATCGAAGACACATGCGCCCCGATGGCACGGTCGTGGATTAGACCCATGAGGAGAGGCCGGTGAGCGATCTGAGAAACATCCTGGTGATCGTCGACCCGACTGTCGAGCAGCAGCCGGCATTGCAAAAGGGTGCGTCGCTGGCGCGGCGCTACGGCGCGCACCTGGAACTCTTTGCCTGCGAAACCAGGATTTCGCGTGAGATCCGCATGGCGAAACACGTCGCCAGCCGTTCGACGCAACCCTTCGCCGCGGATCTCAGGCCGATGCTGCAGTCACTGGCGGCGCCCGTGCGAGATCGAGGCATCGAGGTGACGATCGAGACCTGTTGCGCTGATCCGCTGCACACAGCGGTGCTCGAGCACGCGAGGAGCGTCGGTGCTGACCTCCTCGTCAAGGACACGCATCACCACCCGCTGCTGATGCGCACCCTCATCACCAACACCGATTGGCACCTGATTCGAGGCTGCCGGGTTCCCCTGCTGCTCGCCAAGCCCGCTGCCTGGCGGGAACAGCCGGTGCTCATCGCCGCCGTCGATCCACTCCATCCCGACGACAAGCCCGCGCAGCTCGATCACCTCATCCTGGAGTTCAGCCGCGACCTGGCGCGGCGAGTGGACGGCATCGTGCACATTGCTCACGCGTATCTGCCGCTGATGGTCTTTGGGTCGCCGGCGGGAGCGCTGCCGGCAATGGCCACGCCCGTATACGACGAGATGCTGCTCGTGGAGGATCGGCGCCGGCGCGCCGCGCTTTCGAAGCTGGCGCGTGAGTACCAGATCGACGAGCGCAACGTTCACCTCGAGATCGACTCGCCTGCCGGGCTCCTGCCGTCACTGGCGCAAGAGCTGCACGCGGACTTCGTGGTGATGGGCGCAATCTCGCGCAGTGGAATGAAGCGTGCCTTTCTCGGCAGCACCGCAGAGGTAGTGTTGGAGCGGCTGCCGTGCGACGCGCTGATCGTCAAGCCTGCGGACTTCGCCGACGTATTACCCTTCTGACTGGCTGGGGAGCAATGAGATGCGGTCCATTCGCCGAATCCTGGTCGCCATAAAGAACACGGACTCCAGGACGTCGCCCGCCACCATCAAGGCGGCGCAACTCGCGCGCGCTCTCGGCGCGCGGCTCGAGCTGTTCCATGCGATCGATACGCCCATCTATATCGATGCAGTGATGCCGCGCCGCGGGCAGCTGAAGCAGATCAAGAAGCGCATACAGGCTCAGGAGCTGAGTCACCTGGAAAGGTTTGCGAGCGAGATCCGCCAGCGCGGTCTCAAAGTCACGACGGCTGTGGACTGGGACTATCCGTCCTATGAAGCGGTGCTCCGTCGGGCGCAGCGCACGCACGCGGACCTGATCGTCGCGCAGCGACACGGTCGGCGGCATTTCGCCCCGTCGCTGCTCCACCTGGCGGACTGGGAGTTGCTGCGGCTGAGTCCGCTGCCCGTGCTGCTCGTGAAGAGCCCGCGCCCGTATCATCGGCCCGCGATACTGGCCGCCGTTGATCCCACGCATGCGTTTGCGAAGCCCGCGAAACTGGATCAGGAGATTCTTGGCCTGGGCATGGGCGTGGCCAAGGCGTTGCGCGGGACACTGCACGCCATGCACGCGTATGTCCCGATGCCGGCCGACATGGACATGGCAGAGCCGTGGTCCGTCAAGAACCTCGCCGCGGGTATCGAAGCCAGGGCGTCCGGCCGGGCGCGGACGGCATTTGAGAGATCCGTACGCGCTGCGAAGATTCCGCCCGCGCGTCGGCATCTGGTGGAGCGCCTGCCCCTGGAGGCAATCCCACAAGTCGCGCGCGGAACACGAAGTTCGATTGTCGTCATGGGTGCGATTTCTCGCTCCGGCCTCAAGGGGGCGTTCATCGGTAACAGCGCGGAACGCGTGCTGGACGATGTCACCTGCGATCTGCTGGTAGTGAAACCGCAGCGATTCGCAAATCGCGTGCCGCGCGCCAGGCGCGGCATACGCGTCGCGGCGATGATGCCGCTGCTTTGAACGCTACATCCTCAACAGCCGCGTACGCAGGCTCACTTCGCGAAGATCTCCGGTACCAGGTGGGCGCGTAGCACGTCGTCCCCCTGATGCACCAGATCCTTCGGCACTTCGGCGACCAGGTTGGCGAGCAAAGGCTTCGAGAGCGCGGCACGCAATACACCCAGGAACGGCGGCCCTGCGACCAGCACGAGACGGTCGAACCCGCCCGGCCTTGCTGCTTCCAGCTGTTCGGCGATCTGGCGCGCGAAGAGCTGTGCCTCGTGTTTGCGGGGCCGACGCTCACCCCCGGTTCCATGGTGCGCGACGGCACCGCGGCGACCGGTTGCGGTCGAGGCATGATCGAACACTCGCCCAGGGCGGTCTGATTTGAAGTCGCGATCATGCAGGTGGGCCTTGGGATCGGTGATGCGCCCGACAGCTCGCAGTGCCGCGCCCGGACGCACGACGTCGTAGAAGCGCGCTTCCCCCTGATCGGCTACCACGATTCGAATTCGCACGACATCACTCCGACTGCCACCAGGCCAGAAACTCCTCGAACTCGATGACACCGTCGCGGTTGCGATCGATCGCTGCGAAGCCGATGCGGCACTCTTCCTGCGACATGCCCGTTTCGAGACCGCTCAGGAAGTCCACGAATTCGTCGAATTGTAGACGACCGTCGTGATCCTCATCGAAGTATTCAAAGTCCTCGCGCAGTTCGGCTCGTTTCTCGACATCCTGGATGCGTTCGCGTTTCTGACTCATGGTGGGCTGCTCGCAGATGTTTTCATTTCCTGAACAATTCAGGGCTCAAATCGGTACGCACCGATGTTGGTACAGCAGGACCCGCAGCGCCATACGCATTTGCACCGATGCCCGCAGTCGAAGGTCAGGAGCTGGTCAGCGTCTTCAGGAGGGCAAGCAGTTCATCGGCGTTGACGGGCTTGCTGGCGATACGCAGGTCTTCATCCGCCGGCAGCTCCTTGATCGCGCGCGAGGTGTCGCCCGTCACGAGAACCGCTTTGAGCCTCGGGTCGAGAATGCCCCGCAAGGCGGCTATGAGCTCGGCGCCGGTACGCTGATCGCCGAGGTGATAGTCCGTGACCAGCACGCTGATGTCGCGGTTTGCCCGCGCTTGCTGCTCGGCTTGCGCCAGTGAGGTTGCGGTGGTGACGCGATAACCGTCCACCTTGAGCAGCATGCGTGTGGCCGAGAGTACCGCCGGGTCATCCTCCACCAGGAGAATGTGAGGCCGTTGGGTACGTGACACGTCAGGGACGGCGCGTGTCGGCTTATCAGGGCCAGGGCTCGAATCAGGCTGCGCACTCTGTGGCAGGTCGAGCGTGAAGATTGAGCCCTTGCCGAGTTCGGAATGCACCTCCAGGTGCAGACCGAGCAACTTGACGAGGCGCTGCACGATGCTCAGCCCCAGCCCAAAACCCTCGCGCACAGAATTGGTGGGCACGCCGACCTGGTAGAACTCCTCGTAGATGTACGGCAGCTGGTCCCGCGCGATGCCGATGCCGGTGTCGAGAACCTGGATGCGAACGGTGGCCAGCTCATGCAGGCAGCGCAACCGCACCGCGCCCCTGCGCGTGTACTTGATGGCGTTCGCGATGAGATTGCGCAGAATCTGCTCGACCAGCGAACGATCGCAACGGACGTAATCCATGCAGGGCTCGACCTGCAGCTCCAGGCCCTTGGAGGCCGCCAGCCCGGCGAATTCGGCACGCAATTCCTCGAGCAAGCTCGCGACGGTGAAATCGGCGATCTCCGGTTTGATGGCGCCGGATTCGAGCTTGCTGATATCGAGCAGCGCGTTGAGCAGCCGCGACATGGCCGAGATGGCCTGGTCCTGCTGCACGAGTACTTCACCGAGATCCGGGTTGTTCGTCATCCGACGCAGCGCGCCATTCAGCAACGAGAGGGCCTGTAGTGGCTGGCGCAGATCGTGACTCGCCGTGGCCAGGAAGCGACTCTTTGCCTGGTTGGCTCGGTCTGCCGTTTCGCGCGCCGCGACCAGTTCCAGCTGAATTCTCTTGCGATCGGTGACATCACGGATTGCGGCCGCGAACAAGATCCGATCCCCGTCCTGGATCGGGCTCAGGCTGATCTCGACCGGGAACTCCGTGCCGTCGCGACGGAGCGCGAACAGGTCGAGCCCCGCTCCCATCGGGCGCATCCGGCCGTTGGCGTTGAAGCGTTCGCGGTGCACCAGATGCCGGTCGCGAAAGCGCTCGGGCAACAGGCATTCCACGCCGCGGTCGAGCAGCTCCGCGTGCGGGTAGCCGAAGACCAGCTCCACCTGTTGATTCGCAAACAGAATCTTGCCGGTGGTATCAACGATGACGATCGCGTCAGGCGCGGCTTCCAGCGCGCGCCGCACCAGCTCGGACGACAACTGCACGGGCATACCCAACTCATTGGCCGTGAGAGGGCCCAAATTTCACCCTTCTGGACTCGACCCTGCAAGCACTTCGAACCTTATTCTTGTGCTGCCAGCTGCTCGGCCTGGTATTCCTGCGTCAACGGCCCGATCAGCTCATCGAGCCGCCCGTCGATGATGTCAGGCAACCGGTAGATCGTCAGCTCGATGCGATGGTCGGTGACGCGTCCTTGCGGAAAATTGTAGGTACGGATCCGCTCGGAGCGATCGCCGGAACCGATCTGGAGCTTGCGTGTCTGAGCCTGTTCGCGCTGCTGCTTTTCCTGCTCAGCAGCCAGCAGCCGCGCCTTGAGCAAGGAAAGCGCCCGGGAACGATTCTTGTGCTGGGAACGTTCGTCCTGGCACTCCACGACGATCCCGGTCGGCAGATGGGTGATGCGCACCGCGGAGTCGGTCTTGTTGACGTGCTGGCCGCCGGCGCCCGACGCGCGATAGGTGTCGACGCGCAGCTCTGCGGGATTGAGTTCGATGTCCTCGATTTCCTCGAGCTCGGGAAGGATCGCTACGGTCACTGCCGAGGTATGAATGCGACCCTGCGCTTCGGTCTGGGGTACGCGCTGCACACGATGGGTACCCGATTCGAACTTGAGCTTGGAAAACGCGCCCCGCCCGACGATGCGGCTGATGATTTCCTTGTAGCCGCCATGCTCGCCCGGATTCTCGCTCAGAACCTCTACGCGCCAGCCCTGGGTTTCGGCATAGCGCGCGTACATGCGAAACAGGTCGCCAGCGAAAAGTGCCGCCTCGTCTCCACCGGTCCCGGCGCGCACCTCGAGGAAGATATTGTTGTCATCCCGCGGATCCTTCGGGACCAGCAACTGCTGCAGCGCTGTCTCCTCAGTTTCGAGCCGAGCGCTCAGCGTGTGCAGCTCTTCCTCGCCGAGTGTGCGCGTCGCTGGGTCCGGGTCGGCCGCCATCTCCTGCGCGGCGCTCAGGTCGCGCTCGATGCCGCGAAACTCCCCGAAGCGCTGCGCCACCGGCTCGAGCCGCGCGTACTCCATGGACAGCTCGCGGAAGCTCTTCTGATTGGAGGTCGCGCTGGGTTCCGCGAGCAGGCGGCCGACCTCTTCGAAGCGTTCGGCGAGTCTTTCAAGTTTCTGGCGAATCGAAGCCTTCATGACGGCGCGCGATTGTGGGGCTGGTGCCAATACAACACAAGACGGCAACACAAGACCGCACGGTAGTGCCTGTGAGCTATAGTTACCCCATGTATACAGTTCATGCATCGATTCGCAGCGTCATCGTATTGAGCAGCCTGGCAGCACTCGCGTGCGGCTGCGCCACGACCGCGCCCCAGCAACCCACGCGCGCGGCCACCAAGAATGCCACGGATGCAGATACGCACCTGGTAGTCGCCGAAATCGCCCTGCAGCGTGGCGATTCCCTGGCGGCGGCGACCGAGTATCTGGCCGCGACGCGCGCCTCACCGGACGTGAGCCTGGCCGAGCAGGCTACCAAGATCGCCTTCGACAACGATCAACAGAGCATCGCCATCGATGCGGCGCGTCGCTGGCTGGAACTCGATTCCGCGAGTGTGCCGGCGCATCGCTATCTCGCGGTGACGGCCCTGAGGCTGTATCGGCTGGACGAGGCCACCGAGAATTTCGAACCCGTGCTGGCGAGCTACCCGACGCCCGCCGAAGGCTTCATGGATCTTTCCAATACGCTCGGCTCCGAGGACAACGCGTATGGCGTGCTGCAGGTGACGCGTGCGCTCGCCGCGTCTCATTCGCGCCTCGCGGAGGCCCAGTACGCAGTCGGTGCCGCTGCGCTGCGTACTTATGACTACAAGCTCGCCGTCGACAGCGCCCGTCGCGCAGTCGCCATCAATCCGAACTTGAAGGAAGCCCAGCGGCTGCTGGCGCGAGCGCTCGTGGTCAAGGGCGATACCGCCGAGGGAATCGCCATGGCGCGGGCCGAGGTGCAGGCAACCGGCGATGTCGACTCGAAGCTCGAGCTCGTGCTGCTGCTTTCCGCTGCCGGCTTCGACACCGAGGCACGCAACGAGCTTGCGAAACTGCTCGAGGTGCCGGATGCGCGCCCCGAGGCGCTGCGCAGCCTCGGCGCGCTCGATCTGAGCGAGGGCAAGCTCGACGATGCCACGCAGCGCTTCAACGATCTGCTCAGCACCGGGCGTTACGTCGGTCTCGCTTTCTACTCGCTCGGCAACGTGCAGGAACGTCGGCGCGATGCGCTGCGGGCGATCCGCTACTACACCCGTGTTACCGCGGGGCCGCTCGCGGCGGACTCGCAACTGCGCGCGGCCAGATTGCTGCTGAATACCGGTGCGCGCGATCAGGCAATCGAGCTTCTCGACTCCTACGTCGAGGAGCACCCGGAGGATTACGTGCAGATCTCGATCGGCCGAGCGCGTCTGCTGGCTGACGAAGGAGACGCTGACGCAGCCCTGGACCTGATCGAGCAAAGCCTGGCGCGCTACCCCGACAACCAGGCCCTGCAGTACTCGCGCGGCCAGATGCTGGAACGCGTCGATCGCGTCGATGAGGCGATCAGCGACTTGCGCACCATGGTCAAGCAACGCCCGGGCGATCCGCTGGCGATGAACGCACTCGGCTATACGCTAGCCGATCACTCGCTGGATCTGAAGGAAGCGCGCTCGCTGATCTCCAAGTCCCTCGAGATGACACCGGACAGCCCTGCCATCCAGGACAGCCTGGGATGGGTGCTGTTCAAGCAGCAGCAGTACAAGGAATCGATGCGCTGGCTCACCCGCGCCTACGCGAATGAGAAGGATGCTGAGATCGCAGCTCACCTCGGCGAGGCATTGTGGGCCACGGGCCAGCATACTCAAGCGCGCGCCATCTGGGACGAGGCGCTCGCGGCCGAGCCCAATCATCGCTATCTGCTCAATACGCTGCGCCGCTATCCCGACTAGCGGTGGGATGCGCTCCGGTGCGGCGTTGCATTTCATTCGCCCCCGTCTCGGTGCTTGCGACCCTCACGCTTCTCAGCGCTTGCGCTTCGCTGCCGACTGCGCCGCAGACCGATTGGCCGTCGGCGAAGAGTGCGCGGCAGGCGCTGTCGCACTGGGAAATGTCAGGACGAGCCGCGGTGGCGACGGAAAGCCAGGGTTGGAGCGCGAACCTGACCTGGAACCAGGCAGAGCAGATGTCGCAGCTGAACCTGCACGGTGCGCTCGGCGTCGGTGGCGTGCAGGTGCGCAGTGACGGGCAGTCGGTTGAGATCGACACCAGCAAGGGCGAGAAGATTTCGGACCAGGACGCCGCCGCGGCACTGGAGCGCGTCATCGGTGTCGCGCTGCCTATTTCGAGCTTGCGCTACTGGCTCCTCGGCGTGCCGGCGCCGGGCTCCGATGCCGATGAGAAACTCGATGCGCAAGGGCGCCTGGAAGCGCTTAACCAGAATGGCTGGTCGATGGCGTACGACAAGTACGAGTATCGGAGTGGCGCGTGGCTACCGGGCCGGGTACGACTCGAAAGTGGTCCGGTCCGCGTCAAGGTAGTTGTCGATCACTGGAGCTTGTGAGGTGGTTGCGGAGGTCTCGAAGCCCGGGACTGGCAACGCGGCGCCCTGGCCTGCACCGGCGAAGCTCAATCTCTTTCTTCATGTCCTTGGGCGCCGGCCCGACGGGTATCACGAGCTGCAGACGGCGTTTCAGTTCGTGGATCTGTGCGACGAGCTCCTTTTCGAGCCCCGCGATGACGGCAAGATCGTGCGCGCCGAAGGTCCTGTCGAGATCCCCGCAAGCGCCGATCTCAGCGTCCGCGCCGCCGAACGGCTGCTGGCGCACTCGGGCGCGAAGGCGAGTGGAGTCACGATTCGGTTGCGCAAGAAGATTCCACTACAGGGTGGGCTGGGGGGTGGGAGCTCCGATGCCGGGACCGTCCTGGTGGCCCTCAACCGGCTCTGGAAGCTCGGTCTGGGCACCGAGGAGTTGGCGCAGCTCGGCCTCGAGCTCGGCGCGGACGTGCCTGTTTTTGTTCAAGGTCATGCCGCCTGGGCGCAAGGCGTGGGGGAGCGATTGCAGCCGATCGAGCCGCCCGAAACCGTGTACCTGGTGATCCGGCCGGGCTGCGCCGTGAGCACCGCGGAGGTGTTTCAGGCCCCTGAATTGACACGAAATTCCCCCGCCATCACAATACGCGCCTTTTTGAAGTCGGGGGGTCGCAACGACTGCGAGCCGCTGGTGCGCTCACGGTTCCCCGAGGTGGCTCGAGCGCTCGATTGGCTGGGCCGATTTGCTCCGGCGAGATTGACTGGTACGGGCTCGTGCATCTTCGCGCCGTTCGCGAATGTCGAGCAGGCGCGGGCAGTAGCGAACGACGTGCCGGCGCGCTGGCAGGGTTTCGTAGTTCAGGGGCGCAATCGTTCTCCGCTGCTGGATCGGTTGGCAGCGTCGAGATGAACACTTGCGCTCGGGCAGGCGCAACCTCAGCGCAAGAGAGAGTGCTTTCGGCTGGGGTGTCGCCAAGCGGTAAGGCAGCGGGTTTTGATCCCGCCATACGGAGGTTCGAATCCTTCCACCCCAGCCACTATGGACCACCACTCAGGAACACCAGTAGAACGCTCGTCGATGGCGCTGTTTTCGGGCAACGCCAACCCGGCGCTCGCGCAGGAAATCGCGCGTCACCTGATGGTGCCGCTCGGGCGCGCAGTGGTCGGACGGTTCAGCGACGGTGAGGTGAATGTCGAGCTGATGGAGAACGTGCGCGGGCGCGACGTCTTCATCGTGCAACCGACCTGTCCGCCGGCGAACGACAATTTGATGGAGCTGCTGCTCCTGGTAGATGCCTGCCGGCGCTCGTCAGCCGCGCGCATCACGGCCGTCGTACCGTATTTCGGCTACGCACGGCAGGATCGGCGCATGCGCGGCGCGCGCATGGCGATCGCGGCCAAGCTGGTGGCGAACATGATGGCGAGTGCGGGCGTCGACCGGTTGCTGACCGTCGACGTGCACGCGGAGCAGATCCAGGGATTCTTCGACATCCCGTTCGACAACGTGTATGCCTCGCCCGTGCTGCTGGGCGATGCGTGGCGACAGAGCTACGACAACATGGTCGTCGTGTCGCCGGACGTCGGTGGCGTGGTGCGCGCGCGCGCGTTGGCGAAGCGGCTCGACGATGCAGATCTCGCCATCATCGACAAGCGCCGACCGCGGCCGAACGAGTCGAAGGTGATGAACATCATCGGCGCGGTCTCGGGCAAGACCTGCGTGATGATCGACGACCTGGTGGATACCGCGGGCACGCTGGCGCAGGCGGCGCAGGCGCTGAAGGAAGAGGGCGCGAAGCGCGTGGTCGCGTACATCACGCACCCGGTGCTGTCCGGCAACGCGGCGGAGAAGATTTCGAAGTCGGTGCTCGACGAGATCGTCGTGACCGACACGATTCCGCTGCGGGCGGATGCGCAGGCGTGCCGCAAAATCCGGCAGCTGAGCGTGTCGGGACTGCTGGCGGAGACGATCCGACGCATCCGGGACGAGGAGTCGGTGAGCAGTTTGTATATCGATTGAGTTGTGCCACCTCTGGTCGCGGAGTGTGGTGTGTTGAAGTGACTTGAACGGAGAGAGAAGCAAATGAAGATTTCATTCGAACTCGGCGCCGAGTTCCGGGACGACGAACAGGGCAAGGGTGCGAGCCGCCGCCTGCGTCATCTCGGCAAGGTGCCTGGAATCCTGTACGGCGGGCATCGCGAACCGCGTGGGCTGTCGCTCGATCACCAGAAGCTGCTGGCACTGCTCGATAACGAGCGCTTTTACAGCACCATCGTCAACGTAAAGGTCGGTGACCAGACGCAGGCCGCCATTCTCAAGGACGTGCAGCGCCATCCGGCACGCAACGCCATCTTGCACGTGGATCTTCAGCGCGTCGTGGAGACGGAGAAGATCCGCATCCGCATCCCGCTGCACTTCCACGGCGAGGCGGTCTCGCGCGGCGTGAAGGAGCAGGGCGGCATCGTGTCGCACCAGAAGACCGAAGTGGACGTGAGCTGCCTGCCGAACGATCTGCCGGAATTCATCGAAGTCGATGTTTCAGGCTTGTCGCTCAACCAGAGCCTGCACTTGTCCGACCTCAAGGCGCCGCAAGGCGTGCAGTTCACCGAGCTCGCGCATGGTCGCGACGCTACGGTCGTTTCGGTCCACGCGCCGCGTGCCGAGGAGCCGGAGCCGACTGCAGTTGCCGCAGCTGTCGAAGGTGCAGTGCCGGCCGAGGGTGCCGCAGCTGTGCCTGGCGCAGTGCCTGGCGCACCGGGTGCAGCACCACCCGCTGCGGCTGCCGGAGCAGCGCCGGCCGATGCGGCCGCTGGCAAGAAGGAAGAGGCCAAGAAAGAAGAGAAAGAGAAGAAGGGCAAGAAGAAAGACTAGCGCGAGCCGCTGGTCATTCGTGTGGGCCGCCTTCGGGCGGCCCACTGATTTCGAGAGTCTCGCACCGGTTTCTCAACCATGGCTTCGTTTCCGCTTCGACTCATCGTCGGACTCGGCAATCCAGGGCCGGAGTACGCGCTCACGCGTCACAATGCCGGCTTCTGGTTTGCCGATGCTTTGGCGCGTCAGCACGAGGGGCATTTTCGGGCGCAGCGCCGCTTCCAGGGCGAGCTCGCGAAGATTCGCGTTGGCGAGCAGGACATCGAGATCTTCAAGCCACTCACTTTCATGAATCGCGGCGGGCTGGCGGTGAAGAGCCTCCTCGACTATCGCGAGATCGACCTCGCGCAGGTGCTGGTTGCGCATGATGAGCTGGACCTTCCCGTCGGGAGCGTGCGCCTGAAGTTCGGCGGTGGCGCGGGCGGACACAATGGCCTCAAGGACCTGATTGCCCATCTCGGCGATAAGTTCTGGCGCATGCGCTTCGGTGTCGGGCATCCCGGCAACAAGGACGAGGTGCTCGACTACGTCCTGCGGCGCGCGCCCGCTGCGGAAGAAGACCAGATCATCAAGCGGGTGGGCGATGCGGTTGAGATCCTGCCAGTGCTTCTCGACAAGGGCGCCGAACACGCCATGAACAAGCTGCACCGATCGAACCCCACTGCGCCGCCCGAAGAGCAGGAGCCCGAGGTCTGACCTGGGGCCGTATCACCCATGCCTATTCAATGCGGAATCGTCGGTCTTCCGAACGTCGGCAAGTCGACTCTCTTCAACGCGCTGACACGCGCCCAGATCGCAGCGGAGAACTATCCCTTCTGCACTATCGATCCGAACGTGGGCGTCGTGCCGGTGCCCGATCCGCGTCTCGAGCAGCTCGCGGCGATCGCCAAGCCCGAGAAGATCCTGCCGACTACGGTCGAGTTCGTGGACATCGCGGGCCTGGTCGCGGGCGCATCCAAGGGCGAGGGGCTCGGCAACCAGTTTCTCGCGCACATTCGCGAGGTCGATGCGATCGCCCATGTCGTGCGTTGCTTCGAGAACGATGACGTGGTCCACGTGTCGGGCAAGATCAATCCTCTGTTCGATATCGACGTCATCAACACGGAACTCGCGCTTGCCGATCTCGATAGCGTCGAGCGCGCGTTGCAGCGTGCCGTCAAGAGTTCGAAGGCGGGCGACAAGGAGGCGATCACGCGCCGTGATCTGCTCGAGCGCCTGCGCAAGCAGCTCGACTCGGGATTGCCGGCACGCGCCTTGTTTGTCAGCGATGCCGAACGGGTGATGATGAAGGAATACCACCTGCTGACCGCGAAGCCGGTCATGTACGTGGCGAACGTTGGGGAAAACGGCTTCGAGAATAATCCGCATCTCGATGCTGTGCGCCAGCGCGCTGAGGAAGAGAAGGCCGTAGTGGTTCCAGTGTGCGCGGCGATCGAAGCGGAGATCGCGCAACTCGACGCCGCGGATCGCAAGGAGTTTCTCGATGAGCTGGGACTCGACGAGCCCGGACTCGATCGGGTGATTCGGGGCGCCTATCGGTTGCTCGGTCTGCAGACCTTCTTCACCGCGGGGCCCAAGGAAGTTCGCGCGTGGACGGCACGCACGGGCTCGACAGCACCGCAGGCCGCGGGCGTGATTCATACCGACTTCGAACGCGGGTTTATTCGCGCAGAAGTCATCGCGTTCGATGACTACATCGCGGGGCGCGGCGAGGCGGGCGCACGGGATGTTGGGAAGCTGCGCCTGGAAGGCAAGGAATACATCGTCCGCGAAGGAGACGTGATGCATTTTCGGTTCAACGTGTAAGCTCCATCAGCCACAGCAGTGGGCGACAACTATGAAAATAACGACTTGCCCGGGCTGCCGCGCCCTTGCGGCCCTCGTCGCGTTGACCTATGCGCTTACGGCTTGCACATCGCTGCAGGGCGTGCCGATGCCGACCGAGCCCGGCAACGCCCCCGCGGTGAAGGTGGGCGAGCGCGTAGAGGTCACCAACAGCCACGGTGAAACGCTGCGCTTCAAGGTCACCTCAATGGAACCGGACGCGCTGGTCGGCAAAGATGTGCGCGTACCGTATTCAGAGATCGCCATCCTGCAGGTTGAGCGCAATGATTCCGCGCAGACCGGCACCGTGTGGATCGTGGTTGGAGTGATCGTGACGGGCTTGCTCATCTACGGGTTGAGCCACGTCGCGGCGCTACCGTCAGATGCTCCATGACCAGGCGGCTGTCTTGACAGGTCTGAGAGGCGCGTCGAGAATCGGCCGCCTTTTCGCCCGACCCGGATCAATGGTGAGGTAGCTCAGACGGTTAGAGCGAGGGATTCATAACCCCTAGGTCGGCGGTTCGATTCCGCCCCTCACCAGTTCCACCAACGTTCGTAGTCGTCCACCGGCGTCCACAAAATCAAAGGAACGGCAGAGATTTCCTCAATTTAGGTCGTCACGAGTTTCCACTGACTTCTGCCCACATCCAGCTTCAACCGGCACTTTCTGAGGGTAACTTTGAGGGTAACTCTCGGAGTTCGAATTGAGTTACCCACACGCCGATCGAACGAGCGCGTTTTCTAGGCTGAAAAATGGCTTGGCGCCAGCGATGCGCACGAAATGGGACGGCGATTCGATTCCGACTTGCACATTGCCCCGACGCTCAGAAATGTCCAGAAGCAAGTGGGAATTTCCAAAACTCAATCGGCTCTCCAGGGGCAAACACATCGTTGGTTCTATTGAGAAAATTCCGTTGTCTCGAAGGGATGCCAATTCCCTTGGAACCAGCGGGCGGATTGAGGACAAATCACAAACGTGGTAAGAACATGGTTACTATCTGGTCGAATCTGGTATGCTTGCTGTCCATCCAAAATCGCACACCATGAGTAAGCCTGCTGCTCTGTTCAATACAGTATCCGACCGCGACAGCTTAAAGTTCTGGCGCGGCAACGCGCTCGATTATCAAAAGGTTCGCGATTTCATCGGGCTCGATACTCGCGACGTTTCACGCCTCGCCGGGGTTGCGAAGTCCTCGGTGCGTTACGACGATAAAGCGCCCAGAGAAGTGCGCGAGCATCTCGAGAATGTCGCCAATGTTTGCAATCTCGTTTTTCAATTCTTCGACGATGACGTCAAGACTAAACTCTGGCTGCAGACACCGAACCCTATGCTCGGCAATGTCAGCCCGCGCGACATGATTCGATTTGGTCGCTACAACAAACTCCTGCGCTTCGTGACGCAAGCCATGGAAGAGGGGGCGGGCCGCGGTGAAGCCAAACAGAAATCGGCGGCTCCGACACCGCGTCTATAGAGGCGCCTCGAGCCTCACGCCTCCCGCGGGCGAATTGGTTGTCGAGTACTTCTCTGATCGCGAGCTCATCGGCTGGCGAGCACATGCCGAGGATATTCAGGCCTACCACTATCTGTGGTTCTTCGAGCTCGAACGTCAGCGCGCAGCCAACCATAAGCAGCTCCTTGAAGCCCTCGGTACCGTACCGGGTATAAGTATCGAACTAACCGGGTGGGGACGCGCACTTGAATACAAGTATTCAAACTCTCCACTCTCGTGTGTCGGCAGCCTTAAATGGGTCGGTGGGCGATTCAACTATGGAACCGACATCGACAGCGCTCGTTTTGTTCCATTCCCTGCGCTGTATCTGGCGCAGGATTTCGAGACCGGACTGCGTGAACTGCACGGACTCTTACGCGAAAACGACCGGGCTGGCCTTACCGAGAGAGAGCTTGCGCTCTGTAGTGAATCGGGAGTTGCTTGGGCAGCTGTCGCGGGCACTGTTTACAACATTTTCGACGTAACGCGCGTCGCAAATCTGCGTGCATTTGCGGAGGTCCTCGCGACATTCAAGCTTTCACGAAACGTGACGTGCCGCAGAGGAAAAGCTCCATGCGACAGCCCTCCGCCTTATCACAACACCGGAAGAGCTTCATCGATCGTTCATGACGGAGAACTGGCGCGAGTTTCCGTCCATGCTTTCAACGCCAGCCAATTCGCAACTCTTCGGTCACCTGCTCTCCGAAGCGGGCTTCGAAGGTGTGCAGTTTGCCTCTACCATAACCCAGAAGCTGAATCTGGCGATTTTTCCGAGGCAGTTCGAGAACTCTGCTTCGATCATAAAGGTGATCGGACCACCGCAAGGCGCGAACTGTTGTGAGCTGAGCGCCGCGACCTACGCCGACGCAGAACGAACGAAATGGAATTAGCCACGCGATTACCTCCAGATCGTGCCCGACGCTAAGACGCACAAATTCCGACTGATGGTCCACCTCGCCCAGGGGATATTGCCGTTCGAACAGTGGGCGCCCGTATTTGCAAACCCCGAATTGCGTTCGCGCCCGGCCCTGATTTGCAAGGCCTTCGCCGTGTGGTTTCCGACCATGCTCGACTTTCTTGAACCGAAGCAGGAGACGAAAGACGCGGTCGCCGCGCTCGCCGGCGAAGCCGTTGCCGCTGAGGTCATTGAGCTAAGCGAGAGCGTTGGACGCCACTACACGCAAATGCTGTCGCTGTTCTCGCGCGAGGAGCAGATGTTCATCCGCGACAGGCGCCTGCAAAACGTTCATGGGGTTCTTAGCACATTTATTCTGGATCGCATCCACATCAAGTACTACGACCCTGCTAGGGACGCCGTTGTCATCGAACACATCGATGCCAACGACTATCACCGCATCATGCGGACCTACTACCCAGCTGCGCAGACGAATGAGCTAACACTACGAAACCGGCGTACCGGTAGTGACATCTTCCGAGAGTTCGGCCAGCTTTACGATGCACGCCTCAGAATCGATCCTCACCTTATGGCGGTTGCCCGGCGGCTCGGCGTCTACGCTGAGTAGTCTCCCATCTCTCTCCCGACGCGGACGAGGAGTTGGCGCGCGGGGCGCTGTCGCGGTGTCGATCATTTTCCAAACGCTAGGTGCCAGCTGAACTTGGGCGCTTGTGCCTTCAGTGAACTCGTGTGTGCAGGGCGAAACCATAGCACCATGCACAGACCATGCCCCCGCCGAAACCCGCTGAGGAGAACAGTTGATCCATGACTCCACTCCTAGCTGGCTTAGTGAAATGGCTTACGCTATAGTGAATGCACTATAAGGCTAAGCCACCACCCCATGACTTCTCCGGACATGGCGACCATTCAGGCATTGCGTAGCGACGTCGCACTACAGATAGCGCGCCATGTCAGGCGCAGTGCGCAGACCCAATTGACCGCGGCGAAGCAGCTCGGTATTCCCCAGCCCACGCTGAGCAAGATCATGCACGGCAAGGTGAGTGAGCTTTCGCTCGAACTGCTGCTCCGGATCGCAGTACGCGCAGGATTGCCCATTGTGCTGCAGACGGGGAAAGCTCCGGTGGAGGCGGGCGCTTATGTATCAGGCTTGGAAATGATGGAACCCGCACGCTCAAGATCCAGACTCGCCGAGGAAGCGCGCGAAGCGTTGACCGATAGCGCACGTCGACTCACGCCCGAACAACGGCTCGAAGCTCACCTCAAGCACAGCGAGCTGGTCACAACACTGCATCGCGCCGGCCAGGCTGCACTTCGCCGTGCCCGCGGAGGTACACCATCAGGCAAAGGACCCCGATGAAAGCACGCGGTCCGGGCCAGTCCGCCCTCCTGCTACTCGACGTAGCATCAGTGCTGACCGAACAGAAGATCAACTACGCCGTCATTGGTGCCATGGCAGCTTCGGTACACGGCGCCATCCGTGCCACTAGTGATGTCGACGTCCTGCTCGCGACAACCCTGCCGAAGCTCACGCGCTTAGAGAAAGCGTTCAAGCAGGCCGGCTTTGAAACCGAGCTCCGCCTCGGCGATCCCGACGACCCAATTCCCGCGCTTCTCGCAGTCACTGATCGTCATGCAAATCGCGTCGATCTCCTGACAGGCCTTCGCGGCCTCGACCCCGAAGCGTTCTCGCGCTCCATCACGCTCCCCTTCCTGCGCACCACCATTCGCGTCATTGGCCGCGAAGACTTTATCGCAATGAAATGCTTTGCCGGCGGCCCCCAAGACATCGCCGACGCGCGCCAAGCCCTCAAGACCGCCGACCAGCCGATCGACATCGATCTCGTAAGACGAGTTACGCGCCGCTTCGGACGGCCCGCCGCCGACATCCTCGAACAAATCCTCAACTAGTCAGGGCCTATCTGCTGGGTTGTATCCGCGCCCTCGATGAGCACTCACCCGCGCGCGTTGCGCCGTGTGTTGCCGCGCGTAGCGGGCTTGGTGCTCTTCTCCGGTGTCCAGGGCTTGCCGGTTTGTTCCTCGATATAGCGGCGAATCAAGCGCCGCAGCACCTGCGAGGGCGTGGCGTCCTCCTCTGCGCACAGGCGCTCGAACAGCGCCTTCTTGCGTGGGTCGATGAGAATCGTCAGCCGTGCTGTGCGGTCTTCGAGTGGCACGTGATCCCAAGTGGCGTCAGAGTGCGGTCGCTGTCATTATAATCGAATGCGTATCAGCATAGCACCCGATGTGATGCCACTGCCCATGTGATGCCACTGATCGACTCATCGCTTTCCGCCTGCCTGGTGCTCATCGCTCTGTGGGGCCTCATTGGGGTCGCGGGCCTCCTGCGTCCGAAGAGCATCGTCTTCGTCGGGCGGACCTTGTTCCCGCTGGGAGCACTTTGTGGCGTGGCACTGGCATTGGTGGCCGGAGCTTCGCTCACGATGCCGGTGGACAGCGCGACGCTCCCGATCGGACTGCCGGATCTCCCGTTCCACGTGCGTCGCGACGCATTGACGAGCGTCTTTCTCCTTCTGCTCGGCGCCGCCTCCGCCGGCATCTCGATCTTCGCGGCCGGGTACTTTCGCCGTGGCCAGGGCACTGCGCCCGGCCTGCTCTGTCTTCAGTACCACCTGTTCCTCGCCAGCATGGGTTTCGTGCTGCTGGCCGATGACGCTTACGCGTTCATGGTGGCGTGGGAAACGATGGCGCTCTCCTCGTACTTCCTCGTGACCACGCAACACGGCCTCGCCGAAATCCGGCGCGCCGGGTTTCTCTATCTCTTGATCGCGCATGTCGGGGCCATTGCCATCCTTCTGAGCTTCGGTGTCATGCAAGGGGGAAGCTGGCAATTCACATTCGACGCCATGCGCGCTGCGCAGCTCACTCCTCAATGGGCGGCTACCGCGTTTTTGCTCGCACTGTTCGGGTTCGGAGCGAAGGCCGGGCTCGTGCCGCTGCATGTCTGGCTCCCTGAAGCGCATCCGGCTGCTCCCTCACCAGTCTCGGCGCTCATGAGCGGGGTGATGTTGAAGACCGCTGTCTACGGAGTGCTGCGCGTCACTTTCGATCTACTGCCTGCCGCCGCGTGGTGGTGGGGGCTCGTGCCAGTGACCATCGGGCTCTTCAGCGCGCTGTACGGCGTGGTGTTCGCGGCAGTGCAGACCGACATGAAGCGCTTGCTCGCGTATTCGTCGATCGAGAACGTCGGCATCATCTTCACCGGCATCGGTCTCGCCATCGTTTTCGGCGGCCTCAACATGCCTTCCCTGTCCGCGCTCGCTCTGATTGCGGCGCTCTATCACAGTCTGAATCACGCTTTCATGAAGAGCCTGCTGTTTCTCGGCACGGGTGCGGTTCTGCATTCGACCGGCGAGCGCAACCTCGGGCGCCTCGGTGGCCTGATCCACCGCATGCCCTGGGTCGCCTGGCTCACGCTGGTCGGAGCACTGGCGATGGCCGGGCTCCCGCCCCTCAACGGCTTCGTCTCCGAGTGGCTTCTGTTGCAGTCGTTCCTCTTCGCACACGAAGTACCCGTCTCATTCGTCAACATGCTGCTGCCACTCGGTGCCGCGATCGTCGCGCTGGCCGCTGCGCTGGCGGCCTACGTGATGGTGAAGTTCTTTGGCGTGATCTTTCTCGGTCAGCCGCGCGAAGCGGCACTCGCGCACGCGCACGACGCGAACGTGCTCGAACGCCTCGGCCTCATCTGGTTGGCGCTGGGCTGCTTTGCATTGGGCCTGTTTCCAACCTACGTCGTTGGTGCGTTACGCATCGTGGTCCAGGCACTTACCGGCGCCACGCTCCCCGAACCCGAGGCACCCTGGTGGCTTCTCGTGCCTCTGCCTGAGCGACAGGTTTCTTATTCCGCGCTGCTCTTTTTCATCGCCATCGCCGGGGCGGTGCTTCTCACCGCATTCGCGGTGCGCCTCTTCTATCATCGGCGAGTCCGTCGCGCGCCACCCTGGGACTGCGGTTTCGGCAGTGTGACCGCGCGCATGCAGGACACTGCGGAAGGCTTTGGTCAGCCGATCCGACATATCTTCGGGGACTTCCTTGCGGTCAACCGCGAGCTGCCGTCGCCTTTCGACCGCACTCCACGCTATCGCGTCACCGTCGGCGATAGAATCTGGACCAGCCTGTACCTGCCGCTGGGCCCGCTCATCCAACGCGTGGCGGACTCGTTCGCGTGGTTGCAGCAGGGGCGTATCGCCACCTACCTGCTGTACAGCTTCGTGACGCTGATCGCGCTGCTGGCGCTCGTGCTATGAAGCCAATCGAGATCTTTGCTCAGGCGCTGGAGCTGATCGCGGCACTTGCCGCCGCACCGCTTTTCGTCGGCTGGGTCAACCAGTGCCGGGCATGGCTGCAGAATCGTCGCGCTCCCAGCTTGTGGTTGCCCTACCGCGGCATTCGCAAGCTCTTTCAAAAGGACGCGGTGATCGCCGCCGGCGCTTCCCCGCTCTTTCGCGTGGCACCTTACGTCGTGTTCGGCTCGATGGTGCTCGCCGCGATGATCATTCCTTCGATGAGTACCGGGCTGCCATTCACCATCGCGGCGGATGCGATCGCGCTCGTGGGGCTCCTCGCCACGGCACGCGTGTTCCTGTCGCTCGCCGCGATGGACATCGGAACGGCGTTCGGCACGCTCGGGGCGCGCCGGGAGATGATGGTGGGCTTTCTGGCCGAGCCCGCACTGCTCATGGTGATCTTCGTCGCCTCGTTGATCTCGGCAACCACGGCCCTGCCGGCCATCACCGAGAATCTCGGCACGCAGAATCTCGGTCTTTACCCCAGCCTCGCTTTTACGGCGATCGCCTTCACCATGGTGTTGCTCGCTGAGAATGCGCGCATCCCCATCGACAATCCGGCGACGCACCTCGAGCTCACGATGATTCATGAAGCGATGGTGCTCGAGTACTCGGCGCGGCACCTGGCGCTCATCGAATGGGCGGCTGCGCTCAAGCTGTTCAACTACGCGTGCATCGGCTTTGCGCTCTTCGTCCCGTGGGGCGTGTCCACCGGTCAGGGCGGTCCGGGCGCGCTGCTCGCCTCGATTCCGCTGCTCGCCGTCAAGCTCGCGGTGGCTGGCGTCGCGCTCGCCGTCATCGAGACGCTGTCGGCGAAGCTGCGCGTTTTTCGTGCGCCGGAGTTTCTCGCAGTCGCGTTCCTGTTCGCGGTGCTGGGCCTGCTCGTGCACCTGCTACTGGGAGCCTGAAGATGGCCGGTACTCCATTTACCCTGCAACTGCTGAACCTCTGTGCAGCGCTGCTGCTCCTTTTGTCCTTCGCGATGCTCGCGCAACGACGCATCGTGAACCTCGTGAACCTGCTCGCGTTCCAGGGTGCCCTGCTGACTGTGGCGACGTTGCTGCTGGCATGGCGAACAGGGCAGGCGCATCTGTATCTGTCCGCCGCTCTCACGCTCGCGCTCAAAGCCTGCTTCCTGCCGTGGCTTCTGCATCGGTTGATCCGGCGCCTGCAGGTCTACTGGGACACCGAATCGCTGCTCAATATTCCGGGAACGATGCTCATCGGCCTCCTGGTGGTCGTATTCGCCTTCGGCCTGGCACAGCCCATCTCGGCCCTGGCCAGCACCGCGACGCGCAACTCGATCGGCATCGCGGTTGCAGTAGTCCTGCTCTCATTCGTCACCATGATCACGCGCCGCAAGGCCATGTCGCAGGTCGTCGGCTTTCTCTCCATGGAGAACGGGCTGTTTTTCGGGGCGATGAGCGCAACGTACGGTATGCCGATGATCGTCGAACTCGGAGTGGCGCTCGACGTACTGGTCGCCGTGCTGGTCCTCGGCATCTTCTTCTTCCAGATCCGCGAGCAGTTCGACAGCCTGGATCTGCATCACCTGGAGTCACTGAAGGAAGGCAAGCCGTTCGGCGCACGCAGTTCGAGCAAAGGCGGCGGTGGCTAGCGTGGAATTTCTCCTTCTGCTGGGAAGTCCGATCGCTGGCGCGCTGCTCCTCGGCGCGTTCGGCGCGCGTCGCTGGGCACCCGAACTGAATGCAGGCGTGAGCTTCGCGACCTTCCTCGCCGCCTGTGCGCTCACCGCACGCGTCATCGGCGAAGGCGACCTTCTCGTGGCACACGAGCAGTTCTTCATCGACCCCTTCAACGTGTTCCTGGTGACGCTGACGGCTTTCGTGGGCTTGACCACCTCGCTCTTCTCGCGCCCGTACATGCGGGTGGAGATGGAGCACGGGCGCGTGAGTGCACCGCGCTTGCGCCTCTACCACAGCATGTACCAGCTCTTCATGGCCACGATGCTGATTGCGCTGACGACCAACAACATGGGTCTGCTGTGGGTCGCAATGGAAGCGGCGACTCTGTCGACCGTTCTGCTCGTGACGCTGTACCGAACGCCGGCGAGCCTGGAGGCGGGCTGGAAATACTTCATTCTCTGCGGCGTCGGGATTGCGCAGGCACTCTTCGGCACGATCCTGCTGTACTTCGCAGCCGAAAGAGTCCTGGGGGCCGCGGGCGTGAGCGCGCTGTTGTGGACGCATCTGAATGGCGTGAAGGGCCAGCTCGAGCCCGCCGTTCTGAGTCTCGCGTTCGTCTTCCTGCTGGTCGGCTACGGGACGAAGGTTGGGCTGGCGCCGCTACACAACTGGTTGCCCGATGCGCACGCCGAAGGTCCCACGCCCATCTCGGCCGTGTTGTCCGGGCTGCTGCTCAACGTCGCCATCTACGCCGTTGTGCGTTGCAAAGTGCTCGTCGAAGGCTCGCTCCAGTCATCGCTCCCTTCGCACATGCTCATGGGTTTTGGCCTGCTCTCGGTCGTGCTCGCGGCGTTTTTCCTTTGGCGGCAGCGCGACGTCAAACGCCTGTTCGCGTATTCGTCCATCGAGCACATGGGCATCATCACCTTCGCCTTCGGCATGGGCGGCCCGGTGGCGAATTTCGCTGCGCTCCTGCACATGACTGTGCACTCGCTGACGAAATCGGCGATCTTCTTTGCGGTCGGGCACGCCGCACAGAAGGCGGGGACGCAGCTCATCGAGAACATCCGCGGACTCATCACTTTGAGTCCCACGGTAGGCTGGGGCCTGATGATGGGCTCGCTCGCCATCCTCGGCATGCCGCCTTTCGGGGTCTTTGCGAGCGAGTTTCTGATCCTCACCACCGCCATGCGTGAACAGCCGTGGGCGACACCGATCCTGCTCGCTGCGCTCGGCATTGCGTTTGCAGCGATCTTCGGGCGCGTGCAGCCGATGGTGTTCGGAGAAACGACGGCGAAGCGCTTGCCGCATCCGCCGGCGCTGTTGCCGGTCTTCGCGCACCTGGGTCTGGTGTTGGTGCTCGGGATTTACGTGCCGCCATATCTGGCGGACTGGTATCGGGCGGCCGCGCGCCTGATCGGAGGCAACTGAATGCCATTGCGAGCCTGGTTTGCGCGCAGCGAGCCGCAGCCCGGAGCCCCGGGGCTGTGCAGGCTCGAGGTTACTGTCGAGGAGTGGCGCCACGTTGCGGCAGACCTGTCTGCTGCGGGTGGCAGACTCATGGCACTGTGGGCGAGCGGCGACGGGCGCGCCTCACCGATTGTTCGCGCCGCATTTCTCGCTGAACCCGGCGGACTCGTGCTCAGCCTGCGCCTCAACGATCCGGACGCGCGGTATCCGGGCATTGCGGATCTCTTCCCGGCTGCGGCACGCATGCAGCGCGCGACCGCGGATCTCGCGGGAGTCCGGTCCACCGATCTCGACGAGCGCCCGTGGTTAAGTCATGGAGCCTGGCCCGAAGGTTTTCGGCCGCTCGTGGACCCGCATCCGCCAGCCGAGCCGTCCGGGCCCACGAGCGACATTTACGACTTCGTGCGCGTCGAGGGTGAAGGCGTGCATGAGATCGCAGTCGGCCCGGTGCACGCGGGCATCATCGAGCCCGGGCATTTCCGCTTCTCGGTCGTGGGCGAAAAGGTCCTGAGGCTCGAGGAGCGGCTCGGCTACGTGCACAAGGGCATCGAGCGCCGCTTCACGGAACTGCCCATTCTCGAAGGCCACCGCTTGGCTGCGCGGGTATCGGGAGACTCAGCCGTTGCATTCTCCTGGGCGTACTGCCAGGCACTGGAGGGTATGTCGCGAGCGCGGATCCCGGCGCGCGCAGCGTGGTTGCGGGCGCTCTGCCTCGAGCTTGAGCGCGTTGCGAATCACCTTGGGGACCTCGGCGCGCTCGGGAATGACGCAGGCTTTGCATTCGGCCTCGCGCAATTTTCACGGCTGAAGGAGCACCTGTTGCGCGCGACCGAAGAGGCACTGGGCGCGCGCTACCTCATGAATGCGATCGTGCCCGGCGGCACGAGCGTGAATCTCGCAGCGTCCGGCTCCAGTCGGCTCGAAGCCTGCGTGCGTGAGCTCGCGCGCGAAACGCTCACGTTGCGCACCATCTATGACGAGCACGAGGGCGTACGCGATCGGTTTGTCGGCGCCGGCACGGTCACCCCGGAGCTCGCCGCGCGCCTGGGACTCATCGGGCTGGCCGGACGCGCAAGTGCGCGGCCATTCGATCTGCGCGCCGATTTGCCGTGCGAACCTTACTCGGCGTTGGCGCCGGCGAAGATCGTCGGTACCCAAGGGGACGTCGCCGCGCGGGTGGCGGTGCGCTTCGACGAGTTGCAGGAGTCCTGCCGTCTCATCCTGCAGATTCTGCGAGCGCTGCCCGCCGGTCCGTGCGATGCGCACGTAGCCGTGCCAGCCGATGGGACGGTGGGAATCGGATTGATCGAAGGCTGGCGCGGCCCGGTACTCGTAGCGCTCGAGGCCGCGGCAGCGGGCGCGATCCGTCGCTGTCATCCGCACGATCCCTCGTGGCAGAACTGGCCGGTTCTCGAGCACGCGATCATCGACAACATCGTCCCGGACTTTCCGCTGATCAATAAGTCTTTCAACCTCTCCTACAGCGGCCACGATCTGTAGCTGACCATGGCGCATAACAAACAACCATGCTGAAGACCCTGCGCCAGATCGCAAGGATCGGCATCGCTACTGAGGCAGCGCCCGCTGCAGATGAGAGCCTGCGTGTTCGCGACGGACTGCAGGAACGCATTCGTGCGCTGCTGGGCCGGGCGCTTTGCATTCGCCATATCGATGCCGGGTCCTGCAATGGCTGCGAGCTCGAGATTCATGCCCTGAACAATCCGCTCTACAACCTCGAAGGACTCGGTATCCGGTTCGTCGCCAGCCCGCGGCACGCGGACCTCCTGCTGGTCACGGGCCCGGTATCGAAGCACATGGAAGTCGCGCTGCGTCGCACCTATGACGCCACGCCCGATCCCAAATTCGTCGTCGCCCTCGGCGATTGCGGCTGCACCGGCGGGATATTTGGCGAGTGCTACGCGAGTCGGGGGCGTATCTCCAACGTGATACCCGTCGACGTCGCAGTGCCTGGATGTCCACCCAACCCGACGCGAATCCTCGAAGGAATCCTGGCGGCGATTGCGTCCAAGGGCGCCCATTGACCTGCAACAACTTGCAGGTCGGTGTGGCGCTCGTGGCATGCACGATTGGATCGATGTCGACAGTCTGCGCCGACACGGTCGGACCCGCTGCTGCGGCTGTTCGCGCGACGAAGCCGATCGTCGACCTGCGGCTGCGCTCGGAGCAGGTTGAACAGGATGGCTTGCCGGAAGACGCCGATGCAGTCACGTTGCGCGCGCGACTCGGCTTCGAGACCGGTAAGGCCTGGAACTGGTCGCTGCTGGCTGAAGCGGAGTTGTTGTGGCCGCTCGTGAGCGACTACAACAGCACCGTGAACGGCAAGACGCAGTTTCCGATTGTTGCCGACCCCGAATCGTACGAGATCAATCGGCTTGCGCTCGTGAACACTTCATTGCCGGGCACGACACTCACTTTCGGGCGTCAGCTCATCCTGCAAGACAACCAGCGCTTTGTGAGTCCCGCCGACTGGCGGCAGAACGAGCAGTCGTTCGACGCCGTGCGCGTTCTGAATCAATCCGGGAAGAATCTCACCGTCGACCTGAGCTACGTGAATCAGGTCAATCGCGTGTTTGGCAAGGAATCGCCGGTGGGGCGCTACACGGGCGACAACTATCTCGCCAACATTGCCTACCAGACCGCGGCGGGACGCATCGCGGCATTCGCGTACCTGCTCGATCTCGAGCAGGCGCCCACCGACTCGTCGACGACCGTCGGCCTGCGCTACTCAGGCGAGTGGACACTCTCCGAAGTCAAGCTGGCGGGCGCCGCTACCCTGGCAAGGCAAGAAGACCGTGGAGACAATCCGCTGAGCTTCAGCGACGACTACCTCGCTGCCGAGCTGAATGCAACGGTGCAACACTGGAGCGTCGGTGTCGGCATCGAGGTGTTGGAAGGCAACGGCGTGAAGGGATTCAGCACGCCGCTCGCCACCCTGCACAAGTTTCAAGGCTGGGCGGACAAATTCCTCACGACACCCGCGGATGGCGTCGATGATCGCTACGTAACTTTGGGCTACGCGCGCAAGCCGCTGGGGCACATCGACTCGGTGTCGGCGTCGGCTGTGTACCACCGCTTCGAGGCCGAGCATGTCTCCGCCGACTTCGGCTCGGAGATCGACCTCGTGGTGCAGGCCAAGTGGAAAGAATGGTCAGCGGCGCTCAAATATGCCGATTATCGTGCCGACGGCTTCGCAACCGATACGCACAAGTTCTGGGTGCAACTCGAATACATCTACTGACCGCAGGTCGGTGTAGGCTGTCTTCCGGACTGAAGAGGAGGGGGCCAAGTGTCAGATCAGAAGCCGTTCCAGCATCACCGCTGGACCGAGATTCCGGAAGAAGCCCTGAAGGGCACCATCACGCGTCGTATGATCAGCGGCGACCGCACGATGATTGCGCAGATTGTCCTCAAGAAGGGTGACCTCGTTCCTCAGCACTCGCACCACAACGAACAGCTGACGTACGTCATCAGCGGCGCCTTGCACTTTCATCTTGGTGAGAAAGGCGAGCATGAGCTCACCGTGCGCGCTGGCGAAGTACTGGTGATTCCCTCGAACCTGCCTCACTCGGCGCTGGCGCTCGAAGACACTCTGGATGTCGATGTCTTCACTCCGCCGCGCGAGGATTGGCTCAACAAGACGGACGATTACCTGCGCAAGGAAACCTGATCGTGGCCTCCGCCATCATGCTGCGCGAGATCGGCGGGCCGGAAGTGCTGCGCCTCGAGGAGGTTTCGGTCGCAGCACCCGCGCCGGAGGAGATTCGACTGCGCCAGACCGTCATCGGCGTCAACTTCCACGACACCTATGTCAGAAGCGGTCTCTACAAGACGCTGTCCCTTCCAGGCATCCCGGGCGTCGAAGCGGTCGGCGTCGTTGAGGCCGTGGGAGAGGGCGTGAGTGACTTGCATCCCGGTGATCGCGTCGGCTACGTCACCGCGGCGTATGGCGCCTACGCGGATGAGCGGGTGATGCGCGCGGACCGCGTAATACCGATTCCGCCTGAGCTCGACGATCGAACGGTGGGTGCGGGATTGGTCAAGGCGCTCACGGCTCTCATGCTGTTGACCAAGCTCCGGCCACTCAAATCCGGAGAAACCTGTCTCGTGCATGCGGCTGCGGGCGGCGTGGGCAGGTTGCTGTGCCAATGGGCGCATCATCTCGGTGCCGATGTCATCGGCACAGTCGGCAACGACCACAAGGCCGTGATTGCCCTCGATAACGGCTGCGACTTCGTGATCCTCTACAACGAGGAGCCCTTCGCTCAGCGGGTGCGCGAACTCACTCATGGTCGTGGTGTCGATGTCGTGTACGACGGGGTAGGCGCGGAGACGTTTTCGGGATCGCTGGAATCGCTGGCGGTGCGTGGCCACCTGATCAATTTCGGTCAATCCTCGGGCGCGGTGGCGCCGTTTGCGGTCAGCCGCCTGGCTGAGAAATCCAACACCCTCTCCCGGCCACTGCTGTTTCACTACCTTGAAGACCAGCGCGAGCGACAAGAGATGGCCAACGAGGTGTTCAACGCCCTGCGCGCCGGCATCATTGCCGTTGAAGTTGGAGCCGAGTTCCCCCTGAGAGACGCTGCGGCAGCGCATCGCGCCCTGGAATCGCGGCAGACCATGGGATCGACGGTCCTGATTCCATAACCCGGGTCTTGACACGGCCAGCTCGCCAATCTAACTTGATTGAGCGTTCAACTCAGTCAAGCCTGTGACCGAAGATACCCGCAGCCGCATCGTGTTCGCCGCCATGGAGCTCTTCTGGGAGAAGGGCTACGCGTCGACGTCGATTGCGGATGTGCTCAAGCGCTCCGCTGCCAACAGCGGCAGCCTCTATCACTTCTTCCCCGGAAAGCAGGACTTGCTGCTGGCGGTGCTGGGCGCCTACCGCTCCGGCATCGACGAGATGCTGCTGCAGCCGGCGTGGGGCCACGTCAAGGATCCGATCGAACGCATCTTTGCGCTGCTGGCGCGCTACCGTGAGCTGGTCGTGCAGACCGATTGCTTCTACGGCTGCCCCATCGGCTCGCTGGCTCTCGAGCTGCACGAGCCCGACCCGCCTGTGCGCGAGCTGCTGGCCGCGAACTTCCTGGCCTGGACCGAGGCCGTGCAGCGCTGCATCGTCGAAGCGGGCGAGCGCCTGCCGCGAATCAATTCCCGCGAGCTGGCGGAGTTCGTGTTGACCACGATGGAGGGCGCCGTCATGCAGTCGCGCACCTTCCGTGACGTGGCCTACTTCGATCGCTCCGTGAGCCAGCTACGCGCCTATTTCGAACTGCTGCAGGCTGCGGCGGCCGCGCCGAAACGCAGCACCAAAGCAACAAAGCGTCGGAAGAGTAAATAACAGCATCACGAGGAGAGTCACGATGGGTGAGATCAATCATTGGGCGGTGATCGCGGCGGCGGTTTCCGCATTCGTCATTGGGGGACTGTGGTATGCGCCAGCGGTCTTCGGCCGCAGCTGGCAGCGTGCGGCGGGGTTGAGCGACGCGCAGATCGCCAACGGCAAGCCGGCGGTCATCTTCGGTGGCGGGTTCGTACTCGCACTGATCGCCGCATACGTGTTCGCCCTGTTCCTGGGCCCGAAGCCGGGCCTGGGCTTTGCACTCGGCGCAGGTTTTTCAGCGGGGCTGTGCTGGGTCGCGACCAGCTTCGGTATCAACTACCTGTTCGAGCGGCGCAACGCAAAGCTTTTCCTGATCAACGGCGGCTATCACACGGTGCAGTTCACCGCGTTCGGCCTGGTGCTCGGTCTGTGGCATTGAGGAGGATGGTCATGCGTCGAATATTCCTGTTCTTGCTGGTCCTTTCAGGAGCCGCTCTGGCCGCCGACACGCCGCTGCAGCCGCTGGAATTTCTGGTTGGTCACTGCTGGCAGGGTGCGTTCCCCGATGGCAAATCGTGGGACAAGCATTGCTTCGAGCCGGTGTTCGACGGCCGATTCATCCGGGATCGTCACGTGGTCACCGGTGAGCGGCCGCCCTATTCAGGCGAAACGATCTACTGGATGGACAAGAGCACGCGGCAGATCAACTACATGTACTTCGCATCTGATGGGGGAGTGAGCCGGGGCACGGTCGAGGTCCAGGATCGCATCCTCAGGTTTCCAAATGAAAAATACACAGGTGCAGACGGCAAGGCGCAAACGTTCCGCACGGTGTGGGAACGCAAGGGCGAGGATGGCTATGTGGCCGTCACGGAAGAGGAATCCGCTGGCAAATGGGTTGAAGCGTGGCGGGTCGCATTCACGCGAGTGTCAGCAGCACCCGAGAGTTCCCTCAGCAGGCCCGGCACCTGACGAAGTACGGCCGCTGCTCGGACAGATGAGAACGTCACGCCGGGGAAGCAGTCGGTCCCACGATCATTGAGCTGCGTGGGGACTGTGGCATCGTGGGAGACCGCAGGGGGAACACCATGAGCGACCTGAACCGGCGTGAGTTCCTGGCGTATGCAGCTGCCCTCGGCGCCTCGGCGGCCTGGGGCGCAGCCTCAGCACGGAAGTCGCGCGTCGCATGGACCGAGCGCCGCGAGTTGTATCCGGAAGGGGTGGCATCGGGCGATCCGCAGTCGGACAGCGTCATTCTCTGGACTCGGCGCCCGTTTGCCGACGGCAAGGACTCTGCATCGCTCACCGTTGAAGTGGCGGAGGACGAGCAGTTCAGACGCGTCGTCGCCACAACGAGCGCACAGGTGAGCGCCGCATCGGACTGGACCTGTCGCGTGCTGGTCGGGGGACTGAAACCCTCGCGCGAGTACTGGTATCGCTTCACCGACGAGAGCGGCTCGGGCAGCCGCGTCGGCCGCACGCTGACGGCACCTGCAGACGGCGATGCGCGCACGGTGCGCTTCGCGTTCGTGAGCTGCCAGAACGTCTGCCAGGGCGCGCAGAACGCTTATCGGCGAATGATTTTCGAGGACCAGCGTGCTCCCGCCGCCGAGCGGCTCGGCTTCGTGCTGCACCTCGGCGATTTCATCTACGAGATCGTCTGGTATCCGGAAGACCGGCCGCAGGGCATGTACGATCGGCGCCTGCGCGACCTGGTGCGCTACGCGCACGGAGAAAAAGTCTCCGATTTTCACATTCCCACCACCGTCGATGACTACCGCGCGGTGTATCGCGCCTATCTGCATGATCCGGATCTGCAGGATGCGCGGGCGCGCTGGCCGTTCGTCGCGATGTGGGACAACCACGAATTCTCGTGGCTCGGCTGGCAGGGCTTTCAAAAATTCGGCGACACGACGCGACCGACGCAGACGCGCAAAGTGGCGGCGAACCAGGCATGGTTCGAATATCAGCCGGCGCGCGTACGCCAACCGGGAACGGCTTCGCTCGAGCGCTTCGATGCACCGCGGGTCATCGATGCACCGGTCATGCGTTTCGACGCGCAAGGCCTGGGCGATGAGCCGAACAACCTGAGCGCGATCGCGAGCCTGACGGGTTATCGCGCCCTGCGTTTCGGGCGCAACGTCGACCTCCTGATCACCGATCAGCACAGCTACCGATCCGAGGAGCCGACCACCCGGCCGGAAGCCGCGGCCCTTACGAGCGACGATTTTCCGGATTTCATCCCGCAGGAGGCAATGGAGATCCTGGATGCAGGTCGCGCCTATGCCGGAGGACATCCACCGGCGAGCATCCGCTATGGTGACGCCCAGGTCGCCAACTTTCGCAAGGATGAGCCACCACAGACGATTCTCGGCCTCGAGCAGAAAGCCTGGTTTCTCGAGCGCCTGAAAACCTCCGCGGCGACCTGGAAGATCTGGGGCAATTCACTCGGCACACTCGACTTTCGTGCCGATCCACAAAATCTTCCCCCGAACGTGACGAAACCGTGGCCGGGTGCCGGCTACGCCGGTTTTGGAGGCGGCGATCACAGCGCGGCCTACGTCGAGCGCGCCGAAATCTACGACCTGGTGCGCGATGCGGGCATCACGGGCTTCGCCACCGTAGCGGGAGACCGTCACAGCTTCTGGGCGGGTCTCGCGGCCAAGTCTCTGCCGCCGGACAAGTTCGAACCCGTAGGCATTGCGTTCATCACCGGCTCTGTTTCGGCGCCGGCCCTGCCGGAGGCGTACGAGCATCGCTTTCCGAAGGATCATCCGCTGCGTCCCCTGTTCCTCACGCAAAGGCCGGGACAATCGACCTGGGAGCCGTCGATCAACCTGTTGCTCCATCATGGCGTGCGCACGTGCCTCGACTATCAACAGAGCGGTGACCTCGAGCGCGCCCGACGGCTTTCCAACCCGGAGCTCTCGCCACACCTCTCCTTCATCGACATGGGTGGACATGGCTATGCCACGGTGCGCGTGATGAGCGATGCGCTGGAATGCGAATTCGTGTGCATACCGCGGCCACTCGAGCGTAGCGAGCGTGCTGACGGCGGATCATTGCTATATCGCGTCGTCCACCGCGCCTCAATGTGGCAGAGGGGTGAACGGCCGCGGCTCGATCAGCGGATCGTCGAGGGCAATCCTGCACTCTCGATCTGAAGGTCAGCGCGACCGCCGTGACTGCGCCGTGATCTGCGGCCCATAATTCACGCTCGCCCTGTAAGCTTCAGGAGAACGAGCGTGCAGATCGGAATCGTTGGACTCGGCCGCATGGGCGGCAACATGGCGCGCCGGCTCGCGCGCCGCAAAGTCACTGTCATCGGTTTTGACCGTTCCGCGGCGAAACACGCCTCGTTCCGCGATGAAGCGGGCCTCATGGCGACCGATTCGCTCGACACGCTCATCGCACGTCTCGAGTCACCGCGCGTCGTGTGGCTCATGTTGCCTGCTGGTGCAGTGACTGAAGGAATCATGAACGCTCTTGCTGGCCTGATGCAGGCCGGCGATGTGCTCGTCGATGGCGCCAATGCCTACTATCGCGACAGCATGCGTCACGCCACTGCATTGGAAGCGCGCGGCATCCGGTTCGTCGATGCGGGCGTTTCGGGCGGCATTTGGGGCCTGGAGAATGGTTACGCGCTGATGCTGGGCGGCTCGGCAGAGGCGATCGAGCTCGTGCGGCCATTCGCGAAGTTGCTGGCACCAGCGCCGGATGAGGGCTGGGTGCACTGCGGGCCTGCTGGCTCTGGTCACTTCGTAAAAATGATTCACAACGGCATCGAGTACGGGCTGATGCAGGCCTATGCCGAAGGGTTTGCACTCATGCGGGAGAAGAAGGAATTCGCGCTCGAGCTCGGTGCGATTGCCGAATGCTGGCGCCACGGCAGCGTCATTCGCTCCTGGCTCCTGGATCTGACGGCGCCGCTCCTCACTGATGGCGCGCGACTGGCGGATGCAGCCCCGGTGGTTGCCGATTCCGGCGAGGGGCGCTGGACCGCACTCGAAGCGGTCGAGCTCGGCGTGCCCGCTCCCGTGATGAGTCTCGCGCTGATGATGCGGTTCGCCAGCCAGGGCCGCAACGACTATGCGGCGCGACTCCTGGCCGGAATGCGCAATTCATTCGGAGGCCACGAGATCAAGAAGGGAAGTCAGTCAACCTGAGCTTGGTGCAGCTGCGGCGGCATCGGCGAACACCACCGCGTTGTCGCGCGATATGCGAAGCGCAGGAGTATCTCCCTGTCCCTTGAGCAGCTCGCGCAAGCGCGGCGCCTTTTCCGCGCCGCCGACCAGCCAAAGACGTGCGCAGGCGCGATTGATGCATGGAAGCGTGAGCGTAATGCGCCGGGTGCCGGCATAGAGGCCGGTTGCGGCAGCATCACGATCCGTGATCTTCAGCGTCGCATCACCAGGGAGGAGCGAAGCGGTGTGGCCGTCCGATCCCAGGCCAAGTTGTACGACATCGATCATCGGAGGCGAGCCGGCGAGCACTTCCAGCATCCTGGCGTACTCCCGCGCGGCGAGATCAGGATCGGGACGCTCGACTGGAATTGCGTGGAGCTGTTTCTCCTCGAGCCGCCCGCGCTTGCAGAGCAGCTCGTACAGGCGTGCGAAGTTGCGTCGCGGATCATCGATCGCGACGACGCGCTCATCGACTTGCGCCACTTGCAAGGCATGCCACGGCACGTTGCGCGTGATCAGTTCCTCCAGCATTTTCCAGGGCGTCTGCCCGCCACTCAGCGCGATGACGCAGCGACCCCGCTCCCTCACATCCTCCGTGATCCGTGCCGCGAACCAATCCGCGGCCAGCGCGGCGGTATCTGATGGATCCCGGCCAATCACAATCTGCATCGGGAGTGCCAGCTAGGCCTGCGGCTGGCCTGCGACCCACACGCGCCGCACGTTGAGCTCCTCATCGAGCTCCACCAGATCCGCGCGCAGGCCACTCGCGATGCGACCTCGCTCTGCAGAGACGCCCAGGAACTCCGCCGGGTAGGTGGCGGCCATTCGCGCCGCCTCGTCGACGGGTAGATTGAGCAAGCGCACCGTGTTGCGCAGCGCCGTGCCCATGTCGAGTGCCGAACCGGCGAGCACCCCGGAAGCAGTCTTGCAGACACCTGCGCTGCAATCGATGACTTCACCGCCGAGGGTGAAGGAGGTCTGGCTCGATCCGACGCAAGACATCGCGTCCGTCACCAGCAGCATGCGACCGCGAGGCTTCGCCGCAATTGCGACCCGCAGGGCCGCCGGGTGCACGTGATGACCGTCGACGATGAGGCCACACCAGCAGTTCGGGTCGTCGAGTGCCGCGCCCACCATCCCCGGATCGCGTGACTGGAGCGGTGACATCGCGTTGAACAGATGTGTCACGCCCCGAACCCCTGCCGCGAGGGCCGCACGTGCGCTCGCGTAGTCGGCGCCGGTGTGTCCGGCGCAGAGAATGATGCCGCGCGCAGCGAGCTCACGGATGGCTGCGAGGGGAACACGCTCCGGGGCGATGGTCAGCAACGTTCGGCCCGTGCCCAACGAGCAAATCAGCTTCACCAGCTCAGGGTCGAGCTGACGAAAGCGCGCCGCGTCATGAACGCCCGGGCGCGCCGGCGAGAGCAGGGGGCCCTCAAAGTGAATGCCGAGCACCCCTGAGTCACCCGCGAGCATCGCGCCGCGTACCGCATCGATCGCCCTCCTCATGACATCGAGATCCGTCGTGATCAGCGTCGGCAGCAGGCCGGTGGTTCCGAAGCTGCGATGTGCAGCGACGATCCGCCTGACTGACTCGATCGTTGGTGCCTCGTTGAGCAGCACGCCGCCGCCGCCGTTCACCTGGCAGTCGATGAATCCTGGCACGAGCCTTCGGCCTTGGAGATCATGCTGCGAGGAGCCGGCCACCCGTGGATCGTCGCTGCCGACGAGGCCAGCGATCCGATCGCCATCGATCAACACGATGCGATCCGTGACGAATCCATCGGTGAGGAGAATCCGGCCGTTGACGAGCGCTGCAGTCATCAGACGGTCTGCGTGACCTTGCGCAAGCTCGGCGGCGCGTCTGGATTGCGCCCACGCCGCAAAGCGAGTGCGTTCACCGCTCGATAGAAGCTCTGAATCTCGAGCAACGGCGTGCAGGCTGGATGTCCGATGGATGGAACCGGAAGCACTCCGGTTCCGGCCGCGCCACTGGCGGCGAGCAACACCCGAGCGCCGCGCGCACTGAACTCCTCGGTCAGGCTCACGAGACCAGGACGGGTCTCATCATCCTGCGTGAAGCACACGATCGGGAACCCTTCGTCCACGAGTGTCATCGGCCCGTGCATCACCTCGGCGCCACTGAAAGCCTCCGCATGCAGGCCGCAGGTTTCCTTGAGCTTGAGCGCCGCTTCCTGTGCCGCGCCGAGCCCGAGGCCTCGCGCGAGCACGAAGAGATTCCGTGCCCCGGCCAGCAATTCCACCAGCTCCGACCAGTCCATCGCCCACGCTTCGGTCAGCTTGGCGGGGAGCGCTCTGCAGGGCGTCGAGTAACCGCGCATCCTCTTTCCAATGGGCGGCGAGGAACAGGATCGCGACGAGCGAGCAGATGTAGCTCTTGGTGGCCGCCACACTTCGTTCGGGCCCGGCGTGCAACTCGATTACGGTATCGGCCAGGGCAGCGAGCGGCGCGTCCGCCGCGTTCACGAGGGTGACCACACGTGCGCCCGCGGCTCGTGCCGCCTCCGCCTGGCGCAACAAGTCCGGACTTCGCCCCGACTGGGATATTGCGATGAACAGTACCTCGGAAAGGTCCTGCGTCGAGCCATAGAGCGAGCTGACGGATGGAGCGGCGGAGGCCGTGACGACGCCGAGCTGGGTCTCGAAGACGTACTTGGC
This sequence comes from uncultured Gammaproteobacteria bacterium, assembly GCA_963705495.1. Classification (GTDB taxonomy): domain Bacteria; phylum Pseudomonadota; class Gammaproteobacteria; order Steroidobacterales; family Steroidobacteraceae; genus DATBVX01. Next base: position 138,911 of record CAVPJQ010000007.1, on the reverse strand, counting down.
AAAGGTCGCGGCGTGATCGGAGCTGCCGCGTGCGCTGGTCACGATGAAGCGCGGCGGCCTGGCACGCAGGTCGGAGGCGAGGGCGCGCACCGCTGCGGTATTGAGCTCGATCTGGCGAGCGACCGCCTCGCTGCTCTGCGCGGCCTCGCTGAACATCAGCGTATCTTCGGGTTTCAGAGCCAGCGCGCGCGGTCGGGCCATGATTTCGAGCGCTCCCCTATTCACCATGCAGCTCGGCGACGAAATCGTACGCATCGCCCCGATAGAGCGAGCGTGTGTATTCGACTGCACGCCCATCGTCGAGAAACGCTCGCCGCTCGATCATCAGGCCGGCGGTGCCTAGTGGGACGGACAACAGGCGGCTCTGCTCGGCATCGAAGGTGATCGCCCGCAATCGCTGCAGGGCGCGCTTCGGGCGGCAACCCACCCGATCGAGCGCTTCGTAGAGAGAGGACTTCACGCTGTGTGGGTCGGCGAGAATGGAGTGGGGGACCGCGCTACGTTCGATCGCCAGTGGCTCCTCGCCCGCGAAGCGCAGGCGGTAGAGCCTGACGACGAGCGCGCCTGGCGACAAGCCGAGTGCCATCGCTTCATCCGGCGTCACCTCACCGACGCTGCGCTCGAGGAACCGCGAGCGTGGATTCAGGCCCCGTGCGCGCAGATCGTCGGTAAAGCTCGTCAGCGTCGAAAACGACTTGACGATCCGCTCCGACACGAAGGTGCCGGCGCCGTGCCGTTGGGTGAGCAGGCCCCTGGAGACCAGTGCTGCGATGGCTTTGCGCACCGTGACGCGTGACAGCGAGGCGAGCTTCGCCAGCTCACGCTCGCTCGGCAGCGCGCCGCCGGGCTGCAAGCGATCCGGCTTCGATCGCATCGTGAAGCACGCGCTGCAGGCGTGCGTACAGCGGCGTGCTGTCCGGATTGCGCGGCCGATTGAGCCGCTTGAGATCGTTGAGCAGGAGTTCCATCGGTAGACAGTTCCGATCGGGAGGCGGACGGATGATACCAGTAAGATACCAGTAATGCCAAGGTGGACTTAAGAATATGAGAAGTACGGCCAAATCCAGCCAGGAGCTAGCCGGACTCATACACAGTGGTATCTAAGTGGATCTATCAGCTTGAGGCAGGCGCGCGGGCCGTGGAGCCGCGAACCACGAGCTCGGGACTGAACCCCTGACTGCGCCCGGTGAAGTTGTGTGAGCCGAGTGCATTGGGGCGCAACTCCGAGATCAACAACAGCGTCGCGGTCCGCGCAATCTCTTCGGTCGCCTGGCGTGCGGTCGTCAGCGCCGGCCAGGATTGGCGGGAGAACGGGCTGTCCTCGAAGCCGGCTATCGATAGCTGGTTCGGAACGTCGAGCCCCATGGAGCGCGCCGCCACCAGTGCGCCGGCGGCGATTTCATCGTTGGAGCCAAAAATCGCCGTCGGTCGCCGGGGCAACGACAGGAGCTTGCGCGTGCCTCGAAAGCCATCATCGAACGAATAGTCGCCCGGGAGCTCGAGCGATTCGTCAGGCGTGATCCCGTAGCGCTCCAGCGCGAGCCGGTACCCCTTATAGCGCTCGAAGCTCGACAGATGTGCCGTGCCGCCCCACAGGAACCCGATGCGCTCGTGACCCAGTTGGATGAGATGCTCGGTGATTGCGTACGCGGCGTCGCGATCGTCGACATACACGCACGGGAAACCGTCCTTGGGATCTTCGGCGGCAGAAATGATGCGCACGAAATGCACGCCGTTGGCGCTCAGGTAGTGGAACAGCTCCGGGCGCTCCGACATTGGTGGCGCGAGGATCAATCCCGCGAGCCGCGAACGCCGTGCGAGATCGAGCAGCTCCTCCGCGATCTGCGGCGAGGCCGCATTGCAGGGATGGATCTGCAGTCCGAAGCCCGTGGTGCGGCACGCCGCCAGAACGCCGCTTTGCACGCTGATCACGTAGTACGGGTTCGGGTTGTCGTAGGCGAGGCCGATCGCGTAGGCCTTGGCACTGCGCAGATTGCGGGCGGAGATGTCGGGGTGATACTTGAGCTCGGAGATCACCTCGAGCACGCGGTTGCGCGTGCGCTCGCGCACCGATGGTTCGTTGTTGATGACCCGGGAGACGGTCTTCGGTGAGACCTTCGATCGCTTGGCAACGTCCGTGATCGTCGCTTTGCGCACCCTCAATACCCTTCTCAACGAGCTCGTGCGCTACGTTTTATCACAGCCGGGGTGGACTTCGGCCCATTACCGCGCTTTCCGGCTCAGGTTTCGGCTTGCTGGAAGGCGGCAGTGTTCTTCGAGGCGGCTGCACCGAGTCCCGCGCGGTGACCCTTGAGCCCGAAGTACAGAATGTAGAGATAGCAGGGCACCGTGATGGCCAGGAACACGGCCTGAAAGTTGAAGTGGTCCTTGAGGTGCGCAAAAAGACTGGGGAGGATCGCGCCACCCGCGATGCCCATGATCAGGATCGCCGAGCCTCTTTCGGTGAACCGGCCGAGACTGCGGATCGAGAGCGGGAAAATCGCGGGCCACATCAGCGCATTGGCCAGCCCGAGCGCCGCAACGAAGCCCACTGACACGTATCCGGATGTGAGGAAGGCGGCCACCGCGAACAACACGCCAAGAACTGCCGAGATGCTGAGCGCCTGCTGCTGCGAGATGTAGCGCGGAATTGCGATCACGCCCGCGACATAGCCAAAGAGCATCGCGGTGAGCGTGAGTGCCGTGAAGTACTTCGTCTGATCGGTGGGGATGTGAAATCCCTTGCCATAGGTACCGATCGCGTCCCCGGCCAGCACTTCGACGCCGACGTATACGAAGATGCACAGCGCGCCCAGCCACAGGTGCGGAAACTGAAACAGGCTGGTCCTCGATTCGCCGCCGCCCTGCGCTCCCTGGGCGTTCGCTTCAGCAGCGCGTATTTCCGGCAGAGGCGAGCGCACGATCCAGATCGCGAGCAGCACCAGCAGGCTCGCGAGCACGAGATAGGGTGTGTACACCTTGGCCGCGAACTCGTTGAGGATTGCGTCCTTCAATTCCGGACTCGCCGCTGCGCTCACCCTTGCTTCAAGCTGACCAATGCCCTTAAGGACCAGCGCGCCGAGTACGAGCGGACTCAAGATGCCCGCCACTTTGTTGCAGATCCCCATGATGCTGATGCGACGCGCGGCGCTTTCGATCGGTCCGAGAATGCTGATGTAGGGATTCGATGCGGTCTGCAGCAGTGCGAGGCCCGAGCCGATGATGAAGAGGCCCGTGAGCGCGAGCGGGTAGTGGCGCTCGGTGGCATAGGTGCCGAACACGTAGCTGCCGACTGCCATCACGAGGAGCCCCAGCGCCATGCCTTTTTTCATGCCAGTGCGCTCGAGGATCCACGAAGAGGGCAGTGCCAGAAAAAAGTAGGCCATGTAGAAGGCGGTCGTGACGAGGAACGCTTTGGCGTCCGTGTCGAGATCGAAGGCGAGTTTGACGAAAGTGATGAGCGGCCCGTTGATCCAGGTGACGAACCCGAACACGAAAAAGAGCACGCCAATCGTGACGATTGAAGCAACGTAGGCGCGGTCTGGCGGTTGCGAGGCTGGAGCGTTCGACATGGCTTCAATACTCCCTGTTTGCTGTTGATTTTGCAGTAGTTCAGGGCTCAGGGCCGATGAGCTGTCAACGTTGTCAATTCTGTTCAGGATCACCCGTCTGCATCGCCCTGCTCGCCTGATCGTGATCGCAGAGCAACAACCGGCCGCTAAGCAGAATAGCCTCCTAGAGGCTTAAAAATAGCTGTTTCGAGTCCAGAGTTTCCGCCCGTTGCGACAGGCACACGAAACTACGACAGCTTGACATCGATGTCAAAATTGGCATACGGTCGGCGCCACGGTTCGATCTCACGGGTCTCGATTCGTGTTTGGGGCGAGCACCTTGGCGGGAAAAGTCGCATCGATTCTGGCGACCGATATCGGCGGCACCTACGCGCGTCTTGCGTTGGTGGAGCCGGGTGAGCGCGCTGCGCGACGCCCCACGGTGAGCCGCTTCCAGCAGTACGCCTGCGCGGACTATCCCAGTCTCAGCGCGATATTCAGCGATTTTCTTTCCGGTGCAGACGGCGCCGGCGTCCGTTGCGCAACCATCGCGAGCGCGGGCTTTCCGGTCGGCGACACGATGCTGCAATCGAATCTTCCCTGGCCGGTCTCGCTCAAGGAACTGCGCGAGCGTTTTGGATTTCACGATCTGACTCTCATCAACGATTTCGCAGCGATTGCCTACGGCACGCAGTTTCTCTCATCCAGCGATACGACCCTGCTGAGCGGTGCCGGCACCAAGCGCGGAGCGGGACCGACGCTGGTGATGGGACCAGGGACCGGTCTCGGCGCCGCCGTGCTTGTTCCTCGCGAAGACCATCCGATGGTGCTCAGCACCGAAGCCGGGCAGGTGGCGTTCGCGCCCACGACCGATCTTGAGATTGAAATCCTCAAGGTCCTGCGCTCGCGCATGCCGCATGTGTCGAACGAGAACATCGTCTCCGGTCCGGGGCTCGTCAATTTGCACACGGCGCTCGGCGTCGTGAACTCGGAGCGAACGCTGTACCGAACGCCGGCGGAGATCACGTCCGCGGCACTCGACGATGGCGAGCCCATGGCCAGGCAGGCACTCGATGTGTTCTGTGGGGCGATGGGCAGCGTTGCAGGACTGCTGACTCTCTTGTACGGCGCGCATGGCGGGGTGTTTCTCGCCGGCGGCGTCCTGCCCCGCATCAAGAGCTATCTGCTCCAGAGCACCTTCATGGAGCGCTTTGTCGGGACCAGCCCGATGCGCAGCCTCCTGGAACAGATTCCGGTGCACCTCATCGAGCACGGCCAACTCGGCGTGCTCGGTGCGGCGAGCTGGTTTGTCGACACCCATCCGGGAGAGTGAGCACGGCAATGGGAATTACTGCGGGCGAGCTGAAAGCACACAGAGCGGTCGGGGCAGCGGTGCCCGCCGGCCGGAATGGCTACTGGTAAACCAATGAACAGGGGGCATGTATGAGTTCCAGCAGATCGATCTCCAGAGACATCAGGCAGATCCTCTACGGATCCGCCGTCGTCGCCGGACTCGGCAGCGCGGGCGTCGCGCACGCACAAGCGGTCGGTGGCGTCACGGAAGAAGTAGTCGTTACGGGCATTCGCTACAGCCTGCAGCAGTCCATCGATACCAAGCGCAATGCGGATGGCGTAGTCGAGGTGCTGACGGCTGAAGACGTCGGCAAGTTCCCTGACAAGAACCTGGCCGAAGCTTTGCAGCGCGTTCCCGGAGTCACCGTCAATCGCGAATTTGGCGAGGGCGAGCGCATCAATATCCGCGGCACCGACTACCGCCTCACCAAGACGCTGCTTAACGGGCATTCGTTGTCGACCGCCGACTGGTTCATCCTCGACCAGCTCAACACGACGCGCAGCTTCAACTATCTGCTTCTGCCCGCCGACATCATCGGGCAGACGATCGTCTACAAGACCTCGCAGGCGGATCTCGAAGAAGGCGGCATCGGCGGCACGGTCGACGTCAAGACACGCAACCCACTGGACCTCGAGCCCTTCACGATCTACGGACGAATCGAAGCGGCATACACGGATCTCGCCGGCGAAACCGATCCGAATGCGGGAGCGCTGTTCAGCTGGAAGAACAGCTCCGAGACCGTCGGGTTCCTGCTCGCTGGCGTGTACCAGGATCGCAATATCCGTCGTGATGGCGTCGAGACCTTCGGCTACATGACGGTCGACATCGATCCAACTGCCGCCGTCAACAACGTGTTGGCACCTACGCTGATCGGGTCGGCGCTCTTTCAGCAGGAGCGCAAGCGCACGGGCGGTAACTTCGCCTTCCAGTTCCGACCGAGCGACAGCCTGGAGTTCAATCTGACTGGGCTGTATTCGAAGTTCGATGCCGACAACATCAACGAAAACTTCATAGCCTGGGGCCAGCGCGCGATTGGCAACGGCGGCACGCTCACGAACACTACGGTCGTCGATGGCACTGCAGTGGCGGGCCGGATCGCCTCGTTGAACAACGGAACGCAGGACTTTGGCATCGTGTACGACGCCATCGATCGTTTCGCGCATTCCGAGTCGCGCAACATCGACCTGCTGACCAACTTCAATCCGACCGATAACTGGAAGCTCAATTTCCGCGTCGGCTACACCGACGCCGAAGGCAACACCGATAGCCAGCCGTTCGTCGAGTTCGGCGCTCCTGCGGTATTCGACTACGACCTGCGAGGCCGGGCGCCATCCGTGACCTACGTGGCCAACGGCAACGGCGTTGCAGTTGATCCGACCGCGCCTGACGATCTGCAGTTCATCTTCGGCTCGCTGCATCAGATCCTGAACAACGACGATGAAACGTACGCGTATGTGGATGCGGAGCGCCTTTTCGATGGCAACGTGTTCAAGGGACTGAAGTTCGGCGCCAAGTACACCGATCACAACCGCGAGCTGATTTTCAACGCGACGACGTACGGCGGCTTCTTCAATCCGTTCCTCAATCCGATGAACCCGATCGCGTCCGCATGCCAGCCGGTACCGTGCGCGGCATCGAACTTTGCCGGCAACCTGACACCTGGCGACTTCCTCGAGAACATCAAGGGCGCGGGCACGCTGGCTCAGTACTGGCAGGTGAACCGCAGCGCGGTCGAGAGCATCCTGTTCGATCAGCTGGACATCTCCACGGCTGCAGGCTCCGGGCGCATCTACTACCCGCAGCAGAACTTCTCCGTGAAGGAGAAGACCTACGGCGGTTACGTCATGGGCGAGTTCGAGAGCGGCGGGTGGCGCGGCAATGTCGGCGTGCGCATCGTGCAGACGGATCAGACCTCGAAGGGCAATCTGATCACCAACGATCCGGCCGCCATTCCCAATCCGTTCGGCAATTACATTCCGATCACGGTCGATCGCAACTACACCGACTACCTGCCAAGCCTGAACCTGGCCTATAGCATGACTGACGACATCCTCATGCGCTTCTCCCTCGGGCGCGTGATGACACGGCCGGACTACAACGACATCGCGCCGCGCACGAGCCTCAATCCCGGCGCGCTGAGCGGTACGGCCGGTAATCCAGACCTCGATCCATTCCGAGCGAATCAGGCGGACCTGTCGGTCGAGTGGTACCCCGGTGCCGGCAGGATCTTCGGCGCGGCCTTGTTCTACAAGGACATCAAGTCCTTCATTACGGACTCACCGGTTACGGAGTTCTTCAATGTGCAATCGGCGACGTCGCCGAACCTGGCGTGCACGGCAGTGAGTCCGAACGTGTTCAACTGCCCGTTCCTCATCAACCAGCGCACCAACGGTGGTGGCGGGCGCATGGAAGGGTTCGAACTGCAGCTGACTCAGCCGATCTGGGGCGGATTTGGCATACAGGGGAACTACACGTTCACCGATGCCGAAGCGGACAACGGCGATCCGCTGCCCGGCGCCTCCAAGGACACGTTCAACCTGACGGGCTACTTCGAAAACCAGCGCCTCAGTGCGCGCCTGGCCTACACGTACCGTTCGCAGTTCTTCGTGACCTTCGACAGGACCACGCCGCTCAACGAGGATGCCCTGTCCTCGCTTGACGCTTCCCTGATGGTCAACATCATGGACAGCCTCGCGTTGACCTTTGACGCTATCAACCTGACCGACGAGAAGCTCGAGCAGTTCGCCAGTGACAGCAACCAACCGCGCGCCATCTACGACAACGGGCGGACCTACTACGCCGGCGTGCGTGTGAAGTTCTGAAGTGACGGATCGATTCTCCCTCCCTGGCGACAGGGAGGGAGGGTCACGTCGAGTCAGGATCCGGGCGCCAGACTGGCGCCCGTGCCTCAGGTCTCGTAGCCGTGCGCCGTCATGATGCGGCGAAGCGCAGGCAGAAATGGCTGCAGATGGCGTCCGTAGTGTCGATGCCGATTGATCGAACGGTCATTCAGCTTCTCAGTGACCTGTGCATAGCTCGGTGTCGGTGCGTGGCGCCGATTCTCGTGAAAGTCCACGCAGGGCTCCTCGAACGGCAGACCGAGATACGCGAGCAGGCGGCTGGTTTCCTCGCGCTGATTCGCGACGAACGATTCGTACTTCAGCACGTAGTCTCCGACCGCGAGCTCGCGCCGGTAATGCTCGACCAGGTCGAACACCGCGGCCAAATGATGCGCGATGTCCTCGATGCGGTAGCCGCAGTTGAAGCCGTGAGTCAGGTTGTTGGCCAGCACGGAGATGCACACATCGAGCGGATGCCGCACTACGTGCACGATGCGGGCATTCGGGAAGCTCATTCGCAGCAGCGGCAGCCAGATCTCGTTGAAGGGCATCTTGTCGGTGAAGAACGCCTGGCCGGATTTCAGCAGGCCGTACTGTTCCGCCCGCGCCAGATAGAAGTCGCGAAACAAGGTGGCCGCAAAGCGATTGTCCGCCGTGAAGCTGCGCGCAAGATTCTCCGGAAAAGGCTCTGGTCCCGGGAACAACAGATTGGCGAGCCGGCGGATATCTCCCATGAACGACAGCTCGCCACCCGCAAGCACGCTCGAATGACTGGACAGGACCTGCTCGATCATGGTCGTGCCGGAGCGCGGGAAGCCGACGATGAAGATTGGCTGCGGTGTGCCGCTGCGTTCCTGCGTGGACGGCAGCAAGGCGACGGAGGCGCGTACGAAGAATGTCTTCAAGCGCGCGAAAAAGGCCTCCACCGCCTGGGTGTTGTAGATGAGCCCGCCACCCTCGGCAGCAAGTTTCTTCTTGCCTTCGACAAAATCTCGCCAGGCTTCCTCGAAGCGACCCAGGCGGTCGTACAAGCGTCCGCGTTCAAGCTGCGCGTCGCCGTTGAGCGTCGGTTCGCGCTCGAGGATTCCAAGGGCGTCGGTGGCGCGGCCCTGGCGCGAGAAATAGCTCGCACGCAGCAGCTTCACCGCGTCCGGGGACGAGGCCGCTTCCGCACGCTCGAGAAGTCGCTGTGCGCGCTCGAAGTCGCCCCGCAGCTCGTACAACTTCGACCAGTGCCCCAGCGTCAGCAGTTGTCTGGGCGCCAGCGCATCAGCGCGCGCGAAATACGCGTCGGCTTCCTCGAGTCTTCCCTGGTTCATCAGGTTGATCGCGAGGTTGGTCAGGAACGGGGCGCTCTCGCCCCCGACTTCGAGCGCACGGCGAAAGTGCCATTCTCCGGAGGGCAGATCGTTCGACTCGGAAAGCAGTGTGCCGAAAAGGCTGTGTGCTTCCGCGTTGCGCGGGTTCGCCCGCAGCGCTGCCCGCGCCACCTGGTCCGCGTCGGCGCGGCGGCCGGCGGCATACAGCAACCGAACGAGATCGTTGTAGGCCCAATCTGCGCGCGGGTCGATTTCGAGAACCGTGCGCAGTGTTTCCGCTGCTCGCGCCGTTTCACCCAGGCGTTGCTGCACCAGGAAGCGGATCTCGAGTGCGTGCACATCGCGCGCATCGGACGTAAGCCGCTCGTCGGCCGCTGCGGCGGCGGCGCGTACATCACCGCGCGCGAGAGCCTCACGGCCGCGCACGATGCTCGGATGCGGCGTATCGGTCATGGCGATGAGATGTCCTTGCGCAGCGGGAGCGTCACGGCGAGGGACTGCTATGGTGCCCGTTTCGACCACGCTTGTTTAGTGCCCGGTTACGGGAGCATGGCGCGGTGATGCTGCGTGGGCTGCTCGTCGTTCTCTCAGTTGCTCTGTGCGCATGTGCTCCGGACGCCAGCCCGAAGCTGCGTCTGTCGGTCATTCCGGCACCGGTGAGTGTCACTGCGAGCAAGGGCCACTTTCTGGTTGAGGAGGACACCCCAGTCACCGTCGATGCCAACCCGCAGGCGCAGGCAGTTGCGCACTATTTCGCAGGCCTTGTGGCGCGCACCGGTGGGCCGCCGCTTCGCATCTCGTCCGCCTCCGCCGCAGTCGATCGCCCCGAGATCACTTTTCAGCTCAGCGCCGCCGGGGGCGCGCAGGAAACAGAAGGCTATTCGCTCCTTGTCTCCCCTCAGCGAATCGTCGTCTCAGCCAGCAGCCCCCGCGGCCTCTTCTATGGAGCGATCACCCTGTGGCAACTCATGACGGCGGAGGACGGGAGCCACGCGTCAATCAAGGTTGCATCGCTGTCGATCGTGGATCATCCGCGCTTCGCGTGGCGCGGCCTCATGCTCGATGTCGCGCGTCACTACCTGCCGCCCGAAAACATCAAGCAGATGATCGACTGGATGGCACTGCACAAGCTCAACACGCTTCATTGGCACCTTACCGATGATCAAGGTTGGCGGCTCGAGATCCGCAGATACCCGAGGCTTACACAGATAGGAGCATGGCGTGTTCCAGCGGGAGCAGCCGGCATAGATGCCGCATCCGGTGGCGCGACCCGCTACGGCGGCTTCTATACGCAGGACGAAGTGCGCGACATCGTGCGCTATGCGGCAGAGCGCTACGTCACGATCGTGCCGGAAATTGAAATGCCGGGTCACGCGCAGGCGGCGATCGCGGCATATCCGGAGCTCGGCTCCCGTGGTGACCGGCCGGTTGTGTCGCACGATTGGGGCATTCACACCTATCTCTTCAACGTCGAGGACGAGACTTTCGTCTTTCTCGAAAACGTGCTCAGCGAGGTGATCGAGCTGTTTCCGGGTCCCTACGTCCACGTGGGGGGCGATGAAGCCGTGAAGGATCAATGGCAGGCCTCCGGCCCGGTACAACGGCGGATGCGCGAACGCGGCATGGCGAACGAAGCGCAGCTGCAGGGGTACTTTGTCGCGCGCATTGGAAGGTTCCTGAGCGAGCACGGGCGTCGTCTCGTGGGCTGGGATGAGATCCTCGAGGGCGGCGTTCCCGCCGACGCCATCGTCATGTCCTGGCGCGGCATCACCGGGGGGCGCGAGGCCGCGCGCTTCGGACACGACGTTGTCATGGCGCCCTCACCGGAGCTTTACCTCGACCATCTGCAGAGCGAATCGCGCGACGAGCCGCCCGGCCGCCCGGGGATCGAGTCACTCGCGCAGGTGTATGCCTTCAACCCGATTCCCGACGACCTCAATGCCGATGACGCCCGGCACATCATCGGCGTGCAGGCCAATCTGTGGAGCGAGCACGTGCGCACCTTCGAACGCGCTCAGCATGCGGTCTTCCCGAGAATCGCGGCACTTTCTGAAGTGGCCTGGTCCCCTCCGCAGCAGCACGACTGGTCGAGCTTCATCGCGCGCATGCCCGCTCAGCTGCAACGCTACCGTGAGCTCGGTATCCAGTTCGCCGACAGCGGGTTCGCAGTTCGTTTCGCGCCGGAATTCGATGCGGCTCACGACCGGTTGAAGGTACGACTCGCGACGCAAGCGGAATTCGGCCAGATTCGCTATACGCTCGATGGCAGCGAACCTTCGCCCACCTCAGCCCTTTACACGGCACCGATTGAAGCGACGCCGCCGCTGCGCGTGCGTGCCGCAAGCTTCAAAACCGATTGGCGCCTTTCGGAGAGCCGGGCAGCAGAGTTCACCGCGCAGACCTTGCGCGAGCGCAAGAACGAGGAACTCGAGCTATGCCGTGAGAAATTGCCGCTGCGCCTCGAGGACGATGCACCACCAATTGGTGATCGCGCCGTGTTCCTCGTCGACATCATGGATCCCTGCTGGATCTACCCACACGCATCGCTCGAGGGCGTGAGCGGCATCGAGGTGACCGTCGGGCAGCTGCCGTACAACTTTCAGCTGTGGAAAGATGCCGCTGGGATCGTCACACACGCGCCCGCCACCGAGGCTGGTGAGCTTGAGGTGAGACTCGACTCGTGTGACGGGGAGGTCCTCGCATCGATTTCGCTCCAACCGGCTCGCGGACGACCCGCGCTGACCACGCTCGACGCGCCACTCACGAGCCAGGCGGGGAGTCACGACCTGTGCCTGTTTTTCACGGGCAGATCACTCGATCCGCTGTGGGTAATCGACAGCGTGCGGCTGCAGTGATCAGGGTGGCGTGGGGCGTCCTGTTTCCACGAAGCTCTTGAGGCGCAAGAGTTGCGCGTGCAGCACGGCATCCACGGGCGCGGCCAGCTCGCCCAGTCCGCCGGTGCGATAGCCGCCGACACGGTACGTGAGTTCGAGCCGGCTGCCGTTGCCTTCCGCGGCGAGCTTCCAGATCAAACTTCCGGCGACGCCCAGCATTTGCAGCGGGCCGAGCCCGCCTGCCATTCGCAACTCTTTGCCAGGAGCTGCGAACACGACGGTCATGTGCTGAACACTTCCCTGGTCCGCCAGACGCTCGCAGAAGCATCCGCCGGCCCTGGCATCGAGCGACATGTTGCGCGAATCGCCCGAGTGGGTGTGTGCCGAGTCCCACCAGCCGCCGATCTGTAGCAGTGACGCGTACACCTGGGTCGGTTTTGCCGCAATCAATGCCTCATTCCTGAGCTCGAAGCCGTTTTCGGAGCTGCCGAGCACGTCGGCGGATGAAACACTCGTAACAATTGTCGCGCCGAGCAGCGTTGCGACTCGTAGTGCGGATCGCATAGTGACGGGATCCTTGTTTGGGGCGGGTCAAATTATGCCCGGGGAGAGGTGGGCCCGATAGCTGCGGCTTGCTGCGCCGTCAGGACGCCGGCTGGGCGTCGAACTCGATTCCGTACAGCACGTCTTCGGGACCATCCGGCATGACCCTGACCCGCTCTTCGAATCTCATGCCAAGTTTTTCGAGTACCTTGATCGAGGCGTAGTTTTCCGGCTTGGCGATTCCGACGATGCGGCGCAGGCCGAACGTGTGTCTGCCGTGCTCGAGCACCGCAGCTGCCGACTCGACAGCGTAGCCCTTGAACCAGAACTCGGGCACAAATGCGAAGCCCAGATCCACATCCGGAAGGGTCTCCCTCTTGAGCAGACCACACATGCCGATGGGCGTGCCGTCCTGCTTCAGTTTCACGAGATTCAGACCGAATCCGAACGTCTCGTAACTCGCCATTGGCCCCTTCAACAAGTAGTCGCGGGCATCGTCGAGCGTCCTGACGCCCTTGTCGCCGATGAACTCGAGGAACGATGGCTCGTTCAGGAGCCGGAGGATGAATTCAGCATCGTCGAGAGTGAGCCGGCGCAGGATCAGGCGCGGCGTTTCGACTACGGTCACGCTAACGCTTAGCGAGCAGCGGCGTGCAGCCCGCCAGCTCGCGTGCCGCGGCGACGACGACCTCGGGGCGGTCGCGTTGGATGTAGTGACCGCTGGCATCGACATTCACATGTCGTGCCGCCGGGAAATCTGCCGCGATGTCATCCTGCAGACGAACCGCTGTGACGCGCGACTCCGGCGTCTCTCCATGCAGCGTGCGCGTGCGTGAGAGCACGATCGTGGGAACGTTGCCGGCCAGGGGACTGTCATGGACCTGTTCGCCTGCAGCCGCGCTGTCGTTCAACTCCCGGCGCACGATCCAGGGCATGCCCAACACGATGAGTTGTTGCCCCCCGCCGCCTGCCCCTTGCAGGCCGAGCTGTAGCTGCTGGTTCCAATGCGTCGAATCGACCAGCACCAGGCCGTCGATCTCCTGCGGGAATTGGCGCGCGAAATATTGCATGTACAGGCCGCCCAGCGAATGCCCGACGAGGACATAAGGCGGCAGAATTCCTCTACGCTTCAGTTCCGCACGTAGCTCCGACACGATCGTCGCCGCATCCCGGGCCCCACCCGCCGGATCGCTGCCTGGATAACCAGCGCGGCTGTAGGCGATAGTGCGCGCGCAATGAGCTGTGATCAACGGCTGGACGGTGTTCCAGATATCGAGCGTGTCACCGAGACCGGCAGCAAGAACGACCGTTCGAGGCCCCTGGCCGGCGATTCGCATCTGCAGGTGCGCCACGTCAGCAGAACCGAAGGTACAAGGTGCAATAGTGGCCAGCGTAACCATTACCAACTGCGACCAAAGCAGTGGCCTGGTAGCGAAACGTCTGACTCCGTGGGCCCTCAGCATGTCGAGATCCTGTGACCACAACTCCGTGACGGATTGCCTGCCCGGTCAGATCATACTGTTGACTGGCCACCGGTCTGTGAGTTGCATCGACATCTCCTATACAATTTCTGCAACGCGCACGGCGTCACATTTACAACGCCCGAAAAAATGACACACATCATGATTCGCCCAAAAATCCAGCGCATTTCGTTCGGCATTGCAGCAGTGCTGCTCGTCGGCCAGATCCATGCCGCGCCGCTGAGTCGCGCGGAGATCGAAGCGCGCGTGGCGACCGCAGGTGCGGATCTCAGCAATCTGGAGGCCCCGGGGGCAGATCTTTCCGGGCTCGATTTCCGTGGCGCGAATCTCTTCGGCGCGAGTCTCAAGGGGGCCAATCTCACCCGGGCGAAACTGCGCGGCTGTAACCTCGATGTCGCAATTCTGCGCGACGCTACCCTGATCGATGCTGACCTGGCTGAGACCAGCCTGTATGCGAGTGTGCTCGCCAATGCCGACGCGACTCGAGCCGATCTGCACGGTGCTCGTCTGATGGGCAACATGGATCGCGCCGTGCTCGAAGGCGCGGACCTTTCGGACGCGAAGGGCGGCTCTGACATGGGCAACCAGCCGATGGGGCTGGTCCGTCTCTTTCTCACCCATGCGCGGCTCAAGGGTGCGAGGTTGACTCGCGCCGACTTGTCGCGCGCGGATCTGAGCTACGCGGATCTGCGCGAAGCGGACTTGAGCGATGTGAATCTCACCCAGGCAAAACTCATCGGCGCGGATCTCAGCGGTGCGAAGCTGGATCGCGCCACGCTTTCCGGAGCGGAGATCCATCACGCGAATTTCACCGGTGCGACGGGGCTCGCCTCCGTGCACGGTCTGGACACGACTGAAGGAAAAGAACTGGCGGTTTTCGAGTAAACGCCGCAGCCTCAACGTGCCACAACAAGACGGGGGGAGTTCGCCATGACTGATGCGAGTTCGCTTGCGCAGGATCGTTCGACGGGCGGTATCGGTCTGCTTGACCGGGAGCGCATCATCGCGAACCCGGGCTTCAACCGCTGGCTGGTTCCCCCCGCGGCGCTCTGCATTCACCTGTGCATCGGCATGGCCTACGGCTTCTCGGTGTTCTGGAAGCCGCTGCAGGGGGCGTTGATCGGCGCCGACGGGGCGAGCATCGCGGCCTGCTCCGCCGGAGCAACCACGTTTTCCGAAAAGCTGGCAGGAACGCTGCACGCGCTTGTCGCTACCGATTGCAACTGGAGTCAGTTCGATCTCGGCTGGATGTACACGTTCTTCTTTGTGCTGTTGGGTCTTTCGGCAGCGACCTGGGGTGGGTGGCTTGAACGCGCTGGTCCGCGCAAGGCGGGCGTGGTGTCCGCGCTTTGCTGGTGCGGTGGTCTCCTGATCTCGTCGGTGGGCGTATACACGCACCAGCTGTGGTTGATGTGGCTCGGCTCGGGGATCATCGGCGGCATCGGTCTGGGGCTCGGCTATATCTCGCCGGTCTCGACGCTCATCAAGTGGTTCCCGGATCGGCGCGGCATGGCCACCGGCATGGCCATAATGGGCTTCGGCGGCGGTGCGATGATCGGTTCGCCACTCGCGACCCTGCTCATGAACTCCTTCAAGACAGCGACCGATCCGGGCGTGTGGCAGACATTCCTCGCGATGGCGGCGATCTATTTCCTGTTCATGCTGATCGGCGCCTTTGGCTACCGCCTGCCGCCCGCGCGCTGGAGCCCGGAGGGCTGGACCCCCCCGTCCAACAACAACGCCATGATCACGTCCAAGAGCGTGCACCTGCAGAACGCGCACAAGACGCCACAATTCTGGTGCCTGTGGCTGGTGCTGTGTCTCAACGTGTCGGCGGGGATCGGCATCATCGGCGCAGCCTCGCCAATGCTGCAGGAGACATTCGGCGGCGCGCTCTTCGGAGTTCCCCAGGTCGGATTCGATCAATTCAACGACGAACAGAAGAAGCTCGCAGCGGCGGTGGCCGCGGGTTTCGTCGGCCTCATCTCGCTGTTCAACATTTTCGGCCGCATCATCTGGGCGTCCTCCTCGGACAAACTGGGACGCAAGCGTACGTATTTCGTCTTCTTCACGCTGGGCGCCGCTCTTTATGCGCTGGCCTCGATCGCTGCGGACGCAAAGATGCTGGGGGTTTTCGTCGCTTCGTTTTGCGTCATCGCCTCGATGTATGGCGGGGGTTTCGCGACCATACCCGCCTACCTCGCCGACATGTTCGGCACGCCGTTCGTGGGCGCGATTCACGGACGGCTCCTGACCGCGTGGTCGACAGCGGGCGTCCTGGGGCCGGTGGTCGTCAACTATCTGCATGACAAGCGGCTCGCCGAACACGTGCCCGTCGATCAGATCTACGGCCCGATCTTCTATGTATTGGCAGCGATGCTCGCGATCGGATGGATCGCCAATCTGCTGGTGCGGCCGGTGGACGCAAGATGGCACATGAGCGAGGCCGAAGTCGCCGCGGCGCAGACCGGCCGCAAACCAGTCGTCCCGACGGCGGAGACGGCTTCCGGAGGCATCGGCAAGGGCGGGCTCGATGCGCGAGCCGCATGCTTCTGGCTATTCGTGGGTGTCCCGCTCGCATGGGGGATCTGGAACACGGTGCAGAAGGCGCTCGTGCTGTTCCGCTAGAGCCTTGCCTGCGGCGCGCGCAGTTCGAGGACTGCCTTTACCGCCGCGGCGACGCGTTCGACGGTGAAGCCGAAGTGGCGAAACAGAGCGCCCGCGGGCGCAGACTCGCCGAAGCGATCGATGCCAATCACGGCGCCGGTGCGGCCCACGTACTTGCGCCAGAAGTCGGACACCCCGGCTTCGACAGCGACGTGAGGCAGCTGCCGGTAGCCAACACTTGATCGCGATAGCCGGGATCCTGGCGATCGAACACGGTAGTGGAGGGCATGGAGACGACCCGCACGAAGATGCCCTCGTTCGCGAGGAGCTTCTGCGCGTCGACTGCCAGCGCAACCTCGGACCCAGTCGCGATGATCACCGCGCACACTGCACCGTCCGGTTCGACCAGCGTGTAGCCGCCGCGACGAATGTTCTCGGCCGCTTCGGTCGAGCGCTTCTGCGCGGGTAGATTCTGCCGGCTGAATACCAGGCTCGTGGGGCCGTCCCTGCGCTCGAGCGCTGCGGCCCATGCCACGACAGACTCCACAGCATCGCAAGAACGCCAGACGTCCATGTTGGGAATGATGCGCAGCGACGCCAGATGCTCGATCGGCTGATGCGTGGGCCCGTCCTCGCCCAGTCCGATCGAGTCGTGCGTGAACACGAACACTGTGCCGATCCTCATGAGCGCAGCCATGCGCAGCGCGCTGCGGCAGTAGTCGGAAAATGTCAGGAAGGTGCCGCCGTACGGAATGAACGCGCCATGCAGCGCGACTCCATTCATGATCGCCGCCATTGCGAACTCGCGCACTCCGTAATGCAGATAGTTGCCCGCAGAGCGGGCGCTGATCGCCCGCGAGCCGCTCCAGAGGGTGAGATTCGATCCGGCGAGATCCGCTGAGCCGCCGATGAGCTCCGGAAGGAGCGGTGCGAGTCCTTCCAGGATGTCCTGCGAAGCTTTGCGAGTCGCCACGCTCTGGGCTTTCTCGTTCGTTTGCGCCAAGAGCTCGCGCACGCGTCGCGCAAAACCTGCGGGCAGTTCGCCCTTCGTGCGCCGGTCGAACTCCTTTGCCTGCTGTGGATACGCGTACGCATAACTGGCGAGCTTTCGCTTCCAAACTGCTTCGGCGTTTCGGCCTGCTCGGCGAGCGTCCCACGCCTCGTACACGTGCGACGGGATTTCAAAGGGTTGATAGGGCCAATCGATCGCCGCGCGCGTCGCCGCTACTTCCTTATCACCGAGCGCAGCACCATGAGATTCGTGAGTGCCGGCCTTGTTCGGCGACCCTTGAGCGATCACGGTCTTGCAGCAGATGAGCGACGGCTTGTCGGTGACTGCTCGGGCCGCGCGGATCGCCTGATCCAGCGCTTCGCTGTCGTGACCATCGACGTCTGCAACAACGTGCCAGCCGTAGCTTTCGAAGCGCTTCGGCGTGTCATCCGTGAACCAGCCCTCCACACGCCCGTCGATCGAGATGCCGTTGTCGTCGTAGAACGCGATGAGCCTGCCGAGCCCGAGCGTGCCTGCGAGCGAGCAGGCCTCGTGTGAAACACCCTCCATCATGCAGCCGTCGCCGAGAAACACGTAGGTGTAGTGGGCCACGATGTCGAAACCCGGGCGGTTGAACTCCGCGGCCAGCAGTTTCTCGGCGAGCGCCATGCCGACTGCATTCGCAATACCCTGGCCCAGCGGTCCGGTCGTCGTCTCCACACCGGGCGTGACCCGATACTCGGGATGACCGGGAGTTTGCGAGTGCAGCTGGCGGAAACTCTTGATCTCCTCCATTGGCAGGTCGTAGCCACTGAGGTGCAGGAGCGCGTACTGCAACATGGAGCCGTGGCCGTTCGAGAGTACGAAGCGGTCGCGATCGACCCAGCCTGGATTGGCCGGGTTATGCCGCAGGTGCCGCCGCCACAACACGGCGGCGATCTCCGCCATGCCCATCGGCATGCCCGGATGTCCCGAGTTCGCTTTCTGGACGGCGTCCATTGCGAGCGCGCGCAATGCGTTGACAGTGTCGACCTGACGCAAGTGAGCTTGCGAGGGCGCGCGTGTCTTGCAAATCAAGAGTCATGATCTCTCTCCATAATAAGGACTGCGCCGGAAGAATGGCGCGCAGGGAGCGGTTGCATGTACATCAGGAGCAGCTCCCGCAGGTCTCCAATGATGCCGTGTGGTCTGGCCTGCTCGAGAGATCGCCTGTCGCCATAGCCATAGTCGACGGCGACGACACGGCAACCTGCCGCATGGGCTGCGACAACGTCGATCTGCGAATCGCCCACGTAGAGCAGCTCCGCGGGTGTGACAGCAAACCGCGTGGACGCAGCCAGCAGCATGTTTGGGCTGGGCTTGCGATCGATGGTGCGATCGGCACAGAGGGTGAACCCGAGGAGCGAGTCGAGCTGCGCGGCCTCGAGGAGCGGCTGCGCGAAGCGGCTCTCCTTGTTGGTTACGCAGCACAGGGCGATCCCGGCGCTCGCTAACTGGTGCAAAGTTTCGGGTACGCCGGGATACAGGCGGCTGCGATCGAACAGGTGTTCCCCGTACAGGCGTGCGAACAACGATTCGGCCGAGGAACGCAGCGCCGCATCGGGCGCCGTCACACCCAGCCCTTCGCGCAGCGCGCGTTCCACGAATCGAGCCACTCCGTCACCGACGAAGGCGCGCAGACGCGGATCAGCCAGTTCCTTGCCGCCCAACTCCGCCAGCATCGCGTTGGCAGCGGCGCACAGGTCGGGCGCGGTGTCGATGAGCGTGCCATCGAGATCGAAAGCGGCAGCCCGAAAACGCTCAGCCGTCCCGGTCATCTGTCACCTCCCGCGTCTGCGCGACAGGTGGCTGAGGCTCGGTCATGCTCGTCGCACCTCTCGCTGCCGCGCGAGGACTTCTTTTTTACGCTCCAGCAGACGCCAGATCATTGGCGTAAAAATGAGCTGCATGGCGAGATCCATTTTTCCTCCCGGGCACACGATCGTGTTCGCCCGTGACATGAATGCGCCATGCAGCATGGACAAGAGGTAAGGGAAGTCGATCCCGCGCGGGTTGGAGAAGCGGATTACCAGAAATGATTCGTCCGGCGTCGGGATGAAGCGGGCGATGAACGGGTTCGACGTGTCCACTATCGGCACACGCTGGAAATTGATGTGAGTGCGTGAGAACTGCGGGCAGATGTAGTGCAGGTAATCGTGCATCCGGCGCAGGATCGTGTCGGTGACCGCTTCGGCCGAGTAACCCCGGGTCGCTTTGTCACGGTGCAGCTTCTGAATCCATTCGAGGTTGACCACCGGCACGACGCCGATCAGCAGATCGACATGACGTGCGATGTCCACCTCGCCCGAGACGACCGCGCCGTGCAGACCTTCGTAAAATAACAGGTCCGTTGCGTCGGTCAGATCCTCCCAGGCCGTGAATGTGCCGGGCTTCTGCCCGAAAGGCGCCGCCTCCAGCTCGTCGTGCAGATACTTCCGCCGCCGTCCGCTACCGCTCTCGCCGTAACTGCGGAACAGGCCCTCGAGCTCTGCGAACAGGTTTGCTTCGGTGCCGAAGTGACTGAAATCGTGGTCACCGCGCTCCCGCGCCTCGGCCATCTTTTGCTTCATCTCGGCGCGATCGTAGCGGTGAAAGCTGTCGCCCTCGACGAACGCGGCATTGACCTGCTCGCGGCGGAAGATCTGTTCGAAGGTCCGCATGACGGAAGTCGTGCCGGCTCCCGATGAACCGGTAACGGCAATGATTGGATGTCGGGCGGACACGATGCTTGCTTCCTGGTGTTCCTATGCGGGGTCTCTGAGGAGGCCGCGGTTCCCGAACAGCGGCGCTTCGTACTCGAACTCGTTGTGGTCGCGGTGATAGCGCTCGATCCTTTCCACTTCGGCGCGCGCACCGAACACGAAGCCGATGCGCTGGTGAAGATGCTCCGGAACGACGCCGAGGATCGGCTCGTAGCCGGTGCTGGCACGGCCTCCGGCCTGCTCGACGATCATCCCGATGGGGTTGGCCTCGTAGAGGAGACGCAGCCGTCCGGGCTTGGTGAGGTCCTTGCGATCGCGTGGATACATGAATACGCCGCCACGCATCAGGATGCGATGCGCTTCGGCGACGAGCGAGGCAATCCAGCGCATGTTGAAGTCCTGCCCGCGCGGTCCGTTCTTCCCGGCGACGCACTCGTTGACGTAGCGCTTGACCGCAGGCTCCCAGTAGCGCGAATTGGACGCGTTGATGGCGAACTCGGAAGTGTTCTCGGGGATGCGCAGGTCCGGGTGTGTCAGCATGAACTCGCCGATTTCGCGATCCAGCGTGAAGCCGTTGACGCCGCGACCAGTCGTGAGCACCAGCATCGTCGCCGGACCGTAAATCGCGTACCCCGCGCACACCTGGGCAACACCGGCCTGGAGAAAGTCGGAATCGCTAAGTGCGGCGGCACCCTGTGGACAACGCAGGACCGAAAAGATACTGCCGACTGCGACGTTCACGTCGATGTTCGACGAACCATCGAGAGGATCGAAGAGCAGCAGATACTCGCCGCGCGGATATTCGGCCGGGATCGGGTAGGGCGCATCCATCTCTTCCGACAGCATTCCCGCGAGCCGGCCACCCCACTCATTGGTGCGCACAAAGATGTCGTTCGCCATCACATCGAGTTTCATCTGCGTCTCGCCCTGCACGTTGAGCGATCCGGCGTTGCCGAGTGCGCCCGCGAGGCCTCCTTTGCCGGTGAGGTTCGCGATGCGCTTGCAAGCCAGGCGAACATCGTTGATGAGCGCGGTGAGCCCACCGCTCGCGTCGTTGAAGCGGCGCTGTTCCTCGATCAGGAAGCGGGTGAGCGTCTTCGTTGTGGCGGGTGTCATGTGCCCTCCGCAGACGTATCCGTGAATACGCGGCTTGTCAGGAGGTCAGCGCTTTCGATCGTCAGCAGATCGTTCCTGGAGACCGTTCCGCCCTGCGCGAGCAGGCGGCTCGCCTGTCGCAGGCGTGCGCGGTCGATGGCGTTGCGCATCGAGCGCGCGTTGGCGAAGTGCGGCCGTGTCCGCCGCCGCTCGATGTAATCCTGGAACGCGGTCTCGGCCTCAGGGCTGAGTCGATACTGCAACTGCTCGAGCATCAGGCGAGCGATCGCGAACAGCTCCGTGGGCGTGTAGTCGGGAAACTCGATATGGTGTGCGATGCGCGATGAGAGGCCAGGGTTTGAGCGGAAAAACCGCTCCATGCGATCCTGGTAGCCGGCGAGGATCACCACCAGGTCGTCGCGGTGATTCTCCATTTCCTGCAGCAGGATCTCGATCGCCTCCTGCCCGTAGTCGCGTTCGTTTTCCGGCCGGTAGAGGTAATAGGCCTCGTCGATGAAGAGCACGCCGCCCATTGCCCGCTTGAGCACTTCGCGAGTCTTCGGCGCGGTGTGACCGATGTATTGACCCACCAGATCATCGCGCGTCACCGCCGTGAGATGACCCTTGCGCAGGTATCCCAGGCGATGAAGGATTTCCGCCATGCGCATGGCGACGGTGGTCTTTCCAGTGCCCGGGTTACCGGTGAAGCTCATATGCAGCGCGGGAGCACCAGTGCTCAGGCCCGCCCGCGTGCGCAGCCGGTCGATGAGCAGCAGCGCGGAAATATCACGGATGCGACTCTTTACCGGCGCGAGGCCGATCAGATCGCGTTCGAGCGCATCGAGCACTTCGCTGACGTTCGAGTCGCGCAATTCGGCATCGAGTGCGATGCCGTCGTCATGCAGGTGCTCGATTGCGGTGTTCATCGGGTGCTCAGTAACGCTCGCCTTCAGGCTGGTCGGTGGCGTACGAGCGCACCGTGTAGCGCACACACCGCCCCGGCCCTTCCTCGCGTACCAGGCCGAACCCCGGCTCTCGAGCCGGGCGACCGACGATGAATGACAGGCGCAGCGACTCTGTGCCGCGAGTCGCATCGAACGCATTCACCTTGACGTAGTGATTGGGAAAGGTGCGGCGGCAGTTGTCGATTTCGACCACGATCCGCGCCGCATCCTTCATGTCGAACAGCGGCATCCCGTACATTTCCCAGAAGGTGTTGCGCGGGTGCGGATCGTCCGTGTACTCGATCGAGACCGCCCAGCCGTTGCGCAGGCAATATTCGACTTGCGAGCCGATCTGCTCATCGCTGAGATCGGGAAGAAAAGAGAATGCACCCTGGGTCAGTCGCATGGCGGCTCCTTGCTCACGCTGCGGTCGGCGTGGCGGTGAAGTCGGGGGTATCGGTGCTCGTGTAGTTGAACGTGATCTCGCCCCAGGTATCGAGCGCGGCCTTGAGCGGCTCACAGTGACGTGCCGCAGCCGCGAGGATCTGTGGACCTTCATTCCAGATGTCACGGCCCTCGTTGCGGGCGAGCACCATGGCTTCCAGGGCGACGCGGTTCGCGACCGCACCGGAAGCGATTCCCATCGGGTGACCGATGGTGCCGCCACCGAACTGCAGCACCGTGTCTTCGCCGAGATACGTGAGGAGCTGGTGCATCTGGCCGGCGTGAATACCGCCCGAAGCGACCGGCATGACGTTGCGCAGGCCGGCCCAGTCCTGTTCGAAAAAGATCCCGCGCTGCAGGTCCACCGGGTTGTGCGGCTCGCGCAGCACGTTGTAGAACCCCTGCACTGAGTTCGGATCGCCCTCGAGCTTGCCAACCACGGTGCCGGCGTGAACATGATCGACGCCCGCGAGGCGCATCCACTTCGAGATCACGCGAAACGAGATGCCGTGGTTCTTCTGCCGCGTATAGGTCGAGTGCCCGGCGCGGTGCAGGTGCAGGATCATGTCGTTACGCCGCGACCACTTGGACATGGACTGAATCGCGGTGTAGCCGATCACGAGGTCGATCATCACGATGACCGACCCGAGGTCCTTGGCGAACTCGGCTCGCTCGTACATATCCTCCATGGTGGCCGCGGTGACGTTGAGGTAGTGGCCTTTGATCTCGCCGCTGGCGGCTTGGGCCCGGTTCACCGCCTCCATGCAGTAGAGAAACCGGTCGCGCCAGTGCATGAAAGGCTGTGAGTTGATGTTCTCGTCATCCTTGGTGAAGTCGAGCCCGCCCTTGAGGGCCTCGTAGACGACTCGTCCGTAGTTCTTGCCCGACAGGCCGAGTTTCGGCTTGACCGTGGCTCCGAGGAGCGGGCGTCCGAATTTATCAAGTCGCTCGCGCTCGACGATGATGCCGGTGGGCGGCCCATCGAAGGTCTTCACGTACGCGACCGGGAAGCGCATGTCCTCGAGCCGCAGCGCCTTGAGCGGCTTGAAGCCGAACACGTTGCCGATGATCGAGGCCGTGAGGTTCGCGATCGAGCCAGGCTCGAACAGGTCGAGATCGTAGGCGATGTAGGCGAAGTACTGGCCGGGCGCTCCCGGGACGGGTTCGACCTTGTAAGCCTTGGCGCGGTAGCGGTCGCACGCCGTGAGTCGATCGGTCCACACCACCGTCCAGGTCGCAGTCGACGATTCACCCGCAACCGCGGCCGCCGCCTCCTCGGGATCGACGTCTTCCTGCGGCGTGATGCGGAAGAGGGCGAGGATGTCCGTATCCTTCGGCTGGTAATCGCCCTGCCAGTAGCCCATTTCGGCGTACTTGAGCACGCCGGCCTTGTAGCGCTCGGCCGCGGTCCTCGGTGTCGGGCGCTTCTCGATTCGTTTCATGCTGGTAGTCCCCTGCCTGAATGAGGCCGATCGTGCTTGCACGACCTCTATTAGGTCCAGTTAGAAATACTTCGCTGTGCAATAATGATCCCTTATATGAAATGGCAGAGGATGCGACGGTGCGAAACGTAACCTTGCGACAAATGCGTGCATTTGCTGCGGTGGCGCGCCACCTGTCGTTCACGCGCGCAGCGCGTGAGCTGCATCTGACGCAGCCGGCAGTGTCACAGCAGCTCAAGCTCCTCGAGGCGGAAGTGGGCCTGCCCCTGTTCGAGCACATGGGGCGCCGCATCCATCTCACCGCCGCCGGAGACGAGTTGCTGCCCTACGCGAACCAGGCGATCGAGCTGCTGCGCGAGGCGGGCGAGACCCTGTCCGCGATGCGTGGACTGAAGCGTGGTGTGCTCAAGCTGGGCGCGGTCAGCACTG
This sequence comes from uncultured Gammaproteobacteria bacterium, assembly GCA_963705495.1. Taxonomy (GTDB): domain Bacteria; phylum Pseudomonadota; class Gammaproteobacteria; order Steroidobacterales; family Steroidobacteraceae; genus DATBVX01. The sequence continues at coordinate 114,296 of CAVPJQ010000007.1, read as the reverse complement.
CCAAATACTTCGCACCGTCGCTCCTGCGCGCATTCTCACCTGCTTTCCCCGAGATCACGATCAAGTTCTCGGTGGGCAACCGGGAGGAAGTCATCAAACAACTGGCAGCGAACGAGATCGACCTGGTGATCATGGGACGGCCGCCACGCGAGCTCGACACTGAGGCGGAAGCCTTTGCCAAGCATCCGCTCGTCATCATTGCGGCGCCCGACCATCCGCTCGCGGGCAAGCGGCGGATTCAGCTCGGGCAACTCGCCGGCGAGAGTTTCCTGATCCGCGAGCAGGGCTCGGGCACGCGCGCATCGATGGAGCGCGTGTTCCGGGATCGCGGTGCGACCTTTCGTGTGTCAATGGAGGTGAGCAGCAACGAGACCATCAAGCAGGCGGTCATGGCGGGCATGGGCATCAGCTTCATCTCGATGCACACCATCGCGCTGGAGCTCAAGGCCGGCAAGCTGGTCGTGCTGGATATCGTGGGCGGACCGATTATCCGCGATTGGTACGTCATCCATCTGCGCGACAAGCGCCTCTCACCGGTCGCGGCGGCGTTTCGCAACTTCCTGCTCGAGCGCGGCGCCGCGATCATCCGCGAGGGGGTCGGGGTCGAACCGCGGCGCTCGCGCTCCAGGGCGATGCATCGGACCGGCGCCTGAGTGCCGGAACTACTTCAGATTCAGCCTGGCACCGACCCAGACGCCGAACGGTGGCCCGGCACCCAGAAATCGGGGATCGGTCATCTCGGGGAAGACCTCCTGCGGCTGGCCCAGCAGTCCGAAAGTTTCGTAGGCCTGGTCGAAGAGGTTCTCGATGCGCGCAAAGATGGTCAGAGCATCATTGAGCCGGAATTCGGCGCGCAGGTTAAAGACGGCGTAGCTCGAGGTCTTGGCCAGGAGATTCACCTCATCGCCGCGCAGGAATACCCCGGAACGGTAGGACACATCAGTGCCGACACTGGCGTGCTCGTTGAAGGCGAAGTCGAATCCGACATTGGCCATGTGGCGCGGGATTCCGGGGATCGTGGCGCCGCCGGGAACCTGCAGCTTGTCTTCGCCCACGATCTGTGCAGCTGTTGGATCGTCTTCGAACACGGGGTGGTTGGGGCTGTTGACGACGAAGCTGTCCTCGAAGGTCGCGTCCAGATAGGTGTAGTTGAGGAACCAGCTGACGCGCGAGAGCTCCTGTGACACGTTGAGTTCCACCCCGGCGCGGCGGGTGTCGCCGACATTCTGGAAGAAGCCGACGTTGGCCTGGGCTCCACCCGTGGTCTGAAACAGAATGTCGTCGTGATTGACAGTCTGAAATGCTCCAAGGTGCCAGCGCAGTTGATGCTCGAAGGAGCCATCCACGCCCGCTTCGACGCTCTTCGCCACGACCTGCTCGAGCGGCGGGTCGGCCAGGAATGCGTTGGGCAGGCTGCACGGTGCGTCCTCGCTCGCACAGGCGAGCTCCACTGCAGTCGGGGCGCGGGCCGATTCACTGTAACTCGCGAACAGTTTCACCTTCGGTGTGGCATGAAACGTCAGGCCGACTGCGGGATTGAACCGGTCGAAGTCATGTGAGCCGTTGAGGTCCGGGTTCTCACCCGTGCGGTCCGTCAGGCGGATGCGCGTGTTGTCATAGCGCCCCGCCACAGTCAGTGCGCTGCGCTCGGTCAGATCCAACGTGTCGGCGAAGTAGAAACTCTCGGTCGTCACCTTGCTGTCGATGCTGGTGATGGACTGCGCGGCAAAGATTCCGGTGCGGGTCGTGCCGCGATTCTCGAGCAGGCTCGCGACCTCGACAATGGAATGGTACGAGGTGTCGCCAACGCTGTACGCCGTCCCGACCGTGAAGTCGTTTTCATGGCCGCGGAGGCTGGAATGCGCCGAAAGCTGCAGGGAAGCGCCATAACCCTCCTGTTCGCGCCGGCCAATATTGTTGATGGCATTGAGCTCCTCGCCGTCGAGTTCGGCCGGGATGGTATCGCCGTTCAGGTCGAGCACTGGTTCGATGTCCGCATCGTCGGCCGCGTTGCATACGCCATCTTCGTTGACATCGGTGAAGTCTTCCTCGACCAACAGTTCTTGTCCGCCGACGTCGCATTCCTCCAGATTCGTGCCATCGCCGTTGAATGTGTCGGTATCGAGTGAGCGGTAGAACACATTGCCGCCGATTTTCCACGTGTCGGAAAGCTTTCGTGATCCCTCGAGCTCAATCTGTGCCAGGTTGTTCTCAGTAATATCCGGAAAGGTGAACACCGCGGAGCGGTCGATCGCGAGCAACTCGGCGGGCGCTGGACCATTGCCGCGCAATTCGGTGTCCGCATACGCGAAGCTCAGATCGAGAGTCCAGTCCGCCGCATGCCGGCTCAAAGCGCCAAAGAAGCGGAGCGCGTCGGAATCGGAGAAGTCACGCCAGCCATCTTCGCTGAAGTAGTCGAGGTCCGCGTAGTAGCCCCAGGCGCCGTTGTTGCCGCCGTACTCGGCCGAGGCGCCGATGCGCCCAAACGAGCCGCCGTAGACCTGGGCGCCGCCGCCCTGGTAGTTGAAGCCGTTCTTCATCTGCAGCGATAGTGCGCCGCCCAGCGTATTCAGGCCGAACACGGGGTTGGCACCCGCGAACAGCTGCACCGAGTCGATCGCGGACAGCGGAATCACATCCCAGTTGACGGCGTCGCCGAACGGTTCGTTGATGCGCACGCCGTTCTGGTACACGGCAAGTCCCTGCGCGAGGCCGAGGAGCGGGGAGGCCGTGAAGCCGCGGAAATTGACGTCGGGCTGGAGCGGGTTGTTCTGCGCGTGGTTGATGCTGACGCTGCCGAGCTCGCGATTCATGAAATCAGTGAGGTCCAGGGCCTGCGACTGGCGGATGTCCTCGGCAGTCGCGGTCTGCACGTTCGCCGGCACCCGATCGCGCGGGATGTCGAATCCGTAAGGCGCCGCGACGACCATTTCTCCCAGCACGTCGTCCGTACCGGACCGCGGGGGGGCCGCAGATACGGGAAGAACAGTCGCCAGGGCGCTGCCCAGCACAAGGACAATCGCTGCACTACCGCGAAGCCGTGGCATCATGTCTCCGTTGACTCATTAAATAGTGGTGTTCGTGCCCCGCGCGATGCCGGCGGGCAAAGCGCTCGGAAACAATCCTAGAATCCCATAAGAACCAGGGGCTTCGACAGAGACTTTCGCACCGGATGACCGGGAATTTCTCCCGGCGGGACCTGGACGAATGGCCATTGATCGCACTCGGACAATCAGAGGCACCTCGATGAATGCCGCGGAAAATAACGGGGTGGGACGGCACCGGGAGCGACTGACAGCGCAGCGCGACCTGATCATCGTTGCAATCGTCACGCTGTCGGTCCTGGCGCTCGCTGTTCACTTCGAGCTGAGCGAATCAGTCCTGGCCATCACGCGACGCTTCGAGCATCTGCAGCTCGACGAGCTCGCGCTCACGCTGCTCGCTTTGTCCCTGGCACTCACCTGGTTTGCGTGGCGACGCTTTCGCGATGCGCGGGCTGAACTCGCACGGCGGCGCACAGCTGAAGTGCAGCTGGCAAACCTCCTGCTCCAGCATCGGCAGCTCGCGCAAAAGCACCTCGACGTGCAGGAAATGGAGCGCAAGTTCCTGGCGCGCGAGCTCCACGACGAGCTTGGCCAGTACCTCAATGCCATCAAGCTCGATGCTGTGTCGATTCAGGCCAAGGTGCCGGACGACGAGTCGCCGATCTGGCGCAGCGCTGCCGCCGTCATTCAGCACGCGGACCATGTGTACGCGGTGGTGCGCGATCTGATCCGCAGGCTTCGGCCGATCGGGCTGGACGAGCTCGGTCTCGAGGCCGCGCTCGAGCAGTACGTCGATGACTGGCGGAATCGATTGCCGCAAATCCAGTTCGAGCTCAGCCTGGAGGGCGATCTGGATTCGCTCGGCGAGTCACACGCGCTCACGGTCTACCGGTTGCTCCAGGAAGGGATGACGAACGTGTCCAGGCACGCGGACGCCGAGCACGTCGAGATCCGCGTGGAACGCTCGCGCTCTGTCGCCGGGCACTACGATGAGGTGCTCTTCAGCATGAGGGACGATGGGCGAGGTGCCGATCTCAGCGCTGGGAAGCCAGGACTGGGGCTGATCGGAATGCGTGAGCGCATCGAAACCCTCGGCGGACGTCTGCAGGTCACAGCCGAGCCGACCGGCGGTTTTGGCATCCGCGCACAGATACCGGCAGCGAATGCCGAGCAGGGAGCCGCCGCATGAGCCTGCCGATCACGGTCTTGCTGGTCGACGATCATCCCGTCGTGCGCAAGGGTTATTGCCGGCTGCTCGAGGAGAGCGGAGGCATCAATGTGGTCGGCGAAGCGGCCACGGTTCTCGAAGTGTCTCAGCAATTCTCCAGTCTCGAACCGGACGTGGTGGTCATGGACATTGCGCTCCCCGGGGTGAGCGGCATCGAGGGCGTGCGCCGCATCCTCACTCGTTGGCCGTACGCGCGCGTGTTGGCCTTCAGCATGTACGAGGACCCCATCTTCGTCCGGCGAGCGATGGACGCGGGGGCTGCCGGTTACGTCACCAAGGCGAGCGCTCCGCGCGTGCTGGTCGATGCCATTCACGCGGTCGCCGCCGGCAAGCGCTATCTCAGTCATGACGTGGCACAGGCGCTTGCCCTGGGCCGATCCGACGCGGACGGGACCGCGCACGAGGCGTTATCGGCACGCGAGTTCGAGGTGCTCGAACTGCTCCTGCAGGGCTACGGGCTCGAAGAGATCGCGAAGCAGCTCTCGCTCAACCAGAAGACCATCGCCAACCACCAGTCTTCGATCAAACAGAAGCTCGGTGCCGGCAGCACTGCGCAGCTGTTCCGGATCGCGATGCGCCTGGGGCTCGTGCCTCCCGTGTAGTTCTGCGTTCGCTAGCGCGGCGCAAAGCTCGCAGTAAAGCCGATCACGTACGTTCGATCCGGCGCCGGCTCGAAATATCTCGCATTTACTGCATTCACGATCACCGAGCCGACGTATTCCTCATCGGTGAGGTTGTCGATGCGCACGAACTCTTCCAGCCGCCAGGACGTGAGGTCCTGGCGAAAGCCCGCATGCCAGTTGGCGACCACGTACGAGTCCGCGACGGCGGTATTGAGGTCATCTGCAAATACCTCATCCGCATATTTCGCTTCGATACCAGTCGTAAAGCCGGAAGGCGCGTGCTGCCAATTGAGCTGCAGGTATGCCGAGTTCTGCGGTACGCCGGGTATCTGCTTGCCGGACAGGTCGACTCCGGCAAAATTCACGAACTCCTCGAATCGCGCACGGGTGTACGTGTACGCCAGATCAAGGGTGAGGGCAGCGTCCAGCATGGACACGGACGCGGCGAGCTCCGCTCCTTCGCGACGTGTGCGGTCGGCGTTGACGAAGGTGTTGCGGCCTGGAAATGGGGCCGGCCCCGTTACGATGTCATCCGAGGTATTGGAACGGAACAGGGTCGTGTCGAGCTGAGCGTGGTTGCCGAGGCGCCACTTCACTCCGAGCTCCATGTTCGTGCTGTCCGCTGCCTCGAGGTCGAAGTTCAGGCCGGGCAAACCATCGGGCCGGTAGGCGAGCTCTGAGAACGTTGGCGCCTCGAAGCCCTTGCCCGCGGAAGCGAACAAGTGAACGTCCGCTGTGGCCTGAAACAGGACGCCGAGCACGGGCATCGTGCCCTCGAAGTCGATGCTGCCGCTGTCGTCGGGATTAGCGCCGACGATGAAGTGATCTTCCGAGTCATATTTGATTTCGCTGTGGCGCACGCCACCGGCGAGCTGCCAGCGCTCCGTGATATTCCACGAACCGATCAGGTATTGATCGAAGTCGTAAACGACGTCGTCCTCGTCGCGGCGCAAATCGCCCTTTTCGCCCAGCACGTTGACGAATCCGGTGCGCAGCTCATCCATCCGGTCATAGGCGGTGCCCAGCGTCAATTCGTACGCCCGATCGGCGAGTTGGCCGGAATGGTGCCAACGCAGTTCGCCGCCGCCGAAATTTCGATCCAGGTCCACGACGCCGCCGGAGCCCGTGATCGCGATGCTTGGATTGGCGAGGTATTGCACGACCTGGCGAGCACCGTAGTAGCCGAGTGCGCGGATGCTGTTGTCGTCCGAGAAGTTGTGGTCGAAGACCAGTCCGCCCTGCGCGTGGTGAATGGTTTTGCGGGTGTTGAAGGTCTCGGCGCCGGTGCCTGCCTGCGACGGATCCTCATCGAGCTGCTGTTGGGTGAGCCCGAGCGGGTCCTGCGTGTCGGGCTGGTCGAGATAGTTTCCGAGGACCGTGAGGGTTGAGCCTTCACCGGCGTGATACCTCACCCACAGATTCGCCAGATCGCGTTGCGCCGCGCTGTGATCGCGGAAGCCATCGGTCTCAAACCGGGACGCGTTGCCTGAAAAATCGAGAGCGCCGGACTGCCCGGAAAAATTCACCGCGCCGCGCCAGGTGCCGTCTTCCCCTCCCGAGCCGCGCGCCTGGATCTCGTTGGGTCGCCGTTCGTCCGCCGTGAGCAGATGAATGACGCCTCCCGAGGAGTTGCCGTACAGCGCCGCGAATGGTCCGCGCAACACCTCGACGCGATCTGCACCACCGATGTCGAACAGAGCCGTCTGTCCTTGCCCATCGGGCATGGTGAGCGGGATGCCGTCCTGGATCAGGCGCACGCCGCGCACGCCGAAGGAGGCGCGTGCCCCGAATCCACGTGCGGAAACTTGCAAGTCCTGGGCGTAGTTGTAGCGATTCTGCACCACGATGCCGGGAATGGTGCCGAGGCCCTCGGACAGGTCGACGCCGGCTCGATGTGCGCGCAGCTCATCTCCGCTCACGACGTCGATCGCCACCGGGATATCGAATGCTGACTTTTCCGTGCGCGTCGCCGTGACCACCATGGATCCGCCAGAGACCGGCGGCTGGGCTTCCTGCGCGAGAGCTCCTGCCGACGCTGCAGCTGTGATGCCGGCGGCGATGAGAATTCGGGTACCTTTCATGACTGTTCCTTGCAATGCGATAGCGCATGTTCCCTTGGAATCGCACAGACGGAATAGAGACCGTCATGAAACTTCCCTCATGATTATCATGAGACGGCAGGCGCGCCTGCTCTGCACAGGAGAAACGCGGAATTCAATCCCGCTGAGTGCTCGCGAGCCGATGGACGAGCGGTTCGTTGGCAGCGTCGCGTGAGAAACGCGCGCCTGCGACTGCGAGTGCGACGACGCTGAATCCGATGAGCACTGCGAGGTCGACAGCGACCTCAAAGTCTGCACCGTAGGAGCCCGCGGGACCCGCTATTGCCGCGTGCTTGAGCAAGTCGACGCCATAAGTGAAGGGATTGAGCATGGCGAGTAAGCGCAGCGCGTCCGGCAACTGCTGCACTGGGTAGAGCGAGCCGGACAGGAAGAAGACTGGAAAGATCACCAGGTTCATCAGGGTGGCGTAGTTGTCGAGCGTGCGGGACCACGCCGCCACGAGCATGCCGAGGCTCGAACAGGCGAGCGCAGTTCCGAGCAGGCCTGCGGCCAGCAAAGGTACCGACATCTGTCGGCTCAGGTACCCGAGCAGTCCCAGGATCAGCAGTAGCAGCAACGCTTGCAGCAGCGCGGCGACTGTCGCGCCGAGAGCTTTCGCCAGCACGATCCAGTAGTGCTCGATCGGCGCGATCACGAGCATGCGCATCACGCCAGATTCCTTGTCGTAGACCGTGGCGAGCGCGGCCAGCATGCCGCCGAACAGCAGTGTCATTCCGAGTACGCCCGGCACCAGGAAGGCCTGGTAGCCGGATTCACCGCTCTTATGCTGGACTGCGCTCAGCCCGGCGCCAATCACCAGCAGCCACAGCAAGGGCCGCACCATTGCGGATACGAGGCGTCCGCGTTGCCGCAGGAGCTTCAGCACTTCGCGTTCCAGCACGGCAACAAAGGGACGCACCAGCATCATTACGCGGCTCTCTTGCGGAGGCTCCCGGTCTCATTGACCCAGAGGAACACGTCGTTCAAGTTTGGACGCCGCCAGCGCACGGCTCGCGCCGTTACCGCCAGTTCGGCCTGCAACGCAGCCAGCTCGGCGGGCTCACGGTTACAACAGAATTGCACGCACTCGCCTTCGATCAGGGCCGAGCCGAACCGCGACGCCAGCTCCTGCGCCAGCTCCTTGGGATGGCTGGTCTCCACTTCGACGACATATGCTCCGAGCTCTTCGACGAGAGCCCGTGGATGCCCGTTGCGGACGATGCGGCCTGAGCTCAGAAATGCGACCTCGTCGCAGTCGGCAGCTTCCTCGAGGTAGTGCGTCGTCAAGAGCACGGTAATGCCGAGCTGGGCTCTGAGTTGCGCGATATGGCGCCAGATGGCGCGGCGGTTGGGCACGTCCAGGCCGATCGTTGGTTCGTCGAGAAACAGGATCTGCGGCTGGTGGATGACTCCACGCGCGATATCGAGTGCGCGTCGCATCCCGCCGGAAAGTGACGCGACCGGGTGGTCGCGCCTTTCGCTCAACGCGAAGAGTTCCAACAGCTCGGCGCTGCGGCGCCTGATCTCGGAGCGGGGGAGATCATTGAGCAGTCCCGCGAAGCGCAGATTCTCTGCCACCGACAGGGTGCGATCGAGTGCCGGCTCCTGGAACACGACACCGATGCTGCGGCGAACGGCAAGCCGCTGCGCATGCACTGAGTACCCTCGCACCCACGCCTCGCCCGATGTCGGGCGGATCAGGGTCGAGAGCATGTGAATCGTGCTGGTCTTGCCGGCGCCGTTGGGGCCGAGCAGGCCGAAGAACTGGCCCTGCTGGATCGTGAGATCGACGCCGTCCACCGCAAGCGTGTCGCCGTAACGCTTGGTCAGGCGTTCGGCCCGGATTGCGACATCGGTCATTGAGAGGAGAGCGTGCGCGAGTTGCGTTGATCGCGGAAGAACAGCAGCGGCTTCTCCTCCACGTGCGGCTGCGCGGCACGCGCCACTACCTCCTCCACGAGATGGTGGTGCGGAGACAGATCGCATACCGGGTCCGCATTGGCTGGATCGCCGGTAAACAGGTATGCCTGGCAACGACATCCGCCGAAGTCCTTGGTCTTCTCCGGGCAGCTGCGGCACGGCTCCTTCATCCACGCATCGCCGCGAAAGTGATTGAAGCCGGCTGAATCGAACCAGATCGACTCGACACTGGCCTCGCGTACGTTCGGGAACTCGAGTCCCGGAAGCATGCGCGCCGCATGACAGGGAAGCGCAGTGCCATCTGGTATCACCGTGAGAAAGACCGACCCCAATCCGTTCATGCACGGCTTGGGTCGACGCTCGAAGTAGTCGGGCACGACGAAATAGATTTTCATTCGCTGCCCCGCCTGATCGCGAAAGCGCTGGGTCACTGCCTCGGCCCGCTGAACCTGTTCGCGGCTGGGGAGGAGCTGGTCGCGATTCTTCCAGGCCCAACCGTAGTACTGGGTATTGGCGAGCTCGACGTATTCGGCTTGCATTTCCTCGGCCATCTTGAGGATCTGTTCGACATGGTCGATGTTCAGCCGATGCAGAACGACGTTGAGCACCATCGGGTAGTCGTATTTCTTGATCAGCGCTGCAACCTTCGACTTGAGCTCGAACGTGCGCGTGCTGCTCAGGAAGTCGTTCATCTGCCGGGTGCTGTCCTGGAACGAGAGCTGGATATGGTCGAGTCCCGCGTCCTTGAGCGCCTTGATGCGCGTTTCGTTCAAGCCGACGCCGGACGTGATCAGATTCGTGTAGAAGCCGAGCGTGTGCGCCTCCGCGACGATCGTCTCCAGGTCATCGCGCATCAGCGGCTCGCCGCCCGACAGCCCGAGCTGCACGGCACCCAGCGCGCGCGCTTCCCGCAGCACCCGTATCCAATCTTCGGTTCCGAGCTCCTGCTCAATGCGCGCGAAGTCCGTAGGATTGGAGCAATACACGCAATGCAGTGGACACCGGTAGGTGAGCTCCAGCAACAGCCAGAGCGGCGGCCCGGGCCTGGCTGTCCCAGCCGGTGTGTTCAGGCTCGAAGTTCCAGCCATCTTTGCTCCAGCGCGTAAGACACGAATGCCGTGACGTCCGCGGACAGGTTGGTGGCACCGAATGCCTGCTCGAGATCGGTTGTGATCTGAGCCAGCGTGCGCTCGCCATCGCAGCGTTTCAGGATCTCGCCCGCGCTCGCGTTGAGTTTCACCATGCCTTCCGGATAGAGCAGCACGTGTGAATTCTGCGCGGGCTCCCACTGCAGCCGAAAACCGCGGTTGATCGAAGGTATTGCCGTGGCGCCGATCTCAGTCATGTCGAGGTTCCATAGCGCAGAGCCATCGCGTCATTCATCTGCCACAGCACGTCGAGCTTGAACTGCAGGATCTCGAGGGCGCGCTCCTGCGCTGCGCGCGTATTAAACCAATCGAGTGTGAAGGCGAGGCCAAACTCCACGTCGCGGCGCGCGATGCTGACCCGGCTCTGGAAGTACCTGAGGCCCGCCGGATCGATCCACGGGTAGTGTGTGGGCCAGTTGGCGAGGCGCTGCTTGTGAATTTCCGGCGCGAAGAGCTCCGTCAATGAAGAGCAGACGGCTTCCTGCCACGGCGCACGCCTCGCGAAGTTCACGTACGCATCGACAGCGAAGCGCACGCCTGGCAATACGTCGACCAGCCGCTCCACGCGGTCGCGGTCGAGCCCCACGGCTTCGGCGAGGCGTAGCCAGGACTCGATGCCACCCGGGTCATCGCCGTAGCCGTCATGATCGAGGATGCGCTGCACCCAGGATCGGCGCACCGCGCGATCCGGGCAGTTGGAGAGAATGGCGGCGTCCTTGAGCGGAATGCTGATCTGGTAGTAGAAGCGATTGGCGACCCAGCCGCGGATCTGTTCGGGGTTCGCGGCGCCGGAATTCAGCATCACGTTGAACGGATGATGGATGTGATACGCGCGCCCCTTCTCGCGCAGCCGCTCTTCGAATTCGGGCTTGGTCCAGGCCGGTGCGGTCGAGTCAGCGGCGCTCATAGCACGATTTCCATGCCATCCCACGCTACTTCCACGCCGCGGCGCGTGAGCTCGGCGCGCTCGGGTGAATCCTCGTCGAGGATCGGATTGGTGTTGTTCACATGGATCAGGATCTTGCGCGTGTCCGAAGGCAGGCGATCGAGCCATTCCAGCATTCCGCCGGCGCCGCTTTGCGGCAAGTGACCGATTTCGCGCGCGCGCTTGTGTGAGACTTCCTGGCGAATCATTTCATCGTCGGTCCAGAACGTGCCATCCACCAGCACACAGGCAGCTGACGCCATCGCGCGCCAGACGTGCCCGTCGACGGTCGCCAGCCCCGGTGCATAGAGCGCCGCCCGGCCAGAACTCGCGTCCGTGAGCACGAGAGCCAGGTTGTCTCCCGGCACCGGCGACTCCCGGTTCGGTGAGTACGGCGCTGGCTTGCTCGCCACGGGTAGCGCATGCCAGTGCACGCCAGTCACGCCATCGATCGTGAATCCATCGCCCTCGAGTTCGATGCGGTGACGGTCCACACCGCAGTAGTGCGCGAGCACGGTCAGTATCGGATTGCCACGAGTGAGATCGGCGTAGGTGCTGTCACTGCACCAGATGCGCCAGGGCCGACTCGATTCCCGCAACATGTACAGACCCGTAGTGTGATCGACTTGCCCGTCGACCAGGACGATGGCGCAGATGGCGGTATCGCGGATCGCGCGCGCTGGCTGCAGGATGGGATTTGCCTGCAATTGAGCCGCGATGTCCGGCGAAGCATTCACCAGCGCCCACGCAGTTTCTTCTTTTCCGGACACGGCGATCGAGGACTGTGTCCTCGGTCGGGCACGCACGGTTCCCTTGCGTAGGCCGGCGCAGTTGCGGCAGTTACAATTCCACTGCGGGAAACCGCCGCCGGCGGCGGATCCCAGCACGCGAATCTTCAAGGTCGGAGAGGTGCAGCCTGCTCGCGCAGGCTGACACCAGGGCTACTTCAGCGATTGGCGATATACATCGTGATTTCCATGCCGAACCGGAAATCAATCGCTTGCGGAGTTTCCCACTTCATGACATCGCTCCTTCAGTCAGCTATCAGACGGCCTGGAAATTGCCGCCACGGGCATCTTCTGCGCTAGTGAGCCCGGCCGATAGAGGATGATCATGAAAGTCGCGTCATGATTTTCATGAGTCGGGCAGGCGCGAAGTGCACCCGTGGCGAGCGGCGCTGATACCATCGGGTCATTCGTGGCCACTTTCTGACAAAGCAGCCCACAATGAAGCTGCGGACCCGCCTGAACCTCGTGGTGGCCGGCCTGACCGCCACGTTCGTGATCGTCCTGATCGCTGGCGAGATCAAGACCGCCCGGGATTCGGCGCGGGAGGAAATCGAGGCGGCCAATCGAGCGGCGTCGCAACTGCTGGGACGTCTCGCATCCATCTATTCGCGCGAAGGGGGGCCGGACCTGCTGCTGCAGTTTCTGCAGCAACTGGGGCGCGTGCACGCCAACGACATCACGCTGCAGTCGGCCTCCGGAGAGGTGCTGTATCGCTCGCCGCCGCCGACCTATAAGGCAGGTCGCTTCGCACCGGACTGGTTTTCGCACCTGTTGGTGCCGAACCCGGCCAGGCACATGTTCCCGCTGCCCGGGGGGGTGAAATTGATCGTGCAGGCCCAGCCGTCGCGCGCCGTGCTCGACGCCTGGGATGAACTGACGAGCCTGCTCGCCGCAGCGGCGATCATGCTCATCGTCGTGAATGGGCTCGCATTCTGGTCGGTGGGACGTGCGCTCGCGCCATTTCCGGTGATCGCGAGCGGCCTTGAGCGTATTCAGCGGGGCGATCTCGAATACCGGTTACCCGCCTTGCCAGGTTCCGAAGCGCAGGCGATCGGTGCCGCCTTCAACCGGATGGCCCAGGCCGTGCAGGACAAGGTTCAGGCTGAACGCAAGGTGCTCGAGGCCGAGACACAGCTCGAGGAAAGGCGCGAAATGGCGCGCCTGGTCGAACAACACGTTGAAGAGGAGCGACGCCTGATCGCGCACGAGCTGCACGATGAATTCGGCCAGTCGGTCACGGCAATCCGGAGCCTCGCACTTGCCATCGCGAACCAGGGAGCGGGTCGGGACCCGGCGATGGTCGATGCGGCGCGCCTGATTGCGGAGGAAGCCGCGCGCCTGTACGACGCAATGCACGGGCTCATCCCGCGCCTCGCGCCGCTGTCACTGGATTCACTCGGTCTGGCCGCAACTCTCGAGACTCTGGTGCGGGACTCGCAGCGCCGATATCCCTCGGTCGCGTTGTCGGCTCGACATGAGCTCTCCGCCGACCTCGGCCCAAGGGTGAATCTCGCAGCGTATCGAGTCGTGCAGGAAGGGCTCATCAATGCGTTGCGCCATGCGCAGGCCACCCACGTCGATATCAACGTGCAAGCTGACGGGGAGCGAATGATCGTCAGCATCGTCGACGACGGCGTCGGGTTGCCGGAACAATGGTCACTCCCGGGACATTTTGGTCTGCGCGGATTGGCGGAACGCATCACGGATCTGGGTGGCGTGCTCAAGGTTGCCAATCGTGAACCCCGTGGGGTTTGTCTTACCGCAGAAATTCCTTTGGGGGGGAGCGCATGATCCGTGTTCTCCTGGTGGACGATCACGCCGTGGTCCGTACGGGGTTTCGGCTGCTGCTGCAGTCACTGGCGGAGGTGGAGATCGTTGCCGAGGCGGACTCCGGCGAGGCGGCGTGCCAGCGCTACATCGATCTTGCCCCGGACGTCGTGGTCATGGATATCGCCATGCCCGGCATGGGCGGACTCGAGGCGTTGCGGCGGATTCGGGCTCGCGATCCTCAGGCTCGGATACTCGCGCTCTCCGCGCATGATGATCCCGTGCACGCCCGCCGGGCGTTGCGCGAGGGTGCGCTGGGCTTTCTGTCCAAGCGTAGCGCCCCGGAAGCGCTGGTGGAGGCGGTGACGACCGTCGGCGCCGGGCGTCGTTACATCGACATGAGACTGGCGCAGAAGCTGGCGCTCGCCGAAATCGAGGGCGCCGCCAAGCCGCCCATCGAGCGACTCTCGGAGCGCGAGTTCGACGTGTTCATCCGGCTGGCGCGCGGCGCGAGCGTCCAGAAAATCGCCGACGACCTCAATCTCTCCGCCTCGACCGTCGGCACGCACCTTTACAACATCAAGCAAAAGCTCGAGGTCAGCAATCAATCGGAGCTCACCTTGCTCGCCATTCGTCACGGCATCATCGAGGCCTGATCAGGATGCACCAGGCGTTGTTCCGGGCCCTGGCGCGCGGCGTTCTGTTGCTCGTGGTCGCATTCGCGTCGGCCGCTGAGGCGGATGAGCCGCCCGATTCACGCGAGCTCAATCTCAAGCTGCTCGAGGCAGCGCGTGCGGGCGATGAAGCTGCGGTCGAACGCTTGTTGCACGAGGGCGCTTCCGTCAAGACTCGCAATCGCATTGGCGCGACGCCACTGTTTCAGGCGGCCCGCGAAGGCCATGCCGAAGTCGTGCGCACCTTGCTCGCAGCCGGCGCGGACGTCGATCAGGCGAACGTGGAGCAGGCGACGCCGCTCATGCAGGCGGCCCACAATGGCCACGTCGATGCAGCGACGCGCTGCTCGAGGCCGGCGCCGACGTCAATCACGTGGATCAGCAGCTGCTCTCGCCCCTGATGCACGCGGTGTACGGCAACAGCACGTCCGCTCGTGGGGCTATTGCTCGAGCGCGGAGCGAAGGCCGATCTCGTCGACCGGACCGGAAAGTCCGCGCTCGTGTACGCGGCGGCGTCCGGCAACGCCGAAATTCTTCGGCTGGTCCTGGCTCACGGCGTCGACGTGAATCAGCAGGTACGGCAATGAGCTGACCGCGCTGATGTGGGCTGCGGGATATGACCATGTCGATGCCGTCGACACGCTCCTCAGCGCCGGAGCAAAGGTGGATCTGCAGGACAAGCGAGGCATGACGGCCCTGATGATCGCGAGCGCGGAAGGGCACACCGCCAACGTGCAAAAGCTACTGGAACGCGGAGCGGATCGGACGCTGAAAGACCATGCCGGCAAGACCGCGAGCGATCACGCCGCCGCGGGCGGCCACGCGTCGATCGTCGAACTGCTGCGAGTCACTGGATCTCGCCAGTCTGCGAGCTCTGGTACACCGTGAGCGAAGCGAGATAGTCGGCAAGGCTCGCAATATCGTCATCGCTGAAGGTCGCCATCAATGAGCCCATGGCCGGCGCGTTGTTGCGTGCCTTGCTCTTGAAGTCGAGCAGGGTGCGCGTCAGGTAGTCGAGATTCTGACCCGCGAGGCGCGGCACGCGGCTATTGCCGCGGAAATCGCCCAGGTGACACGAAATGCACGCGCCCGCATCCAGCGCCGCCTTCACGGCCGGCAGCTTGGCGGGATCCGCTGCGTGAGTGGTGCCAGGCCAGGTCTGCTTGGAAAAGTACTGCGCGAGCAGCTTCAGCTCATCGGGCTGCAGGGCCTGGACGATCGGAGCCCATGACGGCGTTCTTGCGCAGGCCGCTCTTGAAGTCCTTCAGCTGCACGTAGAGGTAGTAGAACTCCTGGCCAGCGAGTATCGGGTTCTCGCGGCAGCGGCGCGGCTCCGCGATCACCATGGCAGGCAAAGCAGGTCTGAAGCGTGGCCTGCACCGGCGCGAACTCATCATCTGTTGCGCCGAGCGCCTGTCCAGAAAGAAGCGATAGTGCCGACAGTAGTCAGTGCAATCCGAACCGTTCTCATCCGTCTATATCTCGCCAGGCTATCCCGCGTCTCTCACCGCAACCCTGCGCGCGCGACAAGGCGCGGGCGGTCCTCAGGGACCGCCCGCGCTCGATCGACCATCCAACGTCAATCTGACAGCGAGAAGGCGAAGATGTTGTTGCCGCGCTTGAAGTCCAGCTGCACGTTCCCGCCAGCCGCTACGACGATGTACTGCTTGCCGCCCACCGTGTAGGACGCGGGCGGAGCGTTCACACCAGCGCCGCACTGGAAGCGCCAGAGCTCACTGCCAGTCGAGGAATCGTAGGCCTTGAACCAGCCGTTGCCTTCGCCGGTGAAGACGAGGCCGCCCGCGGTCGCCAGGATTCCGCCGATCATTGGCTGCTCGGTCTTGACCTGCCAGCGGATCTTGCCCGTGTTGTAGTCGACCGCCGAGATGTTGCCCGACTGTGCCTCAGTGGGGATGACCTTGAACGCGCCACCCAGCCAGAGCTTTCCGCCCGGATACGGCGTCTCCTCGACGTGGTACGTCATTGGCTGGTGCAGGTTGATCGCGTAGGCGGTGTTCTGCGACGGATCGACCGCCATCGGCGACCACTCAACGCCGCCATTCGCGCCGGGCAGCATGCGCGCGCCTTCCGGCGTCGGCAGTACCCAGCGGTTCTCCTGCGAGACCATCGGGTCTGAGAAGCGAATCAGGCTGCAATCGCTCGCGCGATGGACGTAGACGTAACCGGTCTTGCCGGCATGGAGCAATCCCTTGACCGTCTTGCCGCTCGCATCCTTCACCTGCGCAATGACCACCGGGCTGACTGCATCGAGATCCCAGACATCGTGCGCGATGTACTGGAAGTGGCACTTGTACTTGCCCGTCGCGAGATCGACTGCCACCAGAGAGTTCGTGTAAAGGTTGTCGCCGGGCCGGATCGCACCGTACAGGTCCGGGGAGGGATTGCCGACCACGAAATACACGATTCCGGTCTCGCGATCGACGGCCATGTTCTGCCACACGCCGCCGCCCAGAGTCTTGTATGGATCGCCGAGCTTCTTGAGGGCGGCCTTTTCAGCCTTGATGTCGCGATGCATGTCGCGACCGGTCGCGTCCTTGGTAGCCCATACGCCGACCGAGTTTTCCGGAGTCGTATTGAAGGTCCACAGGAGCTTGCCGGAGTCGGCGTCGTAGGCCTTCACGAAACCGCGAATGCCGTACTCGCCGCCGTTCGTGCCGATGAGGATCTTGCCGTCGACAGCAGTCGGCGCCATGGTCTCGCTGTAGCCAAGTTCCGGATCGGCGATCTGCTGTTCCCAAACCAGCTTGCCGGTCTTGGCGTCGAGTGCAACGAGCTTGGCATCGAGCGTGCCCATGTAGAGCTTGTCACCGTAGGCGAAGACGCCGCGGTTGTTGGGGCCGCAACAGTAGGTCGTGATCGGCCCCATGTTGTGCTTGTAGTGCCACTTCGATGTGCCGGTCGCAGCATCGAGGGCGTAGACGTGATTGAAGGAAGTGGTCACGTACATCACGCCACCGGAGACGATCGGCGTGGTCTCCATCGACTCCACCACGTCGGTCTGGAACACCCAGGCCGGGCGGAGCTTCTTCACATTCGCGCGCGTGATCTGCGCTGCCGGATAGAAGCGCGTCTGATCATAGTTCCCGTTGGTGTGCAGGAAGTTGGTCGAGTCCTTCGCCGCGCCGTCGAGCATCGATTGGCTGACGCCATCGGCGCTGACCACACGGGTGACGAGAAGAAGCACGCCGGCACAAAGCGAAACCGCCAGCGCGCTGATACCTGAGCGTGAACGCGACATGGAATCCCCCTTATCGTCCCTTGTACCGGGACGCGAACCATCTGTTTGCGCCACTGAAAAGCCGTGGCCCAGTCTGCGCTGCGAACCAGAGGCGTGCGAGTCGATCTGACTCACAGCTCTGAGAGCAGCTCTTTCATCTTGGCGTTGTACGCCTCTTCGGTGATGAGACCTTTGTCTTTCATTTCCTTGAGTGCACGCAGGCGCCGCTCGAGGTCGGCGGTCTTGCTGTCGACTGCCGGCGCGGCGGGCGCAGCTACCGGTGCGGGCGCTGGCGCCGCTGCTGCAACTCCAGCGCGCCGCAGGAGCCGCTGTTGCGGCAGCTCCGGTCGCTGTGGGTGACGGCGTTGGCTGGGGCGCCGGTGCAGCAGATGGTGCCTGTGCGGCGCTGCGCCGGTGCGGCCGGGGATGTTGCTACGGTCTGTGCGCCGGCAACGGCAAGATCGATCGTCAGCCAATCGTCGCGTATGCCCGCCGGCGTCGACACGAACGCGACTCCTGGAACCGCAACCAGGGCCACCTTCTGCTTGCTGGCCTTCTCGCGCGTTCCCTGGCGGCGTGGAGTGAAATCCTGTCCCTCTGCCCGTAGATATTCTTCTTGCGGTAGTTCGACTGCAGCTCCCCGAAGATCACGTTGAGCTTTCCGGCCTGGTAGAAGATGCGACCGGCATTGACGGTCGGATCCTTGATCGAACTGCCCACACCGCGCGAATGGCTACCGATCGTGCTGAACGTCACGTCCTGCCGTGGGCCGGCCTTCGCGAGTCCCGAGGTCACATAGGGGGCGAGACGTCCAACTTCATCGGCAGTGAACGCAGTGTGCTGAACTTCCGTGCCGGTGTCAGGATCGACGATACGAATTCGCAGCGCGCTGAGCGAGCGCGCGACTGTAGCGCCGTCCAGGGAAACCGGCTGATCGTTTGGCACGGTCGCCGCCTTGTCCTGAGGCTCGATCCTCACCCACTCGTCATCCCCCGCCCAAAGCGACACCCTGCCTTGCGGAGCATCGCTCGCCGACCACGCGGCGGCACCTAGCGTCAGCGCGAACAGACCCCAAGCCAGCACAGCTTTGCAGCGGCCCGACGAGGTCTGGCGCTCAGGAAATCGTTCCAGCTTCTGAGATCGGTCTTTCTGTCGCGACGATGGCGTGCCGTGCGTCATCTGCAGTCTCACCAGGCATTCCCCGTTTCGAGATCAGGAACAGTGGCGGCGCCCGAAGCGCCGCCACTCTCAGCTTATCGACTACTGGTCGGAATCAGACTTGTCAGTAGAACAGAATCGCGCCGAAGGCTATCGCGCTTTCCTTTGCCTTGTTGCCGCTGTGCGACGTCGACTCGGTGTTCGTGTACTCGAGGACCAGGTTCAAGGCACTCGTGATCGGATGATAGATCCCGAGGACATACGATTCGTTCTTCTCCACGAGGTCCGAAAGCCCCGGAATGCCTTCCTCCGTCGAAGTCTGATCGAGGTTGCTCGCGCCAAAGCTCGCGCCGATCTTGGTGCCGATACCCGGGATCTTCCAGGTGGCCTGCACGTAGTAGCCGTCCGAATCTCGCATGTTGCCGAAGACGTCCATGGCGTCGAACAGGAAGTCGGTCGTGCCAATCCCGTCGCCCTTGTAGTAATAGCCGACGCCTTCCAGGCCTTTGAATCCGACCTTCGCGCCGACGTCATAACCCTTGGCGGTTTCCCCACTGAAGGTGGAACTCTCGACCTTCTGATAGATGAAGCTCGCCCAGACTTTTCCGTTGAAATCACCTTCCCAGGCGTAGTTGACCTTGCCTTCCCAGCCATTGCTGCCGAGGAAGTCGGGAGCTTCCTGGTTGAAGTCTGCGGCATTTGTGCTTGCACCGGACAGGTCGACGAGACCCCAGGGATCGACCACTGCGAGGTTGAAGCTGAAGCCGCCGAACTTAGGCGAGGAATACTGGATCTGGCCTTTCCAGTCCGCGTACACGTAGCCGACGCCGATGCGGCCCAACGACGTGTTGCCGCCGCCGCGCGTGAGGTCGGTGACGGTGCCGACGCCGAGCAGGGTCATGTCGGACAGGATCGCGTCCGAGCCGAAGATACCCAGGTCGCGACCGATCTTGATGCCGCCCCAGCCGCCGGACCACTCCAGGAACACCTGGCGGAAGTTCGAAGCGTTTAGCCCGAGACCACCATCAATTGGGGCACCGGCGATGCCACCTTGGTTGGCGCCATCGATGCCGGGCTGAAAACCGATGGTAACGCCGTACTTCGTGTTGCCTTCGGTTCTCTCCGCATGAAAGCCGAGCCACGATGGCAGCAGGCCGGTGCGGATATTGGTGTCTTTGTAATCTCCTCCGGAGATCGAGCCGCAGGCGAGACCTCCGAGCACTGGTCCCGAAGAGTCCGAGCTGCAATCCACATTGCTCAGGAAACCATTGACGTTGCCGCTGAACTCAACCTTCCACTCACCCACATCCATCATGCCGAATGCGCCTGCCCCCTGGGACGCCAACGTCAGTCCCAGCGCACCGGCGCACGCAAAAACAACTCTGCGAACGTTCATGACGAGTCCCCCTCGTGACCTAAGCGGTTAAAGTTGCTACAAGGCTACAAAACCTCATCACCACTGACTGAACCGATTCCTGCGCGGCAGAGTCTAGCACCATGTCCATGCAAAACATCGAATCCTCGCGTGTGTCGACCTTCGTAACCCGGTTGTTCTGGTTTGTGTGCCTCGCGCAACTGCCGCTCCTTGCGGGCGCTGAGCGAGCGTATGTCTCCAACGAAGATGGTCAGACAGTCACGGTTATTGACACCGCGAAGGGCGAGGTCGTCGCGACGGTCAGCGTCGGCAAGCGCCCCCGAGGTGTGAAGCTCAGTAAGGACGGCTCGGAGCTATACGTGGCTCTGAGCGGCCTGCCCAAGTGTCCTCCGAGTGTTTCCGACGAGGAGTGCGAGAAGCTCGAACGCGATCTGCATGCGGACGGCATTGCCGTGGTGGACACCGTGACGCTGAAGCTGCGCGAGGTCCTGAAAGCTGGATCAGACCCGGAAACGTTCGATCTCAGTGCCGATGGGCGACTGCTCTACATTACGAACGAAGATGCGGCGACGACTACGGTGCTCGAAGTCGGCAGCGGCGCGGTGCACGCGCAGATCCCCGTCGGCAAGGAGCCGGAAGGGGTGCGCGTTTCGCCAAACGGGAAGTGGGTTCTGGTGACGAACGAGTCCGACAATGCGGTTGCGATCATCGACGCACACACCTTCAAGGTCGTGCGATCAGTGCCGGTGGGAAAGAGGCCTCGCGATGTAGCTTTCATGCCGGACAGTCGGACTGCCTATGTGTCGGGCGAGTTTGATGCCTCGGTCTACCGCCTCAGCGTGCCCGACGGCACGCCCGTCGAGCGCTGGATGGAGCTGCGCAAAGAAGCCCGTCCGATGGCGGTGCTGCTCGATGCGGCGCGGGACCGCCTGTACGTAAGCACAGGTCGCGGCGGCACGATCGCCGTCATCTCGCCTGCCACCCGCAAGCTCATCGCGGAGGTTCCAGTCGGAACTCGCCCCTGGGGCATCGCGTTGTCGACTGACGGGCGGACGCTCTACACCGCGAACGGCCCGTCCAACGACGTCAGTGTCGTGGACACCTCGACTTTGCGCGTTCTGAAAAAGATACCGGTCGGGAGTTCGCCGTGGGGCGTTGCGCTCGGTCCGACACCACCCGCCACCAAGCGCTGATCGAGCGCATCCGCGAGCTGACTGTAAACCTACTTCTGGGGTTGTACTCCACACGCCTGATAAGCTTCGCTTTCCACATCCCGATACTGCTTACCTTCCTTCTTCGCCTCGTCCGTGTCGCGGAACACCCCACCTCTTTCGCCTGCCATGGAAGCATTGCGGGCGAAGGTCTCCCACTCGACGAAGTCTTCGTAACTCACCTCCTTGGCAATCCAGTCGATGGCGCACGAACACTTATAGAGGCTGGCGATCTCGCCGCCGCTCTTGAGCATGCATTCCTGAACAAATTCGACGCGTGCCGCGGTCGGAAAACCCTGCTTGGTGCAGTCCGCCGGGGGTGTGTCGGCCACGGAAAGGGTAGCCATACCTAAGAGCGCAACGGCAACCTTGCGGGTGACTCGGAGGATTCGTCTCGCCATCTTCGACCTCGCTTGTGTGGAGGGGGTGCGGCGCGCAGATCCTACGCCGCACCCGAGACCTGCTCCAGCGGACAGGTTGTCGCGGCGACGCCGTGGGTGTATTGATATGCGCCCAAACTAATGTCTAAGCGACTACACTACGTAGTTAGATACTCTGTAGGCGATTGAATGGTCATTTCCGCGAAGGGGGGAATATGAAGTACGAACGATGTTCCGTGTTTCTTGGGGCAGGCATGCTCGCCTTGGCGGCGTATGCGAGCACAGCTGTAGCCCAGACTGATCTCGAAAAAGCGATGAGTTCCTCGTCCAACTGGGCGTCGCAGGCCGGTGATTACGCCAATCATCGCTATAGCGAGCTGAAGCAGATCAATGCGAGCAACGTTGCGAACCTGCAGGTCGCGTGGACAATGTCCACGGGCGTGTTGCGTGGTCATGAAGGTTCACCACTGGTGGTCGGCGACACGATGTACGTGCATTCGCCGTTCCCGAACAACGTGTTTGCGGTCAACCTCAAGGACCAGAGCTTCAAATGGAAGTACGAGCCGAAGCAGGACACGGATGTTGTTCCGGTGATGTGTTGCGATACCGTCAATCGCGGTCTCGCATACGGTGACGGCAAGATCTTCCTGCAACAGGCGGACACGACGCTCGTTGCTCTCGATGCCAACACCGGCAAAGTGGTATGGACTGCCAAGAACGGCGATCCGAAGAAGGGCGAGACCAACACCAACGCCCCGCACGTGTTCAAGGACAAAGTGCTCACCGGTATTTCCGGTGGTGAATTCGGCGTGCGTGGCCGCCTTGTCGCGTATGACGTCAAGACCGGCAAGCAAGTCTGGAAGGGCTACAGCACCGGGCCAGATGCCGAAATGCTGATCGATCCTGCCAAGACGATGACCTGGACGGACGGCAAGATGGCGCCCGTCGGCAAGGACTCCTCGCTCAAGACCTGGCAGGGTGATCAGTGGAAGATCGGCGGCGGCACCACCTGGGGCTGGTACTCCTATGATCCGAAGCTGAATCTCGTGTACTACGGCAGCGGCAACCCGAGCACGTGGAATCCGGCGCAGCGTCCTGGCGACAACAAGTGGTCGATGACGATCTGGGCGCGCGACCTCGACACGGGCGTGGCGAAGTGGGTCTACCAGATGACGCCGCACGATGAGTGGGACTATGACGGCGATCAACGAAGTCGTGTCTGCTCGACACCACGATCAACGGCAAGTCGACACCGGTCGCGGTGCACTTCGACCGCAACGGCTTCGGCTACACGCTGAACCGTGCAACGGGCGAACTGCTCGTGGCCGAAAAGTATGACCCGAAAGTCAACTGGGCGACCAAGGTCGACATGAAGACGGGACGTCCGATCGTCGACAAGCGTTATTCGCCGCAGACGACGGGTCCGGACGTGAACGTCAAGGGCATCTGCCCGGCGGCGCTGGGATCGAAGGATCAACAGCCGGCGAGCTACGACGTCAAGTCAGGCCTCCTCATGGTTCCGACGAACCATGTGTGCATGACCTACGAGCCGTTCCAGGTCGAATACACGGCGGGTCAACCCTATGTCGGCGCCACGCTGACGATGTTCCCGGCGCCGGAAAGCCACGGCGGCATGGGCAACTTCATCGCGTGGGATCCGGCCAAGGGCAAGATCGTCTGGTCCAAGCCCGAGCGCTTCTCGGTATGGTCCGGTGCGTTGACGACTGCGGGCGACGTCGTGTTCTACGGCACGCTTGAAGGCTATCTGAAGGCCGTCAGCACGAAGGACGGGAAAGAGCTGTGGAAGTTCAAGACCCCGTCCGGAATCATCGGCAACGTGTTCACGTACCAGTACGACGGCAAACAATACGTCGGCATTTACTCAGGCATCGGTGGATGGGCGGGCATCGGCATGGCGGCCGGCCTGACCAAGGACACTGATGGTCTGGGTGCAGTCGGCGGATATAAGGACCTGGCCAAGTTCACGACTCTTGGCGGCTCCTTGTTTGTGTTCTCACTGCCCGGCGGGTCTTCGACCAAGACGGCGTCGCGGTAATATCAAACCTTACGGCCTGCCACGCTCCTTGGGAGCGTGGCAGGCCGCAATTTTGTCCGGAGGGTGATGATGAGACGCGGTTTGGCCACGCTTATTGCGCTTGCGCTGCTGGTTTCGACATCGCTCATGGCGGATCCGGCGTCGTCGACGACAACCAAACAGCAAGGCCCGCTTTACACCGTGAAGGACGGCAACAAGGTAGATGCGAATACGCTGGCCGGCTGGAAGACCTGGCGCGCAATGGCCTGCGATCGCTGCCACGGCCCGACACAGGAGGGTCTGGTGGGGCCGTCGCTGATCGAGTCGTTCAAGACCATCACGAAAGAGAGATTCCACGAGCAACTGATGAAGGGCAACCCTGAGAAGGGTATGCCGCCGTTTGCGACCAGCGACATGATCAACAAGAATTGGGAGTATCTTTACGCGTACCTGAAAGGTCGCTCCGATGGGAAAATCCAGCCGGGGCACCTGTCTGCGATTGAAGAGCAGAAATGAGTGCTGTCGACCGCTAGCGGTCGACGGGCCGATCTGAAGATCTCACATGGGCAGTGGTCTACGACGTGCAACGGCAGTCTCGCTGATGTGCGCTTGCGTGGCACTCGCGGGGCTGGCGCGCGCAGAAGACTCCGCGGGCACGTTGCGAGTGTGTGCCGACCCAGACAGCATGCCGCAGTCGAATACCACCGGTGAAGGCTACGAGAACCGCATAGCCGCCAAGCTGGCCGGTGATCTGGGCCGGCAACTTGAGTACACATTCTTCCCGCAGCGCATGGGCTTCGTACGCAACACGCTGCGCATGAAGGACGAAAGCACGAATCAATACAAATGCGACGTCATCATCGGCGTGCCGAAAGGCTACGAGCTCACCGCCACGACGCAGCCTTACATGCATTCGACGTACGCATTGGTGCTGCCATCGGGTGGCAAGCTGGCGCAGGTCCAGAGTCCGGATGACCTGTTGAAGCTCGCCCCCGAGCAGCTGCATGCGCTCAAGATCGGGGCGTTTGCAGGCTCGCCCGGTGTCGACTGGCTGCTGCGCAACAAGCTGATCGATCAGGGAGTGTTCTACACGCGACAGAGTGGCGACGTACACGAGAATCCGGCGCTGATCGTCGAGCGCGATATGACTGCGGGCACAATCGACCTGGCGGTGGTCTGGGGGCCGATCGCGGGTTATCTTGCCGGCCGGCATCAGGGCGGCGAGGCCTGGCGAACTGTCGCCTTCAAACCCGATCCTGGTATCACGTTCGACTACGAGATTTCGATGGGTGTGCGATTCGGCGAGAAGGAGTGGAAAGACACTCTTGACGCCTGGATCGCCAGTCATCGCGGGGAGATCAACGCCATCCTGGCGAGCTACAGGATCCCGTTGGTCGATAACGGCAACCTGATCGCACCGGCGGCAAAAGACTCAACGATGTAGGCATGTTGGCATCGACGTGATTCGGTGCACTTGCCGCAGCCGCCTGAGGAGAAAAACGTATGAAGTCCAAAGCAGCCATTGCCTACGCTGCCGGTAAACCGCTGGAAGTGGTGGAGGTCGACCTCGAGGGCCCCAAGGCCGGAGAGGTGCTGGTTGAGATCAAGGCCTCGGGGATCTGCCACACGGATGAGTTCACGCGCTCCGGCGCCGATCCCGAGGGACTGTTCCCGGTGGTCTTTGGGCACGAAGGGGCGGGGATCGTCGTGGACGTCGGTCCGGGCGTGACGTCGGTGAAGAAGGGCGATCACGTGATTCCGCTCTACACACCCGAATGCCGTCAGTGCAAGTCCTGCCTGTCGGGCAAGACGAACCTGTGCACCGCAATCCGCGCCACGCAGGGCAAGGGTGTGATGCCCGATGGCACCAGCCGCTTCTCGATCGGCGGCAAGATGGTGCATCACTACATGGGTTGTTCGACGTTTTCGAACTACACGGTGCTACCGGAAATTGCGGTCGCGAAGATTCGCGAGGACGCGCCGTTCGAGAAGGTCTGCTACATCGGCTGCGGGGTGACGACCGGAATCGGTGCCGTGATGAACACCGCCAAGGTGGAACCGGGTGCGAATGTAGTCGTGTTCGGGCTCGGAGGCATCGGGCTGAATGTCATCCAGGGTGCGCGTCTGGTCGGCGCTAACAAGATCGTCGGCGTGGACATCAATCCGCGGCGCAAGGCCCTGGCCGAGAAATTCGGCATGACGCATTTCGTCAACCCGAAAGAAGTGGGCGCAGACCTGGTGCAGCACCTCGTCGGGGTGACCGACGGCGGTGCGGATTACAGCTTCGAGTGCGTGGGGAATGTCGAGCTGATGCGCCAGGCCTTGGAGTGCTGTCATCGAGGCTGGGGAGTATCGGTGATCATCGGGGTGGCTGGTTCCGGGCAGGAGATCAAGACCCGTCCGTTCCAGCTCGTGACGGGTCGGGTGTGGAAGGGCACGGCGTTCGGCGGGGCGCGCGGACGCAGAGATGTGCCGAAGATCGTCGACTGGTACATGGACAAGAAGATCAACATCGACGACCTGATCACCCACGTGATGCCGCTCAAGGAGATCAACAAGGCTTTCGATCTGATGCATGCGGGCGAATCCATCCGCAGCGTGGTTACGTTCTGATGAACGTCTTTCAATCGCCATTTGTCGCGACAGCGGGAATGGCGCGGGCATAACTAGGAGGGGAAATCATCATGGCTGTTTCAATTCATCCGTCCGTAGATCAGGGCGTGAAACCCGGATCAAAGGACTTTGCAGGTGGCACGCTCACCTGCCAGTGCACTTCGTCACCGGTCACCGTCAGTCTCAAGGGCAATGTGGCCCACAATCATGCCTGCGGCTGTACCAAGTGCTGGAAGCCGAAGGGCGCGAACTTCTCGGTAGTTGCGGTCATTTCACGCGACAACGTAAGTGTCACCGCAAACGGCAACAAGTTGAAGATCGTCGACCCGAGCGCAGCGATTCAGCGCTATGCCTGCACCGGTTGCGGCGTGCATATGTACGGGCGCATCGAGAACAAGAACCATCCGTTCTACGGACTCGACTTCGTTCACGTCGAGCTCTCGAAGGACAAGGGCTGGTCGGCCCCGGAGTTCGCGGCGTTCGTGTCGTCCGCCATCGAGGCGGGAACACCGGGATCGCAGATGGGCGCGATCCGCTCACGCCTGAAGGAACTGGGCCTCGAGCCCTATGACTGCTTGTCACCGCCGCTGATGGACGCAATCGCGACCCACACGGCCAAGGCGAAGGGCACGTACAAGGCGTAACGCCGGCGCTTGGTCACTTGGTCAGGCGGAGCTTCGATGAGGAAGGTCATTTCGAGAACGCCGTAAATACATCCCTGTAGGCTCCGTGAAAAACGTCCATGTTTTTCACGGTCTCGAAATGACCTTCCTCATCGGAGCTCCGCCCTCCGGGACGACCCGCGCGGACTACAACTTGACCATGACGTGCCTCGGGACCGAGTAGTCCTCGAGCGCGTAGAGCGACAGGTCCTTGCCGTAGCCTGAGCGCTTGAGGCCGCCGTGCGGCATCTCGCTCACCAGCATGAAGTGCGTGTTGATCCAGGTGCAGCCGTACTGCAGGCGTGCGGCGACCTGCATCGCCCTGCCGATGTCCTTGGTCCAGACTGAAGATGCCAGCCCGTACTCGGATTCGTTGGCCCATGCGATCGCCTGGTCCACATCCTTGAAGCGTGTGACGGAAACGACCGGGCCGAAAACCTCGCGCTGCACGATTTCGTCGGACTGCTTGGCTCCCGCCACTATCGTGGGCTCGTAGAAGAATCCGCCGCCGCTGCGCGCCTTGCCGCCGGTCGTCACGTCGACGTGCCGCAGATCCGCGGCACGATCGACGAAACCGGCTACCCGTGAGCGTTGGCGTGAGCTGATGAGCGGTCCCATCTCCACGCCTTCCTCCTGCTGCGTCCCCACCTTGATCGATGCCACCGCCGAAGTCAGGTCCGCAACCAGCCGGTCGAAAATCTTCGCGCCGGCGTACAGCCGACAGGCAGCAGTGCAGTCCTGCCCCGCGTTGTAAAAGCCAAACGTCCGCACGCCGGAAACGACCGACTTCAAATCTGCATCATCGAATACGATCACGGGCGCCTTGCCGCCGAGCTCGAGGTGAGTCCGCTTCACACCCTTCGATGCTGCCTGGAGAATTCTCTCGCCCGTCGATACATCGCCGGTGAGGGACACCATACGCACCGCGGGATGCGAGACCAGCGGAGCACCGACGGTCTTGCCGCGCCCCGTGACGATATTGATGACACCCGCGGGGAAGAGCTCAGCGATGAGCTCGGCGAGCTTGAGCGTTGTGAGGGGTGTCTGTTCGGAAGGTTTCAATACTACGGTGTTGCCCGCGGCGACCGCCGGCGACAGCTTCCAGGCCGCCATCATGAGCGGGTAGTTCCACGGCGCGATCGACGCCACCACACCCACCGGATCGCGCCGGACCATGCTGGTAAAACCAGCGATATATTCCCCTGCGAGCGCACCCGTCATCGTGCGCGCGGCGCCGGCAAAAAATCGAAATACGTCGGCGATTGCCGGTATCTCATCGCCTATGACTGCCGCGAGTGGCTTGCCACAGTTGCGCGACTCGAGCTCGGCAAACATAGCAGCCTCGGCTTCGATACGGTCGGCGAGCTTGAGCAGCAATGTGGCGCGATCTTTGGGCGCAGTTCGGGACCAGCCATCGAATGCGCCGGCGGCCGCAAGAACTGCGGCATTTACCTGCTCTTCCGAGGCCTCCGGAACTTCTGCGATGACCTTGCCGGTGGCCGGATCGAGGACCCTTTCCGCGTCGCCTTTGCCGGTCGTGAACTTGCCTTTGATCAGAAGCTTGGTTTGCATGTCAGCCTCATTGAGATTCTGTCCCGCGACTGGAGTCGGACCGGAGCTATTTCGATTCGAACTCCCGGGGTCGGGTGAAATAGTACGCCAGCAGAATCGGAACCAGTGTCACCGCAATGACCGCAACTGCGACCACGTTGGTGATCGGACGCTCGCGGGGCCGGAACAGCTCGTTGAAGAACCAGATCGGCAGCGTCTGCTCATGGCCCGCGGTGAAAAGCGTGACGATGATCTCGTCGAAGGACAGCGCGAACGCCAGCATCCCGCCCGCGAGGAGCGCGGTGGCAATCTGCGGCAACAGCACGTAGCGGAAGGTCTGCCCGCCGTCGGCGCCGAGGTCCATCGATGCCTCGATCCAGTTCTTCGGCAGCCGTCGCAGGCGCGCAATCACGTTGTTGTGCACGATGACGAGGCAGAAGGTCGCGTGACCGGCAACGATGGTCCAAAAGCCGGCCGGCACTCCCGCGAGACGCATTGCGGAGAGCAATGCGATACCAGTAATGATGCCGGGCAGCGCAATTGGCAGGACGAACAGCAGCGTGATCACGTTCTTGCCGGCAAATTGCGCCCGCGCCAGCGCGAAAGCGGCCAGCGTGCCGAGGAACAGCGCCAATAGCGTCGCGGCCGCGGCAACGCTCACCGACAACCGCAGTGCAGCCCAGATATCCTCACGCGCAAAGGCGACCGAGAACCAGTGCAGTGTCAGCCCCGGTGGCGGGAACTGATAGGTGCGATCCTCGGTCGTAAACGCGTAGAGGATGATGATGAAGACCGGAAAATGCAGGAACGCCAGGCCCGCTAGAGCGGCGAGCTTCTGACCCGCCGATGCGCTGTTCCAATCTCTCTTAGAGCGCATCGAAAGCCCCTAGGCGCCGTGCGAGCGTCAGGTAGATCGCGATCAGGATGATGGGCACCACGGAAAACGCCGCGGCGAGCGGAATGTTTCCGGCAGTACCCTGCTGCTGATAGACCATCATGCCGATGAAGTAGCCGGGCGCGCCCACGACACTCGGAATGATGTAGTCGCCGAGCGTGAGCGAGAACGTGAAGATCGAGCCGGCGGCGAGACCGGGCAGAGCGAGCGGCAGGATCACGGTGCGGAACGTCTGTCCCGGGCGTGCACCCAGATCCGCTGACGCCTGGATCATCGACTGTGGAACGCGCTCCAGGGATGCAGCGAGCGGCAGGATCATGAACGGCAGCCACATATAGACGAACACGATGAACATGCCGAGGTACGAGGAGGCGAGCGACGGACCCCCGATCACCGGTGTTGCGAGCGCAGCCTCGAGCACCGGATCAAGACCGATGGTCGTGAGTATCCAGCTCAGAATTCCCTGCTTGGCGAGGATCAGCCGCCATGCGTATACCTTGACGAGATAGCTGGTCCACATCGGTAACATGACGCCGACGTATAGAAAGGCCTTCATGCGCGGGCTCGCGTAGCGCGCCATGTAGTTCGCAAGTGGAAACGCGATCACCGCACTCGCGATCGTGACTGCCACTGCCATCCCCAGCGTTCTCAGGATGATGTCGACATTGGCTGGATGCGAAAAGAGCTGATGGTAGGTCGCGAGCGTGACCTTGGGCACGACGGTAGCTGTGAATTCGTCGATCGCGTAGAAACTCTGCAGCAGGAGCGCGAACAGCGAACCGAGGTAGACGGTACCGAGCCACAGCAGTGGCGGCAGCAGGAGGAGAAGAAGATAGAAGGTGCTGCGACGATAAAAGAACGACGAGACCTCGCGCCGCCAGGATCCGCCAGCCGTATCGACCGTGACTGCCGCGCTCGTCATGTCCGCACCGTCACCACGTCATGCCTCGCGAATTCCGGATCACACGTCTTCCAGCGCCACCATCTGACTGGCAGGCCAGGACACGAAGACCTTGTTGCCGATCGCGTAGTTAGCCGGGCTGGAACCGGACTCAGGTCTCACCACGGCGAGGAGCGTCCCGTCGTCGGTACGCACCTGCCAACGACTGCTCGCGCCGTGATACTGGACGTCGACTACCGTCGCAGCGCAGCCGACCGTTCCCTCTGCCGGGGTATTGCGCGTTCCGTCCAGGGCCATCGATTCGGCACGAATCGCAAAGGCGCGCGCCGTGCCGCTCAGGCGATGAGCGAGGCCACCCTCAACGACATTCGCGCCACCGACGAAACGCGCCACGAAAGCCGTACGCGGTCGCATGTACAGGCCGCGTGGCGTATCGAGCTGCTCGATGCGACCGCGATCGAACACCGCGACCCGATCCGCCATGCTGAGTGCTTCGCCCTGGTCATGGGTCACATACACGAAGGTGATCTTGAGCTTGCGCTGCAGGTTCTTGAGCTCGATCTGCATCGCCTCGCGCAGCTTGAGATCGAGCGCACCGAGCGGCTCGTCGAGCAGCAGCACGGCGGGGTGATTGATGAGCGCGCGCGCCAGTGCCACGCGCTGCTTCTGGCCGCCCGACAATTGCAAGGGTGAACGTTCGCCCATGCCTTCGAGCTGCACCAGCGCGAGCATTTCCTCGGCACGCTTGCGCCGCTCATCGGATGCGACGCCCCGAACGCGCAGACCGTAGGCGACGTTGTCCACCACGCTCATGTGTGGAAACAGCGCGTAGTCCTGGAACACCGTGTTGACGTTGCGCTCGTAGGGCGGCACGCCGGTGACGTCGGCTCCGTCGAGCAGCACGTGACCGGAGGAGGGCTGTTCGAAGCCCGCGATCAGTCTCAGGCAGGTGGTCTTGCCGGAGCCCGAGGGCCCGAGGAGCGCAAAGAACTCGCCCGGCGCGATCGTGAGGCTCACCTCGTCGACCGCCTTCACACTGCCGAAGCGGCGCGAGACCTTTTGAAATTCGATGGCCGCCGGCATTTGGGGCAACCGCTTATTCGCTCATGGTGCCGCTCATGGTGCCGGGTTTCAGTTATTTAGTTATTCCGTTCTTCTTGCGACAACCGAATAACTAAATAACTGAAACCCGGCACCTCTGCCAGAAGAGCGCGTCAGCGCCCGCCCATCAACGCGACGTAGTCGGTCGACCATCGACTGTACGGAACGCAGCTACCCTGCGCGCAGGTTGCTTCCGGTGTGCGCCAGAACCAGATCTTGTCGAAGTTCTCGAAACCGTTGGTCTTGCAGCCCTCCGCGCCGAGCAGCTCATTGTTCTCGCAGGCCGCCGGCACGGCGGGCACTGAGCCGAACCACGCGGCGACATCGCCCTGCACCTTGGGGCCCAGCGACCACTCCATCCACTTGTAGGCGCAATTCGGATGCGCAGCCTGGGCGTGCATCATCGTCGTGTCCGCCCATCCGGTGGCGCCCTCGGCCGGAACCACACTCTCGACGGGCTGCTTGTTGGCCTTGAGCGTGTTCACCTGGAAAGGCCACGAGCTCGAAGCGACGATCCCCTCCGAGGTGAAGTCCTGCACCTGCACGTTTGCGTCGTGCCAGTAACGTTGCACCAGCGGATGCTGCTTGCGGAGCACATCTAGCGCGGCGTTGTACTGGGCATCGCTGAGCTCGTAGGGGTTCTTGATGCCGAGGTCCGGTTGCTTTGCCATCAAGTAGACCGCGGCATCGGCGATGTAGATCGGGCCGTCGTAGGCCTGGACGCGGCCCTTGTTATCCTTGCCATCCGGCAGCTTCTGCGGCTCGAGCACTGCAGACCAGGAGGTGGGCGCAGTCTTGAACACCTTGGTGTTGTACATGAGGACGTTCGGTCCCCACTGGTAAGGAGTGCCGTAGTGCTTGCCGTCGACGAAGTGCCAGGGCGCTTCCTGCAAGCGCTTATCGACGGTGCCGTAGCTGGGAATCAGGCTGACATCGACTGGTTGCACGGTATTGCCGCGGATAAGGCGCAGCGAAGCATCGCCCGATGCGGTCACGAGGTCGTAGCCACCCTGCGTCATGAGGGACACCATTTCGTCTGAGGTCCCGGCCACTTTCACGTTCACCTTGCAGCCGCTGGATTGCTCGAAACCCGTCACCCAGTCGTAGCCCTTGTCAGTGTCGCCACGCTCGATGTAGCCGGGCCACGCGACGATATCGAGCTGGCCTTCGGAGGCGCCAAGCTCTCTCTTGGCAGGCTCTGCCGCGGGGGGAGGCGTTTCGGGCTTCTTCTGGCAGGCCAATACCAACAGCGCCGGCAGGCACAAGGCTGCGCAACGCATCCACAGGGACGAGAAGTTGACCGCACGCATAGATTCTCCCTGGTACTTTTGTTTTGACTTCGTGAACGGCGCCGGCGGATCGTGCCCATCGACGCAGGCTCTGTGAGGCAACGTATTGTAGGAGCCACTGGCACAAAAGGCCAAAGCAACCGAAACTTCGTGCACGCCCGTGAGGTCTACCGAGTCCGCGGCCAGGATTCCCTGATGAAGATTTCCGAGTTCTCCGTTCACCGCCCGGTGTTCGCGATCGTCATCAGCCTGCTGCTGGTCGTCGTCGGTTTGGTGTGTCTCGGCCGGCTGTGGCAGACGGTGCGGGAGTTTCCCGACATCAACCCGCCCATCGTCTCCATCGATACCAGCTACCGCGGCGCTTCCGCACAGATCGTCGAGACCAAAATCACCCAGCCGATCGAGGACCGCATCGCGGGCGTTGAGCTGATTGACAAGCTGCGCTCCTCGAGCGCGGACGAGCGCTCGCGTATCACGGTGGAGTTCGACCTGGAACGAAACGTCGACGAAGCGGCGAACGACATCCGCGATCGCGTCGGGCGCGTGATCGACGATCTGCCCGTCGAGGCTAACCCGCCGGAGATCGCCAAGGCGGATTCCAACGATGACCCCATCATCTACCTGAATCTTTCCAGCAGCACGATGAACGTGCTGGATCTCACCGACTTTGCCGAGCGCAACATCGTCGATCGCTTCGCCGCGCTACCGGGCGTCGCGCGCGTGAACCTCACCGGCTCACGCCGTTACGCGATGCGCGTGTGGATCGACCGGCAGGCGCTCGCGGCCCGCGGCATGACGGTCGGCGACATCGAAAGCGCGCTGCGGCGCGAGAACGTGCAGGTTCCCGCCGGGCGACTCGAATCGCAGCAACGCGAGTTCACGCTCAATACGGCGACCGGGCTCGATTCGCAGGATGATTTTCGCGCGCTGGTCCTCGGCCGTGGCACCGACGGCTATCTCGTCAGGCTCGGCGAAGTGGCGAATGTGGAGTTGGCAGCGGAGAACGAGCGTAGCGCGGCGCGCACCAACGGCATTCCCGGCATCAACATCGGCATGGTCGCGCAATCCAAGGCCAGCACGCTCGAGGTCGCGCGCGCGGTGCGCAGCGAAGTGCAGGTCGTCAGTCAGGACCTGCCGAAGGGAACCGAGCTTGCCGTGCACGTGGACCGTGCCGTGTTCATCGAGGCTTCCATGCGCGAAGTGACCATCGCGCTGGGCATCTCGTTGATCCTGGTGCTCATCGTGATCTACGCCTTCCTCGGCAACTGGCGGGCCACGCTGATCCCCGCGATCACGATTCCGATATCCATCATCGCAGCCTGCGCCGCCATGTACGCGATGGGGTTTACGATCAACACGCTGACGCTGCTGGGCATGGTGCTTGCCATCGGCCTGGTGGTCGACGATGCCATCGTGGTGCTCGAGAACATCTATCGGCGCATCGAGCACGGCGAGCAAAGCCTGCTCGCGGCAATCGATGGCAGCCGCGAGATCGGTTTTGCCGTGATTGCGACCACGCTGGTGCTGTCGGCCGTGTTCGTGCCGATCTCCTTTCAGAGCGGACGGGTGGGGAGGCTCTTCAGCGAGTTCGGCTTCACGCTGGCGGCCTCGATCCTGTTCTCCTGCCTCGTCGCGCTCACGCTCACGCCCATGATGACCTCGCAGCTCTTCGCGCGCGGGGCGACCCGCAGTCGCACCAGCCAGCTCGTGGATTCCGCATTCACCGCGCTGAGCAATGCTTATGGTCGTGTCCTTGGGCGGGCGATTGCCCGACCCTGGTGGATCATCGGTGGCGCCGCCATCCTGTTCACGGCGACCATCTTCCTGTTCCTGCGCCTTCCCCAGGAGACCACGCCCAACGAGGATCGGGGCGTAATACGTATCCTCCTCACCGGTCCCGAGGGCGCCACCATGGAGTACATGGAGCGCTATGCGCGCCAGCTCGAGGACATCATGCGCGCGGAAGCGGCGCATGGCGACATCAAGCGCTTCAATACGCGGATCGCTCCCGGGGGGTTCGCCGGCAACGGCGAGGTCAATCGTGCAGTCGGCTTCATCGTGCTCGAGGATTGGGGCAAGCGCAGCCGCTCGGCCAGCGAGATCGCGGCGATCATGCAACGCAAGGCTGCGCTGATGCCAGGCGTTCGCGCCGCAGTATTCACACCCACGGCGTTCAACTGGGGCGCCAGTGCGCCCGTGCAGGCGGTTCTGCAGGGGCCAGACTACGAGCTGTTGCGGCGCTGGAGCGAGAAGATCCTGAATCGCGCGGAGCGCAATCCTGGACTGACCAATCTCGACACCGACTACAAGGAGCGCAAGCCCCAGATGAAAGTCTCGGTGGATCGCAATCGCGCCGCCGATCTCGGGGTCTCGCTCGAGACCATCGGGCACACGCTCGAGACCATGCTGGGCTCACGCATCGTCACCACCTTCATCAAGCAGGGCCGCGAGTACTACGTGATCCTGCAAGGCCGCACCCAGGACCGCGCCTCGCCGAACGATCTCGACAACCTCTACGTGCGATCCGACCGCACCGGTGAGCTGATTCCCCTCAGCAGCATGGTGAGGCTCGACGAATCGGCTGCGGCTACACAACTCAACCGCTTCGACCGGTTGCGTGCCATCACCGTGAGCGCAGGCCTGGCGCCGAACTATTCGATGGGCGAAGCAATCGAGTTCTTCCGCAGTACCGTCAAGGAAGAGTTGCCGGCCAGCGCGAAGCTGAACTTCGATGGCGAGTCGCGCGAATACCTCAAGTCGAGCCAGGCACTGTATTGGACCTTCCTCGGCGCGCTGCTGATCGTGTTCCTGGTGCTCGCAGCGCAATTCGAGAGCTTCACGCTGCCCCTCGTGATCATGACCACGGTGCCGCTCGCGATCGTCGGTGCGATCGTCGGGCTGTGGTTCTTTGGGATGTCGATCAATATCTTCAGTCAGATCGCGATCGTGATGCTGGTCGGACTCGCCGCGAAGAATGGCGTACTGATCGTCGAGTTTGCCAACCAGCTGCGCGATCGCGGCGTGGAATTCGTGGACGCAGTCAAGCAGGCCTCCCTCGCGCGCCTGCGACCGGTGCTCATGACCAGCCTGTGCAGCGCGTTCGGCTCGATACCGCTGCTGCTCGCTCACGGCGCGGGCTCCGAAAGCCGGCAGTCGATCGGTGTAGTCGTGATGTGGGGCGTGCTGCTCTCGATGGTGCTGACGCTGGTCGTCGTTCCGGCCGTCTATGCAGTAACGGCACGCAACACGCGTTCGCCGAAATACTGGACCCGTGTCATCGAGCGCATGAAACTGGCGCAGCCTGCGGGCGAGCCGGAGTCGATTCCGGGCACGCGAAACTGATGCAATCCTGGCCGGCATTGCCTTACCGCGAGTGGCGCGACACCTGCACGAGCCTGCAGCTTCGCACGCAGATCGTCGGCAAGATCAGGCTGACGCAAACGCCCTGGATCAACCACTCCTGGCACGTGACGCTCTATGTCACGGGACGTGGCCTGACCACCGGACCCATTCCATACCAGCAGCGCGCATTCCAGATCGACTTTGACTTCATCGAGCACCGGCTCGTCATTCGTCTCGATGACGGGGGAATGAAATCAGTGCCTCTGGTCGAGCAAACGATCGCGGATTTCTACGCAGCCGTGTTCGCGGAACTCGAGCAGCTGGGCCTCAAGATCCAGATCGTTCGCACGCCGAACGAAGTTTCAAACCCGATCCCGTTCGATCGCGATCGAGAGCACCGCGCCTACGATGCCGAGGCCGTGCAGCGCTTCTGGCGTGCGCTGGTGCAGATCGACCGGGTATTCACGCTGTTTCGCAGCGGCTTTCTCGGCAAGGTCAGCCCGGTGCATTTCTTCTGGGGAAGTTTCGATCTGGCAGTCACCCGTTTCTCCGGGCGGCGCGCTCCGTTTCGTGGCGCAAGCACGCCGGGATTGCCGGCCGCAATCGTGCAGGAAGCCTACTCACATGAAGTGAGCAGTGCCGGTTTCTGGCCTGGGGGCGACGGCGTGGACGATGCCGCCTTCTACTCCTATGCGTACCCGGAACCGGAGGGGTTCAGCCGTGCCTTGGTGCAGCCTCGTGAGGCTTCCTATCACGAGCAGCTCGGAATGTTTACCTTGCCGTACGAAACCGTGCGCACTGCGGCTTCACCCGACCAGGTGCTGCTCGCCTTTCTGCAGAGTACTTACGACGCAGCGGCGGACCTTGGCCACTGGGATCGAACCCAGCTCGATTGTGCGCTGGGGGTCCCGCGGGTGCCGCGGCGTCCTTGAGCACGCTGCCGCCGGTTATCGACTCAGCTCGCGACTCAGTTCTGCTGCCAGCGACGCCGCCCCATCGCCGGGAAAGTGACGCTCGAAGTCGACGAGCAACGCTCGCGCCAGCTTCCGATCGCCGCCATCACGCGCGAGATTCGCCAGGCGCATCACTTCCGCGGATGTCGCCGGCCGAAACTCTGGATCGGCATCGATGTGGCGATGTGCGACCTTCAAGGCTTCGGAGTAGCGCTTCGCCATCAGCAGCCGAGACAGGTATTCCTGCGCGAGACGGGAGGCGAGCCTGCGATCCGGCCAGTGCAATAGCGCTGCACATAACCATTCGTACTCATTGAGAGAGTGGTGGGTCGCCGCCAGCCGACTCTGCGCTGCCAGCAATGCTTCCTTGTACGCTCCGCCGCGCCAGTGTCCGTACAGCTCGTCGATGAACCGATCGTGCTCCTTACGCTGGTCCGCTTCGTGGCGGGCACGATCCCGCTCCGGCGATCGCCACGCCTCGATCCCGAGCTCGTGCCGACGCTCATAGAGTGCGCCGCCGATGAGGCTGAAGACCGCGAGCCATCCATACATCAGGCCCGCGATCGCCATTGGCAGGCCAAGGCGAGCGTCGAGCAGCCGCGCGCTGGCGAAGTACGCCGCGAACGCGAGCACCAGGATCGCCAGCCAGATCACGACATAGTCCCAGCCCAGCCTGCGAATCGTCCCGATCAGCACGCGCGGATCTACCGCTGCGACGATACTGCCGCTGCTGCCGAGCACTGCGATGCATGCGGGCAGGAGCACGAGCGCCATCGCGCGCAGTGAAAGCACGACTTCGGCGCCGACCAGGGGCTTCAGCGCCGCTGTTGCGCCATAGAACACGCCGACGATCAGGAGTTGCCCCAGTGGTCTTTGCTCATCGACAGGATTGACCATCTCGACCGAAAGGACTGGCGGATCACCAAGGCCGCGCGCTGCGGTGTCGAGGACCACGAAGGCGTATTTCAGGAACCACGACAGCACGATGAGCATCGAGCGGCAGTCCAAGCAAACCGGCGTGACTGGCAAGCGTGAGAAGTATGGCGAACGCGATGATCAGCAGCAGCGGCGCTGGACTGAGCGGGCGTCTCAAGTGTGTCAGGAGGGACGGCAGGGTCATGAACGGCTGGAACCTTACTGGATGCCGGTATGATTGCGCGCCAGGCTCTACGAGGAAAAGAGCAATGAAGACCCGATGGCCTCTCATCTGTTTGGGTTTGTTGATCGCGGCCTGCCAGTCCCCTGCCGACCGGCCGGCGGAAACGTTCGACCTGATTCTGAAGGGTGGCACCGTTTACGACGGCAGCGGCAAGCCGGGAGTGGTCGCGGATGTCGGCGTGCGGGCAGATCGGATCGTCCGCGTTGGCGATCTTTCACAATCGACCTCGAAGCTCGTGCTCGAAGTGCGCGGTCGAGCCGTCGCGCCCGGATTCATCAATGTGTTGTCGCACTCCGAGGAGTCATTGATCGCAGATGGACACTCGCAGAGCGAGATTCGCGAGGGAGTGACGCTCGAGATCATGGGCGAGGGTGTTTCGATGGGCCCGCTCAACGAGGCCATGAAGGCCGAGGTGCTCGAGCAGCAGGCCGATATCAAGTATCCAGTCGAGTGGACGACGCTTGGGGAATATCTCGACTGGCTCGCCCGTCGCGGCATTTCCACCAACGTCGCATCGTTGGTCGGCGCGACGACCGTGCGGATCCACGAGCTCGGTTACGCCGACAAGAAGCCGACACCGGATCAGCTCGAACGCATGAAATCCTTGGTGCAACAGGCGATGGAGGAGGGTGCGCTCGGCGTCGGCAGTGCCCTCATCTATGTGCCGGGGAGCTTCGCATCCACGGAGGAGGTCATCGAGCTGTGCAAGGTCGCCGCCCGCTACAACGGGATCTATGCCACGCACATGCGCAGCGAGGGCGATCGCTTCCTGGAGGCGATCGACGAGACCGCACGCATCGCACGCGAGGCGGGCATTCGTGCCGAGATCTTCCACCTCAAGGCTGCTGGAGAATCCAACTGGCCGAAGATGGCGCAGGCCATCGAGCGGATCGAGACCGTGCGCCGCTCCGGCGTCACGCTCACCGCAGACATGTATCCGTACACCGCAGGCGCGACGGGGCTCGATGCAGCGATGCCGCCGTGGGTGCAGGAAGGCGGTCTCGACGCGTGGGTCGAAAGGCTGAAGCAGCCCGACGTGCGCCGCCGGGTCGCGGAGGAGATGCGCACCCGTTCGCCGAGCTGGGAGAGCCTTTACGCTGCTGCAGGCTCGGCGGACCGCGTTCTGCTGATTGGGTTCAAGAACCCGGCGCTCAAGCCGCTCACCGGCAAGTCACTGGCCGAAGTGGCGAAGATGCGCGGCAAGTCTCCCGAGGAGACGGCAATGGATCTCGTGGTCGAGGATCACACACGCGTCGGCACGGCTTACTTCCTCATGTCCGAAGACAACGTGCGTCTCGGTCTGAAGCAGCCGTGGGTGAGCATCGGTTCGGACGAAGGGTCGATGGCGCCGGAAGGCGTGTTTCTGCTGCAGAACCCGCACCCGCGCGCCTACGGCGCGTTTGCACGCTTCCTCGGTCACTACGCGCGGGACGAGAAGGTCGCGACCATCGAGGAGGCAGTGCGCCGCATGACGCGCCTGCCCGCGGAGAACTTTGGGCTCAAGGACCGTGGCTGCCTCGAGGCCGGCTGTTTCGCGGATATCGTCGTGTTCGATCCCGCCAAGGTTCAGGACCTCGC
Source organism: uncultured Gammaproteobacteria bacterium (assembly GCA_963705495.1). Taxonomy (GTDB): domain Bacteria; phylum Pseudomonadota; class Gammaproteobacteria; order Steroidobacterales; family Steroidobacteraceae; genus DATBVX01. The sequence continues at coordinate 74,639 of CAVPJQ010000007.1, read as the reverse complement.
GACGTTCGCGCAGCCGCATCGCTACTCGACCGGCGTCCTGGACGTGTTCGTCAATGGCGTGCAGGTGCTGCGCGACGGGGAGCATACGGGTGCCGCGCCCGGGCGCTTCGTGCGCGGCCCCGGCTATCGAGGCGGGCGAATGCAGATTCCACGCGAGCCCAAGCCGAACGAGCGCACGCTTCAGTAGCTGCCGGCAAGAATTGCCGAGCGCAATTGCTTGACGGCCTTCCGACCCTCATCCAGCACCCAGCAATTGACGATCGCGAGGCGAAAACCGCCCGGAGGCATGACGTGCGCTGCTTCCGGGTCGCCCGAATGGAACGTGATCTGGACACTCGAGAGCGACGGCTCCTCGAGAAGCGAGGCGACCATTGCATCCGGCGGCGCGCGACGCGGGGCCGAATGCGGCCCCCATGCAACGACACTGAAGCCATCGCGCCGGTCCCGCTCCTCGTATTGCCAGCGCCCCGTTGCATAGAGATCGACAACCGCGCTGACCCACGCATCGCCGCCGTACAGGTCCGGCCATTGGTCAGTGAAGCGCAGGTGGCACTCGATGATCGTGCCGTCGATGGTTTCGAGATTCACCATGCCGGTGTAGCCGCGCAGGTTCGATCGCAGCCACGCACCCAAAGACTGGCCTCGAGCCCGGGTCGCGAAGCGCCCATCACCAGCCAGTGATCGAAGGTGCCGCCGCCGGCAGAATCCCCGCGGGCATGACGCCACCAGTGCGCCTCGCCGTCGATCACCACCGCATCGCTGCTCAGGTGCTCGCCTTCGTACAGAGGCATCCACATATGCCCGGGCGTTTGTGAGGCAAGGTAGTCTGCACGGGACCCGATGACCCGGCTTCCCGCCCCCATGCCGCGCAGGTTGTAGATCGGTTTGCTGAACACCGGATAGTGCGGCGGCTCGATGCCATGCGGGCCGTGCTCGATGCCCTGGGTTGCGCAGATCAGGAGCTTGTTGAAGACCCAGCGTTGTGCGGGAAAACAGCGCCAGCTCTCCATGTCATCCGTCGGCACGATGACATCGTCGGGGCACGGCACGCGTGCGAAGTACTGCTCGCGCCAGGGATCGCGCTCGATGATGGGCATGCGGCCATTGTTCAGCCCGCTGCGCCAGCGTTCAAGGCCGTCACAATTCGCCACGATTCTTCGCCACTGCGCCGCAATTGCGACGCAGAGCGAGCGCAATCCGCAGTTGCAATAGAGCCTCGACAGGACCGGGAGGTCCTGCACACCCTCAACGGTAACTGGAGAACGGACATGAAACCGAGATACACAATCACCATTACGGGCGCGGCACTTGCTGCCCTCGTCGCTTCCGGCAGTGCGCACGCAGCCCAGGATGCAACCAAGCCCAGCCAGAAAGAGGAGGCCATCGGTGTCTTCAGCGGTATGGCAATCGGCGCGGTTGCCGGCGGGCCGCTGGGCGCGATCGCTGGAATGACTATGGGCGCCCTGCTCGGGCATCGCTTCGATACCAAGAAGCAGCAGCTCGCCACGCTAGACGAGCGCCTGAAGGAATCCGATCAGACGATCACACAACTGGCTGGGGAGCTGCGCGGTTCACAGGAGCGTGTGGCAGCGCTCAGCGAGGAACTGCGGACGCAACCGCTGCCGCCGGCCGTGCGCGAGAGCCTGCGTGGCGATGTGCTGTTTCGGACCAACGACAGCACGCTCAACGGGGACACGGAGGCGCAGCTCACACAGCTCGCCCAGGCTCTGGCTCGCGTGCCCGAGGTCATCGTGAAAGTGGATGGGTACGCGGACCCCCGCGGCACCGAGAGCGAGAACCTGAGACTGTCCGGTGACCGTGCCGAGGCAGTGCGCGCGGCACTCATGGCGGGTGGCATCGCCGACAGCCGCATCACTGTGGTTGCGCATGGCGAGGACGGCGTCACCACGCCCGAGGGCGACATCGACGGCTACGCGCTCAACCGGCGCGTGGTCATCACGCTCGAAGGTGCGAACGCCCGGGTCGCGCAGAGCGCCGCCGATCCGCCGACCGACCCGTGACGGCTCCGGAGTTCGGGGTGGCGCACAGCGTCACGCTGCTTGACAGCCCGCCAACTGTGGCGTGACGCTCGTGATCGAATATCCCGGCCGCCCCGAACTCCGACCCGACGCGTCTCCACGATGAAAAACTCTCCGCCCCGCATCGTCTCGTTTCGCGACGCCGTTGCTCCTCAGCTTTCCACTCCAGACGCGGATCGACTGCTGTCGGGCACACCGCAACTCTCGGTCTGGAATCACTATGCTGATGCGAGCAATCAGTTCTTTGCCGGCGTGTGGGCCAGCACGCGTGGGAAGTGGCGCGTGCGCTATGTGGAGCACGAATTCTGCTGCATGACCCAGGGGCGCGTGCGCGTGACCAGCGCGGCAGGCGAACAGTGGGAGTTCACTGCGGGAGACAGCTTCGTCGTGCCGGGCGGATTCGAAGGCACCTGGGAAGTCCTCGAGGACTGCCGCAAGCTCTACGCGATTTTCGAAGCCGCTCCATCCTGAAGCAAACGCGCGCGCCGTTTCGGCGCGCTGTGCTCTGCGAAGCTCTCTGCATCGGTGCACGCACGCGGTGCGCTGCCCGATCATCGTGCACGTTGGCGCATTTTCGGGCGCTTGCTGCCCACGAATCTCGGTCCAGCCGAGGCAACGGCGCATGGCATGGTTTCTGCAAAAGATGCAGCTCATGTCCAACAAACGATGGGAGCTTTTCATGTGCAGCGTTGCAGAAGGACCGAACCAGCCCCTCGGCAGGCGAGCCCGGAGCAGGACTGCAAACTCTCCGGGTTCGCGTTGCATCTCAGCCACAAATCTGTCCGAAACGCCTTGCGCGTGCCGCTGGCAGGCGGCGCTGCTATGATGCCCGCGCGCAACGCAAGGGGGTCTCATCGGACTTCCACTAAGGAGATGTTCATGCGGAGCTATTTTGCGATCGCAGCGGGTCTTCTTCTGGCAACGGGAGTAAGTCAGGCCCAAGTGACAGCAACCGTCACTGCCGTGAGCGACTACGATTTTCGTGGCGTCAGCCTGTCAGGTACGGACCCAAACCTGCAGGGCAGTATCGACTGGGCGAACGACAGCGGCTTCTACGCCGGCCTCTGGGCGAGCGGACCGTTGGATTTCGGCCCTGGTTCGGATGCCAACGTGGAGACCGATCTCTACTTTGGGATCAATGGCGGAGCTGAGGAAGGATTCGGCTGGTCCGCGGGATTCGTCTACTACTACTACTGGCCCGATGGTGACAACGTCGACTACCCAGAAATCTTTGTGGGCGGAAAGTTCCAATCATTCAGCGGGAAGCTCTGGTACACGAACGACTACGGCAACCTTGGCCCCGACGCGTGGTATCTCGAAGGCAATTTTGATCACGATCTGCCATCCAACTTCTCCATTCACGCACACCTGGGCTACAACTACGGCGACTACTGGAAGGATATCAACGGCGACGAGACCTTTGATTGGTCGGTCGGCGTTGGCTATCAGCTGGGGAATTTCACCCTGCTGTTGAAGTACGTCGATACAGACACTGAGGTGCGCGTCAAGAGCGATGCCTTCAACAACGAAGGCCGCGTGATCTTCTCGATTGCGACCACGTTCCCCTGGGCAAGTGGTACCTGAGTGAACGGAGAGAGGGCTCGGCGGCCCTCTCTCCCTCCTACTTCAGAGTGCGGATTACTGTACTGATCCGCCCGAACAGTTCGTCGATGTGAGTCTTTTCGATGATGAGTGGCGGTGATAGCGCAAGTACATTACCGGTCACGCGCGTCAACACCCCCTCATCAAAGCAACGCGTGAACAATTCGAAGGCACGCGAACTGCCATCGGATCTCGCTTCCAGCTCGATCGCACCGATCAATCCGTAGTTGCGCAGATCGAGCACGTGCGGCAATCCCTTCAGGCTGTGCAGGGCCTCCTCCCAATACGGTGACATCTCGCGCGCACGCGTCAGCAGCCCTTCATGCTGGTAGATGTAGAGCGTCGCGAGCGCAGCGGCGCAGGCAACGGGATGTGCCGAGTAGGTGTAGCCATGGAACAGCTCTATGGCGCTCTCCGGACCCTGCATGAAGGCGTCGTAGACGAATTGGCGCGCGAATACGGCTCCCATCGGGACACAACCGTTCGTCAGTCCTTTGGCGGCGGTGATGAGATCGGGCATCACGCCGAATTCCTGTGCAGCGAAGGGTGAGCCCAAACGCCCGAAGCCGGTGATGACCTCGTCGAAGATCAGCAGGATGCCATGCTTGTCGCAGATCTCGCGCAGACGCTGGAGGTAACCCTTCGCCGGCAGGATCACACCGGCCGATCCCGAGATCGGCTCCACGATAACGGCTGCGATCGTCGAGGCATCGTGTAGCGCTACCAGGCGTTCGAGCTCGTTTGCCAGCTCGATGCCGTGCTGGGGCAGGCCGCGGGAGAACGCGTTGCGCTTCAGATCCAGCGTGTGGGGCAGGTGATCCACGCCCGCGAGCAGCGTTCCGAATGCCTTGCGATTGTTGACCATGCCGCCGACCGAGATACCTCCGAAACCGACGCCGTGATACGCCTTCTCACGGCCGATCAGCCGTTGGCGCTGTCCTTCGCCACGAACCCGGTGATAGGCGAGCGCGATCTTGAGCGCCGTGTCGACGGACTCGGAGCCGGAGTTGGTGAAGAAGACGTGGTCGAACCCGGTGGGAGCAATCCGGGTGAGCCGATTGGCGAGCTCGAAGGCAGCCGGGTGGCCGATCTGAAACGAGGGCGCGTAATCGAGGGTGACGAGCTGCCGGTGCACCGCTTCGGCGATCTCGCGTCGATTGTGGCCGGCGTTCACGCACCACAGACCCGCTGCGCCGTCGAGAATGCGGCGTCCGTCGGCACTCCAGTAGTACATCCCGTCGGCGCGCACGAGCAGGCGCGGATGTGCCTTGAACTGGCGGTTGGGAGTGAAGGGCATCCACCACGCCTCGAGGTCCGAGCGCGGAGTGTTGGGCGGCAGCGGTGCGGTGCTCATCGATGTGCTCCGGGGAAGGCGGGTGAGCGGAGAGGTTAAGAAAAATTGACACGGACGACAAATCTGGCCCAGATTTGGCCCCGATTGTTAATTATCTTAAACGGTGTCGAAGGCCATGACGATCGATGTGGGCGCGCATTTGCGCGCGGTTCGTGGAATGTATGGGCTTTCCCAGCGCGAGCTTGCCAAGCGCGCCGGAGTCACCAACGGCATGATCTCACTCATCGAGCAAAATAGAGTCAGCCCCTCGGTGAGTTCGCTGAAAAAGGTTCTCGACGGCATTCCGATGTCGCTCGCGGAATTCTTCACGCTCGACCTGAGTGCCGGTCCGCAGGTTTTCTACGCGCGCGATGAGCTGACCGATCTCGGCAGCGGCGAGGTGTCCTTGCGCCTGGTGGCAGCCAAGCGTCCCAATCGCGCACTTGCCATTCTTCATGAGCGCTACGCGCCCGGTGCCGACACGGGCGCCGACATGCTGAGCCACAAGGGAGAAGAGGGCGGAATCGTGATTCGCGGGCGCGTCGAACTGACAGTGGGCGCGGCGACGCGCGTACTCGAGACCGGCGATGCCTATTATTTCTCCAGCGCCGTGCCGCACCGGTTCAGAAACGCCGGGCGCGAGGAGTGTGAGATCATCAGCGCCAGCAGTCCGCCGACCTTCTGAGGCGCGCTGCCAGACCCATGTCCGAAACGCTCCGTACACCCGACTGGCACGCGCTTGCGACTGCAATTCGCCCACGCACGCAGGCATTCATCAACGGCCGCTATGTCGCTGCGGTCTCCGGCGAGACGTTCGATTGTCTCAGCCCCATCGATGGCCGCCACCTTGCCAAGGTCGCGGCGACCGATGCTGCGGATGTGAATGCGGCCGTCGCCGCCGCGCGTACGGCTTTCGAGAAGGGATCGTGGTCACGCATGGCGCCCGGCCGGCGCAAACGCGTCCTGCTCAAGTTCTCCGAGCTGATCCTGAAGCACATGGAAGAGCTCGCGCTGCTCGAAACGCTCGACATGGGTAAGCCGATTGCCGACAGCACGCGCATCGACATTCCGGCAGCGGCACGCTGCATCGCCTGGTTCGCCGAGGCGATCGACAAGATCTACGACGAAGTGGCGCCCACGGGTCACGACGCGCTCGCATTGGTGACGCGTGAGCCGGTCGGCGTAGTCGGCGCAATCGTGCCGTGGAACTTCCCGCTGCTGATGGCCTCGTGGAAGCTCGGTCCTGCCCTCGCAGCGGGTAATTCGGTGGTCCTGAAACCCTCCGAGAAATCGCCGCTCACGGCGATCCGGGTCGCGGAGCTGGCCAGCGAAGCCGGGTTGCCGGAAGGCGTGCTGAATGTGTTGCCAGGCTTCGGCCAGACTGCAGGCAAGGCGCTGGCACTGCACATGGACGTGGACTGCGTCGCGTTCACCGGCTCGACGGCGACCGGTCGCTTGATGCTGCAATACGCGGGGCAGTCGAACCTGAAGCGCGTTTGGCTGGAGTGTGGCGGCAAGTCGCCCAACATCATCATGGCGGATTGTGCCGACCTTGATCGCGCGGCGCGGGCTGCGGCCTTTGCGATCTTCTTCAATCAGGGCGAGATGTGCTCGGCCGGCTCGCGCCTCATCGTGCAGGAATCGGTTCACGACCAGGTGCTCGAAAAGATCGCTGCGATTGCGCGCACCATGCAGCCAGGCGATCCGCTCGATCCGAAGACGACCCTCGGGGCGATCGTCGACGAGACCCAGCTCAACACCGTGTTGCGGTACATCGATTCCGGCAAGAGCGAAGGTGCGCGCGTGGCCCTCGGTGGCAACAGGGCGCGCCAGAGCAGCGGCGGGTTCTACGTCGAGCCCACCGTCTTCGATGCCGTGACGCCGCGAATGAAGATCGCGCGCGAGGAGATCTTCGGGCCGGTTCTGGCGACGCTGACTTTCAAGAGCGCCGAGGAGGCGCTTGCGATCGCGAACGACGTGGTCTACGGACTGGTCGCGGCAGTTTGGACACGCGACATCACCACGGCGCATCGCATCGCACGCGCGCTGCGGGCGGGTACGGTGTACGTAAACTGCTACGACGCGGACGACATCACGGTGCCCTTCGGCGGTTTCAAGCAGTCGGGCAACGGTCGCGACAAATCGCTGCACGCTTTCGACAAGTACGTAGAGCTCAAGACCACCTGGATAGACCTGTCATGACGACCGTCACTGTTGCCGCCACGCAGATGGCCTGCTCCTGGGATCGGGAAGCGAACGTAGCAAAGGCGGAAGAGCTGGTGCGCGAAGCGGCGGCCAGAGGGGCGAACGTCATCCTGCTGCAGGAGCTGTTCGAGACGCCTTATTTCTGCAAAGACCACAACCCGAAGTACTTCGATCTGGCGCGAGCCATCGACGGACACCCGACCGTGGCGCGGTTCGCGAAGATTGCCCGGGAACTCCAGGTCGTCCTGCCGCTGAGTGTGTTCGAGCGCGCCAACAACGCGTACTACAACACGCTCGTGATGGTCGATGCCGACGGCCAGGTGCTCGGCACCTATCGCAAGGCCCACATTCCGGAAAGCCCGGGTTATCACGAGAAATTCTATTTCTCCCCCGGCGACACCGGATTCAGGGTGTGGCCGACGCGCTTCGGCACGCTCGGCGTCGCGGTGTGCTGGGACCAGTGGTTCCCGGAAGGTGCTCGCGCGATGGCTCTGCTCGGCGCGGAACTGCTTTTCTACCCGACCGCGATCGGCTCAGAGCCGCAGGATGCGAGCATCGACTCGAAGGATCACTGGCAACGCACGATGCAAGGTCACGCGGCGGCCAATGTAATGCCGTTGATCGCTTCGAACCGCATCGGCGAGGAGCGGGGCGAGCGTTTCTCCATGACTTTCTACGGGTCATCGTTCATCGCCGACCACACGGGCGCCATCGTGCGGGAAGCGGACCGGAATTCGGAGCAGGTCATCACCGCATCTTTCGATCTCGAGGCGATCCGCAGCTACCGTCGTGCCTGGGGCCTGTTCCGCGATCGTCGTCCGGATCTTTACCATCCCCTGATCAGTCTCGACGGCGGTGCGGTGAGCGAAGCACGCTGATCGTGGCGAGCCACTCGTTCTACGCCTCCGCGCCGCGGGGTCTCGCCGATCTCCTGGCGCAAGAGCTGCGCCAGTGCGGTGCCGAGGCCACGGAACTCGGTGCGGGAGCTGCATTCCAGGGCACGCTGGAAATCGGCTATCGAGCATGCCTGTGGTCGCGCGTAGCCAACCGGGTGCTGCTCGAAATCGCTCAATTTGACGCCGACTCTCCAGACTCTCTTTATGCGGGCGTACGAGAGATCGACTGGGGGCAACACCTGGGCACGCAGGACACGATCGCCTGCGAGTTCACCTCGGTGGAGTCCGCCATCGAGCACTCCCACTTCGCAGCGTTGCGTGTCAAAGACGCGATCGTCGACCGACTGCGCGAACAGACCGGTGACAGGCCTTCGGTCGACACCGACAACCCTGACCTGCGCATTCACGTTCATGCACAGCGGCGCCGCGTCACGGTGAGCATCGATCTCGCTGGCGAGAGCCTGCACCGGCGCGGCTACCGGGCGCGCGGTGTAGCCGCACCACTCAAGGAGAATCTTGCGGCAGGAATCCTGCTGCGGGCCGGATGGCAAAGAATTGCCGATGCGGGAGGCGCATTCCTCGATCCGCTGTGTGGGTCAGGTACTTTGCCGATTGAAGCGGCGCTGATCGCCGGTGACATTGCGCCAGGGCTGCGACGCGAGCGTTTCGGCTTCGAGCGATGGCGTCAGCATGACGCCGCGGCATGGCGCGCAATTCGCGGCGAGGCCGAAGAACGTGCGCGTGCTGGCCGCCCACATGGGCCGCTGCGTGGTTTCGATCACGACGCGCGCGCCGTCCGCGTGGCCATCGAGAATGTGGAACGGGCTCAGCTGCGCGGGTCGATCCACATCGAGCGCCGCGAGCTCTCGCAAGCCGATCGTGGTGGTCAGGAGCACGGCCTGCTGTGCACCAATCCACCCTACGGTGAGCGCATCGGATCCGCCGTGGAGCTCGAGGCGCTGTACGCGCAACTCGGCGCACGCCTGCGCGAGGAGTTCGTTGGCTGGCAGGCGGCGATATTCACGGGTAACCCGCAACTCGGACACGCGCTCGCAATCCATGCAACCCGCGCGCACACGCTGTGGAATGGCGCCATCGAATGCCGCCTGCTGCGCTTCGACATCGATCCGCGCCGCTTCGTAACACAACGCGCTCATCAGGGCGCCGTTCTGAATGACGCCGAGGGCGCACGTTCGCGGCCTGGTGCGCAGATGTTTGCCAACCGGATGAAGAAGAACCTGCGCGAGATCGAAAGCTGGGCCAAACGCGAGAGCGTACGTTGTTTTCGCGTCTACGATGCGGACATGCCGGAGTATGCGTTCGCGATCGACCTGTACCAGGGCGAGGAACGCTGGCTCAACGTGCAGGAATACCAGGCGCCGCGCAGCATCGACGCCAAGGCAGTGCGCGCCCGTCGTGATGAAGCGCTGTCGGTGCTGCCGGAACTGTTCGGGATCGCGCTCGATCACATCCATCTGCGCACGCGACGCCGCACCCGGCGCGGGGAGCAGTACGAGCGGCGCGCCAGTGAAAAGCAATTTGTCGCGGTCGAGGAGGGCGGGCTCAGGTTCCTCGTCAACTTCACCGACTATCTGGACACCGGCCTGTTCCTCGATCATCGGCCGACCCGTGCCATGATCCGCCAGGAGGCATCGGGCAAGCGCTTCCTCAATCTCTTCTGCTACACGGGGAGCGCCACGGTCTATGCGATCGCCGGCGGTGCGCGCACCACCACCAGCGTCGATCTCTCGAATACCTACCTGGACTGGGCCCGTCGCAATCTCGAGTTGAACGGCCAGTCCGGCAAGCAGCATCAACTCATTCGAGCCGATTGCGTTGCGTGGCTCGACGAACAGGTCGCCCTTGGCGAGCGTGGTCCGCGTTACGGACTGATATTTCTCGACCCGCCCACGTTCTCAAATTCCAAGCGCATGGGCGAGCTGCTCGATGTGCAGCGCGACCACGTGCAGCTCATCAATCTCGCGGCCACTTTGTTGACGCCCGATGGCGAGCTCATATTTTCGACCAACTTCGAGCGTTTCCGGATCGATCAGGCGGCGCTGGCCCCACTCGCGGTCCAGGACGTCACCGCGGCGACGATTCCCCGTGACTACGCGCGCAACCCGAGAATCCATCAGTGCTTTCGGATTCGCAGGGCAAGAAGCAGTGCTTTATCAGCGGTGGGGGCCGATTCTCAGTGACCCGGTCGCGAGGAACACCTCGCGCAGGAAGATCAGCAGCGCGACGATGAAGCTCAGCATCGCGATGATGAAGAGCGAAGCGATGGGCACCGCGAGTTTGATGGTGGTGAAGGAGCTGACGAACAGGGCCACTACGACCAGTGAAACCAGCAGTGCGCAGATCGTGCAGAGCGTAATGGCGCGATTCATGAGGTGCGCGCGGCGCCCGAGTACGCGCAGGTCATTCTGCAGTGCCGGCAACTCCTTCGGCTGCGCCTGCGCGGCGGCTTTCTCGACAGTGCGCGCGCGATCAACGACCCGCGCAAGGCGATTGGTCAGCACGGTGAGCATGATGCCGACACCCGACAACAGGAACACGGGCGCTACAGCGAGCTGGATGACGTGCGCGACGGGAGTGATTTCGGTGGCCATGCGGGTTCCTGCAGTTTCAGCGGGATTCTACGTCACTGCGCTGAAGCAAAGGGCGTCCGTTACAGGAGATCGCGCAGCCGGTAGTAGAGCATCGCGAGGACGAGGGCCGGTCGGCGCAGCGCCTGCCCGCCCGGGAACTCCCGGTGCGGAATGCGTGTGAACACATCGAAGCGCTCCGCTGTGCCTGCCACGGCTTCGGCAATCAATTTGCCGCCGATTCCCGTGAGCGCAATGCCATGCCCGGAGAATCCTTGCAGGAAATACACGTTCGACGCCAGGCGGCCGAAATGCGGCGCGCGATTCAGCGTGATGTCGACGTGGCCTCCCCAGGCGTATTCAATCCTGACGTCTGCAAGCTGCGGAAAAACCCTGAGCATGCGCGCGCGCGTGGCTCTTGCCGTGCCCGCCGGATCGAATCCCGAATAGCTCACGCGCCCACCGAACAGCAGGCGGTCATCGGCGGAGCGGCGAAAGTAGTCCAGGACCCAGTTCATGTCCGAGACCGCCATGTTGTTGGCGATCAGTGCTTGCGCGCGCTCGGCCCCCAGCAGCTCAGTGGCCACGATGTAGGTGGCGACACCGATGATCTTGCGGCCCAGAGCCGGTGCGGTTCCGTCCAGGCTGGTGTTGCCGCAGAGGATGAGATGGCGGCAACTTACTGAGCCCTCGCTGGTCGTGACTCGCACGGGGCTTCCATTCTCGAAGCGCAAGGCACGCGTCTTTTCAAAGATCCGCACGCGCTGACGTTCGGCGGCCGCAGCAAGGCCCAGCGTGTAGTTGAGCGGGTGCAGATGTCCGCTGTTCGAATCGTACAACCCGGCGACATAGCGCTCGGTCTGCAGGCGCTCACGCAGTGCCTCCTGCTCGAACAGGCGCAGCGAGCCGTAGCCATATTCGCGTTCGAGCCCGATGGCTTGATCGATGAGTTCCTTGCGATGCCTCGGTTTGATGGCGGCCTGCAGCTGGCCGTCCACCCAGTCGCAATCGATCCCGTGGCGCGAGATCAGCGTGCGCATCAGTGCCACGCCTTCGACGCTGATGGTCCAGAGCGCTCGTGCGTCGTCGCGGCCGACGAGGGCGGCGATCTTTTCCTGGCCGCAGGCGAATCCAGGCAAGGCCTGGGCGCCGCTGCGCCCTGAAGCGCCCCAGCCAATACGCTCGCCTTCGAGCAGTACGACCTGGTAGCCGCGCTCCGCCAGGTGAAGGGCGCTCGAGCAGCCAGCGATACCGCCGCCCACGACGCACACGTCGCAATCGAGCGAGCCACGCAGGGGCGGGTGGGCTTCCGCTGTATGTGCCGTCGCCGAGTAATAAGAGTCGATATGGCCGTCGAGCCGAGGCATGTGTTTAAGATTCTGTAATAGTGAGCCGCGCTTGACTTGCGCGAGGATAGCGGGGCGCAGGGTCCACGGCCAACGGTCCAGCCCTGCCTGCTCTGCGCCTAAGCCTTGGAATCTCTGCAAACTTTCCTCCCCCCGTCCATGTTAAGTCTCGCGATCGGCGCGGATGTGGTCTAATGCGCCGTCTTTGAACGCCCGCGGCTCTCGCTGGCTGTTTAATATAATTAACATGCGCGCAGCAAAGCCCTTCATCGGCATACCCGCTGATCGTCGCCTGCTCGGCAAGCATTGGTTTCATGCGGTCGGCGAAAAGTACATCGAGGCCATTGTCGCGGCGGCCGACGCGATACCGATACTGATTCCGGCGCTCGGCGCGGAATTGGATCTCGCCGCCGTGCTCATGCGCTTCGACGGCCTGCTGCTGTCAGGCAGCCCGTCCAATGTCGAGCCACACCATTACCAGGGGCCGGCCAGCGAGCCGGGAACGCTTCATGACCCACATCGCGATGCGACGACGTTACCGCTGATTCCGGCCGCCGTGGCTGCCGGGCTTCCAGTCCTGGCAGTGTGTCGCGGCTTTCAGGAGATGAATGTCGCATTCGGCGGCACGCTCTGGCAGAAACTGCACGAGGTGGAAGGCCTCAACGATCATCGTGAGGACGAGGAGCAGTCGCTCGAGGTCCAGTACGGCCCGGCCCACGAGGTCGTGCTCGAACCCGGTGGATTGCTGCGCGAGCTGGCAGGCCAGGAGCGCGTCCGCGTCAATTCGCTGCACTCGCAGGGCGTGCAAGAGCTCGGCCAAGGTCTGGATGTCGAAGCGCGCGCGCCGGATGGCGTGGTTGAAGCATTCCGGGTTCACGACTCGCCGCGCTTTGCGCTGGCGGTGCAGTGGCATCCCGAGTGGAAGGTGATGAGCAATCCATTCTCACGCGCTCTGTTCGCTGCCTTCGGTGCAGCGAGTCGCCGGCGCCTCGAGGAAAGGTAGATCATGGCCAGCAGCATCCAGCAGTTCTTCAAGGATCACGGCATCTCGGATGTCGAGGCGATCATTCCCGACATGGCGGGCGTGGCGCGCGGCAAGATCATGCCTGCGGAGAAATTTGCCGAAGAGGAAGGCATGCGCCTGCCGGAAGGCATCTTTCTGCAGACGGTCACCGGCGAGTATCCGGAGGACGACAGCGCCATAAGTCCCTCCGAAATCGACATCGTGCTCAAGGCCGATCCGCGCACGGTGCGCGTTGTGCCATGGGCGGCGGAACCGACTGCGCAGGTCATTCACGACTGCTTCTATTCCGATGGCCGCCCGGTCACGATGGCCCCGCGCCACGTGCTGCGGCATGTGCTCGACTTGTACGCGGAGCGCGGCTGGGACCCGGTGGTGGCGCCGGAACTGGAGTTCTTCCTGGTTGAGCCGAATATCGACTCCGACTATCCGCTCAAACCCCCGGTGGGCCGATCCGGACGCCCGGAAATCGGCCGGCAGTCCTACAGCATCGCCGCGGTCAACGAGTTCGACCCGCTGTTCGACGATATCTACGCCTTCTGCGAATCCCAGGACATCGAAATCGACACCCTGATCCACGAGGATGGCGCGGCGCAGATGGAGATCAATCTCCTGCACGGTAATGCGCTCGACCTTGCCGACCAGGCGTTCCTGTTCAAGCGCACGGCACGCGAGGCGGCGTTGCGCCACAAGATGTACGCGACCTTCATGGCGAAGCCGATGGCGCGCGAACCGGGCAGCGCCATGCACATCCACCAGAGCTTCGTCGACCGCAAGAGCAAACAGAACATCCTCAGCAACCCGGATGGCACGCCGAGCCCGCTGTTCTTCTCCCACATCGCCGGGCTGCAGAAGTACCTGCCGGCCGCAATGTCGATGTTTGCGCCTAACGTCAACTCCTACCGCCGCATCACCCGCTACCTCTCGGCGCCCATCAACGTGCAATGGGGCTACGATAACCGCACCGCCGGTCTGCGCGTCCCGATGTCCTCGCCCACCGCGCGCCGCGTGGAGAATCGGGTCGGCGGAGCGGATGCCAACCCGTACCTGGCGATTGCCGCCTCGCTGGCCTGCGGCTACCTGGGGATGATCGAAGGGCTGAAGCCGACCGAGCCGATCTCGGGCAGCGCCCACGACCTGCCGTTCGCCCTGCCGCGCACCCTGGATGAGTCCCTGAAGCTGCTGCGCGAGTGCAAACCGCTGGTCGACGTCTTCAGCGAGCGCTTTGTGCGCGCTTATTCCGCCGTCAAGGAAAACGAATACGAGACTTTCTCGCAGGTCATCAGCTCCTGGGAACGGGAGCATTTGCTGCTCAACGTTTAGTACTGTTATAAACGGCCCAATTACAACAACGTGCGGCCGCCAAATCGGAGGACTCGTCATGATGAAGTTGCAACACGCTGGGCTGGGGATCCTATGCGCGCTGGCTCTGGTAGCGTGCGGCAAGGGGGAGAAGGCTAAAGAGGCGGGCACTGAGCCGGCAGCGTCGGCACCCGCAGCGAATACCGAAGAGAAGGTCGTCAACGTCTACAATTGGTCCGACTACATCGCGGAAGACACGATTGCCAAGTTCGAGAAGGAAACTGGCATCAAGGTCAACTACGACATGTACGACGGCAACGAGACACTGGAGACCAAGCTCCTGGCGGGCAACTCCGGGTACGACGTCGTGGTTCCCTCGGCCTCCTTCCTGGAGCGCCAGATCAAGGCGGGTGTCTACCAGAAGCTCGACAAGTCAAAGCTCCCCAATCTCAAGAACATGGACCCCGAAGTGATGCAGCGCGCGGCCCTGCATGACCCGGGCAATGAGCACGGCGTCGTGTACATGTGGGGTACGAACGGCATCGGCTACAACCCGGACAAGATTGCGAAAGCGTTCCCGAATGCACCCCTCGACAGCTGGGCGCTGGTCTATGAACCGGAAAATGCCTCCAAGCTCAAGAGCTGCGGCATTGCACTGCTCGACTCGCCCACTGAGATCACCAAGACGGTGCTTTCCTACCTCGGCAAGGATCCGAATAGCGAGACGGCCGAGGATCTGGCGCTGGCGGAGGCCAAGCTGATGAAGATCCGGCCTTACATCCGCTACATCCACTCATCGCAGTACATCAACGACCTGGCCAAC
This sequence comes from uncultured Gammaproteobacteria bacterium, assembly GCA_963705495.1. Classification (GTDB taxonomy): domain Bacteria; phylum Pseudomonadota; class Gammaproteobacteria; order Steroidobacterales; family Steroidobacteraceae; genus DATBVX01. Next base: position 59,484 of record CAVPJQ010000007.1, on the reverse strand, counting down.
GGCGAGATCTGCGTCGCTGTCGGCTACAGTGGTGATGTACTGCAGGCGCGCGATCGGGCCGAGGAAGCGAAGAACAATGTCACGGTGAAGTATGCCGTTCCGAAGGAAGGCACGGTTATTTGGTTTGACATGATGGCGATCCCGAAGGACGCGCCACACCCAAACAATGCGCATGCCTGGATCAACTTCATCATGCAGCCCGAGATCGTGGGTGACATCAGCAACTTCGTGAACTATGCCAACGGCAATAAGGAATCGCTGCCGTTTGTGAAGGATGACGTCAAGAACGATCCGGGCATCTACCCGCCGCCCGAGATCAAGGCAAAGCTCTTCCCCGATCTCGCACACACCCCGGAATACACGCGTCTGCTGACGCGCACCTGGACGCGCTTCCAGACCGGGAAGTAAACGACGAGAACTTGAGTCTCAGGTTTCGGGCCGCGGGCGGGCACAGCCCGCGGCCACCGCCTGAGGCCATCGCCTGAGGCCTCCTGCATGGCTAACTCGACGCGTTCCGAAAAGAAGATCGAGCCCTGGAACGATCCGCACGCGACGCCCTACGTGCGTATCGAGCGCATGACCAAGAAATTCGGCGATTTCATCGCCGTGCATGATGTCTCGCTGAAGATCTATCAGGGCGAAATCTTCTGCCTGCTCGGCGGCTCGGGCTGCGGCAAGACCACGCTTCTCAGGATGCTCGCCGGTTTCGAAGTGCCGACCTCGGGCACCGTTTACATCGACGGAGAGGACATGGCGGGCATACCGCCCTACGAACGGCCGGCGAACATGATGTTTCAATCCTACGCGCTGTTTCCACACATGACCGTGGAGAAGAACGTCGGCTTCGGCCTGGAACAGGAGGGCTTGCAGCGCGCAGAGATTCGCAAGCGTGTCGGCGACATGCTCGAGATCGTCAAGATGGGTCCCTACGCGAAGCGCAAGCCGCATCAGCTGTCCGGAGGACAGCGTCAGCGGGTGGCGTTGGCGCGTTCCCTCATCAAGCGGCCCAAACTCCTGTTGCTGGATGAGCCGCTCGGGGCGCTCGACAGGAAACTGCGTGAGCACACGCAGTTCGAGCTGGTCAACATCCAGGAGCAGCTCGGCGTGACCTTCGTGGTCGTGACGCACGATCAGGAGGAGGCCATGACACTGGCCTCACGCATCGGGGTAATGAACCACGGCGAGATCGTGCAGGTGGGCACGCCCACCGACATCTATGAGTACCCGAACTCGCGGTTCGTGGCGGATTTCATCGGCTCGGTGAACATGTTCGAGGGCCGCCTGACGGAGGATGAGCCGGATCATGTGCGCATCGAATCCGAGGACTTGGGCGGCACGTTCTTCATCGATCACGGCGTGAGCTCCGCGCCCGGTGCCATTGTGTGGGTGGCGCTGCGGCCCGAGAAGATCGCACTGTCGCGCGAAGCACCGCCGGGAACTGAAAATCGCGCGCGCGCAACGGTGAAGGAAATAGCCTACATGGGCGACCTGTCCATTTACCTGACACAGCTCGCGAGCGGCAAGATGGTGCGCATCACGCAACCGAACACGGTCCGCCATCCTGAGGACCGCATCACCTGGGATGAGCAGGTCTACCTTCACTGGCATCCATCCAGTGGTGTGGTAGTGACGCAATGATCAGGGGCTGGTGAAGGGCGCTGCATGGCACGTAGTGCCTACCTCTCGCTCGGTGAACGCATCAGCCATGCGCTGGCGCAGCTGATCGAGGGTGTAACGCACAGTTCACCGTATCTCTGGTCGCAACGCTGGCTGCGCAGCCGCGGCGTTACCGGTCGCGGCTTCGTCATCGGCATTCCTTACCTCTGGTCGATCCTGTTTTTTGCGATCCCCTTCATCATCGTTCTGAAGATCTCCTTCTCCGAGACCCAGCTCGCGATGCCCCCGTATGCGCCGCTCATCGAGTGGCTCGGCGAGCAGGCACTCGCGATCCAGCTGCACTTCGCCAATTTCACGTTCCTCCTGAAGGACCCGCTCTATACGCATGCGTACCTGACCTCACTCGAGATTGCAGGTGTGTCGACGGTGTTCTGCCTGCTGATCGGCTACCCGATGGCCTACGGTATCGCCCGCGCTTCGCCGGCATGGCGAAATGTCCTGCTGATGATGGTCGTGCTGCCGTTCTGGACCTCGTTCCTGCTGCGGGTCTATGCGTGGATCGGCCTGTTGCGCAGCAACGGCGTGATCAACAACGTACTGATGGCCCTGGGAATCATCGATCAGCCGCTGGTGATGCTGCAGACCGAGTTCGCGGTGTACATCGGCATCGTGTATTCGTACCTGCCATTCATGGTGCTGCCGCTTTACGCGAATCTCGAGAAGATGGATCTGACGCTCCTCGAAGCGGCCGCGGATCTGGGTTGCCGGCCGACCAAGGCGTTCCTCAAGATCACGCTGCCTCTTTCGATGTCGGGCATCATCGCCGGGGCGATGCTGGTGTTCATCCCGGCCGTCGGTGAGTTCGTGATTCCGTCGCTCCTCGGCGGGCCAGATTCGCTCATGATCGGCAAGGTGCTATGGAACGAGTTCTTCAACAATCGTGACTGGCCGGTGGCGAGCTCGGTCGCGATCGCGATGCTGCTGCTGCTGGTGGTGCCGATCATGGTGTTCCAGTATTTCCAGGGCCGGCAGATGACGGCACACCGCTGATGCAGCGCCGCTCCTTCTTCGTCATCACGATGCTCGCCTTCGGGTTCGCGTTCCTGTATGTCCCGATCCTGTCCATGGTGGTCTTCTCCTTCAATGCTTCGAAGCTCGTGACCGTGTGGGCAGGCTTTTCCACCAAGTGGTATGGCGAGCTCTTTCACGACTCGCAGATGCTCAATGCTGCGCAGCTCAGCATCAAGATCGCGAGCCTGAATGCAACCGGCGCGGTCATTCTCGGCACCGTGGCCGGACTGGTGCTGGCGCGCTTCGGCCGCTTCAAAGGGCGCACGCTCCTCTCCGGGATGACGACCGCGCCGCTGGTGATGCCGGAAGTCATCACGGGCCTCTCGCTCCTGTTGCTGTTCGTGGCGATGGAGCAGGCTTTCGGGTGGCCACAGGGTCGCGGCGTCACGACCATTACGCTGGCACACATCACCTTCTCGATGGCGTACGTCACCGTCGTGGTGCAGTCGCGGCTGACTACTTTCGACGAGGCGCTGGAAGAGGCGGCGATGGACCTGGGCGCGCGGCCGGCAAAGGTGTTTTTCGTCATCACGCTGCCGATCATCCTGCCGGCGATCATTTCGGGATGGTTGCTGGCATTCACGCTCTCGTGGGACGATCTGGTGATCACGAGTTTCGTTTCCGGCCCGGGCTCGACGACGCTGCCCATGCTGATCTTTTCGAAAGTTCGTCTCGGTGTGAGCCCCGACATCAATGCGCTGGCCACCATACTGGTGCTGATCGTCACCGTCGGGATCGTGGCCTCGGCCTTGTGGATGCAGCGCCAGGAGCGTATCCGGCAGCGCGACGTGCAGATGGCGCTCGCAGCGAACGAATAAGTAGATGATCCGTCTCGGGTTCGATGTCGGTGGCAGCTCTATCAAGGGCGCCCCGGTGGATGTCACTTCAGGCGATCTGGTCCGGCCGCCGGTCAGCATCGAGACGCCCAGGCCTGCTACGCCAATGGCCGTGGCCGATGCACTTGCTGGACTGACTCTGCAGCTGGGTGTGAATGGCCCCATCGGCGTGGCGGTACCGAGTGTGGTCAAGGGCGGAGTCACGTGGACCGCGGCAAACATCGATGAAAGCTGGATCGGCGCCCCCGCTGAGGCCGTCATCGCCAAGCGCCTCGATCGACCGATCACGCTCCTGAACGACGGCGATGCGGCGGGCATTGCTGAAATCGAACTCGGTGCGGGGCACGGTCGCCAGGGCACGGTAATGGTGCTGATTTTCGGGACGGGGATTGGCACGGCGCTGTTCAACGACGGCAAGCTGCTGCCTAACACAGAGCTCGGGCATCTCGAGCTCGACGGTGCCGAAGTCGAGCATCGGGCGTCCGGTCGAGCCCGTACCCTCGAGAAGCTCGATTGGCGCAAGTGGGCAGGGCGCGTCAACCCCGTGCTGGCGGCCTATCAGGCTTTATTCTGGCCGGATCTGTTCATCATCGGCGGGGGAGTGACTGAGCATTTTTCCCAGTTCTCCGCTTTCCTCAAGTCACGGGTCGAGATTCAACCGGCGCGTTTTCGCGCGCACGCTGGCATCGTGGGTGCCGCGCTTGCTGCCAACCGCTGAGCGCATCATGTCGTTCTCCTCCAAGCTTCCCGATGTAGGAACGACGATTTTCACAGTCGTGACGCAGCGCGCCCAGGAGCTGGGCGCGATCAATCTCGCGCAGGGTTTCCCCGATTACGACATCGCGCCGGAGCTCTGCGATCTGCTCGACAAGCACGTGCGCGCCGGACGCAACCAGTACGCGCCGATGATAGGTGTGCCGGAGCTGCGACAGGAGATTGCACGCAAGCTCGAGCGCACGCAGGCGGTGAGAGTTGATCCGGACCAGGAAATCACCGTCACTGTCGGGGGAACGGAGGCGCTGTTTTCGGCCGTAAGCTGCTGCATCGCTTCGGGCGATGAGGCGATCGTGTTCGACCCCGCATACGACTCGTACGACCCGGCTGTGCGCCTCGCGGGCGGGCGGTGCATTCACGTGCCACTCGAGCTGCCCGGTTTCGACATGCCTTGGGAGCGATTGAAGTCGGTGCTCTCGCCGCGCACGCGGCTCGTCATCCTCAACAATCCGCACAACCCCGCGGGCAGAGTGTTGGAGCGCGGCGATCTCGATACGCTCGCGCAACTGTTGCGCGACACGAACGCGCTTTTACTCTCGGACGAAGTCTACGAACACCTGGTCCTCGACGGACGCCAACACGTCTCGGTGCTGAGCCATCCGGAGCTCAGAGCCCGCGCGTTCGCCGCGTTCTCCTTCGGCAAGACCTTTCACGCGACCGGTTGGCGGCTCGGCTACTGTGTCGCGCCCGCTGCGCTGACCAGCGAGTTCCGCAAGGCACATCAGTTCAATACCTTCGCCGTCTTCACGCCCGTTCAGCATGCGGTCGCCGAATACCTGCGGAGCTATCCACAACGCATCGCGGAGCTGCCGGAATTCTTTGCTCGCAAGCGCGACCTCTTCTGTGGGCTGCTCGAGGGTTCAGGTTTCACCTGGACACCTGCTCAGGGCACCTACTTTCAGCTTCTCGATTTCTCGGCGCTGAGTGGCGAGGACGACATGGTCTTCGCGGACACATTGCTGCGCGAAGCGGGCGTCGCCACGATTCCGCTCGCGCCGTTCTATCAGCATCCGCCGAAGCTCACGGTGCTGCGTTTCTGCTTCGCCAAGCGCGATGAGACCTTGCATCAAGGTGCCGAGCGTCTGCGCCAGTGGTGCAAGAAGTGAGTGCTCAGCGCAAGCCCGTTTCGTGGCGCGCGATGACGAGGCGCTGGATCTCGCTGGTGCCTTCATAGATTTCCGTGATCTTGGCATCACGGAAGTAGCGCTCGAGAGGCATCTCCTTGCTGAAGCCCATGCCGCCGTGAATCTGCACGGCCTGGTGGGTGATGTACATCGCGGCTTCCGATGCGAAGAGCTTGGCGGTGCTGGCCTCGAGCGTATTGCGCCGACCAGCGATGGCGGCCTCATGTTTGTTCCACGCCGCGCGATACGTCAGAAGGCGTGAGGCCTCGAGCCGGCATTTCATGTCGGCGAGCTTCGCCTGGGTCATCTGGAAGGTGCCGATCAGTGCGCCGAATGCTTCTCGCTCACGGGCGAACTGCACCGACGCCTCGTATGCAGCCCGCGCGATGCCGGTTGCCTGGGCGGCAATGCCGACACGCCCGGCATCCAGGATCGTCATCGCTACCAGGAATCCCTGGCCTTCCTCGCCGAGGCGATTTTCGACGGGACAATGGTAGTCGACCAATTCGACCTCACAGGTCGCGGAGGCGCGGATGCCGAGCTTGGGCTCAGTCTTGCCGCGCACGTAGCCGCTTTGCTTGGTGTCGATGATGAAGGCCGTGATGCCCTTGGCCTTCTTTTCCGGCTGCGTCGTCGCAAACAGGACCATGTAGCGCGCGACGGGACCAGAAGTGATCCATGACTTCTTGCCGTTGATCACGTAGTGGGTGGCGTCCTTCGAAAGGGTAGCGCGCGTGCGCATGGCGCTCGCATCGGAACCGGACTGTGGCTCGGTCAGGCCGTAGCAGCCGACTTCCTTGCCGCTGGCAATCGGCGTGACGTACTCGCGCTTTTGTCGCTCGGTCCCGAATTGCAGGATGCCGTTGCAATAGAGCGAGTTGTTCACGGAAACGATGGTCGAATGTGCGGCATCGGCCGCGGCGATCTCCTCCATGACCAGCACGAAGCTGAGCGGGTCGAGCCCCGCGCCGCCATATTCCTCGGGCACCTCGATACCCATGAAACCGAGCTCGCCGGCCTTGGCAATGGTGGCCGCGGGGAACTCGCCGCTCGCGTCATGCCGCGCGGCAATGGGCACGATCTCGTTCTGCGCGAACTCGCGCGCCACCGCCTGGATCATCAGCTGCTCATCGGTGAATCGAAAGTCCATGAATTGGTCCGCGCATTGAGAGGTCGCACATTATAATCTTCCGGCCTATGAAAAAGCCCACGCGCGTCAACCATCCGCCGAGTGTCGAGCTGCCGCCCGACAATCACTCGCTGGTGGCACCGATCTACCAGTCGGTCAAGTTCGAGTTCGAGACTACCGAGGAGACGGAGCGCAACTTGCGGGGCGAGAGAGCGGGCTTCTTCTATTCGCGCCGCTCCAACCCGACCGTGAGGCAATTGGAAATGCTCCTCGCAGAGCTGCAGGGCCGCGACGAAGCATTGGTGACGGGCTCCGGGGTGGCGGCAATGGGGCATTGCCTGCTGGCGCTGCTCAAGCAGGGTGATCATGTCCTGTGCTTCATCGACTCCTATCCGCCCGACGCGACAGATGATCAAGCGCCTGCTCGGCCGCTTCGGCGTCAGCCACACGATGCTGTCGATCGAGGATCTCGAGGGTGCCGAGCGAACGCTGGCGCAGAAGCCCACGCGGCTCGTCGTTTTCGAGACCCCAACCAATCCCGTCACCAAGATCGCCGATATCGAGCGTCTGACACGCACGGCCCGCGCCCACGGCGCGTTGACACTCCTCGATAACACGTTTGCCGGTTTTCACAATCACGGCCAGTACAATATCGATATTTTCGTGCACAGCCTGACTAAGTACGCATCGGGGCATGGTGACGTCATGGGCGGTGCGGTGATCGCGCGAACTGAGCTGATCAAGGCGATGCGCAACGACTTCGTTACCCTGGGAGCATTTCTGGATCCGCATGCGGCATTCCTGATCCTGCGCGGCCTGAAAACATACTTCCTGCGCTGTCGCGAGCAGGCCGCGAATGCGATGCAGGTCGCACGGTTTCTCGCCGGGCATGCACAGGTCGCGCGGGTTTTCTATCCGGGTCTCGAGACACACCCACAGCACCTGCTGGCGCGTACGCAGATGCACGATTTCGGCAGCATCGTCAGTTTCGACATCCGGGGTGGCGCGGAAAGCGGCCGCCGCTTTGCCGATGCGGTGCGCCTGTTCGCGAGAGCCGCCAGCCTGGGCTCAACCGAATCGTTGGTGATGCCGCCGCAGCTCTTGCGCAGTCGTGACCTGAGTGCCGCGCAGATCGGGCTTTCCGGTGTTTCGGACAGTACCGTGCGGCTCTCCGTCGGCATCGAAGATCCTGAGGACCTGATCGCGGACTTGCGTCAGGCGCTGGAACTCTCTTGATCGGAGGAGGATCCGATGACACGCAAGGCTGAATCCCAACCGGACGGTCAGTCCTCTCACCCGTTCAACCGCAAGTATTTCCGCGGCCTTCGCCTGGCGTGCACGCTGCTCGCCGGCGGACTCTTCATCGGCATTCTCGGCTATCACTTCATTGCGGACCTCGATTGGATCGACGCGCTGCTCAACGCAGCGATGATTCTGACGGGCATGGGTGAAATCGATCCGCTCACTTCGAACGCCGCGAAGATCTTCGCCGCGCTGTATGCGTTGTTCTCGGGCATCGTGTTCCTGACCGCGGCTGGTGCCATCCTCGCGCCGATGTTCCACCGTGTGCTGCAGCGGTTTCACCTCGAGTCCGGGAACTCCTAAAAGCTGCTCGCCACTCGCACGCGATGCGGATGGTAAGGCAGCACTTCCATCAGTTCACCGCTCAAGTGGCGCTGCTGGACATGCCGCCAGAACTCCGCCGTCAGGATCTCGCCATGGACTTCCAGAAAGGCCTGCTTCAAACCGGCGTCGAAGCCGAGGAATGCCATGAAGGTTTCCGGAAACACGTCGTTGTCGGCGACGTAGAACCAGGCTTCACCGCGCATCTCGTCTTCCTCGCTCGTCGCCTGCGGCATGTCGCGGAAGCGGCAGTCGGTGACCCGGCACAGCTCATCGTAGTCGTAGAAGATCACGCGCCCGTGGCGCGTGACGCCGAAGTTCTTCAGCAACAGGTCGCCGGCAAAGATGTTCGTGTAGGCCAGGTCGCGGATCGCCTGGCCGTAGTCGAGCACGGCCAACTCCGCGGCCTCGCGCGACTGAGCGCCGAGATACAGGTTGAGCGGCGTCATGCGGCGTTCGATGTACATGTGGTCGAAGATCAGGTCCTCGCCGTCGACGTGCACACTGCCCGCCGCTTCGCCCGAGAGTTCCTGGAGCAGCGGCGCCGAAAAGCGTTGCTTTGGAAAACGCAAGCGCTTGAATTCCTGCGCATCCACGAGCCGGCCGGCGCGATCGTGCTTGAAGACCATCTCGTACTTCGCAATGACATCCTGCCGCAGGATGCTCTTGGGATAGGGGAAGCGATCGCGGATGACCTTGAACACGATGTCGAAGGAGGGCAGTGTGAAACAGATCATCACCAGCCCGCGATCGCCGGGCGCATGCACAAATTCGTCGCTCGACTTCTGCAAGTGACGGAACAGCTCCCGATAGCGCTCGGTTTTGCCTTGCTTGGCACGTCCCAGCACGGTGAACAATTCGCTCACCGGCTTGAGAGGCAACATCGACTTCAGAAACACCACGGCTTCGCCGACGCGCTCCAGGTCGACGTGAAAGTAGGAACGCGCGAAGCTGAACACGATGCTGACGTCCGCTTCACGCATCATCACTGCATCCACCAGTACGCCGCCGTCCGTGTTCTTGAGCGCAATCACCAGCGGCAGCATCCAGCCGCGCCCAACCACCCGTCCCACCAGGTACGCCCGCGTCATCTGGTAGAACACCGGCCGGATGATTTCGATCTGTTCGACGGAGCGCCGCTCGTGCGCCTGCTGGCAATGAGCGGTCACTTCGGTGGCGACGTGGGCGACGCTGCGGTCGAAATCCTTCCACGGGGTGTGGAAGCGAAAATCGGTCAGGATCTGTTCGCACATCAGCTCGAGCGAGCCGCGATTGAAATAGGTATTGGTGACGACGTGGGAGCTGATGCTGCCGAGCGGATCGAGATCGAGCGCCACGAACTCCAGGTCCGGTGCGACACCCACGGTCCCGAACAGGCGGCGGGTGATCGAGCTGAAGAAGGTCTTGGTGAATTCGGCGTCGGGCAGGGGTTCGACCAGGATCGCGAAGTGCCGGCGGATCGAGCGCCACAGCTCCGGGTCGAGCGCTGCCGGCCCGAGCTTCACCTTGAGTTGTGCGATCGTCGCGTTGACGAACTTGTCGTAGAGCTCGATGCGCTGAACCGCGTCGCGCTGGCTGCCGCGCCAGTCGCGCGCCTCGAAATGGACGGGCGCGCGGCGCGTGATGGCGCGAAATTCGTTGTTGTAGTCGACGAACGCCGCGGCGACATCGTGCGCGCACTGAGGGGCGAGGGCGGGATCGTGGACGGCGCGAGAGTCGCTCGGCTGCACGGACTTCAGACCCCGCTACATGTTCCGGATCAAGACGTCTCCGAACGCGCTGGTGCTCACTTCCTTCGCGCCCTCCATCAGGCGCGCGAAGTCGTAGGTCACGATCTTCTGGTCGATGGTGCGGTCCATCGCCGTGATGATGGCGTCGGCCGCCTCGAACCAGCCCATGTAGCGCAACATCATCTCGCCGGAAAGAATCACGGATCCCGGGTTCACCTTGTCGAGATTCGCATACTTGGGCGCCGTGCCGTGGGTGGCCTCGAACACCGCGTGTCCGGTCATGTAGTTGATGTTGCCGCCGGGCGCAATGCCGATCCCGCCCACTTGTGCCGCGAGCGCATCCGACAGGTAATCGCCATTCAGATTCATGGTGGCGATCACGTCGAACTCATCGGGGCGCGTGAGAACCTGCTGCAGCGTGATGTCGGCGATCGCATCCTTGATAATGATGCGGCCGGCTTTCTTCGCGGCTTCCTGTTCGGCATTCGCTTCCTTCTCGCCCTTCGTAGCCTTGGTGCGTTCCCACTGCTCCCAGGTGTAGGTCTGGGCCGGGAACTCCCGTTCGGCCAGCGCATAACACCAGTTGCGGAAGGCACCCTCGGTGAATTTGATGATGTTGCCCTTGTGCACGATCGTCACGCTCTTGCGTCGGTTGGCGACCGCATATTCGACTGCGGAGCGGAACAGACGCTCCGTGCCCTCGCGCGAGATCGGCTTGAGGCTGATCGCGGTGGTGTCGGGAAAGCGGATCTTTCCATACTGCTTGGGGAAGTATTGCTTGAAGAGCTCGAGGAACTTGCGGTTCTCCTCGGTGCCCGCTTCGAACTCTATACCGGCATAAATGTCTTCGGTGTTCTCGCGAAAGATCACCATGTCGACTTTTTCGGGGTGCTTGACCGGTGACGGCACACCCTTGAACCAGCGCACCGGACGCAGGCACACGTACAGATCGAGCAGCTGGCGCAACGCCACGTTCAGTGAGCGGATTCCGCCGCCCACCGGCGTCGTCAAAGGACCCTTGATCGACACCAGGTATTCACGACAGGCGGCCACTGTTTCATCGGGCAGCCAGGTATTAAACATCTGGTTCGATTTCTGGCCTGCGTAGATCTCCATCCATTCGATCTTGCGCTTGCCACCGTATGACTTCTGCACGGCGGCATCCAATACCCGCACGCTGGCGCGCCAGATATCCGGCCCGGTGCCGTCTCCCTCGATGAACGGGATGATCGGCCGATCTGGAACCTGCAGCTGGCCATTGCGGATGGTGATCTTCTCGCCCTGGGAGGGCGGGTTGACCTTCATTGCCTTGGCGGTCGTGGACATGTCGGTCTCCTCAACGGCGCGACTCGGGCGGTGGACGGCGGTCGAGGCGCGAATGCTAGCACAGCGTAGAACCCGGGCATTTGTCGCGCCCGTGCCCCCGCAGCCGCTGTGGCCCTTGTTCCCTATACCCCCTGGGGGTATCGTAGAACGATGAAACATGCCAGTCACAAATCACAACTAGCGCGGCTGCGGCGGATCCACGGCCAGGTCGGCGGCCTGTTGCGCATGGTCGACGAGCGCCGTTATTGCATGGAAATTCTCACGCAGTTGCGCGCGGTACGCGCCGCTCTCGGCCGAGTCGAGGAGAACATCCTGCGTGAGCATGTCGAGCACTGTGTTGGAGATGCGGTGCGCTCGGGAAAGGCGACGGCCGTACCGGCGAAGCTCGATGAGCTGTTCGAAGTCCTGTCGAAGTTTGGCGGCTGAGGACGGCGGGGCCAGAGCCATGAGCACGCCGCAAACGGGCCGCTACACCTGCCCAATGCATCCGCAGATTATCCGCGATGCGCGCGGCAACTGTCCGATCTGCGGCATGGCTCTCGAGCCGATACTGCCCGGTGCGACGGAGGACGACGGCGAGTTGAGCGACATGACACGCCGCTTTTGGGTGAGCGTGCCCCTCGCGGGCGCCGTGCTGCTGCTTGCGATGGGACACATGATTCCCGGCAGTCCCCTCGACGTGCTGGTCCCGCATCGGATCAGGGCGTGGCTGGAATTGCTGCTCGCGACGCCGGTGGTGCTGTGGGGCGGCTGGCCGTTTCTTGAGCGCGGCTGGCAGTCGCTCGTGCAGCGCAGCCTCAACATGTTCACGCTCATTGCGCTCGGTGTCGGCGTGGCCTGGTTGTATAGCCTCATCGCGGCGGCCTCACCCGGAATCTTCCCGCCCGCGGTGCGTGATGCACACGGCAACGTTGGCGTCTACTTCGAAGCCGCGGCGGTCATCGTGGTACTTGTGCTGCTCGGACAGGTGCTGGAGCTGCGCGCGCGACGCAATACGAGTGCCGCCATTCGCGCGCTGCTCGATCTGGCGCCGAAACTGGCGCGCCGCTTGAATGTCGACGGATCCGAACAGGACGTAGCGCTCGAGGACGTTCAGATGGATGACCGATTGCGGGTGCGACCGGGTGAGAAGGTCCCGGTGGACGGTATCGTTCTCGAAGGTCATAGCTCGATCGATGAATCGATGTTGACGGGCGAGTCCATTCCGGTGGAGAAAGGGCCGGACGACCACGTTATCGGCGCCACGTTGAACGGCACGGGAATGCTTGTCATCCGCGCCGAGCGCATCGGGCACGACACGCTGCTGGCGCGCATCGTGAGCCTGGTCGCTGAGGCGCAACGCAGCCGCGCCCCAATCCAGAAGCTGGCTGATCGAGTGTCGGCCTGGTTCGTGCCCGCCGTCATTCTGGTGGCGGTGCTGTCCTTCGCAATCTGGTTCTGGATCGGCCCGCAACCACGGCTCGCTCACGCGGTGATCAATGCAGTCGCGGTGCTGATCATCGCGTGCCCGTGTGCCCTCGGACTCGCCACGCCCATGTCGATCATGGTTGCAGCCGGTCGCGGCGCCCAGCTCGGTGTCCTGTTCAAGGACGCCGAGGCTATCGAGCGCTTGCGTGAGATCGACACTCTGGTCGTCGACAAAACTGGCACGCTCACCGCGGGAAAGCCCACGCTGCAGCGGGTCATCGCGGGAGGGGAAGTGAGCGAGAACGAAGTACTGGCGCTGGCTGCAAGTCTCGAGCAAGCCAGCGAACACCCGCTGGCCGAAGCCATCGTTGCGGGCGCGCGCTCACGGGCTCTCGCCATCCGGCCGGTCGATACTTTCGAGTCGGTGACCGGCCAGGGAGTCCGGGGCAGCGCGGATGGACGCCAGGTGGCGCTCGGCAATCTCGCTCTGATGGATGCGATGAAGGTCGACGTTTCGCCCTTGCAGTCGCGCGCCGATGAGCTGCGCACGGACGGGCAGACGGTCATGTTCGTTGCCGTGGAGGGGCGGGCGGCCGGTCTCGTGAGCGTCGCCGATGCGATCAAGGAGAGCACACCGATTGCGCTCGACGCCTTGCACGCGGACGGCGTGCGCATCGTCATGTTGACCGGCGATAACCGCAGAACGGCAGAAGCAGTTGCGCGTCGCCTCGGGATCGACGCGGTGTACGCGGATGTGCTGCCGGAGCAAAAGTCCAATGTGGTGCGTACCTTGCAGGCCGAAGGACGTCGCGTTGGGATGGCGGGTGATGGCGTCAATGATGCGCCGGCGCTCGCTGCCGCTGACGTGGGCATTGCAATGGGAACCGGCACGGACGTGGCAATAGAGAGTGCCGGCGTCACTCTCGTCAAGGGAGATCTCACCGGCATCGTGCGTGCGCGCCGCCTGAGCCGCGCGACCGTACGCAACATCCACCAAAACCTGTTCGCGGCCTTTATTTACAACGCGCTCGGCGTGCCGATCGCGGCCGGTGTTCTTTATCCGTTCACCGGATTGCTCATGAGCCCAATACTGGCGGCCGCAGCCATGAGCCTGAGCTCCGTGTCGGTCATTACCAATTCGCTGCGCTTGCGCCGGATGCGATTGGAATGATGGCGTGGGCGCACCTTCCTGTGACGCTTGCTGGTGCGGATCAAATCCAGTAGCGTCGAGCGCGATGAAGATTCTGGCCTACTCGCTGAAGTTTCTGGTTCTGGTGGCGCTGGTCCTGAACGGTGCCGCCGCCCACGGTATGCAGGTAAATACCGCTGGGGTCCCGCATGCGCCCGCTGTGAAATCCGGATCCCCGAGCTGCCATACGAGCGCTGACCACCGTGACGCCACTCAGCAAGTGCCGCAAGATGACGATACCGGCACTCATCACAATGCTCCACATCACTGCGGCGGCCTGGGTTGCACCTGCGCGTGCGCTTACCACAGTCCGGCGCTCTCGCTGATTAATACCGATCTACGACTGCTCCGAGGCGCATCTACAGCACTGACGGTCCCGCGCGTCGGATTCCGTTCACTCGCACCAATGCCGCTCTTCAGGCCTCCGATCGTCTGATGACACCCTGACGCCGGCACTGCCCGGCGCCCCACGACTCGTATTCCTGCGCGTCGCGCGCAGCCTGCGCACTAGTGCAGCAGCTATCAATGGACGTTTGCCCTCATACGAGCCCGCCTGAAAAATTGGATGCGACTGGTAATAGACGACCTATGAAAATTCGCACTCACCCTATTCATTCCGCGCGCGGCGCCCGAGTCGCCCGCCGCACTTTCGTCCAGGGCCTCGCGATGGGTGGCGTCGCTGCGGGGCTCGGTTTGTGGTGCCCTTCCATTCGAGCCGCCACCAGCGCCAATCAGCGGGCAGGGCTTGTCGGCTCCGACTTTGACCTATCGATCGGCGAGACGCCGATGAATTTCACCGGGAAATCTCGTGTCGCGGTAACAGTTAACGACTCACTGCCGGCTCCGATTCTGCGCTGGCGCGAGGGTGACACGGTGACACTGCGGGTCGCCAATCGCCTGCGCGAGGAAGCCTCAATCCATTGGCACGGCATTCTGCTGCCGGCGAATATGGATGGCGTTCCGGGCTTGAGCTTTCACGGTATTCTCCCGGGCGAGAGCTACGTGTACCGGTTCCAAGTTCGCCAGGCGGGCACCTACTGGTATCACAGCCATTCCGCATTCCAGGAGCAACGAGGTCTTTACGGCCCGCTGGTCATCGAGCCGCGCGAGCCGGAGCCCTTTCACTACGACCGCGAGCATGTGGTGATGCTCTCGGATTGGACGGACGAGAATCCGGACCGCCTGTTCGCCAAGCTCAAGAAGCAGTCCGACTACTACAACTTTCACAAACGCACGGTGGGCGACGTCGTGCACGACGTCCAGCAGAGGGGATGGAAGGCGACGCTCGCGGACCGCGCGATCTGGGGCGAGATGCGGATGAGCCCCACCGATTTGGCGGACGTGAGCGGCTACACGTATACCTATCTACTCAACGGTACGACCCCTGCCGGAAACTGGACCGCTCTCTTTAGCAAGGGAGAGCGCGTGCGCCTGCGCTTCATCAACGGGTCGTCGATGACCTACTTCGACGTGCGCATCCCCGGGCTGAAAATGACCGTGGTCGCGGCCGATGGGCAATACGTTCATCCCGTAGGCATCGACGAGTTTCGCATCGCGGTGGCGGAGACGCTGGACGTCATCGTCGAGCCCTCCGGTCAGGATGCGTTCACGATTTTCGCGCAGTCGGTGGATCGCACCGGCTATGCACGCGGCACCCTTGCGCTGCGCGAGGGCTTGAGTGCACCAGTACCGCAACCGGATCCACGCGTGTTGCTGTCGATGGCTGACATGGGCCATGGCGGGATGAACCACGCCGGGCACGACATGGCCGCCATGCCCACAACGAGCCACGACATGCCCATGCCTATGCTCAGCAACACTGCAGGGCACGAAGACCATGCGGGTCACCAAATGCCGTCGACTTCGGACGAGCACAGTGGCCACACGATGCCCGCGGATGAGCAGGGCGGCATGCAGGCGCATCCCGAGAGCGAAAACGGCAATCCACTCGTCGACATGCAGAGCATGTCGCCCACGGCGCGTCTCGACGATCCGGGTATCGGCCTGCGCAACAACGGCCGACGTGTGCTGACCTACGCGGATCTCAGGAACCTATTTGCCGATCCCGACGGGCGTGAGCCCGGTCGCACGCTCGAGCTGCATCTCACCGGGCACATGATGCGCTTCGCCTGGTCATTCGACGGCATCAAGTTTTCCGATGCCGAGCCGGTCAGGCTCAACTACGGCGAGCGCCTGCGCATCGTACTGGTCAACGACACGATGATGACCCACCCCATTCACCTGCATGGGATGTGGAGTGATCTCGAGGATGCGCGTGGCGCATTTCATCTGCGCAAGCACACCGTCGACATTCCGCCCGGCACGCGGCGCAGCTACCGCGTCACTGCTGATGCGCTTGGTCGCTGGGCCTATCACTGCCACCTGCTCTACCACATGGAAGCCGGCATGATGCGGGAAGTCATGGTGGACGGATGAACGCCCCGCTCATGGCGCGGACACCGTGTCTACCCGTCACTCATGTGCTCGGTGCGATGGTCCTCTTCGCGGCGAGTTTCGACGCGACTGCGCAACGGCCCGATCTGCCGCCAGTCACCGACGCCGAGCGCGCGGCGGTGTTCCCGGACCTGCCTGGTCACGCCGCTCGCGATCAGGCGATCAACTACTACGTGCTGTTCGATCAGCTCGAGTGGCAGAACGCCCATGAGGGCAGCGTTCTCAATTGGGATGCAACAGCGTGGATCGGCGGCGACCTCGACAGGCTATGGCTGCGCACGCAGGGTGAACACGAAGGCGGACACACTGTGAACGCTGAGATTGAGGCGCTCTGGGGCCATGCCTTCGCGCGGTGGTGGGATCTTGTTGCTGGTGTGCGCCAGGATCCGCGCCCCGGTTCTGCACAGACGTGGGGTGCGTTTGGCGTGCGGGGCCTTGCCCCCTACAAGTTCGAGCTGGAGGCGACCGCGTACCTCGGCGAATCAGGTCAGACGGCCGTGCGGTTTGATGCCAAGTACGAGCTGTTGCTTACGAATCGCCTGATCCTGCAGCCGCGGGTCGAGCTCAATGTGCACGGCAAAGACGATCTGCAGCGCGGTATCGGCTCGGGTCTGAGCACCAGCGAGATTGGACTGCGGCTGCGATATGAATTACGCCGCGAGTTCGCGCCGTACCTCGGCGTGACGTGGAATCGCAAGTGGGGAGATACCGCGGATTTCGCCCGGATAAATGGCGAGGACGTCGATGAGACCCGATGGATTGCCGGCTTCCGCATCTGGTTCTGAGGAGATCATCATGAAAATGCTCCTGACGATTGCAGTGACGCTGCTGGTCCTGGGACTGCTCGCGGCGGGCTTAGTCTGGTCCGGCACGTACAACATCGGAGCTGACGATCCGCACACCCGGCCGGTGTACGCGCTGTTGGAGACGCTGCGCGAACGCTCGATCGAATCCCATAGCGCAGGCGTAACGGTACCGGATCTGACGAATGCCGAACTCATTCGTTCCGGTGCTGGGAACTACGAGGCGATGTGCATGGGTTGTCATCTCGCGCCGGGGTTGAGTGGCACCGAGATCAGCATGGGTCTGTACCCGTCGCCGCCGAACTTCACCGAGGAAGCGATCGACAATCCGGCGGAGGCGTTCTGGGCGATCAAGCACGGCATCAAGGCTTCCGGCATGCCTGCGTGGGGCAAAAGCATGCAAGACGAGTACATCTGGGGACTGGTCGCCTTCGTGCGTGAGCTACCCAAACTGAATCCTGAATCGTATGAGGAAGCAGTGGCGACGAGCGAGGGACACTCACACGGCGGCGGTGAGAGCGAACACGGGCACGAGCATGAGCATCAGGGCGGGGCGGATCATCATGACGGCGAATCTCCCACCCAGGGCAACACGCATACGCACGCGGATGGCACGCAACACGTGCACGCGGCGGACTCGGCCGTCTCTACGGCGGCGGCGTTCCAGGAGGCTCTGAATTCAGGCGACGCGGCCCAAGTGAAAGCACTGCTCGATCCAAGGGCTCTGATTTTCGAGAGCGGCTCGGCCGAGCGCTCACGAGCGGAATACGCCGCCCATCACCTGAAAGCAGACATGGATTTCCTGAAAACGGTCACATACAAGCTGCTGCGCCAGACCGGCGACACTGTTGGCGATCTCGCCTGGGTAGCGAGCGAGTCGCGCCTGACCGGCGTTTCAAGCGACAAAGCCGTGGACGTGCTGAGTACGGAAACGCTGGTGCTGAAGAAGGGCTCCGCGGGTTGGAGAGTCGTGCACGTGCATTGGTCCTCGCACCCAGGCGGGGGGTGACCCCTATTCGCAGGTCCCTGAGTTCCCCAAGGCTTTCTTACAACAGGAGCATGAGCATATGAAATCTCAAAAACACCCGCTTCTTATTGCCGCGTTACTCGCCGTGGCACCGGCACTGACGTTCGCGCAAGTCACACCGGAGGAGCACGCTGCACATCATCCAGCGGAGCAAGCAGCTCCTGCACAGAAATCACCGCAGCCGGCCACGGCGGCGCCGAAGTCGGCCTGGTATGCAGGAGAACATGCCGGGCTTTTCTTGACTGCCATGGACGACCAAGACCTACGCCGCAGCGGTTTTCGCTTGTGACTGGAAATATGCGACGGCGTCGTTGACCATCCGCCGAGTGCACCAACGTGCATAAAACCCACCGAACATCCGACCGAACCAACGTGCAGGAGCCGCCTCGGGCAGGGCATAGTCGATGAACACACGGAACTGTGAGCCGCCGCTCTGCGGCGCTATATCGAAGCCCATTCGATAGTGCCCGATCACGAGCAATCGAGGCTGACCGACCGTTTCCCAGACCTTGCGGTGTGGCGGATCGCGTTCCGTGACCACCTCTTCGACGACGAGCCGGATCCCAACGGCTCGACCGATCAGACGAATCCTGGAGCCGATCGCCCGCCCTTGGCCTTCGTCGACCTCGATTGTCATTCGCGCTCCTGCCATGCCTACAGAGGATTGGCTCATGTGCGAGGACAGCCGGGTGTGATCGTCCGCGTGCTCAAAGAGCTCACGCGCACGCGCCTGAACGATGCGACTGCACTCGTAGTGGTACGGCAAAGCCCGCATCGACGTTACCCTTGTGCACGAGCGACGTGGTCCAGTGCCGCAGTCACCGTAACAGCCGTTCCTGTCGCAAGGACAGAATGCCTGGTCACCTCGCACTTCCCGTTCGGAACAGTCCGAACCGCCCATTCAGCAGGGCGCTGGATTGTTGAGAGTCTTGAGTACCCTAGCAAAGGTGCCGGCCACGACCACTCGGATAAGTACGTAGCCGACTGCCTTGGCCTCAGCGAGGCGTTTCTGGCATCAGTCGCGAGCATCTGCAGTTGGAATCGTCGCACGGGCACGGATGCGCCCCTCGTCCGCGCGCGAGCCTTAGAACGTCACTGAAGCGACGGTCCCGTTGCGGCTGCTTTCGAGCGCGATCTTCCAGCCATAGCGGTCGCAGATGCGCTTGGTGAGGTACAACCCCACGCCGTAGCCGCCGGGGCGGGTGGTGAAGTTGCGATCGAAGACCTGGTTCATGTGGGCAGGCGAAATCCCGGGTCCACTATCGCGGATGCGCAGCGTTCGTCCGGCGATTTCACATTGCACGGCGCCGCGATCGGTATGCGCGATCGCATTACGGAACAGATTTCCGACCACGATCGTCACCAGACTCGGCGGGGCCTGCACTCGCAACGTATCGCCGCACGTGCACTCGATCCCGACCGGCCGACCGTTGAGGAGCTCCCGCTGCTCCTCCGCGATGCGCGGCATGATCTCCCCGACATCACAGGTTTCGCCCGGGTCGGTCTCCGATTGGGCTTCGCGCGACAACATCAGCAGGGCCTGCGTGAAATCCGACATCTCGTTGGCCGCGCGACGGATCCGGCTCAGCGCCTTCTGCGCCGCCGGGCGTTCGCGCGTCTGGTCAGTGAGGATCTCGGCGGCGCCCTGGATCACGGCGAGTGGTGTGCGCAGCTCGTGACTCGCGGTGGCAGTGAAGGATTGTTCGCGCTCCACGAAGCCGTCCAGCCGCTCGAGGAATCCGTCGATCGAATCGGCGATCGGCGCCAGCTCGTGTTGCGAGTGATCGGGCCCGAGGCGCTGATTGCGTTGGCGCGGATCGATGCGGCGTAGTCGCTGTGCGAGCGCCGTCACCGGCGCCAGGATGCTGCGCGACACCCAGATTGCCGTGGCCGCAATCACCACCAGAGTGACTGCGATGATGCAGTAGAGCAGTCGCCAGGCCCACTGCGTGCGCATCTCGTGTTGCGTGACATCGAAGGTGACGAACACGCGCCCGCTGGGCAGGTCCTTGACCAGCACCTGCATGAGCTTCGCTCCGACCGGCACGCGCTGATGGCAACCGGGCCCGAGCGCGGAGATCTGCTGTGGCAGGTCCGGCGAGCTTTGCCGGTAGAACCCGAGCTTCCCATCTTGCGGCGGCGGCAGTACTTCGTGCCTTTCCACGTAGCCGGCATAGATCGCGAGATGAGTTCTCATCACGTCGTTGAGCAGGCCCTGCTCGATGCGCTGGCTGGCCCAGATGCTCCAGCAGGCGAGCAGCAGGAGCGTGAGACCGACGCAGAAGAAGATTCCCCAGACGAATCGCGCCCGCAGGCTGAGGTGTCGCATCAGTCGGAGAGTGCCAGGCGGTATCCCTCGCCGTGATGTGTATGCAGGAGCTTGTGCGCGAACGGCTTGTCGATCGCGTTGCGCAGAGCGTACATGTGCGCGCGCAGGACATCGCCGTCCGGCGGCTGATCGCCCCACAGCTCATGCTCGAGTTCACGGCGGGTGACGACGCGGTGCGTGTTTTGCATCAGCAATACCAGGAGCCGCCGTGTGCTGGGATTGAGCTTGATGGCGACACCGTCGCGTTCCGCGTTCAGCGTGTCGGGGCAGTAGGTGAGGTCGGCGACACGTAGGACGCCTTCGGTGGTGCGGGGCACAGCGCGGCGCGCCAGCGCGCCCAGACGCGCTTCCAGCTCGAGCAGGGAAAACGGTTTCACCAGGTAATCGTCCGCACCAGCCTCGAAGCCCGCGACCTTGTCGATCACGAGATCCTTGGCGGTCAGCATCAGTACCGGTGCGACCGAGTGAATTTCCGAGCGCAGCGCACGGCATACGGCGAGACCGTCCATGCCCGGCAACATCACATCGAGCACGATGATGTCGAAGGGCGTGGCGCGCGCCTGACTCAGGCCATCCTCGCCGGTGAGCACGTGGTTCACCTGGTGGCCCTTGGCAGCGAGGAATTCGCAGACGTTCTCCGCGATGTCCGGATGATCTTCGACGAGCAGGATTCGCATGGCAGAAGTGTGGCAGATCCCGCGCAGAGTAAAAGAGTGGCGCCCGGGCACCGGGGAACTGCCAATCCTGCGTAAAGCGTCACAAACATCATATAACTTAATGAATGTCATAAATATTTAACCTTGAAGCAACGCCTCCGTAGCACCACGCCCCGATCCTTGCCAGCGTCCCGAAGTGTGCATGCGCTCAGGCGCGGTCAGCCGGGACAGGAGGCGAATGTCATGGCGAGCCGAGCGACACAAGTGATGCGCCGCTTCGACGCGGCGGAGTTGTCGCTGTGCGTGCAGTTGAACCGCGCCTGCGCTCGACGAGGCGTGCGCGAGTTCTTTCGCGCCATCAGCCGGCTCGGTGACGGTGTGTTCTGGTACGCGTTGATGCTGGTGTTGCCGATGCTGTTTGGCGACCTGGGGCTTCAGGCCGCGTTGCAAATGGTGGCGACGGGATTGGTCGGTGTCGCGGTCTACAAGGGCCTCAAGCGCACCCTGGTCCGAGAGCGGCCTTTCATCTCCGATGCGCGGATCCACCTCGGCGTGGCGCCGCTCGATCGCTACAGCTTTCCATCAGGACACACGCTGCATGCGGTGTCTTTCACCATCCTGGCGAGCGCTTACTTCCCGGAGTTCGCACTGCTGCTCGTACCGTTCGCTGCCCTGGTCGCGGCATCGCGCGTGGTCCTCGGCCTGCACTATCCGACTGACGTGCTTGCCGGAGCACTGCTCGGTATCGTGCTTTCGACCGTCAGTCTCTATCTCGTGGGCGCCTGAGCCACGACGTAGAGCTCGCCCTCGCCCAGCGCGTACGGCTTTGCCTCGACCCCGCTGAAAAGTGCCAGCACCTTCAGACCATTCGCCGCCAGCAGGCGGCTGAGCTCGGCGACAGTGTAGACCTGCTGTGACCCGTACTGGCGCCACGTCTGCGCGCCGCGGGTGAGCACGTACTCGGTTTCCAGGCGGCTGCGTGGGGCATCGTAGCGATTGTGAATCTCGAAACGGATATCGCCGAAGTCATAGCTCTCTTCGGGCTTGACGCTGGTGAGAATCGACTCGGCACACAGCGCAGTGTGAATCACTACGCGGCCGCCGGGTCGCAGCGTGCCGGCGAGCGCGGCCAGGAACTCGAGCATACCTTCGTGCGCCAGATAGCCGAAGCTGTTGCCCAGGCAGACCGCAGCATCGAAGGCATGCGTCTGCGGCAGCTCGCGCATGTCGGCGTGTCTCAAGTCAACAGCGACACCCGCCGCCCGCATGCGTGCCTGCGCACGTTCGAGCGCGTCACTCGACAGGTCGACGCCAGTGACGGCGTACCCCGCGGCCGCAAGCGCTACGCTGACGCGGGCCGAACCGCAGGGCACATCCAGGACTCTGGCGCCGGGGCTCAGTTGCAGCTGTGCAAGCAGGAACTGCGTTTCGCGCGCTGTCGCGTCCTGCGGAATCACACGATCCCACAGCTCGTTGAACGGCGCTATGAAGAAGGTCCGATACCAATCGGCGCTGGGTGCGGGGAAGCTCATGGATGGATGCGTATTCGACTACAATTTCGCGTCTCTTTTCATCCGCATGCAGCAACGATGAGCCGAACCATCCGAGGTACCCCCGCACGCCACGGCTTTCACATGCCTGGCGAGTTCGAGCCGCACTCCGGCTGCTGGCTGCTTTGGCCGGAGCGCAGTGACAACTGGCGAATGGATGCCGGGCCTGCGCAGGCGGCATTTGCCGCCGTGGCGGCGGCGATCGCGAAATTCGAGCCGGTCACGGTGGGCGCATCGCGCAAGCAGTTTGCGAACGCACGCGCACAGCTGGCAAAGCGCGTGCGCGTCATGCAGCTCCCCAGCGACGATGCGTGGATGCGCGATGTCGGACCGACGATCGTTGTCAATGAGCGCGGCCGGCGCCGTGGCATCGATTGGCGCTTCAATGCCTGGGGAGGTCTGAACGGCGGGATCTACGTCCCCTGGGATCGGGATGAACGCGTGGCGAGACAGGTGCTGGCGATCGAGCGGATCGACCGCTATCGCGCGCCGCTGATTCTCGAGGGCGGCGCGATCCACGTGGACGGCGAGGGCACGTGCATCACGACCGAGGAGTGTGTTCTCAATCCGAACCGCAATCCCGACCTGACGCGCGTGCAGACCGAGGAATATCTGCGCGCATACCTAGGAGTAGAGCTCGTCATCTGGCTGGGACGCGGGGTGTATCTCGACGAGACGGACGGCCACGTCGACAACCTCTGCTGCTTCGTGCGTCCGGGTGAGCTCTGTCTGACCTGGACCAATGATCGCACCGATCCTCAATATGCGATTTCCCGTGATGCGTTCGAGCGGCTCTCGGCGGCGCGGGATGCCAAAGGTCGGCGCTTCAAGATCCACAAGTTGATTCAACCGGGCCCGCTCTATTCGACGCAGGAGGAGGCTCAGCGGAGTGCGTGCGGTGCCGGGTACGCGCCCGCGCCCCGCAGGGCATCGGCTCGCGGGCTCTTATGTCAATTTTTACATTGCCAATCGCGGCATCGTGCTCCCGCTGCTCGATGCGAAACGCGATCGCGGCGCCGCTGCTGTGCTCAAGCGTGTGTTTCCGAAGCACAGGATTGTCGGCGTTCCGGCGCGCGAGATCCTGCTCGGCGGTGGCAATATCCACTGCATCACGCAGCAGATACCGCGTGCGCGCAGGAGCGCGGCAGCGATCGTAACCGCTTGTAACCGCCTTATAACCGCGATCCAACTGACGACCAGACCCGCTGCCGGTACCATCCATTTGTCTTAGCTTCGGTCCGGGGATGTTAGGTCCACATGTCGATAACGCTGGATCAGGTCACAAAACGCTACCAGGGCGTGCCCGTCGTGAACGACGTTTCGCTCGACGTTCGCGACGGGGAGTTCTTCGTATTGCTGGGGCCAAGCGGCAGCGGCAAGAGCACGCTGCTGCGCGCCATTGCGGGCCTGACGAGTGTCGATCACGGGCGCATTTCACTGCACGGCAGGGACGTGACCAATGTATCGGCCCGGCAGCGCGGCGTTGGCCTCGTGTTCCAGAACTACGCCCTCTTCAAGCACATGACGGTTGGGGAGAACATCGAATTCGCGCTGCGCGTGCGCCACGTGCGGGCGCGCGACCGGCGCGAACGGCGCAAGGAGCTGCTGCGACTCGTCGCGCTGGAAGGGCTTGACGATCGCCTGCCGACACAGCTCTCGGGCGGTCAGCAGCAACGCATCGCCGTAGCACGCGCTCTGGCGCACAAGCCCGAAGTGCTGTTGCTGGATGAACCCTTCGGTGCACTGGACGCGAAGATCCGCGAAGAGCTGCGGCGCACGATCCGGCAGGTGCAGCGTGAGCTCAAGATCAGCACCGTTCTGGTCACGCACGATCAGCAGGAAGCATTCGCGCTCGCCGATCGCATCGGCGTGATGAATCTGGGGCGGCTGCTGGAAACGGCGCCGCCCGATGAGCTGTATGCACGTCCGGCAACGCGCTTCGTCGCGACGTTCCTCGGCGCCGCCAATCTGCTGCTGGCACGCCAGACACCCGAAGGCATCCGATTCGGTGCAGCGCCAGTCGACATACCGGGAGCGGAACGGGCCGACACACGCCGCGAGCACGAAGTAGTTGCCGTATTGCGTCCCGAAGAGGCAGAGCTCGCACCGACATCGGAAGCGCTGGCGTCACCGTATATTGCGCACGGCGCCGTAGATGAAATCGTTTTCACGGGCGCGCTGGAGCGTATTCGAATACGGCTCAACGACGGCGCGGCGGCGCAGCTCCTCGGCCCGGAGAACAATTCGGGCACGGGCATGCTGGAGGCGAGCCGCACACAGCGTGAGCAGCGCACCTTCCCGCTCGCCCCGGGTCACAGCGTCGCGATCGGCATGCGGCGCATTCATGTATTGCCGACGCCGCTCTCGAGCTACACCGCGTTCGGCGCGAGCGCCGAGGAGGCGGAGCAGCTGAGCCGGCATTCGTTCCTGGTGGACCTCGCCGCTCGCATGAAGACCCGGGTCAATGTGTGCGTGGAGCCCGGGCTTCGCGGCGCGAATAGCGCCGGGCCCTCAGGCTGTGCCGATCGCGGCGGGGTGGCAGTACTCGCCACGGCACCCGACGTCATCGGCCAGATCGAATGGTTGTTCCATCAAGGCGTAGCCGAAGCGCTCGTGCTGCCACCGCCGCCGACCAATCCGCAACGCGTCCTGATTCACTGGCTGGATCGCACGGCACGCAGCGGCACCTTGGCTGTGGCCGCAAGCCT
The DNA here is from genome assembly GCA_963705495.1 of uncultured Gammaproteobacteria bacterium. Taxonomy (GTDB): domain Bacteria; phylum Pseudomonadota; class Gammaproteobacteria; order Steroidobacterales; family Steroidobacteraceae; genus DATBVX01. The sequence goes on along the minus strand of CAVPJQ010000007.1, from coordinate 34,131 downwards.
GCTAAGGCACGTTGCTGCCGAAGCGGTATATGTCGGCATCATGCCCGCCGGCACACCTGACAGCCATCGATCGGTCGGCATGCGCGCGTTACTGGATGCGCGCTCCGAGGCGCAGGCGATGCACAGTCTGGACATGCGCACCGAGCTTCGGTTCGGCGACATCGCCACGGAGCTCGCGACACAGCTACGCGAATCGGGCGATCAGATGCTGATCCTCGGTATATCGGAGATCAGGCAGATCCGCGAGCGCTTCGCCACGCTGTTCGCGACCTCAGCGGGACGGCCGATCATGGTCGTCTATCGGCCCGGTGAGGACAGCCGTCCATGAGCTTCAGGCAACCCAGTGTGCTGCCCGGTTTCGGCCTAACGTTCGGTTTCGCGATGTTCTATCTGAGCGCGATCGTGCTCATTCCCCTCGCCGCGCTGGTGCTCAAGACCGGGACCATGCCGTGGAGCGAGTTCTTCCACGTGATTCTTGATCCGCGTTCGGTTGCCTCTTACCGTCTGAGCTTCGGCGCCTCGTTGCTCGCGGCGAGCGTCAACGCGGTGTTCGGTTTCATCATTGCCTGGACGCTGGTGCGGTACGAATTCCCCGGTCGCAAGATCATCGATGCACTCATCGACATGCCGTTCGCGCTTCCTACTGCTGTATCGGGCATCGCGCTAACCGCGGTGTTCGCGCCGAACGGCTGGATCGGCCGCTATCTCGATGCATTCGGGATCAAGGTGGCCTACACGTGGATCGGCGTGACGGTGGCCCTCACGCTAATCGGCTTACCGTTCGTGGTGCGCTCCCTGCAACCTGCGCTGCAGGAAGTGCAGAGCGAGCTCGAGGATGCGGCAGAGACCCTGGGGGCCGGACGTCTGTACATCTTTCGACGCATCATTCTGCCGACCGTCACGCCAGCACTGCTCACCGGCTTTGCGCTCGCCTTCGCGCGCGCCGTGGGCGAATACGGTTCGGTGATCTTCATCGCCGGGAATCTGCCGATGAAGACCGAGATCACTCCGCTCCTCATCGTGATCCGGCTGGAGGAATTCAACTACCAGGCAGCAGCGGCGCTCGGCTTCGTGACCCTGGTCATCTCGTTTCTCATGCTTCTCAGCATCAACCTGCTCCAGGCCTGGGGCAGGCGCTGGATGGTCGCGGCGGGACGCTGATGGCTGCAGGCACATATGTTCCGGAACTCGAAGACCGGGCCACGCGGCCGGGGCGCGATACGCTCGTCTCGTCGCTGACGCGCTGGGTCTTCATCGGCCTTTCGCTCACGTTCCTTGCGGCTTTGCTGTTCGCGCCGCTCGCGGCGGTCTTCGCGATGGCGCTCGAGCGCGGCGTCGCGACGTATCTGAGGAGTTTCATCGATCCCGATGCAGCGGCGGCGATCCGTCTCACGCTCACGGTGGCGGCTGTCGTCGTGCCGCTCAATACGCTGTTCGGTATCGCAGCGGCCTGGGCGTTCGCCAAGTTCGAGTTCCGGGGCAAGAGCTTCATCATCACGCTCATCGACCTGCCGATCGCCGTGTCGCCGGTGGTTTCGGGACTGGTGATCGTGCTGCTCTTCGGCCTGCAGGGATGGTTCGGCAGCTGGCTGCAGGAGCGCGACATCAGCATCATCTTTGCGCTGCCCGGAATCGTGCTCGCCACCATGTTCGTGACTTTTCCGTACGTGGCGCGCGAGTTGATTCCGCTGATGCAACAGCTCGGCAACGACGAGGAGGAGGCGGCCATAACGCTCGGTGCGGGCGGCTGGATGACCTTTTTCCGCGTGACGCTGCCCAAGATCCGCTGGGGACTGGTGTATGGCGTGATCCTGTGCAACGCGCGCGCCATGGGCGAATTCGGCGCCGTGTCGGTGGTGTCGGGCCACATTCGCGGCCTGACCAATACGATGCCTCTGCACGTCGAGATCCTGTACAACGAGTACAACTTCGTCGGGGCCTTCGCTGTGGCGTCGCTCCTGACTTTGCTTGCGGTGGTGACGCTGATCGTGAAGACGCTCATCGAATGGCGAACCGGCTACAGGCGGCGGTGACGGCGGCCCGATGCTGAAATTTCTGCGCAACGCCTGGGAGCGAGTGAGCCTCGACCCCAGCAAGGTGAGCCTGGGCTGGTGGCTGGCGATGACCAACCTGATCATCGTGGTCGTCGTAGTCGGTGGAATCTCGATCTTCGCGATCGGACTGCTGCGCGATCAGGCGGATGCGCAAGGGCAGGCTCGCGTACAACTCGCGGGTGCAATGGCGCGCGAGGACATCCGGCGTGCGGGAGAGGACGCGCTCGGCGCGGCACGTTCGGTCGCTTCCCACCCGACGCTGACGCGCCTGCTCGCTGAGGGTCGCGTGGATGCCGCTGCGCCAGTGCTAAGACGCTTCTGCCTCGGTCCCGCGGTCGACGCCTGCGCCGTCGTCGACGGGCAACTGATCGTCGCGCAGGTCGGTGTCACGCTCCCGTGGGACGAGTTGCTTACCAGTGAGGTCGAGCAGGGTGAACGCTTTCTCGCGGCGCCCGAGACGCTGAACGGCGCTGTGCTCGGCGCGTCGTCTGCGTTCCCGAGTCTCACCGGCGTCAAGGTGCTGGTGGCTACGCGTGCTCGATGGCCGCGTTGCGCGACAGCTGAGCGAGCATGCGGGACTCCCGGTGAGGCTGATCGACTACCGCACGTTCGCTGCGGCTCCAGTCGATGATTTCACGGCATTGCACACGGCCGGTCTCGCCGACGGACGTTCCGCGCTCGCCCGCATCCAATCGCAGGATCTGTACGCCGCAAGTTTTCCGGTGTTCGCCGCGAGCGGTGAGGCGGTGACGCTGATCGAAACGCGCCTGCCGACCAAGGAACTCGATACGGCAGTCGCGCGCCTGGTGAAACGGCTTCTGATCACGGCCTTCATCATCGGCCTGCTCGCGATGTTTGCCGGAATGTACCTCGGCCAACAGGTGGCGGGCCCGAGCCGTGCGCTGACTCAAGCGGCTGCGCGGCTGGGTCACGGGGATTTCTCGACTTCGATTCCCGCCGGTGGCGTTGCCGAAATGGGTGTCCTCGCGCGCACCATGGAAGACATGCGCCGCAATCTCGTGGATCTCACCAGCACGCTGCGGCGCCGTGAAGCCGAGGCGCAGGCGGTGCTGGGAGGCATCGTCGAGGGCGTGTTTGCCGTGGATCGCAACCGCGCGATCCGCTACCTCAATCCACAAGCCGCAAAATTGCTCGGCGTGAACGCAACCGAGGTCATCGGACGCTTTTGCGGTGATGTGCTCAAGCCCGAGCCGGTCGACGGCGAGCGACCGTGCCGCAAGCCGTTGTCCCATCGTGCAGGCGCAAGCGGAAGGCAGCGCGCGTGCCGTGGAGCATCTGGTCCCCGTCGAAGGCAACCCGCGCACCACCGTCATCACCAGCGCTGCCATGGTCGACGGACTGCAGGTGCAGGTGATCCGTGACGAAACGGAGCTCGAGGCCGTGCGTCGCGCGCGTGACTCGGTGCTCGCCAATATCTCGCATGAGTTCCGTACGCCGCTCGCGGCACAGCTCGCTTCGATCGAATTGCTGCGTGGCGGGCTGGAAACGATGCCCGCAGAGCAGCGGGCGGAACTGGTGCTGTCGCTCGAGCGCGGCACGCTGCGGCTCACGCGCCTCATCGACAACCTGCTGGAGAGCGTGCGCATCGAATCCGGACAGCTCGGCATTCGCCGCCAGAGCATCGATCTGCGCGACGTGGTCACGGACGCACAGGCGCTCGTGGATCCGCTGCTGGCGCAGCGCGGCCAGACGCTGACGATCACGCTGCCTGAAAATCTGCCTTCGATCAGCGGTGACGCGCCGCGCCTCACGCAGGTCTTCGTCAACCTGCTCGCGAACGCCAGCAAGTTCGCGCCGGAGGCAAGCCAGATCCAGGTCGGCGGTGAACTGCGCGGGCGGGACATTGCGATCTGGGTCGACGATCCGGGCACGGGTGTGCCGGTGAGCGGTGAGGCGTCGATCTTCGATCGCTTCCAGCGCGGTGCAGACGAAGAGCCGGCGCCCGGGGGCCTGGGACTCGGTCTGTGGATCGTCAAGTCGATCATCGATCGGCACGGCGGCACGATCAATGCGACGCGCTACGTCCGACGATCACACGCGCTTCATCATCACGTTGCCGGTCGAGCCCCCGATATGAAGATCCTGGTCGCCGACGATGACGCGGATCTGCTGGCACTGATCGGCTTCGCGCTGTCGCAGGCGAGCTACCTGGTCGTCAAGGCGAGCGACGGACCGGCCGCGATCCGCCTTTTCGACGCGGAGGTGCCGGACCTGGTGATTCTCGACATCAACATGCCGGGCGCGACCGGTTTCCAGGTGTGCCAGGCGATCCGCGCGCGTTCGGCGATGCCGGTCATGATGCTCACGGTGCGCGGTGAAGAAGAAGATCTGGTGAAGGCGCTCGAGCTCGGAGCCGATGACTACCTCACCAAGCCCTTCAGTCCGCGCACGCTGCTGGCGCGAGTGAAGGCACTGTTGCGCCGGGCGGGCAGCGCGCCGGTGGCGGAGCTTGCCGCGGGTCGCGTGAAGCTCGACGTCGGCGAGCATACCGTCCAGGTTGGGCCTGTCGCCCCGGTTCGGCTGACGAAACTCGAACTCCGACTCCTGCAAACGCTGCTCGCGAATCACGGCCGCACAGTGAGCTCGGATCGCCTGCTGGTGCAGGTATGGGGACATTCCGGTGCTGGCGATCGACAGTTGCTGAAGCAGCTCGTGCACCGCTTGCGTCAGAAGCTCGAACCGAATCCAGCCGTGCCGCAGTTGTTGCAGACCGTGCCCGGCGCGGGCTATCGGCTCGTCGTGGAGTGATTGCGGGCGCAGCAGCGCTCTCGAGCACGGACGCACCTCATGGATCCTCTGTTGCGCACTGTCGCGATCGTCGGCGCCGGTTTTTCCGGCACCGTGTTGGCGGCGAACCTGCTGCGCCGTTCGCTGCCGGGCCCGACGCGCATCGTGTTGATAGAGCGCAGCGGGAGCTTCGCGCGCGGCGTGGCTTACGCTGACCGCGGGCATCCCTACCTCCTCAATGTTCCTGCAGCGCGCATGTCGGCAAGCTCTGAGGATCCGCTGCAGTTTCTGAAGTTTGCGCAGCGTCGCGATCCCGGCCACGAGCAGTGAGGACTTTCTGCCGCGTCCGCTCTATGGAGAGTATCTGGTAGAGATTCTGCTGGCGGCCGAGCTGGCAGCACCCAGGCACGTGAGACTCGAGCGCCTGCAGGCCGAGGTGAGCGCGATCGAGCGCCCGGACCGGACCGCACCGCTGCAGGTGCTACTCGCCAGCGGAGAGCGCATCGTTGCCGATGACGTCGTCCTCGCCAGTGGCAACCCGCCGCCCGCACCACTGCCGGTGATGCGAGCCATCGAAGGATCCGGGCATTTCCAGGCCGACCCCTGGTCGAGCCCACACGCGATGCGCAGCGCCGAGACCGTTCTCGTCGTCGGTTCCGGATTGACGATGGTCGACGTCGTCATGGCGGCGACCTCGAGGCGCGAACCATGGCCGACGCTTCACGTCATTTCACGTCATGGCCTCATTCCGCCGTCGCAAAGCAGTTTTCGCCCGGACGCTTTCAAGGGTGACGGTGGCATGCTGCTGCTCGCCGCATCGGCATCGATGCGCTCGCATGTTGCGGGTAACGCGCGTCCTGGCGCGCGAGGCGCAGTCACTGGGCGGCGACTGGCGCGAGGCCGTCACTTTCGTGCGCAAGATGGCGCCGACGTTGTGGCAGCGCCTGCCGCAGAGCGAGCGGCGCCGATTTCTGCGGCACGTGCGCACCTACTGGGACATTCATCGACACCGTCTGCCGCCCGCGGTCGTTACGCACCTGGAGGCGCTGCGCCGCGCGGGCACCCTGCAAGTGCATGCGGGCAGACTGCGCGAGATGAAACAGGTGGCAGACGGCATCTGCGTGACCTGGCGACCCCGCGGGGAAGAGAGGCCTGTCGAGCTGCGTTTCGACCGGGTGATCAACTGCACCGGGCCCGACTACGACATGCGACGCGCGCGCGACTCGTTGCTCCGCAATCTTGTGGGCTCAGGACTCGCCGTGCCGGACGCCCTCGGCCTTGGTTTCAAGACTGGGCGGCATGGTGCACTCATCGATTCTGATGGCTGGCCGGGTCTGCACCTGTACTACCTCGGCCCGATGCTGCGTGCGGAGCACTGGGAAGCGACGGCTGCCAGCGAGCTGACGGGGCACGCCGAGCGACTCGCCGCCCATCTGTCTGCACAGACGGGCGGCAAGCCGAACGACTAGCGCACGCTGAGGGGGAACGGGCGCTGGGGGGAACGAGTCAGGGGGCGTAGATCCGATCGAAAATGCCGCCATCCGCGAAGTGTGTTTTCTGTGCCTTGGCCCAGCCGCCGAAATCGGCGATCGTCACCAAATTGAGGTGCGGAAATTGCGTCGCGTACTTGGCCGCGATCTCGGCATCGCGCGGCCGATAGCCGTTGCGCGCGGCGATCTCCTGGCCTTCCTTGCTGTAGAGGTATTCGAGATACGCCTGGGCGACATCGCGGGTGCCGTGCCGCAGGACCACCTTGTCCACGACTGCTACCGGAGGTTCGGCCAGAATGCTCAAGGACGGCACGACGATCTGTACCTTGTCGGAGCCGAGCTCGCGGATCGCGAGGAGCGCCTCGTTCTCCCAAGCCAGCAAGTACATCGCCGATCCCACGCTGCACGAATGTGGTCGTCGAGCCGCGCGCGCCCGTGTCGAGTACCGGCACATTCTTGTAGATCCGGCCGACGAACTCCTCCGCCGTCTTGTCGTTGCCGCCCGGCTGCTTCAATGCCCAGGCCCAGGCCGCCAGGTAGTTCCAGCGTGCGCCGCCTGAGGTCTTGGGATTCGGTGTGATCACCGAGAGACCCGGCTTGACCAGATCTCCCCAGTCGCGAATTCCCTTCGGATTGCCCTTTCTCACCAGGAACACGATGGTGGAGGTGTAGGGTGAGCTGTTGTTTGGCAGCCGGCTTTGCCAGTTGAGTGGCAGGAGCTTGCCTTGCGTGGCGATCGCGTCGATGTCCGCGGCGAGCGCCAGCGTAACAACATCAGCGGCGAGCCCGTCGATCACAGTGCGCGCCTGCTTGCCAGAGCCACCGTGCGACTGATTGAACTTGATGTCCTGGCCGGACTTCGCCTTCCAGTATTTTGCGAACGCCGCGTTGTAATCGACGTACAGCTCGCGCGTCGGATCGTAGGAGACGTTGAGGAGCGTCACCGGCGCGGCATGCAGCGGAATCACCGCAGCAAGCGCCAGCACTGCCAGCAGAAGAGCGCGTCGTGGGAATCGAAATTGAGCCATGATGAAAACTCCGTGCAGTGCTGTCAGAAACCGAGTGCAAATCGGGTCAGGAAGAATTTCTCGTCGTCGCGATCGCCGGCCGGTGTGCCGCCTTCGAAGCGCGTGATGCCATAGTTCAGCACCCACTTGAGATTCTGGGTGAGGTACCAGTTGAGGCCAACCTCGATGGCCGACGCTTTGCTCGCCGATGCTGTCGGATCCGCAAACGAACTGGCGCCGCCGAGGAAGGCCTCGTCGTCGATATCGAGCTCATGGTAGCGCGCAGTCAGCTCGAAGGCGCCCCAGGATTCACCCAGCTTGAACGTCGAAGTCGGCGTGTAGCCGCGGAAAGTCTCCTCTTCGCCGGTCAGGAACCACGAGGCAGCGAGCTGCCAGGCATTGTTGTTGATCCTGCCACGACTGATCCCCGCCGTCGTCGTGCGTGAGACCTCCTGCGAGACCTGGACGTATTCACCGATCAGTCCGAAGCTGCCGACGTAGTAGTAGAACTGCGGCGAGTAGCGAGTCCGTTCGCCATCGGCGATCGTGGGCGTAGTGCCCGCACGATAGCGAAAGAAGGTCTGCTGCGGCGAAGTGCGAAATGCCGGCAGCAGCGGCTGGGCGGCCGTGCCGGTCGAGTCGGAGCGACCGGCTGCGATTCCAAATCCGAGGCCTCGCAATGCGAACGTGTCCGAGTTCGCGAACGGCTGTGTGAACAGGCGCACGATCAACTCCTTGTTGTCGTCGATGTCCACATCCGTGAGCGTCTCGCTGCTGCCGCCGTCGATGACGCCGTTCGAGTACCCTGCCGCGTAGCTGAAGCGCCCGCCGAACACGTCACCCTCGAATGCCAAGCCGATGTCGCGGTTGGGAACCAGGCTGGTCGGGAACGCCCGGGCGACGAAGCGGATGTCGTTCGCCGATTGCAGACGCTCGAGGCCGAACGGCGATTTGAACTTGCCGGCGGTGATGCGAAATTCGGGCGTGATCCGGGCCGTGATGAAGGCGTCCTGGATCACAGTGCGTCCCTGTCCAAAGTCGGGCGTGAAACGAAAGTCCGACGAAATTCGCCAGTGTGCCTTCGATGATCGGGCGGGCGCGAGTCACCTGCCAGGTATCGACTGCGCCGAGACCGGCATCGTCCTGCATGAAGCGTCCATCGACCTGCAGAACGCCGCGCAATCGCACCTGGTTGGCACCGTCAGGCGAGCGGAACGAGAATCCCTTGGTACTGGCCTGCACGATCGGTGTGGAGCTGACCGCGGTCTTTGCGGTCTCGTCCTGGATCTCGAGCCGTCGCTCGAGAATCTTGATACGTTCGTCCTGCGCTGAGCTGGCGGCGGTCGTCGCGGTCTCGTCGTCCTGGATCTCGAGGCGGCGCTCGAGAATCTTGATGCGCTCCTCCTGCTGCTCGAGGCGCTTCAGCAGGTCAGCCTCGGTCTGTTCATCCGCGAACGCCACTCCGCTCCAGAGCAGTATCGTGGTGAGACTGGCCCAGCCTAGAAATCGTTTCATCGAAATCATCTCCCGGGAAGTGTGCGCAGTACGCTGCGTGCGCGTCGCAGGGCGGTGTGGTCACCGCACGTTTCATGCGACGTGCAATCCTAGGAGGCGGGCGGTAGGAAAATCAGTCGAGGCCGGGTGACAGAAGGGTCACATCCGGGCCGGCAGCCGAGGGGAGGGTAACAATCTCCCTGCAACCACTCGTTGACACGCTGCTAGAGCTCGCGACGAGCGAGCTCGAGCCACTCGCGCTGCACCTTACGATAGTGTGCCGGTGCGATTTGGGCGCTCTCCAGCAACTCCTGGAGCACTCGGTGCGCAGCGTCAAGATCGCCGCGGCGTTTCAGGAGCTGTCCGTAGCGAACGCGCGCTTCAGCGCCCGGGTAATAGCCGCTGAGCACGTGATATTCCTCGAGAGCCTTGTCGAGATTGCCTTCGCCTTCGAGAGAACGAGCGTAGAGCAGATGGCCGTCTGCTGACTTGAACTCGGGGTTATGCTGGATCAGCCGATCGAGTGTTTCACGTGCGGCGCGAATATCTCCCTTGCCGAACTCGGCGCGTGCCAGACCCAGCAGTAGTTGTGGATCGTGCTCATAGAGGCCGTTCAGAGCCCCGCGATACGCCTCGATCGCAGCATCGAATTCGCCGTGAGCGGTCAGCTCGTCGGCGTAGCGCCTGCGGCTGTCGATGTTGCCTGACACCTTCACTTCGTTCGAATAGCGCCGCAGGTCCCGATGCGGGTCGAGCGTTCGGCGCACCGCTGCGGTGGCGCGTTGGGCCCCGCGACTTCGGATCAGACCCGGCAACACTTCCGCGATGATGTAGGCAATCGAGCCGGCGACGGGGATGAGTGCAATCGCCCAGATCCACAGTGAATTACGGCCGGTGCGGATCACGTGAACGATGAGCGCCATCTGCACCGCGAACATGATGACGAGATAGGGCATGCGGTTGCGCTGCGCGTGTTTCTTGCCGGTGTGGCGAAAGAATAGCCGATCTTGCCGAGCGATGGCGGATCCCTATTGAGCCGGGCGATCGCCGTGATCAGCGAGCCCAAAGGCGACGACATAGTCGCCCTGCTTGGTGCCGAGGCTCCCATGTCCACCGGCGGCGATCACGACCAGCTGGCGCTTCTGTGCGTTGTCGTAGTAGGTCATCGGCGTCGCCTGGCCGCCCGCCGGCAGGCGTCCCTTCCACAGCTCCTTGCCGGTTTCAACGTCAAATGCGCGCAGGTAGTCGTCCATCGCGGCGCCAATGAAGATCAAGCCGCCCGCCGTCACGATCGGCCCGCCAACGTTAGGCGTTCCGAGTGTTCGCGTCGGCACGAAGAACGGCAGCAGGTCACGCGTCGATCCGAGTGGCACCTGCCACTTGATGTCGCCGCGGCGCAGGTCGACTGCAGCGAGCGTTCCCCAGGGCGGCGCGGTGCACGGCAACCCCCATGGGGACAGCAACGCCTCGCGGCGCATGCCGTATGGAGTGCCGGCCTGCAGCGCGAACTCCGAATCCGGAAACTCGCCGGAGCGCGCCGCGGCGCGCACCTCGTCGGACTTGATGAGAGTCACCACCATCGGCAGGTTGTTGAGCGGCACGATTGCCCACTGCCGCTCGCTGTCGAGTGCGAGACCTCCCCAGTTGCTGCCGCCCGCGTAGCTTGGATAGAGGATCGTGCCCTGCAGACTCGGCGGCGTGTAGATCCCCTCGGAATGGAGCCGGGCGATCTGGTCGCGGCAGCTGCCGCGATCCCAGAACGTGAGTCCCCAGGCATCCTCGGGCCCGACACGCGCGTGCGAAACCAGTGGAGGTGGCAGCACGGGAAGGGGCTGTGTCGGCCACGATTGCTCCCCCGGAACATCGGAGCGCGGCACCGGACGCTCGCGGATTTCGAACAGCGGCGCTCCTGTTTCGCGATCGAAAACGAACAGCACGCCCATCTTCGTCGCCTGCACCACCGCCGCGACGTTCTTGCCGTCGCGGACCAGCTCGGCGAGTACTGGCTGCGATGCCACGTCGTAATCCCACAGATCATGGTGCACGAGCTGCTGGTGCCACACGACCTTGCCGGTCGCCGCATTGAGCGCCACGAGCGAATTCGCGTAGCGATTCGAACCGGGCCGCTCGCCGCCGTAGAAGTCCGGGCTCGCCGAACCGGTCGGAACGAACAGCAGTCCGCGCGCCGGATCCACCGACATGACGCTCCAGGCATTGGCTGCCCCGGTGCGTTGCGCATTGCGCGCATTCCACTCCTTACTGACCGGATCAGCGGGATCGGTGGGGATCGGGTCCCAGCTCCAGCGCAGCATTCCCGTGCGGGCATCGAAGGCACGCACGACGCCGCGTTCGAGCTCGGCACCACGATTGTCGCCGATCGCCGCGCCCACGATGACCAGGTCCTTGTAGATCGCCGGAGGCGAGGTAACGAGATAGTCCGGTGCACTGCGGATTTGAATGCCGGCAGCCAGATCGACCTCGCCGCCAGGGCCGAAATCCTGGCACAACTGGCCGGTGCGGCCGTCGACGGCCATCAGGCGCGCATCAAGCGTCCCCATGAAGATGCGCAGGCCGCAGACGCCTGCGGCCTTGGCAGGTGACTCATGCCATGCGCTGACGCCGCGCGATGCGGCTTCGGCGTAGCGGCGCTTGCGATCGATCTTCGGGTCGTAACGCCAGCGCTCCTTGCCGGTCGAGGCATCGAGCGCGATGAGGATATTTGTCGGTGTGCTGAGATAGAGCGTCGTCTCGATCAGGATTGGAGTGGCCTCGAATGCCAGCTTGTCAGCGCGCGCGAAGCCTTCGCCGAGCTCACCGGTGCGGTACACCCACGCCTGTTGGAGCTCGTGGACGTTGTCGCGATCGATCGCCGTGAGCGTGGAATAGCGTTGTCCGAAGTCATCACCGCCGTAGTGTTCCCAATCGCTCGCTTCCTGGGCGAGGGCAGTTCCCAGGAGTGTGAGCGAAAGCAAGAGCAGGAACGTGAGCGGCGTTCGGACCATGCGGGGTATGCGAGTTGCGGCGCAGTGTAGCGACTCGGGCGCGGACCACCAAGTCACGGTGAGCGGCGCTTCACGCACGGCTGGGGTGGACGTGCGCTGGGTTCGCTGCTAAATCTGGTGGCCCATGAGCACCGAATCCCTGTTCCAGCAGGATGCATATCTCAAGTCGTGCGCAGCGCAGGTGGTCGCATCCACCGATGCCGGGATCGAGCTGAACCGCACGGTGTTCTATCCGCTCGGCGGCGGGCAGCCTGGGGACAGCGGCTGGCTGCGTACCGAGGATGGACGTTCAGTCCGGATCATCGACACACGCAAGGGCGAGCAGGGGAGGATTGTGCACATTCCGGAGACAAGGTCGGTTGATCTGCGCCCAGGCGATGCGGTTGTCGCCACCATCGACTGGGAGCGACGTTACGCGCACATGCGGATGCACACGGCATTGCACCTGCTCGGCTCGGTCCTGCGGTTCGGCGTGACGGGCGGACAAATCGCGTCCGACAAGAGCCGGCTCGATTTCGACACGCAGGAGGAGATCGATCGTGAGCGCGTGACGAGCGCCCTCAACGAGCTGATTCGCGCTGATACGATCGTGACCTCCGAATGGATCACCGACGAGGAATTGTCGCGGCAGCCGGAACTCATTCGCACCATGTCGGTCCGCCCGCCGGTCGGCGCGGGCCGAATACGCCTGTTGAGCATTCCAGGCGTGGACCTGCAACCTTGTGGTGGCACACATGTCGCCCGCACCGCGGAGATTGGGCCGATGCAGCTCACCAAGGTCGAGAACAAGGGAAAGCACAACCGGCGCGTGTACATCAGTTGGGGCTCGACTCCTTCTTGAACTCCGCCAGCTTCAAAGCTGTTTCTCGACGATGCACGGCGCTCGTCGTCGGCTGCGGCGCGCTGCTATTTTCCGTTGCTATCCTTGCGCAGGACACGTCGCCGCCGGCTGCCACCGGGACCGCAGCCGTCCAGCATCCCGTTCGACCACGCATCGGGTTGGTCCTCAGTGGTGGTGGCGCCCGTGGCGCGGCACACGTCGGTGTGCTCAAGGCGCTTGAAGAGATGCGTGTGCCGGTCGATGCGGTCGTGGGCACCAGCATGGGAGCGGTCGTCGGGGGCCTGTACGCCTCGGGGATGTCGGCGACGGAGATCGAAAAGCTGATGAGCTCGATCGACTGGCAGGATGCCTTTCGGGATCGCCCATCGCGCAAGGATCTTGCGTATCGACGCAAACAGGATGACCGCGACTTTCCAGTGCGCCTGCCGCTCGGACTCAAGGGTGGCAAATTCCTGTACCCACGCGGCCTGATCCAGGGGCAGAAGCTGAACCAGATGCTGCGTTTGCAGACCCTGCCGGTGTCGCAGGTAGAGAGCTTCGATGACCTTCCGATTGCATTTCGTGCCGTGGCTGCCGACATCGAAACTGGCGCCACCGTGGTGCTGGACCACGGCGACCTCGCCACGGCGATGCGCGCTAGCATGTCGGCTCCCGGAGTCTTCGAGCCCGTAGAAATAGACAAGCGAGTGCTGGTGGATGGCGGGTTGGCAGAAAACCTGCCGGCTGAGATCGCACGTGCCATGCACGTCGATGTACTCATCGTATCGGACGTGAGCTTTCCGCTGCAGAAGCGCGAAACGCTGCTCTCGCCCCTCGATGTCTCCAACCAGATGGTGGCGATCCTGATCCAGCGCGAGACCAGGCGTCAGCGCGCGACCCTGACCGAGCGTGACGTCGTCATCGAACCGCTGCTGGGCGGCATGACTGCGTTCGACTTCAGGAATGTGGGTGATGCCATCGCGAGCGGTGAAGTCGCAGCGCGGACCGCGGCCACGCGCCTTGGCGAACTGAGTCTGCCCAACGATCAGTACACTCAATACCTAGCGCGGCGCAATGTGCGCGAACGCCAGGGCCCGCAAATCGCCTTCGTGCGCAGCGATGAGCGCTCCAGGCGCTATGCCAAGATCATCGATGCCGCGATGCAGCCCCTCATCGGCAAGCCGCTCGACACCAGCAGCCTCGAGAGGCGCATCACTGAGCTCTATGGCCTCGACCAGTTCGAAACGGTCGACTATCGACTGGTGCGCGATGGCGATCGCGACGGGCTCGAGGTGAGCGCGCGGCGCAAGTCCTGGGGCCCGAACTACGTGCGTTTCAGTCTCAACCTGCAGGATGACTTCGAGGGCAACAGCAGCTACAACGCCGCCTCGCGCCTCATCATTACGGAGGTCAATCAGCTGGGCGCGGAGTGGGTCACGGATCTGCAAGTGGGTGAAAACCCGCTGTTTCGCACCGAGTTCTACCAGCCGATCACCTATTCGCCACGCTACTTCGTCGCGCCGCAGTTCCTGTTCGAGATTCGTAACGTGCAGTTGCTCAACGACCAGGAGCCGATTGCGGAGTTTCGCGTGCGCAGCCAGGAAGCCGAACTCGCTCTTGGGCGCGGGTTCGGAAGCTCGGGGGAACTGCGCGTCGGCGTGCGGCGCGGCTTCGGCCAATCGCGCGTACACGTCGGTGAGCCGACGTTGCCGGAGGAGGATTTCGACACCGGGGAATTCATCACCAGCTTTCGCTATGACGAGCTCGACAATCTGAACTTCCCGCGCTCGGGGCAGGCCTTAGAGATGCAGTGGACTGCCGGGCGCACCGGCCTGGGCGACGATGCGTCTTCGGACATTCTGAGTCTGGATGCTCTGGTGGCGCGAAGTTGGGGGCGACACACGCTCGTGTTGTGGGCATCGGGCGGTTCGACCGTGCACAGTGATGCCGCGACTCCCCCAGTCCAGGATTTCTTCACACTGGGCGGGTTCCTGAATCTCTCGGGCCTCACCGCCAACTCGGTCGCCGGGCCCCACTTCGGCATCGCGCGCGCCCTGTATTACCGGCAGATCGGTCGCGGCGATCGACCAGGATTGCTCAACGTTCCGGTGTATGCGGGCCTGTCGATGGAAGTCGGCAATACGTGGGCGGAGCGATCCCAGGCGAGCTTCAACGATACACGCAAGGATGGGAGCCTGTTTCTCGGCCTCGATACTTTTCTCGGGCCGCTGTATCTCGCCGTGGGCTACGACACGGAAGGCGAGACCGCCTTCTACCTCTTCATGGGCAGGCCGTTTCTAGAAGTGCCGGGTTTAAGTTATTTAGTTATCCGTCCGGTGGTCGAGATAACTAAATAACTTAAACCCGGCACCTCTTACAAGCTGCGACTCTCCGCCAGCTTCTCGACTTTGACGAATACCAGCGCCGGCCGATCGCCACTG
Organism: uncultured Gammaproteobacteria bacterium; assembly: GCA_963705495.1. Classification (GTDB taxonomy): domain Bacteria; phylum Pseudomonadota; class Gammaproteobacteria; order Steroidobacterales; family Steroidobacteraceae; genus DATBVX01. The sequence goes on along the minus strand of CAVPJQ010000007.1, from coordinate 19,075 downwards.
CGCGAATACTCGTGCTTGCGACTCATCTCCTCGAGCGCCCGATCACGTTCTGCGGCCGTCGCGAACCAATGGTACTTCTGCCACTCCGGACCTAGGAGTCCGCGGAACGGGTCATTTTCCCTCAGGCTGATGCGGATCCCGTAGGGGCGTTGGTCCTGGGTGATCGGTCGATGCAGGTTGTGAACGTGGGCGATGGCCATTGCGATACCGTGGAGTGCGGGGCGGCGCAGGTTAATCGGACTGTCTGGCACCCGCAAGTCAGCGCCAGTTGCGATCGCCGGCGCCTTCACGATCTGCCCACCCCAGCATGCGACGCGTGACGAAGTTGTAGAGTCTCTTGCCGCTGCTCATCCATGCACGGTTGAGCGATGAAGGTGTGGCAAGAATGTGCAACTGACGCCGGGTCAAGCGCTGGGGACAGTAGGTGCGCTTGTGCTTGAGCAGGTGACGGATGTCCTCGCGGGCCAGGGTGCGAAACAACCGGCCACGGCGACGCGAGACCAGCGCCAGCTGAAAATCGACCAATGCTGCGTGACCCTCCGGCGTGACCAGCCAGTTCGGCTCCTTTGCCAGGTCGTTGTGAGCGACGCCGGCGCGATGCAGGCGCCGCAACAGCTCGAAAGCATTTGCGAAGAAGCGCGTGTCATGTGGCCGGGCGAGCTGCATGGGAAGTCCCTCGATCCAGCCGCGCCTCAACACTCCGCCCGAGAAATCGTGATACGTCGGGACACCGGGAACAGCGCGGAGCACCTGCAGAGCACGTGCTTCGCGGCGCGCGAGGTGATAGGCGAGCGCCCGCAACCACCAGCGTGAACGGCGCACGTCGCGCTCCACGACGAGGGTCAATGCAGAGTCGATCCGCCGCTCAACCCGGTTCACGCTGCCGAACAGATCGGACTTGAGCTCCATCCTAGGAGCGGATTGCCTTGCGGCGTTGCTCTTCGCGCACGCGCTTGCGTTCCAGCAGGATCTGCTTGGTCTTCTTGAGGGTGCCCGATTGCGGCGATAGCTGCAGACCGGTCTGCACATCGTTCAGCGCTGCTTCAATCATGCCTTTGCCCATGTACGCCGCGGCGCGGTTGTTCCATGTGCGCCAATTGGCGGAGTTGAGCTCGATCGACTCACTGCACTTGGCGAGGGCCAGCTCATACTGACGCAGCCCAACGTAACCCGCACAAAGGTTCGCCAGACCCGCGGCGCGATCCTCGGGCGAGTTCGGGCGCTCGAGCCCTGCCAGTGTCAGCTCGATGCCCTGCTGATAGTTTCCACGCTGCAATTCTCCCGCGCCGGCGCTCAGCAGCTCATTGGCGCCGATGACGGTCATGCTGCTCGAGGAGGGCACGGAATTGGCCGGTGGCGCAGCAACGGCCTGCGCGGCGAGCGCCACGGTCAGAATCGCCCAGCACCTACAGTTCATCATGGCGGGCACGGCGGGTTGTCACTGTCCAATCTAGCACCGCCGCCTGTCGGCCGGCAGTAACCGGCTATCGGGCCGCATCTGCCGGAGGTCCAAAATCACCCTCGACCTGAGACCCCGATCACAATCCATAAGCGCTTTAGTTTCATATGATTGCGCCCGATTTCGATGGGCTAGCAGCAAGCGGGGCCGCTGCGACGCAACCCCATCACCTGCGTTACGGATTACACCATGCGTTCGACAATGAGAGGCGGCTGGCGAGTCGCCGCAATCCTGGTCTTCCCGACCCTCGTCGCCGGCTGCGGCCAGGAGCTTCCGCCACGAAGCGCGCTTCAGCTCATGGAAGACCCGGCGGTCTTGCAGGGGGTCGTGCATCGTTGCAACGAGCTGCAAAGCGCGGCGCTCAACGATCGCGAATGCCGCAACGCCCGCGAAGCGGTGTCGCGCCTCGAGGCCGAGCAGCCTGCTGCTGACAAAGGTGCCCAGGAAGAATTCGAGAAAGCTCGTGAAGCACGCCGCGCGCGTGATGAGCTCGAGCGGCGTCGCCGCGAGGCTCGCGAGAAAGTCGACCCGTACACCATGCCGCTCGCGCCGGACATGGCGCCTGCGCAACCGGCCGCCCAGTCCACCGCCGTGACCTCCACGGCATCGCTGCCGAACAGCTGAAGGCTCAGCGCTTCACCACAGCACGAAGGCGGCCGGCCAGTGCAACGTCCGCCGCAACACATCGCACGTGCTGATCGCTGCGAAGAGAACAAACAGGCTTCCTGCGTCCAGGAAGGATTTGCGGAACACGGCGAAATTCACGCTTGCGCTCGGCAGCATTTCGGCTCGCCAGCGCCGCGGCAGAAATCGGGGCACTTGGGCGCAGTAGCGCCTGAACGCCTCGCCGTGTCGTTGCAGCAATACTCGCTCCTCATCACCAGCGGCCCGCACATGCAGTACCGCGAGCACGATGACCGTTATCGCTACGACAGTCACGCTGCCTGAAGCCAGGCCGATACCGATACCCGCCAGCATCGAAAATGCATACAGCGGATTGCGACACAGGGAATAGGGCCCCCAGGTCACGAGTTGCTCGTCCTTGTATCCGGCAATGAAGGCTGAGCACCAGATGCGACCGAGTGCGCCCGCTGCAACGAGCATCAGACCGAGGACTCGCGCCAGTTCACCACTCCAGTGATGGGTCCAGGGACGCTCACTCACGGCGACCAGCACGATGACCAGCAGGTACCAGAGCAGGATGAGGCGCAGACGGGGAGTGCTGGCGGAGCGTGTCATGTTCGAGCTGTCGCTGCGCGCGCAATCAGTCCGTCGCTGGCCGAAGGCGCAACCCGATCAGCGCCCCATGCGCCGTTGATAGGCACGCGTCAGACGATCCTGCAGACTCGCGTCCCCTGTCACGGAAAAACTGACGTGGATTGATGCGTCGGCCTGCGTTACCACCGTAATCACCACGCTGGACGATCCCTTGTCGCCGCGCAGGGTCCCGCTGGTGCGATCTTCGTGGGTAATGCGGACGCCCTCGTCGGCAGCCGCGCCACGGGCCGCCTGCCATGACGCATCGAATCGCGCGGGAATGGACGACGAGACTGGAACGGGCGTGTACGCTGGGGCGGTATAACAACCCTGCAGCATGAGGCCAGCTGCGGCGGCAATACCTGTCGCAACACTCCTAAAGTTAGTCATGCTCTTCACTCCGTTCTCGTCACCGGTTCGCCGGACGTCTGGAACCAAGTCTAGCAGCGGTACCGACACGCGCGTACTCCTGCGGGGCGCTCTCCTCGAAAGTTTTCTATGGAGTTTTGTTCGCGTCAGTGGGCGTCCGTGCTGCCATTGCGGGCAGGCTCGAGAACCACAGGTAGCCCTCGTACCGCTCGTCCGGTGTGAAGTAGACGAACAGAAAGATCCGTCGATCGTCGTGCAGCGTTCCTTCCTCGTAGTAGTAGGACCAGGTGGTACGCGCGCCATCCTGCATCGGCAGCATCGATCCGCCCGTGCCGAACGGCTCGCCTAGCAAGGCTCGTACGTCGTCCATCGTCGACACGTGCATCACCAGTTGACGTTCCAGCGCATCCAAATTCGGGCGCTTGCCGGCGCGCACGCGCACGTCGATGCAGCCTGCCATCAACAACAGGGCCAGCGTGAGGACGGTCGATCGGGTAGCGGACAAACGAATGTGCTGCGACATGCGCCGTCCTCAGGACTTCTTCATCTTCTGCAAGGATGAAAACCACAGGTAGCCGTCGTAGATGTCGCCTTTCATGAACACCAGGAGCATGTCGAGGTCAGTCTTGCTGCCATCGGATTTGACGAATTCGTAGAACCATACCTCTTCAAGCGGCATTTCCGGGCGTACATGAGCGGCACCCTTGCCACGCGGCTCGCCAAGCGTGAGCAGCACGTCGCTCGATCGGGTTTGCCCGGGCTTGAGTTGTTGCAGTCGCTCCGTGTGCGGCTTCACGCCATAGCTGACAGACATGCACGCGCTCAGAGACGCGGCGGCGGCAAGTGCGACAAGTATTCTCATGAACGCACCTCGCGTTCGTGGCTCAGTGAATTCCCTGGTGTCCCTTCGCTTCGACTGTTCCTGCATTCGAGTACCACAGGTATCCGTCATAGCGATCTGAGGCGAAGAACACGAGCAGGACTTGCTGCGTCATGTCCGCATTGAGGACGGTTCCTGTGAGCGTCTCGCCATTTTCGGGAGTTGCTCGTTCGATGCTGTTCAACTTGATCGATTGGTACAGCCAGACATCCCGCGCTTGCCAGTCGGGTGGCAGGCTCGAGCTTCCGGTTCCGTTCGGATGGCCGAGGGCCCGCTCCACGTCGGCGCGCGTCGACACGCCGCGCACGAGATCTCCCCTGAGCGGTGCGGTCGGTGGAAAGTTTCCGGTTTCAACCTGCGTCACCTCACACCCTCCGGCCATGAGCAACCACGGGACGATGACCAGCACGCGTGCATTCATGGCGCGTCAGCCCCTGCAGCCGCTGCGTCCTGGGTGTTCATCCGTTCGAGGAGCGCGAGCACATCCCGGCCCAGGGCCCGGCAGACCTGACCTTCGGTCGGCGACTTCCACCCGACGAAGAGCGGCAACACTATTGCGTTCCATGACGTGCCACTCGCCGTGCCGGCTACGGCCGCATCGCGACGCTTCTTGTTGTCCACCACGAGCGCCTGGTAGGTGGACTGCTTCTTCCATTCCGCGCCGCCGCCGCAGAGCCCGCCGGTTGCCGCACCCACGCAGCCGAACATTTCAAAGAGAGTCTCGATGTCGTTTTCCGTGGCGCCGTAGACGAAATAGCGCACGTTGAGCGGCGCGGAGCGTTCCTTCCACGTGTCGTTGTCAGCCAGCAGCTTCAGACTCTCGGGGCTGGTGGGCGCTATGCCCGGCTCGAGATCGGGGAAAACGCGCTTGACGAATTCAGCCTGGGGCACCAGGCGAACCTGCGGGTACTTGGCATGCAACGCGGCGGTGGCGCAGCGAAACAGATCGATGTGCAGCGGCAACCGGCGATGTTCCCAATCGAAATGGAACTGCGGTGACTCGAGAACGACGATGGATTCGCCGGGCAAGATCCACGGCGGGTGTGGGTCAGATCGCGGCGCGGTCGTTGCGGAAAACACGAGCCCCGCAACCAGGAGCACGACGCATGCTCTCCGGCCTGACGAGGAACTGCCATTCTGCAACGCTATTGCCGCTGACATCCGCTGCGCGACTATAGTCCTCCCGTGCTACCTGTGATTGGCGCCGGGCCCGGCCCGGACGGCGCTCACGAGGTGAGCGTGGAACGGCATGACCACCTGGTCGCCGACCGTGACTTCACGCAACGCGTCCTGCATGTCCGCAGAGATCTCGCGCGTAATGGCAGCACGCGCGTTCGCGTCGAGATGCTGCATCGATGGGATTGCGGCCGTGTCCACATCGATCTCGCCGGCTAGAAATGCCGGTGGATCTGGGAAACGCGCGGTCATGGAGGCGGACTCGATTTCCACCTGCGCTGAAACCTGCATCCAGCACCAGACGGCGCAGCTCGGCGGAGTCGCCGATCGCAAAGATATCCCGCACGCCGGAGAGGCCCGCACGATGCTCGATCGCCTCGTCCAGCCGTCGGTAGAACGGGTGCCGATCGAAACTTTGCCAGACACTGAGCGCCAGGCGGCCATCCGCGGTGAGCACGCGATGCATCTGCTTGAGTGCTGCGTGCCGATCCTCGAAGAACATCAGTGCGAACTGGCACATCACCAGGTCGAAACTTCCATCCGGGAACGGCAAGGATTCGGCACGCCCTTCGTGCCACTGCACTCTCACGCGTTCCTGCTTCGCCACGGCCCGCGCCACGTCCAACATGTTCGGACTGGCGTCCAGGCCAACCACCTTGCCTTCACTGCCGACGATGGACGCGACATGGCGCGCAACGACGCCCGTGCCGCAGGCCACGTCGAGTACCCGTTCACCGGGCCGCGGCCTGGCGCGCTCAATGAGCCGCGAAGCCCAGGGCGCGAACAGCGCCGGCACCATGTAGCTTTCGTAGGTTTCGGCCGGATTGCTCACAGTACCCAGTCCTATCACGAGTCCGCGCGTCGTCGATGTCCTGCACCGCAGAGGCGAGGGCGTCGCGCCTCACGCGCTTGGCTTCACATTCGCATTCAGCCGGAACAGGTTCGTCGGGTCGTATTGACCCTTCAACCGCGCGAGCCGGTCGTAGTTGGCGCCGTAGTTCGCACGAACTTTACGCTCGGGATCCTCATGCGACATTTCGTTGACGTAGAAGCCGTCGGTCATCGGTTCGATCTTGCTCCAGACGCCGCGGACCCACTGCATGTTCTCGTCGGCCTTGGCCTTGTCGTCCCAAGTTCCGACTACCAGCACGCTGTGCTTGGCATCTCGATGTGAGAACGCAGTGGCGTCGGGCTTTACGCGCGAGATTGCGCCCCCGTGTTGTACGAAGGCGATCACCGTGGTTGGCGGAGCGGTCTGGTAGCGCCCGACCACCTCCTCGATCATCGCGGGCTCGATGCGGTGAATGAACCCTGACTTGAAATAGTAGCTGCGGCCGATCGGGAAAGTGTCGTCCCCGCTGGCCTGCAGCTTGACGTAGGGGACGACCTGCAGCCCATCCTTTATGGGTTTGCGGATCTCGCGCAGTGGTTTCAGCACGCTCTCGGCTTTGTCGAGCGGGCCGCTGTAACAGATATCGAAGACCAGCGCCTTGTGGCCGTCCGGTGTCGTGACCAAGAAGCAGTCTGAATACAAATCATCCGGTGCGTCGAGTGCGTAGCCCGAGAAGAACGTGAGCACGTCGCGAGCCTGTTCCAGGGCGAAAACCAGCGGGCCGCCATACATCATCGGGTCGACGGGATACAGCCGGTATTCGAAAGAGGTGACAACTCCGAAGTTTCCACCACCGCCGCGCAGGCCCCACAACAGGTCGGGACTCTCGTTCGCGCTGGTTCGCACCAGCTTGCCGGCTGCCGTTACCACATCGGCGCCGATCATGTTGTCGCAGGCAAGGCCAAACTTGCGCGCAATGCGCCCAAATCCACCTCCCAGCGTGAGCCCTGCGGCACCTGTGTGCGACACGGTTCCTGCCGGTGTCGCGAGCCCGAACGCTTGAGACTCATGATCGAGCTTGCCGAGCAGCACTCCGGGCTCGACGCGTGCGATCTTGCCGACCGGATCGACATGCACACTTTGCATGGGAGACAGGTCGATCATGATCCCGCCGTCACAGACGGACTGGCCGGACAGGCTGTGACCACCGCCACGCACCGCCGTGAGCAAATCGTGCGCGCGGGCAAAATTCACCGCCAGGATCACATCGGCGGCTCCGGTGCAGCGGGCGATCAGGGCGGGTTTGCGGTCGAAGGCGCCGTTCCAGACACGACGCGCGTTGTCGTAGCCGTCCTGACCCGCGGTCAGCACGTCACCACGCATCGAGGCGCGCAAGTCGTCGATGTCCGACGCCTTGAGGATGACTTGCTTGCGATCGGGCCCCAGGGCGGGGACGTCCACGGCTGCCGCTGTGGCAGCGAACAAGCGCTGCAGAGGAAGAGCCGTCGCGGTCAATGCCACGGCCGCAGAAGCGCAGAAAGTTCTTCTTCTCATCTCTCGATCTCCCCTGATGGTCGAATGGAGGTTTGCGTTCGTGGATCAGTGAGCTGATCCCGGCAAATCAAACACTAGCACCTCGGCATCGCGCCCGTCCTGCAAGGTCAATTGATCGATATCGGTCGCCTTCAGGGCGTCGCCGGCATTCAGCGCGGTCTCGTTCGCTTTGAGTGTCCCGCGCGCGAGGTGGACATACAGGTAGCGCTGCGGCGCAAGCTTGAGCGTCGCGCTTTCGGCGCCGTCGAAGAGCCCCGCGTACACGCGGGCATCCTGGTGAATCAGCACCGAGCCCTGAGCTCTGTCGGGCGAGGCGATGAGGCGCAAGCGACCGCGCTTTTCCGCCGTCGGGTAGTTCTTTTCCTCGTAGCCTGGCGCTATGCCGCGCTGGTCCGGGTGAATCCAGATCTGCAGGAAATGCACGCCATCGCTGCGCGACGGATTGAACTCGCTGTGCGTTACTCCGGTGCCCGCGCTCATGCGTTGCACGTCTCCGGGGCGGATGATCGAACCGTTCCCCATCGAATCCTTATGCTCGAGAGCGCCCTCCAGCACGTAGCTGATGATTTCCATGTCACGGTGTGCATGAGTGCCGAAGCCAGCTCCTGGCGCGACGCGATCCTCATTGATGACTCGCAGCGGGCCGAACTCCGTGTGCTCGGGATCGAAGTAGTCGGCGAAGGAGAAACTGTGGAAGGATTTCAGCCAGCCGTGGTCGGCGAATCCTCGCTCATTGCCATGCCTCACTGCGATCATTGGCGGCTCCGGCGGAATTAAATTTCGTTAACAGATCGCGCGCGACATCGACCCTACTCACTGCTAGCATGACAGGCCATTGCGGCGGCCCGGATGCAGCGGGAGAACAATAATGCAGCGCACGGTATTCGTCCTGTTGTCGATCCTGACAGTGTGCGGTTGCAAGGGCCCGAAGCCGCAACCGGCGGCGTCAGATTCTTCACCACCAGCGGCCGCGGGGCAATCAGCATCGATGACGGACGGCGCCCACAGCATGCCGGTCATTCCCTCGACGCTTGCGGACTGGGCGCAGGGTGCGACGCTTTTCGACAACCTGGGGAGTTTCCACCGCAAGGTTGCGACGACCTCGCCGCAGGCACAGCAGTACTTCGACCAGGGCATGCGCTTTCTCTGGGCGTTCAACCACGACGAGTCGACACGCTCGTTTGCACGCGCCGCCCAACTCGACCCGCAGTGCGCGGCCTGCTATTGGGGCGTGGCGCTCACGGTCGGCCCCAACTACAACTTGCCGATGATGATGGAGCCGCGCGCCAAGGTCGCGTTCGAGGCGCTGCAACTCGCGCAAAGCAATGCCGCTCACGCGACACCGGTCGAGCAGGCGCTGATCGGCGCACTTGCCCGCCGTTATCCGAACGCGCAACCGCTCGACCCTTCGAACTCCGCACCCGTGCTTGCCGCCTACGCCGATGCGATGAAGGACGTCGCGCGACAGTTTCCGCAAGACCTCGACGTGCAGACCCTGTATGCCGAGTCACTCATGAATATCACACCGTGGAAATTGTGGAGTCCGGACGGCAAGCCTTCGCCGGGAACGACAGAGATACAGAAGGCCCTGGAATTCGTGATGTCGCGCGATCCGCAACACCCCGGCGCAAACCACTACTACATTCATACGCTGGAGGCCTCGCCGCACCCCGAGAGGGCAATACCCGCGGCGGAGCGCCTGCGCGGCATGATGCCTGCAGCGGGACATCTCGAGCACATGCCCGCGCACATCCTCCAACGGGTCGGACGTTATGAGGAAGCGGCGGAAGCCAACCGCAAGGGCGCCGCGGCGGACGAGCTTTACTTCAAGGCGACGCATCCACCCGATTACTACGCGATGTATTTCGGGCACAACTACCAGTTCCTGGCGTATTCAGCCGCGATGGAAGGGCGCAAGGCCGAGACACTCGACGCCGTGCGCAATTCGCGCCGCGTTATTCCCGATGAGATGTTGTTTGCCATGCCGGGTTTCGACTGGTATCTCGCCGAGGAATACGCGGCCACGGTCCGATTTGGCCTGTGGGATGAGATGCTGGCGAAGACCGCACCGGATCCCAAGCTCCACGCCTTGACAGGCGGTTATCTCTACGGCAAAGGCGTGGCGCTCGCCTCCAAGGGCCAGGTGGATCAGGCGAAGGCAACCCTGGCGGAGCTCGAGAAGCTTGTGCAAGGGGTGCCTGCCGATGCGCCCTCCGGCTTCAACACTACGAGGGATGTTCTCGGCGTGGCCACATCAGTCGTTCGCGCTCGCATCGCTGCTGCGGAGCATCGTCCGGACGAAGCGATTGCGCAGTTGCGTGAAGCCGTGATGCGCGAGGACAAGCTCGCGTATGACGAGCCGAGGGATTGGTTCTTTCCGGTGCGTCACCTGCTCGGCGCGCAATTGCTGGCGGCCAATCGGCCCGCGGAGGCGGAGGCCGTGTACCGCGAGGATCTCGTGCGCAATCCGTCGAATGGCTGGTCGCTTTACGGGCTGAGTGCAGCGCTGAAGGTGCAGAACAAGGCCGCAGAGGCTGCACGCGTCGATGCGCAGGTGCGCGACGCGTGGAAGAATGCCGACATTGCGCTGACTGCGTCGGCGTTCTAGGCCCTTCCGGATCAGTTCGCCGCGCCACTCCTTGCGGTCGCGGCGCCAGCTTTCACCGGCATGTAGACATCGGTCTGCAGCTTCTCGCCCGGCGTGGTGACGGGATCGCTGATGTATTGCTCCCACGAAGGGCCGTTCGAGTCCAGTCCTTTCGCGACCATGTAGTCTTCGAGCGCGCGGTAAGCGTCCGGTAAGGTCGAGTGATCACCGATGTGGACGCCCTTGAGTGCGCGCCCCGCGTACGTGCGACCGAAGCGGATGGCACCAGTTTCTGAAGCTGCAGCTCGAGTCGCGTCGGTCACACCTGCCACAGGAATCGCAGCCTGGAATCCCCAGCCGCTTTCATCATAGAAGCGATTGACGGCGAGCGGCGCGCCTTTTTGCGTGAGGGCGTGCGATTGCATGAACTGCCCGATCCGGGAGTAGGCAGCTCCGAGCGCCTTGGAAATCGCTTCCGGGTCGAGACTGGTGACGCCCTCCACGTAGGCGATGTCGATGGCCTTGGCATCCACCTCGCTGATTTTCAGGGTCTCGCCCGACTCGGCAGGCACCGGGGTCGCTTCCGCGAGCGCCTTGAGCTTGCCGAGGGCGTGCTCGTATTCGGCGCCCACGATCGAATCCATTGCCAGGCCGAAGTAGCGTGCGAGGAGGTTGTTGCCGAGGTCAGTGTCGAACCCCCAGGTGACTTTGGCACCCGCTGCCTCGGGAGCGATGGTCAGAACCGCGTCGCCGCTGCCTTGGGAGCCGAAGTCAAGACGTGTGCGCACGCGCTGATCCGGAACGGATTCGACGATCTCTTGCGAGCCTGCGCCGACCGAGGAGTCATTGCTGGACCACTCGAGACGGGAACCGACGCCGCTTCCGGGGCCGCTGAAGGAGTAACGCGCTTTCGGGTCCTTCTCGAACCACGGCGACCACTCGTTGAAGCGGCGCAAATCGTTGACGATCTCGTAAACTGCCGCGGGCGGCGCCGCGATGCTCACCGAGCGTTCGACATGCGCGGCCGAGGGCAGGAACAGCCCGATGAGCACGAGCAATACGATGAGCGCCGCCAGGCCAATCAGGATCGGCTTGAGGATCTTCACGGCTCGTTCCTCTTCGCGCCTGGGGCACCATAGGCCGGACGCCGGTGTCCCGCCCAAAATGCGGTGTTCCTTAGGTTGTCTTTGTCAGTGCGGCGGTTCCTGGCCAGGATTGGGATCTTCCATCGGATAGGTCTTGGTGTCCGCCGCTTCCGGTGGATTCGGCGTGGCCGGGGCAGCCGTCGTCGGCGGAGTCGTGGGCTGCGCAGCCGCCGGAGCCGGTGCGGAAGCAGCAGGCGCGCCGGCGTTCGCGGCGGTACGAGTGCCCCGGTCCAACGTCTCGATGAAACGCCGCGCCGCGGGTGGCAGCGGCTCCGTACTCGCGAAGATTTCGTCAGTCTTGATGTCCGGCTTGCCGTAGTAGATCGCATTCGCTTTCTTGTCGATCGCCATGACCGACCCGTCGATCGCGATCCCTGCGAACAGGCCGCTCGCGCGCGAGTACGAATAGACCTCCGAGAGATTGATGTCGGTCGCGGCCGAGGTCTGCCGTCCGACAGGTCCAGCTGCGACGGAAGCATCGGCGCCCAGGGTGACTTTGCCGCCCGTAATTCCCTCGATGCTCCGGTCTGTGGTGAGAACCAGGAGCAGGTCCGCGGACTGAACTCCCAACTGCAAGCCCCAACTCCCGCCGCCCAGCGTGATGAATACAGGATTGCTCCAGCCACCCTGCGCATTGCGCACGACCAGCACTCCCTTGCCGCCCCTGCCGCCGATTCCGAGGCCAACTTTCACGACGTTCGGAATCACCGCGATGCCATGGGCACGCGCCAGCAACCAGTCGGGCGCACGCTGATCCGGCATGGCGCTCAGGTCCTCCACGACCTGTGTGGCCTGCAGCAGGCGCGCTTCCTCCCGTGTCTGTGCGGTCGCGAGCGTCGGCGCCAACAGCAAGGCCGAAAAGAAGCAGCAAATGCGATGAGTCAACGACATGATTCCCCCGCGATGGACCATTGAACGTTCGCAGTCAATGCGACCGCGGACCGCTGCATCGGTTCCGGATGATTATTGCCCGGGGCGGATTCTACCGCGTGCCGCTCGGAAGAAGCTGATCAGCTTCTGCGCTATGGCCGTGAGCACTGAGGAACTTCAATGCTCGCTTGCGGGCCAGGAGCGTCAGGTCGTCGGCATCGCCGAGCTGCGCCTGCAGCGTGCGATAGCTGCCCAGGAGGAGGGACTCGGCCTCGGTGGCCTCACCGAGCGTGGCAAGTGCCTCGCCCAGGGCACTCTGTGAGCGCGCTGTCCGCCAGCTCCCCGGCCCGTAGATGCTCGTACAGACATCGACGGCATGCCTGAGCGGAGCGATCGCGCCGCGCGCGTCAGCGGATGACAGGCGGATCTCGCCCAGGAGGTGCTCGGAGGAAGCAATATAAGGATGATCCGCCGGCAGTTTCTCCCCGTAAATGCTCAGGGCTGCCGCCACGTTGTGGCGCGCATCTTCGAGCCTGCCGGCCTTCCATTGCATGAACGCCAGCGAATCGAAGAACACCCCGGTCTCGACCGAACGCTCACCGCTGCTCTTGCGCGTGATGGCTAGGGCCTGGCTCACGAGCTGCATGGCCTCATTCAGCTCATCACGCCGCTCGTGCACAGTGGCGAGCGATTGCAGCACTCCTGTCAGCTGTGGAGAGTCAGGGCCGAACACCTGACGCTTGAGCTCGAGCGCCTCGTTCAAAGCTTTCTCCGCCTCGGCAAGGTTGCCGCGCTTCATCAACTCGTAACCCAGCGAGCCCAGAGTCTGGGAGTAATCCGGATGCGTGCGCGGAACGCTATATGCGTAGATTCGCAGCGCCTGCCGGTGAAAGCGCTCCGCGGTCGCCAGGTCGCCCTTTTCGCCCTTCCACAGCATCAGGTTGCCGAGATCGGACCAGGTCGCTGCTACTTCGCTGTCTTCGGGCCCGCGCGTCTCGATATAGATGGCAAGTGCCTCGCGCAACAGCTTCTCCGCCTCCTCTATGCGGGATGGATTTGGATAGAGCAGCCGGCCGAGCCCCACCATCACCGCAGCCACCTCTGGCTTGCGTTCTCCATAGACCTGGCGACTCATCAGCAACGCCTGCCGGTAGTAGCTCTCGGCGGAGGCCGCATTGCCGGCCATGCGCAGCGCGTCCGCCAGGTTCCTGAGGCTCGTGACCAGCAGGCCCGAGGGGCCGGTCGCAGCCTGCCTGCGGATCTGCAGGGATTGCTCGAGCAACGGAATAGCGCGCTGCTGATCGCCCTGGCGCTGGTACGCATAGCCGATGCTGTCGAGCATCTGCGCGCGGACCTCGGGCTGCTGGTTCAGGTCGCCCTGGATTCTCGCAGCGCCGCGTTCCAGCAGCTCTCTCGCGGTGACCTCGTGACCCTGGGCATTGAACGGATCTGCGGCCGAAAAGATGTCGACCATGAAGGCTGAGACCTGAGCGGCTCGGTCGCGCTCCTGGGCAACCACTGCGCTCTGTGCTTCCAGTTTCTGTCGCTGCACCCACATCAGCGCGGCGAATCCGGCCAGCGCAAGAATGACGATGGATACCACGGAGACCACCGCCGCGTGGCGCCGGATCAGCTTGTAGGCGCGATAGCGGCTGCTTCCCTGCCGCGCGCTGACCAGCTCACCGGTCAGGTGGCGCCTGAGATCGGCGGCGAGCTGCGCCGCGGTCTCGTAGCGCGCTTCTGGCTCCTTGCGCATCGCCTTGAGGACGATCTCATCCAGATCGCCTCCAAGCGCGCGCCGCACCCGGTCGATGCTGCTGCTGCGCGCAGCGGCCACGAGCGTCGGATCGAAGCCCCCGGCCTCGAGCACTGCCCTGGAACGTCCCGAGCGGAACAAACTGCTGGGTCGTGGCGGATCCTCGTTGCAGATCGCCCGCTCCAACCCCTGCATCGTCGAGCTATACAGCGCGTACGGTGAGCGGTCGCAAAGGATCTGGTAGAGCAGCACGCCCAGTGCGTAGACATCCGTGGCGATCGTGATTGGTCGTCCGAGAACCTGCTCGGGAGCCGCATGCTCGGGCGTTAGCAGGCGATCCTGCATGCGCGTGACGGCGACGGTGTAGGCGGCCGGCTCGGGTGCCAGCAGCTTGGCGATGCCGAAGTCGAGCAGTTTCGGTGTGCCGTCCGGGGTCACCAGGATGTTGGCGGGCTTGAGGTCCCGATGCACGACGAGATTGCGGTGCGCATAGTCGACCGCTGAACACACCTTCTCGAACAGCTCCAGCCGGGCGCGGATCGCGAGCTTGTGGGTCCGGCAGTACTCGTCGATCGGCAACCCGTCGATGTACTCGATCACGAGGTAGGGGATGCCAGCCTCGTTTTCGCCGCCGTCGATCAGGTGTGCAATGTATGGGTGTTCGAGATTGGCGAGGATTTGCCGCTCGGCACGCAGGCGCGTGCGCAACTGCGGATGCACGGCCATCTGTTCGACCAGCTTAATGGCGACGCGCTGCTCGAACTGCCGGTCGGCGCGCTCCGCCAGGTAGACAGTACCCATCCCTCCATGGCCCAGGATGCCCGTGACGCGGTAGGCACCGAGCAAGGTGCCGATCAGGCTGGCGCGCTTGTGCTCGACCACCTGCGTGGCTGCGCCATCGATCGCATCGCGCACGCGCTGATCGCCGGCGGCGTCGGATTCGAGCATGGCCTCGACCTCACGACGCAGCTCCGCGTCCTCGCCGCAGACCAGACGCAACGTGGATTCGCGTTCCGCGGGCGGACTGTCGGCCACGCGATGAAACGCGGTTTGCAGTCGAGCCCAGCGCTCAGGTGTCATGCAGAGCGGCGCGGATCGTCTTGGTGAGCCACGCCTTGGCGGTGCGCAGTTCCCGATTCAGCGTCGAGACCGAAATGTCGAGCGCGGCCGCCGTATCCTCCACGCTCAATCCGGAGAAGTAGTGAATCTCGACGATGTCAGCCAGCCGCCGGTCGACCGCCGCGAGCTGGCTCAATGCCTGATCGATCTCGACGATGCCAAATCCGATGTCGGCAGCCTCCGCGTCGTGTTCCTGGATCTCGAACAGCGTAACGCTGCCGGCGCGCTTGTCAGTGGAGCGCTGCTTGGCGTGATCGACCAGGATCCGGCGCATGAGGCGGGCCGCGATCGAAAAGAAATGCTTGCGATCGACCCACGGAACATCCATCGCCGTCAGGCGTTCATAAGCCTCATGCACGATCGCCGTCGCCTGCAGGGTATGGCCGGGGCGCTCGCGCTTCATGAAGCGATCGGCGAGCCGCTTCAGTTCGTCGTACACCAGTGGAGTCAAGCGATCGAGCGCATCGGCTTGTCCGGAACGCCAGTCCCGCAGGAGTTGGGTCACTGAACTGGGTCGGGTCATAGCGCTCGGCGTGCTTGGCTGGCCGCCCTCCCGGCGGACCCCGAAACGGTCTTGGGCTCGATTGGCGGTGTCAACATGACAGCAAGTCCCTGAAAAGTCTAGGGACAAACAGGAGCTTGCGCCGTTCGGGGTGATGCGTCGCATTGCAAAATTCGCTCCGGAACGGCCGTTGGTGAAAACTCTCTGAAATTTTCTTTGCCGAAGCTGAGAAGCGATCCCCCTTTTTCTCGCTATTCCTTATGAAGAGGCCCAGGCGGGCCACGGACTCTGGTATCGCAATCAACCAAATAACCCTATCTCCGGAGCACCATTCCATGCGCAAACATCTTCTGGCTGCCCTGCTCGTAACCTTCGGTGTTGGTATTGCAGGCAGCGTGCTGGCCGACAACGTGCCATTTCCGATTCCGCCGAGATTTGCTGACACCCTGCCAGCGCCAAATGCACCTGATTTGACGGATAACGTGCCGTTCCCGATTCCGCCGAGATAAGACCTCGGCTGCAAGCCAAGTACTGCATGCAGGAGAGATGCCGTGTATCGCATGAACAAAGGAAGGATTCGACAGGCCGTACTCGTGAGCGCCACCGCATTGGTGTTTGGCGCCGGTCTCGTCCTTGCGGCGACCTCGGGTCATTCGGAGCTCTCGACGCGGCCGACGGCGCTCGAACGGCAGCCCTTATGGGTTCCGGGCGGCGAAGTGCCGATGTCCGCATACCTACACTCCGAACACGACGCGCTGCTCGCTCCCCCGCGCTGAGGATGCCTTGGTAGGGTAGGTGTCCTGCGCAAAATCCGCGGTGTGCTCATGCACACCGCGGTTTCTTTTCTATCGCGACCCGCTGCCAATCGGTCAATAATCGCCGCCATCTTTTCGGCGGGCGAATGAACGTGCACGGTCGTCGTTCTCACAAGATCCTGGCTGTTTTCCTGGGCGCTCTCTTCGTGAATCTCTCGACCGCCGGACCGGCGTGGGCCGAGTGGGTCTCGCGCGAGGAAGCGATCATGGGCACGCGCATCGCGGTCGAGTTGTGGGCAGCGGATCGCGCCCGGGGCGATGCGCTCATCACGCGGGTAATGGACGAGATGCGCCGGGTCGATGAGTTGATGAGTACCTACAAGCCCACGAGCCAGGTCTCCATCGTCAACGCCAAGGCCGCCAAGCAACCCGTGGTCGTCGATGCAGATCTGTTCGGGCTGCTGCAGGCGGCGCTCGAGTTCTCGCGCATCACCGAAGGCGCGTTCGATATCACCTACGCGAGCGTCGGTTATCTCTACGACTACCGGCGCCACATCAAACCGAGCGATGACGCCATCGCCAAAGCGCTGCCGGCAGTCAGCTACAAGCACGTGATCCTCGATCCTCAGGCGCACAGCGTGCGCTTCACCCAGCCTGGTGTGCGCATCGATCTCGGGGGCATTGCCAAGGGCTGGGCGGTCGATCGCGGCATCGAAATCCTGCGCGCGAGCGGTATCGAGCATGCCTTCGTCACGGCGGGCGGCGACACGCGCATCATCGGCGATCGCTTTGGTGAGCCGTGGATGGTCGGCATTCGCGATCCGCGCCAGGAGGGCAAGGTGATCGCACGCATTCCGCTCGTCGATGCGGCGCTGTCGACTTCAGGGGACTACGAGCGATTTTTCGAAGCCGACGGCGTGCGCTATCACCACATCCTTTCGCCCTCTACCGGCAAATCCGCGAGCGCGGTGCGCAGCGTCACCGTCATCGGCCCGACCGCGACGCGCACCGACGGGCTGTCCAAGACCATATTCGTGCTCGGGATCAAGGAAGGAATGCGCGTGCTCGACGCGCTCGGCGACGTCGATGTGATCGCGATCGACAAGGACGAGAAGATCTACTATTCGAAGGGGCTCGCGCGGCCGCAGAAGGATCCGTCAGGCTTGTCTGGCGCTCATCCCTGAGCCCGTTCGGCTTTGATTCCCCTTAAAACCAGATCGAGCCGAACAACTGCAGCACATTGGCCTCGAAGCTGTAAAGCGGCTCGGTGCCAGGCGTCGCCGACACACGAATATCGCGAAAATCCTTGTAATCGAACCACAGATGTTCGACGCGCACGTTGAGCGAGCCCTTCTGCACGAAGCGCGGCCAGCCGCCCGGAAATTCGTAGCTCGCACCTACACCGAGCCCGTAACTTTGGAAGGTCGCCAACTCCTTGTCGCGTCCCAGGAAGTTCTGCGCATCGGCGCGCGGGAAGAGGTCGCTGTAGAAGTCCGCGTTTTTCTGGGTGTAGTAACGCGCGCTCGCGTCGAAGATCCATTTCTTCTTCCACGGCTGCGTGTAGCCGACATCCGCGGTGTGTGCGGTGATGCCCCAGGTGTCCGAGTAGAAGCGGTACTCGCCGTTGACGGCGGCGCGGAACGGCAGGTAGTACCTGCCGTTCACGGCAATGGCGTTGCTCGTGTGCGTGCGTGGGTAGACCTCGGCCTGGAAGCTGTAACCTGTGCCGCTGGTTGGATCGAGATAGCGCACGGAGCGGTACGGGTTGTTGAGGAACCCCTCATCGGTGATGGTTTCGAAAGCGGCGCCCAGGATCAGGTTCTTGGTGATGATTTGCGATACGCCGACGCTGTAGGAACGACGGTCGAGTGGCTGCTCGAACGTCGGATCGCCACGCCGTCGCACCGTGTCCCAGCCGCGCGAGTAGCCGAGGGTCACCGTGGTGAGATCGCCGAACAGATCCTGGCTCAAGCTGAACGAGGCAGTGTTGGCCTCGTAGTCGTTCTCAGAGCTGTTGATGTAGTTGAGGCTGTAGGTCGTCTTGCCGCGCATTGCGTCGACGCCGAGACTCCATTGCGTGCGCTCTTCGTTGTACGGACTCGCGGTGGTGACCACATCGATCGATGCGCTTGACACCATGTCCATGTAGAAGTTGCCGACGACCGATACCTTCTCCAGAAAGCCCTTGCGTACCAGGAGCGATGGCCCGTCGATCTGCACGCCGCCACCGTCGTAGACGTGGTACATGAGATCGGCCCGATCCTCGGGCAGGACACCCGCGAGCGCACGCCCAGCCAGGCCGGTGAGCGCGACCAGGAGCAGGAGGCGATGCAGGCGAGCGCGCATCGCTCCTAATTGCAACCGCAACCGCCGCCCGCGCTGCCGACCGCGCCGCGTGCGCCCTCGCGCGCTTCGAACACGTGCGCGATATATGCGCTCGATACCGGATCGCGATTGCTCGACATGATGGGATCCGCCAGCCGGTCGCGCTCATAGGGCTTGACCCACGGCTCGACGCCGCTGCAACCGACAAGTACCAGAGTTGCAAGGCCGATGAGCGCGAGCGCGAGTCGTTTCATGATGGCTCCCGTTGGCCTGCGGCGCGGCCTCATTCGCGGATCAGCGCCCGCACCTGATTGAGGTACTCATTCTCATCGCCCGCCTTGTAGCCGCGATGCAAAGAACGGACATTGCCCTTGCGATCGATGAACACCGAGCTTGGCATGCCGCTCACATTGTAGAGCTTGCTGACCTGATTTTGGCGATCGAAGAGAATCGGAAAGCTTACCGGCGTCTCCTTCAGCCAATTGGAGG
>CAVPJQ010000006.1:0-9794 GCA_963705495.1 uncultured Gammaproteobacteria bacterium | reverse complement strand
TGGCACTGCTCACCATGATCCTGATCGCGCGGACGCGCTAGGCGAAGCGCCGAGGACTCGCGAGCGCGAAACAGTCTCCGCCGAATTTCGGCAAACGAAGGCGACTGGTTTTTGCGTATTCACAGCTCCTAAGCCTTTGCCCTGCCTATGAAATACGGTAGACTACTGTATATACAGTCAGTCTATCGGAGAGCCCCATGGATGACGTTGCCGCCGGTGAGGAGCGCGCTCTCAACCTGCGTACTCTTGAGGATCAGATCACTGAGCTCGCCGGTCACTTGAATGCGGGTGAGTATCGATTTCTCACGCTGATCGCGGAGTTCGATCGCCGCTGCGGCTGGTCGAATTCAGCGACCCAATCCTGTGCGCATTGGCTCAACTGGAAGTGCGGCATCGACCTGGGTGCTGCGCGCGAGAGGGTGCGGGTCGCGCATGCCCTCGAAAACCTCCCGCGGATCTCGGCTGCGATGGCGCGCGGGGAAGTGAGTTACTCAAAAGTCCGGGCACTCACGCGCATCGCGTGCGAGGAGACGGAAGAGTACTTGCTCTCGATTGCACTGCACGGTACCGCTCAGCACGTCGAGACGTTAGTGCGTCACTACCGAAGAGCTCAGGAAGCGGAGGAGCTCTCGAGGGAAGCGCGCCAACAGGCAAATCGGGGCTTGAGCTACTTCTATGACGATGACGGGTCATTGGTGCTCAAGGGACGATTGCCGGCAGAGGTGGGAGTACTGCTCCTCAAGGCGCTCGATGCTGTGGTTCAATCGTCACCCCGCGCAGACGTTTCCGCGGAAACGTCTGACTCACCACCTTCGCTCGCTGCCCGACGGGCGGATGCGCTCGCCGTGATCGCCGAGAGCTTCCTCGCCCATGGTGAGGAAGCCTTGAGCGGGGGCGATCGCCACCAGATCGTGGTGCACGTGGAGGCGCAAGCACTTCAGGAGGACGGCGCTGGGAGCTGTGAGCTCGAAGAGGGACCCGCAATCCCCGCAGAGGCCGCCCGCCGCCTCGCCTGTGATGCGAGTGTGATCCGGATCCTCGAGGACAGTCACGGGGAGCCGCTCGATGTCGGGCGCAAAACCCGGACCATCCCACCCGCGATCCGGCGGGCACTCAAGGTCCGCGATCGAGGCTGTCGCTTTCCGGGCTGCTCGAACGCTCGCTACGTCGATGGACACCACATCCATCACTGGGCGAGGGGTGGTGAGACCAAACTTTCCAATCTCGTCTCACTCTGTCGCTTCCATCACCGCTCAGTGCACGAGGGCGCAGTGTGCGTTCAAGTCCTCGATGATGGAGCGCTGAGGTTCACCAGGCCCACGGGTGAAGCGTTCGATTCCCTCGCGCGTGGACACACTCAGCCGCTCCCGGATTGGCGTGAGCTCATCGCGACCCATCGCGCGCAAGACATTCGCATTGATCCCGACACCGCCTCGACACGCTGGCGCGGCGAGCGGATCGACTACAGCCTCGGTATCGAAGTGCTGCTGCCACGGGCCCACCGCACACGAGCATCAGACGTTTCTGCGGAAACGTGAGCTGCGTGCTGACCAATTCGATCGATTTGCCGGACACAACAAGCCTCACCAAATGGGTGTAAGTAAGGCGTGATACACAAGTACTCGCTTTTGTACCATTCGATGGTCATTTGGTATCGCCAGTTCTTCCCGGATCTCCGAGCGCAACGCACTATGGCGTCCTTGGCGCTAACCGTTTTCCTGTTCTTCAACATCCTCTCTGTCTTCGCGATTGTCGCGCCTTTAGAATGCGGCGCCGTTTAGGCTCTTGTTCGGCAGTCCGTTGTCGCTCGGCATCTATGTGGCGCTGTTGATCTTCGCGTTTCGTTTCGACTCCCGCAGGGGAAGCCCCAATGCGCATCAAGGCGCAGGAGTGGTACCTTCAAGGAGACGCATCGATGTAGGCGGGCACGGAGCTTTTCGACATCATTACGACCCGGCTGAACCGGCCTCGGATGACTCACTCATGTTGAACGGGACAGCGAACCAACGTCAACGTTACGATCTCTTGACCGCCGCGAAGTACCGACTCCGATTAATGGAATTTTCGCTGATGCTTGGCGAGGAGCTTACTGGGCCTTCCCCCGATTTTTCGACACGAGGTTCATCGGTGGACTCTTCACTGGGCGGGTCTCAGTAACTAGCCCCGCACTTGCAGCCCTAGATAGACCGAACCACCAGCGTGCCACTCAGGCGGTCGTGCCATGTCAGGCGATCGCGATCGAACAGCATCCAGAAGTAGCCGAGGCCTGCGGGCAGCCAGGACAGAATCGAGGTGGCGAGTCGGAGCAGCACGTCACGCCAGCGCAGAACACCGCCCCCGTCGCTGCGCACAACCCGAATTCGCCACGCGAGCATTCCCAGCGTCTGACCCGATCGCGTCCAGCTGAAACCGTAGTACGCGATGATGAGGCCGAGGAGCAGCGTGCGATAGAGATATTCGAAGGCGCCGACGGTTTCGCGCGTGATGGCTTCGCCGCGCGTGAGCGGCAGCAGCAGCCACGTCACCGTCATCAGAACGGCGACGAGCAGCAACGTGTCGTAGAGGAGGGCGGCCAGCCGACGAAACAAGCCGGCCGATTTCAGATCGCCCGGCTCAGCTCGCCCACCGCCATCGGTCATGGCTTCTTGTCTTTGGCGGGCTTTGTCGGGAGCGGCTGCAGGAGCTGATCGAGCGGGCGGAAGATCGTGTCGTACTTGAATCCGGGGATCGAATACGCCCAGCTCTCAGTGCGTTTGGCGAGCGCCTCACTCTCGGTACGAATCTCCGCAGCGGTCTTGACCGGCTCGCTGGGCTTGGTCGCAGCGGGCGTTGCCGGCTTGGGTGGGGCATCCTTCGTAGTGGTTGCCGGAGCCGGCGTTGCAGCGGCATCGTCCTTCTTCGGTTGCACAAACCGCTCGTTGAGCGCTGGATCGAAGGTGCTCGTCACGCGGATCCAATGCTTGTCGTCGACGGCGCGCCCGCGGATCGTGATCACGGTGCCGTCGAACAGCCGGAACTCAGCCTGTGCCGTGTCCTTGTTCCAGTCCTCATCCGCCGTGGCGGCGCGGACATCATCGAACGTCAGGCCCGTGAGCGCGGAGGAGGCGGAATTGGCGGCGGTCGGGCTGGACAAGGTACGACCTTTCGGCACATCCGGCACCGCTGAAGTCGGTCTGCTCACGCGCGTCGCGCTTCACGACGTACGGGGGGACGGTCGCAGCGCGCACGCGCGCTTCCTGCACGCGCGCCGCGGCGATGTCGAGGAGATTGCGGTCGAGCCAGTTGGCCGGCTCGCCGTCGACGCTGATCTGCGGGGTCGCGAGGTAGCTCTGCGGCTGCCCGGGCACGCGGACGAACGTCGAATGTGTGCCCGAGGTCTTACCGACGATCACACTCTGAGGTTGCTTCGGACCGGCGAGATCGACGCGCACGCCGGTCGCTTTCGGATCCTTCACATCTTCGACACCGAGCTGTGCGTAGAGCTTCGGGTTCGAGGTCTTTTCCTCGACCGTCTCGAGCTGCGACAGGTCGATGAGGAGCTTGCGCACCTTGGACGAATCCGCCGCGTAGTTCGCGCGCTCGGCAACCTGCCAGTCCGTCGCGGTCCGCTTGAGCGTCACTGTGGTCTTGTCGTCCGCCTTGACGATGATCAGCTGGTTGACGTCGTTGAGCGCGCCCGCTAGCTCCGGCAGGACATGGCGCGCGATCGTCGTGTCGCGCGGCAAGCTGCGTTGCAGGCTCAGGTAGATCGCGCCAGCCACCACCAGGAGACCGAGCGCCAACAGGACGATCAGACGACGCGGGGTCATTGAAACCCTCAGGCGGCTTGCGCGGCGGCGCGGCGACGCCGACGCCACAGGAAGGCTAAGAGCGCAGCAACCAGGATCAGTAGCGGCACGAGCGCGATGTTCAGGACCTTCAACACCGTGCCCAAATGCTGGATGTCCTGGTCGAGGCCGTGCTGGACCTCGCGCAGCTCCTTGCGGATGCGCACCTTCTCATCCTGGAAGCGGGCCAGTTCCTTTTCCTGCTCCGGGGTCAGGATCAGCGAAGACTGATCGCTGCGCCGGGACTGCAGCTCGGTGAGTTTCTGCTCCGTATCGCGAAGCTGCTGTTGCAGTTCCTGCTCCTTGGTGCGGAAGCGACCCTCGGCATCACGACGCAGCGACTCGACGCGCACGAACGGGCGCACGAAGCTCGCGCGGCCGCGGATGCTGATCAGGTCCGCGTTGCCGGTGAGGTTGTCGATCGCGTTGAAGACGAAATCGCCGTTGTTGGCCCACGCGGTCGCAAAGCGCTGCCCGAAGAACGACTGGTTGCGCACCCAGAGATTGTCGGTGAGCAGGTCGGTGTCGGCGACCACAACTATGTTCGCCGGCTGCGTGGATTCCTTGAGCGCCACGATGTTGGCGGCCACCGGCGTAGCCGCGTTGCCCGCTACCGGCTTGCCATTCGGGAAGGCAGTTTTCAACTTGCCGCTGAGGCGCGCTGCAATCACGTAGCGCTCGCCCGTCGGCTGAAAGCCGTCGCGCAGAGTCGCGGGGTCGGCCAGGAAAGCAAAACGCTCGACCGGAAGCACAGCCGCCTGGTCGCTGCTCTGGATCAATGGCTCGAAGCCAAGACCGCTCCCAGCCTTGACCTTGAAGCTGCCGACGGTGGCTGCGTTGATGTTGTTGAGCGCAGCGGTGATGACGTCCTTGGCATTGAAGCTCGACTTGTCGAAGCCGATGAAGGCGATGTGACGCGTGGGCTCACCGGTGCGCGAGCCGACCGTCAACGCATACTTCAGGTCACCGACGACCTGGCGTTGATTGAACTGCAACCCCCAGGCCTCGAACAGCGGTCCGAGCGTCGAGCTGGTATCGGCGCCCATGTTGCCAAACGGGTTGCCCGGTTGCTGAGCGCCCGCAGGATCGGTCTCCGCGCGCGGGTCGACGAATATCAGGGCTCGTCCGCCGCGCAGGACGAACTGGTCGATGGCGTAAAGCGCCGCCTGCGACAGACCCTTGGGGTGTACCAGCATGAGTACGTCGATTTCCGAATCGATGCTGGTGAGCTCGGGTGGCAGCGTGCGCACCGTGAAAAGCTGCGCCAGTTGCTGGTTGACGACCCAGGGGTCGCGCATCTGCCCCGTCATCTGGTTGAAGTCCGCGCTCATCGGCAGGGTCGTCAGCAGTCCGATGACCGGCTTCTTCGGCTGAGTCAATTCCACGACCAGCTTGGCAACGTCGTACTCCAGGAATTCCTCTTTCTCTGGCTGGAAGAAGTCGATGACGGCTCGGCCGTCGGTCGAATTGGTACCGGCCAGGCCGAAGTAAAGCGTTTGCCCGGAAGCGCCGAGCGGCACGGCGGAAAGACCGAACTCGTCGGCGCGGTCCTGCGCCTCCGAAAACGGCTCCGGGTCAATCACGTGCAGGCGGATCTTGCCGTTGGCCCGGGCCGCGAACTCTTCCAGCAGCTCACGCACGCGGTTCGCATAGGTCTTGATGTACGGGACCTGGTCGGCGGCCTCGCGCGTGAAATAGAAGTACAGGTTGATCGGCTCGTCGATGCTCTTGAGGATGTTCCGCGTGCCGGGCGCCAGTGTGTAGAGCCGGTTCTCGGTGAGATCCGCCCGCACGCCCCGCAGCCCGTAGTTGATGATGATGACCAATCCGATGAACACCACGGCGAGCAACAACAGCGCGATCGCGCCACCACGTCGATGTCCCTGCCAGAACCTGCGCAACTCGAGTGCCATGGGCCGCTAGTTCGCCTTCTTGATGTCGAGCACGATTCCGGTCGCCAGCAGCCAGCAGCCGATCAGGAGCGCGAAATAGAGCACGTCGCGCAGATCGATCACGCCTTTGGAGATCGACTCGAAGTGACTGAGAAAGCTGAGCGAGGCGACGGCATCGACCAGTGCGGCCGGTGCCCAGTCACGCACCACATCCAGCACCAGCGGCCAGCCGCTCAGCAGGATGAAGAAGCACAGCAGGGCGGTGAGAATGAACGCGATCACCTGGTTGCGCGTCAGCGCCGACATGCACGAACCGATGGCGAGGAATCCGCCCGACACCAGCAAGCTCCCGACATACGCCGCAGCGATGGCGCCGTTATCAGGATTGCCGAGGTAGTTCACCGTGAGCCAGATCGGAAACGTGAGCGCGAGCGCAATGCCGGCAAAGCACCACGCGGCAAGGAATTTGCCCCATACGGCCTGCGCCAACGTGATCGGCAGCGTCATCAACAACTCGATCGACCCGCTCTTGCGCTCCTCGGCCCACATCCGCATCGAGATCGCCGGGATCAGGAACAGGTACAGCCACGGATGAAAATTGAAGAACGGCGCGAGATCCGCCTGCCCGCGTTCGTAGAAGCCGCCGAGGTAGAACGTGAAGATGCCCGAGAGCATCAGGAAAATGATGATGAAGACGTATGCGACCGGGGTCGCGAAGTAACTGGCCAGCTCACGCCGGAACACGGCAGCCACGTTTCGCATCAGGCCCCCTGCGTCACGGCGCGAAACACTTCGTCGAGCCGGCCGGATTCGAGATGCAGCTCGCTGATCGACCATTGCTCGCGGCGCGCAAGATCATTGAGGAGCGGCAGGATGGGCTGGCCCGATTTCGGCAGGGCCGTCAGGCGCAGCTCCTTGTCACGCGATTCGACCGCAGCGACCTGTGGGAGCGATGCAATGACGGCGCGGGCACGCGCCAGCAAGGCGCCATCGGCAAAGCCGAGCGTCACGGCGTTGTGATAGCGCGAGCGCGCGGCGAGCGCCTGCGGCTTCTCATCTGCGACGATCCTGCCTTTGGAGATGATGATTGCGCGTGTGCAGACGGCATCGACCTCTTCGAGAATATGGGTCGAAATCACGATGATCTTGTCCGCCGCCATGCTGTTGAGGAGCGTCCGGATCTCGTGCTTCTGGTTCGGATCGAGGCCGTCCGTGGGCTCATCGAGGATCAGCACCTGCGGATCGTGCAGCAGAGCCTGCGCGAGACCGACGCGGCACCGGAATCCCTTCGACAGCGTTTCGATCGTCTGCTCCAGTACCGGGCCAAGATGCAGGCGGCCGATCACATCGTCGAGGCGGCTGCGCCGCCGTTCGCCCTGAAGCGAGCGCACGTCGGCGATGAAATCCAGGAAGCCGCGCACCGTCATCTCGCCGTAACTCGGCGCACCTTCGGGCAGGTAGCCCATGCAGGCCTTCGCGGCGAGCGGCTCGCGCTCGACGTCGTGGCCGCAGACGCTGGCGCGACCGGAAGTGGGGGCAAGGAAGCCCGCGATGACGCGCATCGTGGTGGACTTGCCGGCGCCATTCGGCCCGAGGAAGCCCAGCACCTCGCCGGGCTGCACCCGGAAGCTCACGTTGTCCACAGCCGTGAACGTGCCGTAGCGCTTGGTCAGACTTTCGATCTCGATCATTGAGCGCTCTGGAGTGTCGACATCTTGATTGTATTTGGGAGCCTTGAGACCGGGCCGATGCCGTGACGGTTCCCTGGGGTATGCGCCTTTTCTCCGGGGCGGCGATTGTGTCCAGCGCGCGGACAAAATTCAAGACGCGCTCGTATCATTGGAATGACTCGTCGCGCCGGTGCAGACATGAAAATGCCTTAATGTCGCGCGGGTGTTGTCAGGAGTGCGAATGAGTTCGCCGCTGCGTAATGCTGGATTGCTCGTCTGGGACGTGCCCCTGAGGCTGTTTCATTGGCTGCTCGCCGCAGCAATCCTGGGCGCCTGGGTCACTTACAAGATGGGGACGGGCGCCTATGCATGGCATCGGTGGTTTGGATATGCCGCGCTGGTGCTGGTCGCCTTTCGCATCGTGTGGGGATTCGTGGGGCCGCGCTATGCACGTTTCACTGACTTTCTGCGCCGGCCTGCGGATGTGTGGCGCTATGCACGGGGCTGGCTGTCGCCGCGCTCCGCTGCGCATCTCGGGCACAATCCGCTGGGCGGCTGGATGGTGCTCGTGCTCCTGGCGCTGGTTGGCGCGGAAGGCGTGACCGGGCTGTTCGCAAATGACGAAATCTTCAACACCGGTCCACTGTATGGCTACGTTTCGGATGCGGGCAGCGATTGGTTCTCCACCTGGCATCGCGTGCTCGCCAACGTGCTGTGGTATGCGATCGGCCTGCACCTTGTCGCGGTCACGGCGTATTACGTGCTGCGCCGGGAAAACCTGGTATTGCCGATGATCACTGGCCGCAAGAGTGGCGGCTCAGGTCCTGCGGCCGCGGCCATACGCAGCTCACGCGTGTGGCTCGCGGTCCTGATCACCGCCGTGTGTGCGCTGCTGCTCTATGTGATCGTGGCGACGGCGCCTGAGCCGTCGATGATCCTCTTCTGAGTGCTACTTGTTGCGGTACTTGTCGTGGCAAGCCTTACACGCATCGCCAAGCTCACCGACCGCCGCGCGTGATTTCTCCAGGCTACCTTCCTTGGCGACGTCGGCGAGCGCCGCGGCCTTGTTCTCCATGTTGTGCATCAACGTCGTGAACTCATCGAAGTTGTCCCAGATCTCGGGTTTCGCACGCGTCTGTGCACCGGTCGCTGAGCCGGGCGGATAGCCCTCCAGCAGCATCGGTGCCATCGTCGCGACCCGTTCGGCCCGCTTGGCGAAGTCGGCGGCATCGTACGGAATCTTGCCCTGCGCCATGCCGGCCATCGGGCCGAAGTTCCACAGGATCACCTTGTAGACCGACTGCCGGTACTTGATGGCCTGCTCCTCCTTCGTCTGCGGGCGCTCATCAGCCAAGCCATCGAGCGAATACGCTGCAAACGTGGTGGTTGCGGTGAGCTGCGATACCCAACATCGTGCGGCGCATTGCGGACGTGGACCGGTCGGCCATGACTTTCTCCTTAGCAACGTGATCTGGGGCCGCCTCTCGAGAGCGGTTGGAAAGCGAGAGTACTCAAGCTCAATTGAACTCGCCACCCGTGCGCGGTGCCGGGGGCTGGCCTGTCGCCCGCCGCTCAGCCGTCGCGATCCAGTTCCCGGTCGATCGCCGACTTGTGATCGCGCAGGATGCGCCGCACTTCGGGGATTGCGGGGCGATCCGCCATACGGCTGATGAGATCCGCGAGCTCATGCCACTTGCGGCCCCAGCCGAGGAGTCGCACCGCATCCGCGACCACCGCTTGCTCGCGTTCGGGATCGCTCGGGCGCGGCTCGGGCTTGGCCTTGGGTGTGGGAGCTCGCGGCCTTGTGCTCGCGGCGCGTGGCGCCTTTGCGCGCTTCGGCCTTCTGTGCGGTGGCGTGGCGACTCGGCTGAGGTGCGGGCGGGCGCGCCATTTCACGCGTCGTGTCCGAGATCGCCTTGCGTGGCTGCGTGTGGACTGCACTCTGCTGAGTTGCTTCCACACTCGGCGCGGTCACGCGAGCCGCCGCAGCCGCGCGCACCGGCGCACCGGGAGGAGGCGCGGCCGAAAGATCAACCTCCGTGTGCGCTTCGGCGAGGGGAATGAATCGTTCGATGTGCTGTGAGCCGACCAGGTTGCTGAGGAAAGCCATCAGCTCGAGCGATTCGCCGAACTTCGCATCGCCCATCTCCATGCGCTGCTCGAGCTGCTCCCGGAGCTGCTGCGCCTTCTGGCGCGCGAGCTCGATGATCCAGCGCGATGGCCGCTCGTGCTTTACCCAGGGCTGCACTCGCCAGTAACTGGCATCGTCGAGCCCCGAATACTTCAGGTGCAGCTCCAGGCTCGCGAGCCACTTGTCGACGAGATCGATCAGGCGTTTGTCGGCTGGATTCACGCGCGGCCTGCGGAAATGGGTGCGCGTAACGTAAACCAAACGCGGGGCGCTT
>CAVPJQ010000005.1:0-424510 GCA_963705495.1 uncultured Gammaproteobacteria bacterium | reverse complement strand
GAGAATACCGAGCATCGATCGTGTACTCAGGTGACACGCCCAGAGCCCCTTTCACGCTTGCAGTGGGAAGCAATGTGGTGAACGGGACGTTGGCGGTGCAACCCGGAGTCTTCGAGGACCCGTTGATGGACTTTGGCGCGACGGTTGCGAGTGAGGGTATCCGTTTGCCGCGTGGACCTCTTCGTGTGCAGTTGCGGATTCCAACTGGAAAGGCGCAACTACGGATTCGGTCGATCGATATTGAGCCGATGCCGGACGCTCGAGCGGCAATCCAGGAGCGCAAGATAGCTCAGCAGCGTGCCAACACGGATTGGCTCGCGCATGCGGCGTACGGCGTGATGTTTCACTGGACGAGCGAATCGATGCCCCGCCGCGGACCGGCGCTCCCTTATCAGCGCGCAGTCGATGCATTCGATGTGGCTGCGTTCGCTGAAATGGTGGAGAGCACCGGGGCCCGCTACGTCATCTTCACGGTCAACCACGCAAAGCCTCATTGTCCCGCGCCGATAGGGTCTTGGGAGCGTATCCATCCCGGCTCGACGACGAAGCGCGATCTATTGGGCGACATCGCACAGGCGCTCGAGGCGCGCAACATCAGACTGATGCTGTATATGGCGTCGCACACGGTTGGAAAGCTGCGCGTCGCAACGGGTTCCGAGTACCTTCGCATTCACCAGGACGTCCTGCAGGAGATGGGACAGCGCTATGGGACGCGCGTCGCCGGATATTGGTTCGACGGTTGGTACCAGACACTCGAGGCTTATCCTGAAATAGATCCGCACGACCTGCTGCCCGCTGTGCGCGCGGGCAATCCGGCGCGACTCGTTGCTTTCAACTCATGGGTCTATCCAATCGAGACTCCGTGGCAGGACTACTGGGCTGGCGAAGTCGGTGAAATCGTCCGACCAGCGACGAGCCGCTACATTGCATCGGGGACGGCAATCGGCCTGCAGAGCCACTTCCTTCTGTTCGCAGACGCGCCTTGGGTGCACTCACTTCCGGACGCAGAGATGGAGCCCCTGCGCTTTTCAGATGAGGCGCTGATCGAGTTCGTCAAGAAAAATGCCGAGAAGGAAGCTGCCGTAACTATCAACTTGGGTATCTACCAGGATGGCAGCATAGGTGAAGCGGCTCGGCGCCAGATGGCGGCGCTGCGGCAAGCGATTCGTGGCGAGTAGCGATCGATGTCGCACTCCTTTGCTCCCGTGATCTACGTAACACTGCTCCTCGGCACCTTGTGTTGCGCCGAAGTCCGTGGAGCGCCAGGCACAGCTGCCGCACCTGACTCGGAAGACTCGTACGTGCCAAGCGAGAGCAATCTGGCCGCGAGGCGTTGGTTCCAGGATGCGAAGTTCGGAATCTTCATCCACTGGGGTCTTTACAGCGAGCTCGGCGGCGTGGGTTCCGACGGCCTGCCGGAATGGATCATGAATGATCTGAAGATACCGGCGCGGCAGTATGAGCGGCTCGCGCAGTTCTTCAATCCGACGCAGTTCGATGCGAATGCCTGGGTCAGCGCCTTCAAGGACGCGGGCGCCCGATACCTCATCATTACTTCGAAGCATCACGACGGCTTTGCGATGTTTCACAGCGGGGTTTCGCCCTACAACGTCGTGGACGCAACTCCGTTCAAGCGAGATCCGATGAGGGAACTGGCGGATGCTTGCCGAAAGCACCAGGTCAAGCTCTTCTTCTATTACTCGCAACTCGACTGGCACAGCCCTGACTACTATCCGCGAGGTGCCACTGGTCATTTCACCGGCCGGGCCGAGAGCGGGGATTGGGAGACCTATCTCGACTACCAGGATCGGCAACTTGCCGAGCTCTTCACGAACTACGGAGCGATCGGCGGGGTCTGGTTGGATGGTTGGTGGGACCAGGAACGCACGCCAATGCGTGACCGGTGGCGGCTCGCGCGGACCTACCGATCACTGCATTCGCTGCAGCCCGCGGCTCTCATCATCAACAACCATCATCAAGCGCCTTATCCGGGCGAAGACGTCCAGACGTTCGAGCAGGATCTGCCGGGTCAGAACACCAAGGGGTTCAATAACACCAGCGTTGGTACGTTGCCGCTCGAAATGGCGGAGACGATGAATCGAAGCTGGGGATTTAGCCTGACAGATGACAAGTTCAAGTCTCCCGAAACCCTGATCCGTACGTTGGTCAATGCAGCCGGCCGCGGAGCAACTCTGGTGCTGAATACCGGCCCGATGCCAAATGGCCGCCTGCAGCCTGAGAGCCTGCAGATTCTGGCCGACATAGGTGCGTGGCTGAAGATGTATGGGAAAAGCATATACGGCACACGCGCCGGACCTGTGCCTCCACGTCCCTGGGGCGTGACGACGCAAGGCGAAGGAATCGTCTACGTGCATGTGCTGGACTGGGCGGACAATCGCCTCTTTGTTCCGATCTCCGAACCCATCAAGCGAGCAACATGGCTGGCAGGTGGCGCGCCGGTCACGATGAGGAGAGTGCAGGGCGGGTTGGAACTGGAGCTCAGGGCGCGCCAGTCGAACGAGTGGGACCGCATAGTCGCGCTGCAGCTCGGATCGGCGCACTGACAGCGGCGCGCGATCTATTGACGCGCGAGACCGCAACCCCGATGCTGCTGTTTATTAGTGAAAAGCGACGCGCTCATGGTCAGCAAGCCAAACTATAGTGCTCCAGCCCTGGACAAGGGCCTCGATATTCTCGAGATCCTGGCGAAGACGGTCATGCCGATGACCATGTCGGAGATCTCCGAAGAAGCCGGGCGCTCGCGCGGCGAGATCTTCCGGATGCTCCAGGTTCTCGAGAGCCGCCGCTACATCACACGGAACGATTCCGGCGACGGCTATCTGCTCACCAACAAGCTCTTCATGCTTGGCATGGAGCGGCCACCGGTCAAGGGCGTGGTTGAGACGGCATTGCCAGCCATGCATCGCCTGGCGGATGAAATCTGGCAGCCTTGCCATCTGGTCGTGGCATCAGAAGAGCACATCGTCGTCATAGCTCGCGTAGATGCACCCGGAGACCTGGGCTTCGTGGTTCGCGTGGGCCACCGCCGTCCGCTCGTCGACTCAACATCGGGCCTGGTCTTGCTGGCTTTCCAGCCCGACGACGTACGTGAACGCTGGCTCGACCTGGCAGAGACGAGTGGCATCACATTCGAACGCGAGAGCCTGGTGAAGCGCGTGGCGCAAACACGCGCAAAGGGCTACGCGCAAGTGCCAAGCCACCTAGTCGCCGGCGTAATCGATCTCTCTGCTCCGATAACCCAGGGCGATATCGCCGTTGCGACTATTACCGTCCCCTTCCTGAAGCGCGAGCGAACCAGGATCGGGATTGCGGAATCCCTTGAGAGACTGCGTGCAGCTGCCGCAGAAGTATCGAGTGCGCTCAGTCTTGGTTCTGACTCTGGACGGGCTACGCGGAAAATTCGCCGCAAGTAAGATTACCCGCCGGCAGATCGCAATCGGTCCGCGCGTGGGAGGAGAGAGCTCGAACTGGTTACCAACGGATGACAGCGAAGAGTCTGAAGTCCTGTTCCACCTGTACGGTCCGAAAAAGCCACTGTTCGACAAGACGTGGGGGCTGCCTGACATCGAGGCGCCAGCAGGTCGAAGAAGTGCCCACCATCCGCAATGCCTTCGAGGCCCTTCTCGATGATGCGAAAGAACGGATCGAGTGCCTTGAAGTCGTCGAGGTCGGTGATCGTCGTCGTCATGACGGGCCCCGTCGATGTCCACACCTGCGTAGTGTTACCTATGTGACCGGAATGGACCCATTGAGTCTTGGTCGGGGTGACAGGATTTGAACCTGCGACCTATACGTCCCGAACGTAGCGCTCTACCAGGCTGAGCTACACCCCGAGCTTTGTGGCGGCGGCGCGTGGAATGAGCCGACGGCGAGGGCGCGAAGTGTACTTTGCGCCCCCTTCTGGTTCAACCGGTTGTGCGCTCGAGAGGCACGCCTGTGCCCTTTCGGCATCTGTGTGGATCAGGCATCGCCGCCCGTGCCTGATCCGACGCGACTGCACGGCAGCGTGACCACCGCCTCGAGTCCGTGCGGCGCAATATTGCGCAACTTGCGCGCGACAGTGCCAACGTCGGATACGTCGGCACGTTTTCCCTGGGACTGTCGTTCCGAACCGAGGGCTGGGGCGGCTCGGCTCAGCCTGGGCCCGCCGCTCCTGCGCCCTGCCGCGCGCCGGGCGGATGCTCACGGCGCTCGGCCTGCATGGCCTTGAATTTCTGCATCTGCTCATCGCTCAGGATGGGCTTGAGTTGCTCGGCCATCTCCTGATCCATCGCTTCGCGCTGCCTGAGCATCTCTTCGCGGCTGGGACGCTGCGCGGAGAAGCGCGCCTGGTCGCGCATTGACTGCATCTTGGTGCGCTGCTGGTCGAGCACTTCCTGAACCTTCGCTTTCTGATCGGCGCTGAGGTTGAGCTCGGTCGTGAGCCGCTCGATGGGTGGTTGGCGCTGACCCTGGGAAGGACCGGAAGGCGGATCCGCGAGTGCAACTCCGGCGGCGAGCATGGCCGTAGCCAAGATCGTGGTTCGAAATCTCATGCAGGTCTCCTGAGACGTGTATGGAAGGATGAGCCGCACGAACACGGCTGCGCACGTCACTGCAGACCGGGCAATCCCGAGCCCGGTTCCGTCAGGAATTGTCAGCAACTGCAAGTCTGCGTCAGTAGCTGCGTTCGACCGCAAAGGTCGCGAGCGAGCGCAACGCGAGGGAGTACCGTGATTCCGGAACGTCTTCCAGCGCGGTCAACGCCGCGTTGGTCTCGGAGCGGGCCAGTTGCGCGGTGTACTCGAGGCCGCCCGTCACTTCGATCGCTTCGGTGATATGAGCAAGCTCGGCGAGGCCGCCCTGTTCGATTGCCAGGCGGATCGCTGCGCGCTGCTCCACGTTGCCGTTTTTCAGCGCATGGATGAGGGGTAGTGTCGGCTTGCCTTCAGCAAGATCCTCACCGAGGTTCTTGCCACGTTCCTCGGTGCTGCCCCGGTAATCCAGCACGTCGTCGATGAGCTGGAACGCGGTGCCCACGTGTCGTCCATACTCCGCCAGCGCTTTGCGCTCGGAGTCGCTGGCACCCGCGAGCACAGCAGCGATTTCAGCGCCGGCCTCGAAGAGCTTTGCGGTCTTGCGATAGATGACGTTGAGATAGCGCTGCTCGGTCGTTTCTGGGTCGTGGGCGTTGAGAAGCTGCAGCACCTCGCCCTCGGCAATGGTGTTGGTGGCATCCGCCATGATGCTCATGATCCCGAGATAGCCCATCTCGGCCATCATCTGAAAGGCCCGCGAATACAGGAAGTCACCGACCAGCACGCTGGTTTCGTTGCCCCAGATCTCGTTCGCGGTGTCATGTCCGCGGCGCATCGAGGAGCCATCGACCACATCGTCATGCAGAAGGGTTGCTGTGTGGATGAACTCGATCAGTGCCGCCGCATCGATGTGCTGACGGCCGCGATAGTTCACCGCATGCGCGGCGAGCAGCACCAGGAGTGGTCTGAGGCGTTTGCCGCCGCTCGCGACGATATAGGTCGAAACCTGGTCAACCAGCGCGACCTCGCTGTGCAGCCGCTCGCGGATGCGTTGGTCGACTGCTTCCAGATCATCGCTGACTAGCGCGCGGATATCTTCTATTTTCATTGAGTTACGAGACATCGGGAGGAGCGCATGGTAGCGGCAAAGCGTTTGACCCGCCAGCGCCCAACCATTAGAATTCGCAGCCTTTTTTCACCAGCCCAAACTCCCGACGGGCGCTTCAGGAGAACTCAAATGTTTGCGGTGATAGCGACCGGCGGCAAGCAGTATCGCGTGCAGGAAGGCAGCGTACTGCGGATCGAAAAACTGCCCGATGCGCAAGGCGCCTCGGTTGAGTTCGGCCAGGTGCTGCTCGTCGGCGAAGGCACCGACATCAAGCTCGGCAAACCTTTCGTACCGGGCGGCAAGGTCACTGCGACCATTCAGTCGCATGGCAAGGGCGACAAAGTACGGATCGTGAAGTTTCGCCGTCGCAAGCACTACAAGCGAGAGAAGACTCACCGTCAGCCGTACACGGAAATCAAAGTGACGGGTATTGTTGGCTAAGACGAGGATTCATCCATGGCACACAAGAAAGCAGGCGGCAGCACCCGCAATGGCCGCGACTCACAGAGCAAGCGGCTCGGCGTCAAGAAGTTCGGCGGCGAACAGGTGCTGGCCGGCAACATTCTCGTCCGCCAGCGCGGCACACAGTGGCATCCGGGGGTGAACGTCGGGATCGGCACCGATCACACCCTGTTCGCGAAGGCCAGTGGGCGCGTCGCATTCAAGGTACGGGGCAAGGCACGCAACACGTTCGTGGACGTCGTTACTGAGTAGGCTCACCCGCACTGACATGAAACGAAAAACCCCGGCGTTGCCGGGGTTTTTGTTTGAGGCCCGGCAATGAAATTCGTCGATGAAGCCACCCTGAGAGTGCAGGCCGGAAACGGCGGGCGCGGATGCGTGAGCTTTCGCCGCGAGAAATTCGTGCCGTTCGGTGGACCCGACGGCGGTGATGGCGGTGATGGCGGGAGCGTGTTTCTGCACGCGGCAACCGGCATCAACACGCTCGCGGACTTTCGCATCGTGAGGACCTACCGCGCGGCGCACGGCGAGGCGGGCAGCAGCCGCGACTGCACGGGTCGCGGTGGCGCGGACCTCACCATACCCGTGCCGGTCGGCACCGTCGTGCAGGATGTCGAGACACAGGAAGTCATCGGCGATCTCACCAGTGCGGGGCAGTCGGTGCTGGTCGCGAGGGGAGGCCGCGGCGGCTGGGGAAATACGCGCTTCAAGAGCAGTACGAATCGCTCGCCGCGACAGCACGGCTCGGGCATCCCGGGCGAGAAGCGCACGTTGGCGCTCGAGCTGAAACTGATCGCCGATGTGGGGCTTCTCGGCCTGCCCAACGCCGGCAAGTCGACGTTGATCCGGGCCGTGTCGGCCGCCAAGCCTAAGGTCGCCGACTATCCGTTCACGACGCTCCATCCCAATCTCGGTGTCGTCTCGGTGGGCGAGCATCGCAGTTTCGTCATGGCCGATATTCCGGGCCTGATCGAGGGTGCCGCTGAGGGGGCCGGTCTCGGCATTCGGTTCCTCAAGCACCTGCAGCGCACGCGCTTGCTCTTGCACCTGGTCGACATTGCGCCTCCAGATCCGGCAGCGGACCCAGTGAAGGATGCGCGGGCTATCGTTGCGGAATTGAAGAAGTTCAGCCCCGAGCTGGCGAAGAAGGACCGCTGGCTGGTGCTCAACAAGATCGATCTGCTCGAAGGCCAGGCGCTCGAGGAGCGCTGCCGCGAAATCATCCGCAGGCTCCGCTGGAAGGGCCCGGTGCATCGGATTTCGGGTGCAACCGGACAGGGCACGCGCGAGCTTTGCCAGGCCGCGATGCGCCACCTCGAACAATAAGAACTGTGGACCGGTTCACACCCCTGGTTGTGAACCATTCAACAGAAGCCGAACGCTGTCCTACGGCGGCCATTCGGCAGCGCTAGCATGGGTCACGGTATCGCCTGCGATGCGCAGCAATGCGCACAAACGGACTGCCATGCAGACTCGGACACCTTCCGCCCCCGGCCAGCGCGCCAAGCAACCATCGCGCAACTCCAACGAGCGCCCGCAAGGCCGTAAGGAGGCCTGGCACGCCGTATCGATCATCACGCCGACCTCGACCTGCGAAGCGGCGAGTGCGTTGCGCAACCACCGCTTCCTGTCCAAGGATGCGCCACGTCTGCCGCTTGCCAGCTGCTCCTCGCCGGAGACCTGTCGCTGCATTTATCGCCATCACGCCGATCGGCGCGGCAAGCCACGACGCTCCAACGATCGGGGCGAGCCACCCAAGTCCAACGGTGAAACAGAGCGGCGCGGTCAGCGCGGACGCCGGAGCGACGACGAATAGGCCAGATGAGCGCTGAGCACGTCTACATTGAATCGGATGTCAGCGAGATTCCTGATCCTCGCAGGGTTCGCAATGTCCAGGCGAGCCTGAGGTTGCAGAGCCGCTGGCGCGGTTGCTCCACAACCCTCGATGTCTTCGAGAAGCGCTTTCTCGCGGTGCACAGCAAGCGCCTGCGGGCAGCGCTCAAGCACTATGCCCTCGACCTGCGATTCGTGGATCCCACACCGGAGCACCGGCGGCACGTTCCATGGAAGTGCCTGCAGACCACGGCGGGGCTGACGCTGCTCTCTGTCGGGACCTGGTGGTGGATGAAACAATCACCGCTGCCATTCGCCGAGAATCCCTGGCTGCCTGCCTGGGCGTTGATCGTGTCAGCGACCGTGTGCACGGCTTTGCTGTCTGTTTACCGCATGACGGAGACGATCACGTTCTTCAGTGTTCACGGGCGAGCGCGGTTGTTCGACGTGGTGGGCGGTCTGGGCGTCTTTCACGCGGCGCGCGCATTCGAAGCCGAGCTCGGCGCCCACATTCAACGAGCAGGCGCGATTCGCGGCGCGACTCGCGCACAACAGCTGCGCGACGAAATGCGCGAGCACTACCGATTGCAGCAGCATGGCATCCTGTCCATGCCCGAGTACGAAGAGAGCAAAGCGCGCATCCTGCAGCATCACGCCTGAAACTCTAATAACATTCCGTCCGCTGGCGCGAGCACTCCTTTCACAGCGCGAGGCGGATCGAAACGTGACAAGCAAGTGGACCTTGATGATTCTGGCGCTCGCCGGGTTGCCTGGCTGTGCGCTGGGTGGTGACGTCACGGTATTGCGGGGCGCGAGGATCTACGTGACTCCGGATGCTGATCCAGTCGTGGACGGCGTCGTCGTCATTCGCAACGGCAAGATCGCTGAAGTCGGGCCGAAGGACGCGGTCCAGCTACCTGCAGGGGTCAACGGCTCGAGCTGTGACGGTGGCGTCATCACCGCTGGCTTTCAGAACAGTCATGTGCACTTCACCGAACCCAAGTGGGACAACGCAGCCGACCAGGATGCAAAGCAACTCGCGGCGAATCTCACTGCGATGTTGAACCGCTTCGGCTTCACGACCGTCGTGGACACCGCATCGGACGTAGTGAACACGGCCGCGCTGCGCAAGCGCATCGAGCGCGGTGAGGTGCGCGGCCCAAGGATCCTCACCGCCGGGTGGGCGCTGTATCCGCCCAACGGCATCCCGTTCTATCTCGGCTCGCTGCCACCGGAGATGCTGAAGCAGCTACGTCAGCCGGCGACGGCGGATGCGGCGATCGCAAGTGTGCGCGAGAACTTCAAGCAGGGCGCCGATATCACCAAGCTCTTCATCGCCACGCCACAGGCTGATAACACCATCAGGTATATGCCCAAGGAAGTTGCTGCCGCCGCAGTCGCGGAGACCCATCGGCGCGGCCGGCTGGTATTCGCACATCCGACCAACGTCGAGGGCATCCGCGCGGCGATGAAAGCGGGGGTCGACGTGCTCGCGCACACGACGCTCGGCAATCGGAAGCTGTTGTGGGAGCCCGACCTGGTCCAGGAGATGATCACGCATGATGTGGCGGTGGTGCCGACCTTGAAACTCTGGCAATACGAGATGACCCGGGCAGGCGCTCCGGAACGCATCATTGGGCTCGCGGTAGGGGACACGCTGCAGCAACTGCAGGCCTTCAGCGAAGCGGGGGGCCAGGTCCTGTTCGGTACGGACGTGGGTTACATGACCGACTACGACCCCACCGATGAATACGTGCTGATGCTGAAGGCAGGTCTCACCTCGATGCAGATACTTGCCTCACTGACCACGGCACCGGCAGCGCGCTTCAAGGAGGATGGCAGCCGGGGCCGCATCGCCACTGGAATGGACGCCGACCTTGTCGTTCTCAATGCCGATCCGGTGCGCGATGTGCGCAACTTCGCCAGGGCGCGCTGCGTGTTTCGCCACGGAGTGGCGATCTATTCCACCTCGGCAAACGCCTCAGGCTCAGCGACTCGCTGACCCGAGTGCGCGGCGTATCGTGGCGCGTGCCAGGAGACGCGTCGAATCGAGCGTCGGCAACGAGGCCTCGTCGGGCAGGATGATGAGGGGCAACTCCGTGCAACCCAGCACCACGCCATCGCAACCCTGATCGCGCAGCCGCGCGACCGCTTCCAGGCATTGCACCCGCGAAGGCTCGAGCACCTTACCGTTCACCAGTTCTTCGAAAATGATCCGGTTGATGGTTTTCCTTCCCTCGGCGTCAGGCACCGTCATCTGGATGTCACGCGAGCCGAGGGCCTCGCGATAGACGGGCCCTTCCATCAAGTAACGTGTGCCGAGCACTCCAAGATGACGCAGGCCTTGCACGCGAGCCTGCTCGGCGACGACCTCGGCAATGTGCAACCACGGGATCGGGGACGCGCCGATGACGTACGGGAGCGCCTGATGAAAAGTGTTGTCGGGACAGATCGCGAACTGGGCACCGGCAGCGTGCAGCCGTTGAACCGAGTCGAGCATCAACCTGCCGACGCCGCGCCAATCGCCGCGGTCGACGAAATCCATGTACTCACCGAGCGAAACGCTGCCATCGAGTGTGACGCGCGGGTGGCGATACTCGCCGAGGAGCGCCGGCGCTTCGAGACAAATCGTCCGGTAGCAAAGGGCCGCGCCTTCGGCGCTGCCGGCGACGATGCCGATGTGTTCCATGGTGAGCCTACAGGGTCTTGCGCATGATCACGAAATGCGAGGGTCGCTGCAGTCGTTGGTCCTCGAACGGTCGCTGGCCGACGACGTGATAACCGAGACCGACATAGAAGCCAAACAGTTCCTGGCGGTGATTCACGACATCGATTTCGACCTCACCGCAGGCCCGCGTCTTGAAGTACGCCTCTGCCGAGGCAATGAGTTTGCGCCCCAGGCCATGGTGCTGGCGGTCGGTGGACACGGCCAGCAGGCCGAAGTAGCCGACCTGGTCGCGGACTTCGACATACACACAGCCATCCAGCGCACCGATGGAATTGGGCTTTAGCAGAAATGTGCCCTTGCGGAGCTTGTCACGCACTTCGTCCGTGTCGATGCGTGGCCCCTCGTAGAGAAAGCCTTCCGCCGGTAGATAGGCCTCGTTGATCAGCGCAACGATCTTCGCGATGTCCTTCGCGGTTGCTTCGCGCAGATCCTTCTTACCCATCCAATCATTCTCCGGGACGGGACGTCTGCCTCGGTTACGCCATCAGCGCTGGAACGTTTTGTGGACGAGATTGCCTGGCGGTGCGCCGGTCAGGTCATCGCGCGAATGCGTTGGGCCAGCCGACTCTTGTGACGAGCAGCCTTGTTACGGTGGATCTGGCTCTTGTTGACCATAGAGTCGATCACGGGCACCGCTGCGTTGTACTGCTCGAGCGCATTGTCCTTGCTGCCCGCCCCGATGGCCTGGGTGACGTCACGAATGACGGTGCGCAACTTGGAACGGGCGGCGACGTTGTTGTCGCGGCGCTTGAGCGCCTGGCGGGCGGCTTTCTCGGCTGACTTGGTATTGGCCAATTTGTAACTCCGGTATTGCTGCGGCCCTGGCCGCTGCGAAAGGCCGCGTAGTCTGCTGAGCGCCGCGCCGAAAGTCAATGCTCGAGGGCTCTGTCATCGTGTCGTAAGTCCGCGGCGCCAATGGGTTTTTCCGCTATAGTGCCGCCCCGTGGAGGACCGTTGAGCATCCTGCGAAATACAACCGTGGTGAGCGCCATGACGCTCCTGTCGCGCGTGTCCGGAATGTTGCGCGACATGGTGTATTCGCAGGTGTTTGGCGCCGGCCCGCTAATGGACGCATTCTTCATCGCGTTCAAGATTCCGAACTTCCTGCGCCGCCTCTCCGGTGAGGGTGCTTTCTCGCAGGCCTTCGTGCCAGTCGTGTCCGAGTATCGGATCCGTCGCTCGCAGGAAGAGGTGCGCGAGCTCGTCGACGGTGTCTCCGGAACCTTCGGCGTGGCGCTGTTCGTGCTCACGGCGATCGGCGTCGTCGCGGCGCCGGTGATCATCTTCATGTTCGCCCCGGGATTTCGCGCCGAAGGTGGGCGCTTCGACCTCGCGGTCGACATGCTGCGCTGGACGTTCCCGTACCTGTTCTTCATCTCGCTCGTGTCGCTGGCGAGCGGCGTGCTCAACAGCTATGGTCGATTCGGCTCGGCCGCGTTCACTCCCGTGATCCTCAATGTGGTCATGATCGTGACCGCATTTCTCATCGCACCC
Organism: uncultured Gammaproteobacteria bacterium; assembly: GCA_963705495.1. Lineage (GTDB taxonomy): Bacteria > Pseudomonadota > Gammaproteobacteria > Steroidobacterales > Steroidobacteraceae > DATBVX01. The sequence continues at coordinate 412,347 of CAVPJQ010000005.1, read as the reverse complement.
AACACGCCGAATCCGGGCGCAGTGCTGGCAATCGGCGTGTTTGTCGCCGGCGCCATTCAGCTCGCGTTTCTCTGGCCTTTCATGGTGCGACTCGGCGTCGCTGGAATGCCGCGCTGGAACTGGTCGCACGAGGGCGTGCGCCGCGTGGCGCGGCTGATGCTGCCCGGGATCTTCGGTTCCTCGGTCGCGCAGGTCAGCTTGCTGCTGGATTCGCTGGTCGCTTCGTTCCTGCTCACCGGCAGCATCTCGTGGCTCTACTACGCGGACCGGCTGGTCGAGTTCCCGATGGGCATGTTCACCATCGCACTGGCCACCGTGGTGCTGCCCGCGCTCTCCGCTCATCACGCGAGCCAGTCTCCACAACGCTTTGCGGCGACACTCGACTGGTCGGTACGGCTCGTATTCCTGTTCGTGACACCGGCCGCGGTTGGCTTGCTGGTCCTGGCCGGGCCGCTCATCGCTACGATCTATGGATACGGCCGGTTCAGCGCGCGCGACGTCGAGATGGCCACCTACGCATTGATGGCGTATTCACTCGGGCTGATCGGCTTCAGCATGGTGAAGGTGCTCGCGCCCGGCTACTTTGCGCGCCAGGATACGCGCACGCCGGTTCGCGTCGGCATGATCTCGCTGGCCGTGAACATGGTGTGCAACGTCGGCATCGTGCTGCCGGTCGCCAAGGCCGGGTTTCCGGTGCCACACGCACTACTCGCGCTCTCGACCGGCCTTTCGGCGTTCGTCAATTCGGCATTGCTGTTTCGCGGCCTGAGACGTGCGGGCGTGTATCAGGCCGCCCCGGGCTGGGCGCGTTTCGCAGGCCAGGTGCTGCTCGCGAATGTCGCCATGGCGCTCCTCCTGTGGTGGCTCGCGGGTGACATTGGCGGCTGGCTCGGCGCTCACGCCGGACAGCGGGCACTGCGCCTGAGCGTCTGTGTGCTCGGGGGTGCTGCGATCTATTTCGCGACCTTGTGGATAAGCGGCTTGCGTCTGCGCGACCTCAGGCGCACGTAGCTGCAATCCCCGATCGAGCCCTTATAATCCCGCCATCTGGGCAGGCTTGCGCGAACGGCCGGACGGTACTTGATGGAACTCGTGCGCGGGCTGCACAACCTGCGCGCCCGACATCGCGGGTGCGCAGTCACGATCGGCAACTTCGACGGCGTGCATCTCGGTCACCAGGCGATGCTCGAGCGACTGGGCCGTCATGCGCGGCGCTTGGGTGTGCCCGCGACGGTCATGACGTTCGAGCCGGCACCGCGCGAGTACTTCGAGCCAGCACGTGCACCCGCGCGCCTCACGCGCCTGCGCGAGAAGCTGGAGTTGTTCGCGGCAGCCGGGGTGGAACGATGCGTCGTGCTGCGCTTCGAGAAACGCTTGCAGAGCCTGCACGGAGACGCTTTCGCGCAGCAGCTGCTGGGTGAGCAAATGGGGGCGAGACAGGTTGTGGTTGGGAGTGACTTTCGATTTGGCGTCGGTGGCAAAGCCGATGTGGCGCTGCTGCAGAAAGTCGGCCCGCGGCTCGGCTTCGACGTCGAGGTCGTGGAGCCGGTGATGGTCGAGGGCGAGAGGGTCAGCTCGAGTGCCATCCGCGTTGCGCTGGCGAGTGGCGATCTGGAGCACGCGGCCCGCCTGCTGGGGCGCACTTACGCGATGCATGGCAAAGTCATTCGCGGCGAGGGCCTGGGGCGCAAGCTCGGGTTTCCGACGGCGAACATGCGTGTTCACCGACGGGTCACGCCACTCGATGGAATTTTCGCGGTCAGGGTGCGAGGCATAGCGGCGCAGCCGTTGCCCGGTGTTGCGAGCCTTGGCACGCGACCCACGATCGGCGGGCGCGAAGTACTGCTCGAGGCGCACGTGTTCGATTTCGAAGTGGACCTCTACGGGCGTTGGCTCGCCGTGGAGTTCGTCAAGCGACTGCGCGAGGAACGGAAATTCGAGACCCTGCCGCAGATGGTCGTGCAGATGCACGTCGATGCCCAGCAGGCGAGGGCAGCATTAGGACTTTCAGCATGATCGCTATCCCTGTTCGACATTGGAGGACCGAGGTCTTGTTCTCGTGACCGACTACAAGCAGACGATCAACCTGCCGCAGACCGACTTTCCGATGAAGGCGGATCTCGCGCGCCGTGAGCCTGAGATGCTGCGCTGGTGGGAGAGTGAGGACATCTACGGCAAGTTGCGCCGTCTTGCCGCTGATCGCCCGAAATTCATCCTCGTGGATGGGCCACCCTATGCCAACGGCGCGATCCACATGGGTCACGCGCTCAACAAGGTGCTCAAGGACATCGTGGTGAAGTCGCGCTCGCTCGACGGCTACGATGCGCCCTACGTCCCTGGGTGGGACTGCCACGGCCTGCCCATCGAGCTGCAGGTCGAAAAGCAGCACGGCCGCGTCGGCCAGAAGCTCAATGCGCGCGAGTTCCGTGCCGCTTGCCGCAAATTCGCGCAGGAGCAGGTCGAAGCGCAGCGTGCCGATTTCAAACGTCTCGGCGTGTTGGGCGACTGGGCGAATCCCTATCTCACGATGTTGCCGCGCTATGAAGCGGACCAGCTTCGCGCCCTGGGCCAGATTCTGCGCAACGGCCACATCTATAAGGGCTACAAGCCGGTCTATTGGTGCCTCGATTGCCGCTCGGCGCTCGCCGAAGCCGAGGTCGAGTACGAGGACAAGACATCGCCGGCGATCGACGTTCGCTTCCCGGTGAGCGACGTTCGTGATCTCGAGAAGCGCTTCGGCCTGGACGGCGGCGCACTCCACGAGTGGCCCGTGGCGATCGCGATCTGGACTACGACTCCGTGGACATTGCCCGCGAACCAGGCCGTGGCCCTGCATCGCGACTACCAGTATTCGCTTCTCGAAGCGCGTGGTACCGACAAGATGGAATATATCGTTGTCGCCACAGAGCTTGCGGGTGCAGTCGTGCAGCGCATCGGCACGGGCGAGTGGCGCGAGGTGAAGGTCGCGACGGGCGCAGCTCTTGAGGGCTTGAAGCTCAACCACCCTTTCTACGAGCGCGTCGTTCCGGTTGTGCTCGCAGCCCATGTGATGCTCGATGCCGGTACGGGCGCCGTGCACACAGCGCCTGGGCACGGACAGGAGGACTTTGCGCTTGGCGTCGAGTACCGATTGCCGCTCGACAATCCGGTGGGCGCAGATGGCCGCTTCCTGCCCGGCACCGAGCTGTTCGCCGGTGAGAAGGTGTGGGACGCGAACGAGCACATCATTCGTGTGCTCACCGAGCGTGGCATGTTGCTCAAGCATGAGCCGTTCCGTCACAGCTATCCGCACTGCTGGCGCCATCGCACACCCGTCATCTTCCGCGCCACCCCGCAGTGGTTCATCAGCATGGAACAGGCACGCCTGCGCGCGGATGCCCTCGATGCGATCAGCGCGGTGAAGTGGACGCCCGGCTGGGGCGAGCAGCGCCTGCATGGCATGATCGCGAACCGCCCGGACTGGTGTATCTCACGGCAACGTACGTGGGGCGTGCCGCTGGCCCTGTTCATCGAACGGGAATCGGGAACGCTGCACCCACGCTCGGAGGAGTTGCTCGAACGTGTCGCGAAGCTGGTCGAGCAGCAGGGCATCGACGCCTGGTTCGATCTCGATGCGCGCGAGTTGCTGGGCGAGGAAGCCGAACGCTACGAGAAGGTGCCGGACGTGATGGATGTTTGGGCCGATTCAGGTTGCGCGCATTACTGCGTGCCTCGTATGCACCCCGAGATCACGATTCCGGCGGACCTGTATCTGGAAGGTTCCGACCAGCATCGCGGCTGGTTCCACAGCTCCCTCCTGATCTCGGTCGCGCAGACGCGTCACGCACCATATAAAGGAGTGCTGACCCACGGCTTCACGGTCGATGAGAAAGGTCGCAAGCAGTCGAAGTCGCTCGGCAATGTCGTCGCTCCGCAGAAGGTGGTCGGCTCTTTGGGCGCGGACGTGTTGCGCCTATGGGTCGCGGCCACGGACTACAGCAACGAGATGAGCGTTTCGGATGAGATTCTGAAGCGCACGGCCGATTCCTATCGGCGCCTGCGTAACACCGCGCGTTTTCTGCTTGGTAACCTGCACGGATTCGATCCTGCGGGGCACGCAATTGCGCCGGCGCAGATGGTCGCGCTCGATCGCTGGGCGCTCGAGCGTACCGCGAGCCTGCAGCGCGAGGTCATCGCAGCCTATCGCGACTTCCAGTACCACCTCATCTATCAGAAAGTACACAACTTCTGTGTGGTCGACATGGGGGGCTTCTATCTCGACGTTCTGAAGGATCGCCTCTATACGCTGCCGGCCGACAGCCCATCCCGACGCTCGGCGCAAACGGCGCTCATGTGGATTGCGGAGGCCATGGTGCGCTGGCTGGCGCCGATCCTGAGCTTCACTGCCGAGGAGATCTGGCGCTTCCTTCCGGGTACACGCGAGCAGTCGGTGTTGCACTCGACGTGGGCGAAGCTGCCGCAGATCGCCGCGGGCGGCATCGACTGGCCGGCCCTGATCAGCCTGCGCACGGACGTTACACGCCAGCTCGAAGGTTTGCGCGAGCAAGGCGTGATCGGCGCGCCACTGGATGCGGAGGTCGATGTCTATTGTGATGCCGCACAGTATCCGCGTTTTGCAGCGCTGGGCGAGGAGTTGCGTTTCCTCTTCATCACGTCCGCTGCGCGCGTGCATGTCGTGAGTGCTGCCCCGGCTGGCGCGGTTGCAGCGGAGAGCGTCGCGCCGCAGGGCGTGTGGACGGTCGTTCAGCCCTCCAAATCCACCAAGTGCGTGCGCTGCTGGCACCATCGGCCCGATGTGGGGTCAAATACCAGGCATCCCGCGCTCTGCAGCCGCTGCGCGATCAATCTCGAGGGACCGGGCGAAACGAGGCGCTTCGCGTGACGCAATCAACCGCTACCGCTCCGGTGACACCGTGGTACCTGCGATTCGGCGCGCTGCGCTGGGGCTCGCTGGCGTTGCTCGTGATTCTCCTCGACCAGGTCACGAAGGCCGTGGTCGAATCGCGCTTTGACCTGTTCGATTCGGTGCAGGTCCTGCCGTTTCTCGAATTCACGCTGCTGTACAACACCGGCGCCGCGTTCAACTTTCTCGCCGACGCTTCGGGCTGGCAGCGATGGTTCTTCATCGCGCTCGGCGTGCTGGTGAGCGCGGCGATCCTCGTCTGGCTGCGCCAGATCGATCCGCGACGTCACCGCCTCCTGGCGGCGGGACTCGCCCTGATCATGGGTGGCGCGCTCGGCAACGTGATCGACCGTGTGTGGCACGGCCATGTCATCGATTTCATCCACTTTCACTGGAAGCAGTGGGAGTTTCCGGCCTTCAACATGGCCGACACCTCGATCACGATCGGGGCCGCACTGCTGATCCTCGACGCGATTCTGGAAAGCAGGCGCTCGGATTCAGCACCTGCCGTGAACCGCTGAGCGCCGCAACATGCGCCTGCTGCTCGCCAATCCGCGTGGGTTCTGTGCTGGAGTCGATCGTGCCATCGATATTGTTGAGCGAGCGCTGGCGCTTTTCGGCGCGCCGATCTATGTGCGGCATGAAGTCGTGCACAACCGGTACGTCGTCGATCGCCTGCGCAGCCTCGGGGCCGTATTCGTCGAGGAGTTGAGCGAAGTTCCGGACGATGCGACGCTGATCTTCAGCGCACATGGCGTTTCGCGCGCGGTACAGGATGAGGCTGCGCGACGCGAGCTCAACGTGTTCGATGCGACCTGCCCGCTGGTCACCAAGGTGCACATGGAAGTGACGCGTTATGCGCGCGACGGGCGCGAAGTAGTCCTGATCGGCCACCGCGGCCATCCGGAGGTGGAAGGTACGATGGGCCAGTTCGACACTTCCTTCGGTGGCCGGATTTCGCTCGTGGAGACGCCCGAAGACGTAGCGGGACTCGAGGTGCGTGATCCGGCACGACTGGCGTTCGTGTCGCAGACGACCTTGTCGGTCGACGACACTGCACGGGTCGTGGAAGCGCTGCGTGCCCGGTTTCCGGAACTGAGCAGTCCGCGACGCGAAGACATCTGCTATGCCACGCAGAATCGCCAGGACGCCGTCAAGACGCTCCTCGAGCAGTGCGACGTGCTCGTGGTCGTGGGCTCACCGGCGAGCTCCAATTCGAATCGCTTGCGCGAAATCGCGGAAAAGAAGGGTGTGCGCGGGTACCTGGTCGACGGCCCCGATGACTTGCGTCGCGAATGGTTCGAGGGCAAGCGCGTGGTCGGAGTCACCGCCGGCGCTTCCGCGCCCGAGATCCTGGTTCAGACCGTGATCGCCCGCCTGCAGCAGTGGGGTGGGGCGAGTGTGGAGGAGATCCAGGGGCGGCCCGAGAGCGTCGTCTTCAGCTTGCCGAAAGCGCTGCGGAGCTAAGAAGGTACCGGACTTGGATTATTGGCACTTTGTGCAGTGTCTGAGTCTCTGCAGTCGAACCGGGGCGCGCTAGCCTTTCTGCCTTTCACTCTGAAAGGGCACTCTTCGCCAGGCATCAGCGCAAATTTCCAATAATCCAAGTCCGGTACCTTCCTATTTCCAGCACATGTCGACCGGGTTGGGGGCGGAGCTTCTCAAGCCTGTGTCGTTGAGCGTGAAGCTCGTGCACTTGGTATCAGCCATCTGCGGCCCCCCCGCTGCTGGCGCCGCCGTCAGCTTGAAGCCCAGCTCCCCAGGTCGATCGGGATCGGGAACAGCCGACGCAACCGTGTAGAAGCCGTGCTCGCTCACATCCAGGCCGCGTGCGGTCAGATCGGCGGGAGCCATGTAACGCTGATTCTGCAGAAAGAATTTCTCCTGGGCGGTCCTGGCGCGCAGCAGCGCCGCGGTAGCGTCGCTGCGCTGCGCGCGCAGCATGTAGCTGCGATAGCTCGGCACCGCGATCGAGGCGATGATCGCGATCACCAGGACGACGATCATCAATTCGATCAGTGTGAACCCCGGTTGTGAACGCATGGTCGCGCTCACTTGGCACCAAGCTGGCGCCAATAGGTGCGTACCGGCGCGCCAGCACTGGTGCACACGCCCTGTACAACTTCCACACCGACGAGACAGGTCAGCGCGCGTCCGCCGAGCGGGCCGCCCTGGCCTCCCTGACCGGGCTGAGCTCTGGTCATCAGGAGGCTGAATTCTGGTGCGATGCCGGTGGTCGCGAGCGGTGCATAACGATCCTCGGTAGTCGTTTCGCCGTCGCGATTGCGGTCGATCTCCGGCCGTCCATCGTCCACCGCAATTGCATACGCGCGATTGGTGCCCGCGGGCGCACACGGGTCAGCGTTCCCTGCGCCGCGCGGCAGATAGGTCGGGAAGAAGATGATGTTGTCGAAGGTGCGCGACTCGGCCAATACCTTTTCGCCCGCGAAGCCGCCCGGGAGGCGCAGTTCCAGCTTCCATCCATCCGAGCCGTCGGGGACGATCGGATTGACCGAATCAGTGATGTCCACCAGGTCGCCATCCGTGATGGCCGTGAGGTTGTTGAAATCGGTCTGCGTGAGAGTCGTGAACGGCTGATAGTCGCGCACGGAGTAGAAGCGATCCTGCGTATCCGTATTCATCGGGTGACCGCGCCAGCCGGAGCCGATCGCGATATTGAGATACGGAGCCGCACCGCGGCGACGGACCAGCGAGACGTCCGGGGACTGGTAGAAGCGACGCGTGGAGCTGTTGGGATGCGAGCCGAGGTCGGCATTTCCCAGCGACGCAAGGACTCCGCCCGTTACAAGGTTGGAAGCGCTCGGCACCTGTTGGCCGGGCGCCGCGGCGTCGCTGTCCGTGACGATGTCAAAGCGCCAGAGACGCGCGCCGGTATCGGCCGCGTACATGCGATCGGCAAATCCATCTCCATCGAGATCGAGCACACGAATCGCCGACGGGATCGAATTGTTCATCTTCGTGAGCGTCAGGTTCGGCGTGACGGCGCCGCCAGGGCCCGCCGCGAACCACAGGAGATCCCCGCTCTCGGCGTCTACCATGAAGATGCGGTTGCCGAGCGTGTCGGTGTTGTAGAACGTCGCGACCTGGTCGTTGTCCTGCGTCAGGTCATAGCCGCCGCCCATCACCAGCACCAGGTTTTGCGCATTCTGGCTCGCGCCGCTGATCTGCACGCGCGCGAATGCCGGCGGGGACCATGTCTGCCCAACGCCTGGCAACTGCGCGGGCCCGAGCGTCCACATGTGCCGCGGCGAGTTCCTGTTGGTGACGTCGAGCGCATAGTAGTGATCGCCGCCGCGGCCCATGCCGAAGAAGACCCATACCTTGTCGCCACCGGCCGGCTCGACGATGCCATTGCGGTTGACGTCGAGCATGAAGGCCCGCACATCGCCATCCAGACCGTAGTGCTTCGCGTTGGTCGGATCATCCTCATAGAGGTTCACGAGGTTACCGAGCAGTTCGGGCGGAATGAACGACCACAGTTCTGCGCCCGTCTTGGCATTGATGGCATGCAGGTAACCATCATTGGTCGGTGCGTAGACCACTGCATCGTCGACGTCAGGCGACCCCGCGGAGCCGCCGTAGATCACGATGCCGGGCTTGCCGTGGATGGGATCGCCCATCTGCAAGCGCGCATCATCCGTACGCCCGTCGCCGTTGACGTCGCGCAGATCGAAGCCCACTGTCCAGTCGAGTAGTTGCTCCTTGGTTGGCAGGTCTGGCAGCCCGGTGCCGAGGACTGCATCGTTGAGCGCGTTGTTGCCCCGGGTCACGCGATTTCCGGGAGCAGTCAGGTCGTTGTTGCCGAGGAACGTGTAAACCTTGCGCGTAGCGGGATCCGCGGGCTGCTCATTCGCGGCGCCGCCCTTGGTGACGTCGGAGCCGTCCGTTGTCGAGGACCAGAAGCTCTTGGAATCCGCCGCGAAAAATCCCGTAGCCGGATCGATGGCTGGATCCGGGACGCCGTCCGCCGTGGTGTCGGCGCCGACTACGACGCCATCTTCCACGCGATACTTCTTGACGTTGCCGGGCCAATGGTAGGTGCTCGTAGGCTCGAACACCGAGATATAAAGATCGGCCAGCGACTCGGTGCGATTGAAGGAGTTGACCGCCACGGCGGGTGCGACGAAAGTCGTCGCGGTGTTGGCGATCTTGCTCACGATGTTGGTGAGCACGGTCGTCAGTGATTCGGAGTCGCCCGCGAAGAAATTCTCGCCGCCGCCTGCCGCGGCGACTTCGTCGAGGAACGTCGACCCGGCGACATCGTCACCGAAGCCGATGGTGTACGTCACGACGTTCTGGTCCGAGGGCACCCCGGGTCGAAGATCGTGGTCGTGCATGTAGCCGGCGAGATCGTCCAGGCAGCGGCCCGGACCGGTACCGTCGCAGGCATGACCCAGCAGCGTCTCGATCCTGGTGTCGGCGCTGTTGTCTTGCGTCGGCTCGCCGTCCGTCAGGTAGACGACGAAGTTCTTCTGGCACGATTGCTGTGCGGGGCTGTGATAGTGGGTCGGATCTCCGGGTTCGCGCGATGCCGGCACGCTGGGCAGCGGCTGGCCAGGCTGCACCTGCGAGCAGGGCGTCACGCCTGTCGCGCAATCCCGGCCGTAGAACACATTGCCGCCCGAAAAGTATTGATGCGCCTCGTAGAGAGTCTCCGACAGCGGCGTGAATCCGGCGGCCGTGTTCTGGTTGATGCTGTTCATGAGTCCGGGCCGGTCGCTTTCCACCGGCACGACCTCGTGAGTGACCATGCCGCCCTCGGCCTGCGCGTCGCCGCTGCCACCGTTGTTGCTGTAGCGCATGAGGCCGATGTTGACGCCTGAAATCGACGCGACAAAGTTGCTGGCGACGTCCTGCACGATCTGCAGGCGCGAGAGGGTGACGAAGCTGCTGGTGTCACTGCGCCAGTTGAGCCAGTTGGCGCTGTAGAACGTGTAGCTCTGGTTGACAGCACTCCCGTCCCAGTCGAGCTGATTGCCAGGGTCCGTGGTCCAGCGATCGTTCGCTATGCCGCTGTTGAAGGCATACACCTCCGGATCGCCGGCAGTCTCGCCGTGGACGCCTGCATCCGCGCTGCACTCGACCGGTTGATCCTTGGTGGCATCACGCACCTGCTCCCAGTGGTTCGAGGTGCCGTTCCATTGTCCCGCGCGCTGCGCGAGATAGCGGCCCGCGGAGTCGATGCCCTGAACGGCTGCATCGCAGGCCAGCCGGCTCGCATTGAACCAGCGGCTGGTGCCGCAATCCGGCGGATCACCACTTCCGGCCCTCCAGTAGATTCGCCCCGCAGCGCAAGAACCGGAGTACGTAACAGCAGGGTCATAGGGCGGTTGCGTGCTCACCGCTGAATCCATGCTGCCCGAGGTGTCGAGGATCAGCAGAATATTCGGCTGTGCGCCGGACCCCTGACTCACGAAGATTTCGCTGTCGTCAGCCACTGCAGGACCGCCGCACATGACTGTGAGCGCGATGCTCCCCATCAGGGCGGACAGACGCGGATATGTTTGCTTCATGCGATTCACCTGGAGAACTCCGCTCGCTCAATTCCTGCGTGGCTGGCGCACGGGTGTGGGCCGCTGGGGTGTGGACTGCTGGCCGGGCACGACGAGCCGCGTGATCGTGCGACCTTTGGTGTCGTAGAAAACGTTGAGTTGGCGCGCGGCACTGCTCGCAGCAGCCCGAAACTGCGCGTAGGTCACCGGCGTCTTGCCGATGAAATATTGCGAATCGGACGACAGCCGCAGCAGCACCGGCTTACAGCCGGCGCAGGAGCTGACAGCCAGGGACCCCGTCACGTCGTCGGGAAGGCTGGTCGTCAGTGTGGAAGTCTCGATGGCCTGCTCGATCATGCGCAGCGTCGCGCCCGAGCCGGTGGCCATGAGCAACGCCGCGATTCCCAGGATTGCTACTGAAGTACGAATGCGCATCGTGGTGGATCCCGCCTAATTGGCCTTGGGCACGATCAGGAACAGTCCCTGAAGGTGAGTGTCGGTAGCGTCACGGACCGAATGGCCAGTGCTCTCGATCTCGAAGTTCTCGGCGCTGAACTGGTCGAGGCTGTATCCGGGTGGGGGCAGGCTCAAGCCGCGCGGACGGATCGTAGCCTCATAGCGGTCAGCGTTGGGCAGCGTGACCTCGGGTATGTCCACTTCGTTGGTGGCATCGAAGGCACCGGTCGAAATGGTGCGCTCGAGTCCGGTCTCCGCTGCCTGAAACGCGTTCTCCGTGTACTGCGTGTTGCCTGCCATCTGCAGCTCGGTGGTCGATGTGCTCATGCCGGAGATCGCCAGCAGCGTGAGAATGAGCAGCAGGATCATTGATACGACGAGAGCCGCGCCACTCTGCCGAGCCGGCGGGCAACAGGTCCACGAGCGCTTCGGTCGGTTCATATCTGCGTATTCCGGATCTGGATGGTGCGCGAGACCAGCAGGCGACGGATGTTGTCGTTGGGCGTGAAGTCCACGTTCGCGTACTGGTAGTGCGTGTTGTTGGTGTAGCCGACTTCGGGAGCGTCAGCGCGTACGCGGATCCAGAGACGGACCGCGCAGACCATGGCTTCGCCGTTGGCAGGATTGCCGTCGACCAGCGCATTTCCCGGATTCACGTAACGTCTTGCGACGCCCGTATAGAAGTCCGGTTGACCGTTGCCGTCGCGATCATCGGGCACGCCGTCACCGTCGAGGTCCGCTCCCATGTCGAGGCCGAACTGGACCTGGATGTCCTCGATGCCTGGCATGACCTCTTCGTCATCGAAGTGCGGTCCAAGCACCCCACCGCCTTCGAGCGTCTTGCGTCGCAGTGCTGGCATTGCCGCGCCCATGCTCGACTGCTGCGCGATGTAGTACGCGCGCACAATCAGATCTCGCACCTCGGCGCTCGGCCCGTAGAGCGGATCGACAACGATGGGACCCGGAGCGGCGCCACCGATGAACACGCGGCTGGCGGCTCCCTGTCTGGTGGTGTAGACCTGCATTCGAGTGGCATCGGCGGCTACTGCATCAGTGCTCGCGCGGCGGATGATCAGGGTGTCGGCCCCGGCCAACGCTGCGCCCCCAGCGGGTGCCACCGGACAGCCGAGCGTGTAAATGCCGTTATCTCCGTCGACCGGGAGTCTGAAGTCGATTGGAAAAGTTGCGCCGCACGCCTGTGCACCGGCCGGCACCGCAATGGGCGCGTTGCCGACCGTTCCAGAAACCAGCAGTGGATCACTCATCAGGCCCCAGTGATTGGCGAGCCGGATGTCCGGCTCCAACATGCTCATGGCGTAGCGCGCGTTTTCCTGCATGCGCGCCACCGTCTCATTGATGCGGTAGGTCGTGCGGCTCTGCACGTACACGGAGACGGCACCGATGATCAAGAGCGAACCGATCGTGAGCGCCACCATCAGTTCGATGAGGCTCAGGCCGCGGGAATAACGTCGACGGATCGTGGTCTTCATGTCTGCATCGTGAGCACGTAGGTGAGCGGTTGCTGCTCGCCGGGCTCGAACCAGGTGACTGTGATCTGGTACTGAGGGGGCGACGCAATTTGATCGACGTCAATCATGCCGCTGGCGGTTGCGGCGCCGTTTCCCGGCAATTGGCTGCGGATGGAATCGAGCCAGCTCGCCTGATCATCTTCTGCCAGGTCCTCGGGAGTGCAGGTGACACCGCCGCCGACGCAATTGTGAGTGGCGGGCGCGGCCCCAGCCGGCAATACCCAACTGTCGGGCACGCCGCGGTTGGCACGGATCCGATCAGCCATGTCCGCGGCGAGATTGACGGCCTGCGTGCGGTAGACCGCGGTGCGTCCGGCACGCAGGCTCTCGACGTAGAGCGCGGCGATGCCGAGCATGCCCACCGAGAGCACGACCAGGGCTACCAGAGCCTCGACAATGCTGAAACCGCTGCTGTGATGCCGGTGCATAGCCACTCTTCAGGGACAGTTGAGATCGGTCGGATCCAGGCCTTGGCTCGCAAGCTCGGTGCTGAGCCCGGCGATTTCGTCGGTAGTCCTGCGAACCGAGGCGCGCCCGGTCTTGCTGATCGCAATGACGCGCTTGAAGTAGGAATTACCCATTTGGCCGTTGGCGCGGTCATCACAGAGCAGGACGAAGTTCGTTTGATTCACGCCCACAAAACCGCTGGGCTGATACGTGACTACGTTGGTGCTTTCGAACGTCGTCAGAGAGCTGTGCAGTACATCGTGGCGTCCAAGCACCGCCTCGCCGGCATCAATTGCCTCGTCAGTGTCGGTGTCGTCCCAGACGACCCAGCCATTGCCGTTGAAGGAGCCGGTACACACGGGTACGTCGTCACTGGGATTGGCGGACGGACAGATCGCGACGGAATGCCGGCGCTTGATGGACTCTGTGCGGGCGAGCTGCAGCGAGCCGAGGAGATCGTTGGACGCGCCACTCATACGGCTGTTCTTGATGAAGTCGCGGAAGCTCGGAATCGCGAGCGCCATGATGACGCTTGCCACGGTCATCGTCATCAGAAGCTCGACGATCGTGAATCCCGATGTCTTGTGGCCCCCCATGGCGGGGAATATAGCCGCGCCGCCACCGATGCGGTTGCAGTCCCGATCGGCGGATCGATTCGGCAGACGAACGGCGCGAACCTGCGGTGGCGATTCAACTTAATTCGGTGAGCCATCGCACTTCAGCGCCTTGCCCGCAGGGTCACGCTCCGAGACCCGTGGCCGGCCCGTCTGGCTCACGATGATGGCACGCGCGCTGGATGAGCCGCGTTTGTCACAGAAGATGAAGGTGGCCGTGGTGCCGGCCAGTGCCACGGGCCAGTAGGTCACGGCGTCGCGGGAGCTGCGGATCGCCAGGTCCGCGATGGCCGCCTGCGTCAGCAACAGCGCTTCGCCCGGGTCGACGCGCGGTGGCGAATCGTGATCTCGGTTCGCGAACACGATCCATCCATCGCTCCAGCTCGCTGCGCCAGGTGTGCACTGCAGGTGATTCGCACTCTTGCAAACGACGGTCGGCTCCTGTCGCATGATCGCGGCAGTGCGCGCCGCGTGCAGTGCGTGCAGCAGCGCATTCACGTGCGTCGTGCGTCGCGCATCGAGAGCGAAACGCTGAAATCCGGGAACCGCCACGGAGGCGCAGATCGCGACAATCAAGCACACGAGCAACAACTCGGTCAGCGTGACCCCCACGCATTCGTTGATCGGGGTGGGCGGTTGAGAGCGAAACAGGCGTCGGCCGTCCATGGCCTCTCCCGCAGGAGTTGTCCAACCACCGCTTAGGGTGGCGGCTGAGCGCAGGTCAGGCGAGGCTCATTACTAATGTCTCCATGGGGATATGCGCCGGGCTCCTTAAGCTACTGATTCACAAGTGAACGCAACTCCGTATAATGCGGCGGCATGTCGAACCCGTCACGGCTCGTGGCCTCCCGCGAGGAGGTTAGTCGTCTCCTGCAGGCGCATGGCGTAACGCCGACTGAACAGCGCGTCCGGGTGGGCGAGCTCATGTTCGCGTCCGCCCAGCACCTCTCCGCCGAGCAGGTGCTCGACGGGCTGCACAGTTCAGGGACGCGCATTTCCAAGGCAACCGTCTACAACACTCTGAATCTCTTCGCGGCAAAGGGGCTGGTGCGCCAGATCAATATCGATTCGACGCGCGCTTGTTTCGATTCGAACACGGGCCTGCACTATCACTTTCACAATCTCGACACCGGCGAACTCACCGATGTGGGCGTGCCAGAGGTGGAATTCCGCCGCCTGCCCGATCTGCCCGACGGCACCGAGCTCGCGGGTGTCGACGTCGTGATCCGGGTGCGCCGCAAGGCCTGAAATGCACCTCCGGCGCGTTGCTGCACCGGGAGCCGTTCTTTAGAATCCGCGCCCTCACGCCGGGATAGCTCAGTTGGTAGAGCAGCGCATTCGTAATGCGCGGGTCGGAGGTTCGAGTCCTCTTCCCGGCACCACTCTCTTCGCGATGGCACGCACAGGCAATACCGCATTGGCAGCGACCGCCGAAGGGGTCCGTCGGCGTCTGCCAATCGTGGTCGAGGGCATTTGGCGGGCGAACGCGTTGGGACGCAGCATGGAGCGCTTGATCCTCACTCCACCTGGGCGATGTAAGACTCGGAGTCAATGCCAAGCAGAACCTGCGCAGCGGACCACGCGATGATCGCGCGCGCCCGACCGGCGGCCTGCCTGGACTCGGACTCAACCAGATCGCGTTGCTGTCGCAGGAAATCTTCCATGGACGTGATACCGACACGCTGCAGCTCACCTTGCACATTGACAACTTCCCGCCGAGCGAGCACTTCCTGCTCGACCGCGGCGATATCCGCGACTGCGCTTTCGTAAGCTGCCTGCAGCTGAGCCCACTGGCGCGTCAGTTCCCCGGCAGTCGCCGCCTCGCGGCGAGCAGCAGCTCGTGCGCGAGCATCTGCAGCGCTTGCGCGACGATAGGCCGCAGCATCCAATGGAACCGTGAAGCGGGCCCTATGCTCCAAGCGTCCGGAGCCCCTACGACACTGAACTGCGAGTGGTCCCCCACGGCTGCAACGGAGGGTAGCAGCGAGCGGTGCGCCTCCTTGGCCTGAGCATGGCTCGCTGTTGCTTGCGCTTGCGCCAGAACCAGAATACCTGCCATGTGTCACACCCTCGCGCTGTTGTAGGTCGCTCTTGTGTCGGTTCGATATAACCTGTATATTAGACATATCTAATTTAGCGTCTACTGTTAAATGAAACGAAGTGCAACCAGAACCAAGCCAGCGATGGCGGATGCCGATAACTTCGACGCGTCGGCGATGCGCAAGCATTCCGCAGATGCCGCGCGGCTGATGCGGTCGCTGGGCAATCGCCAACGCCTGCTGGTGCTGTGCGCAATCGCCGAAGGCGAGTTATCGGTCAGTGAGCTCAACCGCCGTGTCACGTTGTCACAGTCAGCGCTGTCGCAGCATCTCGCGATTCTACGTAACGAGCAGCTGGTATCCACGAGGCGTGATGCGCAAACGATCTACTACTCTCTTGCCGCCGGTCCGGCGGTACGTGTTCTGCAGCTGTTACATGACGAGTTCTGCGGAACCGGAGAGCCGAAGCGTCGCCGCTGACCGGGCGACGCAGACCCATTCTGAAACCGGAGCTATGCAGCCATGACAACGTCCATCGACAAGCTCGTCTTCCGTTTTGCTGGAGTGTTCGTGCTCGCCAGCCTCCTGCTTGCCCACTATCACTCGCCGTACTGGCTTTGGTTCACGGCGTTCGTGGGCGCGAACCTGCTCCAGGCATCCTTCACTGGATTCTGTCCGCTGGCCATGATTCTCAAGCGCCTCGGAGCGCCCGCGGGTGCTGCGTTCGGTGCAACCACGAGATGACAGGCTCATGAGCAGACCATCGCTACTCCCCATCATCTCCAGCGCCGCGGTTCTGTTGGGAGCGTGTTCCGGCGATGAGCTTCCGCGGCGGCCGTCGATGCCGGGATCGACTCTGCAGACGATCACCATTGCACCGGCGACGGTGGAGAGGGAGACGGCGTTAGATGGCGTCATCGAGGCCGTGAATGAAGCCACGGTAGCGGCGCAGACCTCGGGGCGTGTGCTCGAACTGCCGTACGACGTTGGCGACTACGTTGAAAGAGGTTCGGTCATAGTGCGCCTGCGGGACACGGAGCAGCGGGCGAGGGCAGACAGTGCTGCGGCCGCGCTGAGTGACGCCCGTGCCCGGCTCGCGGAAGCACGCCTCGCACATGAGCGAATCAAGGACGTCTTCGACAAGGGCATGGTCGCGAAGGCCACGTATGACAAGGCCGTGGCGGATCTTCAGTCGGCGCAAGCGCGCGTCGAAGCTGCAACCTCCGCTGCCGACGAGTCGAAAGAGGGTTTGGAATACACGACCATCCGAGCTCCCTACAGCGGCATCGTCGTCGCCCGGCACATCAAGGTCGGAGAGATTGCGGCGGTCGGCAAGCCGCTGATGACGGGACTGTCACTGGAGGAGTTGCGTGCCGTCGTGGACATCCCCCAGGAGCACATCGGGCCGCTGCGCAAGCATCGACGGGCGAGAGTGATTCTGCCGGACGGCCGATCGCTCACGGCCGAACAGCTGCGGCTGCCGCCGGCCGTCGACCCGCGGACACAGTCGTTTCGTGTGCAGGTCGCACTGCCGACGGGCGATCACAACGTCTTTCCGGGTACGCTCGTGAAGGTTGCATTCGTCACGGGCGAGGAGCAGCAGCTGCTGGCGCCAGCCGCTTCCATCGTGCGTCGCGGAGAGATCACCGGCGTGTACGTGGTGGATGAGCATGGCCTCATCAGCTTCCGCTACGTGCGGACCGGCACACCGACCGCCGATGGCAGGATACCCGTTGCGGCGGGCGTTGCTGCCGGAGACAAGATCGCGACCGATCCGATCGCTGCAGGCATCGCTTACAAGAAGCAGGCGAGCGGCGCATGAGTGATTCCGATACGCCCTCGCTCGGATTGTCAGGGCGCATCGCGCGGGCGTTCCTGACCACACAGATCACACCGCTCCTTGCGATCGTGGGGCTGCTGCTGGGCGTCTTCGCGGTGCTGATTACTCCTCGGGAGGAAGAGCCGCAAATCAATGTCACGTTCGCGAACGTGTTCATTCCCTTTCCCGGAGCTGGCGCGAGAGAAGTCGAGCAGCTGGTGACGACGCCGGCGGAGCGCATACTCTCGGAGATTCAAGGTGTCGAGCATCTGTATTCGGCGTCGATGCCTGGCATGGCTGCCATCACCGTACGTTTCGCAGTCGGGGAGCCGCGGACCGATGCGATCGTTCGCCTGTACAACGCGTTGTACTCGAATCAGGACTGGATGCCAGCGAACGTGGGTGTCGGCCCGCCGCTGATCAAACCGAAAGGCATCGATGACGTGCCGATCGTCGCGCTCACTCTATGGAGTGAGGATGCCAGCCT
This sequence comes from uncultured Gammaproteobacteria bacterium, assembly GCA_963705495.1. Classification (GTDB taxonomy): domain Bacteria; phylum Pseudomonadota; class Gammaproteobacteria; order Steroidobacterales; family Steroidobacteraceae; genus DATBVX01. The sequence continues at coordinate 394,540 of CAVPJQ010000005.1, read as the reverse complement.
GAGCGCGGATGACCTGCTGCGAATCGCGCACGGTCTGCAGGCTCCGCTGCAAAGAGTTCGAGGCACGCGAGAGATCAAGGTGATCGGCGGCCCGGAGCGCGTGGTGCACGTGCTGCTCGATCCACAACGGCTCGCAGGCTATGGGCTTGCGATCGACGATCTGGCACGGGCGCTCGGTACGGCAAACGCGTCCCGCGATGCCGGCTCACTCGTCGATGGCGGTCACGAGATTCTCATCCAGGCCGGGACGTTTCTGCTCACGCCTGAAGAAGTGGCGGATCTCGTCGTAGGCGTGCGGGATGGCTCGCCGGTCTTCCTGCGCGATGTTGCACAGGTACGATACGGGCCAGATCAGCCCGAGCAGTACGTCACGACCGCCATGGGTCCGGCGTCATCCGTCAAGGATTCGGCAGGTGGCCGGCATCCGGCGGTGACGCTATCGATCGCCAAACAGCCGGGTGAAAATGCGGTCATCGTTGCGCGCAACGTCCTCGGGCGCGTCGAAGAACTGCGGGGAATCTATCTGCCCAACAACATCAACGCGACGGTGACGCGTAACTACGGCGCTACGGCCCAGGATAAGGCGCAGACCCTGATCAAGAAGCTGGTTTTCGCGACGCTGTCAGTGGTGGTCTTGGTGTTCCTCGCCCTTGGGCGGCGCGAGTCGCTCGTCGTGGGCGCAGCCGTGATCGTGACCCTTGCGATGACGCTGTTCGCTTCTTGGGCCTGGGGCTTTACCCTGAATCGGGTGTCGCTGTTCGCCCTGATCTTTTCCATCGGCATCCTCGTGGACGATGCCATCGTGGTCGTCGAGAACATTCACCGCCATATGCAGCTCGGTGGAAAGTCTCTCTCTGATGCGATTCCTCTGGCAGTGGATGAAGTCGGTGGACCGACCATACTTGCGACCTTCACCGTGATCGCGGCATTGCTGCCGATGGCCTTCGTCTCCGGTCTGATGGGGCCGTACATGCGGCCCATACCGATCAACGCCAGCACGGGCATGCTCATATCCCTCGCCGTTGCATTCATGTTCACTCCCTGGCTGTACCGGCGGCTGTTCATCAGGCTCGCGGCCGCGCATGTCTCTGGTGAGGATCGCACCGCGCGACGACTGCAAGGCTTCTTCTCACGAGCAATGACTCCGTTTCTGCGCGGCGCCGGCGGCGCGCAGAATCGTCGACGTCTGTTGTTCACCATCCTCGGCCTGATCGTGGTGTCGTTCGGCCTCGTCTTCGTACGCGCGGTCGTCATGAAGATGCTGCCCTTCGACAACAAGAGCGAGTTCCAGGTCATGGTGGACATGCCTGAAGGAACGCCGCTCGAAGATACGCTGCGTGTCCTCGATGCGCTGGCCGATCGCGTGAGTCAGGTACCGGAAGTAACCGACTACCAGGTCTACGCGGGGACCTCGGCGCCGATCAATTTCAATGGTCTGGTGCGTCAATACTACCTGCGGCGCAGCCCGAACCTAGGCGACATCCAAGTCAATCTGCTCGATAAGCACGAGCGCGAACGTAAGTCGCATGAGATTGCGGCGGCGGCGCGCACACCGCTCGTGCAAATCGGCAGGAAGTTCGGCGCCACGGTCAAGGTCGTTGAGGTTCCGCCTGGGCCGCCGGTGTTGGCCCCATTGGTCGCGGAGATTTACGGCCTCGACTACGCGCGTCAGATCAAAGTAGCGCAGCAGGTGCGCGCCGTCTTCGAGCGGACGGCAGATATTGTCGACGTGGATGACACGATCGAAGCCAGGCAGGAGAAGCTCGTCATCGAAGTCGACCGGGCACGCGCCGCTAAGCTCGGCGTGGCCCAGGATTCGATTGTTGCGGCGGTAGCGACCGCGACCCGCGGCGCGGATCCATCGTATTTGCACAGCGAAGGTGCGCAATCGCCGATTCCTATTCGTCTCGAGCTGCCCTCGGGCGCGAAAGCCGATGTCGACGCGATTCGCGCGTTGCGGGTACGTTCGCAGAGCGGTGCGTTGGTGCCGTTAGGCGAGTTGGCGCGCGTGCAACGCACGACACGCGATCAGACGATCCATCATAAGGACCTGTTGCCGGTCGTGTATGTGATGGGAGATGCAGCGGGTCGCACCGACAGCCCCTTGTACGGGATGGCTGAGATCTCCTCGGCACTGTCGCGGACGCCGATCGAAGGCGGGGCGCCCATCGAGCGCAGCCTCACCACGCAGCCTGACAGCCCACACGCGTGGAGCCTCAAGTGGGATGGCGAGTGGCAGATCACGCTCGACACGTTCCGCGACATGGGACTCGCCTACTCGGTCGGCCTGGTTCTCATCTACCTGCTCGTGGTCGCCCAATTCCGCTCGTATAGCGTGCCGCTGATCATCATGGCGCCGATTCCGCTGACGATCATCGGCATCATGCCGGGCCACGCACTGCTCGGGCAGCAGTTCACTGCGCCGTCCATGATAGGCATGATTGCGCTCGCGGGCATCATCGTGCGCAATTCCATCCTGTTAGTGGATTTCATTCAGCAGGAAGTGCGCGCCGGAAAGTCTCTGCAGGACGCGACGATCGCTGCCGCCGCTGTGCGCGCACGACCGATTGCGCTCACCGCGGTCGCGGCAATGCTCGGCGGCTTCTTCATCTTGGACGATCCGATCTTCGGCGGGCTCGCGGTCTCGCTAATCTTTGGCCTGCTCGTCTCGACCGTTCTGACGTTGCTGGTCATTCCGGTCGTCTATTACGCCTACCACTGGCGCAAGGCGGAGACCGCAGCATGACCGCACTCCCGCTGGGCGCGCCGTAGGCGCCGCGACTTCCAGATGCACTCGCCGCCGCTCGTATGCCCAGGCATCCAGGACATGATCGCGCCGGCGTCCAGTGATCACGGTGCTCGGCAGAGCAACTAGTCTCCGAGCGGGCGAATCCTGTGGCTCTGCCGCTGCTCGTGCGGCAACGAGACTGTGGCGCGGGCAAATGCCTTCCGCCGGATGTCCAACGTGGGAGGACTCCCTACACCCTGCGGTATACTCCCGCGCCGTCAAACACTTACGACGTGCGAGGATGCCGCCAAACTTGCCTCTTCCCGGCACCAGTTCCATGCCACGTCGGCGAACGCGTGCAGCCGTTGATGCGCTTGGCTCGGTCAAGCATCTGCTGCTGCGTTGCATGCCATGGATCGACGAAGCGTGGGCCACGCATCGCGACACCGGGCTTCGATTCCGGGTGCGTTCCCGCGATGCCGTAGGTCGCACCATCATGCGGCGCAGGGCCTACGAACCACAGGTGACCGACTGGCTGTTAGCGAACCTGGGGAAGGGCAGTCAGGGAATTTTTGTCGATGTTGGCGCCAACCTCGGCTGGTTCACACTGCAGGCCGCGCGTCACGAGCGGGTGCAGCGTGTCGTCGCGATCGAACCTGACGCGGTCAATCACGGCTTGTTACAGGCCAACATCAATCGAAATCCTTCGCACGCGCCGGTCGATGCGGTGCTGTGCGCATTGGGCGCTGCCTCGGGGTTGGCGCGCTTGCAGCGTTACAAAGGATCGAACCTTGGCCGGCATTCGTTGCTGAAGGATTACGGCCATGGCGGATCGTGGGTACCGATTGAGCGTCTCGACGAGTTATTGCAGCGCCTGCAACTGGCGGAGGCGCCGATTGCAGCCATGAAAATCGACGTTGAAGGTTATGAACCATTGGTATTGGCCGGTGCGAGCGACGCACTCGCGCGTACGCAACTGTTGCTGATCGAGCTGTCGCCGCTCCTGTCGCGGGAAGGCGGGTTGGACTTGCCGGCTGCGATCAATAGCATCGCGGCGGCCGGTTTTGTCCCGGATGCGTGGGATAGGGGATCGCAAGTGCCGACGTTCGAGCAACTCCTGGCCACACCCGAGCAGGTGACGGTGGCCTTCCGGCGGGTGGCCGTTTGATCAGGAGCGGCGTGGGTACGGACATCGCACACAGTGCGACGGCAGCCCGCACTCCTCTGTGGCGCTTCGCTGGGCCGCGATTCTGGCCAACGTGGCTGGGCCTCGGAGTGGTACGCGTGCTGGACTGGTTGCCCTATCGCGTGCAGATGTTGCTCGGCGGAGCGCTGGGCCTCGGGGCCTTTCTCTTTGCGCGGCGCGAACGCCGGATCGCCACCCTCAATGTTCGCATGTGCTTGCCTGAGCTCGATGCGAGCGAGCGCCGCCGCCTGGTGCGCGCGCACTTTGCGTCCCTGGGCAAATCATTGTTCGAAACCGCATTGGTGTGGTGGGCAAGTGATCAGCGCTTGAAGAAGCTCATCCGGATCGACGGCCTCGACCATCTCGATGCGGCACTGGCGCAGGGCAGGGGCGCTATTCTTCTCTCCGCCCACTTCACGACGCTGGAAATGGGCGCACGAGCTCTTTGCCTCCCTGGGCCGATTGCCATCATGTACCAGATGCCCAAGAACCAGCTCATCGCCGAGTTGTCACTGCGCGGGCGCACGCGACACGCAGCGCGTGCGATTTCGAGTACCAACGTGCGCGAGCTGCTGCAGAGTCTCAAGGCGAATCTGCCGGTCTGGTACGCGCCCGATCAGCGCGACTTCGGCAAATCGGGAGCGGTCGTGCCGTTCTTTGGGATTCCCGCCGCCACCAACATTGCGACGTCGCGCATCGCCCGCATTTCTGGCGCACCAGTGCTGCCTTACTTCCCCGAGCGTCTCGATGATGGTTCCGGATACCTCATGAGAATCCTGCCGCGGCTCGAAGGTTTTCCCTCGGATGATCCCATTGCCGATGCCGCTCGCTTTCATGCGCTCATCGAAATGCACGTGCGGCGTTGCCCGGAGCAATACCTCTGGAGCTACAAGCGTTTCAAGCTGCCGGGTCCCGATGGCGACCCGTATCGTCGCTGATCGTGCAACGATGAGTTCGCGGCTCTCTCTATTCGCTCCCCGATATTGGCCGACGGCGCTCGGGCTCGCGCTCCTGCGAGTGCTCGAGCCATTGCCGTTTCCCTTGCTGATCGCGCTCGGTGCCGCCTTCGGCACCATCGTGCGCTGGTTGCCGCTCAGGTTCATTTCCATTGCGCGCCGGAACCTGGAGCTCTGTCTCCCGGAGCTCGATGCGGCGGCGCGTGAGCGTCTGCTGTCGGCGCATTTTCGCAGCCTCGGCATCTCCATATTCGAGACCGCGATCGCCTGGTGGAGCAGTGACGCACGCATTCGGCGCCTCACGCGAGTGGAGGGTCTCGAGCATCTGCAAAGCGCTTTGCAGGCCGGGCAAGGCGCGATCCTGCTGTCGGCGCACTTCACGCCCCTCGAGATCGGCGCGCGCGCGCTCACCCTTGCGCAACCTATCAGCATCATGTACCGGCCGACGAAGAATGCATTGCTGGGCCGGTTCCTCGCCCACAATCGCAACCGACACTCGCGGGGCGCGATTCCGCGCGATGACATTCGCACTCTCGTCAAGACGCTGGGCGCCAATGAGCCTGTCTGGTATGCACCCGACCAGAGCTTCAGAAAGAAGGGTGCGGAAATGGTGCCATTCTTCGGCATCCCGGCCGCCACTAATACCGCAACCTCGCGCCTCGCCAAGATGACCGGCGCCAAGGTTCTGCCCTATTTTCCCGAGCGCCTGCCGGGTACCCGCGGTTATCGCATGCACATACTCCCGCCACTCGAAGATTTTCCGAGTGGTGATCGTGTCGCAGATGCGACGCGGCTCAACGCGCTCATCGAAGCGCACATCCGCCACGTGCCGGAGCAGTATCTGTGGATACACCGGCGCTTCAAGGGACTGGGGCCGGACTACCCCCGCTACTATGCTTCCGCCGGTGACGCGAGATGAGTCAGCGACAGGCGCCACAAGTCGCGGAAGAAACGCAAGACGCGGCCGAAGACTCGGGGGCAAGCGAAGCGCCAGCCCCGGGTGCGCAGGCGCGCAAGCAACGCGGCAGCCGCTCGAAACGACGCATGACGCTCGGCCGCCGGTTCCTGTATTGGATCGGCGTGCCGATCGGCATGCTGATAATTCGTTTCTTTTGGCACACGTGCCGGATCGTGCATGTCGACGGTCGTGCCAATATCGAGGATCGCCTGTTGCGCGGCGATACAGCCGTGATCTGTTACTGGCATCGCCATCAACTCTTCTGCTGGCGCTACCTGCGACAACTCATCGATCGTGGCGCGCGCATCGGCTGGCTCATCAGCGCTTCGGTCGACGGCCACGGGCCGAGCGAGATCGCACGCCGTATGGGCGGCGGCATCGTGTTCCGCGGTTCTACGACGAGCGGTGGTACCGACGCACTGCGCTCCATGTGCAAGGCCATCGCCCGTGACCATGTATCACCCGCGACCACGCCCGACGGACCGTACGGACCGCATTCGGTGTTCAAGCCGGGAATCGTGAAACTCGCGCAGCTATCCGGAGCACCACTCATCCCGTTGAGCTATTGCGCAGAGCGAGCCTGGGTACTGCGCACCTGGGATCGCTTCGTGATTCCGAAGCCCTTCTGCAGAATCGTGATGGCCGCAGGCGAGCCGGTAGCGGTGCCGCGGCGGCTTGACGAGGCAGAAATCGAGCGGTTGCGCCTGCAGCTCGAGCGCGAGCTGCAGGTGCTGTTCGAGCGCGCGCGCGCCCGGCTTCAATCGTCGGCGCAATCGGCCGCTTCGAGCTGAATCGTCGAGTGCTCGACAGCGTAGCGGCGCGACAAGAACACCTTGATGTCCTGCAATACGATCGCCGGCGCCGCATCCGGATGGATGCGCGCGTGCAGCGTGAGCAAGGGATGACGCGAAGTCAGCGACCACACATGCACGTGGTGCACGTCCACGACGCCCTCAACCGCGACACGGAGCTCGCGTTCCAGCTCTGCAATATCGAGCCACTCCGGCGATCCCTCGAGCAGGATATGTGCCGACTTGACCAGCAGACTGCCCGCCGAGACCACGATCAAGACCGCGACCAGCAACGCCAGCAGCGGATCGATGCGCGTCCAGCCGGTGAAGATGATGCTCGTTGCAGCGATCAGCGCCATGACCGAACCGAGCAGATCACTCAGGACATGCAGGTATGCGGCGCGCATGTTCAGATTTTCGGCATCGCCCCGTCGCAACAGTACCAGTGCGACGAGATTGACCAGCAAGCCGCCACCTGCGACGACCAGCATCAACGGTCCGGCGACCGGAGCCGGATTTCGCAGACGCATGATTGCTTCGTAGGCAATCCAGAGCACCGCCAGCACCAACAGGATGCTGTTGACGAACGCGGCGAGTACCTGCAAGCGTTGATAGCCATATGTTCGGCGTCGATCCGACGGCCGCGCAGCGAAGCGCAAAGCGACCCAGGCGAGAGCGAGCGACGCGGCATCGGTGAGCATGTGTCCCGCGTCGGCCAGCAGCGTGAGTGAGTGGGCGAGGAAACCACCGGCGATCTCGACGATTGCAAAGCAGCCCGTGAGCACGAGCGCCCACATGAGGCGGTTGCCGTCCTGAGGGTGATCGTGGGAGTGAGCATGTTTCCCGTGGCGATGATCACGTCCTGCCACGGGCTTTACGTCGGTCGTCGTGCACTCCATTCAACGAGCATACCGGTATACTACGCGGCCTCACAATGAACGCGACCGGCGCCACATTGACGGGCATGCAACCCGAGATCTCGGTCGTGATCCCCGTTTGCAACGAAGCGGAAAACATCGAGCCGCTGGCACGCGAGATCGACGCCGCACTGCGCGGCCGAGCGAGTCTTCGAGACCATCTTCGTGGACGACGGCAGCACCGATGCGACCGCCGACATTGTCCGCGGCGCTGCGCGAAGCCGAGCTGCCACAGCTTCGCCTGCTGCAGCATTCGATTCGCAGCGGCCAAAGTGCCGCCGTGCGCTCCGGCGTGAGCGCAGCGCGTGCCTCCTGGGTGGCGACGCTCGATGGCGATGGCCAGAACGATCCCGCGGACCTGCCGAGGTTCCTTGAAGCGCGACGCGACCCGGCCAACGCCGGTGCGCTTCTCATCATGGGCAATCGCGTCACGCGCCGCGACACCTGGTTACGACGCCTGTCATCGCGCATCGCCAACGGCGTGCGCGCCGGCCTGCTGGGTGACGGCACGCCGGACACCGGCTGCGGCATCAAGATCTTCGAGCGCGACACCTTTCTCTCGCTGCCGGCCTTCGATCATATGCACCGCTTCCTGCCGGCGCTGTTCCAGCGAGCGGGCAGCCGCGTAGTGTCAATTCCCGTCAGTCATCGCCCCCGGACCCGCGGCCGTTCGAAATATGGACTGCACAACCGTCTGTGGGTCGGCATCGTCGACCTGTTCGGCGTGATGTGGCTCAAGGCGCGTTATCGAGCGGGCTTGAAGATCACCGAGAGCTGAAAGGTCGCTGTCACTTTGATGCATCCTTCGCCGTCACCCGATTCCGCCGCGGCGCGTGCCGCGCTGCTGCGCGATGTCGGGCTGCTCGTCGGCCTGTGCCTGTTGCTGATTGCGAGCGGGATTGGCCTTCGAGACCCCTGGCCGGCCGATGAGCCGCGCTTCGCGCTGATCGCGCGCGACATGGTGGCGAGTGGCAACTGGCTATTTCCGAAAGTGGGTGGCGATCTTTATGCGGACAAGCCACCGTTGTTTTTCTGGCTGATCGCCGCGTGCTACGCGCTCACTGGATCGCTGCGGCGTGAGTTTCCTGCTGCCATCCCTGCTTGCCGGCATCGGTACCGTGCTCCTGGTGTATGACCTGGGCCGGCGGTTGTGGAATCGGGAAGCCGGTTTGTGGGCGGCACTCGTCCTGCTGTTCACGGTGCAATTCACGCTGCAGGCACGGCTCGCCCAGATCGATGCGACCCTGTGCTTCTGGGTCACTCTCTCTTTATATGGGCTGTTGCGGCACCTGCTGTTGCGCAGTGGGTGGGGCTGGTACGCACTCGGTGCCTTCGCCGCCGGGCTCGGCGTGATCACCAAGGGCGTAGGCTTTCCTGCCGCTGCTGGTGTTGCTGCCGTACGCTTGGGCGCGCTGGCGCAAGTGGCCCCTGCCAGACCTGTCGCGCAGCAAGACGCACTGGATGTGGGCGCCCCTCGCGTTCCTCACCGCCATTGGATTGTGGCTGGTGCCAATGCTCATCGCCGTCGCGCTGAGCGGTGATCCGGCGCTGCAGGCCTATCGCGACGAGATCCTGTTCCATCAGACGGTGACGCGTTACGCGTCCGCGTGGCATCACCAGCAGCCGTTCTACTACTACCTCACCGTCATCCTCACGATGTGGCTGCCACTTCGTCCTCTTGTTCCCGTGGCTGGTTCCGCGCTGGGCGAAGCAGTTCCGTGAGCGTGATACGCGCATTCTGCTGCTCCTCGGCTGGGCCGTGATCGTGCTCCTGTTCTTCAGTGCGAGTCCCGGCAAGCGCGGGCTCTACATTCTTCCGGCATTACCCGCCGTAGCGCTCGCTTCCGGCGAATGGCTGCGTGGACTGTGGCAACGGCCGGACGTGCAACGCACCGGCTCGATTTTTGCTGTCAGCCCTGATCCTCGTCAGTATCGGCGCCTTCGCTTACCTGCAATGGGTTGCTCCCGAGCGCGCCGCTGCGCTCAGAGAAGATGTCGGCCTGCGCTACCTCGCGCCGCTCGCGATCTATGCGGGCCTCGCGACCATTGCGTTCCTTGCCTGTGGCCGCGATCGCGGCGTGCTCGCCAGCGCCTGGGCACTCGGCCTGCTCTGGATCGTGGGGAGCTTTGCGATCATTCCGCAGCTGGATGACACGCGCTCCGCGCGTCGCTTCATCGAACAACTGAACCGTGCTGCTGATCCAGCGCGCGAGCTCGGATTGCTCGCTTACAAGGAGCAGTTCCTGCTGCAGCTCCACCGGCCCAGTGTCAACTTCGGGCACAGCCGCTGGCGCGAAGGACCAGCGGAGTCCTACGACGCCGCGCGCTGGCTCAATGCGGCACCAGCACGCGAACTGCTGGTGCCTGCCTCGCAGCTGGAGCCGTGTTTCGCGGCATCGGGTGCTCGTCGCCCGGTGGGCGAGGCAAGCCGCGAGGTCTGGTATCTCGTTGTGCCGCCCGCGAATCCAGACTGCGAAGCTCGGGGCCACGCGGAAAAGTCGCTTCACTACGACACTCCGAAGGGTTGACACGTTCCACATGTGGGATAGTTTGTCTCACATATGGAACCTGGCGGCCTCAAATCGCTCTTCCTTTCCAGCTGTAGAAGCCTCCTGATCCCGGTCGCTCGCCTGCTTCTCAAGAGCGGCGTGACCTGGAAGGAGTTCTCCGAAGTCGCGCGGCACGCGTTCGTGTACGTCGCGACCAACGAGTTCGGCATTCGTGGCCGCCCGACCAACGTCTCGCGCGTGGCCATTCTCACCGGCATGACACGACGCGAAGTGCGTCGGCAACGTGCACTGCTCGACAAAGATCCGCAGCCCGAAACCGGATACATGAGCAAGGCAGCTCGCGTGCTCTCCGGATGGCACCAGGACCGGGACTTCACCGCAGCGAGTGGCGAACCCCGCGCGCTCGCCCTCGACGGGAGCGGCGCGAGCTTCTCGGAACTGGCGCGCCGCTACGGCAGCGATATTCCTCCCGGCGCATTGCTCAAGGAACTGGAGAGCGCCGATGCGATCACTCGTCTTGCCGATGGACGTATCCGCGCTACCAAGCGCGTTTTTCTGCCGCGACCGATGGAACCCGCACAGATCAGACTGTGGGCGAGCGTGATGCAGGACATCGCGTCGACGCTCGAGCACAACCTGACACGCGACAAGGCCACCGTGCCACGCTTCGAGCGCCGGGCGCTCAGTCTGCGTGTCGACCGGCGCGCGCTGGTCGCGTTCCGTCAATTCCTCGAGAACGAAGGACAGGCGTTTCTTGAGCGCGTCGATGACTGGCTCACACAGCACCAGGCCAACGCCGAATCCACGGGCAGCGCCATCCGCCTCGGGGCCGGCGTGTACCACATTGAAGACGTATCATTGAGAGGTAGGGCGAAATGAGCGCAATGGACATCGCACGGGGCGCACTGGTTGCGGTACTGCTGGCAGTCACAGCCTGTGGCGGTAGCGGCAACACCCTGGCGGGAATCGAAGGTACCGGCTTTGCGCAGGGCACCATTACCGGCTTCGGCAGCATCTTCGTCAACGGGATCGAGTTCTCCACCTCTGGTGCGAGCATAACCATTGATGGGCGCAGCGCCACCGAATCGGAGCTGAGAGTCGGCCAGGTCGTGTCGATCGCCGGGCCCATCAATGATGATGGGCGCACGGGAACCGCAACCAACGTTGCTGTGGTCGATCAGCTCGAAGGCCCGGTGAAGTCGATAGATCTAGCAGCGAGCAGTTTCGTGGCAATGGGGCGCACGGTGCTTGTCGACGGAGCTACATCTTTCGATTCCGGTTTGACCTCGCTCGCAGACCTGCGCGTCGCCGATGTGGTCGAGGTGAGCGGGTTCCTCGATGCCGCAGGTGAAATCCACGCGACGCGCGTCGAGCGCAAAGCCCCAGGCGGCGAGTTCGAGATCACCGGCACGATTACCTCGGTTGACACCTTCTTCAAGGTTCTCCATGTTGGGAGTCTCGTCGTGGATTACAGCGGCGCGACGCTCAACGATCTGCCGAACGGCACGCCTGCAGTAGGCCAGCTGGTGGAAGTCAAAGGAACAGCCTTCAATGCTGCCGGCGTGCTGCTCGGTACACGGGTGGAGCTCGAGCACGAGGACCAGGCCGATAACGGTGCCGATGCTCGCATCGAAGGTCTGGTCACCAGGTTTGCATCGCCAGCGGATTTCGATGTGAACGGGCAGCAAGTTCAGACGACGGCGTCCACGACGTTCGAGAATGGAACGGCATCGGACCTGCAACTCAACGTGAAGGTCGAAGTGGACGGAACCGTCAGCAACGGAGTACTGGCGGCTAGCAAGGTCTCGCTCCGGGCCACGACCGCCATACGCCTCACAGCGAGCATCAGCAGCATCGATGCGGCCACGGCTTCATTCACGGCGCTCGGTGTGCTGGTCCAGACGAACTCGCTTACGCGCTATGAGGACAAGCTGTCACAGCCCGTGAGCCCCTTTGGGATCGCGCAGCTTCGCGTGGGGGACTACGTCAACGTGCGTGGTGCCGCCGGCAGTGCCACGAATTCCATCGCGGCCTCCATCGTAGAGCGCGAGGAGCCGAACAGCGGTGTCGAGTTGCGCGGGATCGTGCAGGACGTCAACCAGCCCGCGTTCACTATTCTCGGCGTGCCCATTCAGACCGATGCCGGGACTGAGTTCGAAGGCGTCAGCGCAACCGACTTTTTCGCGCAGGCCACTGGGCGCCTGGTGTCAGTCGACGGCACGCTGGTCGGCGGAGTCTTTGTTGCTGAGGAGGTCGAATTCGAGGACTGAGCCCGGGGATTGTCAGGGGTTCAGGTAACCGTGCGCGATGGCATAAGCCGCGACTGCCGGAGCAGTCCTGAGGCCAAGCTTGCGCATCAGGTTGGTGCGGTGTTTTTCGATGGTCTTGTGGCTCAGCGACAGTTGCTGGGCAATTTCTCGCGTCCGGTATCCCTCGGCGATCAGACGCACCACCTGCTGTTCGCGCTTCGAGAGCACGCCCGAGCCGCGACGTCGTGGCGCGTCAGCCTGGGTCTTGAGATACCCGTTGATTACGCGGTCACAGATGGAGGGGCTGATGTAGCCCTTGCCGTGCGCAACGCTGCGGATCGCGGCAATCAATTCGAGCCGGGTATCGCTTTTCAGTAAATAGCCGTCCGCACCGGCGCGCAGAGCTGCATCGATGAGTCTTTCCTCTCTGAGAAACGTCAGCACCAGCACGCGCACCCCCGGACGCTGCTCCTTAAGCTTCACAATCGTGTCCGGGTCGCTCGCTGTGGCCATTGACAGGTCGATGATCACGAGATCGGGGGTGCGCAACTCCGATTCGCGCAATGCCTCGGTGCCATTCGATGCCGCACCGATGACCTCGCATTCCTCGTTGCTGAGCAACGCGACAAGACCGTCGCGCATGATGCTGTCGGTATCGACGATGAGGACTTGTGTCTTGCTAGGCATTGAGCCCTGGGGACCAGGCCCCATTTCATACTCGCCAATCCGCAGGGTCCGCCCCGTGGCCGGCGGAATGCGTAGGTACAGAGTAGTGCGGTGGGCTCCCAACGCGATACGGGCAAACCCTACTCGGACGGTAGGTGTTGCACGGAGTTACGGCGCGGTCGTTTGCCGGATGTTCACTGCGTGGCTCCAGAGGTAGCCTTGCAATACAGACCGGAGCGCTGGCGGACCAGATCATGACCGCGTGGATACTGATTGGCACATACCTGACCCTGATAACGGCCATCCTTTGGTTCATGTATCGGTCGGGTAAGCACCGGCACTAGAAGTTCGTGCCACGGCTGCAGCTCAAGAACTGAAGAGCCGCTTCAGCGCTGCCAGCAGATCTGCCTTGTCGAACGGTTTCGTGAGTGCCTCATCGGCACCCGCTTGCTTGGCTGCGGCGAGATAGGCCGTCGTAGTGATGGCTTCGGGCTGGTAGTCCAAGGGTCCGAAGTTACCCCCGCCAGAGATGGCGACAATGCGCGTCGGGGTTCCCTTGGCCCGGATGGCCTTGATGACATCGATGCCGTGAGTCTTCGGCATGATGATGTCGGTGATGACGATGTCCGCCGGATTGCGTTCGAAGGCTTCCAGGCCCTCGGCGCTGGTGGTCACCGTAGTAACGCTGTAGCCGGCGCGTTCCAGAACCCGCCGCAGCGCATGTCCAACCTCGACCTCATCATCGATGATCAGAACTGATCGCATCGCTCAATACTCCTCTGCGGATCCTCTACCGTTTCGCTACTTCATGGGCAGTGTTTCGCTTGCCGCCCGGGAGCCGTCGTTACTCACCTGATCGGCCACAGGGGTACTGCGAGGAGCAATGGAGAAATACACCCGAAAAGTCGCTCCCTTGCCGAGCTGGCTGTCTGCGACAACGACCGCTCCCATGCTACTCGCAATTCCGTGGACTACCGATAGACCGAGCCCGGTGCCTTGGCCGACCTCGCGCGTGGTGAAGAAGGGCTCGAAGATGCGCGACAGTGTCCTGGCATCCATGCCATGGCCGGTATCCGCAATCTCCAGGACGACATACTCCGCGGGTGGCACCCGCTCATCGGCGCCCTCGAAGCGCTGTGCCAGGGTGACGGTCATCCGGCCACCACTCGCTCGCATCGACTGGGAGGCATTGGTGCACAGGTTCATCACCAGTTGGTGTACCAGGCTGGCATCGCCCGGGATGGGTGCCACGGCGGGCGCTATCCTGCTGATGATTTCGATGTTGGGTGGCACGATCGCCCGCAATAACGCTACTACCTCCTCGACCACGGCACCCACGTTGACCGGCGCGGTCGGTCCGGAGCGCATTTCACGGCTGAATGTCAGCACCCGGTTCACGAGCGTGCGTGCGCGGTGCGCAGCAGCGATCACGCGACGCAGGTCGTCGGCGGGCACGCTCGTGTCCGGAACCTCGTCCAGTGCCGCCTGCGCATAGAGGAGTATCGGCGTCATGATGTTGTTGAACTCGTGTGCGATGCCGCCCGCGAGCGTGCCGACAGTCGCGATGCGCTCGCTATGGCGCAGGCGCTCCTCCAGCGAGCGGCGCTGCGCTTCGGCAGCAGACCGTTCCATGATCTCGAGGCTCAGCCGCTCGTTGGTGCCGACCAGCTCGCTGCGCATGGATTCGAGGTGCTGCGTCAGCTGCTGCACCTCCTGGATCTTGCTGCCGGCCTCCAGGTGTGCGTCGAAGTTGCCCGTCGCTATGCGGCGCGCCGCATTCTGCAGGCGAATCATCGGTTGCGCGATACGCGTTGCGAGCCAGATCGCGAGCGCTACCGAGACCACGGTAAAGACCAGCAATGCAAGCAGGATGCGATTGCGTGCCTCTTCAATCTGATCCCATACGGCAGATTCATCGAAGCCCAGCCTCAGGATGACCTGATAATCCTTGCGCGGTATCGAGACGGACAGGAAGTAGGTGCGATCGCCCCGATCGCCGAACTCGAAGTTATCACCCGGATATTTGCCGAGTCCTGGGGCGACCAGGGTACTGCGCAACGGCGGCTCCGTGCCGGACTGCACTTCCGCGAACATTCCCTGGCCGCTGAGAATGATGCTGTCCAGCAGGGCAACAGTGCGCTCAGGTGTCGTGAGCGCATCGCCCAGTTCGAGCTCGTCGGCCAGCAGCCGCCCGTAGGTGCGTACCTGGTCGACAAAGATGTCGGCATGGCTCTGCCTTACGATGAAGAGCAGGCCGAAAAACAGCAGCGGCAACAGCACCGCGTGAATCACCAGCACGACGGAGGTGAGCCGGAACCACAGGCGGTTGGTCACTCTGACCATATCACTCGCAGGATGCGCAGGCGTGGATTGGAGAGCGCATCGTCCAACCAGACATAGCTGACGGAGAAGCGGTCGGAATAGAGCCGGGCGAGAACCTCATCGCGCGACTGCAGCTCGAGCGGACGTGGTCGGCCGTGCTGAAGAGTCTGTGCGAGGATGCGTCGGTCATAGGCGGACTGCGACATGGCGACGATGTCCTGCAAGAACACCTGCTCGAGCTGGCGGTCGCTGTTGTTCCTTACGGGAACCAGGGGGCGATTGTCTCGCTGCACCGGAAGGCTCAGGAAGAGCTTGCGGATCTCGATCGGGTGAAGCTCCTTCACCGGGCTGCTGGCGCTTACCACGAGCACGATCTGGCGCTCGCCGGCCGGTGCGGACACCGCCAGCACAAGACTGAGGACTATCAGCCCCAGTCGCAAAGTGCTCAGAACAGCGCGGCGCTCCACTGTAGTCGGAACTCTTCGAAGTGATCGTGTGTGTTCTCGGAGTCGGCAATCTCGAGGCTGAGCGCGTGCCGGCGCGCGATCGCCCAGCGCACGCCAATGGCTGCGCGCTGAGTGACAAAATCGGGGAACAGGCTGAGATAGGCCACTTCATCAGCGTTCGAGGTGTCCTCGTAACGTGCAAAGAGCGTTACGTCGTGGTGCACTTCATGCTCCGCCTGCACGTAACCGGTGAAAAAGTCATCGCTCCCTGGGCTGGGACCAGCGTCGACCATTTTGGCTTCGACGTAGTAGAGGACTGCCGACAGCATCCAGGGCTCGCTCATCAGGTGGCCGAAGGCCCCCACCACCGTCTGATCTATGTGCGTAACGCTGGCGAACTGGGGAGGAGGCAGGTCTTCCCAGTTGATCTCGTTGTGCGCTATCAGCAGGCCGGCGGCACTTTCGCCGAGCTCATCCGGCAGGAAGCTCACACGGGCCTGGAAGCCAAGCTGGTGCTTGTTCGTGTCGGGGTGAATGAAGTCGAAGGGTTCCAGCCCGTCGTGCGTAAGGAGCGGTGCCAGGCCGCCACCAATCGCGGTGCTCAACCCTTTTCCGCCACCCAGGTGCCAGTTCGACTCGACCAACACGCCGAGAAAATGCTGCGGAATGATGCCGCCATCGTCCTCCCAGTTCTCGATCACGGGGCGGGTGATGCTCGTCTGCAGGAATTGACCGTGATGGTGCTCGTGGTTCCAGACGCTGCTCGCCTGATGAAATCGCCCGAGCCAGAGCGTTGTGTCCGCGGATGCCTCCCATCCGAACTGCAAGCGTTCCAGGTCCGATTCGTGGTTAGTGAGCAGGTACTCGCCAAACAGCCGGAACGGACCCTCTTGCAGGCTGAGCAGCACGTCCGCGGAAAAGAGTTCATCGTCCAGATCTTCGTTCGCTGCAGCGAGGCCGCTGGGGCGCACGATCTGCACGCTGGGAAAGACCAGTAACTCGCGTTGTGCTTGTTGTGCGGGAGCGAGCGCTGGCGCCAGCACCAGCGTTGCCGCCATCCAGGAGCGAATGTTCATGACAAGAGCCTCAACTGCAGGACTGGAGCATCGTGGCAGATGTCCCACGCGATGACCGCCGACACTGTCCCTTTCGGACGCCGAATTGCCGTACGGAATGAACTTGAGGGCGAGGCGGATCGTTTATTTTTCTCTGCAAATAGTGGGAGATACCCTCGCCTCATACGATGGGGTGAAACCCTACCATGGGTAGGTAGGCACTGTATGTGACCCTCGGTCTCTAGTTTGTATCGACACAGACGTAAGCTTCGGTTAAACCCCGGGAATCAATGCGAGGTGACCTATGGAGCCGCCGCAGGACCATCCAGGTACCACCAGCCGCGCTGACGACGGGCTCAAGGACGCCCTCGTCGTACAAGCGGCGATTGCGCGCGCCAAGCGGGAATGGGAATGCACAGCGGACGCGCTCCCGGATCTCGTATGCCTGCTCGATCGCAGCGGGCGAGTGGTGCGGGCCAACCGCGTCGTGGAACGCTGGCTGCTCGGAGCGGTGGCCGACGTGATCGGTCGCACGATGCATGGATTGCTGCATCCACACTGTGACTCCGAATTTTGCCCGCTGAAAGATTCGCTCCAGGACTCGTGGTCGCGGCTGCGTACCGGCGGCAGCTGTGAATTCGAGATCTGGGATGGCGCCCTCGAGCGCGCGCTGCGGGTCAGTCTCAGACCCATCCCGAGCGACACGGTCGTCGTGGGTTTTGCCGGCGAGCCTCTCGCCGTGCTCGTAGCGGCGGATGTCACGGCCCTGCACCTGGCGCAGGAGGCGCTGCGCAGCATGAATGCCGGACTCGAGGCTCGCGTTCGAGCGCGCACACTGGAGCTCGCCGATGCCAATCGTGATCTGCAGAACGAGGTGATCCGGCGCGAGGCCGCCGAGGAAGCACTTCGCACCTCGCGCAACGAGCTCGCCCTGCTGTCGGATCAGCTGATGACCGCGCAGGAGGTCGAGCGCAAGCGCATCGCACGCGAGCTGCACGATTCGGTGGGCCAGGCGTTGACGGCGATCAAGTACGTACTCGAACGCACCGCTGAAGTCGCGCGCCAGGGAAGGCTGGATAATCCGCAGCCGGCCCTGCGCCGCGCCATCTCGGGTCTGCAAAGCGCCTCGGAGGAAATCCGCTCGATCGCCATGAACCTGCGTCCCTCGATGCTCGATGATCTGGGCGCCGCATCCGCGGTCGCGTGGTTCTGCCGCGAGTTCTCGGAGAGTTATTCGACACTCGAACTGCACACCGAGGTGAGCGTGACGGATGGGGATGTTCCGGAGCGGCTGCGCACCGCTGTGTTTCGCACCCTGCAGGAACTACTGAACAACGTTGCGAAGCATGCGAAGGCACGGCACGTGTACGTGTCGCTGGCGCGCGATGGGGTACATCTCGCGCTCGAGGTTCGTGACGATGGAGTTGGCTTTGAGCGCGCTGGTAGCAGCACGTCGCTGCGCCTGGGGCACGGCATTCGCAACTTGCGAGAGCGGGCCAAGATGACCGGAGGCGAGTTGACGCTTGGGGCCGGAGAGGAAGGCCATGGCACGCGCGCTCGCGTCGACTGGCGCCTCGGGGCCGAAGAGTCACGGGCGGATACCGCGGCGGTGCGCTGAGATCCAGCCCAGGTGGCGACGTCAGCCCGTGGGCGGCGCCGGCGTCGGTACAGTGGGCGCAGTCGGCTTGAGGGTCCGTCCGTGCCGCAGAGGGACGAACTCGAAACGCCAGTCGCAGTAGCACTGCGTGTCGGTGAAGCGCGCATCCTGCGGTGGAAAAGTTCGCGCGCTTGATCGGCACCGCGATCGAGGTGCTGACCACACCGGTGATGGCGCCATCGGGATTACGAATCAGCTCCCAGTCCGTCTGTCCCGTCATGGGATCGGCGTAGATGCGCCGCAGATGCCGGCGCACCACTCCGGATCTCAGGTCTTCCACCAGATCGTGCAGCTCCTGCGGGTAGCGTTGGCCCGGTTCGGTAGTAGCTGGCGATGGCGCTGCGATACTCATCACCGACGTAAAGCAACTGTGCTTCCCGTTCGCGCTGCGCGGCTGTCGCCCAAACGGTTCCGATCGCTGCAAGTCCGATACCCAGGAATGCGATGGCGAGCAGGATCCCGATGTAGGTGAAGCCGCCCTCCGACCGCGTCGCTGTGACCTCGCGACTCACTGCATCACCACTCAGCGAACAGCGTGCCGTTACTCGATTCCCCGATCGCACCACTACGTACGTCGCGCGCGCCCGTGATGTTCGAATCCTCGCTCGGCACCAGCACCCAGGTCTCGGCGGACTTGGTCATCGGATCGACGGGCACGCTGCGGATGTAGCGGCGCTCGACCAGCTCACCCAGCGAGTCTGGATAACGTGCGAGATCGCCGTAGAACTTGTCGATCGCATCGCGCATCACCGCGAGATCCTGGTGCAGCACGGCCTCCTTCGAGCGCTCGAGGCTATGGAAGTAGCGCGGCATTGCGATCATGAGGAGCGTCGCGATGATCGACATCACCACCAGCAGCTCGATCAGCGTGAAGCCGCTCGTGCGCGGATGCACGGCACCGTTACCAGTCGCGATAGAGCGAGCCATCGAGCGCGGTTCCTGCAGACATTGAATGCACATCGTACACATCGTCACCCGGTTGCGGATCCTCCGGCGGGCTCTGATAACTGCGCAGCCCCCAGGTCTGCGACGCCGGCACGGAGCCATCCGGAAAGAACGGATCGCGGGGCACGCGCCTGAGGAAATAGATCCTGGCGGCTTCGGGGTCGCGCGCATCCTCGACACCCTCGACCAGCGCCTCGAGCGTCGGCGGGTATCCGGAGGCATCGGCTTCGGTCTGGACTCTGCCCTGATCAGAGGCAAGCTTGTAGGCGTCGAGGCCGGAGCGAATTTCGCGCAGCGCCGCCTTCAATTCCTGCTCCTTAACGCGTTGCACGGTGAGCTGCACCAAGGGCATGGCCATGGTCGAGAGCAGACCGACGATCGCCACCGTGATGGCGAGTTCGATGAGCGTGAACCCGCGTCCCTTCTTCATGTTTCGTTACGCATGAACACCGCAAAGCGGATGTCGGCCTCGACCTCGCCCGCGCCGATGTTCTTGCGTTCGAGCTTCAGCCCGTCCACCCCGACGTTAGGAATCGCCGCCAGAGTGCCGTCGATGAAGCTGCGAACATTCGGGTACCCGCCCAGCACCGGAAACGTCATGCGATAGCGCACGATCTGGCCGGAGCGCGTCACCGTGAAGTCGTAGCTGCCGCGCTCGAGCACCAGTCCCGCCGCGGCCGCCTGCTTGACGATCCCTTCCGTAATCACGGGTAACTGGGAGCGCGCCGGAAGCTTGCGCACGAAGGTCTGCAGCCCTTCCGCGCCCGAGAGATCCGGCCCGGCGAGGCGGCGGGCTGTTGCCATCTCTTGCGCCGTGGCGAGATCGCTGCGCAACTCCGTGAGCTGCAGGTGCTGTGCCCAGTTGGCGGTCAAGAGCGTCACGATAGCGAATACGATCAACGACACGCCGACAATCCCGATGCGGCCGACGTATTGAGCACGGCGTGACAGGTACAGCGACACATTGGACACCGCGCGCTGTGCTAGCGAGTACGCCTTTGCCCCCGGCTTGGTGACGAGAGGGCGAGAAGCCACTGCAGCTGGAGCCGCGGTGAGCGAGCCGGGCGCGGCGAGGCTCATCGAGCCGGACCCCTTGACCTGCGGTAACTCACCACTCAACGACTTCATGGCGCGAGTCTCCAGTCGGCCCGGATCTGGAAACGCACGGGATGCTCGGGATCCTTGCTTTGCACTTCGTGACTCTCGAGCATCGGATAACGCAACGCCTGGCTCTGCTGCAGGCGCTCGACATAGGTGAGTGCGGTCGGAAGCGTGCGCGCCTCGGCCACCACGTGCACCTGGCGCTTCTCCCGATCCGGTTCGACGCCGAGTACGGCGACCGCTCCCTTGCTGTCCTGACTCGCGAGCTCGAGCTCGCGCAGGAGCATCGACCAGGGCGTTGAGAGCTCAGTCACGGCGTCGCGCGCATCATCGACGGCGCGCGCGACGGCCTTGTCCGGACCCGCCGCACTGTGGTCCGGTGCGATGTCCGCAATGCGCAGCTGCAGCCCTTCGATCTGCGTGGCCACGGTTCGATAGTCGAGGAGGACCAGGGCGGCGCCGATGATGCCGACGCCGAGCAGCACGATACCGAGCTTGCGGACCCGAGGTTTAGTGCGGGCGAAGTCGAGTTCGAGGCGCGGGCGCGTCGTTGCTATGTCGAACACGGTGCACGCTCACCAGTTGGTGACGTCAGCATTTTCGCCCGTGCCACCCGGCTGCCCATCCTTGCCGTAGGAGATGATGTCGACTTCGGTATGCGTGCCCGGCTGCGCGTAGACGTACGGACGACCCCAGGGATCCAGCGGCACTGCTTTCTTGAGATACGGTCCGCCCCATGCCGGATCGCTCGGCGGGGCGCTCATGAGCCCGTTGAGGCCTTCCTCTGTTGTCGGGTAGCGGCCCATATCGATGCGATACTGATCGAGTGCCTTGTCAAAGGCGTCGATCTGAGCCTTGGCTGCCTTCACCTGCGACTTGCCAACCTGTGCGAAATAGCGCGGCGCGACGAAGGCCGCCAGCAAACCCATGATGACCATCACCACGAGGAGTTCGAGCAGTGTGAAAGCCTGCTCTCGGGTTTTTGTTCGGACGTTATTCGTTGAACTCATTGCAGTGGGCCCGTGCTGAGCCCAGCACTCCGTCCGCCGCGCCAGGGACCACCGGGGTCGCAACTCCGGCGATCTTGGTAATTGAGACTATACGGGTAGCCCCCGAGGCACAGTCCCGCGGGCGCTGTACATCGCGGTAGGGTTTTCACGTACGTCAGGTCGTCGCTGTCTGATCCAGCAGCGTCTGGTACACCCGAGCACGCGCGGGACGTACGCCTGGGTTTCGCGGTACGGCGGGATCTGGCCGCCATAGCGGTCCACCGCGTTCTCGCCCGCGTTATAGGCCGCCAGGGCGAGTTCGAGATCCTGGTCGTACCGATCCATCAGGGATCTCAGGTACCGCGCTCCGGCGTGCACGTTCTGCCTGGGATCGTAGCGGTCTGACGCACCATAACGCCGGGCGGTCTCGGGCATGAGCTGCATGAGGCCGACCGCGCCCTTCCTGGACACTGCGCGCGCGTTGAAACCGGACTCCACGACGATCACCGCGCGCAGCAAGTCCGGAGCCACGGCAGCGGACGCTGCAGCCTTCTCAATGATCGGGTCGTACTGAGCCGAGCGCGCCAGCATCGCCGCCGTGTAAGGCTCGCCACTTCGCGTGAGTTCTTTTGGCGTGGCGAGCAGGAACGTGTAGCGCGGATCGGAAGGAACATTGGTGAAGTGGGTGATACCCGCGCTATCCACGAAGCTATAGATATCCGCGCTCGCAACACACGCGACGAGTGTCAGAATCAGGCTGCCAGCGAACATGCAACTCCGCCGCATAGCTGCGTAATTAACCGCAGGCAAGCGCTCTGCGGTAGGTGGGTGAATACCGTAGGGTAGGGCGCGTTGATGCTGTATTTCCCTACCTTGGTAATGCGGCGTCTTGCGTCAGCCGATATAGTCGGTTGGCGGTGCGACTGCGCTGCTCATGAATCAGATAATGGAATCCCACATGCAAGCTTTCTCAGTTCGAGGTGCTCGGCGCACCGGCCTGTCTCTTGTGTTGTTGCTCGCTGCATCGCTCGCATCGGCGCAGACCCCCCCACCGCCGGCCAAGCCCGCGGGCGCCGGTGCGGACGAAGCGGCGAGCCACGACCTGGGGCTCATCTTCGGCAACCAGCTGCGCAATGGTGGTCTCGAGTCCAAGGTATCGCCGGAAGCGCTGATGCGTGGCGTGAAGGACGGCCTCGAGGGCAAGCCGCTCACGCCGCAAGTCAAGGAGCGCGTGACTGCGTTTCTGCGCGCTGGCCACGATGTCCTCGCCAGCCGTAACAAGGAAGTGGCTCGGGAATTCCTGGCGAAGAACGGCAAGGCGGAAGGAGTGACGACGACGGCTTCCGGGCTGCAGTACAAAGTAATCGCAGCGGGCGATGCCAACGCGAAATCGCCAGGCCCGACTGATCAGGTCACGGTCCAATACCGCGGCACGCTTCTCGATGGTTCCGAGTTCGACAGCTCCTACGGGCGCGGTCCCGCCTCGTTTCAACTGAATGGTGTCATCAAAGGCTGGCAGGAAGCCGTCACGCTGATGAAGCCGGGCGCGAAGTGGCAGCTCTTCGTGCCGCCGGAGCTTGCCTACGACACGCATTCGCCGCCCGGCATTCCCCCGGGCTCGCTGCTCGTCTTCGATATCGAGCTGCTCAAGTTCCAGCCGGCGTCCACTCCTGCAGATCCTCAGCCGACCTCGAGGGCCGACCAGAAGCCTGCCGATCACCGGGCTGCGAATCCGCCGCAGTAGCTACTTCAAGGGACGATCCAGTCGCCATCGGCGACGATGCGCGTCCCGGCCGGCTCCGCGAAGTGCACGAGGTATCCACCCTTGGAGGCGAAGCGTTGTCCGGGAGCGAGTGTGAGCCGCGGGTAGTAGCCGGTGATGACACGGTGCTCGAGCATGCTCTCTGTGCGTTCAACCAGGTAATCACGTACGAAGGCATCCACCATGTGCTTCAAGGTTTCCGCCAGCAGACCGCACGCGAGATACGTGTCGGCCTGAACCTGCAGCGACACGACTTCGATCTGGCGGATGCGAAACCAGCCAAGCGGGTAATCGAGGCGCACCCGGCGCTTCACGGGCAGATCGAATCCATAGGCGAGCAGCGACACCGGGCGCCAGGCTGCGGGCAACGGCATCGTCTCGAGCCCGCCCATCAGGCCTGAAAGGTACACGTTCGAGGTCCTGGGACGGACCTTTTCCAGCGCGCTCACGTCGGCGGCGCGCAGCCAGAGGACGAGAGCATCGTCGGCGCGCACATCGTTCAGCGCGCTTGCCGAGTTCCCTGTCGGCTCCTCCAGGCTTCAGGCCGCGAGCCACGGTGACCCACTGCGCTGACTTCATTGTCGCGTCGAGTGCGCGGGCCCCGGCTTCGCCTACGTCACCGGCACGAAAAATCTGGATCAGCCGGCGCGGCTTCGAGTCCGCGCGCTGCGCGCCGAGCCGCTTGGCAATCAACTGTGCTTCGAGCAGCACGCCCCTGGAGAAGTACATCGAGTAGAAGTCCCGCTCCGCATCGACCGGCAGCTCCACGTTCGGAAACAGGCACGGAAGTGCCTGACGCTCACAGAAGCGATGCACCGGTTCCCAGGTGCTGCCGCCCAGGCCCGAAAGCACGGCGAAGACCGGCTCCGCGGCGAGTTTGCGGTCGAGCTGCGCCTCCCAGGTGTCGGGGGGGCCGGCGAGCTCCCACACGTGGAGCTGCCACTGGCGTAGCACGCGGAACATCATGGGTCGCGAGGAATGGAGCGCCGGACTCTCACTGCGCACAGCCGCGTTCTTGTCGACGAAGTACTGGCGGAGCACGTCCAGCATCCCCTGACGTTTCACGGGGTCCGCATCGGGCGCGATGATCGTGGCGAAGTGCAGAATCTTCTCGGTGACACCGGGCGCAGCTTGCGTCGGCAGGCTCTTGAGGTAGTCGATGAGCGCCGCCATCGAAACATCGTCAAGCGCATAGTGCGGCATCAGGTAGCTCATCTGGTGCCCGTCTGCGGCGATGCCTTCACGAATTGCGCGTGCGAGGGTGGCATCGGTGTAGGGATCGCGATCGCCGCGCATGCCCTGCAGATACGGCAGGTCAAAACGACCGGCCGCTCCGGCGCGCGGACGATACAGGTAAGGGCCGGCGATCGGCGGAATGAAGCTGCGGCCTTCCTGGGCCCCGAATCCACTGCGGCGATGGCAGTTGACGCAGGCCGCCTGTGCTCCTTGCGTCACCAGACCCGCTTCGCGCTCGGCGCGCAGGGGTTCACCGGACGGCAATACTCCGTCGCGATAGATAGCCTGCCCGGTCCCGAGCGTGTCGGTTTCAGGGGTAGCGTGAACCGCGAGCGTGAGCAGCGCCGTGGCCAGCGCGAAGCGTGCCGCCGTCACGAGGCGAATCACTGGGAGGCGAGCAGCGTGCGGTACTCGCGCAGTAGGTCATCCGGCGTCGCGAATCCGTCGATTCGGCGCCAGGCCGCGCCCGGCGCTGCGCGCAGCAGCGTAACTGGCGTGTGACTCATCTTGTCGCCACGATACACGCCGAAGGCCCGCTGGGCGGCGAGGCTCGCTGCCAGCGTGCCGGTATAGTGCTGCCACTCGGGGCCGGCGCCGAACCGCTGCGCATACTCTCGCAGGCGCTCCGGCGTGTCCTGCTCGGGATCGATGGAAATCGATACCAGGTGAACCTCGTCGCGCTCGCTCCCCAGCCGGCGCGCGAATTCCGCAAACGTCTGGCTCGAAAGCGGGCAGATCGAGGTGCAGGTGGTAAAGATGAAATTCATGACCACCGGCCGCCCGTCGTCGAGCTCGCCGCGCAGCGCGACGGTCTTGCCGTCATCGCGCACCAGCTTCACGTCGGGCTCGACGTATTCGACCGTCGATAGGGTGATTGAGTCCGCGTGGTGGTGATGCTCGTGCTCCGCCGCATCGCCCGTCTCAACCGTCTCGCCCGCAAGCAGCGCACCGCTGCCCGACAGCGTGAGGCCGAGGCAGACGAGTGTCAGGGCGATGAGCTTCTTGAGCGCGCGCACAGGCGTACCTAGGTGGGCCGGGCGAAGCGCGCTTCGTCGAGCCGCGGATTTACCACGACTTTCTCGATCTGGATCTTTTCAGTGCGCTGCACGCCCTGGGTCACAGTCTCGATGAGATAGGGAATCTGCAGGCCGTTCACGCTGCGGTAGTCGCGTAGAAAGACCGCCACCGCGTGCGGCTTGCCGTCGAGCTTGCGAGGCGTGCCCTCGATCTTGACCTCGAGAAAGCTCGCGGCGTCGACCCAGTAATGCACCACGTGACCGTTCTTCAGCGTGAGCTTGAGCTTGTAGGCGTCCTTGCCCTCGACCTGCTCGATGCCCTCCATCTCGACCTTGGTCCCCTTGCTCTTGTAATCGATCAGCGCGCCGTCCACGTCCGCCTGGTTGCTGGCCAGCTCGAGCTCCGCCGGGCTGAAAGGCTCGACATCGTTCCGGTTCAGGAACGGCCGCAGCTTCCAGCCCTGTGTGCCGTCATACACCTGTACCGCAGTCTGGCCGTTGAATTCGATCTCCAGCCGCGACTTGCGCCCGCGCTTCATCTCCATCACGAACGGCAGCTGCACCTGTGCATTCGGATCCGCCGAGGGCGGTGGGGGAGGTGGCATGCCCGGCGCTTTGAGATAGCGCTGATTGTTGCCGCCCGCGTCCATCTTGCCGCTCCACGAGAGCGTCTGCACAGCGTGCCACAGCTGCAAACCGCCCTTGGCTGAAATGTTCTTGTCGACGACCTGGGCGGCGGAGAGCTTTGGTGTCGTGGCGGCGTTCGTGGTGAGCGCGAGCATGGGTGCCAGCGCGACCAGCGCAAAGCCGAGAAGAGTTGATCGAAACATAGTTGTCCTGTGAGTGCGCTTAAGAGTTACGGCTGAACCAGCAGTCCATCCGCGCGAAACTGCCCGATCACGACGCTCACGCGATGACCGGCCTTCACGATGTTGCCTTTGTTCGAGAACACCATCCAGTACGCTTTGCCATACTCCGGCGCGACCGCCTGACGCAGGGGCCCCACCTTTTCCATAACGGGCACCTGAAGCACGGCGTGCACCTTCTCGTCGAGCAGGTAGGGTGTCGAGGCCTTTTCGTGCAGGACTTTGGCCTTGCCAATATCCGTCACCCGGTAACTGAAGCGCACCAGCTGGCCCGACTCGGCGAGCTTCACCGAGAGCTGATCGATCCCCCAGGCAAGCTCGTAGTACTGCCTGGCGCTGTCAGGCATGCCCGGAAGCGGATGCCGGGTGCCCGCTTCCTTCGAGCCGGACGACGACGTACCCGCGGCTGCCGCGCTGCTCGGGGTGGGCTGTTTCTGCTTCTGAGTCTGCGCCGCCACTTGTCCCGCCAGGAAAGCCGCGAGGCTGCCAGTCAGTAAGCAGCGGCACAGGATCACCGGAAGGCGGCATCGTGTGTCGGTCGGAGCTCTGTCTGTCGGTCGATCCGCTGGCTCCATCAATCTCAGGTCGCTCGTCATCGAAGTTCCGGGAGCTGGCAGTTTACGCCACCCGCCAGCCCCCGTTGTGGGCCTCGCTTACGGCACGGTGCCGCCCGCAAAGTTGTCGACGCGGTTGTTGTTGTTCGGCAGTTGCATGCCGATGCGGCCACCGCCCGTACTCCAGAGCGCGTTCGCGGTCGGCGTCCTGCTGCCGATGAACGTGGTGTTCTTCCACACGTACACGACGCCGTTCTGGTCGACGAACGCGGTCAGGATATCGTTGGCCGCCAGGCCGCCGAAGCCGGTGATCGTCGCGCCAGCGTCGGTGTAGGTCCCGCCGCTGTTGGTCGTGGTCTGAATGGTGATCGTGCCACCACCGCCGGTCGCGTAGACCACACGGATGAAGTTCGCCGGCGTGAGCGTCGATCCACCGGTCTCCTTCAGCGTCAGTGCCGTGTTGCTCCCAGGCGCATTCACGAATGTGAAGGCTGCTGCCTGTCGGCTGCCGAATACGCCGCCTGCTCCGTTCCAGTGAGCGAAGGCAGTCAATCCGGTGAGGGTCACCGACAGTGCCTGGTTCGAGTTCACCCGGATGTTGGCGCAGGGCGCCGGCGCACCGGAAATCAGGCACAGGAGACCGATGTTGGTCGTCGGCTGACTCCAGTTGGCGCCAAGAGTACCCGAGTTGGCCCGGTTGAAGAGATCGAGCACGGTCAGCGTTGGAATCACCGGCGGCGGCGGACCGGTATCCGGGATCTCCACGGCTCCGATATCGAAGCCAGTGCCCAGCGGCCTGGCGTTTCCGAAGAAGTCGTGGTTGGGTGCACCAGATGCTGTTGCCACGCCCCCTGCCGGCGAAGTCGGCGTGATCGCGTAGTTGCCGAGCGTGGTTTGAGTGACCGGATGCCCCAGGGACAGCGGACCGTAGCCCAGGTTGATCCAGTTGTTGCCTTCGTCGATCGTCGCCGCGGGCGTGATCTGGTTGATCGCGAACACCGTGTACTGACCGGTCGTCTCCGAACGTCCCGGCGGCGCGTTGTAGCCATGGAACCCCGGTGTTCCCGGACCAGCGTTTTCCGGTGGGATGCGTGACCCGTTGCAATACCTGCTGAACAGCAGCGGCATGCCCGCCGCATTGGTCGCCCCCGGAAGCACATTGCTCGCTCCCGGATAGGCACCGGCGTTGGTCAGGATCGAGAATCCCGGCGACAGCGTGAATCCTGATCCTGAGTTCGGTGTCGGAGTCGTGTCACCCCGCACGCCGATGTCCCAGTAAACCGGAGTCGACGATGCGTTGATCGTGCCGGTCACGTTTTGATCGGGATCGCCAGTCCCCGACGCCGGGCAGGTTCCGGTGACCAGGCCCTGATCCAGCGACGGGTACAGTGTGACCACCGCCTGCTGGTTCTGCTGCCCTGTGCCGAGCCCTCCGACACCGATGTGGAATGAGCGGTTCTGCCAGAACAGATCGTTGCTCACCGCGGGCAGCGAGATGCTCCTGCAGCTGCCCTCATTGAGCGTAGCGCCGTATCCGAATCCGGACGGGCACGCCAACTGTGTGCCGGGGGCGCCCAGATTCAGATCATTGATCGCTGCAACCAGGTTAGGCGTGTTGCGCATCGTCACCAGTCCCGCGACCTGATCGGTCGAGGTCGTGACCGGGTTGATGCAGCTCGGATCCTGCGGAAGCGTGGGATCTTCCTGCGGGTTGCACCCCGGCGCAGGCACGGAGGCCATCGGTGCGCCGATGGTGTTGAACAGCACGCCCGCCGAAGCCGTCGCATCGTTCGCAACCACCGTGTTGTTGATGAAGCGCACCTTCAACGCGTCCTGCAGCGATACACCGGCGCCATCCCAGCCGGCTACGTTGTTCGCGATGATGTTGTTGGTCACCGTGACGTCGTTCCAGCCCGGACTGCGGTTGTTGATGTTTCCACTCGTAATCGGATTCGGACGCGTCGGGAACGCGATCACGTCATCACCATTCACGAGCTGCAGGCGTAGCCCACCACCGGTGCCGCTTTCGGCACTGTTGCCCATGATGAGGTTGGCGTCGATCAGCAGATTGTGACCAGTTCCCTCGGGCAGTGCGGGCGGGCAGTCGAGGTCATTTGTACTGCCGCACTCCAAACCCGTGGTGGTGAGAATCCGATCGGGCGAAGCGCCCAGAACGGCAAGACCGCCGCCGTTGGTCGGAATGGTCGGATTCTGACTCTGGTTGAAGAGAATCCAGTTGCGCGCGATCACGCCATCGTTGATGAAGCCCGAATGCACCACGCCACCGCCGTCGCCCGCGCTCAGGTTGCCGCAGACCCAGTTGTCATTGAACCGGTAGCGGTCGGAGCCCGTGCAGAACGTGACACCGCCAGCCGCCGAGTTCGTGCCCGAATAGAGCGCGTCCCCGATGGAGAGGTTGTCGGTGACCGAGTTGTGGTGCACGCGTACGTCGGTATTCATGCCGTAACCGAGCTGCGTGCCATCGGGCAGGCCGCCTGGAACGTTGAACGGGATGGGTTCGACTCCACCGACGATGTAGGGCACCGTGAACTCGCCCGATCCCACCGTGATGCCGCCCGTCAACGAACCGTGATTGGCGTAGACGCGGTTGTTCGCGATCTCCACCTGGTGGTTCCAGCCGTGCAGGAAGATGCCACCACCACCCTGCGAGCTGTTGATGACGCTCAGGCCGTCGATGCGCGACGGGTTGCAGAGGAAGTTACTGGTCGTGTTATCGCGGCCGAAAACGTTGGTCGGGGCATTGGCGCGGCAATCGTTATTATTTCCATTGCCGGTATTGGCGTTCAGATAACGGGTTCCATCCGGGAAGGCGCCTTCGTTGGCCGCCGCAAACGGATCTTCTCCAACCGGGAAGCTCACGCCTTTTCCGAGGACCGTGATGCCCGCACCTTCGTAGGCGCCCATGAGCGTCGGCTCCTGCAGGAGCTGCGCAAGATTGCCGTTGCTGGTGGCGTCCCAGCCGAGAATGCCCTCGCGATTGTTGCGGTCGACTTTCCAGAACTTGCTCGCCGGACAGCCCGCGTAGGGCACGCCAGCCGGGCGGCCGTCGAGAGTGAGGCCGAAGAGGCAAACGACCTGCTGACGCCACGCATCCATCTTGCCTGCCGGATGTGAGTCGCCATTGATCGTCACCGAAGCCGCACCGACACCCTGGAGGCGGATCGGCTTCCACATCAGCAGATTTTCCCGGAACTCGCCCGGACCGAGGATCAGCAGATCGCCGGAGGTGGCGCTATCGATCCTGGCCTGCAGCGAGGTGCCAGCAGGCACGTAAGTGGGCGGTTTGCCCGCCACCGTGACCGTCACGGTGTCGACGGACTTCTTGCCGTTGGCCGCCGTGATGACCAGCTCGCCGCAGCGATAGTTATTATTCTGCGCAGTGGTCGGCGAACCGCTCACCACGCGCTGTCGCGGCGTCTGACCCGCGCCTGGCGTCGCAGTGCTGCTGCAGGTCGAGCCCACACCGGTAGTCGTATCCAACGACGCCGGAATCGTCGGTACGGTGCCGGTAATCGTCATCCCATCAGCTGACCACGACACCTCAGTCATCGGCACCCCGGCGATCGTCACGTTGGGACAGGGTCCGGTTGCCGGACAGGTAGAGGGCGGGGGGCCGAAGTTGTAGTGCCGCGTGATGAACTTCTGATTGAACGGCTGATCCACGGCCCGCGGCCCGGAGTAAGCATGGTTGAGCACCCGCTTGTCGCCAAGCGCCGTGATGGTCAGCGTGTGCCCGGCACCGGATGCGCTCACCCACGGTCCGCGACCGCTCGGGCCCGGTATGGCATCGCCCGTTACGCTGGCGATCGCCGGCGTCGCGTCGGGGTACTCGCAGTCGGGCAGGTTGTAGCCATCCGCGAACGCCATGGTCGGAATCACCGGCGTATCCATGTACGCGGTCTGACCCGGCATGAATGGCCACTCGTAGCAGAAATCGCTGTATCCCGGGCTGTACAGGGGATCGGTGATCGTCGTTCCGCCCGGACCGGGAATCGGACCCGGATCGTTCATGCACGCGATCATCATCTGCGGGATGTAGCCGCTCGGACTGGGCGGATTGACGGTCCAGGTCGAGTAGGTGAGCCCGTTGTAGAAGCCCCACTGGTCGGAATAGACGCGGCTGATTTCCTTGCCGGTGAAATCCTTGATGGCCACCGGTGAATTCGGCACCGCGAACTTCTCACCGAATTGCGGCGAGAACGGATCGAACTCGGCGGCGAAGTCGTTGGTGATCGTACCGGCGAAATGGCCGGCAATGTGCGCCGAAGTGAACACGTAGAACTTCGTGAGCGCCGTCATCTGGTTCTCGAGCGTGACCTCCTTGCGGTCGCACAGTGGCCGCGTCGCGCCCGCGAACGGCGCCGCCTGGCCCGCGCCGGGGAACAGGCTGTTGTAGTCGGGAACGATGCGGTTCTCACCCACGCACGGCCAGAAGACCTCGATGGAGCCCGTGTCGCCCTCGCGCCGCGGCGACGCGTTGTTGTTCGCGGTCGACTGCAGCGAGTTGTACTTGTTGTAGTAGGCGTTGACCGAGGCCTGGTCGGGCAGGATGTAGATATTGCCGAAGCCGGCGAACTGCTGCGTGACCGTGGCGGTGTAGACATCGCCAAGCAGAATGTTCTTGTCCTCCTCCTTGACCAGCTCGTAGCCATCCGGCACCACGATTTCGACCACATACTTGCCGGGCGGCAGCATCGGCGTGCCGTCGGGACCGTCACCGCAGATGGTGCAGTTCGTCTTGTAGGTGGTGGGATCGAGCTGCAGGTACGTCGCCTCACCTGCTGCGGGCAGGGTGCGCGTTGCGCTTGCCTTGGCCACCACACTCGGGAATTTGTACATCCCGTTGTAGGGCGCCGGCTGCACCTGGTTGAACATCGACCAGCCGTCATAGCACTTGAAGCGCGCATTCGCCGCGATCGGCATGCCCGGGTTGAGCGCCTGGGTGCTGTTCTCCATCGTGAAGTAGAACGGGCTGTCGGTTTCCTGGCCCGGGCAGTTCATGTTCGGGATGTACTTGCCGGCCGTGGTGGCGAGCGTGCCGTCCGGATTGCGGCGGAAGCCCTGCGCCCAGTCATCCCAGCTGGTGGTGGTCGTTGTATCCACAAGCTTCAGGCTCTTGGTGCCGTCCGGCGCTGTGGACTGCTGATACAGGTTGATCTTGACGTTCGGTACGGCCGGCTCCCAGCTCAGCTGCAGGAGCAGCGCCGGATCGTCGAACGGGCGCGTGGACGTGTAGATCACGTGTCCGCGGATGCCGCCGTTCTCGGTGGGCCCGAATGCCCGCATGGCAAAGTCGATGAAGCTGTTATTACCGAGCAGGCCCTGCCACCCTTCGCTCGGCACCCAGCCTGGATCGACGCGGCCGGTCGAACCATCGCCAGTCGTATCGCAGTCGGCGTCGGCGCAATAGCGCGCGCCCGGAACCCGCAACTCCGCGGGCAGATGGGCTGTGGACGATTCGATCGTGTTCGCGAATTTGCTCGCGATGACCGAGGTGCCGCCGCCGGTGGTCCCATCGACCGGACCGCCGGCGTCATAGACGACGTGAACGCCGGTCAGCTTGTGCCGGGCGCTGTCCGTGTCGACCACCATCCAGTTCAGGAATGGGAAGACTTCGTTGAAACCCGCGAACCCGGCGAGATCGGTGTTGTTGAAGCCCACGTAGCTGCCGTCGCGGTAGCGGATGTTGTATGGGACGAGCGGCAGACCGGGCTCCTCGTCGTCCGACACGCCGTCTCCGTCCTGGTCGAGGAAGATGCGGCCGTAGAGATTCATCCGCCACTGGGTGACGGCGATTTCAAGTGGCTGCTCCGGAGTTCCGACCGTCGCACCCGCCACCTTGATCGGCGTGGAGAGGCCATCGACCAGCAGGTCGTTCCACTGGTCGAACACCGTGACCTTCATGTTGCCCTGGGGCACGTTGGTGAACGTGAATCTCCCCTGGTCGTCGCACTTGGCGAAGTCAAAGTCGGCGCTGTCCGGTGCTCCCAGGCTGACATAGCACTGCCCGAAGCTGTACATGTCGTAGCTGCCGCTGCTGTACACGCGCTGGTCAGGCGTGCGGCTCATCCGCAGCCCCGTGACGATTCCATTGATCGTCGCGGTGCATGGATTCGGGGTCCCAGCACAGACCGAGGCCTTGCGAGCCTTGATGATCGCCGGATTCGCAAAGCCGACTGCGACGTGGTAGCCGCCCGGTCCAAATTCCTGGAAGTACGCCGGCTCGTCGGGCTTGATGAAAGCCTCGATGTCCTTGGTGCCGTCAAGCGTGTTGGTCTGCAGCCATTCCTCGCCGCGCGCAATGCGGTCGGCCGCCGGCGTCGTATGCACTTCGTAGAGGCCCGGATACATGTCCGCGATGACGGCGTGTCCGGCCAGAGGCGAGAGCACTGTCGTCGGCGACCCATCCAGGTTCGCCTCGTAGGTCGGACAGGTGACGATCTGGCCGACGACGTCGTTGTCCGCCGTGGGCGAGATCGGGCAGGCGTTGAGGCCCGTGAGCGGGTCGATCCTGCCGGCCAGCGCATTGGAGACGGGGTTGCCGAACTCGTTATAGGTCAATTGCCCCGCTGCATCACCGAACTGGCCCGTCTTGTCCAGGAGCACGATGTTGAAGCCGCCCAGCCCGGGCTCATTGGGCGCGAGCACATCGACGCCACCGCCGGTGTCGCTCTCGCCGTTGAGCGGGTAGTCGTCCTGGAACACGTAGACCGAGATCTTGGCTGTGGGGAACGGCAGGGGCTGCACGAAGACGTCGACGGTCGATGCCACACCACCCGCCACCTGAGCACTGGAAATCTGCGCACCGCCCATGCTGTGGGCTGCGCTCTCCTCGGTGTCGTTCGCAGCATCGCCGGGCAGCACGGAGATGTAGTAACGCTTGGTCGGGTCGAGGGCCACCTGACTCGGGCTGACCGGGGTCTTGCCCGAGTGATCGGCCGACGGATCCGGCCGGCACGCACCGTTGCCGATATCGCACACCGCCGGCACGTGCATGCCGGTCGCTGGGTCGAGCACCGTCTGCGGCAACTCACCACCCTCGCACGAAAGCGGGCCTGTGCAGCCTGTGGCGATCACGGGCATGTGGCTACTGTGGAAATTGACCGCGAGATTGCGAACCGGTGTATCGCTGCAGCCGGCCGGTACACCGGGTGAGGTGCAGGGTGGCGTGGTTTCGAGCGCGGGATCGATGCCGACGGTGCGGTCTTCTTCGATGATCCAGCGGTAGTCGTCGAGGGCCTCACCGGTCTTGGCATCCCTCACTGCGAATGTAACGCCGCTACCGGCCTTGAACGTCACGGTGGCTGTGACAACACCGGAGCTCGTGTGCTGCGAGTTCGAGGCGTGATACGTGAAAGTGGCCGTTGCCCCGGAACCTGGCGTGGCAACGAAGGAGCCGTCTGGATTCAGTGTGACATTGCCGTTGGTCACGCTATCGATCGTGGCAATCAGTGGTAGCCCGGAAGGATCGGTGTCGTTGCCCAACACGCCGGGCCGGCTGACCTGCAGGCGCGAAGCAATGTTGCTGCTGTACGCATCCGCGATGGCAATGGGCGCGCCGCCCATGCAGCCCGTGACGCTGGCGCAGTTATTCAAATGGACCGTCGCACAGGCGCCGCTCGCAGCTCCGGTGCCGCAATAGCTGAACGTCGTGCCTGTCGTGCCTACGGCGCCAGAAAACGCAAACGTACCGTTCGAGTTGAGGATGAGCCCGGCGGGAGCTGTACCCGAGATCTGGACGCCATAGACGCCGACGTCATTCGCGAGCAGTCCCTTCGCCAGCTCCGACACGGTGAGGGGGTTGCCCGCGACGACGTTATAGGTATCGTCATTGGCATCAGGCGTTGCCGCGGCTGGAGCAGCGCCATCGGTGGCGTTGATATAAGCCTGCATGCCGCCGTCGCGCTGATTGTTGGTCGAGAGGCTCAGCTGGCGATCGAAGACGGGGACCGGAGCTCCG
This sequence comes from uncultured Gammaproteobacteria bacterium, assembly GCA_963705495.1. Lineage (GTDB taxonomy): Bacteria > Pseudomonadota > Gammaproteobacteria > Steroidobacterales > Steroidobacteraceae > DATBVX01. Next base: position 359,649 of record CAVPJQ010000005.1, on the reverse strand, counting down.
GTCGCCGGCGCATTCATCAGCACGTCATACGTCTTGCCGGCGGGCAGCAGCACGTTGCTCTGCACTCTGGGCGTGCCAGGCAGCACATTGCCGTCTTCCGCGATGAGCGAGAAGCCGACAGTTCCAGTGCCGGTCACCGCGCCAACGATGGACGGCGCATGCATGCGCAGGCCCGCATTGACGAAGCGCACCAGCACGTGGCCCGAGGCACCCGGCGGTGCATACGTGAAGCGCGAAGCGCCAGGTGCCGCGCGATCGAACGAGACGCCATTGATCAGGTAATAGCGCGGGTCGTAGTTGACTGCGGGCGGATAGCAGGTATTGGCCACACCGGCCACGGCCGTGGGCGAGGGCGGCACGTCGCCGCACTGGCCTGCCTGTCCACTCCACACTTTCGTCTCGCTGAAGCCCGCGGTTCCGACTGCGTCGGCAACTGCGTTGTTCTGCACCGGATCGATTTCGCTCAGGAGCAGGGCGACGTCCGAGTTGTAGGTCACACCAGGGTATGCCTGGTGGAGGGACCCGCTGTCGGGCGCTGTGACGACGAGCACGCCATACAGCCCCATGGGCCCCTGGATCGAGGGGTGCGTGCCCGATTCGATCAGGTAGCTCCCCGGCTTGAGGTTGGACCAGGTCAAAGGTGTCGTCGCAGCGTTGCCGACTTCAGTCGCCATCGACTGCACGCGTGGCCCTTGCGCCGGCGGACAGAACGTGCCGGCCGCGCCCGCCGCGCCGGGCTCAGCTCCCGGACCGCAGGTCGAGGTATCAGCATCGCCCCGTGTGCCGGGCCAGGTCGTGCCCTGAGGTGCGTGCTCCGGGCTGGCGGTTGTCGTCCGGCTTGTGCCGAGGCCGCCGCCGAGCTGGCCCACGATCACCAGCGAGGTGGGAGTTCCGGGTGCGGCCCCCGGGGGATCCGGGAGGTTATTGGTGAGATTGATGGTGAGTGAGCCCTGCGCCACCGTGATCAACACCGGCGACCAGCTGGAGGTCGTATCCGGATTCAGCCTGCGACAGGTCGCCGGGTTCGAAACCCCGCTCTGTTCGACTGGTGTGCCGCAAGAGTAGCCCCACATCGGCACGGACTCGCCGTCCGGGAGCAGGGCGCTGGCTGGCGCGGCGGTCAGGTTGATTTCCCCAGCGAGCGCTGCGGTGTTAGCTGTCAGGAGAACCGCGGTAGCGAATCCCAGCTGCCGGAGAATCGCCTTGAACATGTTGGCTTGCATTGCTGTTCTCCCACCTATAGCGATTCGTCGATTGCAAAGTCGCGCGGATCGACGAGCATCATCATCATCATTCCGCCCGGGAACGCGTTGTTGGTCGTGAGCTCGCGCTCGAGGTGCGAGTGCCACATGAAGGCGAATCCCGCTTCTTGCGTCGGATCGTTCGCAACGGTTCCGGATGGCGGTATTGGCGTGGCGCCGACTGCTCGGCCGGTCGCCTCCGCGCCGAGATACGGACTGCCGCCGTACCAGGGACCGCCCGCCATGATGTTCGGGTCAGGCAACGTGACTGGGCCGCCGCTACCGACCAGGCCGAACGGTTTTTCTTCGAGCGGCTTGCGGTGGTCACCGCACCATTCGTAGTAGTTGGGCGCGGCCGGATTCGATGTGTAGTAGCCAGTATTCGGATCAGCTACGCACGGCGCGGTATCGCCCGCGTAGCCGTGACCAAAGACGTCCCAGTTAAGGCCCTTGCCCGTCCAGTAGAAGATTCCATCCATCGCCTCGCCCGGCGTGGTCGTGGTCGTGAAGAGCAGCGGGCCCGCGAGCTTGGTCGGGTCGCTCTGACTCAGGATCAGATTGCCGTCGCGCGCGAGCACGCGAACGTGATTGCCATGCTCGTGGAAGGGATGCTGCAGGCGGCCCGTGCCAATGACCCGGAGCAGCACCAGCTCGCCGGGATGCATATGTGGATTGCCGTTGTAGGGTTGATGCGGATACTGCAGCGCGTAGTTCGGATCCATGTCATCCGGCATGGAGCGCCCGTTGATCATGAAATACGCCGGGTGATAGGGCTCGGTCTCGACACTCAGCGAGGTCGGACAGGCAGGCCTGGACGCCGCGTTGCACGCAGCGATTGCCTGCAACTGTTCCAGCGCCTGCCGATGGATGCGCGGATCGACTTCGGAGAACTGGAACAGGTACTCGCGGTCGTAACAGGTTGCCGCGTGGTTGTAGGCGGCCGTGGCGTGCCGGAGAACCGTCTCGTCGTTCGCTGCCGAAGCTAAGGCGTTCTGGGCTGCGATCCCACTAGCGCAGCTCGCAGGTGGCGCGTTCGGCACGACGATGATCGCGCCATAAAGACCCATCTCGATCTGCAGGTCGCCCTGCGTTCCGCTGTAGTACGAGTGTGTGCCCGCCGTATCGGCTCTCAGCGTGTACGTCACCGAGCCCGCCGCGCCCGGGGTTGCCTCCTGTGTGAGAAGGCCGGCTGCACCGCCGGTTGCGCTGACGAGTGTCAGGCCCGGGAACAGGATCGAGGTGTTGCCCGCCCCCGTGGGCAGAGCATTCGTCAGCGTCACGGTGAATTGCTGGCCCTGCAAGACGACGAGCGTCGGCCCGGGTACCTGCATCGTCGGGCAAGCGTTGTTGGGCATTGCCGGCGCAAACGTGAAGCCCGAGCCGGGCTCGCAGCCATAGCCCCAGGAGTAGACGGTATTGCCGTCGGGCTGGCTGATATAGCTTTCCTCGGCGCGCAATTCGAAGCTGGTGCTCCGGATGCCGGGAGCCGCGGCGTGCGCAACACCCACGAGCAGCGAAGCCGCCAGTGTGACGATCGGCAGCAGGCGGACTCTCGCGATCCGGGTCGTGGTATTCGTTCGCTTCATGGCTGATCTCCTAGGGCGCCGTGCAATCGGTCGCGACTTTGGTGTCGGGATCGACCGATCCGCAGATGTGAACCTCGGTCATCAGGCCGCCGAAGTTCTCCGCGTCATTCGACAGGTGATCTAGATTCGGCGTGTAGAGATAGAAAGTGCTGTGCAGCGGATACGCTGCCGTGTCCTGGGCGTCGAGAATGACGTCGATCGACTCCCCGCCGCCGAGCGTGACCGAATTCGTCTTGTAACTGAGGTTATTGCCAGCGAGATCGCGCAGCAGGCGCGCGTTCACTCCGACCACGGTCATCGGAATGCCGAGCGAGGCGAGCGTCTGGAACTCGTTGGTCTCAAGGTCTGAAATGCGCAGGAGCGCTCTGCCGCCCACGGGAATGTTGATGACGGTGGGCAGCGGCTGGGCGAAGTGATCCGTGCCGTCGGCGACCTGCGTGCTCATGGCGCCCACGATCGCGTTGCCGCTCGAGTCGGCTGCGCCGCCGACGGTGTCCGGGTAGCTGCGGCCGTTGAGGAGGAAGAACTTGTTCTTGCTGTCGGTGAAGTTCTCGGGGTTGAACGTCATGCCCACGAAATGAAAATCCGGATCGAAGCCATGGATCTGGATTGGATACTCGACGTCGTACTGTGTTGAGCCGTCGCCGTCGTTGTAGGCATAGCGCTTCGTGGCCACGCCGCCGACGAAACCTCCCGGCGTGTCGTTGTCCGCCGTGGGCAGGGGGCTCGCGCAGAGAATGTCGTTGGTGCAATTCGACGCTGTCCTGAGATCGTTCTGTTGTCGCTGCAGCCCCTGGAAGAGCGTCAGGCTGGGTGGCACACGATTCTGGCGCGGGCGCACATAGAGCTGCCCGACCATGCCCATCTGCAGGTGTTCGGGCGGCGTGATGTGACAGTGCCAGATGTACGTGCCGGCGTCGGGCGCGAGGTAGTAGTACGTGAAGCTGCCGCCGATGTTGATGGCCACCGATGCGTCCGGAACGCCGTCGTAGAACGCCGAAGCGTTCGGATAACCGTGGAAGTGAACGGTGTGCTGCTCGAACAGGTCGGGCCGCATGATCTGGCCGACGTTGGTCAGCGTGAGGAACAGCTCGTCATCCTCGTCGATGGCGATCATCGGTGCCGGCATGTTGCCGTTGAGCACGCCCACATCCATGATCGGTCGCGGATCGGCGTGACCCGGAGCGTCAGGCTGCGGCTCGAGTCCGACGGCGCCGTTTGCATTCGTGGCGAAGTCGGGATCGTTCGGATGTATCGGGGTCGGCCTGGTACGGCTGCCGGAACTCGGACGCCTTGTGCGTGCCCGGCAGACCGTGCTTGATGTCGTACAACCCCGACAGCGGGCCGAATGCGAACAGGTAGGTCTGCGTGCCGTCGCCCATGGTCGCGAAACCGTCGCCACCCGAGAGCTGCTGGCACTTGATACCGCCACCGTTGTCGACGTAGGTGACCTGATAGGTGGTGCCATCGCTGCGCGTGATCGTCCTGGGACTCGGCGTCGGGCCGGTGTACGCGGGGCTCGTGTCCGAGCCATGCAGTGTCGTGGCGCCTTCGGGGCACTGAATCTGGAACGACTGTGCGCCCGCGGGCAGCGCGAACGCGACGAATAAGAGCGCCGCCAACCCACGAAGCAGGTGCAGTGAGCTAATCATGTGACCTCCGGATTCCTGATCCGCCGGAAATGCAAAGCCGTGGTCGCTGGACCTGCTGGTCCGGCGACCACGTGTGCGGGGCGATGACACTGATCCCTGACCAACCAACGATTCCCCCGTACGCGCCGCTTCGGCGTTCACGTACGTACTACGCACGCGAGAGTGCTGAACTGCGCGGGGGGCAACAATTGGTACGACACCCCCTGATCAGGGGGGCGACACTGTAGTTGGCGGCCTAGGGTTCCACCGCAGTCACGGCGTGACGACGATGGTGAGCGGCTGCTGCTGTGAGGGTGGAATGTTGGCGCCGTTCGTGGCGACGCCGGCGAGCTGCAGTGAAACCTTGGTGGCAGGATTCGGCTTCAGCGCCTTGAAATGGAGCACCATGGCCTCGCCGTCGCCCTGCACCGGCGCCTCGGCTGAAGCGTTGGCGACAAACTGGACAACGCCTGCGATCTGGTTGATGCGAGGGAGAGTCGTAGGCCGGATAGTGCTTGGGATTATGTCACCCGCGTCGGCCGAGATAACTTGCAGTACGGCGGGGTCGTAGCGAACTTGTGCTCGCAATGTCTTCATCGCCTGGCCGCCATTGAATCGGAGCACCACATCGAAATCCTGGCCGACAGTGCGTTGACCAGGCGCATCCCAGCTGATCGTCGGCATGCCTGCAGCGGATGGAGCGCTACGCGGCGACATCGACATCGGTGCGGCGGTTGGCGGCTCGGGCGGCGGGGAGGGCGAGCTGGGAGTGGATGACGCCGGCGGCGTCGAGGTCGGCGAAGTTGAGGCGGGCGGATTCGAACTTGGTGGGGCCGTCGCAGGAGGTGCAGTCGCGGGTGCCGCCGTAGAAGGAGGCGCGGACATCGTCGGTGCGGAGGTAGAAGGGGACCCGTAGCTCGAAGACGGTATATTCCTCGGCTGGACGTCGCTCGCCCCTGGCAAACTCAACTCGACTGCAGTCGCGTTATCCGGAGAGGCACTTCCGCTGCTTACTGTTGCGCCAGGTGCGGGTGCCGTTCCTCCGCTGCTGCCGCTCACTGCAGCGACAGCGCCCATCGGCGAGCCGCGCATGCTTGACTCGGTTCCATACCAGAATTCCGTCACATCGCTCGCGGGTCGCGGCTGCGAGCGGATGATTCGCGGCGTGATCGACAGCACGATCTCGGTCTTCGCTGTCGAGTCGCGCTTGGAGCCAAACAGGTAGCCGACTCCCGGGATGTCACCGAGGCCGGGAATATGCGAGGAGTTGCGGCTGTCCAAGTCCTGGATCAACCCAGCGAGAATCTGCGTTTCGCCGTCTCGGAGTCGCAGCAGAGTGTTGGCATCGCGCGTACCGATCTCGTACGCCACCGTGCCCGAGACCGGATCCTTCACCGTCGAGATGATATTGCTCACCTCGAGCTTCACCTTGATGGCGACGTCGTTGTCGAGGTAGACGTTCGGTTCGACCTCGAGCGTCAGGCCTACGTCCATGTACTGCACGCTGCCGGTGACGACCGAGCTGCCACCGGAGATCGGCGTGACGGAGTTGGTGATCACGGGAACGCGCGAGCCGATCAGGATCTTGGCCTTTTCCTTGTTACGAGCCCGGATGCGCGGGCTCGCCAGCACATTGGTCACGCCGGTTTGCTTCAGGGCGTCGAGCGTGATGCTGAGAGGCGACACGGTTATCGTGTCTGAGTTCTGGTTCTTGACGTCGCTCAGGTGCAGCGTGTCGCCGCCGCCGGGCGGAGTCGCACTCATGGTAACGGCGGAGGGATAGTTGATGCCGAGCTGTTGCAAGCGGGTGCGGCTGATCTCGAGCACCTCCACTTCCATCATCACCTCCGCTTCCGGGAGGTCTAGCGAGTTGAGAAGTTTTTCCGCCATGCGCACGGTTTCCGGCGTGTCGCGGATGATGATTTCGTTGGCGCGTTCGTCGATGAATATCGTTTTCGCGTTGAGCACGGTCTTGAGCAGGTTCTGTGCCTGCTTGGTATCGGCGTTGGTGAGATAGAACGCCTTGACGATCTGATCTTCGTACTCCTTCGCCTTCGCCGGAGTGTTGGGATAGATCATCACCATGTTTTCCGAGAGCACCTGGCGCGAGAGCTGGTTCTGCCCGAGCACGAGCTCGATCACCTGCTCGACCGGCACTTCCTGCGCGAAGATCGTGGTCTTGCCGTCGCTCCGTACGTCCTTGTCGAAAATGAAATTGATGCCGGTCTGGCGCGACAGCACTTCGAATACCATCTTGGTGTTGGCATCGCGGAACTGCAGCGTGACCGGGCGATTGTCGCGAGTGCGCAGTTTCGGCACGACGGTCACGGGGCCGCGTTCCTGGTCGATCTTAGTGCGCAGCGCATTCGCAGGGCCAAAGCCAGGATCTTCCGCAAGCACCGCGCGCACCTTGGCCTCAGCCTGTTCTGGCGCGCCGCTGTCGAGATCCTTTTGCGCTTGTGCGATCAACTCCTGGTGCTTACGGTCGGCCTGCACGCCGTCGAGGCCTCGGTGGGCGCGATTGTTGGTGGGCTCGATCGCCAGCACGCGGTTATAGGTGGCCTCGGCGTCATCGAGCCTGCCAGTACCGCGATAGGTGTCGCCAAGAGCGATCAGCTTTTGGATCACCGCCTCGCGCCGCGCCTTCAGATCGAGCTGATACGTCGCGTTGTGAGGATCGCTGACGACGGCCTCCTGCAGTTTGACCAGACCCTCTTCGTATAGTCCGGCGTCGATCGCCTCGAGGCCTTCACGATGCACCTGATCGGTTGCGCAGCCCGCGACCATCGCGATGGCGAGCAGCGTGGCCGCGGTGCGTTGATGCGTCCGCATCAGGGGCTGCCTCCAGCCGCGAGCGTCTGCTGAATGTTGAGCGGCTTGTAGGTAAAGACGAGCTGGCCGTTCTCGACACGATCGAAGCTGTAGGTGCCATCCAGCGTGTCGCCGGGCTTCGCGTCGTAAACGCGATCATCGCGCACCAGGAAATACACTGCGTCGCACCCTGCGGCGCGTAACTGCCGACGAACGCGTAAGGAAACGCAGGTGCGGTCGGCGCCACGGGCGCCGCAGGCGGAGGTGGTGGCGGCGGCGGTGGCGCTACGTACCAGGAATGAGAAGCGAAGAGCTCGGTTGCAGCGGAAGGGTCCGTCGTGCGGTGCGCGAGACTCGTCAACCAGGCTGCGGCCGCGGGCGTGAGAGTGGATACCGTACCGCTCGTCCTGCGGGTCGCAGGACGGGTGGCGGTCGCGCGCGCAGTGGGGGCGGCGGTCGATGCGGGACTGGCAGACGACGCAGCCGGCATCGCCGAGCTTCCGCCGAGCAAGATGGTGAACCCGCCTACGACGGCTGCGCCCGCAAGCATCGCGCTCGCATGACGAGTCAGTGCAAGTCTCATAGTTTGCGAACTATCGTCAGGGAAGGCCCCCAAGCTCGACAGTCGGCAGGTCCTTTACCGTCCGGTAGGGTTTTCCTGTAGGGACGGTACGGGACCTGCCGACTGTCGCGTCGAGCGTCCGATCGCCCACCATGCCTCACGTCTCCAACCTGAGAAGCCATGCAATTTCGGGCCAAGGTAGTGTCCCCGTCGCATGCGGTCGTCGTGTGCGCCGTCGAGGCGTCCGACGAGGCGGACGCGCGCTGGCAGCTCGGGCGCCAGGGCCTGCAGGTCATTTCGCTCGCCTCGTCGCGTGGCTGGCGGTCGACGCGAGCGAAGCCGCGTACCCCTGGTGAGCTTCAGCCAGGAGCTCATCGCCTTGCTCGACGCTGGGCTGACGCTGGTCGAGGCGATTGCCACGCTCGCCGAGAAGGAGGCGAATTCAGGCGTGCGCCGCTCGCTCGAAAATATTCGTGTGAAACTGTTCGAAGGTCAGACGTTGTCGAATGCACTCGCCGCGCAGCCAGAGAGTTTCCCGCAGCTGTATATCGCTTCGGTGCGCGCGAGCGAGCGCACCGGCGCGCTGAGTGAAGCACTGGGGCGCTACGTTGCCTATCAGAAGCAGATCGACCACTTGCGCAAGACTCTCGTCAATGCCTCCATCTACCCGTCGGTGCTGATCGCTGCCGGTCTGTTGGTGATGGTGTTTCTCGTCGGCTACGTGGTGCCGCGCTTCAGCGCGATCTACCAGGATCTGGGTCGTGAACTGCCGTGGGCCTCACGAATGCTGATGCAGTGGGGACAACTTCTGCAGCAGCATGCTGCCAGCGTCGGCCTCATATTCGCGGCGTTGATCGGTCTGGTGGCCTACACCGTGACACGCCCGCAGGCGAGGGTATTGGCGGGCAGCGCGATCACTCGCATTCCTGCTATCGGTCGCGAGCTGCGGCTGTACCAGCTCGCGCGGTTGTATCGCACGGTCGGCATGCTGTTGCGCGGAGGCATACCGATGGTCACCGCGTGCCAGATGTCGGCGGGGCTGCTCGGTGTCACGTTGCGCCCGTCACTGGCGGCGGCCACTCAGGCCGTGCGGGAGGGCCAATCGATCGCCAACGCCTTCGAGCGTTTCCAGCTGACGACGCCGGTGGCTGTGCGCATGCTGCGGGTCGGTGAGCGCAGCGGCAACATGGGAGAGATGATGGAGCGCATCGCCGCGTTCTACGACGATGAGCTGTCAAGGCGCGTGGATCTGCTGGTGCGCCTGATCGAGCCCATATTGATGAGTGCGATCGGCATCGTGATCGGAGTGATCGTGGTGCTGATGTACTTCCCGATCTTTGAGCTCGCGGGCAGCATCCAATGAATGCGGCCGCGAACCTCCTCTCGCTCCCCGTGCTCGATGAGGCGTTGCTCAGCGCGGCGTTGGCCACGGCCGAAGCGAGCAAGCGTTCACCCCTCGAGGTCCTGGAGGAGTCCTGCGCCCTGAGCCCGGCGCAGATCACCCTTGCTCTTGGCCAGATCCTCGACTATCGCGTGATCGGGGCGGACGAGCTGATGCAGCTCGACCCGGCGTTCGATCTGCTTGCGCCGGCCGAGGCAACACGGCGCGAGTGTGTTCTGGTGCGCGGCCACGCTGGCCTCGTAGCGGTGATCGCCAACCCCTTCGACGCCACGGTTCGCAGCTGGCTCGAAATGCTGGTGTCCGCGCCGATGGAATGGGCGCTCGCGCAGCGCAGCCATATCGGGGCCTACATCACGCGCCGCGAGCAGAACATGCGTGCCATGGACGCAGCGCTCGCGGACGCCCAGAGTGGGACAGTCGTCAGCAGCGAGATCGACAACCTGTCGCTGACTTCGATCAGCCAGGACACGAGCCCGATCGTCAAGCTGGTTCATTCGACGGTCTACGATGCGTTGCGAGCCGGAGCCAGTGACATTCACCTCGAGACCGGTGCGGCTGGACTCGTGGTTCGCTATCGCATCGACGGTGTGCTGGAGAACATTGCCACGGTGAGCGGGCCGGACCTCTCCGAGCGAGTGATCTCGCGCATCAAGGTCATGTCGGAGCTCGATATCGCGGAGACGCGTGTACCCCAGGACGGCCGCTTCAAGATTGCCGTCGAAGGGCGCGCGATCGACTTTCGCGTGTCCATCATCCCGAGTGTCTACGGCGAAGACGCGGTGCTGCGCGTCCTCGACAAGCAGGCCCTGACCGACCGGATTCGCGGCCTGCAGCTCGACGCGCTCGGCTTCGATCCGCGAGTCGTCGCGCAGCTGCGCCGGTTGAGCCTGCTGCCCTACGGCATGCTGCTCGTCACCGGGCCCACCGGCAGCGGCAAGACGACGACGCTTTATGCCGCGATCTCCGAGACTCAGAACGGCAGAGACAAGTTCGTCACGATCGAAGACCCGGTGGAATATCAGTTGCCGGGTGTACTGCAGATACCGGTGAATGAAAAGAAGGGACTGACATTCGCGCGCGGTCTGCGCTCGATCCTGCGTCACGATCCCGACAAGATCATGGTAGGCGAAATCCGCGATCCCGAAACCGCGCAGATCGCGGTGCAGTCGGCGCTCACGGGACACCTGGTATTCACCACCGTGCACGCGAACAACGTGTTCGATGTGATCAGCCGGTTCGTGCACATGGGCATCGACAGCTACAGCCTGGTCGCGGCGCTGAGCGGCGTACTGGCGCAGCGGCTGGTGCGCATGGTGTGCCCGCAGTGCGCCGAGCCCTTCGTGCCATCACGTCGCATGCTCGAGGACTCGGGGTTGCATGCCGATTCTGCGGCTGCGTATCACTTTCGCGCCGGTGTGGGCTGCAAGCACTGTCGCGGCAGCGGCTATCGCGGTCGCAAGGCAGTGGGCGAGCTGCTGTTACTCAATGACGATATTCGCGAAGCCATCATCGCGCGGGTCTCCGTGCGCCAGTTGAAGGAGCTGGCGCTGGCTGCCGGTGCGCGCTTCATTCGCACGGCGGCGCTGGATCTCGTGCGCCAGGGCGAAACCACGCTCGAGGAGGTGAATCGTGTCACCACTCTGGCGTGACGAGATCAGCATTCAGCTGGCGCCACAGCGGCTCGCGCTGGTTCGGCGCAGCCGTGGACTGAAGCCACGCGAACTGGCCACGTTCGAGGTGGCGATATCGGCCGGCGATCCAGGCTCGTGGCGACCTGCGGTGACGGCGCTCGGGCGTTGGCTGGGCGAGCCGCCGTGGCAGGCTGCGAACGCGCGCGTCGTGCTGTCTGATCTGTGGGTGCGATATGCGATCGTGCCTTGGTCGGACGAGCTGCAGGGGAATGCTGAGCGGCTGACTCATGCGCGTTACGCGCTCGCGGACATCTACGGCGACCTCGTGGCGAACTGGACGGTGCGACTGAGCGATCCTGTTCCCGGAAAGGCGCAGATTGCCTGCGCGATGCCGACGGCACTGTTCAGCGAATTATCGGATCTCATCGAGCAGCGCGGCTTGCGTCTGCTGTCACTGCAGCCGCAGCTGATCGCGGCCTTCAATCGTTGGCGCGAGCGACTGCCCGAGTCGGGTGCCTGGTTCGTGAGCATTGAAGAGGGATCCCTCGCAGCGGCGCGGCTGGCGCCGGGTGGCTGGGACCGCGTGCACGTGGTGCGCATCGGTCGCGACTGGGCTGTCGAGCTGAAGCGGCTGCAAACCTTCGCTCGTCTCGCGGGCACGAGGCCGGAGGACGGGCGGGTGTTCGTGGATGCGCCGAAGTCGCTGCGCGTCAGCGGCGGCAACGATCAGGGGCTCGAGTGGCTGGACGGTGAGCTCGAAGCGACCGGCGATGTCGTTCAGGCTGTGGGCGATTCCGGGTCGCGCAATTCCGTGTAGCGCAATTCGTGATCGCCAATGGCGAGCACATCACCGTGGCGCAACCAGTGGCGGCGCACGCGCTTGCTGTTCATGTACACGCCGTTGGTGCTGCTCACGTCTTCGATCAGCGAACCCTTGCTGGTGGTGAGTACCTGGCAGTGGTGGCGGCTGACGAACTCGCTGACGATCTGCAGATCGTTGCCTGGCGCCCTGCCGATCCTGGCCCGGCCTTCGGTGAGCGCGAGCTGGCCGACGGGCTTGCCCTGGTAGTCGACATACAGTTTCGCGGCCGAACGAGCCTTGGCGCCGTTTGAGGACATCACCGGGACGATCACCGTCGGCGCAGCATCACTCTCCGTGTGCTCCACGTGCGCGCGCGTGGGCGGAATCGGCTCCGCAGTCCAGTTGAGTTCTGAGGCCGCGTCGCGAATTTCGCTGAGCGTCACGGCGCCGGAATTGCGTGCGCAGGCCACGGTCAGGGCCGCATCGCATAGCACATTGACGCGACGGGGATTGCCGGCCGTGTACCGGAAAACCATTTCGAACGTGCCCGGCTGGAAGATGCGTTCGCCCTGCGCACCCGCCACTGTGAGGCGGTGCGCGACGTAAGGCTCGACCTCGGAACGCGAAAGGCCCGACATGCTGACCTTCTCGCACAGGCGCGGCACGCGCCGGTCACGCGCTGCAGCAGCCAGCGTGCTCTCGAGCTCCGCTTCGCCGGCGATGATGATGCGCAGATCACCGGAATATGCTGTGTTGCAACCGGCGAGCTGCAGGACAGAAGCGAGCACCGGACGCGCCAGGCCATGAGCTTCATCCACCGCCAACAGTACTTTGCGTCCGCTCGAGTGGCTGCGCGCGAGAAACTTGCTGAATGCGCCGAATAGATCCTGTTCTTGCGCAGCTGCCGAAATTTCATCGAGCTGGCTCAATATGGCCTGCAGGAATTCACTGGTCGATTCGAGCGGGTAGTTGACCCTTGCGAGCAACAGGTCGCGTGGGCAGGTCTGGAGAAGATTATCGAGCAGCAGCGTCTTGCCTACGCCGGGTTCACCGATCACCGCAAGACAACCGCCGGGATGTGCAGACTCCGCCAACACTGCGGCCGCGGCGCGAGCCTGTTCCTGGCTGCGAAACATGAAACGCGCATCCGGATTGAGCGCGAACGGCAATCGAGTCAGCTTGAAGTACTCGATGTACATGCAAATCATGATACCGAAAGGAGATTGCTCGAGCGCCGCCAAGGCGTCACTACAGGCGCGGATCAGGTGCGGCCAGTAGCGTTGAGGTAGGGTTTCTACCCAGGTTTAGCCCGCTCCAGTCGTCAGAACTCAGAAACCTGCCTGCTATTACGTTAAATGCTTGTTGGATCAATCGATAGTGCACGTATATTCGAGGTCAATGGTGGAGCGATAAGAAGGTCAAGAGCTCCCCATAGCCAAAGCGAGCAGGAACTCGCACAGACGGATGAACAATAACGGCGCTGCACTAACGACTGTAGAAGCAGGTCCCGCTCGCAAGACGCGAATCCTCCTGGTGGAAGATCATGCAATCCTGCGTGAGGGATTGTGTGCGTTGCTGGAACTGGAATCAGACTTCACGATCGCCGGGAACGCCGGCGACGTCGCCGAGGCGCTGGCGGCCGTGCAGGAGCTGCGTCCTCAGCTGGTGATCAGCGACATTGCGCTCCCCGGTCGCTCCGGCATCGAGCTGATCGGCGAGCTGCGCGCGCATTTCCCTGAGACGCGCGTGCTGGTGCTGACGGCACACAACACCGATGAGTACATTCGCGCGGCGCTAAACGCTGGCGCACACGGTTACGTACTGAAGGATTCGGGGCGCTCGGATCTCCTGCACGCTATTCGTGTCGTCGTGGCAGGTCAGCAGTATTTGTGCGCGCCGGTCGCCGCACGGATCGTGTCCGGGTTTGTCAGCGGCTACGACCCGAAGCGGGGTCAATCGCCGTCCGACCTGGTAACGTGCCGTGAGCGGCAGGTGTTGACTCGAATCGCGCTGGGGCAGTCGAACAAGCTCATCGCGCGCGACCTCGGTCTCAGCGTCAAGACGGTGGAAAAGCATCGCTCCAATGTGATGCGCAAGCTCACCCTGCACAACACTGCCGCGGTGACACTGTTCGCGTTGCGACATGGGTTCATCGACGCGGACGCAACGGACTCGGCAAGCCTCTCCGCCGTGCGCTGACGGTGTCGCTCACGGGCCTGCGATGCCCAGGTAATTGCTGAAGCCGCGTATCGCCTCACGCGCATCCCGCCACAAGGCATAGTCCTGATTCTGACCCTCGTGAATTAGCACCAGCGACAGCCCCGTGGCATGTCCTGCGAAGCTCACGCTATCCGGATCCGCCTGCAGCAACATCGGGACGGCCGCCCGCCCGGGCCGCTTGAGAGGTCCGCGAGCGATGCCGAGCTCGCGCATCGCGCCTGACGCTGCCTGCAGTGCGATGGGGCGGTCATCGGCGAGGAGCACCAGCTGATCGCCCTGAGCCAGCGGCGTCTCGCCATCGCGCCGATCGATAGTCGACCAAAGGTATCCGAACCAGTAGTAGCGGCGCTCACCGCTGCGATTGACCTCGATTGGTACGAGACTCACATAGTCGCGCGCATTCACCGCCAGATCGGGACGCTCGCGCGCGAAGATCAGGGGCTCCAACGCCGTCGTGACTGTGGCGGCAGTCTGTTCGTCGAGGTACTCGTACACCGGCTTATCGCCGGCGCACGCGGGATTCGCTGCCAAAGTCAGCAGCGCCAGGGACCACGCTGCGGTTGCCCGCGCTTGGCGGCATCGTGTCACGCGCAAAGCCTCGGGGCCGACTAGAAGTTCATGCGATAGCCGAGGCTGAAATAATAGCGCGTGGTCTTCTCGATCGAACCCGCCAGATCCCGCCGCCCATATTCCGCTCCTCCTTCGCACTCGAACAGCACGTGACGTGTCTGCAGGTCGAGGCGCAGCGTCGGAGCGTACAACATCTGCTCGGAACCGTCGGTAGCAAACTCTCTGCGGTCGATACGCAACTGCGGTCCCAGGCGCCACGCACCCCCGATCGGGAAGCGCGTGCTGATGCCAAACGAGTCAGTATCCACCGTCGGGCCCGTCTGGTGCCGCAGCGCCATGCTGCTGAGATCGCTGCCGCCGAACAGGCTCGAGACAATGCCCTGCAGAGAGATCGCGGACTCCGACCCCAGATCCGGGACCGCGTCGACACCGCCGGAGGACGGCGTGCCGCTGGCGGTGAAACTGGAGTAATCGAGCGACCACTGCCAGCGCTCGCCGAAGGGGCGCGAGATCGAAACGCTGTAGAGGTCCGTGTCCGCCGTGCGATCACGGGCGAGCTGTTCGAGCTCGCTCACCGGAAACAGGTTCAGGAGGTCGTCGAAGTTTTCGACCGGCTGACCGATCAGTGAATTGCGCAACGTCAATGGCGGGCTCTTGCGATGATCGAGGTTGGCCGTAAGCGTCCAGCGACCCGGAAGTTCCAGGGTGCCCAGCACCAGGGCCGCGTTCACGTCCTGGAAGTGGATGTCGTAATCGACGAGCGCAACCAGTGTGCGTCCGGGCTTGAAGTAATGGACCTCCGTGCCGACGGCCTGCCGATCGGTCTCGCCTTCGAGTGTCTGGAAGATGGAGTACAGCGATACATCCCAGCCGCTCACGAACGGCCCCACGTTGAACGACAGGCCGGCGAATTGCCGGCCTGTGATCACGCCGTCACGAGTGCTCTCAACCGGATAGCCGAAGGAAGCGTTCAGGCGAATCTGCGGCCGCAGCTGGTAGCCGGCATAAAGACCGTCGAAGGTACCGAAGAGTCCATCGGAGCTGCGGGTCTGACGGCCCAGCCGCGCCGACCAGTCGAGCTCGCGATCGGCGAATTCGACATACGCCAGGTTGACGCGCGTCTGATCGCCTGGCCCATCGCTCAGCATGTCCTTCACGTAGCCCGCGGTGAGCCGGGTGGCGAAGTCAAAACGCTCGCCGCGCCGCCGCGCCACCAGGTCGGCATCGTTCAGCAGCGCATTCTGAGTAGTGAGGTCGGTTGACAGCGCCTGGTTCTCCACCTGGCTGGTGTCGTGGCGGTAGATCTGTGACAGGCCCCCATAAATACGCCATGGCGATTCTTCCTCGCCCGCACCGTTCGCGCCGGTGCGCGAGGGGCGGGTGGCCCAGGCGAGAGCTCGCAGGCGTTCCTTGACACGCTTGACTGCGGGGCCGTCGGGATAACGGCGCAGGTACTCTTCGTACTCGGCCTTGGCGTGGGCGAGCTGGCGGTTGCGCTCGCGCGCCAGCCCCATCAGTTCCTGTGCCTCTGCACGTCGCGGAAATTCGGGCTGTTCCAGCACCTTCGTGAGCAGCGGGATCGCGGCGCCGTAGTCCTTGTGTGCGAAGGCCTTCTTGGCCTTGTCGAGAGTGGCGTCGATGTCCTGCTGCGTCATCGAAGCGCTGGCCTGCGGAATCGTGGGCAGGACGACGTTTCCGGTCTCCTCGCTGCTGGGTGTATTGAGTTCCTCGTCGTCGCCGATGGCGAGCCAGGCTTTCGGGAACGACGTGCGCGCCGCCATCAGCATCTTGCGTGCGTCGGCCTCGGAGCTGATCGGGCCGGCACGCAGCCGGTACCACTTCTGATCACCCAGCTGATAGTCGGAGACGTAGACCGGGGCGCCGTTCACGGCTTCCCTGGCGCGCTTCACGGCGTCCTCATCGAAGGGCTGTTGCGAGGAATCCAGATTGATCGCGTAGGTCGCCGGCGGTCGCGCGGCCTCGCCGATGTAGACGCGCGCGCCACGCGACTCGGGGCGCAGCAGGCGAATACGCAGGCCGTGACTGTCCGCCGTTGCGGCCAGCACGAAGGTCTCCTTGGCGAGGAAACGCACGTTGACGATGATTTCGCGCCCGGTCAGCCGATCGAAATCGATCGAGCGCAGGATGCGGCCCGCGTCCAGGAGCGGCGCCGGCGCGAGCACGATGCTGGAGACATCGCCGCAGTCCGGGAGCGGAATCATGCGGACCTGAAGCGTGTCGCCTTCGCTCGCAGGGGTGTGAGAGAGATATCGCAGCCCGCAGCCGAAGATCAGGCTGATGTCTACGCGTCCGTCACGCTCGCTGACATCGACGGCATCCACCAGCCTGCCCGTCAACTGCTGGGCCTGAACTGCTGAGACTGTCAGACCCACCAGGATGGCGGCAACGAGCGCGCACTTGCGAAGCATGATCAGTCGAAGGATGAGGAGGTCAGACGATGCTCTGGCCCGGGGCGACTCCGGCTGATCGTGGTCAGCGTGGAGTCGGTGTAAATGTGGCAGGCGCCCGAGCAGTTGCGCAGCTCGCTGACCGTGTACTTGACGTTGCCGTACTTGGTGTGCGGGCCGGACTCGTAGCGGTTCGAATGACATCCGGCGCAATCGGGCTTGTATTGCGGCGAGCGCCAGGTTGCCGCATCGGTATTGGTCGAGTGGCAGTTCGCACAGGTCAGCGCAGCCCGGTGATCACCCGGGTAGCCGCCACCCACGATGTGCTTGAAGGTGTTGGGGGTCCACGCGTTGGTCGTGTGGCAGTGGCTGCAGTCGAAGTGATTCACCGGGAACGTCATGTGGCCGGTCGATGGGCCGCTTGCATTCGAGCCGTTATGACATGAGGCGCAATTGCCCGTGATACCCGCGTGGTTGAACGTCGCCGGCGTCCAGGCCAGCGTCGAGTGGCACACGTTGCACTCCTGGGTTGTCGGTATGTGGGTGGTCGGCTTGCCAGTCGCCTTCACGCCGTTGTGACAAGTGCTGCAGCTGCCCTGCACGTGAGCATGATCGACACGAACCGCGGGCTTCCACGCTGTCGTGGTGTGGCAACTGTCACAGCTGTTGTCGCTGGCGATGTGCCCCGAGTTCTTGCCCGTAGCGATCGTGCCGTTATGGCAGGTCGCACAGGTGCCAACGACCTGCGTATGGTCAACGCGCGTCGCCGGCTTCCAGCCACTCGGCGTGTGGCAGGACTCGCACTTGTTGCTGGTCGAGATGTGATTGGCGTTCTTGCCGGTGGCCTGGGTGCCATTGTGACAACTCACGCAATTGCTCGTGATCCCGGCGTGGTTGAACCCGGTTGCCGGCGTCCACGCCGTCGTGCTGTGGCAGCTGCTGCATTCGGCCGTCGTCTGAACGTGACCAGTGTTCTTGCCGGTCGCAATCGTGCCGTTGTGGCAGGAGGAGCAGGTACCTTGAACCTGCGCGTGATCGACGCGGGTAGCCGGCTTCCAGGCGCTCGTCGCGTGGCAGGCCTCGCACACGTTGCTGGTGCGGATATGGCCTGCGTTCTTGCCGTCAGCCTTAACGCCGTCGTGGCAGCTGACGCAGTTCGACGTGATGCCGGTGTGCGTGAAATTAGCCGGCGTCCAGGCAGTCGTCGTATGGCAGGTGTCGCAGGACTGCGTGGTCGGAATGTGATTGGTGCTCTTACCGGTGGCGATCGTGCCGTTGTGGCACGAGGCACAGGTGCCAGTGACTTGCGTGTGATCGACGCGTGTAGCCGGTTTCCAGCCCGCCACGGAATGACAGGATTCGCACCGGGTGCTGCTCGCGATGTGTGTGGCGTTCTTGCCGGTGGCCTTGGCGCCGTCGTGACAGCTCACGCAGTTACCGGTGATGCCGGTGTGGTCGAACTTGGCTGGAGTCCATGCTGTCGTCGTATGGCAGCTCTCGCAGGTATTGTCGCTGGCGATATGGCCTGCATTCTTGCCGGTCGCAATCGTGCCGTTGTGGCAGGAGAAACAGCTGCCGCTCACCTGGGTGTGGTCGACGCGCAATGCCGGCGTCCAAGCTGTGGTCGAATGGCACGCCGCACAGTTGTTGCTGCTTGAAATATGGGTCGCGCCTTTGCCCGTTGCCGCTGTGCCGTTGTGGCAGGAGGAGCAGCTGCCCGTCACCTGCGCGTGATCTACGCGCGTCGCCGGCTTCCATGTCGAAGTCGAATGGCAGGACTCGCAGCTGTTGCTCGACAGGATGTGCGTTGGGCTCTTGCCGGTCGCCTTGGCGCCGTCGTGACAGCTCACGCAATTCGTCGATATCCCCGCGTGACTGAACTGCGCCGGGGTCCAGGCCATGGTCGTATGGCAGCTGCCGCATTCCGCCGTGGTCGCGATGTGGTTTGCGTCCTTGCCCGTCGCCGCAGTGCCGTTGTGGCACGAAGAGCACGTGCCGGTGACTTGCGAATGATCGACCGTCGTGACCGGTTTCCAGGCAGCGATCACGTGGCAGGACTCGCAGCTGTTGCTGGTGCGGATGTGCGTGGCGTTCTTGCCGGTGGCCCTCGTGCCATCGTGGCAGCTCACGCAGTTGTTGGTGATGCCGGTGTGATCGAAGCGCGCCGGCGTCCACGCCATCGTGCTGTGGCAGCTGTCGCACTCGGCCGTGGTGATCACGTGGTTGGGCGGCTTGCCGGTGGCCGCGGCGCCGTTATGGCAAGACGAACAGCTGCCGAGGACTTGCGTATGGTCGACGCGCGTGGCGGGTTTCCAAGCCGTCGTCGCGTGACAAGACTCGCAACTGGTGCTGCTCTGAATGTGGTTGGCATTCTTGCCGGTCGCCTGCGCTCCGTTGTGGCACGAGGCGCAATTGCCCGAGATGCCGGTGTGATCGAAGCCGGCGGGCTCCCATGCAGTCGTCGAGTGGCAACTGCCGCAATCAGCCGTGGTTGCAACGTGCCCGGCGTTCTTCCCCATGGCCGTGGTGCCGTTGTGGCAGGAAGCGCAAGTGCCCTGGACCTGGGTGTGGTCGACCCGCGTGACCGGCGACCAGCTCGCGGGGGTATGGCAGGACTCGCAGCTGTTGCTGGTCAGCATGTGACCGGGGCCCTTGCCGGTGGCGCGGCCGCCGTCGTGGCAGCTCACGCAATTGCTGGTGATACCGGTGTGATCGAAGCGCGCCGGTCGCCACGCCGTGGTGTTGTGGCAGGCGTTGCAGTCGAGCGTGGTGACGATGTGGTTGGCGGGCTTTCCCGTGGCGCGCGCGTTGTTGTGACAGCTCTCGCAGCTGCCGCGCACTTCCGCATGGTCGAAGCGAGTCGCAGGTACAAATGCCGACGTCGTGTGGCAGTCCCCGCAGCGTTCCGTGCTCATGATGTGGTTGGAGGTCTTCGGTGTCGCGCTGACGAGAGTGCCTCTGCTGTGACAGGCCGCGCACTCGCGGGGCGTGCCCTTGAACACGGCGTTCACGTGGCAGGACTCGCAGGTCACGTCGCGATGCGCCCCGGTCAGTTCGAAGCCCGTCGTCAGGTGATCAAACGTCCTCGCAGGGGCAGCGTGGCTGGCGGCTGAGAACAATGCCAGGCTGAGCAGACAGGGGATCGCTACGCGGGTCAGCACGTATCGGAGCTGGCTGATTGTGGTCCGCGAGGTGTGCGAGCGCATGGCTGGCTCTCAGTGCAACCGCGCACCCTTGAAACTGACTGTCGAGTGGCAGCGCTGACACTGCCGCCCGTACTGTCCGAGGTGGATGTCGTCCTGTGCATGGCAGGACACGCACTGCGTGTCGAGTTTCACCTCGTCCGCGGGCTGCTTGTGGCAGCCAGCGCAGGTTACCTTCGCGTGGGCTCCGGAAAGAGGAAAGCCGGTCTCTTTACCGTGGTCGAAATCCCAGATACGCCAGCCATTCGGTGAATGGCAGCGGGCGCATTCCTTGCCAAGTCCACCTTTATGGACGTCGTCCTTCGCGTGGCACGCATAGCAGGCATGGTCCACGTCCTTGTACGCGGGGGTCACGTGGCATTGTTCGCACGGCACCGCGACGTGCAGCCCGACCAGCGGAAAATCGCTCAAGTCGTGATCGAAGCGCACATCGACACGCCAACCCTCAGTCGTGTGGCAGGCAGCGCAGTCGGTGCCCAGCTTCCCGGAATGCGCATCGCTGGCTCGGTGACAGCCGATACAGTCCGTCGCAAGTTTCTGCGTGACGGTGGGCGCGGTATGGCAGGCGTGACAATCGACCTTGGCATGCCGACCCTCGAGTGGCCACTTGGTATCGCGCGTGTGGTCGAAGGTCGGTGTTTGCCATTTCTCGTTGTCGTGGCAGCTACGGCAGTCAATCCCGAGACGCATGGCGTGTGCATCCTGGCCACGGTGGCAGCCATAGCAATCGCGAGGTAACTTGTCCTTGAAGTTCCCGGAGCGGTGGCAATCCTGGCAGTCGATGCGCGCGTGCACGCCTTCGAGGGCGAAGCCGGTCTCCTTGGTGTGATCGAACTTCGTCTTCTTCCAGCCCGCGGTCGAGTGACAATCGACGCACTTCGAGCCGCGCTCACCCTGATGCACGTCGTCCGGCGCGTGACACGACACGCACTGCTCGGGCGTGCCCTTGTAGCGATTTCCAAAGTGGCACTGTACGCACGGGACGTCCACGTGCTTGTCCCGCAGCGGATACGCCGTCTTGTCATGATCGAAATGAATCTCGCGCCAGGCGGAAGCCTTGTGGCATGAATCGCAGAGCTTCCCGAGCTTGCCCTCGTGCGGCTCGTCCTTCTTGTGGCAGGAGAGGCAATCACTGGGCGTGTCGCGGAATAGCTTGCCGGGGCGATGGCAGGCGTCGCAAGCGAGGGCTGCATGAGCTCCCTCGAGAGCGAAATCCGTCAGTGCATGATCGAACTGCTCGCGGCTCAGCCTGATGATGTCCGCGTCACGTCCGAGATGCTCGGAATGACACGCTCGGCATTGAGAGGACTCGATTCCCGAGCAGGCGGCCGTGGAAGCCGCGACGCTGGGCGATATCCGCAGAGATCTTGTCGTGACAGGTGAGGCACAGCTGCGTCTGCCGGCCGCGGTCAGCGCGGTCGTGACACTGCGAGCAGTCTTCCTCGATCTTCTCGTGCGCCGTGGTCAGCTTCCCCGGCATGAGCAGCGTCTCGGGGTTGACCGCGTGTGCAGGTTTCGGCGACATCCATGACATGAGCATTGTCATCACCAGTGCTACTGCGAGCCTGACACGACGCATGTGCCGGCCGAGTGAGCCTCAGTAAACATGTACCGCGACGATGTGCACGATCGCGGCGACGAACATGATGAACATGATCGGCATGTGCAGCACATGCCACAGCGAGAACAACCTCTCGTACGCCTCGAACTCCGCAACGCGCCGCGTAGCTGCCAGACGTTTGCTGACGTATGCGCTCGCCGCCCGTCGCAGGCCCCGGCGCTGTTGGGCCACGAGCGGTGAGGTGCGGGCCGCAACGCGCAATGCTTTGGAGACGTAGCGGCGCAGCCGCCAGCGTGCCAGCAGCGCGTTCACGGCGACCATGAGGGGTTTTGCGAGCCCGAACACCGGCAGGCGCGGACCGCTCGCCAGGAGCTTTGTCTCCTGCTTCTCGAGCCGGCTGACCAACTCCGGCAGGAACGCGATCGTTCCCTGCAGCGCGCGCAGCCGCTCCGCGCTTTGCTGCAGTTCCTGCAGGTTCATCTTGCGGCCGTACAGCCCGTAGTGGATATGCGAATAGAAGTACCGGCCGACGAGTCCGCTGGCCGCAACCGTCAGCATGCAGAACAGGGCCACGTTGCTGTTGGTGGCGCCGAGGGTGAAATTCGAATGAAAGAGAATCAGGATCGGCCCGAGCACCCCGAGCGCCATGTGAACTTCGAACCACTTGGAAAGCGGACCCATGAAGCGCAACCAGCGAAGGCGCTTGCGGGCGGAGTAGAGCAGCAGGAGCACCATCATGCTGCCGCCGACGATCCCGAGGATGTAGCCCAGCCCCCGGTCGGGTGTCAGGTAGCGTTCGGTCGGCAGGCGCCAGCCGAGATAGATCACGAGCGCACAGACCGCAAAGAACACTCGCGCCGGCGTGATCCAGCGTCGCCGCTCCTCCGTCATGACGGCGGTCGGGGCTGTGGGGGCACGCGAACCAGCGGCCGGCTGCACGCCGCGCTGCGCAGCGACGGGCTTTACGCTTCTCACTTCGTGCTGCACTTGTCTGCTCGGAACCGCCACGCGCACCTCAACTGATTACCCGCGAGATGACCAACTGCAGCTGTCTGCCATCAGCGGGCTGCAATACCGGACTCTCTATATATAGGTCTCCCGGCGTGGGCTTGGCTTGTCCGCTGCGTGAGAGCCGGGCCTCCACGATTACGCGGCTGAAATCCGACAACTTGCGTGCCGGCAGCATCGCCAGCGTGTCGTCGAGCCGGAAGCTGACCGGCCAGGAGGTCGGTGAAACGCGAAACACCGCGAGCGGCGGGCCGGGCGAATCGACCGCTTTGGCATATATAAAGAGAGTGGCTCCCGGGGCCACCCGCTCGACCAGGGCCTTGTCGATCGAGACTGTGCCACTCACCTGTACCGGCGGGGATGCGCTGGAACCCCCTGGTTGCTGTGCCAGTGCCGCGGCCTCTGCAATGTTCGCGTCAATGATCGCCGCATCCGGTGAAGTCGCCGGCAAGGTCGCGCGGAGCTTCTTCCAGAGGACGAGCGAATCCCGATAGCGGCCTTGCTCGTGCGCCAGACTGGCCTTGAGCCAAAGCGCCTTGGGATGCTGCGCGTCGAGCGCGAGCGCGTGATCGATCGCACGGGCCGGCTCGCCCGCCAGGGAACCGCCGGAAAGAGTCGCGAGCACGTCGGCATAGTCGGCCCAGGCATCCGCATTCATGGCACGCAGGGCGATGAGTCTCTCGAAGGCAGCGCGCGACTGCTCGAACTTGCGCTGGTGCCGATAGATCGTTGCTAGCTCGAGCCAGGCGTTGGCATCACGTGGTGCTTCACCTACTCGTGCCTCAAGTGCTGCGACGGACTTGCCGGGTTCCGGTGCTGCAGGTGCAGGCGCCGGCCCTGTCCCGGCGGAAGGATGCGCGCGCACTCGGGCCGCATCATCGGGCCGTCCCAGCGTTTCGTAGGTTTGAGCGAGCAGTTGCCAGTCGCTGTCGCTGCCGCCCTCACGCATCAGTCGCTCTTCAAGGGTGCTCGCGGCAGTTTCGAGTGATTGCGCCTGCTCGCCGGCCGCCGGCTGGCGCGCTCCCGGGTGCGGTGCACTGATTGCAGCCACACTGGTGCCGACTGCATCGGGACGTCCCAGCGTGTGGTAAACAACGAGAACTAGTGCGGCGAACGCCACGACGGCGAACGCGGCAAACCCAAAGCGGAGCTTGCGACTTGAGACCCGCTGCGCGAGAGAACTCGCGAGCGGCAC
The DNA here is from genome assembly GCA_963705495.1 of uncultured Gammaproteobacteria bacterium. Classification (GTDB taxonomy): domain Bacteria; phylum Pseudomonadota; class Gammaproteobacteria; order Steroidobacterales; family Steroidobacteraceae; genus DATBVX01. The sequence continues at coordinate 335,818 of CAVPJQ010000005.1, read as the reverse complement.
CATGACAAACGCGGCGGCGACGCCGGTGAGAATTCCCGCCGCATACCAGAAATAGATATTCATTTCCCCACGCGCGTGACGGCTGTTGTCACTGCACCGACTCCCTGCTGCGACGCTGCTCAGACGCAGCTCGTTGAGTGTATTGTCGTCAACTATGCAGCGCGCACAATGTCTCGGAAGGACGACAGGGCGAGTCGCGATTCACCGACATTTCCCGGGAAGATTGCGCTTCTGCGCACACCTTGAAGGTCGTGGTAGCCTGTGCGTGGCACGGTACATCTGCAAGTGGGGGAAAGCCCCCATTACAGGTTCGCCGCGCGCAGCAGAGGCAAACTCACTGTGAAGTGAGGACGCAAAACCTCCGGTCCCGAGACGTCTCCTCGGCGATAGCGGGGTTGCCAGCGAGACATCGCTGAGTCAACGTCGCATTCTCTGCAGTGATCGAGCCGGCGTCACTTGTTGCCAGCACACGAGAGTGCACGAACCACAGTAACCGCGATGGACTTCCTCAGCTATTTGATTTACGGAGTGCCGGTGCTGCTGGTGCTCGGCTGGTTTGCGCGCACGCGACGGCATCTGGAACGGCTGAGCGAAGAGGCACAGGACACCGCGCTTGAAGCGGGACTGCTCGATCCTCCCTCATTGCATCCGGTCATCGATCCATCGCGCTGCATCGGTTGCAGTTCCTGCATCAAGGCATGCCCGGAACAGCCGGAACATCACGTCCTTGGCCTGATCGATGGGCGCGCGCAACTCGTGAGTCCTACGGACTGCATCGGACACGGCGCGTGCAAGGCGGTGTGTCCGGTTGAGGCGATCACACTGGTATTTGGCACGGAGCGACGCGGCGTCGACATACCGCTGGTGAGTCCGCGTTTCGAGACCAACGTTCCGGGCATCTTCATTGCCGGCGAGCTTGGTGGAATGGGACTGATTCGCAATGCGCTCGAACAGGGTCGCCAGGCGGTGGAGGCGATTCATGAGCTGCGATCCGGCAAGGGTGGCAACGGTCTCGACGTCGTGATAGTCGGCGCAGGGCCGGCGGGATTCGCTGCGTCCCTCACAGCACTCTCGAAGAGGATGCGCTTCCTCACCGTAGAGCAGGAATCGCTGGGCGGGTGTGTGTTTCAGTATCCACGCGGCAAGCTGGTGATGACAGCGCCGGCGCAGATACCGATTGTCGGTAAGATCAATTTTCGTCAGACCAGCAAGGAAGCCCTGTTGGAATTCTGGCGTGAGGTCGAGCGTAAGACGGGGCTCAAGTTCAACTACCACGAACGCGTCGAGCACATCGAGAAGCAGGGCGACGGTTTCGTCGTGCACACGACCAAAGGCCACTACGCGACACGCAGTGTGCTGCTGTCTATCGGGCGCCGCGGAACGCCGCGCAAACTCGGAGTGCCCGGAGAGGAACTGCCGAAAGTCGTGTACCGCCTGATCGATCCGGAACAGTATGCCGGCCAGCACGTCCTGGTCGTTGGGGGCGGCGACAGCGCGATGGAAGCGGCCGCAAGTATTGCGGAACTGGGCACCACTCACGTCGTTCTCTCGTACCGCGGTGAGGCGTTCGCGCGCGCCAAGCCACGCAATCGCGATCGCGTGGCCGCTGCGGAGCGCAGCGGGCGGTTGCGCGTCATGCTCAATTCCAAAATCAAGCAGATTGCCGCGCAGAGCGTGTCAATCGAACAGACGGGAGAGGTGCACGAGGTGCAGAACGACGCCGTGATCGTCAACGCAGGCGGAATTCTTCCTACCGAGTTCCTCAACAAGGTAGGCATCCGTGTCGAAACCAAGCATGGAACGGCCTAGACGCGTGAAATTGCCGGTCGCGATTCTGTTGCTGCTTCTCGGTGTGTCGTCGCTCGACACAGCCGACGCGGCCAAATCACCTGCGGATCCTCTCGAGTCGGCGAAGGCGGCAATCAGATTGAAGGACTATGCACGCGCCGCCGATGAGCTGCAGGGGCCGGCCGCGGCCGGCGATGCGGATGCGCAATACCTTCTTGCCACACTCCTCTTAAATGGGCTTGGCAGGGCACCCGATGCAGAAGGGGCGAAGGGCTGGCTGGAGAAGGCGGCGGCGCAGGGACACGCGCGCGCCGCATTCAGTCTGTCGGCCTTGCTGACCGAATCGAATCCGCCTGATCTCGCCGGTGCGCGCCGCTGGCTTGAGCGGGCGCAGCAGCTCGGACTTGCGCAAGCGCAACAGGCACAGTCCCGAGCGGCGCTCCCCCTCGAGTTCCGGCCACAAGTCGACCTGACCGACCCCGTTGCGAAACGCGACGCGCTGTGGCTCGCGTCAGAGCGGGGCGATGTGGCGGTCGTAGAAGCGCTATCCGAGCGCAGCCTGGTGGAGGCGCACGATGACTTCGGTCGAGGAGCGCTCGCGCGCGCAGCGCAGGCCGGCCAGGCAGAGGCGGCGGCGCTCTTGATCCGCAAGGGCGCGAAGGTCGGCGCGGTAGACAAGTTTCAGATGACACCGCTCATGCTGGCGGCGCAGAGCGGTAACCGCTCAACAGTGGATGCGATCCTCGCAGCTGGCGCGGCAACGGAGGCGGCCGACGAGAGCGGCAATACACCGCTGATGTACGCGGCGCGCAGCGGCCAGGTCGCTTGCGTTGAGCGCCTGCTTACAGCCGGCGCCAGCGTGAAGCCGCGAAATGCTCAGGATTGGTCGGCGCTCGACTTCGCACAGTCAGCGGGTGCGGCGGAGGGCGCGGCGGAGGTCGCGGCGCTCCTTCAAGGGAAGGGCGCGCTCGCCCTGCGGCACTCTGCAGCTTCCATTTCGGGCGTGAGCCTGACGTCGGTGCAGCGCGCGCGGCAGCCACAGGTGGATCTGTACAGCAGCTGGCCGGACCTCGCCGTGGCCGCCTCACGCGCCGATCCCGGGATGCTCAACGCATTGCTGGCGCGTGGTGCGGATCCGAATGGCACGACGAAGCTCGGCGTTCCGGTCTTGCTCGTCGCTGTGCAGTCCAACGCGCCTCGAACCGTGGAGGCGTTGCTCAAGGCTGGAGCAGCCGTGTCGCGTGCTGACAGCCATGGAGACACGGCGCTGGATATCGCCGCGCGCGCCGGATACGCCGAGGTCATCGAGGTCCTGCTCGCGCATGGTGCTCGACCACTCGTTTCGTCACGCTCCCAGGAGCCCCCGATCGTGGCGGCAGCGAAGGTCGCAAGCCCACAGGCAGCGCGCGCGTTGATTGCCGGGGGTGCCGCAGTTACCGCCACCGATGCCGAGGGGACGACGGCTCTCATGATCGCGGCGCGAACCTTGCAGGTCGATCTCGCCCGGCAACTTCTTGACTCCGGTGCACGGGTCGACCAGGACGATAACAGGGGCCGGACCGCGCTTTGGTACGCCGCGAACTCCGGAAATGTTGCGATGGTGAAGCTGCTCGCGAGTCGCGGCGCGAGCATTGAGCACGCCGACAAGACCGGCATGACACCGCTGGTTGCAGCTGCGAGCTCCGGCAATGCGGAGACGGTTGGTTTCCTGCTCGAGAGTGGCGCTAGTGTCAACGTCCGCACCTCGCAAGGCGCCACCCCGTTGATGCTGGCGGCGGCTGGCGGGCACGAGGACGTGGTCGAGAAGCTCCTGTCCGGACGCGCTGACAAGAATGTACAGGACCAGTCTGGTGATACCGCATTGATGATCGCGAGCCGAAGCGGCAGCGCGGCCGTTGTGCGTAAGCTGGTGACCTCCGGGGCGAACGCCAAGTTGCGCAACAGCGATCATGCAGCTGCGGTGGATATTGCTGATGCGCGCGGCTTCCCGACCATCGTGCAGCTTCTGGGTGGCCCGTAACAGAACGACGCAGCAGCGCAGAAAGACAAGAACAGGGGGATCACCGTCGCGCAGACGGTTTTGTATGTCCATGGGCTACCCGTGCTGTTACTCGTATGGCTGATGCGTCCTTGCAGAAGCTGATCGCCAGAAGCTGCAAGGATCTGCTGTTGCCGGTGGTTCGGCTGCTGCTCAAGAGCGGGATCACGTGGAAGGACTTCTGCGAGGTGGCGCGCCTGGCGTTCGTGGAGGTAGCCACCAGCGAACTCGGCACGGGCGACCGGCCAGGCAACATTTCGCGTGTCGCCATCCTGACCGGAATGACGCGCCGTGAGGTGCGCCGTCAACGCGACTTGCTCGAGCGGGGTGCGACCGCTCCTATCGGCTACATGACTCCCGTCTCGGGTGTACTTTCCGGGTGGCACAATGATCCGGAGTTTGTCGGACCGTACGGTAAGCCGCGTGACCTTCCCCTGGACGGGCCGGGGGCGAGTTTCGCCTCACTCGTGCGCCGCTATGGCGACCGCCGCATTTCAGTCGCTGCGCTGCTGAAGGAACTGCAGGGGAGTGGTGCCCTTGTCCAGCTGCCTGACGGGCGATTGCGCGCTCACAAGCGCGCATTCGTGCCACGACCCATGGAGCCGGTGCTGATCCGGCTGTGGGCAAGCGGGTTGCGGGATGTCGGCACGACGCTCGAGTACAACGTGACGCGCCCCAGCACCAAACCGTCCCGCTTCGAGCGCAGGGCACTAAACCTGAATGTCGACCGCAAGGCGCTGCCAGCATTCAGGCAGCTGTTGGAAGTGCAGGGCGAGGCCTTCCTGGAAACCATGGATGACTGGCTCACCGCGCACCAGATGCAAGAGGGTCTTGGCGCCGAGCCCATCCGGCTCGGAGTAGGCGTATATCACATCGAAGACGCACGCGTTCGAGGCAGGCTCAAATGAGCCGACGAACGCGTTGAGGTCGCGGCACGAGTTCAGCCAAAACAAAGCCCGCGCCCCAGTTGGGCCGCGGGCTTCGAGAGAGAACGCCGGGGTTCAGTTCGACGCGGACATGATCACGTTGATGTGAGTCGCCGTCAGCGTATTGCTGGCGGCATCAAACGACCCACCCGCGCTCAACCCGATCGCTTTGCTGCCCGAGGCAAGCTTCGCGCTGAGCCGTGCGCTGAACTCGGCGAAGTCGCTGAAGACCTCCACGCGGCGCGGCTGTCCGATCGCGTACAAGCCACGGCCGCTCGGCACGAGGGTCGGCGCCGTCGGCAAGGTCTCGATGTCTATCAGCGTCGGGCCGATGGCGATGAAGTGCCTGAGGCCGATGCTTGCGTTGGCATTGTCGATCACGATGCTCTGCGCATCGATGCTCAGGAAGGGAGTCGTGGTCCCGGTGAGCCCCCAGCCGATGCCGAGCTGTGCGCGCACGTCCTGGAAGTCGACGATAGTGCGTCCTTCGAAGTCGGGCGGCGCAGCGCCGAAAGGCGTGACGAAACCAAACACGCGAGCCGGCGAACCGTTCAGCGAGGCGGCTCAGGCTCAGGTTTCCGGTCACGATCTCGTAATTGTCCGGATTCGCGTCGGCGTCGGGCGCGGCGCCGGTCCCGGTGAAGTCGAAGATATTCAGGCGCCGACCGTCGATGCTGGTCAGATCGAGCGCGAGATTTCCGGGGCTCGCGGACACGACCGTGCCCAGCAGGTGAGTGAGCTCGAGCCGCACGCGTCCCTGCTGCGCGTCGAACGTGACCTCGCTATCGCTCTCGCTCGCGCTGCCAAAGGCGCGAATGCGTTGCCCAACCGAGATGGCGCCGTCGCCGAGAGTGTTGCCCATCTGACCGTCGCGGATCACGGCAGTATCCGGCCCGACCAGCAGCGTGATGTCGTCACGAATGAAAATCACGCTCCCCGAACGTCGGATCATCGTTCCACCGCGCACCGTCAGGGTGCTGCCGTTGCGCGCCGTAACGTTTCCGGACAGAACATCGAACTGCGAGCCCGGCACGCTGGTACCCGCGTGCACGCGTTCGGCGGTGAAGCTGCGACTGCCGATATCCAGCGTGCCAAACGCTGCGGTGGCCGTGCCCGCTCCCAGTTGTGCGAGCGCTTCCAGGCCTGCTGCGCCCGTGAAAGTGTCGCCATTGATCTCGAAATCGGTGCTGGAAGTCGTGTGCACCGTGAACTGACCGAGCCGCGCATCACGCAGGTTGAACGGCCGCACGTCGATGAGATAGCTGCTCGCTGCAGTGTCGACGCTCAACAGCGGTCCGCGCACCCGCAGCTCCTTGTCATCGACCGGTTCGATCGAGGCGACGATGAACGGTTCGGCGACCGCCCGCACGGGAGTGGTCGTCGTGTCGACGGTATGTGAAGCCGCAAGATCGAAGTCCAGCTGCAGGAAGGCGGGGCGACCCGGCGCAATCACGACATGATTGCGGTTGTCGAGCATGATCTGGACGTCGACCTGTCCGAGAGGCTGCCCATCCTGGCCGACGATCGTGGCCGCGCGGGGCTCGCCATTCACCTCGACTGTCACGTCAGCATTGCTGTAGTCGAGCTGCATTGTGCCCTCGACGTACGTGCCGTTCGGGATCGTGGCAGCGGTGACGAATTCAGTGAGGTCGACGAGCTGCGCGAAATCGACGCGCGTGCTCACGGGAAGCGTTTCTACCACTGCGCCATTGGCTTTTTTCAGCGTCAGCGATACGACGTCGACGCTGTAGCTGAGGAAATCGCCGTCGGCATCCGTGATGCCGATGAACAGTGGACCGCAATCGCTCGCATTGCAGGACTGCGAGCTCGGCGTACCGGATGTCTGCGGGTTGGAGTCCATTCCGCCGCCGCTGCTGCAGCCGAAGAGCGCGGCGCTCGCGATCAGCGCAAGCACCCAGAACGCGAAGCGCGACCATGGGCTCGCGATGGCGAGCCGAGTGCGCGAAAGAGCAGTCAGGTCCATGAGAAAACCTCCCTTATGCGGTCTTGGGATAGGTAACGGCCGCGGCGGAAGGTCGTTGACAAAGAACTGATCCGGCCTTCGATATCAGCTGCTTAGCTTGCTTTCTTAGAAATTCATGACAGAATGCGGTGCAACTCGGCAAGAACAATGCGGGGAGAAACTGTGTGACAGGTCCGGCAACCGGACGCATCAAGCTGACAGACTGCGGCGGCGTTGGGGGAGTCTGAGCGCGAATGGCCATGGAAACAGTGCCGCCCGAACCAGTCAGAGATCTGACGGCCTCCGACATCCTCTCGCCCCAGCTCTGGGCACGTAGCACTAATCGCCCTTCTCTCGGCCTCGACGTTACCTGCACCAAGATCGCGGTTGATTTTCAAAGCATGACCGAGGCGACTGCCGAAGCATGCATCCGCCAGAACCTCGACGCGCTTCGCGAAGCGACGCACACCGACGCGACGCTGATCGCGCTCTTCGACGAAGAGGGCGCGCATGTCGAATCTCTATCCGTGTCGAAGGGCATGTTCGCCCAATGCCTTCCTGAAATGCTCAAGGGCGAGCCACTCGAGGCGTTGCCGTGGCTGCGCAGCCGCCTGGAGCACACCCGGATTCTCGAACTCCGCGACACCGCCAACACCCGGCGCGAACAGGCTGCAGAGGGCGCGCGCCTGCAGCAGCTCAATATCGGCGCTCTGCTGCTGGTCGGCTTCGCGGTCCAGGAGAAGGTGTGCGGATTTCTCGCGCTCTGCAGCGCGCAGTCTCGCGAGGGTTGGGACGTCAATCTGCACCTGCTGCTCAAGCTCATCGGCAGCAGCTTCGCATCGGGCCTGGAACGCATGCGCGTACAGAAGCACCTGAAGAGCTTGCAGGAACGCACCGACCTCGCGATGCATACGGGTAACGACGGATTGTGGGATTTCGATGCCGAACACAATCGCGTGTACTTCTCACCCCGCTGGAAGGGAATGCTCGGCTACGCCGACGATGAGATGAACAATTCGCCCGACTGGCGCCAGCTCGTCCACCCGGACGACATGCCACGCGTGCAGGCCGCGATCCGCGATCACGTCGCGGGCAAGACACCGATTTTCGAGAGCATTCACCGCATGCGTCACCGCAGCGGCGAGTGGCGCTGGGTAGTGAGCCGCGCCAAGGCACGCGTCGACAAGAATGGACGGTTGCTGAGACTGGTCGGAACCGAGCTCGACATCACCGAGCGTAAGCTCTACGAAGACGCGCTGTTTCGCGAAAAGGAGAGCGCGCAGATCACGCTGCAGTCCATCGGCGATGGTGTGATCACTACCGACCAGCACTCCAACGTCGAGTACATCAATCCGGTGGCTGAGGAGCTCACCGGCTGGAAGCTCGAGGACGCGCAGGGGCGCTCCATCGACGAGATCTTCCGCGCCTTCCACGAAGAGACCTGCGAGCCGCTCGAAAACCCGATGACCGTGGCGATTCGCCGCACGCGCTCGATCAAGTCGGTGCGGCCGATGCTGCTGATCCGCCGTGACGGCAACGAGCTGTACGTGGAGAGCACGGCAGCGCCGATCCGGGACGGGCAGGGCGGCATGTGTGGCGGAGTGCTCGTGTTCCATGATGTCAGCGAATCGCGCGAGCTCAACCGCCGCCTCAGCTATCATGCCAGCCACGACGTGCTTACGGGCCTGGTCAATCGGCGCGAGTTCGAGAGCCGCCTGGAGCGTGCTCTCAAGAGTGCCAAGGCGCGCGAGACCTCTTACGCCGTCTGCTACATCGACCTGGACCAGTTCAAGATCATCAACGATACGTGTGGCCACAGCGCTGGCGATGCACTGCTGGGTCAGGTCGGTGCGCTGCTCAAGTCGAAGATCCGCTGGCGCGACACGCTGGCGCGGCTGGGTGGCGATGAGTTCGGTCTGCTGCTCGAAAGCTGCTCGCTTGATGAGGCGCTGCGCACCGCCGAATCGCTGCGCGAGGCGGTACGTAATTTCCGCTTCGTCTGGGAGGAGCGCACTTTCCGGCTCGGTGCCAGCATCGGTGTAGTGCCGATCTCCGCCGAGAACGAGGACGTAGCCTCGATCCTGAGTGCCGCGGACAGTGCCTGTGCGGCGGCCAAGGAAGCCGGCCGCAATCGTGTGCACAGCTTCGAAGAGAATGACATCGATCTCATGCGCCGGCGGCGCGAGATGCAATGGGCGGCGCGCATCAACAACGCGCTCGAGGAATCACGCTTCGAGTTGTTTCGCCAGACCATCCAGCCGCTGCAGCGCCAGGACACCGGCGCGCACTATGAATTGCTGCTGCGGATGCGCGACGAAAACGGCAAGATCGTGTCGCCCGACAATTTCATCGCCGCAGCGGAACGCTACGGCATCATGCCGAACATCGATCGCTGGGTGATCGAAAATGCCTTCCGCTGGCTGGTATCCGAGGCGGACGAGCGCGAGCGGCTCGTGCTGTGCTCGATCAACCTTTCCGGCCAGTCGCTCGGCGATGACAAGTTCCTGCCATTCGTGATCGATCAGTTTCACCGCAGCGGCCTCGATGCCACCAAGATCTGCTTCGAGATCACCGAGACCGCGGCCGTGGCGAGCTTCTCGCAGGCCAATCGTTTCATCCAGGCGTTGAAGGAACTCGGCTGCAAGTTCGCGCTCGATGACTTCGGCACTGGTCTGTCATCGTTCGGCTACCTCAAGCATTTCCCGGTCGATTTCCTCAAGATCGACGGCAGCTTCGTGAAGGAAATCCTGCACGATCCCATCGACCGCGAGATGGTCCGGTCAATCAACGAGATCGGCCACCTTACCGGCAAGCAGACGATCGCCGAGTTCGCCGAGAACCAGGAAATCATCCAGATGCTGCGCGGGCTCGGCGTGGACTACGCCCAGGGCTACGGCGTCTCGCAACCGCAGCGCGTCCTCAAAGCCGTCAACGGCTGATCCAGTCCGGCGAGGGGAGGGCACGAGCCGCTCCCGGCCGGCGCGCCACCACGATCGCTACGATGTCTGAGCCGACTCCACGCGATGGAGCTTCAGGCGGTGATGCGCATCGAAAGGTCGACCGCCTGGACGTGCTTGGTGAGCGATCCGATCGAGATGAAGTCGACGCCCGTCTGGGCGATGGCCCGCACGTTGTCGAGTTGAATGCCTCCTGAAGCTTCGAGCTTCAGCGGTGAACCGTGCGCGCGATTCAGCGCGACGGCGGCGCGCAGGTCGTCCAGGCTGAAGTCGTCGAGCAGCGCGCTCTCGGGTCGTGCAGCGATTGCCTGGCGCAATTCATCGAGACTCTCCACCTCGACTTCGATGCTGACACGCGTCGTGGCGCGTGCTGCTGCGACCGCGGCGGCGATCGACCCGGCGGCCGCTATGTGGTTTTCCTTGATCAGCACTGCGTCGTAGAGACCAATGCGATGGTTGCGCGCGCCGCCGACGGCGGCCGCGTACTTCTGCGCCGTACGCAGCCCGGGAATCGTCTTACGGGTGTCGAGGATTTCACAGCCCGTGCCCGCAACCGCATCGACGAACCGGCGCGCAGCGGTCGCTGTCGCTGACAGGAGTTGCAGGAAGTTGAGCGCCGTGCGCTCGCCCGTGAGCAGTGCGCGGGCATCACCCCGCACGGTACAGAGCGTGCTTCCGGCGCGGGCCCTCGAGCCTTCCTTGACGAGCCACTCGACGCTCGCAGTGGCGTCGAGTTGCGCGAACGTCGCATCGAACCACGGCTCGCCGCAGAGCACCGCATCCTCGCGCGTGATCACGGTCGCAACAGCACGGCGGTCCGATGGAACCAGGCTCGCAGTGACGTCGCCAGCGCCGATGTCTTCGCGTAAAGCGCGCGCCACCTGCTCCTGCAGGTCCGCAGGAACGACTGGCGGTCGGCGTGTCTCACTCATGCGCTGTCGGAAAAAGCAGAAACCCGGCTCACGCCGGGTTCCTTTCGACCGCGATGCGGTCCGCGTTCAGAAGGGCAGGCCGTGCGTCGCGGAACCCATGCACAGGATCATCGGGATCGAGAGCATGAAATTGACCCGCGATGCGTTGGCGGCGATCTTGCGAGCCTTGGCCTTCTGCTCGTCTGTCGCCGGCACGATGCCGAGAATCTTCTTCTGATTTGGCCAGATCAGAACCCAGACATTGAACAGCATGATCGTGCCGAGCCACGCGCCGATGCCGATCGTCATCTGGTACAGATTCACTGTGTCACCACCCAGCCCGAGCGTGAAGGCGCCGCCAAAATTGCCGCTGCGGGTCAGGTACCAGGCGCCCGTCAGCCAGGTCGAGACCGCGGCCCAGCGAAACCAGAGTAATGCGCGAGGTGCGACATACTTCGTGATGCCCGCGCCGCCAGGCCCGCCCTTGTCGGCGGCCGCGGCGGCCAGCGCCGGTGTCTGAGCGACGTTGAAATAGTAGAGCAGGCCGATCCACATCACGCCCGACAGGATGTGAATCCAGCGGGCGAGCGATAGCTCGTTGAAGCCGGCGCCAGGAATGATCACGAACGCGATGATGGCCAGCACCACGCCACTGATGACGGCGCCGGGAATCGAAGTGAGTGGATTCATGGGGCTCCCCTGGTTCGTTGTTGGTGTGCCGGCTGTAGCGGGTTTGAAGAATAGGCGACGACCCCTGATAATTCAATCACCAATCGACGACAATTCACTGGCAATTCAATGGTCTCAGCCCTCAATGCGGCCCTGCTTGAAGCGCAGTCTCCGTGCATCAATATCTGCAAGCTCGACGAACGCGGATACTGTAGCGGGTGCCTGCGGACCCTGACGGAGATTGCCACCTGGTCGTCGATGAACCGGGCGCAGCGATGGCAGGTGCTCGAGGCAGTGGAGCGACGTCGGCGCGAGCGCGCGCCAGCAAACTGATTTGAACCGGAGGCGATGAATCGTGGAAGTAGCGGAACGTATCAAGCAGCAATTGCAATCGAAGCCTGTGGTCCTGTTCATGAAGGGCACACCGGACTTCCCCCAGTGCGGCTTCTCGGCCCAGACGGTGGCCGCGCTGCGCGCCTGCGGTGCCGAATTTGCGCACGTGAATATCTTCGAGGATCCGGAACTACGCGAGGCGCTCAAGGCGTACTCGAACTGGCCGACCTATCCGCAGCTCTATATCAACGGCGAGCTGGTCGGCGGGTGCGACATCGCGCTGGAAATGTATCGCAACGGCGAACTCAGGAAGCTGTTGCAGGAAGCAGGTGCCGCAGCGGCGGGCTGAGCCGTCTTATTCGGTGGGCGTTGCCTCGAAGGGCGGTGCCCCTTCGATCTGGCTCAGATCGATGTTGAGTGCCGCGAGGCGGCGCACTGCGACGTCATAGATCGGCTTGAACTGGTTGCAGATCAGGCAGAACAGATCCGCCGTACGTTCCGCGTCATACGCCGCCGAATGAGCCGAGGCGGCATCCCATTCAAGCCCTGCAGCGATCAGCGCTCGCGAGAGCACGGTCTGACCGAAGGCGACGCCAGCGAGAGTCGCGGTGTCGAAACAGGAGAACGGATGCAAGGGATTGCGCCTGACATCCGCACGCGCCACCGCCGCGTTGATGAAGCTCAAATCGAAGAACGCATTGTGTCCCACGAGAATGGCGCGCTTGCAGCCGCTGGCGCTGATGGCATGGCGGATCTCGCGAAAGATTCTTTGCAACGCGTCTTTCTCGGGAATTGCCGGCCGCAGTGGATGGTGCGGGTCGATGCCGATGACTTCCAGCGAAGCGGGCTCGAGATTCGCACCCTCGAAAGGCTGCACGTGATAACGATGCGTCACGCCGCGCCGGAGCGTCTCGTCGGGGCCGATCTCGAGCAGCACAGCCGCAATCTCCAGCAACGCGTCGCGCGCGCAGTTGAATCCGCCAGTCTCGACATCGATGACCACCGGCAGGAAACCGCGGAACCGCCCGGCCATCAGCAAAGGTGACGTAGTTTCAGACATCGGTCAGGCGCGCGACGGATCGAGCCGCCAGCGCACACCTTCGCCCGCTCGAAACGGTACCAGCTGTTCTGCGCCAAAAGGCAGGCTGTCCGGAGCCTGCCATTGCTCTTGCGCCAATCTGATCGTCACGGTGTTGCGCGGCAGGCCGTAGAAATCTGCGCCGAACTGGCTGGCGAACCCTTCAAGTCGCTGCAGCGCGCCGGCTGATTCGAAGGCCTCTGCGTAGAGCTCAATGGCTGCATGCGCCGAGAAGATGCCGGCACAACCGCAGGCAGCCTCTTTTGCCGAGCGGGCGTGCGGCGCACTGTCAGTGCCGAGGAAGAAACGCGGATCGCCGCTGGTCGCGGCGGCGAGCAGTGCTTCGCGGTCGTCCTCGGTCTTGAGCACCGGAAGGCAGAAGTGGTGCGGTTGCAGACCCCCGGCGAACAGCGCATTGCGATTCAGCAGCAGATGCTGAGGCGTGAGTGTTGCACCGACGCGGCGCTGCGCAGCGGTAACAAACTGGACTGCCGAGCGCGTCGTGATGTGCTCGAACACGACCTTGAGCTCCGTGAAGCGCCGCAGCAGCGGATCCAGCACCCGATCGATGAATGCGACTTCGCGATCGAATACATCCACCGAAGGATCAGTCACCTCACCGTGCACCAGCAGTGGTACACCGAGATCCTGCATGCGCTCGAGCACCGCATAGACGCGCTCAAGCGCGCGCACTCCGGCCTCCGAAAAAGTGGTCGCGCCCGCGGGATAGAGCTTGACGCCGTGGATGAAACCGCTGGCGCGAGCCGTGTCGATCTCGGCTGGTGTCGTTTGCTCGGTCAGATAAAGGGTCATCAGCGGCTGGAAACTGCAACCGGCCGGCAGTGCATCCAGGATCCGCTGCCGATAGGCGCGCGCCTGATCCACCGTGACGACCGGGGGCTTCAGATTGGGCATCACGATCGCGCGCGCGAACCGCTGCGCTGTGAACCCCACCACGGCGCGCAATTCCGCGCCATCGCGAAGGTGCAGGTGCCAGTCATCCGGGCGGCGTAGTGTGAGCTCGCGGGTCATCGTTCGCGCTGGGCCTGCTCGATGAGTTGCTGCTCGGTCAGCAGGTTCACCGCGTAGCGCACTCCAAACCCCGTGATGTCGGTGCCCACATGCGCGAGGCCGCCGCTGCGCTGGGCGGAGGCAAGGTCGACGTGTGCCCACGGAATTGCACTCGGGACGAAACGGTTCAGAAACCGCGCCGCGTAGATATGATCACCCTTGCCGTCCGCGAGACATTGCATGATGTCCGCGTTGGCACTCTCGAGGTCTGTGTCGAAATCCTCGTCCATTGGAAAGCACCACACGCGCTCGCCGCTCGCACTGCCGGCGCGCTCGAGGTCCTCGCGCCACCCGGCCCGATTGGTGAAGACGCCGCTGTAGCGCTCGGTGAGTGCATTGACGCACGCGCCCGTAAGGGTTGCGAAATCGAGTATCAGCGTTGGCTGCTCGCGCGCTGCAAATACCAGCGTATCGGCGAGCACCATACGTCCTTCGGCATCGGTGTGAATGACCTGGATACTGGTGCCGTTGCTCGCGCTGACCACGTCCTGGGGCTTATAGGCCTTCGGCCCGATGCGGTTCTCCGCGATTGCGAGCCAGCAATCGATGCGGTACGGCACAGCGAGGCGCGTGAGCGCCAGAAGCGTGCCCAGTGCGACGGCACTGCCGCCCATATCGATGTGCATGTCCAGCATGCTCTTGTGTGTCTTGAGATTGGTGCCGCCGGTATCGAAGCAGATCCCCTTACCCACGAGCGCGAGCCTCGGACGTGAAGAGCGATCCGCGCCGCGGTACTGCACATGCATGATGCCGGCGTCCGTGTCTTCGCTGCCCCGAGTGACGGCCAGGAACGCGCCCGCGCCACGACGCTCGAGCTGGTGCCGATCGAAGAACCGCACGCGCCAACCCTCGCGCTGTGCCAGCGCCGCAACCCGTTCGCGATAGGAGGCTGGCGTGAGTTCGTTGCCTGGAAGGGCGGTGAGCCAACGCGCAAGGTTGTTGCCTTCGCTGGTTGCAACGGTGGTCGCGAAGTCGTGTCGGTCCGGATCGAACAGCGTGATCTCGCTCAGCACCGCGGAGTCGCTCGGGGCGGACTTGAAGCTCGGAAGCTCGAACGCTGCCGACAGCGAGGCGGCGAGCAACGCCTCGAGCGCGCGGCGCGAGACATCCGTATCGAGACCCATCGTTGCCAGCGCCACTCTCCGCGGCTGGGCGCCGCGGCCTTCCTTGAGCATGCGTCCGGCGAGCTGCAGGGCTTCAAAGGTGCTGGCTTTCTCGCGCAGCAGCCCGGTGATCACGAGGCCATGCGCGGGGGAATTCAGTCGCGCGCTCAGCACCGCGCCCGCACGGGCCTTGCGCCGCAGGGACTCGGCGCGCAACCAGGCGCCGCGCGGCAGCGTTTTCCATCTCGCCGCCGGCAGATCCGAGCGGAGCATCACGAACAGGGCGTCGCTCCTCGCGAGAGCGTTCGCACGCAGTGCGTGTGCGCGCTGAATGATTCGAGGCTGAGAGCGCTCGGGAAGCCGGCGAGATGTCACTTATTGCCTTGACCGAAAAAAACCAAACCCGGATCATACCGGGGCCTCGCCGGGACCCCAACGAAATGGCTCAAGAGCCCAAGCACGACGACATCGACCCCACGGAAACTCAGGAATGGATCGAATCGATCGATTCGGTCCTGAGAGCACATGGAGCGGAGCGGGCTCACTACCTGCTGGAGCGCGTGATCGATCACACACGCCGTTCGGGCGCCTATCTGCCTTTCCGGCCCAACACAGCGTACGTCAATACCATCTCGCCGGGCTATGAGAAGGAGTATCCCGGCAATCGCGCGCTCGAGCGGCGAATCGAGGCCTACATCCGCTGGAACGCCATTGCGATGGTCGTACTGGCGAATCGCACCAGCAGTGAGTACGGCGGTCACCTCTCGAGCTACGCCTCTTCGGCGACCTTGTACGAAGTTGGGTTCAATCACTTCTGGCGCGCCCCGTCCGAGAATCATCCGGGCGACATGCTCTTCATCCAGGGACACTCGAGTCCCGGCATCTACGCACGCGCCTATCTCGAAGGCCGCCTGAGCGAGCAGCAGCTGCGGCATTTTCGCCAGGAGGTCACGGGACCGGGCCTCTCATCCTATCCGCATCCCTGGCTCATGCCTGATTTCTGGCAGTTCCCCACCGTGTCGATGGGTCTCGGGCCCATGATGGCGATCTTCCAGGCGCGCTTCGTGCGCTATCTCGAGCACCGCGGGATGGTGAAGCCCTCGGACCGCAAAGTGTGGTGTTTCATCGGCGACGGCGAGATGGACGAGCCGGAATCGATGGGCGCGCTGACGATGCCGGTGCGCGAGAGCCTCGACAACCTGATCTTCGTGATCAACTGCAATCTGCAGCGTCTGGATGGCCCGGTGCGTGGCAATGGCAAGATTATCCAGGAGCTTGAGGCCGCATTCCTCGGCGCGGGCTGGAACGTCATCAAGGTGATCTGGGGATCACGCTGGGATCCGTTGCTCGCCAAGGACACGCGCGGGCTGCTCAAGCGCGTAATGGAGGAGTGCGTTGACGGCGAGTATCAGAACTTCAAGGCGAAAGGCGGCGCGTACACGCGTGAGCACTTCTTCGGCAAGCATCCGGACCTCAAGGCCATGGTGGCCAACATGTCCGACGAGGAAATCTGGCGGCTGAATCGCGGCGGTCACGATCCGCGCAAAGTGTACAGCGCGTATGCCGCGGCCGTGGCTCACAAGGGCCAGCCCACCGTGATTCTCGCCAAGACGGTCAAGGGTTACGGCCTTGGCAAGGCGGGTGAAGGTCTGATGATCGCCCATCAGCAGAAAAAGCTGGATGACGAGGCGCTCCGGGCATTTCGCGATCGGTTTCACATCCCGGTTTCCGACGCGGACCTCACCAATCTGCCGTTCGCCCGGCCCGAGAACGACAGCGACGAGCTCAAGTACCTGCGCGGGCGGCGCAGCTCACTCGGCGGCTACCTGCCGGCGCGCCGCCGCACTGCCGAACCCCTCGTGGTTCCGCCGCTCGAGACTTTCTCGAACCTGCTCGAGGGCACCGCGGATCGAGAGATTTCCACGACCATGGCGCTGGTGCGCATTCTCACCGCGCTCGTCAAGGACAAGAACATCGGCAAGCACATCGTGCCCATCGTGCCTGACGAGGCGCGCACATTCGGCATGGAGGG
The DNA here is from genome assembly GCA_963705495.1 of uncultured Gammaproteobacteria bacterium. Taxonomy (GTDB): domain Bacteria; phylum Pseudomonadota; class Gammaproteobacteria; order Steroidobacterales; family Steroidobacteraceae; genus DATBVX01. Next base: position 318,949 of record CAVPJQ010000005.1, on the reverse strand, counting down.
CATGTTCCGGCAGATCGGCATCTACTCCTCCATGGGGCAGCTCTACACCCCGCAGGATGCCGATCAGCTCATGTACTACCGCGAAGACAAAAAGGGCCAGGTGCTCGAAGAAGGCATCAACGAGGCTGGGTCATTGTGCTCATGGATGGCGGCTGGCACGGCCTACGCGAATCACGGCCTCAGCATGGTCCCGTTCTATATTTTCTATTCGATGTTTGGATTTCAGCGCGTCGGTGATTTCGCCTGGGCGGCAGCGGACATGCAGGCACGCGGGTTCCTGATTGGGGGCACCGCCGGGCGCACTACGCTCGCGGGTGAAGGGTTGCAGCACCAGGATGGCCACAGCCATCTCGCTGCGAGCACGATCCCGAATTGTGTCGCCTACGATCCGACGTTTGCCTATGAGCTCGCCGTCATCATCCAGGATGGCCTGCGACGCATGTACGCGGAGCAGGAGAACATCTTCTACTACATCACCTGCATGAACGAAAACTACGTTCACCCGCCGATGCCGCCGGGCGTGGCGCAGGGGATCTTGAATGGCATGTACCTGTTGCAGATCGGCGGGCGCGGCAAGGTACGCGTGAGCTTGATGGGTTCGGGAACGATCCTGCGCGAGGTCATCGCGGCAGCGCAGCTCCTCGAGAAGGACTACGGCGTACCCGCCGACGTGTTCTCGGTGACGAGCTTCACCCAGCTGCGGCGCAACGCACTCGATGTCGAGCGCTGGAACATGCTGCATCCGGCCGAGCCACCGCGCAGCAACTACGTGCGCCAATGTCTCGGCGAGCGCAATGGTCCATTTGTCGCGGCGACGGACTATATCAAGACCCTGCCCGACCAGATCCGCCAGTGGGTGCCGGGGCGCTATGTGGTCCTCGGAACCGACGGTTTTGGACGCAGCGATGGCCGTGCGGCTCTGCGCCGTTTCTTCGAGGTGGATCGGCACTACATTGCCGTGGCAGCGCTCAAGGCGCTCGCCGATGACGGCAAGCTCGATCGCTCCACTGTCATCAAGGCGATCAAGGATTTCGGCATCGATCCGGCCAAGCCGAATCCCCTGACGGTATAGCCGCAACAACACCTGCGATGGCCAACCTCAGCGAAATTCGCGTCCCCGATCTGGGTGGATTCTCCGACGTGAGCGTCATCGACGTGCTGGTCAGGGAAGGAGAGGAGATCGACGTCGATACACCCCTGATCACTCTCGAGACCGAGAAGGCGACGATGGATGTGCCGTCGCCGCAGGCAGGCCGGATCGCAGCGCTCAGGGTCGAGAAGGGCGGCCGGGTTTCGCAGGGGAGCCTGATCGCGTTGTTGGAACCCGCGGCTGGAGAGGCGAAGCCGGCAGCGGCGCCGGCGCCGAAGGCCGCTGCCCCGGTTGCATCATCCGGCGAGGTGGAGGAAACCGTCCGACAGCCGGCGCTCGGCGCGAGGAGCGCAGAACCACGACAGGATGCGCCCGCAGGGTTTCAGTCACCGACGCCGTCCGCACCCGCCAGCGCAGCGCCCGTTGCCCTCGCCGATTTTTCGACGGCGTACGCGGGCCCCTCGGTACGCAAATTTGCGCGTGAGCTTGGCGTAGACCTGGCACGCGTGAAGGGGTCCGGCCCCAAGGGCCGCATCACGCACGAGGACGTCAAGGCCTTCGTCAAGCAACTGCTGACAGATGGTGGTGGAACGGCCGGTGCAACCGCGCTGCCGAAGGTTCCGGAGGTGGATTTCGCCAGGTTCGGCCCGGTGGAAACGCGTCCGCTCAACCGTATTCAGCGCATCTCCGGTCCGCGACTGCTTGCGAGCTGGGTGAATATTCCCCACGTCACGCAGTTCGACGTTGCCGATATCACGGAGCTCGAGACGGTGCGAGTACAGCTCAAGGGCAAGGCGGTGAAGGAGGGAATCAAGCTGACCCCACTCGCGTTCGTGGTCAAAGCCTGCGTCAAGGCGTTGCAGGAGTTCCCGCAGTTCAACTCCTCGCTCGATGTGCGCGGGGAGAACCTGGTCCTCAAGAAGTACCTGCACATCGGCTTTGCCACCGATACTCCCAACGGGCTGGTCGTGCCGGTGATCCGCGATGCGGACCGCAAGGATATCTACGAACTCGCGCGTGAGGTTGGCGAGCTCGCTGACCGCGCACGCGACGGCAAGCTGACGCCGGCGCAAATGCAGGGCGGATGCTTTACGATCTCGAGCCTGGGTTCAATCGGGGGTACTGCGTTCACACCCATCATCAATGCACCTGAGGTGGCCATCCTTGGCGTTTCGCGCTCCAGCTATCAGCCGGTGTACCGCGACGGCAGCTTCGTGCCGCGGCTGATGCTGCCGTTGTCGCTCTCCTATGATCACCGCGTGGTCGATGGCGCACTCGCGGTGCGCTTCACCACGTTCCTGGCGCGGGTTCTTGCTGAGCCGCGCGCTCTTCTCGAGGCGATTCCATGACTGTCGTTGAACTGCGCGTCCCGGATCTCGGTGACTTCAAGGATGTCACGGTCGTCGACGTGCTGGCGACCGCGGGGCAGCGGGTCGGCGTCGACGATGCGCTCATCACCCTGGAGACTGACAAGGCGGCCATGGACGTGCCGGCAACCGTCGCAGGCGTGATCGAGCGGATGCATGTGAACAAGGGCGACCGCGTCTCAAAAGGCACGCTGATCGCGACGGTGCGCACCGAAGAGATCGAGCAGACGACGGTGGTGGCGACACCTGAAACTGTCGGTGATCGTGAGCAGCCCTACGTCGAGACGGTCACGCTGGTAGACCAACCGAAAGTGACTGGCACCCGCGCAGCGAAACCTGCACCGGCGCCAAGGCCCGCCCGGCAGGAAGCGCCTCCGCCAGCCTCGCGAGCCACCGAGCGCACCTTCGACGTCGTCGTATTGGGTGCCGGCCCGGGCGGCTACACCGCAGCATTCCGCGCCGCTGATCTGGGACTACGCGTCGCGCTGATTGAGCGCTCGCCGACACTCGGGGGTGTGTGTCTCAATGTGGGGTGCATTCCGTCCAAGGCGCTGCTGCATGCGGCCCGCGTCATCGAGGAAGCGCACTCGATGAGTGAGTTCGGCCTGGGGTTTGGCTCACCGAACATCGATCGCAACAAGCTGCGAGCCTGGAAGGGACAGGTAGTCACGCGCCTGACGAACGGACTCAACGTTCTCGCGAAGCAACGCAAGGTTGAAGTCATCCACGGACTCGGGCAGTTCGTCGACGCCAGCCACATCGAGATTGCACAGGGTGCCAAGCGCCGCGTGGTGGACTTTAGGCACTGCATCATTGCGAGCGGCTCGGAGTCAGCGCGGCTACCGGGGTTGCCCGACGATCCGCGCATCATGGATTCCACTGCTGCCCTGGAATTGCCCGAGAAGGTCAAGCGCCTGCTCGTGGTCGGCGGCGGAATCATCGGGCTCGAGCTCGCCTGCGTCTACGATGCGTTGGGCGCCAAGGTCACCGTGGTGGAGCTCACGGACGGACTCATGCCCGGCTGCGATCGCGACCTGGTGCGCCCGCTCGAGAAGCGTATCCGCGGCCGCTACGAGCAGGTCCTGTTGGGCACGCGCGTGGCGGCGATCGAGCCACTGCGCAACGGCCTGCGTGTCAGCTTCGCGGGTGATAAGGCGCCTGAGCCGCATCTTTATGATCGCGTGCTGGTGGCGGTAGGTCGCGTCCCGAACGGTCGCAACATCGGCGCGGACCGCGCGGGTGTCAGCCTGGATGAACGCGGTTTCGTCCGTGTCGATGCTCAGCAGCGCACCAACGTCGAGAACATCTTCGCGATCGGTGACGTCGTGGGCCCGCCGATGCTGGCTCATAAGGCCTCGCATGAGGGCAAGGTGGCTGCCGAAGTGGCCGCGGGCCAGAAGCGCCGCTTCGAAGCGCGCGTGATTCCCTCAGTCGCCTATACGGATCCGGAAATCGCCTGGGTCGGACTTACGGAGATCGAGGCGAAGCAGAAGGGGATCGAGTGCGGCAAAGGACTGTTTCCCTGGATGGCGAGCGGTCGCTCACTCGCGCTCAATCGCGACGATGGGTTCACCAAGATCCTGTTCGATAACGAGTCGCACAGGGTGCTGGGGGCTGGAATCGTCGGCCCGAATGCCGGGGATCTCATCTCCGAGGTGGCGCTGGCCATCGAAATGGGCTGCGACGCTGCCGATATTGGTCTCACCATCCATCCACATCCGACGCTATCGGAGACCGTGGCGTTTGCAGCCGAAGCCTACGAAGGCACGCTCACGGACCTGTACGTGCCGAAGAAGTAGGAGCCCGCGATGGACAAGCGCCTGCTCGATATCCTGGTCTGCCCGGTCACGAAGGCCCCGCTGTTCTACAACGAGGAGACGCAGGAGTTGATCTGCAAAGCGAGCCGGCTCGCCTATCCGATTCGCGACGGTATTCCGGTGATGCTCGAGGAGGAAGCGCGCCAGCTGCCCTCCGACGATCCGTTGCTGCAACGCTGAGCCATGTTTCGCGTCGTCATTCCTGCGCGGTATGCCTCGACGCGACTGCCGGGCAAACCACTACGACTGATTGCCGGTCGCCCGATGCTTCAGCACGTGTACGAGCGCGGAGTGCGCAGCGGCGCCGGTGAAGTCTGGATCGCGACCGATGACGTGCGTATCGAAAGCGCCTGCCGACAGTTCGGCGCAAGAGTGCTGATGACGAGTCCAGCGCATCAAAGCGGCACGGACCGGATCGCGGAGGTTGCGCGGCACCTGCGCTGGCCGGACGATGACGTCGTGGTGAACGTCCAGGGGGATGAGCCGCTGGTGCCGCCGGCAATCATTCGGCAGGTCGCGGAACTGCTCGAGCGCTCGCCGTGGGCGGGCATCGCGACGCTGGCGACGCCGATAGAGTCCGCCGAGGAGTTTCTCGATCCCAACGTGGTCAAAGTTGCCGCCAGCGCGGAGGGTCGCGCCTTGTACTTCAGTCGTGCGCCGATTCCCTGGCCCCGCGAAGGTGCGGCGGGTGGGCTCACCAGTCAGACGCGACACGACTCGGCGCGACGGCACCTCGGGCTCTATGCCTATCGCGTCAAGGTATTGGCAAGGCTCGCTGCCTTGCCTCCAGCACCGCTCGAGCAGATCGAAAAGCTCGAGCAGTTGCGTGCTTTGGAGAACGGATTGGATATTGTCGTGGCAACCTCAATCGAATCTCCGCGTCGCGGAGTCGATACTGAGTCTGACCTCGAGGCTGTTGCACGGCTGCTGGCAACCTGAGTGACGAAACGTGCCCTCGACCAGAATCCTGTTCGTTTGCCTGGGCAACATCTGCCGAAGTCCCACGGCGGAAGCAGTGCTGCGCGATCTCTTGACCCGCGAAGCGCCCGATCTGAGCGTGGAAATTGACTCTGCCGGCATCGGCGATTGGCACATAGGTGAGCCGCCCGACCAACGTGCCTTGGCGGCGGCGCGCAGACGTGGCCTGGACATGAGTCGACTGCGTGCGCGTCAGATCGCCAGCGAGGATTTCGCCCGATTCGATTTCATCCTGGCGATGGATCGCGCCAACCTGTCGGACTTGCGACGGCGCGCACCGACACAGTACCGGGAGCGGGTTCGCCTGTTCCTGGAATTTGCGCCCGATGTGGGTGTGGACGAAGTACCAGACCCTTACTACGGCGGAGAAGCGGGCTTCGAAGAAGTTCTCGATCTGGCTGAGCAGGCCGCACGGGGCCTGCTCAGCCACATTCGCACCGGAAAATAGCCCCTCAGTCGTCGCGCCCCGGACCGTGCGGCAGGCTGTCCGATGGGGACGACGTCCAAACCACGAACTTCTCTTCCTGACTGGGGCGCGTAGTTTCGCTGCCTGTTGCTGCATGCGAGGCGGGTCGCTGCGCATCGTCCCGCGGCGGCGTGGGGCTCTCGGGAGCGCGCGCCTCGGCGCGCTGGTTGGCTGACGAGAAGGGCAGTTCCGCGGTTTGACCCGAGTCGTTGCGCGGTGACGGCCGTTCGTCGCCGTTGGTGGAGGCGGGTGCGGGTTCCGTTCGGCCCTGCCCTTGAACGCTCTCACCGTTCGCCGCGCCGCCGCCGCCATCACGATTCTCTGCGCGATCACGACCACCGCGCCGCCGACGGCCTCTGCGGCCGCGACCGCCGCGTTCGCTGCGCTCAGCACGCTCACTGCGCTCGGGCCGATCTCGCTGAGCGGATCGATCTGCGCGCGGCGCATCGTTTCGAGGCTCGGCCGCAGGGCGCTCGTTGGACGCCTGTGATTCAGCAACTGATGGCGCCGGAGCGGGACCGTGCCTTCCATCGCGCCTCTGATGCGTGTCGGAACGGCGATGTCCACCATCGCCGCGGTGGGGCCCCTGGGCGCTGCGATGATGATCGCGACGCGTATCGCGATCGCGTCCGCCACGCCGGCCATCCCGAGGTCGTTGATCGCGACGTTCATCACGATGGTCGCGATGCTGTCGCGAGCTCGTTGGCTGCGGGGCCGCGGGCGCAGCCGGCCCGGTGCCAAAGAGCCACCGCCACAGGCGCACGAAGATGCCCGGGCGCTGGATCGTCGGCTCACCCGTCCACGCGCTTGGTGGGGCGACAGTACTCACCGGTGCAGGAGCGGTCGGCAACACGGTGGGAACCGCAGGTGCTTCGGAAGCCGGCTTCTTTTCCCGTGTCAGTGCCGAGTCGGGCAGCAGCTCTTCCTGTTCGACCATCTGGTAGCTGATGCCAGCATTCTCCGTGAGCTGCGTTTCGTCATCGCGCACCCGGCGGATCGAATAGTTGGGCGTCTGCAGGTTCTGGTTGGGGATCACTACCACGTTGACAGCGCTGCGCTCGCTGATCGTGTTGAGCCAGTCGCGCTTCTCGTTCATGAGGTAAGTGCCGACATCGACCGGCACTTGCACGATGATGCGGGCGGAGCGCTCCTTGCGCGCCTCTTCACCGATGAGGCGCAGGATGGCGAGCGTGAGCGACTCGACGCTGCGGATCGTTCCCATGCCGGTGCAGCGCGGACAGGCGATGTGAGTGGATTCACCGAGACTCGGGCGCAGTCGCTGCCGTGACATTTCCAGCAGGCCGAAGCGGGACAGCCGCCCGATCTGGATGCGTGCTTTGTCCTGTTTCACCGCGTTGCGCAGGCGATCCTCGACGTCACGCTGATTTTTCTGCGACTCCATGTCGATGAAATCGATGACGATCAGGCCGCCGATGTCGCGCAAGCGCAGCTGGCGTGCCACTTCGTCGGCGGCCTCGAGATTGGTGTTGCAGGCCGTGGTCTCGATATCGCCACCGCGCGTCGAGCGCGCCGAGTTGATGTCGATCGATACCAGCGCCTCGGCATGGTCGATCACCAGGCTCCCACCGGAGGGCAGCGTCACTTTGTGCGAGTACGCGGACTCGATCTGGCTCTCGATCTGGAAACGCGTGAACAGCGGCACCTCGTCCTGGTAGATCTTGAGCTTGCGCTGATACTCGGGGGGCATGAAGCGCTGCATGTATTCCTGCGCCTTCTGATAAGCGCCGGCATCGTCGATCAGGATCTCGCCGATATCATCCGAGAGATAATCGCGCAGCGCTCGCGTCACGGCATCGCCTTCCTGGTAGATCAGGAACGGCGCGCTCCGCTCCTTGGCGGCGGCATCGATGAGTTCCCAGGCGCTACGCAGATTGTTCAGATCCCACTGCAGCTCCTCGCTCGACCGACCTACGCCGGCGGTGCGCACGATCGCACCCATGCCGTCGGGGATCTGCAGATCGTTCATGGCTTCGCGCAGCTGGTCACGTTCCTCGCCCTCGATGCGGCGCGAGACGCCACCGGCGCGCGGATTGTTCGGCATCAGCACCAGGAACCGGCCTGCAAGGCTGACGAAGGTCGTCAAGGCAGCGCCCTTGTTACCGCGCTCCTCTTTCTCCACCTGGACGACCAGCTCCTGGCCTTCCTGGAGGAGCTCCTTGATGTTCATCCGGCCGCCCGGTTGAGCATCGTTGCGGAAGTATTCGCGGGAGACTTCTTTCAGCGGCAAGAAGCCGTGGCGCTGCGCGCCATAGTCGACAAACGCGGCTTCGAGGCTCGGCTCGACCCGCGTGATGCGACCCTTATAGACGTTAGCTTTTTTCTGTTCCCGGGAGGGAATCTCAATCGACAGGTCGTAAAGTTTCTGGCCGTCCACCAAAGCGACGCGCAACTCTTCTGCCTGAGTTGCATTGACAAGCATTCTCTTCATTGGCCCCTGCTGGAGTGTGATGAGGGGCCCCGGAGCGGGGAGTGGGCGATGCCGGTGTGCGGTGGTGGGGTGTTGCGTCTATAGACATCATTTAACAGGAACAGCGGCGAGTGCCCTGCACTCGCAAACGCTCATTCAAATCCCGCCTGTGCATTTTCTGGCGCCGGCCGGCCTGACCGGAGGCGCCTGTGGCACGCCTGAACTCTTGGCTGTACGCCGAGCGCCTCTGGCGCTCTGCTCTCAGGACCCAAGCGATGGCCCGGCTACCCGGGACCAACTAACATGCGGCGCGAAAAGCACATGGCCTTCGCGCCACTGATTCGGCTCGCGCATCGCACCTTCCGGGGAAGCTGCAGCAGCGAGGTCGGCGCGCACTATAGCAACGCAGTACCGTCAAATCAATGTGTTACGAGAGATCAAACGCGTGAGCAACGAGGGCGAAACCTGGCCTCAGCCCCCGCGCCCGCAGGTACGGCAGGTCGAAATCGCTGCCGAGGACGAGGGCCAACGCGTCGACAACTTCCTTCTGCGGGAGCTGAAGTCGGTTCCGCGCAGCCGCGTGTACCGGATCCTGCGGCGGGGAGAGGTACGGGTTAACGGCAAACGCGTGAAGCCGGAGTATCGGCTGGCAGCAGGTGATCGCCTGCGTCTCCCACCGGTGCGCGTCGATGCACCGAGGGAACGGCGCGTGCCGGGCAGCGTGCTCGACATCGTTCGCAGCGCGATCGTCCACGAGGATCGGGAGCTGCTCGTCATCAACAAGCCGGCCGGACTCGCCGTGCACGGCGGCAGCGGTCTGGATTTCGGGGTTATCGAGGCACTGCGGGCCGACAGACCCGACGAGTCACTCGAGCTCGTGCATCGCCTGGACCGTGAGACCAGTGGCTGCCTGCTGGTGGCGAGACGGCGCTCAAGCTTGCGAGCCCTGCACGCGTTGATGCGTGAAGGCCTGGTCGAGAAGCGCTACCTGGCGCTGGTCGCGGGCCAGTGGCCGCACGGCAAGGCTCGCATCGACGCCCCCCTCAAGACACGCCAACTGCAGAGCGGTGAACGCATGGTTCGAGCCCAGCAGGGCGGCAAGGAAGCGCTCAGTGTTTTCGCGCCCGTCGAGTTCTACGGCAAGCGCGCCACGTTGGTCGAAGTTGACCTCAAGACCGGGCGTACGCACCAGATTCGCGTCCACGCGCAGCATGCGGGTCATCCAGTGGCCGGCGATGATAAATATGGTGATCGGGAATTCAACCAGCAAATGCGCGAGTTGGGCCTCGAGAGAATGTTCCTGCACGCGATCGCGATTGCATTCACCTGGCCGGGAACGGAGCGGCAATTCGACGTGAGTGTGCCGCTCGACGCGGAGTTGAAGAGCGTGCTCGATCGTCTGACTACGGCAGGCACACGCCCGCGCGCCGCAGGGCGCCGGAGAGCCAGATGAGCGGCAAGCCGATCAGGGCGGTCGGGTCGTGGGAGTCGATTCGCTCGAAGAGCGTGATTCCAAGTCCTTCGCATTTGAAACCGCCGGCGCAATCGTAGGGGCGTTCGAGCTCCACGTAGCGCGAGACTTCAGATTCGCTGAGCTCGCGAAAGCGCACCTCGGTCGCATCAATGTGCTCTTCGCAGACCGAGCCCTGCAAACGTACCAGGCAGACAGCGGTCAGAAACCTCACGGTTTGTCCGCTGGCACTCTGCAATTGCGCGATGTTGCGCGCCGCATTGCCCGGCTTACCCAGGATCTCATCCCGACACACCGCAATCTGATCGGCGCCGATCACGCAGGCGGTGGGATGGCGGTTGGCGACGCGAACGGCTTTTTCGCGCGCCAGGCGCGACACCAGCGCCAGCGGTGTTTCGGCGGGCAAGGGAGACTCGTCGATGTTGGCTGTATCGACCTCGAATGGAATGCGCAGCCGCTCAAGGAGCTCGCGGCGATAGCGGGAAGCGGAAGCTAGAACCAGGTCTGCTGGCACCGGTTTAGTACTGGAAAAACAACGATTTGCGCTTAAGATTCTTTTGACAGGGGAGAGCCTCATCACTATGATACCGCGCCCATGTCGCCGGACCCGGGGCAACAGCACGAGGTCGCAGCGCTCGCCGCCGCTGAAGCGGTGATCGAAGCGCAGATCGCGCTGGCGGACCTGCAGCGCATCCGGCCACTCCTGCGGGGCGAGGAGGGACTGGCTCGCGGGCTGTTTCGCTTCCATCGCGAGAGCGCACTAGCCGTCGCTGAGGGCCATGTGAGTGCGACGCTGACGCTAACCTGTCAGCGCTGCCTCGGAGAAATGACTTTGCCGGTCGACACCGACAGCCGGCTGGTCTTTGTCGCGGACGCTGTGGCCAGCGCCGACCTGGCCGGCTCGCGCGAACCCGTGATCGCTGTGAGCGGGCAGGTGTCGCTCGCGATGTTGATCGAAGAGGAATTGTTGCTCGCGCTGCCGTTGGCGCCGATGCATCGCGACGCAGATGATTGCCATGCGCGTCCTGAGGAGCAAGCGGATCAGCCGCGACACAAGCCGTTCGCGGGGCTGCGTGACCTGATGAAGGATTGAATTGACTGGAGACTCGAAATGGCGGTTCAGAAAAGCAGAAAGACTCCCTCCAAGCGCGGCATGCATCGTTCGCACGACGCGCTGCGCGGTCCGGCACTGTCGGTAGACCCGCAGTCCGGTGAAACTCATCTGCGTCATCGCATCACTCCTGACGGCTACTACCGAGGCCGCAAGGTCATCGACGTCCCGGGCGATCAGGAAAAGAGCTGATCGCCGCGGCCATGCCGCAGCATCTCATCCGATCACCGTAATCGACGGCGCGGCGCTTGGCAGCAGCGTCCACAATCGCAGTTGACGTGATGAGCGGCGATCGCGGCGCGCAGGTCTGCGTGCCCGCGGCCGTCGAGCAGGTGCGCGAGCGCGATGATCTGAGTTTGGTGCTCGTGGGAGCGCCTGAAGTCATCGAGCCCCTGTTGCGTACGCTTCGCGCCCACGAGGAGCACCGCATCGAGGTTCAGCCTGCTTCCCAGATCGTCGGAATGAACGAGGCGCCTCGTGAGGCCCTGAGACGCAAGAAGGATTCCTCGATGCGTCGCGCGATCGACATGGTCAAGGAAGGGCGGGCACAGGCCTGCGTGAGCGCCGGTAACACCGGCGCGCTGATGGCTACGGCGCACTTCGTGCTCAAGTCGATACCGGGCATCGATCGCCCGGCAATCATGTCGGCCATCCCGGCGATCGGCGGACATACGCACATGCTGGATCTGGGTGCGAATGCCTCATGCACGCCTGAGCAGCTCTGCCAGTTCGGGGTGATGGGCTCGGTGGTCGCGGCCGATCTTGACGCGCTGGAGCGGCCGCGCGTCGGGCTGCTCAATATCGGCGAGGAAGACATCAAGGGCCATGTGCTCGTGCAGGAGGCGCACCGGCTGCTGGCGGGCACGACGCTCAATTACGTCGGGTTCGTCGAGGGCGATGATATCTTTACCGGCGAGGTCGACGTCGTGGTGACGGACGGTTTCACTGGCAACGTCGCCCTCAAGACCATGGAAGGCCTGGCGCGCATGATCGGCAGCGCCACCCGCGAAGAGTTTTCCCGGGGCGCTGCGCGCAAGGTGATGGCCGCTGCGGCGTGGCCAGCACTGCGCGCGCTTAAGACACGGCTCGATCCGCGTCGTTACAATGGGGCCAGCATGGTGGGATTGAACGGTATCGTCATCAAGAGTCACGGCGGCGCCGATCAATACGCATTCCGGCACGCGATCCTCACCGCGGCGACCGAAGTGGAGCGCGGCGTGCCCGCGCAGATCGCCGCGGAGCTGGCGAGGCAGGTCCATTGATCTACTCAAGAATCGAAGCGACGGGTCGCTATCTTCCCGAAAAGGTCCTGACGAACTTCGACCTCGAGAAGATCGTTGACACGACCGATGAGTGGATCCGGACTCGTACCGGCATCGAGCGCCGGCACATCGCGGCGGAGGGCGAGACCACGGTCGACATGGCAGAGCATGCCGCGCGCACCGCTCTGCATAGTGCGGGCGTGGCGCCGGAAGAGATCGACCTGATCGCATTTGGCACGACGACACCCGACCTCGTGTTCCCGAACTGCGGCGTATTGCTGCAAGCGCGGCTCGGCATCCACGGGTGTCCCGCTTTCAGTGTCGAGGCCGCATGTACCGGTTTTATCTACGCCTTGTCGATAGCCGACAAGTACGTCCGCTGTGGAGAGTCGAAGTGCGCGCTCGTCATCGGCGCCGACATGTTGTCCCGAATCGTCAATTGGAACGACCGCCAGACCTGCGTGCTGTTTGCGGACGGGGCTGGCGCCGTCGTGCTGAAGCCATCGAGCGAAGCGGGGATCATCTCGACGCACATACACGCAGATGGCGCCTATCAGGACCTGCTCTACTATCCAGGCGGCGTCTCCAAGGGCTGGCCACAAGGGCCACCGGGGACCTTCGGCGTGCATATGAAGGGCAATGAAGTCTTCAAGGTCGCTGTGAACACGCTCGGCCGCATCGTCGAAGAGGCGCTGGAGGCCAACAAGCTCGACAAGTCCGCCGTCGACTGGCTGGTCCCTCACCAGGCGAACATGCGCATCATCCAGGCGACCGCGAGGAAGCTCGACATGCCCATGGAACGGGTGATCGTCACGGTGCAGGACCACGGCAATACGTCGGCCGGCTCGGTGCCGCTGGCACTCGACGTCGGTGTGCGCGACGGGCGCATCAAGCGGGGCGACCTGCTGTTGCTGGAAGCGTTCGGCGGCGGCTTTACCTGGGGCGCCGCCATGGTGCGCTATTGATCGGACTTGCGGACGCGGCTCAACCAGACGAAGTACGGGTCCCAGCCCTGTGCCGAAGCTACCGCGGCGCGGTCGGGAGGCTGGTTCACGCGTTCGCTCCAGACGCTATAGGCGTCCCAGCCCTTTGGGCGTTCGCTCTCATCCTTCTCGTCTTCGGTGGCCTGCGGAACGGAGTTCATGAAGTCGGCTGTTCTTATTGGCTGGGGGCACTCTAGGCGACCGGGGCTCTGGGACGGCGTGAGACTGATCACATTCCTGGCCTAGAATGAGACCAATGGACTGCACACGCTCAGTGGCGCTTTGGACCGCGGGTTTTCTGGGGCTGGCTGCTGTTGCGGCGCAGGCGGAGATGTTTCAGATGCCGCCGGCCGGCGTGGATCTCATCGGCCTGGAAGAGAACACGGTAGCGCAGTTCGAGGACACGCTGCCCGAAATAGCACGCCGCTACGGCCTGGGTTACGAGGAAATCGCCCTGGCGAATCCCGGAACCGACCCCTGGGTGCCCGGTGAGGGCACGCCCATCAGCCTACCCACGCAGCATATCCTGCCGCCCGGTCCGCGCGAGGGCATCGTCATCAACCTCGCCGATCATCGGCTCTACTATTTCCCGCGCCGGACCCGCAACGAGCCCGCTGAGCTGATCACCCATCCGATCAGCGTGGGCCAGATGGATTGGCGCACCCCGATAGGAGTCACTCAGATCGTGGCGAAGGTCAAGCAGCCGACCTGGTATCCACCCGCCTCGATTCGCAAGCAGCACGAAGAGGACGGTGATCCGATCCCGGAGGCGATTCCTCCCGGTCCGGATAATCCTCTCGGCGACTATGCAATGCGCTTGGGCATTCCGGGCGGTGCGTACCTGATCCATGGCACGAACAAGCCGGTCGGCGTCGGCATGCAGGTCACGCACGGGTGCATTCGCATGTACCCGGAGGACATCGAGTCGCTGTTTCGCATGGTTGGCGTCGGAACCAGGGTCCGCATCATCAATGAGCCTGTGAAGACCGGCTGGGTTAACGGTGTGCTGTACCTGGAGGTGCACCCACCCCTTGAGAACAGTGGGGTGCCTGCGGTCGACCTCACTCAGCTCACGCGAATCCTGGTGGCCGCGACTCGCAGTCGGTCCATTCGGATCAACTGGCCGCTCGCCGAGCGGACCCTGACAGAGGCGCGCGGCAAGCCGGTCGCGGTTTCGCTCCCCCTCGGCCTGGAAGCGCGCGCGACCAGCGCATCGGAATAGCCGCCCGAACGGCGCAAAAAAAAGCGCCGCGGGCCCAAGAGCACCGCGGCGCCGGATTCGGCCGGTGTCGATTACTTCGACATCGACTTCTTGAACATGCGATCGATCTTCTCGTTGGTCGCGTCACAGCAGGACTGGCTGGCCTGAGCTGCCGAGAGCGCCTGGTTCGCAGTGCTCTGCGCGCCGTTCGCAGCCGACTGCGCCGCAGAAGCTGCGCTCGCGGCTGCGTTCGCCGTATCCTTGGCCGATGTCGCGTCTGCGCCAACTTTCGCGACTTGTGACTTCAGCTCGTCGATCTGCGCCTGAATCGGCTTGAGGTCTGTGCACGCAGCCATCATTCCCAGACACAGCACCGCAGTCGAAGCCTTAAGCATCATTCCACTCTTCATGGTATTCCCCTTTTCGTTCGTGAGTTTCTCGGGTAGCCCGAAGTCCAACACTTCAGCTCAAACCACGGGCCGAAGCCCACGCGCGAGCCGAACCGGAACGGCGCATAAGTGAACATGTTTGCGCTTCCGATGCAATAGTACTTGCGTGCTTGTCGTACTGCAGCGACAAGTGTTGACAGCGCGCAATTTCTACCACGCGGTCTCGCAGGCCGCATCCACGCATGAGCAGCGCGCCCTTTTGGCGCATAGGCTCGCGTGTCATCACGCCAGGTCGTGAAACCGCCGGTTCTCAAGAGCAGCGCGAGCGGCATGGCGGACTCGCTGCACACGACCTGGCACCTCGCCGTTGGTCCGCACCTTGTATGAACCGAGCAGAAGGGCCGATGGTCCGTGGGCGCCGAGGCAGGCGGTCTCTCTTTAGATTTGCGCGCTGCGCTCAACTGTATATAATCACAGGCCGGCGAATTGCCTGCGAGTGGCTCCATGTCCGATCTGACTCCGCGACAGACACAGATTCTGCGTCTCATCCAGACGCGGATCGTCGACAACGGCATGCCACCGACTCGTGCAGAGATTGCGCGTGAGCTGGGATTCAAGTCGGCTAACGCAGCGGAAGAGCATCTACGCGCATTGCAGCGCAAGGGAGTCATCGAGTTGATTCCCGGTGCCTCGCGCGGCATCCAGCTCAAGGACTACCTGCGCGAGCAGATCGGTCTTCCCTTGATCGGCAGGGTGGCGGCGGGGCGACCGATCCTGGCCGAAGAACACATTGAGGGACGATTCCAGATCGATCCGCAGCTGTTCCAGCCGCGTCCCCATTACCTGCTCAAGGTCAGTGGCATGAGCATGCGCGATGTAGGGATCTTCGACGGAGACTTGGTGGCGGTGCACCGCACGACAGAAGTGCGCAATCGGCAGATCGTGGTTGCGCGCCTGGAAAACGAGGTGACGGTCAAGCGTTACCGGCAGGAAGGATCAATTGTCTGGCTGATGCCCGAGAATGCAGACTTCCAGCCGATCCGTGTCGATCTCAAGGCGCAACCGATGATCATCGAGGGTGTCGTCGTGGGGATCGTACGCCGCGTCGATGGCAGTGTGCGCAACCTGGCCCGCAGCGAACGCAGGACCAGCTGAGCCGCGACCTCGGTTCGCGTCAGGTGTGCTGGAGGTTCGCAAGGCGTTCGATATAGAGCGCCTCATCCGGGGGCGCTCCGGCGCGCTGCGATTCCCACAGGATCTCACCCAGGATCTCCAGCATTCGGTGTTCGGCCTCGTGCGCTGAACCGAGCCGTGCTGCCAACGATGCATGAAGCGCACGGATCCCAGCGGGGCGATCGGTGTTGACCTGCTCCCGGATGGCAAGATGCAGCCCCAGATGCAGGAATGGATTCTGAGCACCGCCTGCGGGCAGAAACTCAGCGTCAACGGCGGGCGCGTCTGCTTCCAGCAACCGCTGGTACTCCGGGTGCTCCGCAATCACTCTCGCGACCTCAGCGTGCAGCGGCTCCAGGGGCTCGCTGTTACGAAACTTTCGCCACGCGTCGACGTAAATGCGGCGTAGCTCGGCGCGGCTTTGCTGGTGAAAGACTGGCATCGGTTTAGCGGCGTCTGCGCGCTGCACTCGCCGGGGGTCCGCCTCTCGTCTTGTGATCGTATTCGCACAGGTCCGCAATCACGCATTCGGGACAACGCGGCTTGCGCGCAATACACACGTAGCGCCCATGCAGAATCAGCCAGTGATGCACGTGGCGGCGGTATTCATCCGGCACGACTTCGAGCAGGCGCATCTCAACCTCGAGCGGCGTCCGGCCCGGCGCGATGCCGGTCCGGTTGGCGACACGAAGGATGTGTGTATCGACCGCGATCGTGGGCTCGCCGAAGGCCACGTTGAGGACCACGTTCGCGGTCTTGCGCCCGACGCCGGGCAGCGTCTGCAGCGCTTCTCGGTTGGCAGGCACCTCGCTCGCGAAGCGCTCGATCAGGAGCCGGCAGGTTTCGATGATGTTGCGGGCCTTGGTGTTGAAAAGGCCGATCGACTTGATGTGGCTTGATAGCCCTGCCACCCCCAGCGCCAGCATTGCCTGCGGATTCGGAGCGATGCGGAACAGTTCGGCGGTAGCGCGATTCACGCTCTTGTCCGTCGCTTGGGCTGACAACATTACTGCCACCAGAAGCTGAAATGGGCTCGAGTATTCGAGCTCAGTGCGAGGTTCAGGGTTGGCAGCCTTGAGCCGCGCAAAGATCGCGGCGCGGCGCCGTGGTGTCATGGCGTTGCGCCGGGCTTACGCCAGGCGCCGGCCTGGCGCTTTCTGGTTGCGATCATCTGCTGCCGCTCCTCGATGTTCCGCCGCCGACGTTCGCGTCCGGCATCGTATCGCGCACGGAAAACGCGGCCCTGCCGCTGCAACTCCTCAAGCGTCAGCGGCGCTGGAATCGGATCACCGCGCACATCGACTGCCGGCCGCAGCTCGATGCAATCCACTGGACAGGGCGGCAGGCACAAGTCGCAGCCGGTGCACAGCTCCGCGACGACGGTATGCATGAAGCGCTGGGCGCCGATGATGGCATCGACCGGACATGCGGGCAGGCATTTTGCGCAGCCGATGCAGCGCGCCTCATCGATGAAAGCAACGGTGGGAGCACGTACGACCCCGTTTACGGGATTCAGCGGCTTCTCGCTTCGCCCCAGCAGATGCGCCAACTCGCGAATGGTGACCTCACCACCGGGCGGGCATTGATTGATGTCGGCACTACCCGCGGCAATCGCTTCGGCGTAAGGCCGGCATGCCGGATAACCGCAGCGCGTGCACTGCGTTTGAGGAAGCATGGCGTCGATCTGCTCGACGAGGTCGTTCACGGCTCACTTGACCTTCATGCCGGGCTGCGCGCCCTCATCCGGGGACAGCAGGAAGATGCCGGAGCCGTCACCGGCGGCGAGCACCATGCCCTGCGAAGTACCGAAGCGCATCTTGCGTGGCGCGAGGTTGGCAACCACGACGACCTGCCGACCGACCAGGCTCTCGGCTGCGTATGCGGACTTGATTCCGGCAAAGACAGTGCGCGTACCGGTGCCGATATCGAGGGTGAGCTTGAGAAGCTTGTCGGCGCCTTCGATTGGCTCCGCAGCGATGATGCGCGCTATGCGCAAGTCGATCCGGTTGAACTCATCGATGGAAATCACCCCTTCGCTGCTTGCCATCGTCGACCCCGAACCGGGATTGGTGGGTGAGGTTGCTCCCTCGCCAGGAGAAGCGAACAAGGCGTCCATTTGCTTTGGATCCACGCGGTGCATGAGGTGCTCGTAAGGTTCGATGTTGAGAGGAGGTGGTTCATGCAGCTGCGCCCAGCGCAGTGGCAGCGGCAACCCCAGCATCCTGGCCGCTCGCTCGGCCGTGTCTGGAAGGATGGGAGCCAGCAGCAGGGTGAGCCTGCGGAATGCGTCGATGCAATCCGAGCACACTTCCCACAGCCGACGTTCCTGCCGAGGGTCCTTGGCCAGCAACCAGGGCTTTTCCTGATCGATAGCCTCGTTCATGCGGTCGGCAAGCTCCATCACCCGTCGTACCACCTTGCCAAATTCACGCGCTTCGTACTCTTTCAATATGTGCTCGGCGGCATCGAGCGCCTGCTTGGACCACTTCGCCGTAGCCACCGGGCGATTCTCGTCGCTCGGCAAAAGCTTGCCGCCAAAGCGTTTGGTAATGAATCCGGCCGCACGGCTCGCAATGTTGATGTATTTGCCGATCAGGTCGGCATTGACACGTGCCACGAAATCGTCGGGGTTGAAATCGAGGTCTTCGACATTGGCATTGAGCTTGGCCGCGATGTAGTAACGCAGCCACTCCGGGTTCATGCCGAGCTCGAGATAGCGCACAGGGCTCAAGCCGGTGCCCCGCGACTTGGACATCTTCTCACCCGAGACCGTGATGAAGCCGTGCACGTAGACGTGATCAGGGACCCTGTAGGGTGAGCCGGCGAACTTCAGCATCGCGGGCCAGAACAAGGTGTGAAAGTAGATGATGTCTTTGCCGATGAAATGGATCTGCTCGGTGTCGCTCGCGGACAGGAACTCCGTGAACGAGCGACGCTCTCCGCGTGCCGCCGCCTTGCCCGAGTCGAAGTATTGCTTGAGCGAGGCGAGATACCCGATCGGCGCATCCAGCCACACATAGAAGTACTTGCCGGGAAGATCCGGGATCGGAATGCCGAAGTACGGGGCGTCGCGTGAGATGTCCCAATCGCCGAGTGCCCTCTCGCCGCGTCCGTCGAGCCACTCGCGCGCCTTGTTGGCAACCTGCGCCTGCAATCGGCCCGGCGCGCCGACCCACTGATTCAGGAACTGCACGCATTTCGGATCGGAGAGCTTGAAGAAAAGATGATCGGAAGTTCTCAGGACCGGCTTGGCCCTCGAGAGTGTCGAATAGGGCTCAATCAGGTCCGTCGGCGCATACACGGTGCCGCACACCTCGCACGCGTCGCCATATTGATCCTTGGAATGACAGTTCGGGCATTCGCCCTTGATGTAACGGTCGGGGAGGAACATGCCCTTGACCGGGTCGAAGAACTGCTGGACAGCTTTGCTGTAGATCAGGCCTGCGGCCTTGAGCCGGCGATAGATGTCCTGCGACAGCGCGGTGTTCTCGGGCGAGTCCGTTGAATGCCAGTTATCGAAGCTCAGGTGAAATCCCTGCAGATACCTCGGGCGTTCCGCCGCGATGCGCGCGACGAGCTCTTGTGGCGAGACTCCCTCCGCCTGCGCCTTGAGCATGATCGGCGCGCCGTGGGCATCGTCCGCACCGACGAAGTGCACCTCATTGCCCTGCATCCGCTGGAATCGCACCCAGATGTCGACCTGGATGTATTCCATGATGTGGCCGATATGAAAGGAGCCGTTGGCGTACGGAAGCGCAGAGGTGACGAACAGCTTGCGATGGTGATCGGGCATGGAGCGGCGACGGTGAGCGGACAGACCGGGATTATGCCACGCAGGATGCAGTGTCAGGCCTCGAGCGCGGAGGTCAAACAAGGAGTTCGGCTATCGACTGCTCATGCTCGGCTGCCGAGCCGCAGATCTGTTTCTCAGCCGACTTCCTTGACCGGCTCGAACTTCGACTTGTTGATGCCCTTCTTGTACGCCTCGCGACCCGTGATCACGCGGTCGTCGAGGAGCGCCTGGATGGCGGTGTCCATGGTGCGCATGCCGTGCGCGGCACCGCTCTGCATCGTGTTCTCCAACTGGTCCAGTTTGCCCTGCCGGATGAGGTTGGAGACCGCGGGCGTATTCACCAGGATCTCGAGGGCGGCTACACGGCCCTGCTTGTCGGCGCGCTGCAGGAGCTGCTGCGAGACCACACCGCGCAGCGACGTCGAAAGCATCGTGCGGACGTGCGACTGCTTGTCGGCCGGGAATGCGTTGACCATGCGATCGACGGTAGCGGAGGCGCCGTTGGTGTGCAGCGTGCCCATGACCATGATGCCCATCTCGGCAGCAGTCACCGCGATGCTCATGGTTTCCAGGTCGCGCAACTCGCCCACCAGTACGACATCGGGATCTTCGCGCAAGGCCGAATGCAGGGCGGCGGCGAAGCTCGGCGCGTGCACACCGATTTCGCGCTGGCTGATCAGGCAATTCTTGCGGTCATGAACGAACTCGATCGGATCCTCGATGGTGAGGATGTGGCCTTTGATGCGCGAGTTGATGTCGTCGATCATCGCCGCGAGAGTCGTCGACTTGCCCGATCCGGTCTTACCGGTAACCAGGATCAGGCCACTGATGACCCGGCAAAGGTTGCGGACCGACTCGGGCATGTTGAGTTGATCAAGGGTCAAAGCCTGCGAGGGAATGGCACGGAACACCGCTCCCATTCCGCTCAGATGACGCATGACGTTGACCCGAAAACGCGCCACGCCCTGCAGGTGATACGCGAAGTCCGTACCGTCCTTGGCCTCGAAGCGCTCGGTGGCCTGCCGCGGCATGATCTCGAGGAGCGCCTCGCGCACGAAATCGGGCGCGAGCTTGTCCTGGCGTAGCTGGAGCAGATCTCCATAGAGCCGGATCCGCGGTGGATCGCCCGCGAGAAAGTGCAGGTCCGAACCTTTCCGATTCAGTACTTCAGCCAGGTATTCGTCGATGCGCGCCACAGCGAAGAAAGGTCGAAGCCTCAGCTCGCCGCCAGATCGAGCTTGGGCAGGATGCTGGTATCAGTGACGAAGTTCTGGAACTGGCGCTTGTCGCTCGCGTAGGCGAACGCGTCGTCGGGGTCGATCTCTTTTGCCTTGATCGCGGCCAGCAGCGCCATGTCCATGAGCTGCATGCCATAGTCCTTGCCGGTCTGTAGCTGGCTCGGGACCTGGTGCGTCTGGTCGGACATGATGAGCTTGGCGATGGCCTTGGTCATGACCATCACCTCGCACACCGCACGCCGGCCGCGCCCGTCGGCCGACTTCACCAGCACCTGGGTGATCACCGCGATCAAGCTCTGCGCGAGGAAGCTCTTGGTTTGCTCGCGCTCATCGACCGGCAACGCATCGATCACGCGATCGATGGTCTTCACGGCACTGGTGGTGTGCAGCGTCCCCAGTACCAGGTGACCGGTTTCCGCCGCGGTCATCGCCATCGAAATCGTTTCCGCGTCACGCAGCTCGCCGACCAGAATCACGTCCGGATCCTCGCGCATGGCCGCTCGCACGCCCTCGGCGAAACTCGGCAGATGAGTATTGAGCTCGCGCTGGATCACCTGGCTATTCTTGCTGCGATGGACGAATTCGATCGGGTCTTCCAGGCTGATGATGTTCAGCCGCTTGGTCTGGTTCAGCAGGTCGATCATCGAAGCGAGCGTGGTGGACTTGCCGGTGCCGGTCGAGCCGGTCACCAGGATCATTCCCTGGTGGTAGTCGCACAGCTTCTTCACGATCGGTGGCAGCGCCAGCCGATCGATGCTCGGGATCTCGCTCGGAATCGACCGGAACGTTGCGCCGACGCCGGTCTCCTTGCGGAACACGTTCACGCGAAAGCGACCGCCATCTTCGGACACGTAGGAGAAGTCCAGATCGTTACCCTGCCGGAAACTTTCGTTCTGGTGCTGGGTGAGGATCTCGGTGACGTAGCCCTCGAGCTCGCTGTCGCCGAGGTTACGGAACTTGATCGGCATGAGATCGCCGTTCATACGCAGCATCGGCGGCACGCCCACGGCCAGGTGCACGTCGGAACAGTTCTGCGCGAGGCCGAGCTTTAGAAACGCGTCGATGCGAGGCATTCAGTACCAGCTGTGATAGGGCCAGGCTGGCCGCCACTCTAGTCGCTGGCGGTGGACATAATCAATCGAGTACGAGGGTTCAGCGGTGCGCGAATGCGCACTGCGTCACAGATACTTCTCGAGCGAGAGCCTCAGGTCGTCCATGCTCGCCTGGCGCTTGGTCTTGTCGACCGACATCGCCTTGATGATGATTTCGCTCAACCCGGGCGGTAGCGTCGGATTGACCTCGGCGGGCGACTTGGCCCGGCCCTGCACATGCTGATACATCACCGACATGTGATCCCCGCGGTGATACGGCGGCACACCGGTAAACATCTCGTACATGATGACGCCGAGGCTGTAGATGTCCGCCTTCTCGTCCACTTTCTTGCCCAGGATCTGTTCCGGCGCCATGTACTTGGGCGAACCGATCACGTAACCGGTGCGGGTCAGTTGCGTGTCGCCTTCGCGATGCGCGGCCGCGACGCCGAAGTCCACGATCTTGAGCAGCCCTTCCTCGTTGATGAGGACGTTGGCGGGCTTCAGGTCACGGTGCACGATGCCGACCTGGTGAGCGACAGCCATGCCGGTGCAGATATCCATTGCGAAGCGTACGGCGCGCTTCAGGGAGACCGGTTTCTCGTTGACGATCTCGCCGCCGAGTGTGTGTGACGGGAAGTACTCCATCGAGATGGCGTAGTTGCCGCGCACGTACAGGAAGTCGTAGATGCGGATGACATTGCGATGGGTGATCTTGCGCGAATAGCGCAACTCATGGACGAAGCGCTTCATCATCTCTTCGTCCTGGGACACGTTGGCGTTCAGGAACTTCAGAATCAGGCGCTCATCGACCACGGTATCTTCCATCAGCAGCACTGTGCCGAAGGCGCCCTTGCCGATTTTCTCGATGAACTTGTAGCGGCCCTCGATGATGTCGCCCGGTTTGAGGGTCGCGATGTCGAGCTTCTGCGCCTGGGCGGTCTGCTCGGCACTCCTGACCACCTGCTCCAGCTCCTTGTTGTCCATGAGCAGGGTCTTGGCCGGCTCGGCTGCAAACTGCTCCGCCTTGCGCCCCGC
This sequence comes from uncultured Gammaproteobacteria bacterium, assembly GCA_963705495.1. Taxonomy (GTDB): domain Bacteria; phylum Pseudomonadota; class Gammaproteobacteria; order Steroidobacterales; family Steroidobacteraceae; genus DATBVX01. The sequence continues at coordinate 296,053 of CAVPJQ010000005.1, read as the reverse complement.
GGCGACCACACTGGTCGAATAGCGATTGTCGATTTCCTGCAGGGCGCGCGCTGCCGCCTGCTGCACCGTCGGATCGGAATTGTTCGCCTGCTGTGCCTGCAGCTGTACGCGGATGTTCTCGACACGCCGCTCGTCGGCGACCTTGGCGAGCACGTTCATCGCCTCGACGCGGATCTCCTTCTCCGGGCGCGAGAGCGCCTGCAAAACGGGCTCGATCACCTTGTGATCGCCAAGTTTGGCGAGCGCCCGCAGTACGACGGGTACGCTCCGGGCCTGGCCACCCTGGAGCATCTCGGTCAGTCGCGGCACGGCTCGCTTGCTGCCGATCTCGGCCAACGCATCGACGGCGCGCTCGCTGACCCACCAGTCCTTATCCTTCGTGGCCTCGATCAGGTGGCTGACGGCACGCTCGTCCTTGGTCTGGTTGAGGATCTCGATGGCGGCACGGCGGATGTCCTCGTCCTCGTCCCGGATCAGCGCGAGCACCGCATCTACGACCTTCGGACCGCCGATCTTGCCCAATGCGTCTGCCGCTCGGCTGCGTACCCACCAGTCATCATCCTTGATCACCTCGAGCAGGTGCTTGACTGACTTGGGCGTGCCGATCTCGTTGAGGACCTCGACCGCGGCGCGCCGCGCATATTCGTTCTCGTCCTTGAGCACATCGACGAGGTAGCGGGTCGTTTCCGGGTGGTTCGCCTTGATGACGACATCGACGGCCTTGTTCTGGACTTCAATTTCCGGGTCGCGCAGCAGCTGGCACACCTGCTGGATGTCGATCGGACCATCGAGGCGTGTCAGGGCAATCAACGCCGCCTGGCGAATCAGTTTGTTCGGATCTTTGAGCTGATTCTGAATCGCGCGCGAAACCGCCGGCTGATTGAAGCGCGCGAGAATATTGATGATATGCATTCTCGCGACGGGGTCTTTGCCATCGACACGCGCGAGCAGGTCCGGAACCGCGCTCTCGTCGGCGACCTCGGCCACGATGCGAAACAGCGCCGCTTTTTCGTTCGGCTCCTGCACGTAGGCGGCGGCCAGGAGCTCACGCACGCTGAAACGTGCTTTCTGCGCGGTGATGACGTCGAGGATTGCAGGCTTCGACATGCCTTCCTGGCCGAGCAGTTCCAGCAACACCGACGGCGGGTAGTTCTTGCTGCCTGAAAGCGCCCAAGCGATGCCGGCAACGGCGCGCGGATTAGACTCACTCAGGCCCTTGGCAAGGAGTGGGATCGTCTTCGCGTCGACGAGGGCGGTCAGTACTTCGACGTACGCGAGCGTCTCCTGCTTGTCTGAGGTCCCCAACGCCTCGATGATGGGCTCGACCGCCGCACTTCCCATGCCTGCGAGCTTGCTGAGCGCTTTGCGAGCGTTGACGCTCGTAGGATCGCCGCTCGCCTTGATATCGGCGATCAGGCGCTCGGCCTTCATCGTACTGAGGAAACTCATGCAATACCGGGGCTTGGTGCGGGCGGCACATTATGCCACAAGGCTTTCACACGACATTGACGAGTCCCGCTACAATTCGCGTCCCTTTTCGGCCCGACGGGCCTGGAGCCGCGTACTCGATGACGGATGACCGAGATTCCGCACTCAAGCAGTGCGTCGAAGCCTACGTTGATCCCTGGCTCGGACAGACGCTGGGCGAGGCTCGGGCTGTGCACGGTGTGCGGGTGGAAGGCAATCGTGCGACGGTGCAGATCCGGCTCGGATTCCCGGCTGCTGACTACGCCGATGAATTGGGCACAGCCCTGCGTCAGCATGCATCGACGCTCGGTTGGCTCGAGCGTCTCGAGATCACGGTCAGCAGCGAGATCGCGGTTCACGCCGTGCAGCGTAATCTGCAGCCGCTGAAATCCATCAAGAACATCGTCGCCGTAGCTTCGGGCAAGGGCGGGGTGGGCAAGTCGACGGTGGCAGCGAATCTCGCGGTTGCATGGGCGCTGCAGGGCGCCCGGGTCGGAGTTCTGGACGCCGACATCTACGGCCCGAGTCAACCGCGCCTGTTCGGCCTCGCCGGCCAGCGGCCGGTGACGCGCGATGGCAAGTCGCTGCAGCCGCTCGCCGCGCACGGTGTGGAGGTGATGTCGATCGGCTTCCTGATCGATGAAGAACAACCCATGGTGTGGCGCGGCCCAATGGTGACGCAGGCCCTCACGCAGCTTCTCGGCGATACGCACTGGAGTGCTCTGGACTATCTCGTGGTCGACATGCCCCCCGGGACCGGCGATACGCAGTTGACGCTGTCGCAGCGAGTACCCGTGAGCGGCGCTGTCATCGTTACCACACCTCAGGACATCGCGCTCATCGATGCGCGTAAGGGCCTCAAAATGTTCGAGAAGGTCGCAGTCCCGGTGCTGGGCGTCGTGGAGAACATGAGCACTCATATCTGTTCGCAATGCGGCCATGAAGAGCACGTCTTCGGCGCCGGAGGCGGTGCGAGCCTGGCAGGCCAGTATCACGTGCCAGTGCTCGGCGAACTGCCTCTCGACCTTCGGATCCGGGAATGCTCGGATGCCGGCCAGCCAATCGTCGTGGCGGACCCCCAAGGATCGGTCGCACGCGCCTACCGCAACCTGGCGCGGCGTACCGCGGCACGGCTCGCTGTGAGCGCCGCCGATCCCGGCAAGTCGTTTCCCAGAATTACCGTCGAGGACAGCTGAGATGAGCATCAAGGCCGATAAGTGGATCCGCCACATGGCGCGCGAACATCGCATGATCGATCCATTCGAACCGGGCCAGGTGCGTGAGCACGATGGCGGCAAGATTATTTCGTATGGCACCTCGAGCTACGGCTACGACGTGCGTTGCGCGAACGAGTTCAAGATATTTACGAACATCAACTCCGCGGTCGTCGACCCCAAGCACTTCGACGCCAACAGCTTCGTGGACCTGCGTGCCGATGTCTGCATCATCCCGCCCAACTCGTTCGCCCTGGCAAGGACGGTCGAGTACTTTCGCATTCCACGCAAGGTGCTCACGATCTGCCTTGGCAAGTCGACCTATGCGCGCTGCGGGATCATCGTGAACGTGACGCCACTCGAGCCGGAGTGGGAAGGGCACGTGACGCTGGAATTCTCCAATACCACGCCACTGCCCGCGAAGATCTACGCCAACGAGGGGGTAGCGCAGGTGTTGTTCCTGGAATCGGATGAGGTGTGCGAGACCTCGTACCGCGATCGCGGTGGCAAGTACCAGGGACAAAAAGGCGTCACGCTCCCGAAGGCGTAGCCGTCACAATCTCCCCGACCGCGATGTCCGTGTCGTCTGAGTCCCTAATCGCGGTCGAGGGAGCGGATCTGCATCTGCCACTCGCGCTTGCCCTCGCGCAGCTGCTCGCCGCGCACCGGCACGTAGCCGAGTGATGGCGCATACCAGGTGCGTGTCACCCGCTTCGATCCGGTTCGCTGGCTGCGATAGACGACTGTGTCGAGGTCACCGAGCGCGGTCTTGAGGTGCTCCGTGCCCTCAGAGGTGTAGAGGTATTCCTTGATACGGTCCTTGTCGATCAAGCGCAGGCTCGACGGCGGTTCATCCTTGAGCAGCGCGTACATGAGCGCAACCTGAATCGACATGTCATCCTGAGTGTGCGGCTCGAGAGCGACGTCGACCGCCTTGTCTTCCGCTACTCCGGTCGCCCGACCGCTCTCCCAGTTGAAATCGAGCGAGATATCGCGCGCCGTCTTGCTCGAGCCGTCATCGCCCCGATACCGGTCCGGCCTGACACCGTCCTTGGTCAAGGTGAACCAGGAGGTCTGGCTGATCTCGTTACTGAAGAAGGCATGGAACAGCCCCGAAGCATTGGAGCGCGAGCTGTATATGTATTGTTGGTCTGAATCGTGCTGCAACTTGAGCTCGGTCGTGCCGGCATCGAAGCTGCGCCACACGATCGAATACGTCGCGCGGAATGGCTGCAGCTGCCGCGCGGCTGGTGTATCTGCGGCGCTTGCAGGCAGCGCCGCGAGACCGATGAGCCAGAGCAGCCGCTTCACTTTGCGGGCCGCTCGAGCTCGTCGAGCAACATCGGAGCAAGCAGAGGCTTCGCGTCTAACCATGCCTGATTGTCGCGCCACTGCAAACGTCCGGAGGCATACCAATCAATGACCATCGGATAGATCCTGTGTTCCTGTGCCTGAACGCGAGCTGACAGGGTTTGCTCGGAGTCTCCCGGCAACACGGGGACCTTTGCCTGCAGGATAACCGGTCCCCCGTCGAGCTCCTCGGTGACGAAATGCACGCTGCAACCATGCTCGCGCTGCCCGTGGGCGAGCACGCGTCGATGCGTATGCAGGCCACGATACCCGGGCAGCAGTGACGGATGAATATTGAGCAGTCGGCCAGCGAATTCGCGCACCAATGCCGGGCCCAGGATGCGCATGAATCCCGCCAGCACGACAAGCCTGGGCTGGTATCGCGCCAGGACCCGAGCCAGCTGCCGGTCGTACTCCGCACGCGGCTGGCCAGGTGTCGATGCCACTACTTCATAGGTGAGCCCGAGTTCCTGCGCGCGCTGCAGTCCGACGGCGTCCGGTTGATCGCTCAGCACCGCTGCGACTGTGACCGGCAGGCGACCAGCCAGCGCCTCGCGCGCGATGGCGACCATGTTCGAGCCACGTCCGGAGATCAGGATTGCAATCGGAAAGAGCGCGCCCGATCCAGGGCTCATGCCTCGATGACCACGCCGCGCGACCCGCGCTCGATGCTGCCGATCACGCTGGCATCCTCGCCGGAGCGCTGTAACGATGCGAGTGCTGCAGCCACATCACCGGACGCAACGCTCAATGTCATACCGATGCCGCAATTGAAGGTTCGATACAGCTCCGTGTCGGGCACATTGCCGGTGCGTTGGAGCCAGGAGAACACCGGATCGGTCGGCCAGCTGCTGCGGTTGAGTACGACCTCGAGGCCATCGGGAATCACGCGAGGAATATTTTCCAGCAGGCCACCACCAGTGATATGCGCAATGCCATGAACGTGGATCTTGGCGAGAAGCGCGAGCACGGCCTTGACGTAAATGCGTGTCGGCGCGAGCAGCAAATCGTACAGCCGCTGGCCTTCGAGCAGCGTGTCCGGCCCGGCTTTCGCAACCTGGATCAGCTTGCGAATGAGAGAGTAGCCGTTGGAATGAGGTCCTGAGGAGCGCAGGCCGATCACGACGTCGCCCGCCTGTGTCGCGGTTCCATCGATGATGCGGTCCTTCTCCACGATGCCGACGCAGAATCCCGCCAGGTCATAGTCCTCTGCCGCGTACATTCCGGGCATTTCGGCCGTCTCACCGCCGACGAGAGCCGCGCCTGCTCGAACACAGCCTTCGACGATGCCGCGGATGACGCTTTCCGCGACCGCAACGTCGAGATGCCCAGTGGCGTAGTAATCCAGGAAGTAAAGCGGCTCGGCGCCCTGCACGACGACATCATTGGCGCACATCGCGACGAGGTCGATGCCGATCGTGTCGTGGCGTCCGGTGTCGATCGCGAGGCGCAGCTTCGTGCCGACGCCGTCGGTGCCGGAAACCAGCACTGGTTTGCGGTAGCGGTCCACCGGAACCTCGACCAGTGCGCCGAACCCACCGAGTCCGCCGAGCACTTCGGGCCGCAGCGAGCGCCGCATCAGCGGCTTGATCCGCTCTACGAGCTCATCGCCAGCATCGATATCGACACCGGAGTCGCGGTAGGTGATCGGGGCGCGGTTGCTCATTGAAAAAGGTCTGCGTGATGCCTGGATAGAGCCATCGGAGCGAGGGCTGCTGGTGGAGACGCTGTGGTATTTTACACGAATGAACTTCGCGAACTTGTGGTTGCGCATCGGTGCCGCCATGGCGTCGAACATCGCCGCGACATGCTGTGTCGCTGCGACCGTAAGTGGCATGTACGAGGCGACGGTGCCGCTGGCGGATCGATCGGATCGCGGCCAGGCGCTGGCCTTTCAGGACGCCATGCGGGAGGTGCTGGTGCGCGCCACGGGTCAGCGCGACGCGGGCACGCAGGCGGCACTTGCCCCGCTGGTCGAGGATGCACGTCGCTACGTGCAACAGTTTCGCATCGTGGGCACCAACCAGTTTTTTGCGGGATTCGATGGCGCCAAGATCGACCGCGCCATCATCGCCGCCGGTCAACCGCTCTGGGGCCATCAGCGCCCCGCGACGCTCGTATGGCTGGCGGTGGATGACGGACAGCAGCGCCGCATCATCGATGCACAGTCGAGCTCAGATCTGAAGCAGGCGATCGAGCGTACGGCTCAGCTGCGCGGCCTGCCGCTGCGCTGGCCAGCATCGGGAGGCCGAGTGGCTTTTGAGGATGTCTGGAATGGAACTGCAGAGGCGCTGCGATCGACAGCCGCCGAATACGGCGCCGATGCGGTGCTTGTGGGCCGGGCGCGCAGTTCCAGTGCGGCCACTGCACAGGTGCACTGGACAGTCTTGTACGGCGCGCAGAGCAACGATTGGCTGGGAACGGCTGCTGAAGGCGTGCATGGCGCGGCGGACCAGTTCGCCCGGGTATTCTCGGCCGGCAACGATGCGGTTGCGACGGACGTCAGTATCACGGTCAACGGCATTGCCGACCTGGCCGCCTATGCGCGCGTGACCGACTACCTGGAGTCATTGACGCTGATCAGTGGCCTCGCAGTGGAGCAGCTCGCAGGTGATACCGTCGTGTATCGTGCGCGAGTGCGGGGGGATGCGCCGCGGCTCGCGCGGGCGATCGAGCTCGGAAATCGCTTGCAACCCCAGGACTCCGCCGCCGATCCCTCGCTGACCGGCGCATTGAGCTATCGCTATCGGCCGTGAGCTTGCGCCAGCTGCCCAACCTGATTTGTGTCGCGCGCATGGCCCTGGTGATTCCGGTGGCCTGGCTTCTGGCACAAGGGGAATACACGCGGACCCTGTGGCTGTTCGCAATTGCGGCCGCTTCGGACGGGCTGGACGGGTTTCTCGCCAAGCGCTTTGGCTGGACGACCGAGCTCGGCAAGATGCTCGATCCGCTGGCAGACAAGCTCCTGCTGGTGACTGTCTTCATCGTGCTCGCCGCGATTGGGGAGTCGCCCGTCTGGTTGTCGGTGGTGGTGGTCGCGCGCGACGTGGTGATCGGCGCCGGTGCATTCACATTCAAGTGGCTTTTCGGCCCGCTCAACGGGCGACCGACGGCAATCAGCAAAGTCAATACCGGCGTACAGCTTCTATATGTCCTCGCCCTGGTCGCACATCTCGGTCCCGGCTGGCCGCCACCGTCGATCGTGATCACACTGGGCGCGGCCGTGTTCGTGACCACCATGATCAGCGGCATTGACTACGTGATCACCTACAGCCGCCGCGCGGCTGCGGTGTCGCGGGCGCGAAGCGCCTGATCTGCCGATGGAGCAGCTTCCTCTCGGCGTGCGCTGGCGCGACCAGTCGGTGTTCGACAGTTTCTTCGCTGGGCCGAACCCGCTCGTGGTTCAGGCGCTGCGCGGCCTCTACGGCCGAAAGAAGGCCCAGCCCAATGTGCTGTGGATCTGGGGCGCCGAGGCGAGCGGTAAGAGTCACCTCTTGCAGGCGGTATGCGCCGAGACGGGTGCCGCGGGTGGGCGTGCCGCATACCTTCCGTTGGGAGATGAATCACTCAGCGCTCCCGCGGCACTTCAGGGCTGCGAACACCTGGACGTCGTGTGCATCGACGATCTGCAGCTCGCCGCGGGCCATGCCGGATGGGAACGGGCGATCTTCAATCTGTATCTCGGCCTCAACGAGCATGAGCGCCACCTCGTGCTCGCTGCGACGAGCCCTCCGGCAGCGCTCAGCTGGGAGCTTCCCGATCTGCGCTCGAGGCTATCTGCAGCCCTGATCCTGCATCTGAAACCGCTGAGCGAGGCCGAGCACGTTGCTGCCCTGCGGATGCGAGCCGCAATTCGCGGGCTGGAAATACCCGATGAAACGGCGGGATTCCTGCTGCGTCGCTACCCGCGTGACCTGGGATCGCTGTGTGCGCTGCTCGATAGGCTCGACAGTGCGGCGTTGGCTGCGCAGCGGCGACTTACCGTGCCGTTCATCAAGCAGGTCATCGAGCAGGAACGCGAGGGCTGAGACCAGTCCCGCTCAGGGACAGACGCACCGCGAGCTCGGCGACACGCCGGCCGAGCACTCGTGCCAGGTCCTGCTCGTCCTCCGAGAGAGTTGCGGCAGATGTGCCTGCTACGTGGCTTGCGCCATAGGGGCTCCCGCCAGAGCGCGTGCTGGAAAGCGCGGGTTCGGTGTACGGAATTCCAACCAGGTACATCCCGTGGTGCAGGAGCGGCAGCATCATCGACAGGAGTGTCGTCTCCTGGCCTCCGTGCATTGTCTGGGTCGAGGTGAACACACCGGCGGGCTTGCCGGCGAGACCACCGCTCAACCAGAGGGAGCTGGTCCCGTCGAAGAAATACTTCAACGGCGCCGCCATATTGCCGAAACGGGTGGGGCTGCCGACGATCAGGCCCGCGCATTCCGTCAAATCGGCGAGGGCGGCGTACGGTGGTCCCCGTTCAGGAATCTGCGGGACACTCTGCTCGCTCGCCGCGGAGACTGCCGGAACCGTGCGTAGACGTGCCTGGGCGCCGCCCATTTCAACGCCGCGACACACCTGCCGCGCCAGCTCCGCGGTCGCCCCTTTGCGCGAATAATACAAGACCAGAATTTCCACCACGTTAAAGCTCCCGAAGCCTGGGCGCATCTGCAACAGTCGGGCTACCGCGCCCGTTTGCGCTCAAGAGTGCGTGCGCTGCGCCGGTGTTCGGATCCGTCACCCGGGCCTTTGTAACCTTGACGCCCCTGCACGTGCTTGTTAGCGTGCGCGCGACCTCGATTATCGCATTCATATAACGAGAAAATGCGTAACCTCGCGAGAGCAGCTCGGCGGATTGCAGGCGCGGCAGCGGTTCTGATTGCCCTGTCAGCCTGCGCGGGCGCCCCAGTGCAGGAAATGAGCGACGCGCGGCAGGCCATTGCCGCAGCACGCGCTGCCGGTGCGGCCGAGCGCGCCGGGATCGAGCTGGATGTGGCGACCGACCTGCTGTCGAAGGCCGAAGCAGCACTGCAACGCGGCGATTACGGCGCGGCACGCCGGCAGGCCGAGGAAGCTCGCACCCACGCCATCGAGGCGCAGAAGCTCGCATCGACGGCTTCCGAGTCCTGACAGGCGACGTGACCCAGCGGATCTGCAAACGAGCCCTGGTCGGCGGGCGCGTGCAAGGCGTGTTCTATCGCGCCACCGCAGCACGAGAAGCAGCCGCGCTGGGACTGGAGGGCTACGCGCGCAACCTTCCCGATGGACGTGTCGAGGTGGTTGCCTGCGGCGAGGAGCAGTCGGTTGAGGAGTTTCTGCGCTGGCTTTGGGTGGGCTCGAGTGCCTCCCGGGTCGATCTGGTGGAAGTTGTGAGCGTCGCACCCGAGGAAGTGGTACCGCAGAGCGGGCGTTTCGTGACGCGATGAACGGCCTCAGGCCCTCCATCGCGACGTCCAGCGGGTGATCACGAGGTCCGGATAGTCTCGCCGGCCGACGCTGCCGTTGTAGCGCGCGAGCGCCTTGCGTACGTCACGCCGCTCGCGATCGTAGTAGAACTTCAATATCGCGCAGCCCATGCGGATGTTTGGCTGGACCTGCACCAGCTGGTGACGCTGCATGCCGAGCTGCTCGGGCCAGAACGGCATCACCTGCATCAGGCCCTGCGCGCCGGCGGAGGAGACCGCCCAGCGATTGAAGCTGCTCTCCACATCCATGACCGCCAGCACCAGCTCGGCCGGCAATTGCGAGTGGCGGGCTTCGCAATACACATTGGTGAGAATCTCGAGGCGCTCGCCATGGTCCGCCACGTACTTGCGCAGCCGCGGCTCCATCAGCTTGTACCAGACCTCTGCGTCGTATCTCTCGGTGAAGCACTGTCCCGCCGTGATTGCCTTCTGCAGTACCGCCTTGAGTTCCGGGTCCTGCTGGCGGTCGGCGAGTGCGCCGGGTGCGATCAGCACCAGGCCGAACAGTAACGCCGCGAGACGCAGCTCAGGCACTTTGTATCCGGCTGCGCAGGAACTCGACCGCATCGTCGAGCGCAAACTCGCTCGATGCGCTGTCGCGCCGGCCTCGATACTCGAGCCGCCCTGATTCCAGGCCGCGATCGGACACCACCACCCGATGCGGGATGCCGAGCAGCTCCGCATCGGCGAACTTGACTCCCGGGCGGGCGTCGCGATCATCCAGCAGCACTTCGATGCCGGCAGCCGTGAGTTCACGATACAGGCGCTCGCTGGTCTCGCGAACGCGTTCGGACTTCTGCAGATTGATGGGCACGACGACCACGTTGAAGGGCGCGAGGGGTTCCGGCCAGATGATGCCGCGCTCATCGTGATTCTGCTCGATGGCGGCGGCTACGATGCGCGTCACACCGATGCCGTAGCAGCCCATCAACAGGGTGACTTCTCGACCCTGCTCATCGAGAACCCGCGCGTTCATGGGCTCGCTGTACTTACGCCCGAGTTGAAAGATGTGGCCCACCTCGATACCTCGCGCGATGCCGAGGCGCCCGCGACCACTCGGGCTGGGATCTCCCGCGATGACGTTGCGAATATCGACCGGCTGCGGCTCGGGAACATCGCGCCCCCAGTTCACGCCGGTGAGATGCGCATCGGTGCGATTGGCGCCGCAAACGAAATCACTCAACTGCACGGCGCTGTGATCCGCGTAGACCTTGGCACTTGAGTCCCACGGGCCCTACCGAACCGGGCTCCGCCCCCGCCGCCTCCAATACCCGGTCGGCGCTCGCCATGCGAAGCGGGCTGGCGATAGCGGGGAGCTTCTGTGCCTTGATGGCATTGAGCTCATGATCCCCGCGCACGACGCAGGCAACGACCTCACCGTCGGTGCCCTCGACGAACAAGGTCTTCACGCATTGCCGGGCGGTAACTTTCAGGCAGGCGCTCACTTCCGCAATGGTCTTGACACCGGGCGTCGCCACTTGTGTGAGCTTCTGCGTCGGTGCCGCGCGCGATTCGGCGGGCGGCAACGCTGCAGCCATTTCGAGGTTGGCGGCGTAGTCATCGGCGTCGGAAAACACGATCGCATCCTCGCCCGACTCCGCGAGCACGTGAAATTCCTGCGAGGTCGTGCCGCCGATGCTGCCCGTGTCCGCCTGCACCGCCCGAAAGCGCAGTTTCAGGCGCGTGAATATGCGCGTGTAGGCGTCATACATCGCGCGATAACCCTCGGCGAGGGAGGTCTCGTCGCTGTGGAACGAATACGCATCCTTCATCAGGAACTCGCGCGCCCGCATCACGCCGAAGCGCGGGCGGATCTCGTCGCGGAACTTGGTCTGGATCTGGTAGAAATTGACCGGAAGCTGCCGGTAGCTACGCAGTTCGCGACGCGCGATGTCGGTGATCACTTCTTCGTGTGTCGGACCGTAGCAGTAGGGGCGCTCGTGACGATCCTGCAGACGCAAAAGCTCCGGGCCATATTGTTCCCAGCGTCCCGATTCCTGCCACAGCTCCGCGGGCTGGATCGTCGGCATCAGCACTTCGAGCGCGCCGGCGCGGTCCATTTCCTCCCGGATCACGCGTTCGACCTTGCGCAGCACACGCAGGCCCATGGGGAGCCAACTGTAGAGACCGGCGGTCAGGCGACGGATGAGTCCCGCTCGCAGCATGAGCTGGTGACTCACGACTTCAGCGTCGGCAGGTACCTCCTTCAAAGTATTGATCGGCAGCTCGGACAATCGCATCGCTCTTCGACCCATGCGCCGGGTGGCGCGGCTGTTGAATTCAGACACTTATCTTAGCCTGTTATTGTGCCTCCATCCCCGCCAGACCTATGATGCGCGCGCCTATGGAGAGCGAAGCGCCTCGCCCGCCGCAACGCCGCGGCATCTACCTGTTGCCCAACCTGATCACGACCGGGGCGCTGTTTGCCGGCTTCTACGCGATCGTGGCCGCGATCGACGGCAACTTCGAGCGCGCGGGCGTGGCCGTGTTCGTGGCGATGGTCTTCGATGGACTCGACGGGCGGGTGGCGCGCTGGACCAGCACCGAGAGCGCGTTCGGCAAAGAATACGACAGCCTGTCAGACATGGTGTCGTTCGGTCTTGCGCCGGCGATCGTCACCTATCAGTGGGGCGTCGCGCGGATCGCTGAGTACGGCCTCATCTGGGGCCGCGCCGGGTGGCTCGCTGCATTCTTCTTTGCCGTTGCCGCTGCGCTGAGACTCGCGCGCTTCAACACGCGCGCCGCTGCAGACAAGCGCTTCTTCGAGGGTTTGCCCAGCCCGTCCGCAGCCGCGATCGTTGCCGCATTGGTATGGTTCTCCAGCGAATGGCGCGAGCCGGGGCTGGTCGGCTTGGTCGTCGCGTTTGTCGTCACCATGGCGGCCGGTGCTTTGATGGTGAGTCGATTCAGATACTACAGCTTCAAGGACATCAACCTGGGCGGGCACATACCGTTTCGCTATTTCGTCCTGGTACCCCTCGCGTTCGTGCTGATCGCGGTCAAGCCGCCAGTCATGCTGTTCGTGCTGTTCAGCGCTTATGCGCTCTCCGGGCCAGCCTGGTGGCTCGTGCAGAGCATGCGTCGCAAGCCGGCGAGCATTGCCGCTGGCGCCGAGTCACAACCGCAGCTGTTCGAGAATCATGATGAGTCGTGAACACTTGTCATACCTGAAGGAGCTCGGCGTCGACTGGTATGTGCTGCGTGAGGCACGCGGCGCACGGCACGAGCCGCGCCCAGCGAACGGTGCGGTCGAGGTGCCGCTCATGGATTGGGACACGCTGCGGCGGTCGGTCTCCGGCTGCACGCTGTGTGGTCTGCAGAAAACGCGCACGCAGACCGTATTCGGTGTCGGAGATCGACAGGCGCAGTGGATGGTGATCGGCGAAGCGCCAGGTGCTGACGAGGACGCGCAGGGCGAGCCCTTCGTCGGTCGCGCGGGCCAGCTGCTCAACAACATGCTGAAGGCGATCGGGCTCGAGCGTTCGCAGGTGTTTATCGCGAACATTCTCAAATGTCGCCCGCCCAACAATCGCGAGCCGAGACCCGAAGAGGCGGCACACTGCACGCCGTATCTCGATCGCCAGATCGATCTGATCAAGCCACGGATCATCCTCGCCGTCGGCCGGATTGCGGCACAGAATCTGTTGCAGACCGACACGCCCATCGGGCGCATGCGCGGCAAGGTGTATGCGTATGGCTCACGCCAGGTACCGGTCGTCGTGACGTATCACCCGGCCTACCTGTTGCGTTCGCCCGGTGAGAAACGCAAAGCCTGGACTGACCTGCAGTTCGCACAGGAAGTCTTCAGCCGTGGCCACGGTTAGAAGCGAAGTTGCCTTACCGCAGCTCGCGATTCGTCACATGCACGATGACGACGTCGCGACGGTGGTGGCGCTCGAGCGCGCCGCCTATCGTTTTCCCTGGAGCGAAGGGATCTTCCGCGATTGCCTGCGCGTCGGCTACGTGTGCCGGGTCATCGATCTTGCGGGAGTCGTGGTCGGATACGGGATCATGTCGATGGGCGCCGGGGAAGCGCACCTGCTCAACGTCTGCATCCGCGAGGACCTGCGCTGCCGCGGTCTCGGCCGGCGCATGCTCGAGTATCTGCTCGAGCGCGCGCACGGTGCCGGGATGCTGGAAGCGTTTCTCGAAGTGCGTCCGTCGAATGTCGTGGCGGTCCGGCTCTATCAGGCGCTCGGCTTCGAGCAGGTCGGGATGCGGCGCGGCTACTACCAGGCGCCAGGGGGCCGCGAAGATGCGGCGGTTCTCAGGCTGGACCTCGCCTCGCGTGCCGCCAGCTTGCGCGGGAAATGATGGTTGCGGGTACAATTCGCGCCCCCTGACGCATTGGCTCCCACCCCATGGCTGATCTCGCCGAGGAAATCGCTCGCCGCCGCACTTTTGCGATCATTTCGCACCCGGATGCGGGCAAGACCACGCTGACCGAGAAACTGCTGCTCTTTGGCGGCGCGATCCAGATGGCGGGTACCGTCAAGGGGCGCAAGGCTGCACGCCATGCGACCTCGGACTGGATGCGACTGGAACAGCAGCGCGGCATCTCCGTGACCTCGTCGGTCATGCAGTTCCCGTACAAGGGGCACATCGTCAATCTCCTCGACACGCCGGGGCACGAGGATTTCTCCGAGGACACCTATCGCACGCTCACGGCGGTCGACTCCGCGCTGATGGTGATCGACTGCGCGCGCGGCGTCGAAGAGCGCACCATCAAGCTCATGGAGGTGTGCCGCCTGCGCGATACGCCCATCATGACTTTCATCAACAAGCTCGACCGCGATGGGCGCGAACCGGTCGAGTTGCTGGATGAAATCGAGAAGGTGCTGAAGATTGCGTGCGCGCCAATCACCTGGCCGATCGGCATGGGTCGCGATCTGAAGGGGATCTACCATCTGATCGAGGACCGGATTTACGCCTACGAGGCAGCCGAGCGCGGACGTGCAGGCACCAACCTGACCATCGATGGCATCTCGAGCGCGGCAGCCGAGGAGTTCCTGGGTGACTCGGCGCGCAGATTTCGCGACGAGATCGAACTGGTGCACGGCGCCGCGCACCGCTTCGATCCGCAGCTGTATCTGGCCGGCAAGCAGACACCGGTATTTTTCGGCTCGGCGATCAACAATTTCGGTGTCGAGGAGTTACTCGGCAGCTTCGTGGCACACGCGCCCGCACCGCGTCCGCGCGAGACCAACGAACGCCAGGTGAGCGCCGGCGAATCTGCGCTCACGGGATTCGTATTCAAGATCCAGGCGAACATGGACCCGGGTCACCGCGATCGCATCGCGTTCCTGCGCCTGTGCTCGGGGCGCTACGAGCGCGGCATGCGCCTGTTCCACGTGCGCCTCGACAAGGAAGTGCGCGTCGGCGATGCGCTGACCTTCATGGCGGCCGATCGCACCCAGGCCCAGGATGCCTACGCGGGGGACATCATCGGCCTGCACAACCACGGCACCATCAACATCGGTGACACCTTCACCGAAGGGGAGCGCCTCAGCTTTAGCGGCATACCGAACTTCGCGCCCGAAATGTTCCGGCGCGCCGTGCTGCGCGATCCGTTACGGATGAAGGCGCTGCAAAAAGGTCTCTCGCAGTTGTGTGAGGAGGGCGCCACGCAACTCTTCAAGCCGCTACGCAACAATGACCTGATCCTCGGTGCCGTGGGCCAGCTGCAGTTCGAAGTCGTGGCGTTTCGCCTGCAGGACGAATACGGTGTGGAGTGCACGTTCGAGAACGTCAACGTCTACACGGCACGATGGATCGGCGGGACGGACCCGAAGAAACTCGAAGAGTTCCAGGCCAAGGCCTATGAGAATCTCGCCGTGGACCATTCCGGAGCGCTCGTGTATCTCGCACCGACGCGGGTCAACCTTCAGCTGACGCTGGAGCGCTGGCCTGGCATCCGCTTCCACGAGACGCGCGAGCATCATGCGATCGCTGCCTGAGAGCGCCCGATGAGTGTCCTGCGCCGCCGCAACGTCATCTCGTGGGCGTTGTACGACTGGGCGAATTCCTCGTTCGCGACCACGGTCATGGCGGGCTTCTTCCCGATTTTCTTCAAGCAGTATTGGAGCGCTGGAACCGAAGCGACGGTGAGCACGTTTCGCCTCGGCATGGCCAACGGCGTCGCGAGCGCCGTGATCGCCCTGATGGCGCCCCTGCTTGGCGCGATTGCCGACCGCGGCGGAGCGCGCGTGAAGCTGCTGCTGTTCTTCACCTTGCTGGGTGTGGCCATGACGGCAGGGCTCTACTGGGTGGAGCGGGGCGACTGGCCGCTCGCCGTGGTGCTCTACGCGCTTGCTGGCGTCGGCTTCTGGGGCGGCACCACTTTCTACGACTCACTGCTCCCCGACGTCGCCGCAGAACGCGAACTCGATGTCGTCTCGAGCTACGGGTACTCGCTCGGCTACCTCGGTGGCGGCGTGCTGTTCCTCATCAACGTCGTGATGACGCTCAATCCGCAGTTGTTCGGCCTCGCCGATGCGGGGCAAGCAGTACGGATCTCGTTTCTGAGCGTCGCGGCGTGGTGGGCGCTGTTCACCGTGCCGTTGCTGCTCTTCGTGCGCGAACGCAAGCCTGCCACGCCGTTGCAACCGTTGGCAGCCATGCGAGCCGGCTGGATCGAGCTGTGGCAAACGGTCGGGCACCTGCGCGCCTACCGGGCGCTCACGCTGTTCCTCGTGTCTTACTGGCTCTACATCGACGGCGTGAACACGATCATCAAGATGGCCGTCGATTACGGACTCTCGCTCGGCTTCGATTCGAAGAGCCTGATCGTGGCGCTGCTCATCACCCAATTCGTGGCATTCCCGGCCGCGCTGGCGTTCGGCTGGATCGGCAAGCGCCACGGGCCGCGCTTCGGCATCCTGCTGTGCATCGTCGTGTATCTCGGGGTGACGGTCTGGGCCTACTTCCTCGAGACCGTGGTGCAGTTCTACACCATGGCGGTGATCATCGGCCTGGTGCAGGGCGGCATCCAGAGCCTCAGCCGTTCGTACTTTGCGCGCCTGGTGCCGCCGCAGAAATCGGGCGAGTTCTTCGGCTTCTTCAACATGATGGGCAAGTTTGCCGCTGTCATCGGCCCGATGCTGATGGGCTGGGTGGCACTGGTCACCGGCAGCTCACGGCTCGCGATCTTGTCGATCGCCATCCTGTTCGCCGCAGGCGCGGCGCTCCTGTGGTTCGTCAGTGAGCCTCGGGCCAGCTCGCAGGGTCGAGCCGGTAGTAGCTCCTGAGCTC
This sequence comes from uncultured Gammaproteobacteria bacterium, assembly GCA_963705495.1. Lineage (GTDB taxonomy): Bacteria > Pseudomonadota > Gammaproteobacteria > Steroidobacterales > Steroidobacteraceae > DATBVX01. The sequence goes on along the minus strand of CAVPJQ010000005.1, from coordinate 279,321 downwards.
CGCGTAAAGCTCCGCATGCTCCGCCTGCACCTCGCGGGGCAATTCGAAGAAAGCCTCGGTTGCGACCGCGAAGAACTCGCCCGGGTTCTCGGCGCCGTATGGATCCAGCACAGTCGACTCGCCACGGGCTTCGGCCTCTCGCAGGCGGTTGAACTCCTGCTGCATGACACGCGACCAGCGCTCGTACAGGCGCGCATCGCCGAGAAATGGCGCGCCATTCACCTCGCCGGCCTCCGCATCGAGGTAATGAGCGAACTCGTGGTAGACGACATTGAAGCCTTCGCCAGCGGGAGTTCGCTCCGGCGAGCACGTCGTCCCACGAGAGGATGATCCGGTGTGTATCCCACGCCTGGCCGGCCAGCGCCCGTTCATGGTGGTGGACTACGCCGGCTTCATCGCGATGCTCCTCCGGCGCGAGAAATGCGGCGGGATAGACCAGGATGGAGTAGAGGTCCTCGTACACGCGCGCGGATCGACCCAGCACCAGCAGGCAGGCTTGTGAGGCGATAGCCAGCTTCATCGGCAGCGTCACCTCGAGACCGCGGCAGCCGACGAATTCCTTTTCCGCAATGAACTGCTGTACCAGGCCGTCGAGACGTGCGCGCAGGGTCGGCGGAATGTGGCCATAGATCGGCATGGCGCGAGCGATCTCGATGCGCCAGGTTTCCGGAAGCGGCTGAGTGCGCAACTGCCGCCGTCGCCGGGCGCGCCACAGCGGGCGTCCAAGGAGCACGCCGATGACACCGATAGCGATGGCAAGAACGATGACAGTCGGGGTCAAGGGAGCTGCGAGGCTTAGGCTTTCTTCAGTTTCTCGACCAGGTCGACATACGCCTGCATGGCCTTGTCGTTCGTCAGGCCCTTCCTGGTGGCCCACGCGTCGTACTTGGCGCGACCGGTGAGATCCAGAAATCCTGGCCGGCTGCCTTTGACGTCGCCCTCTGTCGCCTGCTTGTACAACGCGTAGAGCTGCAGCAGGTTGTCATTGGACGGCCGGTTCTTGAGCTTCTGTACTTCCTGGGCGGCCGTGGTGAAGCGCGTTTTAAGATCCGACATGGGCTTCCTCCCGACGGGCGCGAGAGTATGCCACAGCCGGCGGGCTCAACCCGGTTGCGCCGCCGGGTGAAATGCGCGCACGCGACGCACGAATTCCTGGAGCGTGGGTTTCGCTGTATCGCCCGCATAGCGCAGGCGGATGTAGAGGCCGGCGATGGTTTCAGATTCGCGAGAGAGGTCGGGACGCTCGCGAGCGATGCGCGCCAGGAAGTCGAGCGGCCCTTCGTGGCTCGCGCGCTTCAAGCCGCGCCGCTCGAGCCGCTGACAGAAGCGCGCATAGGCTCGCTGCACCGGATCGCGATTGTGGAAGCGCAGCTCACGTGCCAGCACCAAGCTGAGAATCCCCAGTGCGACGAGAAGACCGGCACCGAGCAGACCGGCGAGCCAGCGCCAGTCAGGCTCACGAATTCCCAGCCACTCGAGAAACTCGTCCTGCTTCTCGGAGCTGAACTGCAGGACGTTCTCGCGCCAGAGCGTGTTGATCGCATCCCAGGCAAAGCGGACATCGGCGAGCCATGCGTTGTCGCGCATCATCCGCTGCGCGAAAGGTTGCTCGGCGCCGAGCGCCGCCGTACCGCGTTCGATCCTCTCGGGCGCGACTGCGGCCGTGGGATCGATGCGGACCCAGCCGCGTCCGCTGCAGCCACACTTCGCTCCACGCATGCGCGTCCGACTGGCGCACGATGTAGTAGCCCCCCAGCCGGTTGTATTCGCCGCCCTGGTAACCGGTCACGACGCGCGCGGGGATCCCCGCGGCACGCATCATCTGGGTGAATGCTGAAGCAAAATGCGCGCAGAAGCCGCGGCGTGTGTTGAAGAGAAAATCGTCCACTGAGTTCTGGTCGAGAGGCGATGGTGTGAGCGTGTAGTAGAAGTTCTGCGCGCGGAACATTCCCAGCACCGCGTCGATGTACGCCTCGTTGCTGATTGCAGCGGCGCGCATCTGTTTGGCAAGCGACTGCGAGCGCTCGTTGCGATCGGCACGGAAGCTGGTGTCGCGATTGATGAGCGTGCGGCTCAAATGCTCGGCGGCTGCGAGATAGCGCGGACGTGAGCTCATCTGGTAGGTGACGGGCTCACTGATCCGCTCCGTCACCACGAGCTGATAGTCGTAGCTCTGCGTGATCCGGTCGCTGCTCCAGCGCGTCGGCATGTCGAGAGCGAACACCCAGCGGTTGTCGGTTGGCTCGAGCATCAGGGTGTAGTCGTACTGGACACCGGAGAACTCGAGCGTCTCGCGGGGCGCCCCATAGAGCGCCCGGCTCCACGTGTAGCCGTCGAAGTCGTGCAGGACCGGACCGCGCCAGTAGCGTTGTGCGGGCGGCGGCGCTGCTCCGGCGAACCGGACGCGGAAGGCTACATCGCTCGACAGGCTGAGCTCCGTGATGTCGCCGGGCGCCATCGTATCGCCCAGCCCGGTCGTTGCCTTGGTGGGTGTCGGCAGTGCCCAGAGCGGTCCCGGCACGCGCGGAAAGAAGATGAACAGCAACAGCATGATGGGCAGTGCCTGCAGCAGCATCTTTCCGCTCAAACCGACGACGCTGGCAGGCTGCAGCGGCGCGTCGACATGGGCCACACGCAGCAGCGTCGCCGTGATCAGCCAGACCACCCCGGCGGCGATCGGCAGCAGCCACAGTTGTTGTCCGTACAGGAATGCGGCGAGCACCAGGAAGTAGGCGGTCAGCAGCAGCACGAGCTGATCGCGTGGGCTGCGTGTTTCCAGGAGCTTCATCGCCGCCATGAGCGCCAGCAGCGTGGTGCCGGCCTCCACGCCGTTCAACGTGTCGTAGCCCAGGAACACCGCGCACGCCAATGCCACGACGACCACGATGCGCAGTGGCGATGACGGCAAGCGCGAGCCGCGCAGCCCAATCACGCCACGCCACAGGACGAGCAGCGTAAACACGCCTAGTACCCAGAGCGGCAGGTGATTTGCATGCAGGGCGACCGCGGCCACGACACTCGCCAGTGTCCACACCAGCGGCACCTGCAGCCACCGGCCTTTTTCAGCGCGCTGCATTGTTACTAGCCTGCGTGCCGAATAGCGCGAGCGCGGTGAGACAGCGGCGCCGGTGGCGGGCACCACTCTGTGGAGCGATTCGCTCGCCGGGTAGCGCGAGGCCGAAGGGATTCAGCTGCAGCTCGGCGGTGACGATCCATCGGCACAGTTGTGACAACCGACTCTCCAGATCTCGTGCCTGCACGTGCTCGAGATCGAAGATCAGGGGCGCGCGAGTCGCACCCGCGTGGTCCTTGACGAGCAGGGGAGCACCGCGCGCCAGCGCTTTCCATGCGATGTGGCGCGGCGAATCGCCGGGGTGGTAGCTGCGAAACCCCCGAAAGTCCTCATCGCCACGATGCATCAGGCCCAAGGTGCCGCGATCGGTCTCCAGGCTCGCGGGCGGGCTTTGGTTTCCGCTGGCCTGCGGGTAAACGACGGCCTCGATACCCGGATGCACCCAGCTCCAGGCACGAAACAGACCGAGCGGGAAGCCGGTGCTCACGCAGATGCGCTCGATACGCAGCAAGCCACGGGTTTCGGCGTGCAGTTCCAGGGTCGCGAGCGCAGGCGCAGCGGGGGCGACGTAGGTGAGATCAGCAATGGCGTCGAGACATTCGAAACGCAGACCACAGCGCGCCACCGCGGTCGGGTTCTCACAGCCGAGCGCGAGCTTCAGTGAACCGCCGGCAAAGGCTTCGCCCGCCTGCACGTTGCCGATCACGAGTCCCGCGAGATTGCGGTGGCAGCGATGCATGGCGACGAGTCCTAGCCCCACGAGCAGAAACGTCAGCGCGAAGCCGAGGCTGTTGTTGTAGTTCATCGAGCCGAGCAGCATGACGAAGGTCGTGATGCCGTAGGCGACGCCGAACTTGGTCGGGAGGATATAGATGCGACGCCGGTTCAGCGTGAGCGGCGCGTGGTCAGGTCCCTGGCGCCGGCGCGCCCAGCGCTGAATGCGATCGGCTACGGCGGCACGCAGGCGCGAGATCGGCATTGCACGCTTCAGGGAATGGGCACGCTCTCGATGATGTCGCGCCCGGTGCTTTGCGGAGTAGTAATTCCGGACTCGCCCGAGATACGCAAGCGGTGCCCGACGACTGCTGGCAGCACGGCCTGCACGTCCTCCGGCACCACGGCGGCGCGGCCCGCCAGCAATGCCCAGCTCTGGCTGGCGCGCAACAGGCCAATGGCAGCACGTGGCGACAGGCCCGTGATGAACTCTCCGCTGGCGCGCGTGTAGGCGACCAGCGCCTGCACGTAGTCGAGCAGTGCCGGGGCCGTGTGCACTTTGCCGACGCCGGCCTGCAACAACTCCAGATCCGCAGTGGTGAGCGTCGCACTTAACGTTGCAAGCAGGGCACGCCGGTCCTGGCCCATCAGGAGCTGGCGCTCGTGTCCGGAATCGGGATAGCCCAGCTCGATCCGCATCAGGAAGCGATCGAGCTGCGACTCGGGGAGCGGGAAGGTGCCCACCTGCTCGATGGGATTTTGCGTCGCGATGACGAAGAAGGGTTCGGGCAAGGGGTGACTGCGTCCATCGACTGTCACCTGCTGTTCTTCCATGGCCTCGAGAAGAGCGCTTTGCGCTTTCGGCGTCGCCCGATTCACTTCGTCCGCCAGCACCAGCTGCGCAAAGATCGGGCCGCGCTGGAACTCGAAACGACTGCCGGCGCGATCAAAGATCGATACGCCAATGATGTCGGCCGGCAGCAGGTCGCTCGTGAACTGGATGCGCTGGTAGGTGAGCCCCAGCGTCTGCGCGAGAGCGTGGGCCAGGGTGGTCTTGCCGACTCCTGGAATGTCCTCGATGAGCAGGTGACCGCGTGCCATCAGGCACGCCATGCAAAGACGCAGCTCCGCATCCTTGCCCAGGATCACGCGGTTGAGCTGATCCAAGGTGTCGCGCAGCCGTTCGCGGGGCAGGGGGCCGCCGTGAAGGACTCGATCATCGCTACGATCGGAAACTTTCAGCATCAAGCGGTTACCAGCTCAGGGGTCGCAGCGAGGATAGCGCAGTCAGGGTCAGGAACCCCGACGTTCATCGCAGTTTTTCCAACCGCTCGATCTGGGTGGCCAGTTGCGAGAGCTCCTGCCTGAGCTCCGCGGCGCGCTCCCGGGCTTTGCCGGTCACTGCGGCGGGAGCATTGCGCACGAATTCAGGGTTAGCGAGTTTCCCTTCGGTTGCGGCGAGTTCCTTGCGCGCACGCTCCTGTAACTTCGCCAGGCGCGCCGTCTCCGCGGCAAGATTTTCCTTCAAGCCTCGCAGCGGAACGTAGATTTCGACGCTTCCGACCCGCGCGCTCGCCGCGACCTCGATATCACAGCTCGAATCGAACGGCCGCAGGTCCGCATTCGCCAGTCGATCGAAGTAACTGCGGTGCGCCTGAACGATCGCCAGCTGCTCGCGCGAGGCATCCTTGATGAAGACATGATCGAGGCGCCTGGAGTTCGGGATGTCATTCTCGCCGCGGATGTTGCGCAGCTTCAGGATCAGCTCGCGCACCAATTCGATATCGCGCGCACTCGCCTCGTCCAGGGCGAAATCCGCAGCGCGCGGAAATGGTTGCAACATGATCGTATCGCCTGACTTGCCGGCGGGCGGTGCGACCTGCAGCCAGATCTCTTCCGTGATGAAAGGGATCAGCGGGTGCAGGAGCCGCAGCAGCGCCTCGAGAACTTCGAGCAGCGTGCGACGCGCACCCCGCTGCTGCGCTTCGGTCGACTCCGCCGACTGCAGAGCCGGTTTCGTGAACTCGAGATACCAGTCGCAGAACTCGTACCACGTGAACTCATAGGCTGCGGTGGCGGCGAGATCGAAGCGATAGCTCGCCAAGGCTTCGCGCAGCGTGGTGATCGCACGATGCAGGCGACCGCGGATCCACCGGTCCGCGCTGCTCAGCTCGCACGGGGCATTCGCACTGCAATCCTTGCCCTCGGTCACCATCAGCACATAACGCGCGGCATTCCACAGCTTGTTGCAGAAATTTCGATAGCCCTCGACGCGCCCGAGATCGAAACGAATGTCGCGCCCGGGTGAGGCGAGTGCGGCGAAGGTGAAGCGCACTGCATCGGTGCCGAACGCCGGGATGCCGGCGGGGAACTGCTTGCGCGTATTTCTTTCGATGCTCGCGCGCAGGTGCGGCTGCATCAGGCCGGTGGTGCGCTTCGTGACCAGCGGCTCGAGCGCGATCCCGTCGATGAGATCGATGGGGTCGAGGATGTTGCCCTTGCTCTTGGACATCTTCTCGCCGTGCTCGTCGCGAATCAGGCCCGTGATATACACCTCGCGAAACGGCACATCGCCCGCGAACTTGAGCCCCATCATCATCATCCGGGCAACCCAGAAGAAGATGATGTCGAAGCCGGTCACCAGCACCGAGGTTGGGTAGAAGGCTTGCAGCTCTGGTGTCTGCGCCGGCCAGCCGAGGGTGGAGAACGGCCACAGCGCGGAGGAGAACCAGGTATCGAGTACATCCTCGTCCTGTCGCAGCGGCACATCGCGGCCGTGATGGTGCTGCGCCTGACGGCGAGCCTCCTCGGCATTGCGAGCCACGAAGATGTTGCCGGCAGTGTCGTACCAGGCCGGAATGCGATGGCCCCACCAGAGCTGGCGGCTGATGCACCAGTCCTGGATGTTGCGCATCCATTGAAAATAGGTCTTGGCCCAGCTCTCCGGGACGAACCGGGTCCTGCCGTCTTCCACGGCACGAATCGCGGGCTTCGCGAGCGGGCCGATCTTCACGTACCACTGGTCGGTGAGCCAGGGTTCGAGCACCGCATCGCTCCGGTCGCCTCGTGGCACGGGCGAGGTGCGTGGCTCGACTTTCTCGAGCAGACCCTGGGCTTCGAACATCGCGATGACCCGCTTGCGCGCGTCGAAGCGATCGAGCCCACGCAGCTCCACCGGAATTGCAGCCAGGTCTGCGGCGGCATCGGCGACGATCCTCGCGTCCTGGTCGAAGATATTGAGGACCGGCAGCTGATGTCGCCGGCCGACCTCGTAGTCATTGAAGTCATGTCCGGGCGTCACCTTCAGCACGCCGGAGCCGAATGCAGGATCCACGTATTCATCGGCGATGATCGGAATCAGCCGTTGAGTGAGCGGCAGGCGGACCTTGTGCCCGACGAGCGAACGATGGCGCTCGTCATCCGGATGCACGGCAACGGCGGTGTCCCCCAGTATGGTCTCGGGACGAGTGGTTGCCACGACGACATGGCCTGAGTCGTCGGCCAGCGGATAGCGCAGGTGCCACAGGTGACCGGCCTCGGGCTCGGCGAGCACTTCGAGATCCGACAACGCGGTGTGCAGCACCGGGTCCCAGTTCACGAGGCGCTTGCCGCGATAGATCAGTCCTTCCTCGTGCAGGCGCACGAAGACTTCCGTGACCGCGGCGCTGAGCCCGGGATCCATCGTGAAACATTCGCGGCTCCAGTCCACGGACTCGCCGAGCCGGCGCATCTGCCGCGAAATCGTTCCTCCGGACTCCTCCTTCCATTTCCACACGCGGGCGACGAACGCTTCGCGGCCGAGGTCATGGCGCGACAGCCCTTCGCTGCTGAGCTGGCGCTCCACGACCATCTGCGTAGCGATGCCGGCATGATCGGTACCGGGCTGCCAGAGTGTGTTGTCGCCTTCCATGCGGTGCAGGCGTGTGAGGGCGTCCATGAGGGTGTGCTGGAACGCATGCCCCATGTGCAGCGTCCCGGTCACATTGGGCGGCGGAATGACGATGCTGTAGCTGGCGCTGCTTCCCTTCGGTGCGAAGTAGCCGGATTTCTCCCAGCGCTGGTATAGGCGCGGCTCGATATCGCGGGGGGAGTAGACCTTATCCATCAATCAGTGAACGCGGCGCCTGATCAGAACTCCGTACCCAGATATTCGCGCACCGCATCTTCGACAATTTCGGGCACGCGGACGCGCAGCTGATCGCAGACCCGCTTGAGCAGGATGCTTTCCAGGTCGCGGCTCGCCTCGCGCATCAGTTCTTCGGCGAGTCGCATGACGCGCGCGGAGATCTCCGTGTGCAGAATCTCCAGGACCTGCGGATCGATCGACGGACCCGCGAGCTCGACGATCTCCGTCAGGGTGGGGATCGCCTCCTCGTTGCCGGTTCTTTCAGACTTCATGACTGGCACTGACGTTATGCGATTCGAGACTCAGCCCTTGCTCACGATAGGCACTGTAGCGCTGGCGCCCCGCCTTGCGGCGAGTCGGCTCGCCGTCCAGCGCCTCCACGATACGCGTGAATCGCGTGGGATCCTCCGGCAGCCGGTCCGAGACGTTGATGAGGATATCAGCGCTGGTCCCCGCCGCCGACTCTGGCGTGCCAATCAGCACACGGGCCTGGCTCGTCATGCCGGGCGCTGCCAGCTCGTGGGGCACGAAGCTGCGGTCCCGGAAGGTCCACAGCAGATCATCGAGCTGGCGTGCTTCCTCGTCGTCCGTAGCCAGCATCAGTACGCGATGCGACTGGGCGAAGGCCTTCTCCGCGAGCCGGCAGGCGAGACGCCGCCGCGCGCCGGCGTCGGCTTCCTCGAGTACATAGAAATCGACGCGCGTCAGACGGACTCTCCGCCCCGGCTCAGGCCGTCTTGCGGGCGCGATTGAGGAGAAAATCGACCAGTAGCGGTACCGGTCGGCCGGTGCTGCCCTTCTGCGCCCCGGTGAGCCAGGCGACCCCGGCGATGTCCAGGTGCGCCCAGCGCAGGCCTTGCGCGAACTTCGAGAGAAAGCAGGCCGCGGTGATCGCGCCGCCCTCGCGCCCGCCGGTGTTCGCCATGTCGGCGAAATTGCTCTTGAGCTGCTCTCCATATTCCTCGACGAGCGGCATGCGCCAGGCACGATCGTCGGCGCGCTCGCCGGCGTTGGCAAGCTCCTCGTTGAGCTGCGCGTCGGCCGACATGAGTCCGGCAAAATGAGCCCCAAGTGCGACGACGCACGCACCAGTGAGTGTCGCGACGTCGACCACCGCCGCGGGCTTGAAGCGGCGCACGTAGGTCAACGCGTCGGCCAGGATGAGGCGCCCCTCGGCATCGGTGTTCAGTACTTCGACGGTCTGGCCCGACATGCTGCGCACGATGTCACCGGGTTTGGTGGCCCGGCCGTTCGGAAGGTTCTCGCAGGCGGGAATGATGCCGACCAGATTGAGCGGCAGGCGCAACGCCGCCGCGCTCGCGAAGGTTCCGAGGACGCTCGCAGCACCGCTCATGTCGAACTTCATTTCATCCATGCCGGCGGGATCCTTGAGCGAAATGCCGCCGCTGTCGAACGTGATGCCCTTGCCGATGAGCGCGATCGGGGCCGCGCTGCGCCGCGCACCGCGATACTCGAGCACGATGAGCTGGGGCGGCTCGTCGCTCCCGTGCGTGACGGAAAGGAACGCGCCCATACGCAGTCGTTCGATGGCGCGGCGCTCGAGCACCTTGACCTTCAGAGCCCGATACTTCTTGCCGAGCTTGCGGGCCGCACGACCGAGATGGCGCGGCGTGCAGACATTGGCGGGCAGATTGGCAAGATCACGCGTGACCTTCATGCCCTCTGTAATGGCCGCACCGTCATCGAGTCCCCGCTGCGCTGCCCGCGCCGCGACGGCATCCGCGACCACCAGGGTGAGGCGGCCCAGGGCCGAGGGAGTGGGCTTGGCACCAGTCTTCAGATCCGGGATGCGATACAGGACGCTCGCGACCGCTTCCGCCGCGAAGCGCCCGGCGTAGTACGGATCGACGCCCGGCACCGGCTCCTCAGTCAGCCAGACCACGGCGTGCTTCACGCCGGTGCGCGTCAATGTCTGCAGCGCTGCCTGCAGGGCGCGCCGGTAGGCCTTGCGGTTGTAGGTCTTGCGCGGTCCAAGCCCCACCAGCAGTGCGCGTGCCTGTCCCTCGCCGAGATCGGAAAGGAGAAACGTATCGCCGAGACGCGCGGGGAAGTCACCCCGTCGCAACAGCGTCGCGATGCGCCGCCCGTGACGGCGGTCGAAGGAAAGTGTCGCGCTGGCGAGCTCGTGCCCCTCGAACACGCCCAGAACTGCACACTCGCTGCGCTTCGGTGCGGCCGATCCTGTTACCGCCTTGAACTGCATAAACGATCCCTTCAGACACTGTTGGCAGCTCTCGAGCCCTCAAGCCGATTGAGCCTCGCGCGCTGGTGGTTTAACGTAACCGCCGATGTCGCCCCGGCCTCTTGACTCCTGCCGTCGCAGTCGTTATCGCTGTAATCGCGGCCGGCAGGCTGCTCGACGCATGGCGCGCTAGTGTACTCAATTTGCGCGTGCGGCCACAGCCACCGGTGACCTGAGTGCCGCGAATCCTCGACCGCTACATTCTGCGCGAAGTGACCCTGACCTGGTTCGCGGTCACTGGCGTGCTGCTGGTCATCCTCGTCACCAACCAGATGGCACGCGTCCTGGAGCGTGCCGCCGAGCACCGCTTCCCGCGCGAGGTCGTGCTGGCGCTGATCGCTTTCAGCTCGCTCGAGAATCTCACGGTTTTGGTGCCGGTGGGCCTGCTGCTCGCGATCGTGCTCGCCTTCGGGCGGCTGTATCACGAGAGCGAAATGGCGGCCATGCAGGCTTGTGGCCTCAGCATTGCTCGCCTAAGTGCCCCGGTTCTCGTCTTGACAACCTTGCTGGCCGTGCTGCTGGGCTGGCTGGCACTGGAACTCGCACCCAGGGCGGCCGTTCATGTCCAGTCGCTGCGCAGCGTCGCGATGCGTGATGCGGAGTTCGGCAACCTCGAGCCGGGCCGGTTTCACACCTTTGGCGACTCCGACGCGGTGTTCTACGCCGGGCGGCGTCGACCGCCGACGGAACGCTGCGCGACGTGTTCGTCAAGCGCAGCCACGACGAGCGGGTGGAGATCGCGGTCGCCGCCCAGGCGCGACACGTGGTGAGTGAAGGCGGCCTGCTGCATACGCTGGTGCTGAAGAACGGCCGTCGCTACGAGGGCATTCCCGGTAGCCCGGAATTCCGGATCACCGAATTCGAGGAGCACGGTATCCCGGTGCGCCTGCCGGAGGCGGAGCTGACGACCAGCAAGCTCGAGCTCAAGTCAACGGCCGAGTTGCTCGCCTCGCGCACGCCCGAAGATCGCGCCGAGCTGCAATGGCGCCTGTCGATGCCGATCATGGCGTTCGTGCTCACGTTGCTCGCCGTGCCCTTGTCGCGCCTGCGCCCGCGTCAGGGACGCTACGCGCGCATCGGCCTCGCGATCCTCCTGTATTTCGTCTATTCGAACCTGCTGTCCGCGGCGAAGGTCTGGCTGGCACGCGGCAGCATCCCGCCCACCCTCGGGTTGTGGTGGGTGCATGGGCTGATGGTGGCTCTCGCGCTTTTCGTGCTGATGCAACGAGCGATCTGGCTGCGACTGCGACCAGCTCAGGTGCGGCCGGCGTGAAAATCATCGATCGCTACATCATCGGCACGATCCTGCTCTACAGCGCCATGGTGCTCGGCGCGCTCCTGACGCTCGGTGCACTGTTCGTCTTCATCGGCCAGCAGGATGACATCGGCGTCGGCAACTACAGGGCGAGCGATGCGCTGCTGTTCACTGTGCTCAATCTGCCGCAGCAGGCCTACGAGTTGATGCCGATCTCGGTGCTCATCGGCGCGCTGCTGGGACTCGGCATCCTGGCCCGCGGCAGCGAGCTGGTGGTCATTCGTGCGGCGGGCGTGTCGGTGCTGCGCATCGCCGTTTCGGCGCGCGGTTGCCGGCCTGCTGATCGCGATGCTGACGGCCCTGCTGGGCGAAGTGGTCGCGCCACCGGTGCAGAAGTTTGCGCGCCAGCAGAAGGCCTTCAGCAAGTTCTCGGATGTGAGCTTCGCGGGGTCGGGGAGCGCCTGGCTCAAGGACGGCAACACCATCATCAGCGTGCACGAGCAGTCGGGCGACAACCTGTTCGGCGGCGTGTACGTGTTCCGCTTCGCCAATCCGCTCGTCTTGCTCACCGTCGGTCACGCGAGTCGTGCAATCCTCGGCGAGACAGCGGGTCACTGGCGGCTGGACGGCTACACCGAGACTCGTTTCGAGGACGATCACGTCGTCGCGACTCCAAGAACGGACCTCGAGCTCGAGACCAAGGTCAATCCCGGCTTTCTCGGTATCGCCGCGAGTGAGCCGCGTCAGCTGCCGTCGCTGGACCTGTGGCGACTCATCGGCCACCTGCGCTCCAACGGGCTGGAAGCCGCACAGCTACGTGTTTGCGTTCTGGTCGCGAATCGCCCGCACCTTCGCGATCATCATGGTGGCGATTCTTGCCGTACCGTTTGCGCTGGGGCCGTTGCGCTCCTCGGGCGCGGGCGCGCGCATCGTGATCGGGGTGCTGATCGGCGTTGCGTTCTTCCTGGTGCAGCGGACGCTGGAGAGCGGCAGCATCATCTTCAATCTCGATCCGATGATCCTGGCGTGGATTCCGACCGCCGCGCTGGCACTGCTCACCATGATCCTGATCGCGCGGACTCGTTAGCTGTTCAGGCTTTGACGACGCGAGTGCGGCTGAGGCGATCGTGCCAGGTCAGGTGGTCGCGATCGAACAGCATCCAGAAGTAGCCGAGGCCTGCGGGCAGCCAGGAGAGCATCGAGGCTGCGAGGCGCAACAGCACATCGCGCCAGCGCAGAAGACCGCCGCCGTCGCTGCGCACAACCCGGATTCTCCACGCGAGCATTCCAAGCGTCTGACCCGATCGCGTCCAGCTGAAGCCGTAGTACGCGACGACGAGGCCGAGGAGCAGGGCGCGATAGAGATATTCGAAGGCGCCGACGGTTTCGTGCGTGATGGCTTCGCCGCGCGTCAGCGGCAGAAGAAGCCACGTCACCGTCATCAGATACGGCGACGAGCAGCAACGTGTCGTAGAGCAGGGCAGCCAGGCGACGCAGCAAGCCGGCCGATTTCAGATCGCCCGGATCAGCTTCGCCCACCGCCATCGGTCATGGCTTCTTGTCTTTGGCGGGCTTCGTCGGGAGCGGCTGCAGGAGCTGATCGAGCGGACGGAAGATCGTGTCGTACTTGTACCCGGGGATCGAATACACCCAGCTCTCGGTGCGTTTGGCGAGCGCCTCGCTCTCGGTGCGAACTTCCGCAGCGGTCTTGGCGGGTTCGCTCGGCTTGGTCGCAGCCGGCGTTGCGGGCTTGGGCGCAGCATCCTTCGTAGTGGCTGCCGGAGCCGGCGGTGCAGCGGCATCGTCCTTCTTCGGCTGCACAAACCGCTCGTTGAGTGCTGGATCGAAGGCGCTCGTCACGCGGATCCAGTGCTTGTCATCGACGGCGCGCCCGCGGATCGTGATCACGGTGCCATCGAACAGCCGGAACTCGCGCCTGCGCCGTGTCCTTGCTCCAGTCTTCATCCGCTGTCAGCGGCGCGCACATCATCGAACGTCAGGCCCGTGAGCGCGGAGGAGGCGGAATTGGCGGCGGTTGGGCTGGACAAGGTACGACCTTTCGGCAGATCCGGCACCGTAAAGTCGGTCTGCTCACGCGCGTCGCGCTTCACGGCGTACGGGGGCCGGTCGCAGGGCGCACGCGCGCTTCCTGCACACGCGCCGCGGCGATGTCGAGCAGATTCCGGTCGAGCCAGTTGGCCGGCTCGCCGTCGACGCTGATCTGCGGGGTTGCGAGGTAGCTCTGCGGCTGCCCCGGCACGCGGACGAACGTCGAATGCGTGCCCGAGGTCTTCCCGACGATCACACTCTGAGGCTGCTTCGGGCCGGCGAGATCGACGCGCACGCCGGTCGCTTTCGGATCCTTCACATCTTCGACACCGAGCTGTGCGTAGAGCTTCGGGTTCGAGGTCTTTTCTTCCACGGTCTCGAGCTGCGACAGGTCGATGAGGAGCTTGCGCACCTTGGACGAATCCGCCGCGTAGTTCGCGCGCTCGGCAACCTGCCAGTCCGTCGCGGTCCGCTTGAGCGTCACGGCGGTCTTGTCGTCCGCCTTGACGATGCTCAGCTGGTTCACGTCGTTGAGCGCGCCCGCGAGGTCGGGCAGCACATGGCGCGCGATCGTCGTGTCGCGCGGCAAACTGCGTTGCAGGCTCAGGTAGATCGCCCCGGCCACCACCAGGAGACCGAGCGCCAACAGGACGATCAGACGACGCGGGGTCATTGGAAACCTCAGGCGGCTTGCGCGCGGCGCGGCGACGCCGACGCCACAGGAAGGCGAGGAGCGCCGCGATCAGGATCAGTATCGGCACCAGCGCGATGTTCAGCACTTTCAACACCGTGCCCAGGTGCTGGATGTCCTGGTCGAGGCCGTGCTGGACCTCGCGCAGCTCCTTGCGGATGCGCACCTTCTCATCCTGGAAGCGAGCCAGTTCCTTTTCCTGCTCCGGGGTCAGGATCAGCGAAGACTGATCGCTGCGCCGCGACTGCAGCTCGGTGAGCTTCTGCTCCGTATCCCGAAGCTGCTGTTGCAGTTCCTGCTCCTTGGTGCGGAAGCGACCCTCGGCGTCACGGCGCAGCGACTCGACGCGTTCGAACGGGCGCACGAAGCTCGCGCGTCCGCGGATGCTGATCAGGTCTGCGTTGCCGGTGAGATTGTCGATCGCGTTGAAGACGAAATCGCCGTTGTTGGCCCACGCGGTCGCAAAGCGCTGCCCGAAGAACGACTGGTTGCGCACCCAGAGGTTGTCGGTGAGCAGGTCGGTGTCGGCGACCACGACTATGTTCGCCGGCTGCGTGGATTCCTTGAGCGCCACGATGTTGGCGGCCACCGGTGCAGGCCCGGTGCCTGCCGCCGGTTTGCCGTTCGGGAAGGCGGTTTTCAACTTGCCGCTGAGGCGCGCTGCAATCACGTAGCGCTCGCCCGTCGGCTGAAAACCGTCGCGCAGACGTCGCGGGATCGGCGAGGAAAGCAAAACGCTCTACCGGAAGCACAGCGGCCTGCTCGCTGCTCTGAATCAGCGGCTCGAAGCCGAGACTGCTCCCGGTCTTGACCTTGAAGCTGCCGACAGTCGCGGCGTTGATGTTGTTGAGCGCGGCCGTGATGACGTCCTTGGCATTGAAGCTCGACTTGTCGAAGCCGATGAAGGCGATGTGACGAGTGGGCTCACCGGTGCGCGAGCCGACCGTCAATGCATACTTCAGGTCACCGACGACCTGGCGTTGATTGAACTGCAATCCCCAGGCCTCGAACAGCGGTCCGAGCGTCGAGCTGGTATCGGCGCCCATGTTGCCGAACGGGTTGCCGGGTTGCTGAGCTCCCGCAGGATCGGTCTCCGCGCGCGGGTCGACGAATATCAGGGCTCGTCCGCCGCGCAGGACGAACTGGTCGATGGCGTAGAGCGCCGCCTGCGACAGGCCCTTGGGATGTACCAGCATCAGTACGTCGATTTCCGGATCGATGCTGGTGAGCTCGGGTGGCAACGTGCGCACGCGTGAAGAGCTGCGCCAGTTGCTGGTTGACGACCCAGGGATCGCGCATCTGTCCCGTCATCTGGTTGAAGTCCGCGCTCATCGGCAGGGTCGTCAGCAGGCCGATCACCGGCTTCTTCGGCTGCGTCAACTCCACGACCAGCTTGGCAACGTCGTACTCCAGGAACTCCTCTTTCTCCGGCTGGAAGAAGTCGATGACGGCGCGGCCGTCGGTCGAATTGGTGCCGGCCAGGCCGAAGTACAGCGTCTGCCCGGAAGCGCCGAGCGGCACGGCGGAAAGACCGAACTCATCGGCGCGGTCCTGCGCCTCCGAAAACGGCTCCGGGTCGATCACGTGCAGGCGGATCTTGCCGTTGGCCCGGGCCGCGAACTCTTCCAGCAGCTCACGCACGCGGTTCGCATAGGTCTTGATGTACGGGACCTGGTCGGCGGCCTCGCGCGTGAAATAGAAGTACAGGTTGATCGGCTCGTCGATGCTCTTGAGGATGTTTCGTGTGCCGGGCGCCAGTGTGTAGAGCCGATTCTCGGTGAGATCCGCGCGCACGCCGCGCAGCCCGTAGTTGATGATGATGACCAGCCCGATGAAGACCACGGCGAGCAACAACAGCGCGATCGCGCCACCACGCCGATGTCCCTGCCAGAACTTGCGCAACTCGAGTGCCATGGGCCGCTAGTTTGCCTTCTTGATGTCGAGCACGATTCCGGTCGCCAGCAGCCAGCAGCCGATCATGAGCGCGAAATAGAGCACGTCGCGCAGATCGATCACGCCCTTGGAGATCGACTCGAAGTGACTGAGAAAGCTGAGCGAGGCGATGGCGTCGACCAGTGCGGCGGGTGCCCAGTCACGCACCACATCCAGCACCAGCGGCCAGCCGCTCAGCAGGATGAAGAAGCACAGCAGGGCGGTGAGAATGAACGCGATCACCTGGTTGCGCGTCAGCGCCGACATGCACGAACCGATGGCGAGGAATCCGCCCGACACCAGCAAGCTCCCGACGTACGCCGCAGCGATCGCGCCGTTATCAGGATTGCCGAGATAGTTCACCGTGAGCCAGATCGGGAACGTGAGCGCGAGCGCGATGCCGGCAAAGCACCACGCGGCGAGGAATTTGCCCCACACGGCCTGCGCCAACGTGATCGGCAGCGTCATCAGCAACTCGATGGTGCCGCTCTTGCGTTCCTCGGCCCACATCCGCATCGAAATCGCCGGGATCAGGAACAGGTAGAGCCACGGATGGAAATTGAAGAACGGCGCGAGATCCGCCTGGCCGCGTTCGTAGAAGCCGCCGAGGTAGAACGTGAAGATGCCCGAGAGCATCAGGAAGATGATGATGAAGACGTATGCGACCGGAGTCGCGAAGTAACTGGCCAGCTCACGCCGGAACACGGCAGCCACGTTTCGCATCAGGCCCCCTGCGTCACGGCGCGAAACACTTCGTCGAGCCGGCCCGGATTCGAGATGCAGCTCGCTGATCGACCATTGCTCGCGGCGCGCGAGATCATTGAGCAGCGGCAGGATGGGCTGGCCGGATTTCGGCAGGGCCGTGAGGCGCAGCTCCTTGTCACGCGATTCGACCGCGGCGACCTGTGGGAGCGATGCAATGACGGCGCGCGCACGCGCCAGCAAGGCGCCATCGGCAAAGCCGAGCGTCACGGCGTTGTGATAGCGCGAGCGCGCGGCGAGCGTCTGCGGCTTCTCATCTGCGACGATCCTGCCTTTGGAGATGATGATTGCGCGTGTGCAGACGGCATCGACCTCTTCGAGAATATGGGTCGAAATCACGATGATCTTGTCCGCCGCCATGCTGTTGAGGAGCGTCCGGATCTCGTGCTTCTGGTTCGGATCGAGGCCGTCCGTGGGCTCATCGAGGATCAGCACCTGCGGATCGTGCAGCAGAGCCTGCGCGAGACCGACGCGGCACCGGAATCCCTTCGACAGCGTTTCGATCGTCTGCTCCAGTACCGGGCCGAGATGCAGGCGGCCGATCACATCGTCGAGGCGGCTGCGCCGCCGTTCGCCCTGAAGCGAGCGCACGTCGGCGATGAAATCCAGGAAGCCGCGCACCGTCATCTCGCCGTAACTCGGCGCACCTTCGGGCAGGTAGCCCATGCAGGCCTTCGCGGCGAGCGGCTCGCGCTCGACGTCGTGGCCGCAGACGCTGGCGCGACCGGAAGTGGGGGCAAGGAAGCCCGCGATGACGCGCATCGTGGTGGACTTGCCGGCGCCATTTGGCCCGAGGAAGCCCAGCACCTCGCCGGGCTGCACCCGGAAGCTCACGTTGTCCACAGCCGTGAACGTGCCGTAGCGCTTGGTCAGACTTTCGATCTCGATCATTGAGCGCTCTGGAGTGTCGACATCTTGATTGTATTTGGGAGCCTTGAGACCGGGCCGATGCCGTGACGGTTCCCTGGGGTATGCGCCTTTTCTCCGGGGCGGCGATTGTGTCCAGCGCGCGGACAAAATTCAAGACGCGCTCGTATCATTGGAATGACTCGTCGCGCCGGTGCAGACATGAAAATGCCTTAATGTCGCGCGGGTGTTGTCAGGAGTGCGAATGAGTTCGCCGCTGCGTACTGCTGGATTGCTCGTCTGGGATGTGCCCTTGAGGCTGTTTCATTGGCTGCTCGCCGCAGCAATCCTGGGCGCCTGGGTCACTTACAAGATGGGGACGGGCGCCTATGCATGGCATCGGTGGTTTGGATATGCCGCGCTGGTGCTGGTCGCCTTTCGCATCGTGTGGGGATTCGTCGGGCCGCGCTATGCACGTTTCACTGACTTTCTGCGCCGGCCTGCGGATGTGTGGCGCTATGCACGGGGCTGGCTGTCGCCGCGCTCCGCTGCGCATCTCGGGCACAATCCGCTGGGCGGCTGGATGGTGCTCGTGCTCCTGGCGCTGGTTGGCGCGGAAGGCGTGACCGGGCTGTTCGCAAATGACGAAATCTTCAACACCGGTCCGCTGTATGGCTACGTTTCGGATGCGGGCAGCGATTGGTTCTCCACCTGGCATCGCGTGCTCGCCAACGTGCTGTGGTATGCGATCGGCCTGCACCTTGTCGCGGTCACGGCGTATTACGTGCTGCGCCGGGAAAACCTGGTATTGCCGATGATCACTGGCCGCAAGAGTGGCGGCTCAGGTCCTGCGGCCGCGGCCATACGCAGCTCACGCGTGTGGCTCGCGGTCCTGATCACCGCCGTGTGTGCGCTGCTGCTCTATGTGCATCGTGGCGACGGCGCCCGAGCCGTCGATGATCCTCTTCTGAGTGCTACTTGTTGCGATACTTGTCGTGGCAAGCCTTGCACGCATCGCCAAGCTCACCGACCGCCGCGCGTGATTTCTCCAGGCTACCTTCCTTGGCGACGTCGGCGAGCGCCGCGGCCTTGTTCTCCATGTTGTGCATCAACGTCGTGAACTCATCGAAGTTGTCCCAGATCTCGGGTTTCGCACGCGTCTGTGCACCGGTCGCTGAGCCGGGCGGATAGCCCTCCAGCAGCATCGGTGCCATCGTCGCGACCCGTTCGGCCCGCTTGGCGAAGTCGGCGGCATCGTACGGAATCTTGCCCTGCGCCATGCCGGCCATCGGGCCGAAGTTCCACAGGATCACCTTGTAGACCGACTGCCGGTACTTGATGGCCTGCTCTTCTTTCGTCTGCGGGCGCTCATCAGCCAAGCCATCGAGCGAATACGCTGCAAACGCGGTGGTTGCGGTGAGCGCGATGCTCAACATCGTGCGGCGCATTGCGGACGTGGACCGGTCGGCCATGACTTTCTCCTTAGCAACGTGATCTGGGGCCGCCTCTCGAGAGCGGTTGGGAAGCGAGAGTACTCAAGCTCAATTGAACTCGCCACCACGCGCAGTGCCGACAGGGCCCGTCGCCGGCCGATCAGCCGTCGCGATCGAGTTCCCGGTCGATCGCCGACTTGTGATCGCGCAGGATGCGCCGCACTTCGGGGATTGCGGGGCGATCCGCCATACGGCTGATGAGATCCGCGAGCTCATGCCACTTGCGGCCCCAGCCGAGGAGTCGCACCGCATCCGCGACCACCGCTTGCTCGCGTTCGGGATCGCTCGGGCGCGGCTCGGGCTTGGCCTTGGGTGTGGGAGCTGCGGCCTTGTGCTCGCGGCGCGTGGCGCCTTTGCGCGCTTCGGCCTTCTGTGCGGTGGCGTGGCGACTCGGCTGAGGTGCGGGCGGGCGCGCCATTTCACGCGTCGTGTCCGAGATCGCCTTGCGTGGCTGCGTGTGGACTGCACTCTGCTGAGTTGCTTCCACACTCGGCGCGGTCACGCGAGCCGTCGCAGCCGCGCGCACCGGTGCACCGGGAGGAGGCGCGGCCGAAAGATCAACCTCCGTGTGCGCTTCGGCGAGGGGAATGAATCGTTCGATGTGCTGTGAGCCGACCAGGTTGCTGAGGAATGCCATCAGCTCGAGCGATTCGCCGAACTTCGCATCGCCCATTTCCATGCGCTGCTCCAGCTGCTCTCGGAGCTGCTGCGCCTTCTGGCGCGCGAGCTCGATGATCCAGCGCGATGGCCGCTCGTGCTTCACCCAGGGCTGCACTCGCCAGTAACTGGCATCGTCGAGCCCCGAATACTTCAGGTGCAGCTCCAGGCTGGCGAGCCACTTGTCGACAAGATCGATCAGGCGTTTGTCGGCTGGGTTCACGCGCGGCCTGCGGAAATTGAGGTGCGCGTAACGTAAACCAAACGCGGGGCGCTTGTCAGCCTGGGGTCAAACGGCTCAGTAATTCGGGGAAATTCTTCCTAGAATTGATAACTCCCGGACAGCGTGATGACGTTGACCTGGTAGGAAGGGCTCTCCTGTCCGAAGGCGAGCACGTTGCTGATGGTCGACGGCGTGACGCCATCCAGCGCCCAGTCTTCGCTGCGGTAGTCTTCATACCAATAGGCGAGGTGTAGCGAGAGCTTCTGCTTCGGTCGGAAGTCGACATAAAGCTTGGCACTGTTCAGGCGCGTGGTGAGGTCGGGAAACCCCAGGGGTGCGCCCTGGATGCTGACCTCACCAACCGAGCGTGAGTACGTGTAATCGAGTCCTACGTCGAGCTTGTCGTCCGCTCGGTACTTGATCCCGGCGCCCGCACTGTCGATCGTGTCCTCGTTATCCCCGAACCACAGGGGCGACGGCGCAAGGTTCTCAGCGTTCGCCTGACGGGACTTGATCTGTTCGTGGCTCAGGTAAACGGTCGCGCTCATGCTCTCCGTGAGCGCATAGGCGGCGTCAGCGGCTGCAGCCCAGGACCGACCGTCCAGCAAGCCGATTACCGACTTGAAGTAGTCATCCCATGTGACGCTCCCGTCGAGACCGATGTCGAGGCGTTCGCCGGGCGTTACGTCGACGCGTAGCCTCACGATATCGCGGTCGCGGTCTGCCATGTCGTACTTGCGCATCAGCGGATTCTGCGGCGGAGTGTCTTCGGGATCCGGGACGTAATCTGAAACCGTGCGCTGCGCATGCGTCCACATCAACATGATGTCCGCTTGCTCCTTCGCGTGGATGGTTGCCTTGCCCCAGCAGCTGCCTTCGTGAGTCTTGCTCACTTCCTGCAAATCGCGCTTGTATTCGTCGAACTCGCAGCCCGCATCGATCCTGACATCCGGTGCCATCGCGTAGGTGCCGTCGGCCTTCGCCACGCTGCGCGTAAAGCTGTAGGGCAGATTGCTGCGGGGCGTGGCAGCGTGGTGTCGGTGGTGATCCACTCATACAGTGCCCGCGGCGTGCGGTTGTCCCGATCGTCATAGGTAAGCGCGGCGTTGATTCGAATCTTGTCCGTGAGGACCGAGGTAAGCTTCAGGTTGCCCGATAAGGTGTCGACGCGCCCATCCAGCGAGCTGCGCGGCAGCGGCTGCGTCGTCAGAGTGGAATTGATCGTGTAAGGAAGGAACGTTTCGTCCTGGGTCATGCGTCCAAGCGCGGCGTCGGCAGAGATCTGCGTCCTCTCGTCGATGTCATAACCGGCCGATAGCAGGAGTTGGTGGAACGCGTTGCTGGGCGCGAGCGCGAGCTGGCCGGCGGCGCCGCCGCTGCCGAATGGCACGTACGGGTTTGCCCAGGTGAAGGCGTCGTCGTCGTTCTTGAAGATCGATCCGTAGTACGCAAAGCGCGCATGGAATCGGGGGACGCTGTAGGCCGCCGAAACGTCGATCTGATCGGTCTTGTAATCTACGGGCATCGGGAGCTGCGAGTCGTTGAATACGAACGAGCCGCCGGTGCCCCGCGTGCCCGTCTTTTCTTCGTGCCGGACGTTGGCCGCAAACGCCCAATGTTTCACCGGAGTCAGCGATGCACCGAGATCGAAGAGCCTGCGCTCGGTTTCGAGATCGACTCCGCGCAGGCTCCCATCGAGTGCGGTCATGGTTGCGGTGGTACCCGCCGGAACCCAGTTGGATGGCAGGGTAAGGGAGCTCGTGCCGAAGCCGATGAACGGTGAGACGGCGGTGTCGCTGATGTTGTGCGGCAGCTGCTTGTAACTCAAATGCAGCTGGTACATACCCTGCTTGCCACCCTCGATGCCCACATAGCGCGAATCGAGTCCCAGATCGACAGCGGACAAGTCGAGCCACAGGCCATCCTTGCTTCGGTAGCGCCCGTCGGCGTCTGCAACCACATAAGCCCCTTCCTCATTCAGGCCTGTGTACTCGCCGAACTTGGCAGAATCGTCCGAAACATAGCCCGCGCCGAGATTCGGACTGAAGCTGCGGGTTTCCTCGAACGGGCAGTACTTGCAGGGCCAGCGCGAGGTATCCACTGCAGGCGCATCTTCTGCCGCGTAGCGACATGGACAGTACTGCGGCAGCGATCAGGAGCGGAGCGCCTCTTGCGAGAGTAACCCTGTCGTTGCCGTTCATGGCCGTGTCCTATCTCATCAGCTTTACACCCGACGGATCGTTCGAGCCGTGGACCTGGGAGTGGCAATTGACGCAGGAACCGGCCAGCAGGAATCCCGACGGATTGCTATCAGGCAGGCCGGCACCGGTGCGCGCGACGCTCGGGTGTCCGACCTGCGAGTGGCACTGCTGACAAAGCAACGGCGGTCGCTTCACGAGCAGTGTTGGGTGGATCGAACCGTGAGGCGTGTGACAATTCGTGCAGTTCTCGGCTACCGGCGCATGCTCCCACAAGAACGGGCCGCGCTTCTCCGCATGGCAGGAGTAACAAGTCTCATTCAGTGTGGGCTTGAGCAGGAGCTTTGGCGCCATGGCCCCGTGAACTTCATGGCAGGAGTTGCACGCCATTTGTGCGAAGCGCACTGGATGCACTGACGGCTTGTCGAACTCCGCGCGCTGACGCTGGTGACAGGTGTAGCAGACGTCCGGCTGCTCTGCGATCGCGAGAACTGCATCGTGCCTGGCGTGTATTCGGTGGCAGTTCGCGCAGGCGACGTCGTTGCTCCCGTGCGGACTTCCCTTCCAGGCGATCCGGCTCTGCTCCTCATGGCAACCGAGACAGATCTGGTTCTGCTTCTCGATCGGCACCCACGAGTCGGCGCCAAACTTGATGATCGGGGCCTGTTTCTGGCCTTCTGGAACTTCCTCTGCGTGCTGGG
Source organism: uncultured Gammaproteobacteria bacterium (assembly GCA_963705495.1). GTDB lineage: Bacteria > Pseudomonadota > Gammaproteobacteria > Steroidobacterales > Steroidobacteraceae > DATBVX01. Next base: position 256,338 of record CAVPJQ010000005.1, on the reverse strand, counting down.
CGCCGGGCCCGTGGCACGTTTCACATTGCAACTGCCCGAAGGGAGTACGCGGGTCGGCGGGTTGTGCGTGCTTCGTATTGAAGATCGACAGCACCGGGAACTTCGAGGTCTCGTCGTGGCACTTGAGGCAAGTGTCGGCACCGCGCTTGGTGTACGCAGGTTTCTCTTCCTCTGCGGATTCCGCGCTCTTGGCGGGTTCCTGCTTAGCTTCTGGTGTGGCCGCTTTGGTTTCGGGCTCAGGTGCTTTCGCTTCAGGCGGGGGCGCCTTCGCTTCTGGTTCCGGCGCATTTGCTTGCGGTTCGGCAGCCTTCGCTTCGGGTCCGGCCGCCTTCGGCGGGGTTTCGGCCAGGGCCAGCGCAGGCAGGACGAGACACAACAGGAACAGCCCCGCGGTAAGCGGACCGCGTTTCTTGTTCTTGGTCATGTCACGTTAGTCCGCGCAACTCGTCCCACTACTTGTCGCTGCCTGTCGGCCGCGCACTTGCGCGCCGGCATCAGGTATGGCCGGCCGGCGGATAACCCGCCGGCCGGCGACAAGCTCGCGAACGCGATCAGCACCGTGACACGCACGTGCACAGTGCGCTACTTCGCGTGCATGGCCCTGATGTCCGCGATGTGACCCGTCGCATGGCAGATCATGCAGGTCTCCACCGTGGCTAGCGCGGTGGTGCGTGGTGCATAGATCGAACCACCGTTCATCTCGATGTGGGCTTTTGCCAGCGAAGTGTCGTGGCACGCCGTGCACACCGCGGCGATCGGCGAATTGACCAGAGTCTGTCGACTCCGCCTCCAGCGTACCGCCGGCCGGATTGGCGCACGAGTGCCCCGGTCGGTCCTGCACGAATTGGACGGTCGTGAGGCCCGCGTTGTAGCTGAAACCGAGTGCCGTAGTTCGTCGACCCGTCCGCTGTGATGTACGGTGACAGCGCGTACGCGCCGACGTCAGTCTGCGGCGCCGACGTACCGGGAGTGCAGCTGCCGCCGCTGACTGTACGTCGTGATCGTCATCCCCCGCGGTAACGGCAAAGACGCCGGTGGCGACCGTGCGATACAGCCGGTTCGGCAACGCGCTCTCAGACGCTGGGGCACTGAAGTCGTACGAGCCGCGAATGTGGCAGCCCTCGCAGTTCTTCAGCACGCCCGGGAACTTGACGTCAGCGAAGGACTCGCCCACCGCCGAGGCGTGCCAGGTGAACGCCTGCGTGCGCTTGGCACCCCCGTGGATTGCATGGACGAAGTACACCGAATCCGCCGACCAGCCGCTGCTCGTCCGGTTCGGAGTGTGGCACCACGCACAGGTCGTGCCGTCGTTGCGCTGGCCACCGTGGAACGAATCCTCGGTGAACGCGCCCAGCTCCTGGTGGCACTTGTTGCAGCGTGCATCTTCGACGATCGGCCGACGTCCCGTGTAACCGTCGGCCACCTTCTGCACCGTAGGCGCGATCACGATCAGGCCGCCGACCTCATTCGCTTGCCCGATCGGCGACGGCAATACCTCATAGCACCGGTTCGGCCGAGGCTGTAGCGGGTTGAACGCCAACCCACACTCGTCATCCACATTGGTCTGTGTCAGCGGCAATGTGCTCGTCACGTTGTACGAGAACCCAAGGCCGCCGGTCAGCATCGCCGCGGTGTCGGGTATCGTCACGCCGGTGAGCGTGACAGTGTAGAACCCATTGGCGTCCGGACCGGTGAGCGTGCCCGCACCCGAACCTGTGGCCGTGCCGTTCGAGATCCAGATGTTCTTCAGATACCCGGACGCGCTGGCATTGAAGTCTGCCGGCGCGGTGATCGCCATCCTGCTTCACCGCGAACGCGAAGTACGCGCTCGGCGAGCCCATGAAGTTATCCCAGATCTCCTTGCTGTTGGTCTTGGGGTTGACCGCGGTGGTCGCGAAGTCGTTGAGGTCCTTGCGCTGACCGTCTTGCAGCATGCGGAACTCCATCACCGGTTGACCTGTTGGCGTTTCGGGACACTTTGCGGATCTCGTACGTCACCTTGATCGCGCCAGCCGGCAGGCGGCTCGTGTTCGACGCGATCCAGGCCGCGTTGGTGTTGGCGTTGCCGCCCGCCGATTGCGCCACCTGCAGCGCATTGTTCGGATTCGGCGGCGTAATGGGCAAGTGAGCCTTGTCGATATTGTCCGGCGTGTGGCACGTCGTGCACGTGGAGTCATCGGGCTGCGCACCGCCGCCGTGCGCGAGGCCATTGAAACTGGTCGTCTCGAGATCAGACCCGCGAGCGCATCCTCGATGGTCACGCCCTTGACCGGTCGCGAAGTTGATACCGTCGTGGCATCCACCACAGGCTCGCCGGCTGGGCGCGTTCTTCCAGTTGTCACCCTGCGCGGTCTGCGCCGTCGAGGTGGCCGAGCCGTCGTGGCACTTGGTGCAGTTGCGAACGTCCTGCGGGAACAGCGTCTCGTTGTATTCGACGCCCCCGTAGTCGTACTTCTTCTTGGCCAGGAACTCGCCCATGTGGATATGATGAATGTGGTTGGGCAGGTTGCCGATCGCGCGGCCGTCCACTTTCTCGGTGGTTGACGGTAAAGGTCAGCGTGCTGGCGTCGATCGTCGCCTCGTTACGCCCGTACTTGCGCTGCTCCGTGTGGCATACGACGCAATATCGGGTGTCGTTCCGGTTACCGCCATGGAAGCCGGCCCCCGAACTTTCCGGGTTGTCGCCGGGAATGCCACCGAGCTGCTGGTGACACTCGTTGCACTTCGCGGTGGCGACGACGTCGCGGCCGGAGTTCTCGGGGGGCTGCGATTGTCCTGTTGCGGGGGCGAAGTCGTAGATGACATCGACAGGCTTGGTCAGCGGGACGCCAGGGACGCCGGCCACCTCGACGCCGTTGGGCGTGTTGGTGCCGGTACCCGGGGCGTTGCCGGAGAGCTGGATCGTCAGCCGGTGCACGCGGCTCGGATCGTAGGTCAGGTCACCGAGGTCAGCCTTGTTGTTGGCTCCGCTGACGGTCATTGCGTCGACCTGGGACTTGATCTGTGTGACGTCGCGATAGAACGTGTATGTGTAGGTGCCGTCGCCGTGGTCGACGAGTGTCCCGGTGTTATCGGTTGATGGGCGCGTCGGTGCCGCAGCTGCGGTTGTCGTCGGCACAGTGGTCACGATGTAGCTGACCCAATTGCTCGGACTGCCATCTGTGCCAGGCACCAGCTTCGCCAGCGAGAACGCGAGGTTGGTGAGGCCGGCGACAGTAGCCGTGCTGCTCTTCGACGTATTGCCGAGGCCTGTCACCGGAACGCCGGTGTCATCGGTCACGGTGAAATTGACGACGGGCGCGCTGTTGATGCTGACGCTCGTGACGGTCACTTTCAGGGCTGAAGCGCTGCCCACGCGGCGGCGGCCTCATCGCTGGCCGGGGTCGCATTGCTCGGAATGGTGGTGCCCGAGCCGCTGCCGCCGCCCGGAGGCCCCGGCGGTCCGGGTGGACCCTGTGGGCCCGCTGGGCCGGCCGGCCCCGTGTCGCTGCTGCAGCCCAGCAGGGCGACGACCATCAAGCCGGCCATCACTGACAAGCGGGCCCGCGAAATACGCACGCGGAAGCTTTTCATTTGATAGCCCCCCTTGCTGATCGACTTGTAACTCGTCGCGAAGCTATCGTATACGCCGGCGTATGTTAGGACTGTTATACGTGTTTGCCGAAGTACAAAAACAATAGTGTTCTCGGACAGACTGCTCTGCGTGCACAAGAATCATTTTAGGGAGACAGCCGCCGTGACGATAAACACCCGAGGGAATCGTGTGCCGTGTGGGCTGGCGTACGTCGCGGTCATCGCATTAGCGCTGGCCGGAAGCGCCTGGGGAGCCGATCCCATCGAGAATTGTGTCGGTTGCCATGGCAAGGACGGCGCCAGCACCGAGTCCGACGTGCCGATCATCGGCGGCTACTCAGCGAAGTACCTGACCGATAGCCTCACAAACTACAAGAACAAGGAGCGGCCCTGCCCCGAGGTGAAGTACAACGCCGGCGAGCTGAAGGGGCAGACGACCGACATGTGCACTGTCGCGAGCAAGTTGTCGGATGGGGACATCACGGCAGTCTCCGACACTCTTTCCAAGAAACCGTTCGTCCGTGCCAAGCAGACCGCCGATGCCGCGAAAGCGGAGCACGGCAAGCAGATTCACGACACCCATTGCAAGAAGTGCCATGAAGATGGCGGCAGCAGTCCCGAGGACGATGCCGGCATCCTGGCCGGTCAGTGGATGCCCTACATGCGTCATACGTTCGAGGAGTACAGCTCCGGAAAGCGGCCGATGCCGAAGAAAATGAAGCCCAAGGTCGATGAGCTCACCAAGGACGATATCGACGCGCTGGTTAACTACTACGGTAGTTTCCAGTAGGCACGAGCGCCGAGGCCGACAAGACCAAAAAGCATTTGCCGGGAGATCCCCATGCCCGAAGCGAATCAGAAACCGTTGCCCGAATCATGGTGGCAGCGCCTGTGGCGCAAGCCGAGCAAGCGGTGGCTGCTGGGCATTCCCCTGGGCGGATTCCTGCTGTTCGGCCTGGGCGTGTTCGCCTGGGCTGGATTCAACACGACAATGCACTACTCAAATACTCTGGCGTTCTGCAGCTCTTGTCATGAGATGCGGGACAGCATGGTGCCCGAGTACGAGCGAAGCCCTCACTACAAGAACGTCGCGGGCGTGCGCGCGATCTGCTCGGATTGCCACGTGCCGCATGCCTTCTTCCCCAAGATGAAGGTCAAAATTGCGGCGAGCATAAACGAGTTGCCGAAGTGGGCCATGGGTACGCGGCGCCCGAAGGAGAAGTTCGCCGCCCACCGACTCGAGATGGCGGAGAATGTCTGGGCGAAGATGAAGGCCAACGACTCCCGTGAATGCAAGAACTGTCACTCACTCGAGGCGATGGACCTGGAAGAGCAGGATTCGAGTGCCGCCAAGAAGCACAACAGGGAACGCATGGCTGCACGCCACGAGACATGCATCGACTGCCATAAAGGCATCGGTCACGACCTGCCGCCGGGCTACGAGGAGTAGCAGGCCTACAGCAGCAGGGACCACTACCCTCGCTCGGGTCGAAGGCGAGATAGGCGTTCTCGATGTCGCGCGTCCAGAAGAAAGCCGATCAACAGCGCGCTGATCTCGTTCATGGTGTCTGGTACGCAACCCCGGTGCGCAGCGATCACAGGAGCTGCCGGACGCTAGCACGGCGCCGGTTACATCGTGCTGCGGAATGTACCTATCTCGCGGCGCCGTCCGCAAGTTCTACAGGCTCCTACCAAGAGTCAGGCGGATCGCTATGACCGCGCCGGACCATTCTGCCCGCGTCGTCGAAGCTATGGAGACCGCGCTCGCTGCTGAGCGAGCCACGGAGGACGCTGTCCGCGAAGCGCAGCAGGCTGGCGCACTCGCCGTGCAGCAAGCAACGGAACGCGCCGCGCGGATCGCACGCTGCTGCGATGAGCGCGTACGCCGCGTGCACGATCGCTGCGCCGCCGCGCTCACGCAACGTGTCGGCGAACTTGCCCTGGAGGCTGGCGCGATGGAGCGGGGCATGGCGCGGGTGAATGAGACTGCGCTCGACTCACTGCTCGACCGTGTGGCTGCATGGCTGACGTCATCAAAATGATCGGCGATGCGGACTTCGCCTATGCACAGGCGCGCATCCAGGCTCGACACGGTACGCGTCTCACAGAGTTGGAGTGGCGGCGCCTGAACGCGACGCACGATGTAACGCAGTACTTGCACGTCCTGCGCAGCACAAGCCGGGCACGCTGGGTGGAGCGCATCGCTCCCGACATGAGCAGCCACATGCTCGAAGCACGCCTGCGCGCCGAATGGCGGTAATATGTACATGAGATCGCGCGCTTCGAGCCCGAGGCGTGGCGCTCTGCAGTGGAGTGGGTGGCATTTCTCGTCGATCTACCGGTTCTCGATCACCTGCTGCGCGGTGGCGTCATTCATTCCTGGATGGCCGACGATGAGATCTACGAGTCCGTGGTGCGAGACGGATGTGCACGAACGCGAGCGAGCTTTCGCAAGCGTCGCCGGTCGCTGCGCTGCTGCGCGAAGCGCACACGGGTATCCCATCGCTGCGGGCCTGGCTGGTCGTTTGGCGACGGCTCTGGCCGCGGGTCTTCCCCGAGCACGTGCGCGGCCTCGAGGCTATCGTGCGGACGGTCGGCGAACACGCCGCAACTCTGCGCGAATCGGTAGCGGAGTCGAGCTTCGAATCGCGGATAGACCTCAAGCAGCGGCTCGGCGCGCTGTTCCGCCGTCACGTCGAGACGGTCGCCGCAGCTGTCGCGCACTTGTTCCTCGAGGCGCTCGATCTCGAGCGCCTGCGTGCCGGGCTGGTGCGTCGCCTGCTCCTCGAATCTGCGCGCATGGAACCTTTATGAGCGTACGCTCGCGGCCGGCCACGTGGTTCGAGCTGCTCGTGCCGCGCGAGGAGCTGTCACGCGCTCTGGTACTGCTCGCGAGTACGCGCACGGTGCAGCTTGAGACTCACAGCCGCAGCATCGCGCACGGCGCTCTGCCCGAGCTTCACGCGAGCCTCGACGAATTCCGCGAGCTGCAGCGCCGCTACGCCGCCTACTGGCCGGCGCCACGCCTGAAATCCGGTGCTCCGCCGCGCGAGCCGGGCCAGATTCTTGACGAGGCGCTCGTGAGGCTGCGCGCGTGGCAAGGACAGGCAGAACCGCTGGTTGCCGCGCTTCAGGCGGCGCTCGCGCGGCGCGAGGAACTTAAGCGCACCGCCGAGCTCGTGGCGGCGGCGGCAGGAAGCCTGCCCGCGCTCACGCGGCTGGCCAGTGCAGGTCCGCAGTTGCGAACCTGCGCGTTTCGCGTCGAGACGCGGGAGTGGCCGAAAGAGCTTCCTGTGAATGCGCTTGTGCAGCGCATCGATGCCGGAGCGCACTGCTTCCTGGTGGCTGTCGGCCTCGATGTAGAAATCGCCAGCCTCGAGGACACCCTGCTTGCGCGCAAGGCACGCCGTATTGTCCTGCCTGCGCTCCCAGCGGCCGGATCTTCCGAGCAGACGGCTTTGGGCGAGATGATCGCCTCTACCGACGCCCAGATACACGAACTGCGCGAAGCACTCGAGCGCCTTACGGCCGAGCATCACCTCGAGCACTTGCTCGGTGATTTCGCCTTCGTCGAGTGGTATGCGAGTCAGGTACCCCAACTCGCGGCCACCGAGCACTTCGCGTGGGTGACGGGGTGGACGCGTGAGCCCGACGCGCGCATCCTCGAGCAGCGGCTCCGCGGCGGTGACGTGCCGCACCTGCTGCAGCTTCCGCCGCCGCCGGAAGGACTCGAACCGCCTGTGACGCTGCGCAATCCCGGTTGGGTGCGGCCGTTCGAGCTGTTTGCGCGCTTGTTGGGCACGCCCAGCCTGGCGGAGGCGGACCCGAGCCTTCTCGTTGCAATCATCGCTCCGCTCATTTTCGGATTCATGTTTGCCGACGTCGGGCACGGGCTCGTACTGCTTGCAGTGGGTCTGGTGTTGCGTCGTCGCTATCCGCCCCTGGCCCTGCTGGTGTCCGGCGGTATCGCCTCAATGCTGTTCGGCGTGCTTTTCGGCAGCGTGTTCGGGCGCGAGGACCTGATTCATCCGGTGTGGATCGCGCCGCTCGAAGCCCCTCTGACGGTACTCGGCGTGACTCTCGGGTTGGGCGTGGTGGTAGTACTGCTCGGGCTCGGGCTCGACGGCCTCCAACAGCATTGGGTGGGTCGCGGGGCGCGCTGGTGCGCATCTAAGGCGGGACTCGTGGTTTTCTATGTGGGCGTGCTGCTCACTTTTGTCGACACCGCCGCGATCTGGCTCGCCGGCGCGGGGGCAGTCTGGTTCGTGTGTGGGTTGATCGCCTGCGCGCCCAAGGGAATGCGCCTGAGGAGCATCGGGTCTTCGATCGGCGAGTTGCTCGAATCGGCGCTGCAGATCGCGGTCAACACTCTGTCGTTCCTGCGTGTCGGCGCCTTCGCACTGGCTCACGCCGGGCTTTGTGTCGCCATCGTGGGGCTGGCTGCGGCGGCGCCACGCTCGCTCGCTGTCGCCGTGCTGATCATAGGCAACCTGTTCGTGATCGTCCTCGAGGCGCTCGTCGCCGGGATCCAGACCACGCGACTGGTGTTGTTCGAGTTCTTTGTCCGCTTTCTGCGCGGCGCCGGACGCGAGTTCCGGCCGATGCCGGAAATCGATCTTGCCCGCTCATCTCCTCAGGAACGTTCCACATGAATCGCTCGCTTCGCATCCTGCGCCTGCTCACCTGGACGGGAGGAGTGCTCACGCTCGCCGCCCTGATCGTCGTCGCCATCGCAGTGAGCGCGTTGGCGCAGACGCCGCCGGCGCAGCCGCCCGCGGCAGCAGCGGATCCCCAGGTGCTGCGCTGGGCGCTTTTCAGCGCCGCGCTCGCAGTCGGGCTGAGCTCGCTCGCAGCCGCTTACGCCGTGGGACGTGTGGGCAGCGCGGCGGTTGGCGCGCTCACCGAGAAACCGGAGCTGATGGGCCGGGTGTTGATCCTGGTCGGTCTGGCCGAAGGCATCGCGATCTACGGTCTGATCATCGCGATTCTGATCCTTAACCGGGCAGCCTGAAGTGGCAGCACCCGTTGTGCTTGCCGACGAGCTCACCGCCGCGGGCTTTCGCCTTGCCGGAGCGCGCACGATCGTGCCGAACGTGCGGACGCTCGCCGCCGCGTTTGAAGCCGCCTGCGAGGACTGCGAGCTGCTGCTCGTGAGCGCGACGCTTGCGGCCGAGCTGCCGTTGCGCCGACTCGAGTCGGCGCTGATTGCGGGTCGGCCGCTGGTGCTCGTCATACCCGATGCGCTGCGTCGACGCGATCCACCCGATCTCGCGCGCGCACTGCAACGCGCCCTCGGAGTCGAGATGTGAGCGCGCCGGACAGCATCGTCGCTGCGCAACTTCAGGCGTTGCTCGATCGGCTCGAGCAGGATCGCGAACGTCGTTGTGCCGCCGAGCTCGCGAGCGCGCGGGAGCGTGCGCGGGCGATCGCGCGCGCTGCGCGGAGTGAAGCACGGCGCAGGATGCGCGAGGCGACGCGTTACGAGCGGATGAGAATTGCTGAAGCGCTTACGCTGCGACGTGCAGAGCTCGAGGCGGTGCAGCGTCGAGAGCAGCACGCCGCTCTGCAGGCGCTCGTGAAGCGGGCCTGTGACAGACTTCCCGCAGCGCTCGAGCGGCGGTGGAGAGAGTCCGAGGCACGCCGTGAGTGGTGCGAGACCACGCTCGTCGCAGCGGCGCGGCACCTCGGCGCTCCGGACTGGGCGATCGAGATTGCGCCCGGCTCGAGCCGGGAGGAACGCGACGGCTTGCTCGCACGCGCGGGCGCGCTGCGGACCGGAAAGCACACGCTCCGCGAGCACGGGCAGCTCAGTGCGGGTCTGAGTGTGCGGGCTGAGGGCGCGACACTCGATGCGACCGTCACCGGGCTGTTCGACGACCTTGCAGCGATTGAGGGGCGTTTGCTGCGGGAGTGGCTGCACGACCAGGCGCGCGCAGACGATGGAGCGGTGCGGGCATGAGCACAGCACGAATTCGCTGGATCGGTGGGCCGGTCCTGCGGGCGCGCATGGACGGGCCTTTTCACCTGCACGAGGCGCTGAGCGTCGGCGCCGAAGGCCTGCTCGGCGAGATCGTTCAGTTGCGCGACGGCGAACTCGTCGCTCAGGTTTATGAGGACACGAGCGGTCTGCGATCCGGCGATCGCGTCGTCGGCACCGGCCAGCCTCTGACCGCGCGACTGGGCCCGGCGCTCCTCGGTCACATCTTCGACGGGTTGCTCCGCCCACTCGACCGTAGCACCTCGATGTTCACCGAGCGCGGCAGTACGCAGGCCGCGGCCGGGCCCTTCCGTTTCGAGCCTGTCGTACGTGCAGGCGACGTGCTCGCCGCTGGCGCCGTGCTGGGCGAATTGCGGGTGCAGGGACCGGCGCAGCGCTGCCTCATACCGCCGGAGCAGGGCGGCGTCGCCGAGTGGGTGGCGCCGGCTGGCGAGTATCTGGATGACGTGCCGATCTGCCGGCTGCGCTCGGACGACGGTCGCGTGCTCGAGGTCGCCATGGCCCACCACTGGCCCGTGCGCAAGCGCCGGCCGGTGGCTGCGCGGCTGCCGGCGAGCGGCCCGCTCGTCACAGGTCAGCGCATCCTCGACACGCTGTTTCCGGTCGCGCGCGGTAGCCGCGCCGCACTGCCGGGCGGATTCGGTACCGGCAAGACAGTTCTGCAGGAAGCCCTCGCCAAGTGGTGCGACGCTGATGTCATCGTTTACGTCGGCTGCGGCGAACGCGGCAACGAGATGGCGGAGGTCCTGCACGAGTTCCCACAGCTTGAGGATCCGACGCGCGGGCGGCCGCTCATGGAGCGCACCGTCATCATCGCCAACACGTCCAATATGCCGGTGGCTGCGCGCGAAGCGAGCATCTACACGGCCATCACGGTAGCCGAGTACTTTCGCGATCAGGGATTGCACGTCGCGTTGCTGGCCGACTCGACCAGTCGCTGGGCGGAGGCGCTGCGCGAGGTGTCGGGCCGGCTGGGCGAGCTGCCGGGCGAAGCCGGGTTTCCCGCCTATCTCAGCTCGCGTTTGGCGGATTTCTATGAGCGCGCGGCGCGCGTGCGTACGCTCGCCGGCGCCGAGGGCTCGGTGACCATCATCGGCGCGATCAGCCCTCCGGCCGGGGACTTCTCAGAGCCGGTAACCCTGCACACCAAGCGCTACGTGCGCAGTTTCTGGGCGCTCGATCGGCAGCGTGCTCACGCGCGCTTCTATCCCGCCATCCATCCCCTGCAGTCCTACTCCGAGGACGTGGAGGTGATGGCGCAGTGGTGGAAGGTGCAGGGTAACCCCGAATGGCTCGAGCACCGTCGCCGGATTCTTACTCTGCTGGAGCAACAGGCGCGCCTCGAGCGAATGGTGCGCATCGTCGGCAAGGAAGCGCTGCCGCCCGCCCAGCAGCTGGCGCTGGCGTGCGCCGAGCTCGTGAACGAGGGCGTGCTGCGCCAGTCGGCAATGTCGAGCGTCGATCGTTACTGTTCGCCCGCTCGCCAGACCGCGATCGTCAGGACCGTCATGCGTTTCATCGAGCTCGCGGAACGCGCTCTGCAGCGGGGCGTTACGCCGGAACGGATCGTTGCGCTCGAGACCTACCGTCGCCTGCTACGCGTCGGGGAGGATATCGGCGAGGATCACATCGCGCGCATCGAGCCGCTGCAGCGACAGATCGAGAGCCAGATGGAAAGCCTGACAGCGGAGGCGAGCGATGCGCGCGACGCTGTCCATTGAAGGTGCTGTCACACGCGTCGCCGGGCCGCTACTGTTCGCGCGGCGCACGGTAGATGTCGGATTGAACAGTGCGGTTCAGGTCGTGGGTCCGGACGGACACCGCCGCATCGGCCGCGTGGTGGCGCTCGATGAGGCTGCACTGGTGCTCGAAGTGCTGGAAAGCACGCTCGGCCTCGGCACGAGCGACACGCGTGTCGTCCTGCGCGACGAGCCGCTGCAGTTTGCGGTCGGGCCCGGCATTCTGGGGCGCGTATTCGACAGCGTCGGCAAGCCGCTCGATGGCGGTCCGGCGCTTCCCGCCGAGCTCGAGCTCCCGGTCGACGGCATGCCGATCAATCCCGCGGCGCGCCTGCTGCCGCGGGATTTCATCGAGACCGGCGTGACGACCATCGATCTCATGAACAGCCTGGTGCGCGGTCAGAAGCTGCCCATCTTCTCCGGCAGCGGCCTGCCACACGACCGCCTCGCGGTCGAGATAGCGCAACGTGCACGCCTGCGGGGCGCCGAGCGGAGCGACTTCGCGCTGGTCTTCGTCGGCATCGGCGTTTCGCACGATACCGCGGAGGTGTTTCGCGGCAGTCTCGAGCGCAGCGGAGCGCTCGGTCACACGGCGCTGTTCCTCAACCTCGCGGACGATCCAAGCACACAGCGCCTGCTCGCTCCGCGCTACGCCCTGACTGCAGCCGAATATCTCGCCTTCGTCGAGGGGCGGCACGTGCTGGTCGTGATGACCGACATGACCAACTATTGCGAGGCGCTGCGCGAGGTCTCCTCGAGCCGCGGCGAGATTCCAAGCCGCAAGGGCTATCCCGGCTACCTGTACTCCGACCTCGCTTCGATCTTCGAGCGCGCCGGCTGCGTGCGCGGGCGCCCCGGCACCCTCACGCAGCTGCCAATTCTCACCATGCCCGGAGATGACATCGGGCATCCGATCCCCGACCTGACCGGCTATATCACCGAGGGCCAGATCGTGCTCGACAAGGAGCTCGACCGGGCGGGCGTGTATCCGCCGGTCAAGGTGCTGCCCAGTCTCTCGCGGCTCATGGACACCGGCATCGGCGCCGGATTTACCCATGCCGATCATCCGGCGCTCGCCAATCAGCTGTTCGCGGCGTACGCGCGTGCCACCCGGGTGCGGTTACTCGCGAGCGTGATGGGCCGCGATGGGCTTTCTGCGAACGAAGAGCGCTACCTGGAATTTGGCGATGCTTTTGAGCGCCGCCTCGTGCACCAGGCCGAGTGGCGCACACTCGAGGAGAGCATGGCCACCGGGTGGCAGGTGCTGCGGCTGCTGCCCGCGACAGAGCTCACGCGCCTCAATCGGCACCAGCTCGCTCACTATATCGAGGGCGCGCAGGATGCCTGAACTGGAGCGCGAGCTGTCGCCGAACCGCTCGACCGCGCTCGAGCTGCGCGAGGAGCGCTACCTCGTGCGCGAGGGCTACGAGTTCCTCGACGAAAAGCGCATGCTGCTTGCAGCCGAGATTCTGCGCGGCCTGGAGCGCTATCGTGTCGCCCGCACCGCCTGGCTCGCTCTGCATGAACGCGCCCGCATCCTGCTCTTCGATGCAGCCGCACGCCATGGTCTGGACGCGCTGATCGTTTATCCTGCACTCCAGCTCGAGAAGTTCGGTGTTGTGCAGCACACTCGGCGCGCGATGGGGATCGCAATTGTCGAGGCGCAAGCGGATCTTGCCTCGGCACCTGCAGCAGTCGCGGCGATCGATCCGTCGCCCGAAGCTGGCGCTTGCGCGGGTATCCACCTCGACCTGTTGCGCGAGGCCGTGCCGCTGGCGGCGCTCGAACGGAACCTGCGCCGGCTCGCCGCTGAGTACCGTCGCACTGAACGGCGGGCGCGCGCGCTCGAAAACGTGCTGATGCCGGAGCTCGAGCAGGCACTGCGTTTCGTCGAGGAGCAGCTCGAGCTGTACGAGCTCGAAGAGAACGTACGCGTGCACGAAGCAAGTCGTGAAACGAGGGAGTAATGCCATGTCGCCAGCCTCCGAACCTCTCGCCGTCGAACTGGTCGGCAACGCGCCCGGACGCGTCCTGCGTCGCTATTGGGGCGCGATGCGGCCGGCCTTCTTCCCGGCTTCCGTGCTCCCAGTGGTGGTCGGCACGGCCTGGGGTCACGCGGTGAGCGGCTCGTTCGATCTCGGTCTAGCCGCGCTCGCCCTGCTCGCGACCATGCTCGTGCATGCGGGCGCCAACGTGATCAACGACGTCGCCGACGACGAAAGCGGCACGGACCGCGCCAACACCGAGCGCATCTTCCCTTACACCGGCGGCTCGCGCTTCATCCAGAGCCAGATCCTGAGCGCCTCCGCCATGCGGCGTTTCGGCCTGCGCCTGCTCGTAGTGGCGCTCCTGTGCGGCGTGTTACTCGCATGGCTCAAGGGTCCGCTCGTGCTCGGCTTCGGATTGGCCGGTATCGCACTCGGCACGTTCTACTCGCTGAGGCCGGTGCAACTCGCCGGCCGTGGCGTCGGCGAGCTTGCGATCGGCGTGGCCTTCGGCTTGCTGCCGGTCACCGGCGCCGCTTGGCTGCAGTCTGGCCTCCTCGACAGTGCTTCCCTGCTCATAGCGGCGCCAGTCGCGCTGTGGGTGACGGCGATCCTGCTCATCAACGAAGTGCCCGACATCAAGGCCGACGCCGCGGCCGGCAAGCACACGCTGCCCGTAAGGCTGGGCATTGCCGGGACGCGCTTGATTTACCTCGGTCTGCATCTTGGCGCGGCGCTCGCCATCCTTGTGGCCGTCGGCCAGGGATTGCTCAGCGGCTGGACGCTGCTGGCACCGCCACTGCTCGTCGCGCTCGCGTTCGCGAATTCGCGAGCGATACGGCCCGTGACCGAAGGACGTGAGGCACTCAAAGGTGCGATCGAGCGCACGCTCGCCATTCATGCAGTTGGTTGCGTCTGGCTCGCGGTGTGGGCCTGGCGCGGTGCCTGACCCTCACTTACCAGGTTCGGCACTGGATCGGCGAGACCGTGCGGCCTCGAATGGCATCGCCCACCAAAGGCCGCGAGGGGACGAAGAACACGAAGAAGACGATTCACAGCGCATCGCGGAGGACGTTCGAGTATGCAGCAGTCAACTGATCCGGCGCGGGCTGCCGGTCATGACGAGGCCGGGGAGGGCGAAGGCGAAGCGGCGGGCGCGGGAAGCTGAAGCATGCCAGCGCTGAACGCGGCACGGCGACCGAATGGCTCGACGGCCTCTTTGGCGCCATCGATTCGGCCGACGCGACGACGTTCGGCACCTATCTCACCGAGGATGCAGTGTTCCGTTTCGGCAACGGGCCGCCGGTGCACGGCCGCGCCGCGATCGAGCAGGCCGTGCGCCACTTCTTCGCCAGCATCCGGCGCTCGAGACATCGCATCGGTCGTGTCTGGTCGACCGCTGAGGCGGTGGCGCTGGAAGGTACGGTGACCTACACGCGACTCGACGGTTCGGAGCTCACGCTGCCCTTCGCGGATACGCTGCTGTTGCGCGACGGCCGGGTCGCCGAGTACTACATCTACATCGACGCTGCGCCGCTCTACGGCAGCGCGCGCTAGCGCGTATCAGCAGATGCGCGGCAGAGGATCGTCCTCGAGCTCCTCGATGTAACGCTCGCCACCGAGCTCGGTGCCGAGCACGACGCGCGTTCCCGCACCGGACATCCGCCCGATGATCGCAGCCTCGCGCCCGGCAGGCACCGCGCGCAGTGCCTCGAGCGCGCGCGCCGCGTGCTCGGGAGCGACGACCGCGACGATGCGCCCTTCGCAGGCGAGATAGAGCGGGTCGTAGCCGAGCGTTTCGCACACGCTGCGCACCGGCGACCGCACGGGAATCGCCAGTTCGTCGAGGCGCGCCTCGAGACCGCTGGCGCGCACGATTTCATGCACCACCGTGGCGAGACCACCGCGGGTCGGATCGCGCATGAACCTCAGTCCCGGCACGCCGAGCAGCGCCTGCGCCAGCGGCAGCACGCTCGCGGCGTCGGAAGCGAGTTCGCCGCTCAATCCGAATTCCTCGCGCGCGAGCAGCACCGCGGTACCGTGATCGCCGACGGGACCGCTCACCAGCAGCACGTCGCCGTCACGCACTTCGCCGAGACCGAGGCGCAGACCCCGCGGCCGCATGCCTACTCCTGTCGCTACCAGATACAGGCCGCTTCCCTCCCCGCGCCGCACGACCTTGGTGTCGCCGGCGACGACACGCACGCCGGTCTCACGCGCGGCTGCAGCGAGACTCACCACGATGCGTTCGAGGGTCTTGATCTCGAAGCCCTCTTCGATAATCACGCCCAGGCTCATGTAGAGCGCAGTGGCGCCGGTAACCGCGAGATCGTTCACGGTCCCGTGCACGGCGAGAGAGCCGATCGTGCCTCCTGGAAACTCGAGCGGTTGCACGGTGAAACCGTCGGTCGTCAGCATCACTTCGCCGCCATTCAAGGCGAGCGGCACCGCGTCGGCGTCGGCATCGAGCGCAGGGTTACCGAGGTGGCGCAGGAACACCTCGGCGATGAGCTCGCGCATGAAGCGGCCGCCGTTACCGTGCGCGAGGCCGATGCGATCGTCTTCCATCCCACACCTCAGGATCGTGCGTCGTACAGCGTCGCGCCCGCGGGCGCTGGCGCGTCATCCGTCTGCGCAGCGCCGAGTTCGCTGCGAATGTAGCGCCGCATCTGGTCGCGGAAGCGATTCACGCCCGTGAAGAACTCGCGCATCATCACGACCCAGTAGTACCTGCCGCGCTCGGTCAGCTCCAGGCGCGGCCCCGTGTCGCGCAAGGCGCCGATGGCGCGAAATAAAGCGATCTCGCGCCACAGGCATCGCTCGAAGCGGCCGGCGTATTTGCGGCGCACGAACTCCTTGTCGAGCGACAGGCCGAAGAGGTGCGTCAGGAAATCGTAGCGCATCTGATCGAGCTCGCTCATCTGCCTCGCCATGGTCACCGGTAAGCGGCGCGCGCCGGTGAGTTGTGCGTAGCGGTTGAGCGAAAACGAGTTCGAGTACAGGAGGCCGCGGAGGTAACCGAACGCGCCGCTCCCCGCCCCGATGTACTCGTCGTCGGTCACGATGTACTCGTCGATCGCCGCGCTGCCACGCGAGAAGCACCAGGCAGATGCCGCACGATAGTCGCGGGCGAGGCGCCGCTGGATCGCGCGATAGAACTCGTGCTCGCGGTTCGCGCCGTAGCCACCCATGCGCTCGCGCATGGCGAGGCGCGTCGAAGACACGACCATCAGCGGATAGAACGAGACCTGCTGCACGCCGAGCTCCTCGACGATGATGTCGAGGTCGCGATCGAGCATTGCGCGCGTCTGGCCCGGCAGATTGAAGATCATGTCGATGTTGAGCGTCGGAAAGGCATCGGTCACGGCGGCCAGATGTTCGCGAATGCTGGCCGCGGAACCGTACTTTTCGTAGCGGCCCATCGCGCGCAGCAGGCCGTCGTCGAAGCTCTGCACGCCGACTGAGAGCCGCGCGACACCCGCTCGTTGCAGCATGCCGACGATCGCAGGCGTGAGATCGTTCGGGTTGGTCTCGACCGAAGGCGCCTGACGGCCGAAGAGCTGATTGATCAGGTCCAGCGTGCGCTCGAGCTCGTCCGGAACCGACGTCGGCGTACCGCCTCCGACGTACACGCCTCCGACGCGAAACCCCGCGTCAGCGTACTGCCGGATCTGCGTGCGCAGCGCCGTGAAGTAGCGTCGCGCCTTGTCGTCCCGCAAGACGACGCGATGGAAGGAACAGAACGGGCAGAGCGACGGGCAGAAAGGCACGTGCACGTAGAGCAGGTAGCGCCGTGCAGGGTCTGGCGGCGGCAGCGCAAAACCCGCGCGCAGCGGCTCGAGGCGCATCGCGGCGCGATAAGCGTGGCGCATGAACGCGGCGATCAGGATGTCGATCACGGCATTTCCCGGCGCGCGACCGCCTCGACGACCTGGCCGAGCGCGATACCCGCGTCGTTGCAGGGTAGCGCCTCGGCGAGGCGCACCTCGAAGCCCGCCTGCTCGAGCAGGCGCACCGCGCTCTCGGTGAGGCGCCGGTTCTGGAACACGCCGCCGGTCAGACCCACGGTGCAGGTGCCACGCCGCGTTCGTTCGCGCTCGGCGATCGCGAGGATCGTTGCGGCGAGCGCCTCGTGAAAGTATCCGGCGCGTTCCGCGGCGCTGAGCCTATCGTCTCGGAGCACGTCGATGAGTGGTGCCCAATCGGCGCGCAAGAGACCATCTGCCCCCACGGCCATCGGCAGTGCTTCGGCAGAGTCCACGGACGCGGCAGCGGCCTCGAGCTGCATCGGTGCCTGCGCTTCGTAACTGGTGCGTGCGATGCCGAGCACGAACGCTGCCGCGGCATCGAACAGCCGGCCGACCGAGGTGGACCACGGCGAGTTGACCTGCCTGGTCCACGCACGGTGCAAGAGCGCGCCTTCGGGTGGCAGCTCGCGCGGCTTGCGGCCGGTTTCCCAGCAGAGCGAAGCCGCGCTGCGCCACGGTTCGTACGCTACCTGGTCGCCGCCCGGCAGTCGAAACGGCCGCAAGCTCGCCACCCGCGTCCACCGTCCGGGCGATCCGGCGAAGGTCTCGCCACCCCAGAGGGTGCCGTCGGTGCCGAGTCCCACGCCGTCCCAGGCGAATACCAGCCAATTGCGCTCATCGGGCCACTCGGTCGCGAGTGCACCGGCGTGAGCGTGATGATGCCAGACGCGCGTGAGCGGCAGGCCGCTCTTCACCGCGTGGCGCGTGCTCGCGTAACCGGGATGAGCATCACAGGCGATGTGCGTCGCGCGCACCCCGTAGAGTTGCTGCAAGTCTTCGATGGTGCGCTCGAAGACGCTGAGCGCGCGTGGACTCGCGAGCGTGCCGATGTGCGGCGAGACGACCGCGCGGCGCTCCCAGGCGAGCGCCACGCAATTCTTCAGGTGCGCACCGACAGCGATCATCGGCTCGGGAACATCGAAGGCCAGGTCCAGCTCGAGCGGCCCGAGCCCGCGCCCGATGCGCACGCGACGCATGCACCCCGCGATGCGCCGGCAGACCGAATCGTCCGCCGGCCGCACGATCGGCCGGTCGTGGTGCAGAAACGCATCGACGATCGGCACGAGGCGCGCACCGGCCATCGTTTCATCGGTGATCACCGGCTCTCCGCTCAGGTTGCCGGAGGTCGCGACCAGCGGCCCGCCGAACCCCTCGAGCAGCAGATGATGCAGCGGGCTGTACGGCAGGAACACGCCGAACTCCGCGAGTCCCGGTGCGATTCCCAGGGCAAGCGTCGACTGCGCCTTGCGCGTCACGAGCACGATCGGGCGTGCGGGCGAGCCGATCATCGCCGCCTCGGTTTCGGTCGGTGTCGCCTCTTCGCGTATGGCCGCGAGACCATTCGCGCCGCGCCACGGGAACATCACGGCGAGCGGCTTGTCCGGACGTCGCTTGCGCGTGCGTAACGCGCGCACGGCCTCCTCGTTCCGTGCGTCGCACATCAGGTGATAACCGCCGACGCCCTTGACGCCGAGCACAGCGCCACCGCGCAGAAAATCGAGAGCACTCTCGATCGCCGCCGCGCGCTCCGCGCGTACCGTGCCATTGCGCTCGCGCAGAATGACTTGCGGTCCGCAACGCGGGCAGGCGATCGGCTCCGCGTGATAGCGCCGGTCGAGCGGGTCACGGTACTCGCGCTCGCAGTCCGCGCACAGGGTGAAACGGGCGAGCGTGGTATTCGGACGGTCGTACGGCAGGCGCTCGATGAGCGTGTAGCGCGGCCCGCACTGCGTGCAATTGATGAACGGGTAGCGAAAGCGCCGATCACGCGGATCTTCGAGCTCTCGGCGGCAGTCATCGCACATGAACTGATCGGCGGGCACGAAGATACGCGCGGCGTGCCCGCTCTCGCTTGGCGCAATCAGGAAATCACGGAGGTCTCGATCGACTTCCCAGGGCTCATCGAGCGCGAGGCGCGGCGCGGCAAGTGGCGGCGCGGAGACGATCACCTCGCGCGCAAACGCCGCTACGGCGCGCGACTCGCCCTGCACGACGATGTCGACTTCACCCAGCCGGTTGCAGACGCTGCCGGTGACGTTGTGGTGCCGCGCAAGCCGATAGACGAAAGGGCGAAAGCCGACACCCTGCACGTGTCCGGTGAGGACGAAGTGCCTCGCGATCGCCGCGGGCGCGGTCACACGCCCTCACTCTCCACTGGCGGCTGCACGGCGCGGCGCGTCTACCCGCTCGCGCACGCCGCTCGCCCACCAGATACGACAGGCCCCTTCGTCGGACACCATGCAGGGGCCGATGGGATGGTGCGGTGTGCAGGCGACGCCGTAGAGTCGGCACTCGTTCGGCCGGATCCGGCCGAGCACCACCTGCGCGCAATCGCAACCCGGTGGCATTTCGCCGGCGCGTTTACGCGCCAGGTCCCGGTAGCCGGGAAAGCGCACGCGCGCATCGTGTGCGGCGTACTCGGGCCTGAGCGCGTAACCGGACTGCGGCACGACGCCGATGCCGCGCCAGTTGGCATCGACCACGCTCATCACCTGGTCGAGGAAACGCCGCGCCGCGGTGTTGCCGCCGGGCCGTACGGCACGACCGTAGCAGTTGTCGAGGAAGGGTTTCTCTTCCAGCAACTGGCGCAACACGGAATAGGTCGCCGCCAGGAGTGTGTCGGGCATGAAGCCGGCGATCGCCGCGGGCATCCGGTGTCGCGAGACCACGAACTCCCATTCCTCGGGACCCATCACGGTCGAGACGTGGCCGGGTGCAACCAACGCATCGAACGCGGCCGTGCCGCTCTCGAGCAACTGCGCAACGATTGGCCAGGTGCGCCGTCCGGAGAGCAGGACGTGGAGGTTATCGGGCGCACCTTGCGCGAGCATCGCTGCGCACGGCGCGGTTGTGGTCTCGAATCCGGCCGCGAGAAACACGACGGGCCGGCCCGCGTTCGCGCGCGCGATGCGCACCGCGTCGAGCGGGCTGGCGATCGGTCGCACGTCGGCGCCCGCGGCCTTCGCCTGCTCGAGCGAGCGCGGTTCGCTGCGCGGCGCGTTTACCGGCACGCGCAGCATGTCGCCATACGCGACCACGGTCGCCGCCTCGCCGCGCGCGATCTGGATCGCCTCGTGAATGTCTTCTTCAGGGCAGATGCAGACCGGACATCCAGGACCCGGAATGAGCTCGATCCGGGAAGGCAGGGCTGCACGCAAGCCGGCCGCGCTGATGGAACGCTCGTGCCCGCCGCAGACGTTGAGGATCTTCACCGGCCGCGGCAGCGCGAGCGCGCGTATGCGCTCGAGCCACTCGGCGGCAGGGACTGCCATGGCATTCATGCGGGTAGTGCGACGACAGAGCCTCGCCGCTCGATGCCGTGCGCAGCCGTTCGCTCGACGCGCAGCCACTCGAGCCACTCGTCGATACCCTCGCCGGTGCGCGCCGAGATCGCCATGACCGGAGCAGGATTGCCGACCGAGCGGACATGCCGCGCGATGTTGCTCACTTCGAAATCGTCGACCGCACCGAGCAGATCGACCTTGCTCACCAGCACCAGGTCCGCGGCGCGGAACATCACCGGATATTTTGCCGGCTTGTCATCGCCCTCGGTCACGGACACGAGCACCACGTTGCGATGCGCGCCGAGCGCGAAGCTCGCGGGACAGACGAGATTGCCGACGTTCTCGATGAACAGCATGTCGATCGCGTCGAGATCGAGCTCGTGCAGCGCCTCGTGCACCATTCGGGCATCGAGGTGGCAGGCCGAGCCCGTGGTAATCTGCACCGCCGGCACACCGTGACTACGGATGCGCGCCGCATCGTTGTCGGTCTCGAGATCGCCCTCGATGACGGCGCACGGCAACTGCGCATTCAGCGCGCAGACCGTGACCTCGAGCAGTCGCGTCTTTCCCGAGCCCGGCGCCGACATCAGATTGACAGCCAGCACGCCATGCGCGTCGAGGTGTTCCCGATTGTGGTGCGCTTCGGCGTCGTTGCGCTCGAGCAACGATTTGACGACGGGCACGTGCTCCACCTCGGTCATGGAGCATCCGCAGTTCTGGCACATGACTAGTTCCCCCGTTCTGCCGTCGCGTCGTCGGACGAGATCAGATCGACGCTCATGAGCACCAGCTCGTCGCCGGCAACCAGCTGCGTGCGCCACTCGCCGCACGCGGCACACACGAGCCGCTGCGCACGCGCCGGGCCTTCAGTTCTGCATCGCGGGCAGTACACCCGCGTCGGCGATTCCTCGATGGCGAGGGCCGCCTCAGCGGCAAGCGTACCGGCTCGCGCGATTTCGTACGCGCGTTGCAGGAGCTGCGGCTCTACGCCGGCGAGTGCGCCCAGGCGTACACGCACCGAGCAGACACGCTCGGCGCGGCGCTCCCGGGCGATGCGCTCGACTTCGTCGAGCAACGCCTGGCATACCGCGAGCTCATGCATCGGCGGCCAGCATCTCGTCGAACAGCTCCCAGGCGGAGCGCGCTTCGGCCTCGCCCAGCTTCTGGATCGCGTAGCCGACGTGTACCAGCACGAAATCGCCGGGCTGGAGCGGCTCGTCCTGCAGCATGAACAAGCTCACCGAGCGGCGGATGCCCTTGACCTCACACTCGGCGCGGTAACCGTCCAGGGTACGGATCTGCATTGGGATCGCGAGACACATGGCGATATATACTACGCGCGCCTCCGGGGGCGCGCCCACCTCGCGGGCGCGTGCTGACAAGTATCTACTGACTGGCGCAGGCGATCGGGCGAACATTACACGATGGAACGACCGGTCAAAGGCTCCGCGACACAGGTTCTGGTGCTCGGCATCGGCAACATGCTGCTCCGGGACGACGGGGTCGGCTTGCGGGTGCTGCAAGTGCTCGAACGCCGCCTGGGCGCGGACCCGCGCCTCAGTTTCGTCGACGGCGGCACCATCGGCTTCATGCTCTCGGCGCTCGTCGAGCACGCCCCGGATCTGCTGGTCATTGATGCGGTGCGCATGGCCGAGGCCCCCGGGTCGGCGCGTTGCTTCGAAGACGAGGCCATGGATGCGTTCCTGCAGGGGCGCTCTGGCAGCGTGCACGAGATCGGCCTGCGCGACGTGCTCGACATGGCGCGACTCTCGGGGCACGCGCCGCGGCGCCGCGCCCTGGTCGGCGTCGAGCCGGCGGCGGTCGAGCTCGGCGAAGAGCTGAGCCCGGAGGTGCAGCGGGGCGTCGAACCCGCAGTGCGGGTGGCGCGCGAAGTGCTCGAACGCTGGCTCGCCGATTCGGATTAGCCACAGTGAGCACACTGGCCTCGATTCCGGTGGCGGTTGAACACGCGAGTGGGAACATAGAGCCCCTGCTCCATGAAATCGGACATGCACTCGAGCGACTGCTCGCCGGCGGCCCGGCTGCGGCTATCGACCTGCGCAGCGTACCGCTCGCCCCGGGGGAAGAAGGCCGCATCCTCGATTTCCTCGGCAAGGGCGAAGTGCGTGCCGAGCTCGAAGCGGGCGGGACGTCGACGGTGCAGGAGACCCGCTTCGCAGGCGTTTGGGTGGTTACGCACCTCGACCCCGAGGGAGAGATCATCGGTCGCTTCATCGAGATCTGTTTCATTCCCGACATCGTGCGCTCGCAGCCGGCGGAGATGCGCGACAGCCGCGAGCGCCTGGCTCGCGACGTAGCGCTGATGAGGCAGCCCGCGGCGCGGCGGACTACGCGAAATACGGATGGGGATGGCGCGGTGAAGGTGCTACAAGAGCCTGGACCCGCTGGCCCGGCCTGAGAAAGGGGGAGACATGCGCGACGTTCTGGTGGGCGACTATCTGCGCAGCCGCGGAGTGACGCGTCGCGGCCTGCTGAAGTTCTGTGCGGCGGCCGCCTCGTGGATGGCGCTGCCCCCGGGGATGGCGCAGGAAATCGCCGCGGCGCTCGAGAAAGCGCGCCGGCCGTCGGTCATCTGGCTCCCGTTCCAGGAATGCACGGGTTGTACCGAATCGATCACGCGCGCCGACACCTCGACGCTCGAGAGCCTGATCTTCGACGCGATTTCGCTCGACTATCAGCACACCCTCCAGGCCGCTGCCGGCGAGGCGGCGGAGGACGCGCGCCGCCAGGCGATGCAGGAGAACTGGGGCAAGTACCTGCTGGCGGTCGACGGCTCCATCCCGCTCGGCAACCCGGGCTACTCGACCATCGCGGGTGTCAGCAACGTCGACCTGCTGCATGAGGTCGCCAAGGGTGCCGCGGCAATCGTTGCCATCGGCACGTGCGCGGCGTTCGGCGGTATTCCGATGGCGGCGCCGAATCCGACGGGCGCCGTGGCCGTGCGCGATCTGATCAAGGACAAGCCGATCATCAACGTATCGGGTTGTCCGCCCATTCCGGTCGTAATCACCGGCGTGCTGGCACAGTACCTGACCTTCGGCAAGATCCCGGAGCTCGACGCGCTCGGCCGGCCGCGCTCCTTCTATGGGCAGACGATTCACGATCGCTGCTACCGACGCCCGTTCTACGAGCGCGGCCAGTTCGCCGAGTCCTTCGACGACGAGGGGGCGCGCAAGGGTTGGTGCCTGTTCAAGGTCGGTTGCAAGGGACCGACCACGTACAACGCCTGCGCCACCGTCAAGTGGAATGGCGGGACCAGCTTCCCGATCGAGGCCGGCCATGGCTGCATCGGGTGTGCGGAGCCGAACTTCTGGGACAAGGGCGGCTTCTACGAGCCTCTGTCGGTAGCGCGCTGGGGCACGCCCGGGACTGTCGCCGTCGCTGCCGCCGCAGGGTGCAGCGATCGGCGTCGCCTCTGCCGTACTCGCACGTCAAAAACAGAAACAAGCCCAAGAGGAGAAGGCCCGATGACGCTGCTCGATTTCGCGCGCGGCCCGGCGATGTATTGGGCCACGACGATCATGGTGATCGGCATCGTGTGGCGAGTGGCCGGCGCGGTGCTACTGCGACGCCGCAAGGATCGTTCGACGCCACGCGCCAACAGCCGGATCATGGCCGGGCTGCGAGCGGTGGCGATGCGCTCGGTACCGCCGCACGAGCTCGAGAAGAACATCACGTTCCAGCACATCACCGGTTACGCGTGGCATCTTGGCTGGTTCGCGACCTTCCTGTTCTTCGTGCCGCATATCCCGTTCATGAAATCGATTCTCGGATTCGGCTGGCCGGGACTGCCGAACCAGGTGATCCTGATTCTCGCCGCCATCACGCTCGCCATCCTGATCGCATTGCTCGTGCGGCGCATGATCCATCCGGTCCTCAAGGTGATCACCGACGCCGACGACTACATCAGCGTGCTGCTCACCTGCGGTCCACTCGTGACCGGCATCGTGACCTATGCGCACCTGTTCCCGGAGCGGCACGAGGCCATGATCGGGCTGCACATCCTGAGCGTCGAGGCGCTCATGGTCTGGCTGCCCTTCGGCAAGATCTTCCACTGCATCACGGGACTTCCGCTGCGTTTCCAGATCGGCGCCGCACTCGCGCGCCGGGGAGTCCAGGCATGAACGCCAGCGTCGCTGCCACCGAGGAACGCGCCGCGCTCGATAACCTGGTGCAGGGCATTGCGCGGCTCGCGAGCGCGGCTCCACCCGTCGATCTGACGGCCGCCGAGCGCGTGGCGCGCGCCAAGCAAGTGTTCATCAAGCACACCGACGCAGCGGTGGCGCTCGACCTGGAGTCGTGCCTGCACTGCGGGATGTGCGCCGAGGCCTGTCACTTCTACGAGGGCACGGGTCAGGGCCGCTACGCTCCGATCCACAAGCTCAAGCTGCTGAGGAAGGTGTACCGGCGCGAGCTCGGACCGTTCCGTTTCCTGCAACGGCTGCTGACGCGCGACCTCACGGTCGAGGAGCTCCAGGAGTGGCAGGAGCTGGTGTTCGATTCCTGCACGGAATGCGGCCGCTGCGACATGATCTGCCCGGTCGGCGTGCACCTCTCGCGCGGCGTGCACATCACGCGCCAGGCGCTGACCGCCGCCGGTCTCGCGCCGGCGGAGCTGCGCGCAGTTGACGCCGAGCAGCAGCGCACCGGTGCAATCTTCGGCGCGGGCACCGATGCTCTGCGCAGCGCGCTCGAAGGACTGCGTGTGCAGGGAATTGCGGCGCCGCTCGACAAGCCGAACGCGGAATACCTGCTGCTCACCACCGCGCCGGACCTGCTGATCTATCGGCGCGCGTTCGCGGCGACCGCACGCGTGATGAATCACCTGGGCCTCGACTGGACGTTCTCTAGCAGCGGATTCGAAGCGGAGAACCACGGCGCGATCTCGGGCGATGAGGTCGCCCAACGCAAGGCAACGCGGCGGATCGTCGATGCGGCGCGTGCCTGCGGTGCGAAGTACGTCATCGTGCCCGAGTGCGGCCACGCCTACCCGGCGCTGCGCTGGGAAGGCCCGAACGCCGTCGACGAGCCGTTCACATTCGAGGTGCTGGCCATTTCCGAGCTCATCGGTCGCGAGCTCGAGAGCGGACGCCTGAAGCTCAGGTCGCTGGGACCCGGCAAGCGCGTCACGTTCCACGATCCGTGCAAGTTCGGTCGCAAGGGCGGTGTGCTCGACGAGCCGCGCAAAGCGCTCGCGGCGCTCGGAGTCGACCTGCGCGAAACCGAATCGAAGGCGAAGACCAACTACTGCTGCGGCGGTGGTGGGGGCGTGCTCCTGCTCGGCCGCGCGGCGCCGTTGCGCACCGCCGCGTTTCGCATCAAGCGCGAGCAGTTCGACGCAACCGGCGCCGAATCGGTGGTGACGAGCTGCTGCACCTGCCGCATGACCTTCGCCGCCGGCGCCCGCGAGAACAACTGGAACGTGCCGGTCGAAAGCCTGGTGGAACTCGTGGCCGACAACCTCGCCGCGCCCGTCAACACCAAGGGGGCCGCTAATGAGTAACCGTGTGGTCGTCGACCCCGTGACGCGCATCGAGGGGCACCTGCGCATCGAAGTTTCGATGGACGGTGACAGCATCGCCGAGGCCTATTCGTCCGGAACCATGGTGCGCGGCATCGAAGTGATCCTGCGCGGCCGCGATCCGCGCGACGCGTGGGCGTTCGCGCAGCGCATCTGTGGCGTGTGCACGCTGGTGCACGGCATCGCGTCGGTGCGCGCGGTGGAGGACGCGCTCAAGTACGAGGTGCCACCGAACGCCGACCTGGTGCGCAACCTCATGATCGGCGCGCAGTACATCCACGATCACGTGATGCATTTCTATCATCTGCACGCGCTCGACTGGGTCGATGTCGTCTCCGCGCTCAGCGCCGATCCGCGCGCGACCGCAGAGCTCGCGCAGAGCCTGTCGTCCTATCCCCGCTCCTCGCCGGGATATTTCGCCGACGTGCAGAAGAAGGTGAAGGACTTCGTCGAGGCGGGACAGCTTGGCATCTTCGCCAACGCCTACTGGGGCCATCCGGCCTACAAGCTGCCGCCCGAGGCGAACCTGCTCGCCGTCGCGCACTACCTCGATGCGCTCGCCTGGCAGCGGGAAGTGGCGCAGCTGCACGCCATCTTCGGCGGCAAAAATCCGCACCCGCACTTCCTGGTGGGCGGCGCGCCCAACCCGATCGACCTCGAGTCGGATTCGGCCGTGAACTCCAAGCGTCTCGCGCAGGTGCAGTCGATCATCACGCGCATGCGCGCTTTCGTCGACCAGGCGTACGTGCCGGACACGCTCGCCATCGCGAGCTTCTACAAGGACTGGGGCTCGCAGGGCGAGGGGCTCGGCAACTTCCTCTGCTACGGCGATCTGCCCGCGCGCGGCATGAACCATCCGGACAGCTTCCTGTTTCCGCGCGGTGCGATCCTGGGGCGCGATTTGTCGCACATCGAACCGGTGGATCTCGAAAACCCCGAGGAGATCAAGGAATACGTCGCGCGCTCCTACTACGAGTATTCCGGCGGCAAGGAGCAGGGGCTGCATCCCTATGCGGGTGAGACCAACCTGCACTACACGGGACCGAAGCCGCCGTACGAGCAGTTGCAGGTCGAGCAGAGCTATTCGTGGCTCAAGTCGCCGCGCTGGAAGGGCAAGGCGATGGAAGTGGGGCCGCTGGCACGCATGCTGCTCCTCTATGCAAACGGCAACGAGCAGGCGAAAGCGCTGGTCGACTCGACGCTGCAGAAGCTCGAGCTCCCGGTGCAGGCGCTGTATTCGACGCTCGGCCGCGTCGCTGCGCGCACGCTCGAGACCAAGCTACTGGCCGATTCCATGCAGGGCTGGTACGACGCGCTCATCGCCAACATCCGCAAGGGCGAGACGCGCACGTTCAACGAGAAGTTGTGGGACCCCTCGTCATGGCCGCGCCAGGCGCGCGGGGCTGGTTTCATGGAAGCGCCGCGTGGCGCGCTCGCGCACTGGATCGTGATCGAAGACGGGAAGATCGCCAACTACCAGGCCGTCGTGCCAAGCACTTGGAACGCGGGGCCGCGCGATGCGACGGGTCAGCCGGGTGCCTACGAAGCCGCGCTCGTCGGTCACACCCTGCACGATCCCAAGCAGCCGATCGAGATCCTGCGCACCATCCACAGTTTCGACCCGTGCATCGCCTGTGCCGTGCACGTGCTCGATGCGAACCGCGAGGAGCTGATCCGCGTCAGGGTGCAGTAGGCACTTTGCGACCGTTGCGCGGTATTTCCGCTCGGGTTGACTCCGGCCCCGCGGTTGTGCGCTTGTCGCATCGGGTTAGTGGTTTTTCCGAATGTTCCCGGCCCGCGAAATGCGCGCACCATGGCAACAGGGAGTTGCAAGCTCAGGAAGACCAGACCCTGCGCTATCCATTCATGGAGGCCTGCCCCGATGTCTATCAGCAGTGGAATTGATGCCGACGCCTACCCCTCGCTGGCGTCGATCTTCGAGGAGAGCTGCCGGCGTTTCGCGTCGCGGCCCGCCTATCACAATCTCGGCGTCACTTTGACCTACGCGGACCTCGAGCGGCTGTCGAGCCAGTTTGCGACCTATCTCACCGGCCTTGGGCTCCGTAAAGGGGAGCGCATTGCGCTAATGATGCCGAACCTGCTGCAGTACCCGGTGGCGCTGTACGGGGCGCTGCGCGCCGGCCTCACGGTCGTCAACACCAATCCGCAGTACACGCCACGTGAGCTCAGACATCAACTGAGCGACTCCGGGGCGCGTTGCGTGGTGGTGCTGGAAAACTTCGCGAACGTACTCGCGGAGGTGCGCGCCGATACGCAGGTCGAACACATCGTCCTCACGAGTGTTGCGGATCTCGTGCCCAATCCGAAGCGCGTCGCAGTCAACTTCGTCGTTCGGCACATCAAGCACATGGTGCCGTCGTACAGCCTGCCGGGAGCCGTCTGGTTCCGCGATGCGCTCGCGTCTGGCAGCCGCGGTGTTTTTCGTGCGCCCGAGATCATCGGGCAGGACCTCGCCTTTCTCCAATACACGGGCGGTACCACGGGCGTGCCCAAGGGCAGCATGCTCACCCACCGTAACATGGTGGCGAACCTGTTGCAGGTGGCCGCGTTCTGGAAGGATCTCGTCGAGCCGGGCCGCGAGGTGGTGATCACGGCTCTTCCCATCTATCACATCTTTTGTCTCACCTGTAATTGCCTGGTGTTCATGCAGCACGGAGGTTTGAACGTGCTCATTACGAACCCGAGGGACATACCGGGCTTCGTGAGCGAGCTCGGCAAGTGGCGCTTCTCCATAATCACGGGCGTCAACACCCTGTACAACGCGCTCCTCAATCATCCGCAATTCGGCCGGCTCGACTTCTCGAGCCTGAAGCTCGGCGTCGCAGGAGGCATGGCGCTGCACCCAGTGGTCGCTGAGCGATGGCACGCGATCACCGGACGGCCGTTGCTCGAAGGTTACGGACTGACGGAGAGTTCTCCGGTGGTGGCCTGCAACATCCCCGACAAGCCGCGCATCGGCACGGTCGGTGTTCCGGTGCCCTCGACCGAAATCAGCGTGCGTGAAGAGGATCTCGAACTGCCACCCGGTGTAGCAGGCGAGCTTTGCGTGCGCGGTCCGCAGGTCATGCTTGGTTACTGGAACCGCCCCGATGAGACCGCCAAGACGATCACCTGCGACGGGTGGCTCCATACCGGAGACATCGCGATCGTCGACGCCGAAGGATTCGTGCGCATCGTCGATCGCAAGAAGGACCTCATCATCGTCTCCGGATTCAAGGTGTTCCCGAACGAGATCGAAGCCGTCGTCGCGGAGCATCCAGCCGTCCTCGAATGCGGCTGCATCGGTGTGCCGGATCCGCACTCGGGCCAGGCCGTGAAGATTTTCGTCGCGACCCGACCCGGTGCCGCGGTCAGCATGGAGGAGTTGCTCGAGCACTGTCGCGCGCGCCTCACACGCTACAAGGTTCCAAAGCACATCGAGTTTCGCGCCTCGCTCCCCAAGAGCAACGTCGGCAAGGTTCTGCGCCGTGAGCTCGCGCAGGTAGAGGCGGCGCGCGCCGCTTGATCAGCGGCGGATGAGGAGGCTGAGGCTGCGCTGCAGGCGACGGCCGTAGGGAGGTCGCAAGCCAACGAGACCGGCAACGTCAAGACGCGTCTGGCGAAATACCGCGCGCGCGTGGCTGAAGCGCCGGAATCCATGCCAGCCGTGGTATTCGCCTATACCGCTCGCGCCGATGCCCCCAAATGGCAGCTCCTGCGCGAGAAAGTGCGTGGCGATGTCGTTCACCGTGACACCGCCCGAGCGGGTGCCGGCGAGGAGCGCTTGTTCCTCGGCGCGATCCGCGCCGAAGTAGTAGAGCGCGAGCGGCGCCGGTCGCCGGTTGATCTCGGCGATCGCCTCCTCGATCCTGCCGTAGGAGCGTAGCGGCAGCAGCGGCCCGAAGATCTCCTCTTGCATGAGCCGCATATCGTCGGTTGCGCCCAGCACCAGGCATGGCGCAAGGAGCTTTCGCACGGGTGGTGACGGAGCGCCCGCGGGCGGCAACGCAATCACTGTGGCGCCCTTCGCGCGCGCATCCGCCGCGAGCTCCTCGATGCGCTGTACGTGGTGCTCGCTCACTATCGTGGTGTAGTCCGGGTTGGCGTAGAGGCGCGGATAGGCGCGGGCGAGCCAGCGCCGCGCGCTCTCGACGAACGGATCGATGGCCTCGCGCGGCGCGAGCACATAGTCGGGCGCAAGGCACATCTGTCCGGCGTTCAAGAGCTTGCCGCACAGGATGCGATCGACCGCCTGCTCGAGATCGGCGGAGCGGCTAATCACAGTCGGACACTTGCCGCCAAGCTCGAGTGTCACCGGCACAAGATGCGCTGCGGCAGCCTCCATCACCTGCCGGCCGACTGCGGCTGAACCGGTGAAAAGCAGATGATCGAAGGGGAGCCGGGCGAACGCTTGGGCCAGCTCCGGTCCGCCGAGAACGACCGCGACCTCACTCGCATCGAAGGATTCCTTCAGCAGCCGTTGCATGAGGGATGCAGTGGCGGGCGTAATCTCGGAAGGCTTGATGAGACACCGGTTGCCCGCGGCGAGAATTCCTGCAAGCGGCGCAAAGGTGAGATTGACCGGGAAGTTCCACGGACTCAGCAGTCCGACAACGCCCAGTGCCTGGTAGACGATCTGCGCTCGCGCGCCCGGCACGCCGACCGGCAGCCTCAGGCGGCATCGCTCGGGTCTCATCCAGCGGCGCACGTTGCGCCGCGCATCCTTGAACGCCAGCACGGCGGGCAGGATATCCGCCAAACGCGTGAGGGCAGCCGGACGTTGCCCGTAGTCCTGAGCCAGTGCTTCACAAATCTCGCGCTCGTGTCTGACGAGAAGATCGAGACCGCGCTCGATCCGGTCGACGCGCACGCGCTCGCCTGGCTCGCCATCGGCGAGAAAAGCCGCGCGCTGCAGTGCCAGGAGCTCCTGCAGACCGGAGTCCGCGGAACTCGACGTGGTTTGGGACGATGAGTCGCTCACCAGTGGATGCCGCGCATCAGGCTGGCAAACGCGATCATTTCCGGAGAGGCGCGCGCCCTGCCTTCGGGCGCGCCGACGGCCGCGTCCGAATCCGGGAACATCTTGAAGCTCTCGCTCATGATGATCTCGCCGATGCGCGGCGCAAACAGCCCGACGAGTTGCGCAAAGGTGCCGAGCCTGGTCGCAAGGCGTTGCGGCTGGTGGATGACCGCCTCGCACACCAGGTCCGCGGCCTGTTCCGCCCGGATGAGGGGAAACTGCTCGTAGATGCGGGTCGGTGCCACCATCGGCGTGCGCACCAGGGGCATGTTGATGACCGTGAAGCGCACACCTCGCTCACTATATTCGGCGCCGGCGCAGCGGGAGAACGCCTCGAGCGCAGCCTTCGAGGCGTTGTAGCCCGCGAAGCGGGGCGCGTTGCTCAGCACGCCGATGGAGGAGATATTGATCACGTGCCCGCCGCCGTTCTTCACCATCGCGGGCAGCAGGCCCAGCGTCACGCGGACGGCAGCAAAGAAGTTGATGCGCATCAGCCGTTCGAAATCATGGAAGCGATCGTAGGTGTGCTCGATGGCTCGCCGGATGGAGCGGCCCGCGTTGTTGATGAGCACATCCACGTGCCCGTGCTCGGCGAGCAACTGTGCGAGGAAACTATCGCAGGCCGCGGCATCGCCGATGTCGCAGCTATAGGTGCTGACGCGTCCGCCGCGCGAGGCAATCTCTTCGCGCACGCCGGCGAGCTTCTCGGCATCGCGCGCGACGATGAGGACATCCGCACCCGCCTCCGCGAGTTTGAGCGCGGTAGCGCGGCCGATGCCGGAAGAACCTCCCGTGATGAGCACTTTCTTGCCCGCGACGCTGCCACGAAGGCTGCGGTCCTTGTAGAGATCCGGGTCGAGCCGGCGCTCCCAGTAGTCCCACAGCCGCCATGCGTAGTCCTCGAGGCGCGGTACGCGAATGCCCGCCGGTTCGAGCAGCGACTGCGCGCGTCGCGCATCGAACGACGTCGGGTGATTGAGGAGCCCGATGACGACCTGCGGCAGGCCGAGGTCACGCAGCGTCTGATCGACGATCCGTTGCAGTGGGCGCACCACCTCGCCACTGGTCCCCGCCAGGTGCGGCAGCGCCGAGAGCAGGCTCGGCTCGAGGCGCACGGTCATGGTGGGCGCGTGCGCCGCCCGGGCGAACACGTTCGCCACTTCGCCGACGCGGTAATCGTGCGGATCGGTCAGGTGAAAACAGCAGCGATCCTGGCCGGGAGCGTGCGCGAGGTGCGCCAGGGCTGCGACGACGAAATCCACCGGCACTAGATTGACGTGGCCACCCTCGAAACCGATCAGGGGCACCCAGCGCGGCACATTGTTCCTGAGCTTCTGGATCGTCTTGAACAGGTAATAGGGGCCGTCGATCTTGTCCATCACGCCCGAGCGCGAGTCGCCGACCACCATCCCCGGGCGGTAGATGCGCCACGGCACGCGACAGGTGCTGCGCACGAGCGCTTCCGATTCGTGCTTGGTGCGAAAGTACGGATGATCGAGGTCAGTGGCCTGCTCGAACATCTCCTCGGTGAAGGTGCCGCGATAGCGGCCGGCAGCGGCGATCGAGCTCACCAGATGGAAGCAGCCGGCTTCGATCTCGTGGGCGAAGTCGAGCGCATGGCGTGTGCCGAGCACGTTCGCGCGCTCGAGCTGCCCCGCGTCCGCATCGAGATCGTAGAGCGCACCGAGATGAAAGAGGTGGCGAATCTGTCCACGCAGGCGCGCGCTCTCGGGCGCCGCGATCCCGAGGCGCTCCTCGCCCAGATCGCCAAAGACGGGCGTGAGGAGCTTGCCCCGCTCGCCGCACGCCTCGATCAGGGAATCGAGCCTGGCGCGCGACCCGGGCCTCACTAGGACGTATATCCGCTCGCCGCGTCCAGCAAGCTCGACAACGAGGCGCCGGCCAATGAAGCCGGTGCCCCCTGTGATGAAATGCCCCATCCATACAGATTACCCGCACGAGCGCAAGCCGCGCATCCGGATAAACCGAAGGTCCGGGCGGCGCGCGCATGAGCGATAGTGCGCACATGCAGGCTACCGAAGGTATGTCGGGGGTAGATCGTGCGTGGCTGCTGATGGAGCGCCCCACGAACCCGATGATGGTGGTGGCGCTGCTCTTGTTTGCTCGCCCGCTTGGCTACCGGGCGCTGCGCAACCTGATCGCGCGACGTTTCCTCGCCTTCGATCGATTCCGCTGTCGGCCGGTCGCGGACACGCTCGGCGGTCGCTGGGTCCCGCAGCCGGACTTCGACTTGGACGATCACGTGTTGCGCGTCGCGCTGCCGGGTGACGCGGGTCAGCCCGAGCTGGAATCGTTGGTTGCGGAGCTCGCGAGCACGCCGCTCAGTGCGCAAAGGCCCCTCTGGACCTTCCACCTGGTCGAGCACTATGGGCAGGGCAGCGCGCTCATCATCCGCATCCACCATTGTTATGCAGATGGCATCGCGCTCGCCCGGGTGCTGCTCTCTTTGGGTAACACCGCAGTAAAGCATCGGCGGGCGGCGAAACGCAGCCGCCGACCCACATCGATCGTGGATAGGGCGACGCATGCCATTGGCGTGGCCGCCGACGCGGTGGGGAAGGGCTTGCACTACGCGCTGCATCCCGATGAAGCCGCGAAACTGGCGGGCGAGCTGACGCGGATTGCGGTGTTGCCGGATGATCCGCCCACGGTGCTCAAGGCGCCGCTCACGGGCGTGCGGCACGTGGCGTGGGCCGAGCCCTACCCGTTCGAAGATGTGCACCGCAGCGCGCACATTCTCGGCTGCACGATAAACGATGTGCTGGTCGCCGCCCTCGCCGGCGCGCTCGGGGGCTATCTCGAATCGCAGGGGGAGCTGAAGCCGGGCGTGACGATCCGCGCCGCGGTGCCCGTCAACCTGCGCCCGAGTGCGGAGGCGCCGATCGCGCTCGGCAATAACTTCGGCTTGGTCTTCCTCGAGCTGCCCGTCGGCGTGCGCCATCCGCTCGAGCGCCTGTATGCCGTGCGCCTCATGATGCAGAAGCTCAAGGACTCCCCGCAGGCGCTCGTCACACTCGGCCTGCTTGCGGTGGTTGGAAACCTGCCCGCCATCGTGGAGGAACCGGTGATGATGCTCTTCAGTGCCAAGGCGAGCCTGGTGGTCTCGAATGTACCTGGGCCGCGCGAGGCGCTCTATTTCGCCCGCGTACCCGCCGCGCAAGCGATGTTCTGGGTGCCGCAAGCCGGAAGCATCGGCGTCGGCGTCAGTATGCTCACGTACAATGGTCAGGTGCAGTTCGGCGTGATGTCCGATCGTGCATTGATCGCGCACCCGCGCGCCGTCGCGGACGCGATGCGCGATGAGCTCGAGAAGCTGGTGAAGCTGGCGCGCTGAGGCTCTCAAGCGAGCGCGCGACGGGCACGCTCGACGTCGAGTGCTTCCATCGCATCGGCGGGTTTGCACGCCGCCGCACGCTCGTAGAGTTGATCGGCTTGCGCCCGGTGCGCGCGGGCATCGAGGAGCAGCAGGCCTTGCGCATATTCGATGTGAGCAATGGCCGAGCCTGGGGCGAGCTTGAGCGCGTGGCGAAAGTGCTCGATCGCGGCCTTCGCCGAGGCCCCGTAGGTCAGACGGGCCGCAAGTGTGCCCAGCTTGCCGACGATCTCCGCGTGATAGAGGCCAAGTGCAATGTGCGCGTCCGCATGGCGCGGCTCGAGCTCGAGCGTGCGCTCGAGCAGCACCCGCACGCGTCCGGCGAGCCCCTCCGCGAGCGCCTTCAACACCGAGATCCGCTGGCTCAGGCGACCCAGCACGAGCGCGAGGGTGTACTGAACATTGGCGGCATCGGGCAGCTGCGCGAGGGCCTGTTCGCCGCGCCGGACGGCTGCTTTGAGAATTTGCTCCGCACCCGCTGCGCCGGTAGGCATCGAGGCGGCCTGTATGGCCGCCGCCTTGTTGGCGGCCGGCGCGCCCAGGGCTTCGAGCCCACTGCCGATCTCAATGGCACGCTGGAAGCTTCCGGCATGGAACTCGCGCCAGGCATTTTGTAGCGTCTCGGCGACCGCGGCGGCGCCCCCGTGACGCTCGATGAACGCCGCCAGCTCGGCATTGCCCTTGGCCAGCCGCGTGATACGCCGAGCGTCAGGCAAGGGCTCACGATCGCCGCCGTGCAACCGCTGCCACTTTTCCTTGAGCTCATTGCCCGCGTAGCGATAGGTTGAATCGTCGAACGGGATCTGTACGCGTACTCTTCGGCCCATTGCGATAACTACGCATCGAAACCCTTGCTTAGATCGCTATAGTTAGCCAAAGGGTCGAGATTGCCCATCAGGGCAAATACGGAGGGCGCCGGAACGGGCCCAAGGAGGTTACATGGCACGAAGCAAGAAACATCGCGGTATCAGGCGTCCAAGGACCGCGAAGGCGGGCGTGGCCGTGGCGCAGGCCCGGCTGCTCGAAGGGATGCATCAGATCTGGCTGGCGGGTCTCGGGGCCGTGGCCCGGGCCCAGCGCGGCGCTCCCAGGCTGCTCGATGAGCTGGTGGCCGAGGGAGCGAAGGTACATGCCAAAGCGCGCGGCTCAGCACGCAAAGCCGTACGGGGTGCAATGCACGAGGCGCGGACGGCCATGAACGAGCGTATCGATGAGATGCGCGGGCGCGCCGAAGATGCCTATGGGAATCTCGAGAAGATGTTCCAGAAGCGCGTGCATCGCGCGCTGAACCAGCTCGGGGTGCCGAGCGCGGAGGAGGTCGCGGCGCTCAGCAAGCGTGTTGACACGCTGAACGCGAATATCGCCAAGCTCGGTCGTGTCAGGCTCGCTCGTGCCAAGGTCGCTCGTGCCAAGGTCGCTCGTGCCCGCAGGGTAGCGCAGCGGCATCCGCGTCGCAGGGTAATGCCCGAGCAGAAGGCGGCTCCGGCCGCGGTCGTGTAGCGGCCGATGCTGACGATCGAGCCCTCCCGCCGGCGAGGGCCCGGCAACCGAAAGCTGGCCATCGCGCTCGCTGGCGGGGGACCGCTCGGAGCATTCTTCGAGCTGGGCGTTTTGCATGCGCTCAGCGAAGCCATCGAGGGGCGCGAGTTCACTGACTTCGACATCTACGTCGGGGTCAGCTCCGGCGCGCTCATCGCGGCGGGTCTCGCGAACGACTTCAGTACCACCACGATGGGCGATATCTTCATCGAGGACGCATCGACGCTGCACCGGTTTTCTCCTGGAACCTTGTTGCAGCCCGCGGTGGGTGAGTACCTGCGCAGGGCGATGCAATTTCCTGAAGTGATGGCCCGCGTGCTGCGAGCACAGGCCCGTGAGCCGTTGCGCAACCTGTGGCCGGCGAGTGTCGGTTCATTGAGCCGCATGGTCCCCACCGCGGTTTTCGACAACGCGCCGCTCGAAGGCTACCTGCGGGAGCTATTCAGCTCGGACGGACACACGAACGACTTTCGCAAGCTCCGCCATCGGCTCTACGTGGTCGCGACCAACCTCAACAGCGGCGAGTCGGTGCGATTTGGCGAGCCGGGCCGCGATCGCGTGCCGATCTCGCGCGCGGTGTGTGCAAGCAGCGCACTGCCGGGTTTGTATGCGGCGGTCGAGATCGGCGGGCAGCCTTACGTCGACGGCGCGCTCATCCGCACCATGAACGCCTCTCTCGCGCTCGAGAATGGCTGCGGCCTCGTCATCTGCATCAACCCGCTGGTGCCCTTTGATGCCTCGCGTCGCGCGAAGGGCCGACGGTTTGACCTGGCGCAGCACGGGTTGCCTGCCGTCCTGTCGCAGACGCTGCGCGCGCTCATCCACTCACGCATGAAGGTGGGCATGGCGAGCTATCGCGCGCGGTTCCCGGACGCCGATACGCTGCTGCTCGAGCCCGACCGGCATGACGAGCGGCTCTTCTTTGTGAACGTCTTTCGCTATGCAGAACGTCGGCGCCTGGTGGACTACGCGTATCAGCGGGCACGCCGCGATCTCCTGGCGCAGTCCGAGGCGCTGGCCGCAGTGCTGAAACGGCACGGCCTGCACCTGAATACCGACGTGCTGCGCGAGCGCAGCCGTACCTTCGCGACAGCGGCAGCGGAGCTTCGACGTCGGGCGCGACACGCCACCCAGCGTCTCGACCACGCGCTCGGGCGGCTCGAGGGGATGCTGGCCAGATCGCGGGCATGAGCGCGCCGTGGCCGCCCGCTTCTGGCGCTGCATGCTCGGGTTAGAGTTGCTGATCGCGATCGCACTCGCGTGGATGTTGGCCGCGACCCGGAACTGGTCGGTGCTCACCGGTGCGGCAATGACGTTGCTAGTCCTTGCCGCGATTCAGTTCCTGTTTGTCGCCGCAGGGTACGCAGCGTCGGACACTGATGAGCGTAGGCGCGGTGCCAGGTGGGTGATGCGAGCGCTCGCGACAGAACCGATCGCCTTCGGCTGGGCGCAACTCGTCATGAGCGCTGGAGCACGGTGGCGTCGTCTCGCACCGTGGCCGCAGTCGCGTGCCCAAACGAGGCGGCCGGTCCTGCTGCTGCATGGCATTCTCTGTAATCAGGCCCTGTGGCGGCCGCTCGTGGCACGGTTGCAGGCTGCGGGTTTTGGACCGATCGCTGCAATCGACCTCGAACCGTTCGATGCCGACATCGAGACCTACGCCGCGCGTGCGCAGCGCGAGCTCTTCGCCCTCAGGCGGCAGTGCAACGGTGCGCCGGTAGCCATCGTCGCGCACAGCATGGGAGGCCTGGTGGCACGCGCGTTGCTCAGGTCATCCGGCGCGCAGTGTGTGAGCCGCATCGTGACCGTGGCCTCGCCCCATCACGGCAGCGCGCACGCCCGCTGCCTGCCATTCACCGCAGCACGACAGATGCGTCCGGACTCGCCCTGGCTCGTTGCGCTCAACGCCGAGCAGGAGGGAAAGCTCAGCGCACCGCTCACGAGCCTCTACAGTCGCGACGACAGCCTGGTTACCGCACGCAGCGCGGCGCTCCGTGGTGCCGAGTCGCTCGAACTGCGCGGCCTGGGCCACTTTGGACAACTGCGCTCAGCGCGTGCGCTCCAAGCCATCGTCACTGTGCTCACCAAAGAGACGGATCGTGGATCCCGCGGCTGACCTCGACGAGCTCCTCGCGAAGAAAGCGTCGCTCGGAAGCCGCGTGACGGCATCACCACAGTTCGGGGCGCGGCTAGCGAAGCTCCAATCCTGGCAGGTGCAGCGGCTGTCGCGGACCAACAAGGATCTTGCGCCGATGCGCGCTATTCGGCCTCGGCACCCGCGCCGGCCAGCAGTGCTTCCATCAACTTGAGCTCGCGCTCGCGGATGGTGCGCAGGAAGTGCGGTGCATCCTTCCCGCGCGCGCAGTGCTTCCTCAACTTGAGCCGGCTCGCGGATGGTGCGCAGGATGTGCGACGCATCCTTCATGTTCTGGAACGCGGCGAAGCCACGCTCGTTGAAATCCTGCAACACGCCGAAGCCCGCGGCGTACGCGGGGCCGTGCGCCAGGTGCAACAGCGTACCGATCCAGGCGTGCCGGACCACCCGCTCGAGGTCCTTGCCGATACCGACGACGAGATCGATCTGGCGCTCGCGCAGATCCCGGCGTCCGGTCGCACGATACGCGCGCGCATACTCCGTTGCGGTGACAGCCCCTTCGGGCAGCGCTTCGACCATCAATTGATCGAGCTCACCGCTCAGCACCTCAAGCTCGATCGCGCGCCCGAGCGCCGCGAGCGCAGCGGCCGGCAGTGTGCGCTTGAGCAGGCTCCAGGCACGCGTCAGGTCCCGGTCACGCGGCGTCATGTCCTGTGGGCCGTAGAGATCCCGCAGGAAGAACTCGACCGCCCGCGAATACTGCGAATCGCGGCGCAGGTCGTCGTAGGTCTCCGCCACCCTCGCAGCTTGCCACGCCCGTAGTTCCCGGAGACGCGCCGCGAACTGCGGCCGCTCCGCTGCCCGCGCGGCGAGGGCGCTCTTGCGCGCGAGCAGAGCGTCGATTTCCGCGGGCGTGTCCATCGCTCGCACTCAATCGCGCGCCAGCACGCCGACGATCGAGTCGAGCACGCGGTGCGAACGCAGCAGTCCGAAATGTCCGAGGACGCGCATCTCCTGTACTCCGCTCCTTGCAAGACGGCGCTATTCGCGGGTGTGACCAGGCCGTCCTCGCGACTGCAGATCGTAACAGCGAATTGCACGTACCTGCGCGACCGGACCGCGGCGATTGCGAGACCGGTGCGCACGGGACGCGTTCGACAAGTGCGCTCCGCACTCCCTCACGGTCACGTGACTTCGCGCCGCGCTCCGCAAAACACGTAAGGCGCCCGGCTCCTGAACGCGCTAGAGTCGTCGCGGAAATCGGCCGAGCAACGCCATGACAGTCAGTTCGATCTGCTCGCACAGAGTGATTACGGTGGATCGCGGCATCACCCTCGAGGTCGCGGCGGCGGTCATGCGCGACACCAAAGTCGGCTATCTCGTCGTGATGGACAACCCCACCGGCGGCAGCGAAGTGAAGCGGATGCGTCCGTGCAGGACCAGCCCGAAAACTCGCTATGATTCCCCGCCCGCCCGGAGCGCGGGGCTTACACGATGAACGCAATCAGCGCGCTGTTGATCGGTTTCGTGCTCGGCATGCGCCATGCGATGGATGCCGATCACCTCGTCGCCGTGGCGACGCTGGCCACGCGACGACATTCGCTCGCGGACAGCATGCGACAGGGAGTCGCGTGGGGTATCGGCCACACGCTCACGCTGCTCCTCGTCGGTGGTGTCGTGCTGGCGCTCGGTGCGTCGATCCCGCAGCGGGTGGCGCTCGCGCTCGAGCTTGTGGTTGGCGGGATGCTGGTCGTGCTCGGCGTGGACGTGCTGCGTCGACTTCTGCGGCGCAAGATCCACGTGCATATTCACGTGCATGGGAGTGGTGTGTCCCATGTGCATGCCCACAGTCATGCCGCGCCGGATTCGCTACACGAGACGTTGCACGAACATGTTCACGCCGGCCGTGTGCCCCTGCGCGCGCTGGCAGTGGGGATGACGCACGGCCTCGCGGGCTCTGCGACACTCGTGGTGCTGAGCCTGAGCGCGGTGCAATCCTGGACGATGGGTGTGCTGTACATCACGTTGTTCGGTGCGGGCTCGATCGTCGGCATGGCATCGCTCTCGGTCGCGATCGCGATTCCGCTGCGCCTGAGCGAAGCCCGGCTCGGCCGGCTGTACCGGAGTCTCACGGCCGCGATTGGACTTTGCAGCTGCGCGCTTGGAGTGTTCACCTTGTACCGGATCGGTCTCGCCTGACCGCGGCCTCGCGGCGGCCGCAGGATCCTGATCATAGGCGCGGTGTCGCGGTCCGATCTGAAACGGCTGTTCATCGGCAATACGGCAGAGCGTCTCATCGACGA
Source organism: uncultured Gammaproteobacteria bacterium (assembly GCA_963705495.1). Lineage (GTDB taxonomy): Bacteria > Pseudomonadota > Gammaproteobacteria > Steroidobacterales > Steroidobacteraceae > DATBVX01. The sequence continues at coordinate 215,838 of CAVPJQ010000005.1, read as the reverse complement.
GCTGCAAACGGCTTCGGCGAACAAGCGCTGAGGCAAACCATCGATGTCGTGCAAACGCGAAGAACGAGAACAGTCGTGCAGAGCCCAACGCTGCGACGTGTGACCGTCCGTACTGGGGTCGCGGGCGTAAGGTTAACCTACTGTTTTCTTTGGCGCTCCCAGAGGGATTCGAACCCTCGTACCAGCCTTGAGAGGGCTGTGTCCTGGGCCTCTAGACGATGGGAGCGTTTGGTTGGCGCGCGAGTGGGCGCGGTATTATACGGGCCGCCTTTCGGCCCTCAAGCGAAAAACCAATTTGAACCTCGCCCCATCCGGCGCGCAACCGACAGTCGTTCCGCGTTCCGAACATCCGATCTCGCGTGCCGCGATCTCCGCCAACGCGCTGAGAGTCCTGTATCGCCTCAAGGAAGGCGGCTACCAGGCGTTCCTGGTGGGCGGAAGCGTTCGCGACCTGCTGCTCGGCTTGCAGCCCAAGGACTTCGACATCGCGACCAACGCCTCACCCGACGAGGTGCGCGCGCTGTTTCGCAACTGCAGGCTCATCGGCCGGCGCTTTCGTCTCGCGCACGTTTACTTCGGCAATGAGGTGGTCGAGGTTGCGACATTCCGCGCGGCGCACCAGTGGGTACCCGAGGAGCGCGATGAAGATGAGTGGCACGCGGCCGATCCGGCCGCGCAGCGCGTGCTCGATGCCCGCGGTCGAATCCTGCGCGACAACGTGTACGGCACCATCGAGGAGGACGTGTGGCGGCGCGATTTCACCGCGAATGCGCTGTACTACAACATCGAGGACTTCTCGGTGTGGGACTTCGTGGGTGGAGTCGAGGATGTCACCGCCCGGCGTCTGCGACTGATCGGTGATCCGGTCACTCGTTACCACGAAGATCCGGTCCGCATGCTGCGCGCGGTGCGTTTCGCCGCGAAGCTCGACTTCTCGATCGAGTCTCACACCGAAGCGCCCATTCGCGAGCTCGCGTATCTGCTCACACATGTACCGGCCGCGCGCCTGTTCGACGAAACGCTCAAGCTCTTCCTCAGCGGCTTCGGCCTGAAGTCGCTGCATCTTCTGCAGCGCTATCACCTGCTCGAACCCTTGTTTGCACCGGTGGCGGCACTCCTGCGGCGCAAGCCGGAAAGTCCTGAGGCGCGCCTGTTGCACGCCGGGCTGGAAAGCACCGACGCACGCGTCGCCGCGGACAAGCCGGTCACACCAACTTTCCTGTTTGCAATCCTCTTCTATGGCCCGGTGATCGAGCGTGCCACCGAACTGAAGAGCAATGGGCAGCCGGAAGCGCTCGCTCTGTTCAACGCGTGCGAGGAAATGGTGCGCGAGCAGCAGGCACGGGTGTCCATTCCGCGCCGCTTTACCTTGCCGATGCGGGAGATGTTCACATTGCAACCACGGTTCCGGCGCCGTGAGGGCAAGAAGGCACTGTCGCTGCTGCACCACCCGCGCTTTCGGGCGGCCTATGATCTGCTCTTGTTGCGCGCGCAGGTCGGAGCCGAGGATGCCGAGATCGCCAGGTGGTGGACCGACGTGCAGAGCGCTACTTCGGCTGAGCGCGAAGCAATGGTGACTCCGGCGTCGGGTGTCACTCACGCGGCGGGGACACGCCGACCCCGGCGTCGCCGTCGCAGACGCAGAAGCTCGACCTCTTCGTGAGTCTCCTGATGCATTGGGTGCCAGCCTACGTCGCGCTGGGCAGCAACCTCGATGGGCCCGCACGACAGATTGCAGCGGCTCTCGACGCGGCTGGCTGACATTCCGGCCACGCAAAGCGTCATGAACTCACGCCTCTATGCGAGCCACCCGATGGGGCCGCAGGATCAGCCGCGATTCGTCAATGCGGTAGCGGGCCTGCTGACCCAGTTGTCGGCTCGCGAATTGTTCGGCGAGCTCAAGCGTATCGAGCGCGACATGGGACGCACGCCGCCGCCCGTTCGCTGGGGACCGCGCCGCATCGACCTGGACCTGCTTCTATACGATGACCTCAAGACGCAGGAACCGGATCTGACGCTGCCCCATCCTGGTATTCATGAGCGCAATTTCGTCCTGTATCCTCTCGCCGACATAGCGCCGGCATTGCTCATCCCCGGTCGTGGCGCGGTCGATGAGCTGGCACGACAACTGGGCACGGCGGGACTCGAGCCCTTGATGCGCGCTGCGGATTCACCTCGCGGAGAAGGCTAGGGCATGTCGACAGCGCCGGTGCACCGTTTCGTCGTCGTCGAAGGTCCGATCGGCGTCGGCAAGACCAGTCTTGCGCGGCGCCTGGCGCAGAGCTTCGACAGCGAGCTGGTCCTGGAGCAGACCGAAGAGAACCCGTTTCTCGAGCGCTTCTACCGCAACCCGCGTACCGCCGCGTTCCCCACGCAGCTTTTCTTTCTCTTCCAGCGGGCGCGCCAGCTGCAGGAGTTCAGGCAGCAGGACATGTTCGACCCGGTACGAGTGGCGGATTACCTTCTTGACAAGGACCGGCTGTTCGCACGCGTTACGCTCGACGACGAAGAATACGCGCTCTACGAGCAGGTCTACGCAAAGCTCGCGATCGATGCGCCGAAGCCGGACCTCGTGATCTACCTGCAGGCGCCGGTGGATGTGCTGATGGAGCGCGTCGCGCGTCGCGGCATCCGCTACGAGCAACTCATCGAGCGCAGTTACCTCGAGCGCATCGCCGATACCTACGCTCGGTTCTTCCTGCACTACGATGCCGCGCCCCTGCTGATCGTCAACACCGCCGCCATCGATCTCGTCGACAGCGAGCAGGACTACGAGCTGCTGTTTCGCGAAATACAGCGCATGCGCCGCGGCCGGCAGTACTTCAATCCGGCGACCCAGCGGCTCTGGATCGCTAGAAACCGGCCGGTTGATTGTTGCCGGCAAAGTAAGCCATTCTCACTCCCCCCATGTATACCCAGCTGCAATTGCGCGGCTCGGCGCGCCCGCCCGTCAATGTAGCGACGCTCGGCAAGATGAAGGCGGACGGCGAGAAGATCGCCTGCCTGACCTGTTACGACGCGAGCTTTGCCGTGCTGCTCGACGAAGCTGATGTGGACCTGGTGCTGGTCGGTGACTCGCTCGGCATGGTGATCCAGGGACACGACACGACGGTGCCCGTCACCATGGAGCACGTGATCTATCACAGCCGCATCGTCGCGCGCGCACTGTATCGCCCGTTCCTCGTCGCCGACATGCCGTTCATGAGCTACTCCTCGAAGGAACAGGCGTTGCAGAACGCGGTGCGCCTCATGCAGGAAGGTGGCGCGAAGATGGTGAAGCTCGAGGGCGGCGCGGGACAGCTCGAGATCGTCGAGTTCCTGGCGAGCCACGACATCGCGGTTTGTGCCCACCTCGGCTTGAAGCCGCAATCGGTTCACAAGATCGGCGGGTTCAGGGTGCAAGGCCGCGAGGAGGAGACTGCGAAGCAGATGCTTGGCGATGCCAGGGCGCTTGAATCGGCAGGCGCAGACATAGTGCTGCTCGAGTGCATTCCCTCGGCGCTGGGCAAGACCATCACTCATGAGCTCGAGGTGCCCGTGATCGGTATCGGCGCCGGACCTGACGTCGACGGTCAGATTCTCGTCCTCTACGACATTCTCGACATCACGACCGGGCGCAAGCCGCGCTTTACGCGCAATTTCATGGAAGGCGCCGGCAGCCCGCTGCAGGCGGCGAAGAATTATGTGCGAGCGGTAAAAGACCGCAGCTACCCGGCGCCCGAGCACTGCTTCTGAAATGGAAGAGCTCGCGCGCATTGCACCGCTTCGCGAGCTCGTATCGGCCTGGCGACGCCAGCACCATCGCATTGCTCTGGTGCCGACCATGGGCAACCTGCACGACGGACACATTCGCCTGGTCACGCAGGCGCGAGACGCGGCCCAGCGCGTCATAGTCAGCGTCTTTGTCAATCCCCTGCAGTTCGGACCCAACGAGGATTTCGCCGCGTATCCGAGGACGCCCGAGGAGGATCGGCGGCTGCTCGAGAAAGCACGCGCCGACCTGCTGTTTCAGCCCGAGGTGGTGGACGTCTACCCGGCAGGGCATCAGCACAGCACGATTGTCGATGTGCCAGAACTGTCCAACGTACTGTGTGGCGCTTTTCGGCCCGGTCATTTCGCCGGCGTCGCCACGGTCGTGGCGAAGCTCCTCAACATTGTCCAGCCAGATGTTGCCGTGTTCGGCGAGAAGGACTATCAGCAGTTGCTGATCATTCGTCGCCTGGTGGCCGACCTGTGCATGCCGATCGAAGTGCGAGGCATGCCGACGACACGTGATGCCGACGGATTGGCGCTGAGCTCGCGCAATCGTTATCTCAGCGCGGAGGAACGCGCCATCGCACCGCGCTTGTTTGCTGCCCTGGAAGCGGCGCGACGCGAGGTCGAAGGCGGTGCGACTCAATTCGAGCGCATCGAACAGTCGGGAATGCAAAATCTCGTCGAGGCGGGGTTTCGGCCTGACTACTTTACGATCCGCCAGGCGCACGACCTGCAGCCTGTGCAGGACCTAACGGCGGAGATCAGGGTCCTGGCTGCGGCGCGGCTGGGCAGGGCGAGACTCATCGATAACGTCAAAGTGCAACAGGTCGAAACACTAGAAGATGAGGGCGCTCGCGCCTCCTATTTGCCGTTCTGCTCCTGCAGCTGCCCAACCCACATGTTCGCGCACCAGCGCTGACGGATCGTCGCGCCGGCGCTCGAGTGCCGCTTGAATCGTCGGCAAGCGCGGCGCATTGCCGAGCGCCACCGCAATGTTGCGCAGCCAGCGCTGGTAGCCGATGCGGCGGATCGCGCTGCCCGCGGTGCGCTCCAGGAACGTTGCTTCCGACCATGCAAACAGATCCGCGAGCGCAGCATCGTCGAGCCCGTGGCGTGGCTTGAAATCGGCTTCGCCGGTCGGCTGCGCATAGCGATTCCAGGGACACACGAGCTGGCAATCGTCGCAACCGTAAATGCGGTTGCCCATCGCCTTGCGCAGCTCCACCGGGATGGAGCCGCGATGCTCGATGGTGAGATAGGAGATGCAGCGGCGTGCATCGAGCTGATATGGGCCGCGAATTGCGCGCGTCGGGCAGATGTCGATGCACGCGGTGCAACTGCCGCAGTGATTCGTGGGTGCCTGATCGACAGGCAGTGGCAGGTCCGTGAAGAGCTCACCGAGAAAGAACCATGAGCCTGCCTTGCGATTGAGAAGATTCGTGTGCTTGCCGATCCAACCGAGCCCGGCATCGCGAGCCAGCGCCTTCTCGAGCACTGGTGCGCTGTCCACGAACACCCGGTAGCCGAAGGGTCCGACCGCTGCGCCGATGCGGTCGGCGAGCTTCTGGAGGCGTTGCCGCAAGGTCTTGTGGTAATCGCGTCCGAGTGCGTAGCGTGAAATGAAGCCGCGCTCCGGATCACCCATCACGGACCAGGCATCGCGGGTCGAGGGCGGCAGGTAGTCCATGCGGACCGAGACCACGCGCAGCGTGCCGGGAACAAGATCCGCAGGGCGGCTGCGACGCAGGCCATGACGAGCCATGTAATCCATATCGCCATGCCAGCCACGCGAGAGCCATTCCTTGAGATGCGCCTCGTCATCATCCAGCGTGATGCCTGCGATGCCGACCTGCTGGAAGCCAAGCTCCTCGCCCCACCGCTTGATCAGCGATGCGAGGGCAGCGGGATCGATCGCCTGCGCTTCGGGGGCGGGCGATGGCGTCGTGCGGGATGCACTGGATGAGGGACTTTCATGACTGGACTTGCGGTCCCGGATTTGATCCGGAGCCTTGTAGCTGCGTCAGTATAATCACCGCCGTGGCCAGTCTTCCTACCGCCCTCTACAGCGCCGCTCAGGTGCGCGCGATCGACCGCTACGCGATCGAGACGCTCGGTGTTCCCGGGTTTACCTTGATGACACGCGCCGGCGAAGCGGCGCTGCACTCCCTGCGCACGCGTTGGCCACAAGCGCAGCGGATCCTGGTTCTGTGCGGCGGCGGGAACAACGGCGGCGATGGCTACGTTCTCGCCACGCTCGCCCAGCGTGCCAGCCTCAAGGTCAAGGTCGCGAGCATCGTCGAGCCCGAGCGCCTGAGCGGTGATGCGCGACGCGCATGGCAGGAATGCGCAGTATCGCGGTGCCGATCCAGTCATTCGATCCCTCGATGCTCGAGGGCGCCGACGTCATTGCCGACGCGTTGTTCGGCACCGGCCTCGACCGGCCGCTCGATGAACGCCTCTGCGCGATCGTCGATCGGATCAACTCGACAGGAAGTCCCGGTGCTGTCGATCGATGTGCCGAGCGGCCTGCACGCCGATACCGGCCGCATCCTGGGACGCTGCATTCAAGCGACGCGCACCATTTCCTTCATTGGGCTGAAGACCGGCTTGTTTCTCGGTGCGGGTCCCGATGCCACGCGGAGAGATCGAGTTCGATGCCCTGGAAGTCGCGCCGCCGGCGTCGGCTTGCCGCGCCGACGGCCGAGAGGCTTGACCGCGATTTCATTTCCCGCGTATTGCCGCGCCGCCGGCGCACGGCTCACAAGGGCGATTTCGGGCACGTGCTGATCGTCGCCGGCGGCTCGGGCATGCCGGGAGCGGCGCGCCTGTGCGGCGAAGCGTGCCTGCGCGCTGGCGCCGGGCTGGTCACGGTTGCGACGCGGGCCGCAAATGTCACCGCTGTGATGTCCGGGCGTCCCGAGCTCATGTGTCATGCGGTTGAAGATCTGCCATCGCTGCAGCCGCTCATCGAGCGTGCCGACCTGATCGTCGCGGGGCCCGGCCTGGGGCGTGACACGTGGGCCCGCGCGATCTTCGACAGCGTGCACAACGCAGAACGTCCGTTGGTGCTCGACGCGGACGCGCTCAATCTGCTCGCGACGACCCCGCGTCCCCGCGATGATTGGATCCTCACACCGCACCCGGGAGAAGCAGCGCGCCTGCTCGGACTCGAGGCGCAGGCAGATCCAGGAGGATCGCCTCGCGGCGCTGGCGCAATTGCACACGCGCTTCGGCGGCGTGATCGTTCTCAAGGGTGCCGGCACGCTCATCGGCACGAGCGGCCGCGTGCCAGCGCTCTGCAATCGCGGCAATCCTGGCATGGCCACCCCGGGCATGGGAGACGTGCTCGGCCGGTATTGTCGGTGCCTTGTTCGCGCAACTTCGCGATCCATGGACTGCGGCGCGTGCAGCCGTGCTCGCGCACGCGCTGGCAGGCGATGCGGCTGCGCAGGGCGGGGAGCGTGGAATGATCGCGAGCGATGTGATCGCTCGGTTGCCGGCATGCCTGAACCCGCAACGCTCGAACTGACCGCGCCGGACGCAGACGCTACCCTGCGCGTGGGTGAGCATCTTGCGCGCGCACTGCGAGGCGTCGGCGGCGCCGTTGGTGATTGGACTCACGGGCGAGCTGGGTGCCGGGAAAACGACGTTGGTCCGGGGCATCCTGCGTGCGCTCGGCGTCGCGGGCACGGTGCGCAGCCCGACATTCACGCTGCTCGAGAACTACTCGACTCCGCCGCTCGAAATCTCCCATCTCGATCTTTATCGCGTTCAGTCACCGGACGAGATCGAAGCGCTGGGTATCCGAGAACTGTTGGAGCCGGCGCGTGTCTTCCTGATCGAGTGGCCGGAACGCGGGGCAGGAGCACTACCCGCGCCAGATCTCGACATTGAGCTCTCTGTCGCTGATCCCGGGCGAGACATCGTGCATTCGCGCGCGAAGCCGGGCGGGAGAAGCGCTGCTCGCGCGCCTGAAGAGGACCTTCGCAGCGTGAGGGCTGTGAAGGTAAGCGTTCAGGATCGTTTCCTATGTTCATAATTTCTATTGAAAACTTCGTATCTGGCCGGTTTACATTAGCGGCACCGAAAGTTCGGCCCTGGCTCAATGTCGAAAAGAATCGCGCCGTACATCGTTCTTGCTGTCCTGCAGATTCTGGGCGTCGGCGCGGTTCACGCTGTTGAAGTGCGCGATGTGCGGCTCTGGTCCGGGCCCGATCACACGCGCGTGGTCCTCGAACTGAGCGGCCCGGCCACCCACAATCTGTTCACGCTGCAGAATCCCGGATCGTGTCGTTGTCGACGTCGCGAGCGCGACGGCTGCCAGCAATCTGGCGGTACCCGCCGGGCAGGGCGTCATCAAGCAAGTGCGCTTTGGAGCGCGCGAGGATGGAAGCCTGCGTGTCGTGCTCGATGTCGGCTCTGCCGTGCAGCCCAAGAGCTTCGCGGTCGAGCCCAACGAGACCTACGGCAATCGGCTCGTCATCGATCTCGATCTGCCTGGCGAGCCTGCTCCGGTGAAGGTGCAGCACGCGCCGCTCAGCGACGCGTCACGGGACCTCGTGATCGCGATCGACGCCGGCCATGGCGGGCGATGATCCCGGGGCGATCGGTCGCAACGGGACACGGGAGAAGGATGTCGTGCTCGGTGTCGCCCGGGCGCTCGCCGAGAGAGTCAATCGCGAGCCCGGTATGCGCGCCACGCTGATTCGCGATGGCGACTACTACGTGACGCTGCGCGATCGCATGAGCAAGGCGCGCACCCGCAAGGCGGATCTGTTCGTCTCCATTCATGCCGATTCGATCCGCGATCGCAATATCGCCGGCTCCTCGGTGTATATCCTGTCGCCGCGTGGCGCGAGCGATGAGGCGTCGCGCTGGCTGGCCGAGCGGGAGAACGCCTCCGACCTCATCGGCGGTGTGTCACTGGACGACAAGGACAACGTGCTTGCCTCGGTGCTGCTCGACCTGTCGCAAACGGCGAGCCTCACCGCCAGCCTCACTGCCGCGGAACGCGTGCTGGTCGAACTCGATCGCGTCGGCGAAGTGCGCAAGCGCGCTGTGCAGCAGGCCGGATTCGTGGTGCTGAAGTCGCCCGATATTCCATCGCTGCTGGTGGAGACGGCATACATCTCCAATCCCGGCGAAGAGAGGCGGCTCAAGGATCCGCAGCGCCAGGATCAGCTCGCGACTGCGATTCATGCGGGCATCCGCGGCTATTTCTATGAGAACCCGCCCGCGGGTACCCGTGTGGCCGATCTCGTTGCGCAACGCAATGCCCCGCCGGATCGCAAGATCCTGGCCCAGGACGGCGTGACCGAAGCAAGCGCGCGCTGATTTTTCCAACTCCTGATCTGGCGGCCGGCACAGCGGGTAAACTCCGCGGCCCGTCATGCCCATTCGCGTCCTCGAACCCGAGCTCATCAGCCAGATCGCCGCCGGCGAGGTCATCGAGCGCCCGGCTTCCGTGATCAAGGAGCTGATTGAGAACGCGCTCGACGCCGGAGCGCGACGCATCGACATCGAGGTCGAGAAGGGCGGAGTGGCGCTGTGCCGTGTCCGTGACGATGGTGGCGGGATCGCCGCGGATGAGCTGCCGCTGGCGCTCGCCCGGCACGCCACCAGCAAGATCAGTGCGTTGGACGATCTCGAGCACGTCGTGAGCTTCGGGTTTCGGGGCGAGGCGCTGCCGAGCATTGCTTCCGTGTCGCGGCTGGAGCTGATTTCGCGCACGACCGATGGCGAACACGGATGGAAAGTATCGGTCGGCAACGGCGGTGATGCTGTCTCGCCGGCACCGCATCCGCCCGGCACCACGGTCGAAGTACGCGACCTGTTCTTCAACGTTCCGGCGCGGCGCAAGTTCCTGCGCAGTGAAGCCACCGAGTTGCAGCACATTGCGCGTCACGTGGAGCGTCTTGCGCTCAGTCGCTTCGACGTCGCGATTCAGCTCACCCACAATCAGCGGCGCGTGATCACGTTGCCTGCGGCTGCGGATCGCGCGGCCCGTGAGCGACGCGTAGCCGAAGTCTGCGGCGGCGAGTTCCTGGATTCGGCGCTCTATATCGAAAACGCGACCGCGGGGCTCAAGCTGAGCGGCTGGATCGCGCAGCCCACTTTTGCGCGCGGCCAGCCCGATCTGCAGTTCTGGTTCATCAACGGACGCCCGGTGCGCGATCGGCTGCTGGTGAACGCAGCGCGCCTCGGCTATCGGGATGTGCTCTTTCATGGCCGGCATGCAGCCTACGTCCTGTACCTGGAGCTCGATCCAGCGCGCGTAGACGTCAATGCGCATCCGGCCAAGCAGGAAGTGCGTTTTCGCGATGCCAGGACCGTGCACGATTTCGTGCATCGCACCCTGGCTGAAGTTCTCGGTGAAACCCGGCCGCAACCACAGGCGAGTGGGCCCGTTGCCGCGGTCGAGCGTCTCATCGCGGAGCGGCAGATCGGCCTCACGCTGCGCGAGGACACCGCCGCGCCGTATCGCGATGCGCCGTCGGTTTCCGATACTGCGGTGGACGCCTCGCTCGTCACGCTCGCCGGAGGAATTTCCGCTCGGATTCGCCCTGGGGCAGCTGCACGGCATCTACATCCTGGCGCAATCGACTGATGGCCTCATCGTGATCGACATGCATGCCGCGCATGAGCGCGTGATGTACGAAAGGCTCAAGCAGCTCGCGGCAGGCGATGGCACGCAACCCCAGTTGCTGCTGGTCCCGATCGTTGTGCGCGTGTCCGCCGCCGAGGCCGAGCGCGCGCAGGTGCACCGCGAGCAATTCGTGCGCCTCGGATTCGACATCGATCGACTCGACGCGCAGCAACTCGTGATCCGGCAGGTTCCGGCGCTGCTGGCGCGGAGCGACGTTGGCACATTGGTTCGAGACGTGCTGGCGGAGCTCGGCGAGAACGAGCAAAGCCTGCACATCCAGGATCGAGGCAATGAGCTGCTGGCATCACTCGCCTGTCGCAGCGCGATGCGCGCACATCGCGTCATGACCCACGCGGAAATGAATGCGCTGCTGCGTGAAATGGAGCGGACCGAGCGTGCCGATCAGTGCAACCATGGTCGGCCGACGTGGATGCGCTTGAGCGTGGCGGACCTCGACCGACTGTTCCTGCGAGGTCGCTGAGCTTTGCGCTGGGAGCCTCGCCCCCTCGTCGTCCTGTTGATGGGGCCGACCGGCGCCGGCAAGAGCGACCTGGCCCTCGAGCTTGCGAGCCGGCATGCCGGTCGAAATCGTCAGCGTCGATTCGGCGATGGTGTATCGGGGCCTAGATATCGGCACCGCCAAGCCGGCGCGCGAGGTGCGGGAACGAATCCCGCATCACCTGGTCGATGTGCTCGATCCGGCCGAGAGCTACTCCGCAGGTCAGTTCCTGCACGATGCCATGGAGGCAATCGGCGCAATCCACGCGCGGGGCCGGGTTCCATTGCTGGTGGGCGGCACGATGTTGTACTTCCACACGTTGCTCAACGGGCTCGCGCGTCTGCCGCCGGCCGATGCGCAGATCCGACGCGAGCTCGATGCGCGCCTGGCGAGCGATGGCTCGGTGGCGTTGCATGCCGAGCTGCGACGCGTGGACCCCGAGGCCGCGGCCCGGATTCACCCGAATGATCCCGCAGCGGATCCAGCGGGCGCTCGAGGTGCATCGCATTACGGGCCAGCCGATCAGCGCGTTGCAGCGTGATCGGCCCGTGCCGCTCGCCGGTGCGCGGGTCGGGCGCTTCGTGATCAGCCCTCCACGGCAAGAGTTACACGCGCGGATCGCACTGCGCTTCGAGCAGATGATGGCGGGCGGATTTCTCGACGAAGTGCGTCATCTGCATGCGCGCGGCGACCTGACCGCCGACAAGCCGGCAATGCGCGCGGTCGGCTACCGCCAGCTTTGGCAGCACTTGGAGGGGGCAGTGGGGCTCGACGAAGCGGTGCGCGACGGGATTGTCGCCACGAGGCGACTGGCCAAGCGCCAAATGACCTGGTTGAGGGCACTCCCGCAGGCCGAGTGGCTCCAAAGCAATGAGGTCGGAGGCGAAAAGATCCGTCGCGTGGCTGCAAGCGAGTGAGTGAGAGGCGGTGAGCCTATGCTAAGATTTTCGCAAAACCGGTGCCGATGGCCCGGACTACTCCGCAATGCAGCTGCCAGGGAAGGGGTGCCGCGGATTGAACAGACTCGAGAATCTGATTAAGAACAAGGAGATTGCAATGGCCAGAGGCCAATCCCTGCAGGACCCGTTTCTGAACACCTTGCGCAAAGAGCGGGTGCCGGTGTCCATCTATCTCGTCAACGGAATCAAGCTGCAGGGTCAGATCGACTCATTCGACCAGTTCGTGGTGCTGCTGAAGAACAGCGTGAGCCAGATGGTGTACAAGCACGCGATCTCGACCGTGGTGCCGGCGCGCAATATCCGCCTGCCGTCGTCGGAAGAGGAAGGCGGCGCTACGGAAGCGCCGGCCGAATAGGCTGCACTCCAGAGGAACGCCCGGTTGTTTGAACGGCCGCGCAGCGGCGAGAAAGCAGTACTGGTTCGGATCGGCGTCGGAACACCAGCGACGGAGCAGGACCTCAGCGAGTTCACGGCGCTCGCTCGCTCAGCGGGCGCGCTCCCGGTGGCGACGATCGGCGGATTCAGGCCCAGGCCCGATCCACGCCTGTTCGTGGGCTCAGGCAAGGCGCAGCAGATTCGCGAGGCGGCCGCTGAGCATGGGGCCGACGTCATCCTCTTCGATCACGCACTGTCACCGAGCCAGGAGCGCAACCTCGAGCAACTCATCGAGCGGCGCGTGCTGGATCGCAACGGGCTCATCCTCGACATCTTTGCGCAGCGTGCGCGCAGCTTCGAAGGCAAGCTCGAAGTCGAGCTGGCGCAGCTGCGCCACATCGCCTCGCGCCTGGTGCGAGGATGGACTCACCTCGAGCGCCAGAAGGGCGGCATCGGCCTGCGAGGTCCCGGTGAGACGCAGCTGGAAACGGACCGGCGACTGCTCGCCAACCGTATCCGGACCTTGAGTCGGCGCCTCGAGAAACTGCAGCGCCAACGTGACACTGGCCGCCAGGCCCGGCGCGAAGTGCCGGTGCCGACGGTTGCACTCGTCGGGTACACGAACGCCGGCAAGTCGACCTTGTTCAACGCGCTGACTGGCGCTGATGCGTACGTGGCCGATCAGCTCTTCGCGACGCTCGATCCCACCGTGCGGCGCGTGGAGCTGCCCGGTTCGCAGATCGCCGTCCTCGCCGATACGGTCGGCTTCGTCCGCGATCTGCCGCACGAGCTGGTGGCAGCGTTTCGTTCCACGCTCCAGGAAGCGCGCGACGCGACGCTCCTGCTGCATGTCATCGATGCGAGCGACCCGCAACGACTGGAACGCATCGACCAGGTGAACGAGGTTCTGCGTTCGATCGGCGCCGGTGACATTGCGCAGATCGAGGTCTTCAACAAGATCGATCGCATCGGCGCATTGCCTCGCCTGGAAAGGGCGCCCGATGGACGCCTGGCCCGGGTGTGGGTGGCAGCCGCGCACGCTACTGGTCTGGAGCTCGTGCGTGCAGCCCTCACGCAGTGCACTGTGGCCGGAACTCGAACGCGCCACGCTGCGGGTCGATCTGCAGGCGGCGGCGGTCCGCTCGCGGCTGTACGCGGACCACCGCGTGAGAGCAGAGCGCGTACGTGAGGATGGCGGCTGGGAGATGGAAGTCGAAGTGACGCCGCGGCAGCTCGATGCGCTGGCGCGCGAAGCGGGCATCAGTCGTGCGCCGACGAGCAGTTCTTGTGTGCCCGACGGCGCATCCCTACAATTCCGCGCCCCCAAAGCGGGCGCGGCTCGCTGATCTTGAGCACCTGATCTTCAACTATGGCGTGGAACGAACCGGGCGGCGGAAACCGAAATCCCTGGGAACGACGACCCGGACAGGGCGGCTCTGAGCTCGATGAAATAGTGCGCAACTGGCAGCGCCGCCTGGCCGGCATTTTCGGCTCAGGGCGCACCGGACGTCCGCCCGGCGCGGGCGCACGTGTGAACTGGGGCGCGATCGCGCTCCTCATCGCCGCATTCTGGGGCGCGACCGGTTTCTACATGGTCGATGCCGCGGAGCGCGCCGTCGTGCTGCGCTTCGGACGCTACACCGCGACCACGGAGCAGGGCCTGCACTGGCACTGGCCGTACCCGATCGAGCGCGTCGCGAAGGTGAATGTCGCCAAGAACGACAGCATCGACGATAAGACGCGCATGCTCACCGCGGACGAGAACCTCGTCGACATCACGATTGCGGTGCAGTTCCTCCGTGCCGATCCGCTCAAGTTTCTGTTCAACGTGCGCGATCCCGAGAGCACGCTGCGCGATGTGAGCGAGAGCGCGATTCGCGAAGCGATCGGCCAGAGCACACTGGATTTCGTGCTGGGTGCCGGGCGGCAGGAGATTACGGAACGCACCCGGGGCACGATTCAGAAGGTCCTGGACGGCTATCAGACAGGGATCCAGATCATCAGCGTCAACCTGACGGGCGTTAACGTTCCGGACCAGGTGGCGCCCTCGCAGAAGGATGCGATCAAGGCGCGAGAGGATCGCGACCGCTTCAGCCAGGAAGCGCAGGCCTACATCAACGATGTCGTGCCGAAGGCGCGCGGCGCCGCTTCACGACAACTGCAGGACGCGCAAGCGTACCGCGCCCGGGTAGTCGCCGAGGCAGAGGGCGATACCTCGCGCTTTGGTCAGTTGCTGACCGCCTATCAGAAGGCGCCGGAGGTGACCCGGCAGCGTCTGTATATCGATACCATCGAGACCGTGCTCGGCCGCTCGCGCAAGGTGATCCTGGACACCAAGTCGGGCGGCAACGTGCTGTATCTGCCCCTGGACAAGCTCCTCGAAAAGGGTGCGACATCGAGTGACGCCGCGGCGCTGTTGGCGCCAGGAGTGGCCCGGCCGGATGGGCCGACCGAGACCATCACGGTTGATCCGCGCGCCCGGGGAGACCGCTGATGCCAACGCGCGCGTTTCCCATCCTGGTGTTGCTCGCGGCGGCGTTCGTGCTGCTGGTGAGTGCGCTGTTCACGGTCGGGCAGACCGAGCTCGCCATCCGCTCGCGCTTCGGAGAGATTCTGCAGGCGGAATACAAGCCCGGGCTGCACGTGCGCGTGCCGTTCGTCGATACCGTGCGCAAGTTCGAGCGGCGCATCATCACCCAGAATTTTCCGGCGGAAAGCTTCCTGACGAGTGAGGGCAAGATCCTCAACGTCGATTTCTACATCAAGTGGCGCATTACCGATGTCGGGGCGTTCTATCGTTCCACGGGCGGCATCGAGGACAATGCGGCGCGGCGGCTCGGGGAAATCGTCAAGAACAGCATCAAGAGCGTCATCACCCGCCTCACCATCCAGCAGATCGTAGCGGCCGAGCGCGCGGCGGTGACCACCGACCTGTTGAGCGGCGCGCGGGGTGCCGTGGGGCAACTCGGCGTGGAGCTCGTGGACGTGCGTGTACGGCGCATCGATCTCCCGGACGAGGTCACCGACTCCGTGTACCGGCGCATGCAGCAGAGCTTTGCGGCGCAGGCGGCGAAATTGCGCGCCGAAGGACAGGCTTCGGCCGAGTCGATGCGTGCGGATGCAGATCGGCAACGCACCGAGATCCTCGCGGCCGCCCAGCGCGACGCGCAGCGCATGCGCGGCGAAGGCGATGCCCAGGCCACGGACATCTACGCGCGAACCTACTCGCGTGATCCTGAGTTCTACCGCTTCTATCGCAGCCTTCAGGCCTACCGAAATTCGCTCGGGCGCGACACGGACGTCATCGTGATCTCGCCGGACAGCGAATTCTTCCACTACCTGCAGAAGCCCGAAGGTCGCTGAGCGCGATCTCGCCCACATGCGAGTACGCCCGTGATCTGGTCCGATTTTCTGGCTGCGTGCGCGTTGTATCTGGTGCTCGAGGGCATCCTGCCGTTCCTGAACCCGCAGGCGATGCGGCGCGCGATGCAGGCGTTCTATGCACTCGAGGATCGACAACTGCGCATCGCCGGCCTGACGAGCATGCTGGCGGGCGCGGCGCTCCTTTACTGGGTGCGCGGTTGAAAGCAGCGCGGCGGGGCGCATCTCGGCTGTCATGGGTCGCAATCTCATCGTAATCGGCACCCAGTGGGGTGACGAGGGCAAGGGCAAGATCGTCGATCTGCTCACCGAACGCGCCGCTGCGGTGGTGCGCTTCCAGGGCGGTCACAACGCGGGCCACACCCTGGTAATCGATGGCAAGCGCACAGTCCTGACCCTCATCCCGTCGGGCATCTTGCGCGAGGGCGTGCTGTGCCTGATCGGGAATGGCGTCGTGCTTTCGCTCGAAGCACTGCTGGCGGAAGCCGATCGGCTGGTCGCGCAAGGCGTGCCGGTATTCGAGCGTCTGCGCATCAGCCCGGCCTGCCCGTTGATCCTGAGTTCGCACGTCGCGCTCGACCGCGCACGCGAACAGGCACGGGGTGCCAACGCGATTGGTACTACCGGACGGGGAATCGGGCCGGCCTACGAGGACAAGGTCGCGCGTCGTGCAGTGCGGGTAGCCGATCTGTTCCAGCGCGAACGCTTCGCCGCCAAGCTCGGCGAGGTGCTCGACTATCACAACTTCGTGCTGCAGAAGTACTTCCAGCTGCCCGCCATCGATTTTCAGAAGGTACTCGAAGAAAGCCTGAGCCAAGGCGAACGCATCAAGCCGCTGGTCACCGACGTGACCGCGGTCCTCGAGCAGTTGCGCAAACGCGGCGAGAACGTGCTGTTCGAAGGCGCGCAAGGCGCAATGCTGGACGTGGATCTCGGCACCTATCCGTTCGTCACGTCGTCCAACACGACAGCGGGCGGAGCTGCAACGGGAACCGGCATCGGACCGCGCGAATTCGATTACGTGCTGGGAATCGTCAAGGCCTATACGACGCGCGTGGGAGCCGGCCCATTTCCCACTGAGCTGTTCGACGAATCCGGCGAACATCTTTCGCGGGTGGGGCACGAATTTGGCTCGGTGACCGGCCGCAAACGCCGCTGTGGCTGGTTCGATTCGGTGGCATTGCGCCGCTCGGTGCTCCACAACAGCGTATCGGGGCTATGCATCACCAAGCTCGACGTGCTCGATCAGCTCGACACGATCCGGGTTGCGATCGGCTATCGCTTCGACGGCAAAACCCTGGCCTCACCGCCGCTGATGATCGACGGTTTTGCGGACTGCGAGCCGGTCTACGAGGAGCTGCCGGGGTGGCAGCAGTCGACGGTGGGTATCACGAAGTACGCCGAGCTGCCCGCGAACGCGCGGCGTTACCTCGAGCGCATGCAGGAAATCGTGGGCGTACCCGTGGACATCGTGTCGACCGGTCCAGAGCGCGACCAGACCATTGTCCTCAGACATCCATTCGACTAGCGGAGTAGTGACCGCATACGTAGAGTCCACAATGGAGGCCGTCCTCAAAAGCTGAGAAACTTCAAATTCTGGTCCCAACGCGCGAGCACAGCACGTGACAGCCACCAGCGCAGTTGCCCACAGCGACTCTGCAGAAACTCCGCTACCTGCTTACAACGACCGAGTGATTCGTCAGTTCGCGATGATGACGATCGTCTGGGGGATCGTCGGCATGGCAGTGGGCGTCCTCATCGCCGCCGAGCTGATCTGGCCGGACCTGAGCTTCGGCCTCCCATGGCTGTCCTATGGGCGCCTGCGCCCGCTGCATACCAATGCGGTGATATTCGCGTTTGGTGGCTCGGCACTCTTCGCCACCTCGTACTACGTCGTGCAAAGGACCTGCAGGGTGCGCCTGTTCTCGGATGCACTGAGCATCGTTCACGTTCTGGGGCTGGCAGACGGTGATCGTGCTCGCTGCGCTGACCCTGCCGCTTGGTATCACGAGCAGCAAGGAATACGCCGAGCTCGAATGGCCGATCGACATCCTGATTGCAGCGGTGTGGGTCGCCTACCTCATCGTGTTCTTTGGCACCCTGATCAAGCGGCGCGTGTCGCACATCTACGTAGCGAACTGGTTCTTCGCCTCATTCATCGTCACCACGGCGGTGCTGCATATCGTAAACAACGCTGAAGTACCGGTGTCGCTCACCAAGTCCTATTCGGCTTATGCCGGAACGGTAGACGCGATGGTGCAGTGGTGGTACGGACACAATGCGGTCGGATTCTTTCTCACCACCGGTTTCCTCGGAATGATGTACTACTTCGTTCCGAAGCAGGCCGGCCGCCCGATCTACTCGTATCGTCTCTCGGTCGTGCATTTCTGGGCGCTGATTTCCATCTACATGTGGGCCGGCCCGCATCACCTGCTCTATACCTCTCTGCCTGACTGGGCACAGACACTCGGCATGGTGTTCTCGCTGATCCTGCTCGCTCCCTCCTGGGGCGGAATGATCAACGGCATCATGACACTCTCCGGTGCATGGCATAAGTTGCGCACGGACCCGATTCTCAAGTTCCTCATCGTGTCGCTGTCCTTCTACGGCATGTCGACCTTCGAAGGACCGATGATGTCGATAAAGACCGTGAACGCGCTCTCGCACTACACCGACTGGACCATCGGACACGTGCACTCGGGCGCGCTCGGCTGGGTCGCCATGACGACTGTTGGCTCGCTCTATGTGATGGTGCCGCGCCTGTACGGCCGCACGACAATGTGGAGCACCCGGCTGATCGACTGGCACTTCTGGACGACGACGATCGGCATCGTTCTGTATGTCGCGGCCATGTGGATCGCGGGCGTCACGCAGGGACTCATGTGGCGCGCAACGAATGCCGACGGCACGCTCACCTACACGTTTGTCGAAGCCCTGAACGCAACCTACCCCTACTACTACGTGCGCCTGCTCGGCGGCGTCCTGGTGCTCGCCGGCATGTTCATCATGGCTTACAACGTCAGCAAGACAGTGGGTGAGGGGCGAGCAGCCCTGCGCGCACCGCTTCCTCAGGCAGCCTAGAGGGACTGCGCAACCATGGCCACTTCGCACGAAGTCGTCGAGAAGCGCGCGGGACTGCTGGGTGCGCTCATTGCAATCGTGATCAGCGTCGGCGGGCTGGTGGAGATCGTGCCCCTGTACTTGTCGAGGCACGTCACGACCGCCGCGCCGGGCATCAAGCCCTACAGTCCGCTGGCCCTGGAAGGCAGGGACATCTACGTGCGCGAGGGCTGCTACGGGTGCCATTCGCAGATGATTCGCACGCTGCGGGCAGAGACCGAGCGATACGGTCACTACTCGCTCGCCGGTGAATCGGTCTATGACCACCCGTTCCAGTTCGGCTCCAAGCGCACTGGCCCCGATCTCGCGCGCGTCGGCGGCCGTTACAGCGATGAATGGCACCGGATCCATCTGATCAATCCGCGCGACGTAGTACCGGAATCGAACATGCCGGCGTACGCGTGGCTGGAATCCCGACAAGGTCGATGCAACAGAAACGCCAAAAAAGATGCGCGTGCTGCGCATGGTGGGTGTGCCCTATTCCGATGCCGATATCGCGGCAGCAAGAGCGGCTGTCGAGGGCAAGACTGAAATGGAGGCGCTCATCGCTTATCTGCAGGGTCTTGGTCTTGCGTCGAAGCAGTGGAATTGAGGATCTCCAGAGCGAGGACAGACAGTGAGTTCCGGCACGTTGAGTGGAATCGCGACAGCCGTGCTGATCGTGCTGTTCGTCGGCGTGTGCATCTGGGCATACAGCGCCCGCCAGCGCGCCCGATTTGATGCCGCGGCGCGCATGCCGCTCGAAGACGATGATGAAGCGAGCCGCGCCCCGAGCGGCATCCGACAGAACGAGGGCAAGGCGCCATGACAGCCCTCGCCAGCCTGTTCGTCGCCGTGGTCACGCTGCTGAACATTGCGGGAGTCGTCTGGCTTCTGTGGTGGACCAGCCGGCGCAGGGGCGAGGCGGCCGAACTAAAAACCACCGGTCACGTGTGGGATGAGGACCTGCGCGAGTACGACAACCCATTGCCTCGCTGGTGGATGGGGCTGTTCGTGCTGACGGTTGTGTTCGGCCTCGTATATCTCGCGCTCTATCCCGGTCTCGGCAACTTCGCGGGCTTGAGCGGCTGGAGCGAAGTCAAGCAACACGAGGAGCAATCCCGGCAGGCGGAAGCGCTGCTTGCCAGGACCTTCGCACCGTTCGAGGCGCAAACCGTCACGGCACTCGCCCACGATCGCGCGGCGCTACAGATCGGACGCAATCTCTTCCTCAACAACTGTGCCGGCTGCCACGGCTCGGATGCGCGCGGCGCTCCCGGGTTTCCGAACCTCACCGACACGGACTGGCTCTGGGGTGATGACCCCGACACCATTCTGACGAGCATCCGCGACGGTCGCACCGGAGTCATGATCGGCTGGCTCCCGGTGCTCGGCGCGAGCGGAGTAGAGGATGTCCTGGCCTACGTACTGAGCCTCTCCGGTCACGAGTTGCCCCCTGGGGTGACACTCGCAGCGGGCCAGCAGAAGTTCGCGGAAATCTGCGCGGCCTGTCATGGTGCCGATGCACGCGGCAATCGCCAGCTGGGGGCGCCAAATCTCACCGATCCGATCTGGCTGCATGGCGGAAGCATCAACGCCATTCGCGACAGCATTGCGCATGGGCGTCAGGGACAGATGCCTGCACATCGCGACCTGCTTGGCGATACTCGCACCAAACTCCTCGCGGCCTACGTGATGAGCCTCGGAGGTGCGAGCGAAGGCTCCGACCGGGCAGCGGCTGCTGCGGCGCAGCCGGCAGCGAATGGGCAATGAGCACCCATCCCGGAGCGGGTCCCTCGGCCGCAGAGCCTGAGCCCTCAGCACCAGCTGACCTCGGTCCGCGGGGGCGCTCGATCGGTGTCATCGTGTGGTGCTCGTTCCTCGTCGGCGCCGCTGCCACCATGATTTGCTTTGCGCTCATCGATCCGCTGGCATCGGCTCGGAACAACCTGCCCGAATGGTGGACGACGCGCCGGGCCGTATACGCATTTGGCTTCCTCTTTTTCTGGGGTATTGCCGCTGCCGCTTCGGCGTTGACGCTGTACATGGCGCGCACCGAACGCAGGGACGACACACCGCCTGCGCGCGAGCTGTGACGGGCAGGACGATGACGACGGCCGCCGATTCCTATTACATCTCCGAGGCAAAAATCTATCCGCGCGAGGTCGTGGGTCGTTTTGACCGTCTGCGCACGCTGGCCGTGTGGGCACTGCTGGGATTGTTCTACATCATGCCCTGGATTAGGTGGCATGGCCGACAGGCGGTGCTGTTCGATCTGCCGGCACGCAAGTTCTACCTGTTCGGCATCGTCATGTGGCC
Source organism: uncultured Gammaproteobacteria bacterium (assembly GCA_963705495.1). Taxonomy (GTDB): domain Bacteria; phylum Pseudomonadota; class Gammaproteobacteria; order Steroidobacterales; family Steroidobacteraceae; genus DATBVX01. The sequence goes on along the minus strand of CAVPJQ010000005.1, from coordinate 194,804 downwards.
GCAGGATTTCATCTTCCTCACGCTGTTGCTGATCACTGCCGCGCTGACCTTGTTCTTCGTGACGGCGCTGGCCGGCCGACTGTGGTGCGGGTACGCGTGCCCGCAGACTGTCTGGACCGAAGCGTTCGTGTGGATGGAGCGCCTCTGCGAGGGCGATCGGGCTCAGCGGATGAAGCTCGACCGGGCACCGTGGACGGCGCAGAAGATCCTGCGCAAGACCGCCAAGCAAACGCTCTGGATCGGTTTCGCGCTCTTTACGGGAGTGACGTTCACGGGCTACTTCTCACCGATCAGGACTCTGATCGCAAGCGCGATGTCGTGGTCACTCGGTCCATGGGAAATGTTCTGGTCGCTGTTCTACGGCTTCGCGACCTATGGCAACGCCGGATACCTGCGCGAGCAGGTGTGTAAGTACATGTGTCCTTACGCGCGCTTCCAGAGCGCGATGTTCGATCGCGACACGATGATCATTACGTACGACGTCAAGCGGGGCGAACCGCGCGGTCCGCGCCGGCGCGGCACGGATCTGGCTGCCGCCGGGCTCGGTACGTGCATCGACTGCACGCTGTGTGTGCAGGCCTGTCCGACGGGGATCGATATCCGTCGTGGACTGCAACACGAGTGCATCGCCTGTGCTGCGTGTATCGATGCGTGTGATTCGATCATGGACCAGATGAACTATCCGCGCGGCTTGATTCGCTACACGACGCAGAATGCGCTGGACGGGAACCGCACGCGCGTCCTCAGGCCACGCGTGCTGATCTATGGCGCATTGCTGCTGGCACTCGTGATTGGCGTGGCGAGCGGGCTGCTGCTGCGCACGCCCCTCAGCGTCGATGTCATTCGCGATCGAAATGCGCTCTACCGGTTGCTGGATGACGGCCGCGTCGAGAATGTCTACACCGTAAAGCTCCTGAACAAGACCGAGCAAGCGCATTCTTTTGTCGTCACCGTGCGTGGGGCTGGCAATCTGACTCTCGACCCCGATCCGGCACGGGTCATCGTCGCTGGGGGCGAGGTGTACCCTGTTGCTCTGCGCGTGCGACGGCCGGCTTACGAGCCGTTGGGGCCGCAGGACATCGGCTTCGAAGTCCGCGCGGATGATGTTTCCGGGCTGCGTGCCGCCGCTACGGCGCGTTTTCTCGCGCCGAGCCGATGAGCGCTGTCATGTCGGTCCTGCGAAATCCGGTGCTGATGCTGACCTGTGCCCTGCCGCTGGCTGCCGTGATCGCGAGCTTCGTGACGTTGATGATCGCCGTCGAACATGGCGATAGCTCCCTGCCCGAGCAATATCACTCGGAAGGTTTGCAGGTGGATCAGGATTTCAAGCGTGCCAAGCACGCCGCTGAACGCCAGGTCACCGCGTTGATCGAGCATCTCGGTACGGGCGATGCATGCACTGTCGAATTGCGAGCGCAGGGTGCGCTCCCCGACAGCCTTCGCGTGTCGCTGACGCACGGATCCGAGCCCGCTCGCGACCAACGTATCGTGTTTCAGCGCGTAGCAAGCTTGCATCCGTCGCAGGCGGACACTGCAACCTACCTCGCCAGATGCAACGCGATTCCGGCAGGCCGCTGGCGCCTCGAATTGGCGGACCCGATGAACACCTGGAGTATCAGGCGCGACCTGAGCGGACCGCTTGACGTCGTAGCGCTTAGTGCGGCCAACACGCGGAGCGTTGCACCGTGAGTGTCGCACACGCTTTCTGGACCGATGAAGCGAGGGGACTGAGCCGTGCAGTATTCGCGGCGCAGGGCATGCGTTGTGCGGCGTGCGCCCGCTCCATCGAGCGCGCCATTCGCGCCTTGCCGGGTGTCGAACGCGCGGATGTCAATGTCGCAACCACGAGCGTGTCGGTCGACTGGCGTGCCGCGGAAATCGATCTGCCACGAATACTGCAGGCCCTGACCGCAACGGGATTTACGCCGGTTCCATTGTCGGGGCTGGCATCTGCGAGCGCCTTCGAGCGCGAGCGCCGGGACGCGCTCAAGCGCATCGGCCTCGCGGGCCTGAGCATGATGCAGGTGATGATGTATGTCCTCGGCGTATACGTGGCGGCGCCGGACAGCATCGACCCGGCCATCGCGAGTTATCTGCGCTACGTGGGCATGCTTCTCACAACCCCCGTGTTGGTGTACTCGGGCGCGCCCTTCTTCGCCAGCGCGCTGCGTGATCTGCGACGACGCGCGATCGGAATGGATGTCCCGGTGGCGCTGGCGCTCGCCCTGGCCTATGGCGCAAGCGTGATCAACACGATTCGCGGCAGCGGCGAGACTTACTTCGACTCGGTGACGATGTTCATCTTCTTCCTGAGCGGGGGCCGTTACGTCGAAATGATGGTGCGGCAACGCAGCCTCTCCCTGAGTGAAGCGACGAGCAGGAGCCTGCCGGCGACAGTCACGCGCCTTCGAGACGACGCTGTGCCGGAGCGAATCCCGGTGCATGCCGTCGTCGCGGAAGACCGGCTCTCGGTTCCCAAAGGAGGCGTGATTCCCGTAGACGCGCAGCTCGCAAGCGCCGACGCCTGGCTCGATGAGTCTCTGGTCTCCGGAGAGTCCACGCCGGTACTCAAGCAGGCCGGCGATGCCTTGCTTGGCGGATCAGTAAATGCAGGGAACGCGATCACGGTAACTGCACGATGTGCGGCGACGAGTTCCACGCTGGCATCGATCGTGGGCCTGCTGGAACGCGCCCAGAGCATGCGACCGCCTCTCGTCCTCGCCTCGGATCGAATAGCGAGCTCGCTCGTGGTCGGCATCCTGATTCTGGCCGGCCTGGTGACACTTGCGTGGCTCGCCTACGAACCGGCCCGTGCTTTTTCCGCGGCACTCGCCGTTCTCGTTGTGACCTGTCCCTGCGCGCTATCCCTGGCGAGTCCGGTGGCGGTGAGTGCCGCGTCAACGCATCTGGCGCGACTCGGGTTGCTCGTTACGCGTGCGGATGCGCTCGAGCGCCTGTCGTGCATCGATACTGTCGTCCTCGATAAGACCGGCACGCTGACGTTCAATCGCCCGACGATCATCGACGCCATCCCCCTGGGGACAGCCTCACGAGCCGAGGTGCTGGCCTTGGCTGCAGCGCTCGAGCGCGCGTCAAGTCATCCCATCGCGGGTGCCTTCGCTGCGTATGAGGACCCGATGGTCGTCGCCCAGGATGTGGCCGAAATAGCGGGGCGGGGGATCAGCGGGACCATCAAGGGCGAGCAATGGCGGCTTGGCCGTTTCGACTTCGCCGCCGAACTCCTCGATGGGCCACGCCCGCGCCCTGCAAACGGGGATGCGCTGTATCTCGCGAACCGCGCGGGGCTGACGGCGGCGTTTGAACTCGCCGAACAAATCAGACCCTGCACACGCGAAGCCGTGCAGGCGCTGCAGGCACTCGGCATCACGGTGGTGATTGCAAGCGGTGATCGTCCCGCATCGGTGACGAGTGCCGCCGCAGCCCTTGGCATCGCACAGGCGCATGCTCGACTCGATCCCGCGCAGAAGACCGCGCTGGTACGCGACCTGCAAGCCGCGGGACGGCGGGTGCTGGCAATTGGTGATGGCATCAACGATGGACCAGTGCTGGCGGTGTCCGACGTTTCGTGCGCGATGGGAGAAGGATCTGGAATCGCGCACGCCGCCTCGGACTTCCTGCTCTTGACCGATTCGCTCTCGGCCCTGGCGCGAGGCGTCGTGACGGCGCGACGCATGCACAAGGTGATCCGCCAGAACCTGTGCTGGGCGGTGGCATACAACCTCGCGGCTGTACCCCTGGCAGCCCTCACCGTAGTGCCCCCCTGGCTGGCGGCAATCGGCATGTCGGCGAGCTCGTTGCTGGTCGTGCTCAATGCGCGTCGGCTCGCGCAAGCGCGGGAGGGCGCATGAGTATCCTCTTCGTGCTGGTGCCGCTGAGCCTCGTGCTCCTGGGCATTGCGGTATGGGCGCTCTTCTGGGCGATTGACAGCGGGCAATTCGAGAATCTCGACGAGGCTGCCCGATCCATCCAGGACGAGGAAGAATAGTGCGCGGCCGCTGAGCACGACGAGGGCGAGGGCAGAAGTTAGATGAGTTCCCGCAGTTATTGATCTGCTACGATGCCGCCGCGCACGGGCCTAGGGGCACGGTGAATGGGGGAATTCTGCAGGGTGGTGCCCAGGAGAGGACTCGAACCTCCACGGATCGCTCCACTGGTACCTGAAACCAGCGCGTCTACCAGTTCCGCCACCTGGGCTTTGCGAGCGCCGCGCGAGCCGGCTCCCAAAGAAGGCGCCGCACTTTACGCACGGCGTTTTGCCTTGTCAAATCACTGCACTGCGCGCGAATAGCAGCCGCTCTCACACCCAAGACCAATGCCACGCCTATCCAAGTACCGCAACCGCCGCAAGACCGCCCCCGCCGACTGGCATGAGCGTGATCCGCAATTCGCGAGCGAAAGTCAGCGCTACGCTGAGCCGATTCCGAGCCGCGAGCTGATACTCGATGAACTGCGGCAGCTCGAGAAATCGCTCGATGCCCACGGGCTCGCCAAGCGCCTTGGGCTGCGCAAGCCCGCATTGATCCGTGCGCTGGAGAGTCGCCTGAACGCGATGGCACGCGATGGCGAACTGAAGCGCGATCGGCAATCTCGCTTCAGCGTCAGCCGGGATCTGGGCACGCTCGAGGGGCGGGTGATTGCGCATCGTGACGGTTACGGTTGGTTCAGTCCTGAAGACGATTCCAGCGACATTCATCTCGATGTGCGTCAGATGGCCGGCGTCATGCATGGCGATCGCCTGCGTGTGCGTGTCATCGAGGACGATGGCAAGGGCCGGCGCTCGGGCGCGGTGCTCGAAGTGCTGGAGCACGGCACGCACGAAGTCGCCGGCCGGTTCGAGGACACGGGCGATGCGGGCTACGTCATTCCGGATAATCCGCGCCTGCGTGATCGTGTCCTGATTCCGAATGCCGCGCGCGGTGCGGCGAAGCATGGCGACCTGGTGGTGGCGAGAATTGTCGAGGCGCCCACGCGTACGGCCGCGGCGATCGGACAAGTGCTGCGGGTTCTCGATGCGCGTCGCTCGGCCGACATCGCGGCGGAACTCGCCATCGTGGCGCATGGCTTGCCGGTTTCGTGGCCGCGAGAAGCAGAGCGCGAAGCACGCGCGTGGGGCGCCAGCATACGCAGCAGCGATGTCGCGAACCGCGTGGATCTGCGCGAGTTGCCGATCGTCACCATCGATGGCGAGGATGCCCGCGACTTCGATGACGCGGTTTACTGCGAGCCGCAACGCCGCGGGTGGCGCCTGATCGTCGCGATTGCTGACGTCAGTCACTACGTGAAGCAGGGCGGCCCGCTTGATGTCGAGGCTCAGAGTCGCGCCACGTCGGTCTACTTTCCCGATCGGGTACTGCCCATGCTGCCCGAGGCGCTCTCGAATGAACTCTGTTCGCTCAAACCGCAGGTCGATCGCCTGGTCCTCGCCTGCGACATGCGCGTGAACGAGGACGGTGAGGTTTCGAAGGCACAATTCAGTGCCGCGGTCATCCATTCGGCAGCCCGTCTGACCTACACCCAGGTGGCCGCGATCCTCCTGGGTGGCGATGCGCAACTCGAACGCGACTACGCACACCTCGTGCCGCAGCTGCGCAATCTCCACGGGCTCTACCATGTGCTGCGCCAGGCCCGCGAGCGGCGCGGTGCGCTCGACTTCGATGCCCCGGAGGTCAAAGTTCGGATCGCGCCGGACGGCTCGGTCGCAGCGCTCGACGTGCATGCCCGTAACGATGCCCACCGCCTGATCGAGGAGTGCATGATCGCCGCCAACATCGAGGCGGCGCGTTTCCTCAAGCGGCGCAAGCTCCCGACGCTCTATCGTGTGCATGGTGAGCCTGAGCCGCGCAAGGTCACGGAGCTGCAGCGCATGTTGCGAGCGCTCGGCATCGGCGTGCGCTTCCCGGAACGCATCGGCACACGGGAGCTGAGGCAGGTCACCGCGTCGATCGCGGGACGGCCCGACGCAGCGTTCATCGAGAGCCTGCTGATCCGTTCCCTTCCCCAGGCTGTTTATCAGCCCACCAACATCGGTCACTTCGGGCTGGGTCTCGAGGAGTACGCGCACTTCACCTCGCCGATCCGTCGCTATCCCGACCTGCTGGTGCACCGGGCGATCCGGCATGCTCTCGAGGGTGGCACGCGCGAAAGCGTCGGTTACTCACTCGGAGCGATGGAGCAGCTCGGGCGCGATTGCTCGACGCGTGAGCGTCGCGCCGACGAGGCGGCCCGCGACGTGATGGCGTATCTCAAGTGTGACTTCATGCGCGCGCACGTGGGCGATGAGTTCGAAGCGGTCATCAGCAGTGTGGTTGAATTTGGCCTGTTCGTGCAGCTCGCGAACCTGCAGGTGGACGGCCTGGTGCATGTCTCTGCGTTGCATGGCGACTTTTTCGTTTTCGACGCGGCACGCTGCGCCTGGGTCGGCAGACGCACGCGCCGCACGTATCAGCTTGGCATGCACGTTGCGGTCAGGTTGACGCGTGTCGATATGCGTGAGCGGCGGCTCGACTTCGAAATCGCCACCGAGTCGCCGGGCGGCTCACGTGTGCCACAGCCGGGGTCGGCTCGATCGCGAAGGCGGCGCAAGGACTGAGCTCGACATGGCCGAGCAGTCATTGATTCACGGGCTGCACGCGGTGCGCTGGTTGTTGCAGCGTCATCCCGAACGTGTTCGCCAGATCTGGATGCAAGTGAGCCGGGACGATGCGCGCGCGGCGGAAATCACCGTGCTAGCTGGAAACGTCGGAATTGCCATTCAATGTGCTGAAGCGCGCACGCTCGACGCGTTGACGGGTGCGGCCAGCCACCAGGGCGTGGTGGCGGCGGTCGTCCCGTCTGCACCCTGGAACGACGCGCACCTGCAGGATCACCTCGCGACCTTGCAGGAACCAGCTCTGTTCCTGCTGCTCGACGGTGTACAGGATCCTCACAATCTGGGCGCATGCCTGCGCACGGCGGACGCTTGCGGCGCGCACGCAGTGATCGTGCCGCGAAACAGGGCCGTCGGCCTCAACGCCACCGTGCGCAAGGTGGCTGCGGGTGCCGCGGAAACCGTGCCGCTCGTCGCCGTGACCAACCTTGCACGCACGATGCGTGCGCTCAAGGAGCGAGGCATCTGGCTGATTGGAACCGCTGCCGACGCACCGCGACGCTGCTCGGACACCGAGCTGACCGGGCCCGTCGGCATCGTGATGGGAGGCGAAGGTGAGGGGCTCAGACGGTTGACCCGCGAATGCTGCGATGTCCTGGTGAGTCTGCCGATGATGGGCGCCATCGAGAGCCTCAACGTGTCCGTCGCGACCGGCATGATCCTCTACGAGGCGCTCAGGCAAAGGTCTGGCGGGAAGTCCCGCCCCTGAGCCTCTTTGCTTGCCACCGCTCGGGGCCTTCAGTATCCTTCGCGCCCTTCGTCCGGGACTGGCCCGGGCGATGCAAAACCTAACTCCTTGCCGCACCAGGGCTTTCGCATCCCGGGCGGCATTATCCACAAGGAGACGAGATGCGGCATTACGAGATCGTGTTTCTGGTCCACCCTGACCAGAGCGAGCAGGTTCCCGCCATGCTCGAGCGCTACAAGGGCATGATCGCCAACGGTAGCGGCACCATCCATCGACTCGAAGACTGGGGTCGCCGCCAGCTCAGCTTCCCGATCGCGAAGGTTCACAAGGCGCACTACGTGCTGATGAACATCGAGTGTGATCAGAAGACGCTCGACGAGCTCACCGGCGCGTTCCGCTTCAGCGACGCCGTCCTGCGTCACCTCGTGATCAAGGAAGATGCCGCGATCACCGAGCCCTCACCGATGGCACGTGCGCCCGACGAGTCCGAAGGCCGTGGCCCGCGCGATGACGGCCCGTTGGGGGGTGATCGCGACGATGACGATGACCTGCCGCGCGACGCGGCCCGCTGATCGGCGCTGACACACGAATTCGAGGACCCACCATGTCGAGATTTTTCCGACGCAAGAAATTCTGTCGCTTCACCGCCGAAGGCGTGAAGCGGATCGATTACAAGGACCTGGCGACCCTGAAGAGTTACGTCACCGAGACCGGCAAGATCGTGCCGAGCCGGATCACGGGCACCAAGTCGCACTACCAGCGCCAGCTCGCGCTCGCCGTGAAGCGCGCGCGTTACCTGGCATTGCTCCCGTACACCGACCAGCACTGAGGGCCCGAGCATGGACGTCATTCTCCTTGAGAAAGTCGCCAATCTCGGCGGCATCGGTGATCGCGTAAAGGTGAAGCCCGGCTACGCGCGCAATTTCCTGCTGCCGCAAGGCAAGGCGACCATGGCTACGGCTGAGAACGTGGCGACGCTTCGAGGCGCGCCGCGCCGAGCTCGAGCGCAAGGCCCAGGAAAACCTTTACGCTGCCCAGCAGCGGGCCGCGGCACTGCAGGACTTCAAGCTCCGCATCACGTCCAAAGCCGGCAGCGAAGGCAAGCTCTTCGGCTCGGTCGGCACCGCCGACATCGCCGAAGCGGTCACTGCCGCGGGATTCGAGATCGAGCGCAGCGAAGTGCGCTTGCCGAGCGGCCCGATCCGGGCCGTCGGCGAGCACGGCGTGATCCTGCATTTGCACACGGACGTGGAAATTTCCCTGCCGGTCACGATCGTCGCCGAAGAGTAAGCTCGGGGCCGAGCCCACTTTCAGCACGCCGGCGCGCCGTCCATGGCCGTGACCAAGCCGCAGCAGGGACCCGCAGTCATCACCGATTCGCTGCGGATTCCACCGCATTCCATCGAAGCCGAGCAGGCCCTCCTGGGCGGGCTGATGCTCGAAGCCTCAGCCTGGGACGCCATCGCCGATGTCCTCACGGCGGAGGACTTCTATCGTGCCGATCACCGCCTGATCTTCAATGCCGCCGCGGCGGTCGCGGGCGCCAACCAACCGATCGACGTCCTTACGTTGTCGGAGTACCTGGAGCGGCACGCGCAGATCGAGGATGCGGGTGGACTTGCGTATCTCGGCACGCTCGCCCGCGACACGCCGAGCGCCGCGAACATTCGCGCCTATGCGGAGATCGTGCGTGAGCGTGCGCTGCTCAGGCGCATGATCGACGTCGGCACCAGCATTGCAGCCGGAGCTTTCAATACCGATGGTCGCAATGCGCGCGATCTCGTGGACGAGGCCGAACGGCGTGTGTTCGAGATCGCCGAGGCCGGATCGCGCGGACGCAGCGGCCTGGTCAAGGTCAGCAACATCCTCTCCTCGGTAGTCGATCGCATCGATCACCTGTACCGCAACCCCGATGAGCTGCGCGGCGTGCCGACGGGCTACAGCGCACTCGATCACCTCACCGGTGGCCTGCAGCGCGGTGACCTGATCATCATTGCGGGGCGCCCCTCGATGGGTAAGACCACGCTCGCAGTGAACATCGCGGAGAACGCGGCACTCGGACACAAGATCGCGTCGGCCGTCTTCAGCATGGAAATGTCGGCCGAGCAGGTGACCCTGCGCATGATTTCCTCGCTCGGGCGTATCGACCAGTCGAGCCTGCGCACCGGCAGGCTGGCGGAAGAGGACTGGCCGCGCATCGACACCGCGATGACCCAGCTCTCGCAGGCGCCGATCTTCATCGATGAAACACCATCGCTGACCCCGACTGAGCTGCGCGCACGTGCGCGGCGCCTGAAGCGTGAGCACAATCTCGGCCTGGTGGTCGTGGACTACCTGCAGCTCATGCAGGTGCCGGGAACCAAGGAAAATCGCGCCACGGAGATCTCGGAGATTTCGCGGGGCCTCAAGGCGCTGGCGCGCGAGCTCAACGTACCCGTAGTGGCGCTCTCGCAGCTCAATCGCGGCGTCGAGCAGCGTGTCGAAAAACGGCCCGTGATGTCGGATCTTCGTGAGAGCGGCGCGATTGAGCAGGATAGCGACGTCATCCTGCTGATCTATCGTGAAGAAGTTTACGAGTCGGCCACGCCACGCAAGGGTATCGCCGACATCATCATCGCCAAGCAACGTAACGGCCCGACCGGCGAGATTCAGCTGACCTTCCGCGGTGCGTACACACGCTTCGACACGTACGCACCGGAATCCTACGGCGAAGGGATCGTGAGGTGACGAGGCTGGTACGCGCGGTGATCGACACCCGCGCGTTGCGATCCAACCTGGCTGTGGTCAGGCATCACGCGGCGAGCGCGCGCGTCATGGCCGTGGTCAAGGCCAACGCCTACGGTCACGGACTTGTTCCGACCGCCCTGGCCCTCGCGGATGCTGACGCGTTCGCCGTCGCGCGGCTGGAGGAAGGGATTGCGCTGCGCGGCGCGGGCGTCCGTTCGCCGATCGTGCTGCTCGAAGGCGTATTCAACGCACCCCAGCTTCTCGAAGCCGCACAGCAGGATTTCGAGCTGGTCGTGCACAACCAGGAGCAGGTCGCGTTGCTGAAGAGCGCGCCCCCGACGCATCGATTTGGTGTGTGGCTGAAAATCGATTCTGGCATGAACCGTCTCGGTTTTCGCACCGAGGAATTTCCGGCAGCCTACGCGACGCTTGCTTCATGCCCCGCCGTGGCCCCGCGCGTGCGCGTGCTGACGCACCTGGCCAGCGCCGACGTGCGCGACGACGCGGCCACTCGCGCGCAGCTCGAGCTGTTTGAGAGTGCCGTCGCCGGACTCCCTGCAGAACGCAGCATCGCCAATTCCGCGGCGATATTGGGATGGCCGGCGAGTCACGCCGACTGGGTGCGGCCGGGCCTGATGCTGTATGGCGTATCGCCGCTTGCCGGTCGCACCGCTGCCGAATTCGGATTGCTGCCAGCCATGACCCTGTACAGCACGGTGATTGCTGTACGTCGCGTCCTCGCGGGCGAACGCGTCGGGTACGGCGGCAATTGGGTGGCACAGCGCACGACCCGGCTCGCGGTCGCGGCGGTCGGCTACGGCGACGGTTATCCGCGGCACATCGGCAACGGGACACCGGTACTGGTCAATGGCAAGCGCGCTCCCATCGCCGGACGCGTATCGATGGACATGATCGGTGTCGATGTGACCGATCTGCCACCCGTGAAGGTCGGCGACCCGGTGATCCTGTGGGGAGAGGGATTGCCCGCAGAATTGGTGGCACCGTGTGCGGACACGGTGCCCTACGAATTGCTGTGCGGAGTCAGCCAGCGCGTGGCGCTGGAACTGAAGTGATCAGCTCTCGAAGAACCCCATCTTGACGCCGGCGAGCTGGATCACATCGTTGTCGCGCAGTCGTCGCGCCTGAGGCCCGATGGCCGCGCCGTTGACCAGCGGGAAGTCCCCGTCCTTGCCACTGTCGACGTGCACGATGAAGTAGCCTTCCGCACGACGCGTGATTGCCGCCACCTGCACACCCGGGCGACCCAGCGTAGTGAGCGCCTTCGTGAGCTCGAGCTCGCGCCCCGCGAATGCACCGCTCAACACCTGCAGTTTGGCCTTCGGTAGCGCGACCGGCTGATCGCCGCTCGGTTTGGCTGCTGGCGCCGCCTTGGCGGCAGCCTGGTCGACGGACGCTGCGATCTTGCGCAGCTTGTCCTCACCCTGCGAACTGGGCTGGATCACCATCGTCTTTTCGAATTCGTCCTGCTCGGCGTCGGTTTCCTGCTGATCGACGAAACGCAGCTGGTGATGCCCGACCGTGATCACATCGCCGTGTTGCAGGGCGTGTTTCTTGATCAACTTGCCGTTGACGTAGGTGCCGTTGGTGCTGTTCAGATCCTCGAGGAACGAATCGTTGAGGATGTTGATGATGAGCGAGTGATGCCCGCTGACCGCGGGATTGTCGATGCGAATGTCATTGTCCGGCAGGCGGCCGATCGTATAACGCTCCTTGTTCATGTTGTATTCCGCCAGGACTTGACCGTCCAGGCTCAGCACTAGCCTTGCCATGCGTTTGCCTCGTCCGTCAGCCGAACCATCCCAGGATCTTATCTAGCATGCGCCGGCGCGCGGGGAACGAGTCTAGTACATGCGTCATGACTACAGACACGTTATCGCGGCCGCCGTTGTCGTTAGCCAGCTGCGTCAGCTGCTTAGCAACGGTATCAAGATTAGCATTAAAAGTATTGATAGTTAAGTGAATATCTTCGTCCTCCACCATGTCCGACAGACCGTCGGAGCACAGGACGTAGTAATCGCCCCGGTAGACCGGATGCTCGTTGATCTCCACTTCCACATTCGGTTCGACGCCGAGCGCCCGCGTGACGTAGTTCTTGTTGGTAGCGCGCTGCGCTTCTTCCTGCGAATAGAACCCGCGATCCACGAGCTCCTGCAGGAGTGAGTGGTCCATCGTGACCTGCTCGAAGCGGTCATTGCGCAGGCGATACAGCCGCGAATCTCCGACATGGGCCACTGAAACCTTGTTGTCGTAGAACAGGCAGGCGACGACGGTCGTGCCCATTCCTTCGCACTGCGGTTGAGTCTTGGAGGTCTGGTGGATGATCTTGTTGGCACGAAAGATCGCATCGCGCAGGATGATGCTCGGTCGCACGAGGCCCGTGTCCTTGTCCGTGCCCTCGAGATCCTCGCGAGCGACCGCTTCGCGCACCAGGTTGACGATGGTCTTGACCGCGATCCCGCTGGCAACTTCGCCCGCGTTGTAGCCGCCCATGCCGTCGGCGAGCACGAACAGGCCAATGTCGGGGTCGATGGCGATGGTGTCCTCGTTGTGCTCGCGGACCTTGCCCGTATCGCTCATCGCCACACTGCGCAGCTTGCCTTTCAGATTACTCATGCAGGCTGGTCTTACAGGCCCTGCGCCTGCAGCAGGCGGCTGCAGTTGCGTAAGGCTGTTGCCATCTCCGTGCCCACCTGAAAGCGATCGGCGGCGTGCTTCTGCATCGCGCGGTTGACGATCGCCTCGAGCAGGCCGGGCAGGTCAGGTCGCACCGAACGCAAGGGCGGCGCTGGCTCGTTCGCGATCTTGAACATCAGTCCCGTCATCGAGTCCGCGCGGAACGGCAGCTGGCCGCACAGAAGCTGGTAGAGGCTGACGCCCAGGGAGAACAGGTCCGACGTGCCGTGCACGTTGCGCCCTTCGAGCTGCTCCGGCGACATGAACGACGGCGTGCCGAGCACGATGCCAGTCTTGGTCGTGCCGCTGTCCGTGAGTCTTGCGATGCCAAAATCAGTGATCTTGAGTCCGTCGGTATCGCCGTCGTAGACGATATTAGCGGGTTTGATGTCGCGGTGAACGACGTTGAGCCGATGCGCGTGCGCGAGCGCATCGGCGACGCGTGCAATCAGTTCGGTGACGACCGAGGGGGGCAGGAGTGTGGAGGAGTCCGTGAACTCGCTGAGCGGCTGGCCGGTGAGGTACTCCATGGCGATGTAGGCGAGTCCCTGGTCCTCGCCTGCGTCGTAGACGGTGACGATGCCCGGATGGTTCAGGCGGCCGGCGCTCTCGGCTTCACGAAAGAAGCGCCGTCGCGCCTCGTCCAGTTCCTCGTCGCCGAATTCGCGCGCCAGCGGCAGCGCCTTGATCGCGACCACGCGGTTGATCTGCGGATCGCGGCCCAGGTAGACGATTGCCATGGCGCCGCGACCGATCTCGCGCTCGATCACATAGCGGCCGAATTTCGAGGGCACGCCAACGGAACGCGCAGGTCGTTTGAGTACGGTGGCAGCCAAGTTATCCGAGTCCTGCGGTCGCATCAAAACAAGGAGCCTATCGCGTGTACGGCATGCGTCGAACCGCCACTTGCGGTTCCGTGCACTCGTGCACGCCGCCCGGCGGCAAATCTGGACTGCCGTCACACATTGATCCGCGCCAACCCCCTGGCCCGGAAACGCGGGGAGTATAGTCGAGCGCACCCGGCAATTTGCGAGAATTTCTCCGCAGTTCGCATACTTGCCGGCGCGGGCCCATCCTGCAGAACGTGCTAGGATTCACGGCCTTCCCAGTCCTGCTGGCCGTTGGCTCTTGCCGAAATCCAAAGTCCTTTTTGTTTGCACCGGTTGCGGCGCGACTGCACCCCAATGGCAGGGACAGTGCGCCTCGTGCGGCGAGTGGAATTCCCTGCAGTCGGCTCCGGCGCCGCTGCGTGACGGTCGCAGGCGTGCAACTCCTGCGGGCGCCGGCAGCGCCGAGCTTCATTCACTCGCTGCGCTTGACAAGGACTCACGATCGTCGACGGGCATCGAGGAGCTTGACCGGGTGCTGGGCGGTGGACTCGTCAAGGGCTCGGGCGTGCTGCTTGGTGGCGATCCTGGTATCGGCAAGTCGACGCTGCTCCTGCAGGCTGCGGCCGCACTCGGAGCCAGCCGACCAGTGTTGTATGCAACCGGCGAAGAATCGCTGCAGCAGGTGGGGCTGCGCGCCAGGCGCCTGGGACTGGCGGCACCGAAGCTGCGCCTGATCGCGGAGACCTCGGTTGAGCGGATCATCGAAGAGAGCACGCAGTCGCACGCCGAAGTTCTGATCGTCGATTCGATTCAGACCATGGCGACCGAGAACAGTGATTCGGCGCCGGGCGCGGTCTCGCAGCTGCGCGAGTCGACGGCGGCGCTGCTCAGCTACGCCAAGACCTCGGGCACCGCCGTGCTGTTGATTGGCCACGTGACCAAGGAGGGCGTGATTGCAGGTCCGCGCGTGCTCGAACACATGGTCGACACGGTGCTCTACTTCGAGAGCGACAGCGGCAGTCGTTATCGCGTGGTGCGTGCCGTCAAGAACCGCTTTGGCGCGGCCAACGAGATCGGCGTGTTCGCAATGGCTGAGAATGGCTTGAAAGAGGTGCGCAACCCTTCGGCAATTTTTCTTTCGCGGCACGAGAAGCCGGCGTCCGGAAGCATCGTCACGGTCACGCGCGAGGGCACGCGCCAACTCCTGGTGGAAGTGCAGGTGCTGGTCGATGCGACGGCCTTCAGCAACCCGCGTCGGGTCGCCGTCGGCCTGGATCACAATCGCATCGCCTTGCTGCTCGCCGTTCTGCATCGGCATGCTGAAATCGCGATGCACACCCACGATGTTTTCGCAAACGTCGTTGGCGGGCGTGCGCATCACGGAAACCGCCGCCGACTTGCCCGCCGTGCTGGCGGCAGTGTCAAGCCTGAAGGATGTGCCACTGCCCCAGGAGCTGGTCGCATTCGGCGAAATCGGCCTGGCGGGTGAGATCCGTCCCGTGCCCTACGGGGAAGAGCGGCTGCGCGAAGCGGTGCGGCAGGGGTTCACTCGCGCCGTGATTGCGGCCGCGAACCGGCCGCGCCAGGCCATCGAAGGCCTGGAAGTCATCGCCGTGCAACGCCTCAGCGAAGCAGTAACGCGCCTGTTCGGCTGAATGGCGGGTGGACCGTTCAGCTTGTGGGTGCCTGCTCGAGCGGCGAGATTCGCACCGTCTTGATGGCATTCTCACCGGTCTGCAGGACCTCCACGGCGTAGTTCCTGATCTTGAGGCTGGTTCCCGGCTCCGGGATGTTCTCCAGGTACTCGATGATCAGGCCATTGAGGGTCTTGGGCCCCTCGGTGGGCAGGTTCCAGTGCATGGCGCGATTCAAGGCGCGGACGCTGGCACTCGCATTCACCACGAAACTGCCGTCGGCCTCTGCGTGCACATCCTTGTGCATCATGTTGGCGGGATCGGTGGTGAACTCACCGACGATCTCCTCGAGGATATCCTCGAGCGTCACCAGCCCCTGCACGTCGCCGTACTCATCCACGACCAGGGCGATGCGGCGCTTCTGGCGCTGGAAATTCAAGAGCTGAGTGTTGAGCGGCGTGCCTTCGGGCACGAAGTAGGCCTCGCGCGCGCGCGCCAGCTCGATGAGCGTGTCCCGATCGAGCGGGCCGCGCGAGAGCTCGCGCGCCACGAGCTTCATGTGCAGCATACCGACGATGTTGTCGAGCTCCCCGTCATACACGGGAATGCGCGTGTGCTGCGTCTGGCGCAGCTGCGACAGGATCTGATCCCAGTCGTCGTTGACGTCCAGGCCCATGACTTCAGTGCGCGGCACCATGATGTCATCGACGGTGACTTTTTCCAGGTCCAGGATGCTGAGCAGCATCTGCTGGTGACGCTGGGGAACGAGTGCCCCGGCCTCGGCGACCACCGTGCGCAGCTCCTCAGTGCTGAGGGAGTGCGCGGCCACCTTGCTTTGCGAAAGTCCCAGGATGCGCAGAAAGCCATTGGCGAGTTGATTGGCCACCCATACGAATGGCCAGCTGACATAGAGCAGCGGCCGGTAGATGTAGGACGCGGGCAGTGCCACACGCTCCGGGCGCAGGGCCGCGTAGATCTTCGGGGCCAGCTCGCAGAAGACGAGTGTGAACAGCCCGAGTCCGACGGTGGTGATCGCCAGCAGTGCATCGCCGCCGTAGCGCAGCGCCAATACCGTGCCGACGGTGGGCGCGAACATCGTGGTGAGCGTGATCCACAGGAGGTTCGCGCCGAGCCACCGATCAGGTTGCTTGACGAGCTTCTCGGCGAGCACTGCCGCACGTTCGCCGCTGGCGGCGCGATGGCGCAGGCGGTAGCGGTTGATGGTCAGGAGCGCTACTTCGGTACCAGCGAAAAACGCGATGAGGACCAACAGGCCGAGCAGCAGCATGACGAGAGTACTGGTGGGGGCGTCGCTCAAAGTGAGGTTCCCTCCGTGACGAGGCGGGCCGCTGAAAATTGGACCAAGCGCCGTAGACGTGTCAAGAAAGACCTGTTTCGTATAATTCGCCGCCTGCTGTCAGGGGACTTTGCGGATGTTCGATAAGCTGACCGAGAGACTGGGTGCCGTGCTCGACGTAGTGCGCGGCCGCGGGCGCATCACCGAGGAGAACATCGCCGATGCGCTGCGCCAGGTGCGCGTCGCTTTGCTCGAAGCGGACGTCGCGTTGCCCGTCGTCAAGGTCTTCGTCGAATCCGTGAAGACACGCGCCGTCGGCGCCGAAGTGAGTCGCAGCCTCACGCCGGGGCAGACCTTCATCAAGATCATCCACGAAGAGCTCGTGAAGGCGATTGGCGGGGAGAGCGCAGGTCTCAACCTTCGCGTCCAGCCGCCGTTGGTCGTGCTGCTCGCGGGCCTGCAGGGAGCGGGCAAGACGACCACCGCCGGGAAGCTCGCACGCTGGCTGCAATCGCAGAATCGAAAACGGGTACTGCTCGCGAGCGCAGACGTGCACCGCCCCGCCGCTATCCTGCAGCTGGAGCGACTGGCGAAACAGCTCGATGTCGGATTCTTTCCGTCGAGCGCGCAATCCAAGGCCGAAGACATTGCGGCCGGTGCCCTCGCGCAAGCGCGCCAGGGACTGTACGACGCGCTGATCGTGGACACGGCGGGGCGTCTGCATGTCGACACCGAGATGATGGACGAGGTCCGGCGCATCGATGCCGTCCTCAGTCCTCACGAGCGGTTGTTCGTCGTTGACAGCATGGCCGGACAAGATGCGGTGAACGCCGCGCGCGCATTCGGTGAGGCACTGGAGCTCACTGGCGTGATCCTGACCAAGGCCGACGGCGATGCACGTGGCGGTGCTGCGCTGTCGGTGCGGCATGTCACCGGCAAGCCAATCGTGTTCATGGGCGTTGGCGAAAAGATCGACGCGCTCGAGCCGTTCCATCCTGAGCGAGTCGCCTCACGCATTCTTGGCATGGGCGATGTGCTCAGTCTCGTCGAGCAGGTCGAGCAGCAGGTGGATCGCGACAAGGCGGAAAAGCTCGCGCGCAAGCTGACGCGCGGGCACGAATTCGATTTCACGGACCTGCGCGACCAGTTGCATCAGCTGCAGCAGATGGGCGGCCTTGGTGCCCTCGTGGACAAGCTTCCCGCGGAGCTCTCGGGCGCAGCTTCACGCGCGGGCCAGCTCGATGAGCGCCAGCTCCGGCGGCAGATCGCCATCATCAACTCGATGACGCCGCGCGAGCGTCGCCGGCCGAACCTCATCGACGGCTCGCGCAAGCGCCGGATCGCCGGTGGAGCGGGCGTGCAGGTCCAGGACGTGAACCGCCTGCTGAAGCAGTTCCTGCAGATGCAGAAGACCATGAAGCGCTTCTCCAAGGGCGGCCTGCAGAAGCTCTTGCGCGGCATGGGCGGGCGCATGCCGCCCTTTTCGGGGCGGTGAGCGGCCCCGCCGCGGGAGGCTTGATTCGCTTCCAGTCGATTGATTCACAAAAAAGTTTCGCCTTGCGGCCGCAGTTTGAGTAGAATCCGCGCCTCGTTTTTTCCGCCCCGACAGAGACTTCTCAACGATGGTGACGATCCGACTGACCCGACGCGGGGGCAAGAACCAGCCCTTCTATCACGTCGTGGTGACTGACAAGCGCAAGCGCCAGGGTGGTAACACCCTAGAGCAGGTAGGCTTTTTCGATCCGCGCGCGGAGGCCTCGGCCAAGTCGCTGCGCCTGGACCTGGGTCGCATCGATTACTGGACCAGCCAGGGCGCGCAGGTTTCCGATCGTGTGAAGTCACTGGTGGCCGGGTACCGGAAACAGGCGAACGCCTGAGCGGTCCTCAGGGGCCGACGAACTCGTGGCCGCGAAGCTGGCTGGGACGGCGCAGCCCACGGAGCAGATCGAGATCGGTCGAGTCGTCGGGGTCTTCGGAATCAAGGGCTGGTTGAAGGTTCAATCCTTCACCGAGCCCGTCGAAGGAATACTGGACTACGCCGAGTGGCACCTGGATCGCCCCGGGATCGCGGGCACGTGGCGGGTGCGCGACGGGCGCCGCCAGGGGCGGCAGGTCGTGGCGAGTCTCGAGCGGGTCGAGGATCGCGACGAAGCGCAGCGCTTCGTCGGTGCGCGGATCGCAGTGGAGCGCCGGCAATTGCCGCCACTGCAACCGCGCGAACACTACCGCGCCGATCTCATCGGCTTGCGCGTCGTGAACGCGCAGGGATTCGAGTTCGGACGGATCGTGCATTTCGTCGATGGACCGGCGTACCCGCTGATGGTGGTGCGCGGGGCGAAGGAACATTGGATTCCGGCGACGCCGCAGCAGCTGCGGCGGGTTGATGTGGCGAGCGGGGCAGTCCTCGTGGATTGGGATCCGCTCGAGGACTAGGTCGCGTGGCCGCGCTCCACATCGAGATGGTGACGCTGTTCCCGGAGATGATCCGGGCAGCGCTGAGCGCGGGAGTGACGGGTCGTGCGCTGACACGCGGGCTGGTCAGCCTCGGTGTGCGCAATCCGCGCGATTTCGCGACCGACGTGCATCGCACTGTGGATGATCGACCGTACGGCGGTGGTCCGGGGATGGTGATGAAGATCGAGCCCTTGCGTGCCGCGATCCGGGCTGCCCGGGATGCGAGCCCGCAGGGCAGCCGGACGGTCTACCTGTCGGCACAGGGACGGTGTTTCGATCAGCGCCGTGCAGCGCAGCTGGCAGGATTGCCGGGCCTGATCCTGGTAGCCGGACGCTACGAGGGCGTCGACGAGCGGTTGATCGAGCTCGAGATCGACGAGGAGTTGTCGGTCGGTGATTACGTGTTGAGCGGCGGTGAGCTGCCGGCACTGCTGGTGTTCGATGCGGTGACGCGGCTCGTGCCCGGAGTGCTCGGCGATGCCGAGTCGGCCGAGCAGGAGTCCTTCGTCGCCGGGCTCCTCGACTGGCCGCATTACACGCGACCGGAGCAGTTCGAGGGGCGGTCGGTGCCGGAAGTGTTGCTGCAGGGTAACCATGCGGCGATACGGCGCTGGCGATTGAAATGCGCGCTGGGGCGAACCTGGCAGCGGCGGCCCGATCTGCTCCAAGGGGTGCAGCTCGATGCCGAGCAGCGCGGGCTTCTCGATGAGTTCATCGCGGAGCACGCGCAGCGGGACGAGGAATAACGTGCAATGACGGCGGGTGTATCCGCCTGAATCGAGAGACTCGAGAGTGCAATCATGAACAAGATCATCAAAGACATCGAAAGCGCGCGCATGACGCGCAAGGTCCCGGACTTCGCGCCGGGCGATACGGTTCTGGTGCAGGTCAAGGTCGTCGAAGGCGACCGCGAGCGCGTCCAGGCCTACGAAGGTATCGTGATCGCCAAGCGCAATCGCGGTTTTAATTCCTCGTTCACGGTCCGCAAGGTTTCGCACGGCGAGGGCGTCGAGCGCGTATTCCAGACCTTCAGTCCCTCGATCAGCGAGATCCAGGTCAAGCGCCGCGGCAACGTGCGTCGCGCCAAGCTCTACTACCTGCGTGATCTCTCCGGCAAAGCCGCACGCATCGAAGAGAAGGTCTGAACCGGCCGACCGGACCAGGAGCCAACGTGAACCTTACGATGGCACGCTGGCATTGGCATCGCGCTGTCCTGCTCTGCGCGCTCTCGGCCGTGAGCGCCGTCGCCTGGAGTGCGGATACTGCGAAGATCCTCGCCGCGCTGAAGGCGCCGCCGGGATTCACGGTCAGTATCTACGCGGACAAGGTGCCCGGGGCGCGCTCGATGGCGCTCGGCGACCGCGGCACGCTCTTCATTGGAACCCAGGCGGCGGGCAAGGTGTACGCGGTACACGCGTTGGCTGATGGCCGGCAACAGGTCGCGACGGTGGCACAGGGCCTGGTTGTCCCCAACGGCGTCGCATTTCACGACGGCTCGCTCTACGTCGCGGAAATCCAGCGCATCCTGCGCTACGACGCCATCGAAGGGCGACTTGATTCCCCGCCGAAGCCGGTTGTGGTCCGCAATGATCTGCCGGCCGACCGACACCATGGCTGGAGATACATCGCCTTCGGTCCCGACGGAAAGCTCTATGTCCCGATCGGCGCTCCCTGCAACGTCTGCGATCAGAAGGGCTACGCACAGATCACGCGGATGAATGCCGACGGCAGCGGTCGCGAAGTCTTTGCTACCGGCATACGCAATTCCGTGGGCCTCACCTGGCATCCGGTCACGAAGGAACTGTGGTTCACGGATAACGGCCGCGACTGGCTGGGCGAGGACGTGCCGCCCGATGAGCTCAATCGTGCACCGAAGGCCGGACTCAGCTTCGGGTTTCCGTTCTGCCACGCTGGCGAAATCAAGGACCCGGAATTCGGCAAGTTGGGCGAGTGCGCGCAGGCGACACCGCCCGCGCGCAAGCTCGGCGCGCACGTTGCGCCGCTTGGAGTGAAGTTCTATACCGGCACACAGTTCCCTGAGTCGTATCAGAACCAGATCTTCATCGCCGAACATGGCTCCTGGAACCGCAAGGAGCGGGCCGGCTACCGTGTGTCGCTGGTACGTCTGCAGGGCGACCAGGTGACGGCGTACGAGCCGTTCATTACCGGATGGAACCAGGCCGATGGCGTGCTCGGCCGACCTGCCGATCTGCTGGTCCTGCCAGATGGATCGATGCTCATTTCAGACGATATGGCGGGAGTGATCTACCGGATTTCCTACGGCCCCGCAGGTTGAAGCGGCGGCCAGTTCGCGAGGGCGCAAGTGTCGGTCGGTGATACGGTCAAGGGAGTGCTCGGGTTTGTGTGGCGTGCGCTCGATGCGTTGCGCAAGATCCTGCACCTCATTCTTTTGCTCCTGATCTTTGGCGTCTTCCTCGGCGCAATTCGCTCCTCGCTCCCGATCGTGCCGCACCGTGCGGCGCTGCTCCTCGACATCCAGGGACGCCTCGTCGAGCAGCTGAGCGGCGATCCACTCGATCGTGCGCTGGGCCGGGCGACAGGCGAAGGCGAGCCCGAAACGCGGTTGCGCGATGTGCTCGATGCGCTCAAGGCCGCAGCCAAGGATGACCGCATCAAGATCGCGGTGCTCGATCTCGACGAGATGAGCGGCGGCGGGCTCTCGAAGCTCCAGGACATCGGCGCGGCGCTGCGCGAGTTCCGTACCTCCGGGAAGAAGGTCATCGCCATCGGCAGCGCTTACGAGCAAAGCCAGTACTACCTCGCCGCGCAGGCCGATGAGGTCAATCTCGATCCGCTCGGCTACGTGTACATCGATGGCTATGACTACTACCGGCTGTTCCTCAAGGATGCGCTCGACAAGCTCGCGGTGGACGTCAACGTGTTTCGTACCGGCGCACACAAGAGTTATGCGGACGGCTACACACGCAATGACATGTCCCCGGAGGAGCGCGAAGAGAGCCAGGCGTGGATCAACACGCTGTGGAGCGCCTACCAGGCGGATGTCACCGCGGCTCGCAAGCTCCAGCCCGGTGCACTCGCTCAATACGCGGACCAGACCGCGGCACTCGTCAAGGGGGCACAGGGCGATACCGCCAAGCTCGCCCTGGCACAGAACCTGGTGACCGCGCTCAAGAGCCGTGAGGACGTGGAGGAGGAGTTGAAGGAGATCGTGGGAGAGGATGACTCCTCGCATTCCTACAACAGCATCTCGCTCGACTCTTACCTCACCACCGTGCATTCGGATGGGGTGCTGAAGTCGGGATCCAAGAACAAGATCGGGGTGGTGGTCGCGGCCGGCGAAATACTCGATGGCAAGCAGCCGCCCGGCTCGATCGGGGGCGACTCGACTTCAGAAATCCTGCGCGACGCGCGCTATGACGATGACATCAAGGCAATCGTGTTGCGGGTGGACAGCCCCGGCGGGAGCGTGTTCGCTTCTGAGCAGATCTATCGTCAGGTCAAGGCTCTGCGCGAGGAGGGGAAGCCCGTCATTGTGTCGATGGGGAGCGTTGCGGCATCCGGCGGCTATTACATCGGCGCGGCCGCCGATGAGATCTGGGCGAGTCCAACCACCATCACGGGCTCGATCGGCGTGGTGGCGGCGATTCCGACCTTCCAGCGCACGCTGCAGAAAGTCGGTGCGCGCGTCGACGGCGTGGGCACGACCACGCTCAGCGGGGATTTCCGCCTGGATCGTCCGCTGGGGCCCGCGGCACGCGATGTGCTGCAGTCGGGCGTGGAGCATGCCTACTCGGTGTTCCTCGATCACGTCGCCGCTGGTCGTGGCAAGACTCCCGCCGAGATCGACGTGGTCGCGCAGGGGCGTGTCTGGTCAGGCAAGGACGCGCGCGAGCACGGGCTCGTCGATCAGTTCGGCAATCTCGAGCAGGCGATCAAGGCAGCGGCGAAGCGCGCCGATCTGGGTGATGACTTCGAGCCCAAGATTCTCGAGCCGGAAATGAGCTGGGAGCAGTTGCTCGCTCTGGAGCTGCGCTCGATGCTGTCACGCCTCGCAATCGCATCGGGGTTCGGCGATCCGCGGCCCGCGATCCTGCGCCGGGCACTCGATCCGCTGGAAATCGAAGCCGCCCGCTGGACGCGTTTCAACGATCCGCGCCATCTCTATTCTTATTGTCCGTGCGCGGTCGCGCAGGGTCGCTAGCGGATCACTTCGACCAGTCGAGGATGATCTTGCCCGAGTGGCCCGTCTTCATGGTCTCGAAGGCGTCGCGGTAGTCCTTCGCCGGCAGGTGGTGCGTGATCACCGGTGTGATGTCGAGGCCACTCTGCAGCATGCTCGACATCTTGTACCAGGTCTCGAACATCTCTCGACCGTAGATCCCCTTGATCACCAGCCCCTTGAAGATCACCTGGTTCCAGTCGATGGCCGTGTCGCTGGGCGGAATGCCGAGCAGCGCAATGCTGCCGCCGTGGTGCATGGTCCTCAGCATTTCGCGCAGTGCCTGGGCATTGCCCGACATCTCGAAGCCAACGTCGAACCCTTCCTCCATGCCGAGGCTCTTCATTGCCGCATCGAGACTCTCGCGCTCGATATTGACGGCGAGACTCGCGCCCATCTTGCGCGCCAGCTCGAGCCGGTAGTCGTTCAAGTCCGTGACCACGACGTGGCGTGCGCCCGCGAAACGTGCCACCGCGGCGGCCATGATGCCGATCGGCCCGGCACCGGTGATCAGCACATCCTCGCCGACCAGGTTGAACGACAGCGCGGTGTGCGTGGCATTGCCTAATGGATCGAGGATCGACGCGACGTCATCGCCGATGCTCTTGGGCAGCTTGAACGTGTTGACTGCCGGGATCGCCAGGTATTCCGCGAAACATCCGGGTCGATTCACGCCCACGCTCACGGTATTGCGGCACAGGTGCCGGCGACCGGCGCGGCAGTTGCGGCAGTAGCCGCAGGTGATGTGGCCCTCTCCGGAGACACGATCGCCCGGCTTGATGCCGGTCACTTCGCCGCCGATCTCGACCACCTCACCGCTGTACTCGTGTCCGACCGCCATCGGCACCGGGATCGTCTGCCGCGCCCACGCGTCCCAGTTGTAGATGTGCATGTCGGTGCCGCAGATCGAGGTCTTGCCGACCCGGATCAGGACGTCGTTGTGACCCACCCGCGGCTCCGGAATCTCTTCCATCCAGATGCCGGGCTCGGCGCGCGATTTGACCAGTGCTTTCATGTGAGGAGGTTCAGTGAATGAGATTCATCGCCGTCGCGACGTGCTGGAAGGCGTCCACAGCGCGCTCGAGATCCTGTCTCGTCAGGGCGGCTGACATCTGCGTGCGGATGCGGGCTTTGCCTTGCGGCACGACGGGGAACGAGAAGCCGATGACATAGACGCCCTCGGCGAGCAGCCGGTCCGCCATGTCCACCGCGATGCGCGCGTCGCCCAGCATGATCGGAATGATGGGGTGCTCACCGGAAACGATCTGCAGGCCGAGGCCCGTCATCTGTTGCCGGAAGAAGCGCGTGTTCTCGAACAGGCGCTCGCGAAACTCGGGGCTGCCCTCGAGCAGGTCGAGTACCCGGACGCCTACCGCTGCCACCACGGGTGGAATGCTGTTGGAGAACAGGTACGGCCGCGAGCGCTGGCGCAACCAACCGATGATTTCGCGTCGCCCCGACGTGTAGCCGCCGCTGGCACCGCCCAGTGCCTTGCCGAGTGTGCCCGTGAGAATGTCGACGCGCCCGAGGACGCCACAGTATTCGTGTGTGCCGCGGCCGTTCGCGCCCATGAAGCCGACCGCATGCGAATCATCGACCATCACGAGCGCCCCGTAGCGATCCGCAAGATCGCAGATCTCCCTGAGCTTCGCGAGCGTGCCGTCCATGGAGAACACGCCATCGGTCGCGATGAGCCGTGTCCGCTTGCCCTGTGTCGCCTTGAGGTGTTTTTCGAGCTCGTCGAGATCGCTGTTCGCGTAACGCAGTCGCTCCGCCTTGCACAGGCGGATACCGTCGATGATGCTCGCATGGTTGAGCGCATCACTGATCACCGCGTCCTGTTCGTCGAGCAGTGTCTCGAACAATCCGCCGTTGGCATCGAAGCACGAGGAGTAGAGGATCGTGTCATCGGTGCCGAGAAAACGGCTCAGGCGCTCTTCGAGCTCCTTGTGAATCGTCTGCGTGCCGCAGATGAAGCGCACTGACGCCATGCCGTAACCGTACCGATCGATGCCTCGGTGCGCGGCCTCGCGCACGGCCGGATGATTGGCGAGGCCCAGGTAGTTGTTGGCGCAGAGGTTGAGGACCTCCGTGCCGTTGCTCACGCGAACGCGCGCCTGCTGTGGCGAGGCGAGCACGCGCTCGACCTTGTAGAGTCCCTGTTCGCGCAACCGTTCGGTGTCTGCTGCCAGACGCCGGAGCAATTCATCCTTCACGAGCCAATACCGTTGTCCGGGAAAGGTCGCGCATTATAGCGGCTGAATTCCGGATTGATCGGGAGTTCCCCGTGAGCACGGCCACTGTCGAATCGGTCGACCGCGCGCGCATCGACAAGTGGTTGTGGTGCGCGCGTTTCTACAAGAGCCGCGCGCAGGCGAGCGAAGCAGTCGCAGGTGGCAAGGTGCATCTGAACGGTGAACGCGTGAAGCCGGCGCATCCCATCCGGGTTGGCGACCGGCTCGAGATCAGCCAGGGGGCCATCGTTCGCGAACTCAGCATCGCGCTGCTGCCTGAGCGGCGTGGTCCCGCAACCGAAGCCGCTCGTTGTTATGAGGAAACCGCCACCAGCATCGCGCGGCGTGCGCGACTCAAGGAACAGCACGCGCTTGCAGCGGCCTTTGC
The DNA here is from genome assembly GCA_963705495.1 of uncultured Gammaproteobacteria bacterium. Classification (GTDB taxonomy): domain Bacteria; phylum Pseudomonadota; class Gammaproteobacteria; order Steroidobacterales; family Steroidobacteraceae; genus DATBVX01. Next base: position 168,990 of record CAVPJQ010000005.1, on the reverse strand, counting down.
TCCGCGCCCCGCAGCGCGTCCCGACAAGCGCCAGCGTCGTCGCCTGATGAAGCTGCGCCGCCAAGAATAGTAGAGAAGGCGCCTAGTCCCGGATTCGGGACGCCACGGTCGCGCCCCGTCCCGACCCGGGGACGCCCGAGGCACCGGCAGCTCGCTCTCATCGGCGAATATGCCTTTACCTATCAAAGACTTGAGGACGATCCAAGTCCTTGGCACGCCGGGTGCTTTGGTTCTCCCCGGGAACACTCAGAGCGACCCGCACTTGGATCGTCCACGCACCGACCTCGAACGCCGCAAGCGCAAGCGCTGGCTCATCGCCGGCGCCGCCGTGGCTGCTGTCATGGCTGCCGGGATTGCGCTCGCGACGTTCGAGCCGATGGCTCCGCGCGTCGACGCGAAGACGCTCTACATCGATGTCGTGACCCGTGGAGACCTGCTGCGTCGTGTGCGTGGAACCGGAACCCTCGTGCCACGCGACCAACGCTGGATCGCGGCGGCGGCCGAGGGTCGTGTCGAACGCGTGCTGGTGCGTCCCGGAGCGGAAGTCTCCGCAGACACGGTGCTGGTCGAGTTGTCGAACCCGGAGCTGCAGCAACTGGCCGAGGAAGCGAGCCTTGCATGCGATGCGGAACGTGCCGAGCTCGCATCGCTCCAGGTGCAGCTCGACAGCCAGGTGCTCGATCAGCGCGCCCGCATCGCCGAGGCGCGGGCGCAATACGAGTCCGCACGCCTGCAGGCCGAAGCCGAAGCCCGCCTTGCTGGCCAGCACGCAATATCCGAACTGCAGATCGCACGCTCGAAGCTCACCGCCGAGCAACTCGGCGTGCGGCTGGAAATCGAACAGGAGCGGCTTGGGAAGTTGCGGTCCTCCGTCGCTGCTCAAATCACCGCACAGAAGGCACGGCTCGCGCAGCTTGGGCAGACAGCGCTGCGTCGCCGCTCGCAGGCCGATGCATTGCTGGTGCGCGCCGGGATGGATGGAGAACTGCAGGCACTGGTCGTGGAGAGCGGCCAGCAACTGGCGCTGGGTGCCAGCATCGCGCGCGTAGCACGTCCGGGCTCGCTCCTCGCCGAGCTCGCGATACCCGAGATGGATGCGAAGGATCTCGCCGCCGGACAGAAAGCCAGCATCGATACCCGCAACGGCGTCGTCGCCGGTCACGTCGAGCGCGTCGAACCTGCCGTGCGCAATGGCACGGTGCGCGTCGAGATCGCACCTGAAGCAGGCTGGCCGGCCGGTGCGCGTGCGGATCTGTCCATCGAAGGCACGATCGACATCGAGCGCCTTGCGAATGTGCTGCAGGTCGCGAGGCCGGTTAGCGTCCAGCCCGCCTCCGAATCGCGCGTATTTCGCCTGGGCGAGGACGGCCGCGCGCAGCGCGTGCCGGTCAGGTTTGGCAAAGCGTCAGTCGATCGGATCGTAGTGCTCGCCGGCCTGGCGCCCGGTGAGCGGGTGATCGTGTCGGATATTTCACAGTACGAGCGTTACGAGCGACTCAACGTGGAGTAAGCACATGAGCGTAGATCTGAACTTCTGCGTCGAGATGTTTACCGGTTGCGCCTATTACGGCGTGCTCGCCTGGAGCCTGCTCGGAATGATCGTGTATTGGGTTGCGGACCTGGGAGGTTGAACCGTGAGCGAGGCAAAGATGTTGATCCGTCTCAACAATGTCGTGAAGGTGTTTCAAACCGACGAGGTGGAAACGCACGCGCTCTCCGGCATTCAGCTCGAAGTGCGCGCCGGAGAGTTCCTCGCGATCTCCGGACCCTCCGGGTGCGGCAAATCGACGCTGCTCGCGATTCTTGGCCTCCTGGACAGCCCCACGGATGGTGAATACGCACTCTCCGGCACCCCGGTCGGCAAGCTCGGGACCGAACAGCGTGCACGCATTCGCAACCGGGAAATCGGTTTCATCTTCCAGGCCTTCAACCTGATCGGTGATCTGACGGTGTACGAGAATGTGGAGCTGCCGCTCACGTATCGCGATGGCATGACGCAGATGGAGCGCCGAGAGGCGGCGCTGGCCGCGCTCGACTGCGTCAGCATGTCGCATCGGCTCAATCACTACCCCTCGCAACTCTCCGGTGGCCAGCAACAGCGCGTGGCCGTCGCCCGTGCGCTGGTCGGTCGGCCATCGATCCTGCTGGCTGATGAGCCGACCGGAAATCTCGACTCACGTAACGGTGATGCGGTGATGGAATTGCTGGCACGGCTGCACGCTGGTGGTTCAACGGTATGCATGGTGACGCACGATCCGCGCTATGCGGCCTATGCCGAGCGGCGCGTCTCACTCTTCGATGGCCGCATCGTCGATGAAGAGGCACTGCCACGGCGTGCGCAGGCGCATTGAGGAGTGCCCATGCAACTGATTCATGACTTGCGCATCGCATCTCGCTCGTTGCTCCGGACGCCTGGGTTCACGGCGCTGACGACTGCCGTGCTCGGCCTGGGTCTCGCCGTGGTGGTGACCATGTATGGCGTCGTGCACGCCGTTGCGCAGCTGCCGCCGCCGGTGCCCGAGCCTGAATCGCTCGTGGGCATTCAGCTCTTCGATCGCGTGCACAACCAGGATCAGGTCGGCGTTGGTTCCCACGCGCTGGAAGACTGGCGCGCAGCGCAGAGCAAGCTCGAGGATCTCGGCGGGTACTACGTGGGGACGGCCATCGTGAGCGGTGAAGGCCTGCCTGCGCGCTATGACGGCGCCTTTGTCACCGGCGCTTTCTTCGCGCAGACGCGGCTCAAGCCGTTGCTCGGTCGCCCTATCGAGGCACGCGATGCGATTGCGGGTGCAACGCCGGTCGTGGTGCTGAGCAACGCCCTGTGGCGCGCCCGTTACAACCAGGACACCAAGGTGATCGGCAAGTCGTTGCGGGTCAACAGCGAAACCGCGACGATCATTGGCGTTATGCCCCAGGGAGCCGAGTATCCGGCTGCGGAGCTCTGGGTGCCGGTGCGCGAAAAACTGCAGGAGCTGGCACGCGGGAAGACGAATGACTTTCGTGTGATCGGGCGGCTGAAACCCGGTGCGACCATCAACGAGGTGCAGGCCGAGCTTGCGACGATCGCCGCCAACCTCGCGGCGAAGTACCCCGATACGGACGCGGGCTACGAGCCCGACGTGCAGCCCATAGCGGCGGCAGAACTCGGGCGCTCCGACCTGCAGCTGTTCCAGAGGCTCCTGGCGAGCGTGTTCCTGGTGCTCGTCATTGCGTGCGTGAATGTCGCCGGCCTGATGCTGGTGCGCGCCACGAGCCGCACCCAGGAGGCGGGTGTGCGACGCGCCGTCGGGGCCGGACGGAGCAGGCTCGTGCTGCAGATGCTGGCGGAAGCCGTGGTGATCGGCGGCCTGGCATCGCTCCTGGGGCTCACGCTGGCAGCGGCGGGACTGGAGTTCATCTCGAGCGCAATCACACAGCTCGAGAACCTGCCCCCGTGGTGGAGCTTCACGATCGACACGCGCGTGGCGTTCTTCGCGGTGGTGCTGGGTCTTTTCAGTACGCTGGTGGCCGGATTGTTTCCGGCGATCCGCGTGTCCGGTGTCGATGTGAACAGCATCCTGCGCGAGGGCACGCGCGATACCGGGCTCAGCACCGGGCGTATCATCCGCTGGCTCGTCGTAGTCGAAATCGCATTGTCCTGTGTCTTACTGACTTCCGCCGGGATCATGGTGAAGGGCGCGATCACCGCGACTCACAAGGACCTCGGCGTCGATGTGCGTCCCTTCATGACTGGCCGCATTGGCCTGCCGGAGGTCGCCTATCCGAAAGAGAAGAACGCGCGTTTCATCGACGAGCTGCACAAACGTGCCAGCGCCATTGCCGGCGCTACCGGGGCGACGATCGTCAACACCCCGCCGGGTTATGGCAGCTACCGCAAGCTCTACGCGTTACCGGGACGCTCGTACAAGTCGCAGAGCGAGTACCCGTTCGCCTCGCAGGTGAACGTGACCCCGGGCTTCTTCGATGTGATGCGTGGACGACTGATCGCCGGCCGGGATTTCGCGGCGACCGACCGCGAAGACACGCTGCCGGTCGCGATCGTCAATGAGTCCTTCGCCCGCCAGGCGTGGCCAGGCAAGAGCGCTCTCGGACAACAGGTGCGCATGAGTCCGGCCGCGCCCGATTCGAGTTGGCGCACCGTCGTGGGCGTGGTCGCAGATATCGACCACGATACCGATCCGTTCGCAACCGGATTGCTGCTGCCTGCCGTCTACGTGCCGTTTGCGCAGGAGCCGGAGCGTTTCCTGACTGTGGTACTGCGCACGAATGGCGATCCGCACGTTCTCGCGGGTGCGATCCGCGAAACGGTGCGCCAGATCGACCCGGACCTCGCGGTCTACTGGCTGCGCACGATTCCCGAGTATCGCGCCATCAAGGGCGGTGGCATCCGCATCATCGGCGGGATGTTCGTCGTGTTCGGGCTGGTGACGATCGCGCTCGCGGCCGCCGGAATCTACGGTGTGCTGGCCTACTCAGTGGCGCAGAGCGCCCGGGAGATCGCGATCCGCCGCGCGCTCGGTGCGCCGGACGGCGGCATCATCGGCGCCGTGGCCAGGCGTTCCGGGTGGCAGCTCGGCCTGGGTCTCGCACTCGGCATCCTGCTCGCGCCCTTCATGACATATCTGCTGGGATCGGCGATTGGCGCGGGCAACTTTCACGATCCGGTCGTCTACACGATCGTTCTGCTCACGCTCACAATTTCGATCGGCGCGGCGACCGCGGTGCCATTGCGTCGTGCATTGGCGTTGCAGCCCGGTGCAGCGCTGCGCCACACCTGATCCTGACCGATATGGATGGGGCCGGCTTGTCGGCCCCCGTCCGCTCTGCTGCTAGACTGCACGCCCATCGGGGCCGTGCCCCGCGTGGATTTCTTACAGACCCCGCATGCAACCCCGCCTTCTCGTCGCCGACGATCAGCAGGACGTGCTCACGGCGCTGCGCCTGCTGCTCGGCAAGGAGGGCATCGAGGTTGCGCTCGCGAGCTCACCCGCGGGCGCGCTCGAGGCGGTGCGCTCCACCCGCTTCGATGCGGCGCTCATCGACCTGAACTACGCGCGCGATACGACCTCCGGCATGGAAGGGCTGGATCTGCTCGGCCGCCTGAAGCAGGTCGATCCGAATCTGCCAGTGATCGTGATGACGGCGTGGGCCACCATTGGCGTTGCGGTCGAAGTCATGCGCGCCGGCGCGCGTGACTTCATCGAGAAGCCCTGGGAGAACCAGCGCCTGCTCGCGGTCGTGCGCAACCAGCTCGAGTTGGGCCGCGCTCTGAGGCGCAGCCAGCGCCTGGAAGCGGAAAACGCCCTGTTGCGAGGTGCCGGAGAAGGGGCGGTGATTGCCGAGTCGCCGGCGATGCAGGAAGCACTGGCCGTGGCACGACGCGTCGCGGACTCGAATGCTCCGGTTCTCATCACGGGCGAGAACGGCACGGGCAAGAGCCTGTTGGCCCGCTTGGTCCACGGCTGGTCGGGGCGACGCGAGCGCTCGCTGATCGAAGTGAACATCGGCGCATTGCCGGACGGGGTGTTCGAGAGCGAGATGTTCGGTCACGTGAAGGGCGCGTTCACCGATGCCCGCCAGGAGCGCACCGGCCGCTTCGAGCTGGCCGACGGCGGGACACTGTTTCTCGATGAGGTGGGAAATCTCCCGGCGGCACAGCAGGCCAAGCTCCTGCGGGTGCTGGAGAGCGGGCAGTTCGAGCCGGTCGGCTCTTCGCGCACGCGGCGCGTGGATGTTCGCCTGATCTCGGCGACCAATGCGGACCTTGGTCAACGGGTGGCGGCGGGCCAGTTTCGCCAGGACCTGATGTTTCGCATTAACACCGTGGAGATCCACATGCCACCGCTGCGCCAGCGGATCACGGACATCCTGCCGCTGGCGAGAACGGCGCTTGCGGATGCGGCGCGCCGCTACGCCCGCTCGTTGAGCGGCTTCGATGCGCAAGCGATTCGCGCGCTCACACAATATCCCTGGCCCGGCAACGTGCGCGAGCTGCGCAATGTCGTGGAGCGGGCCGTGCTGCTCGCGAGTGGCGAGATCGTCGGCAGCGCCGATCTGCGCTTGGGAGCCGCGGAGCCGGGCCCGCCCGCGCTCGAGGAAATGAGCCTCGAGGATGCCGAGAGGGCGCTGATCCGCACCGCACTACGCCGTCATGCGGGCAGCGCTACGGCAGCGGCGCAGGCGCTCGGGCTGTCGCGCAGTGCGATGTACCGGCGCATGGAAAAACTCGGAATCGCCACGGATGGCTGAGCGGCGCGGCGCAGCGCGCGTCCCGATGGCGTTCGAGCAGCGCATCACCGCGCTCGCCATTGCGCTCGCGCTGCCGGCAATGCTGCTGGGCGCAATCCTGCTGTATTGGCTGAACTTGAGCGCAATCCTGCGGGTATGCCTGTTCGTCGTACTGGTACTGATCATCGGCGCGACGGCAGCGCTGCTGCGCGAGGCCATCGTGCAGCCGCTGCGCGGTCTCGCCAACGTGATCGAAGCCTATCGCGCCGGTGACTACACGGTACGCGGCAGGCGCGCGAGCGGACACGATGCGCTCGGCGAGCTCGCCGGCGAGATCAACGATCTGGGCAAGACCCTGCACGAACAGCGCCTGAAAGCTATGGAAGCCACGGCGTTGCTCGAAAAGCTGATCAACTCCATCGACGTCGCGGTATTCGCCTTCGATAGTGCGCACCAGCTGCGTCTCGCCAATCCTGCGGCTGCACATCTGCTCGATGTTCCGCCGGACTTTGCGATCGGTCGCAGTGCAACCGAGGTGGCTCTGGAGGAATTCCTGGAGGGGAGCGGGGGAACGCGCATCGTTGCCTCGGTGGCCGGCCATAGCGGTCGCTGGCAGGTCACGCACGGCATCTTTCGTGAATCCGGGCTCGCGCAGCACTTGCTCATCGTGGCTGATCTGCGCCAGGCGCTGCGTGAGGAGGAGCGCCTCGCGTGGCAGCGGCTGATCCGGGTCATCGGCCACGAGGTCAACAACTCGCTGACACCGATTCGTTCGCTCGCCGAGACGCTGCGCGACCTGGTCGCCGACGCGCTGACGCCCGGACGCATGCGTGATGATGCGCTCGATGCGCTCGCGGTCATCGGCGAGCGCACTGACTCGCTGGGGCGCTTCCTGGCGCAATACAGCCGGCTCGCGCGGCTGCCGCCGCCGAAACCACGCTGGGTCGGGTTGCAAGGCTTGTTGGCGCGGATCGCCGCGCTCGATCCGGCACACCGCATCGACACGCAGGTCGACGCCAGACTCGAGGCCTGCGTGGATGAAGACCAACTCGAGCAGGCGCTCATCAACCTGGTGAAGAATGCGGGCGAAGCGCAGGGCGAAATTGAGCAGCCCATCGCGCTCGTGGCGCGGGCTGACGGCGATGCGCTGGTGATTGCCGTGCGCGATTCAGGCCCGGGCATCGCCAATCCCGACAACCTGTTCGTACCCTTCTTTACCACCAAGCCCGGAGGGAGCGGCGTAGGCCTCGCGCTGTCACGCCAGATCGCGGAGGGTCATGGCGGCACGCTCAGCCTCGAAAACCGGCGCGATGCACGCGGCGCGGTGGCGACACTGCAAATACCGGGAGCCGCGCGGTGGCGCCGCTGATCGCCGCGACCAACGAGCGCCGTGCGACGCGGCTCTTCATCGCGCTGAGCGGCTTCTTTCTCGCCAACGCGCTGATCGGCGAGTTCGTGGGCGTCAAGATCTTCGCACTCGAGACCACGCTCGGGCTGCAGCCCTTCAACTGGAACCTGTTCGGTCAGACGGGCTCACTCAGCTTCACGGCCGGAGTTCTCGTCTGGCCGATCGTGTTCGTGATGACGGACGTCATCAACGAGTACTTCGGCGTTCGGGGCGTGCGTTTCATCTCATGGCTGGCCGTGGCGCTCATTGTCTATGCGTTCCTCGCCGCATATGCGGCCATCCATCTCGCTCCGGCCGAGTGGTGGATCAGCGTGAACCGCGAGCACGGCGTTCCCGACATGCAGGCTGCGTTCGTGGCTGTGTTCGGGCAGGGAATGTGGACGATTGCCGGCTCGGTCGTCGCTTTTCTGATCGGTCAACTCATCGATGTCGCAATCTTCCACCGCATTCGCCGCATTACGGGTGAGCGCTTTGTCTGGCTGCGCTCGACCGGTTCGACCGTGATCTCCCAGCTCGTCGACAGTTTCGTGGTGCTCTACATTGCCTTCGTACTCGGCCCGCAGCACTGGTCGACCGAACGCTTTCTTGCGGTCGGAACTCTCAACTATTCCTACAAGCTGACGCTCGCGATCCTGTTGACGCCCCTGATCTACGGCGCACGACGTTGGATCGAACGCTATCTCGGCACCCCGCTCGCAGTTCAGTTGCGCGAAGAGGCGGCTCAGTAGAGCAGGGCGGTCATGCGCTTGCGGTACTGGGCCACGCGCTCGTCGGTATCGCCTAAAAGTTGAAAGGCGCGCACCAGGCTGCGTCGGCCCAGATCGTCGTTGAACTTGCGATCCCGGCGCATGATCGTCAGCAGCAATTCCAGCGCCGGCGAGGCATCGCCGAACAGGATCTCGAACGCGGCCAGCCGGTGCAGGTCGTCGAGTTCCGCCGTGCCCGCCGTGACCTTTTTTTGCAGCGCCTGCACCTGCTCTGGCTTGGCGGCGTGTCGCAAGAAATGAATGCGCGCGCGTACGGCATCAGCCTCCTTGCCCGTGGCGACATTCGGCGGCAGCGCATCGAGCAGGCCCTGAGCTTCATCGAGCGCGCCGGTGCGCGTGAGGGCATCGGCCAGATCGATGCGCGCGGCACTGTTCTCAGGGTCGGTCTCGATGAGCTTGCGCAGCATTGCGACGGCGGCGGGCAGATCGCCGCTGAGCAGCAGCGCTCGCGCCTGCTCGCGGCCGCCTTCCGATGGCCGCGTCACATGCTTGTCGAACAGCGGTTTCAGCCGCGCAATCGGCTGCACGCCGACGAAGCCGTCGACCATGCGGCCATCGCGGAAAATGCGCACATCGGGAATGCTGCGGATCGCGAACTGCGCGCCGAGCGCAGGTTCCTCATCGGTGTTGACGCGTGCCAGCAGCAGGCGGCCCGCGTACTGGCGCACGAGCTCCTCGAGGATCGGCGCGAGCGCGCGGCACGGCGCGCACCACGGCGCCCAGAAATCGACCGCCACGGTCGCGCTCTTGGAGCGCTCGAGCACGTCACGGGCAAACCCGGCGGTGTTGGTATCGAAAATCGCGGGGACAGTGACGCGCTCGGCTTTCATGGCGGGCAAGTATAGCGAGCCGTCGCAGCAGGCGAAGCCTCGATCAGGTAGGTGTTTTCGCGAGCGCCGTAAATACGTCCCTGTAGGCTCCGTGAAAAACATCCGTGTTTTTCACGGTCGTGAAAACACCTACCTGATCGAGGCTCCGCTGAAACGCACGCTACGCTCGCAGTAGGCCCGGCATGGCCGGCGCGCCGGAGCTCGAAGGAAAGACCGAATCGTCCAGCACGCGGGCGCTGATGCCGTAGTGTTGCTGCAGGACGCCTTTGAACACGGCGCGCAGATCTGTGGTCGGCTTCAGGTCGCGGCCTTCGTAGAGCGCGCGTGCATTGAGGCCTGGCCAATCCGCGATCACGCGCCCGCCATTGACCGGGCCACCGAGCACGAACGCGCACGTTCCAGTGCCATGATCCGTGCCGCGCGTGCCATTGAGGGCCACGGTGCGGCCAAATTCCGTGACGACCATGATCACACTGTGCTGCCACACGGGTTGCAGCGCGCTGACCATGGTGTCCAGGACCGCATCGAGTCCCTCGAGACGCTGCGCAAGCTGACCCGTCGCGGCGCCTTCCTGCGCGTGCGTATCCCAGCCGGTCGCGTCGAAAACCGCGATGCGCGGACCGTCCGCAGCGACCAGGAATTTTCCCGCGGTGCTTGCCATAAGCTTGAGGCGCGCAATATTGCCAGCGCCGGGTCGCCCAGCCTTGGCCGCGGAGCGATCGGTTCCCATCTGTTCATCGGCAAGCGCGTCGATCGCGGTCGCCTCGTTGAGTCGCATGGCTAGCACGGGATCCGCTACGTAAAGATCCGCCAGCCGCGTCAGCGTATCCGGCTCGACTTCAGGCAGAAGCGATGGTGCCCAGGACGTGACCCTTTGATCACCCCGGAGTACGAGCGGCACGTTCTGCCCGAGCGCAAGACCGAGTTCGTGCTGCCCGCGGCTCGCCGCTGCAGGAATCGCCGCAATAGCGCGATTCAGCCAGCCACTCGTGCCTGCCGAAGGCTGCGGTGTGCCGTTTTCCAGCACGTTCTGGCCATCGAAATGGGAGCGCTCGCGGTACGGCGAGGCGACCGCGTGGATCACTGCGAGCTCGCGACGTTGAAAGCGCTGATGCAACTGTTTGAGCGACGGGTGCAGGCCGAAAGTCGTATCGAGCTCGAGCGCGCCGCCAATCGTCCCCGGCGCCTTGATGGCAAGCTCGCGCCGTGCAGTGGCGTAGTCATGATCGCCGTACGGTGGAACTGCGGTCAGACCGTCGAGTGCGCCGCGCAGGATCACCAGCACCAGCCGCGACTCACTATCGACCGCGGCAAAACTCAGGGCCGGAAGCTGCGTGAGCAGGCTGCAGGCGACGGCACGATTCAGAAAGGTGCGGCGTGAAATCACGGCAGGCTCCTCAGCGGCGCTGAAACTCCGGAGAAAGGAGGAACAAGGAAAGCGCCTGCGAGGTGCTCGCCGCGCGATGCAACGCGTCTTGCGTGTGCTCCGAAAGCAAGGGGCCTAGCGCCTGTCCGGCGGTGGTGAGGGGTACACGGATCGGTGCCAGGCGATCGCCGGCTGCGACCGACCATTCGATACGCTTCATCAGCGCATCGGCGCCGTCCCAATCGCTCGCTGTATCGGGCCATCCGGCCGGGGAACCCGGTGAGTAGATGCGCTGGCCGAGCAGCTCGAACGGTGCCAGCAGCGCGCGCTGCTCGGCGGGGGCGATATCCAATGCCCGATACGATGAATAGATGAAGTCTTGGGGAGTCTTGAACTTGGCGGGCTGCGCATTCCAGGCTTCCTTCGACTCGATGAGCGCGCGGTAGGCCGTCGGCAGGTGTCCGGCGCTGCTTTGAAATGCGCTCGCGATCCTTTCGACGCTTTGCGCCGGCGGATCATCAGCGATGAAGTGGCGCGCGAGCTTGGTGGCGAGATGTCGCGCCGTCGAGGGATGGCGGCCGAGATCCGCCAGGACCGCAAGGCCCTGCGCCTCGCCGGACTGCGCATAGGTCCTGCCCAGCAGCGTTTGCGATCCGGGCTGATGCAGGTTCTCGCGGAAAAAGTAGCGGCCCGCCGTTCCGCCCGCGAGTCGCCCCTCACCGCCACCGATCGACCAGCCGGTCAGCACCTTGGCGAAGGTCGTGACGTCTGCCTGTGAATAGCCGCCATCGACGCCGAGGGTGTGCAGCTCCAGGATTTCACGCGCCAGGTTCTCGTTGATACCGACCTTGCGCTGCGCATTGCCACGTCGCCCGGCGAGGCGTGCGATCTGCGAATCGGGTCCCGCGGAGGCCTGGTTGTCGAGATAGGCGATCATCGCGGGATGCTGCTCGACAGCGCGCAACAACTCACCGAAATGACCGGTGACGTGCGGGCGAATCACTTCATTCTCGAGTGCGCCCGCGATGCCGAGGCAGGCGGGCTTGTCGATCGAGACTGCGAAGTGGTTGGTCCAGAACTGCACCAGGCGCTCGTAAAACGGAGCCTCGGTATGCGCGGCAACGCGCACGCGCGCTTCCGCCTGCGCGAGATAGTGGGGGAGCAGCGCGTCGCGGATCAGGTTGCCGGCCTTCTGTACCGGATCGCCGCTGGCGGCTGCGGTACGCTTGTCCTTGCGCGCGTCGCGCGCTGTGAAGTACGCGCGCAGGATCTCATCGCTCGGCTTGAGCGATGCCAGCTCACCCGGCGTTGGCGGCGTGCGGTCGATCTGTGATTTCAGCCAGCCGCGGGGGTCCTCACCGATGTGCTCGAGTTCGCCGGGTCGGGCGCCCAGCCCGAAGCGGTTGGCGGCGATAACGGTGTCTTTGTTGATCATGCGCGCGCAATCATCCTGGGCGCCGGGACGCCGCCAAGGCATGAGTATGAGTATTGTCCTTCCAGTATGAACGCACGCTGATCGCGCCGGTTGACGGGACCGGATGGCCCGGACGCGGGTTTCCTGCTAAGAGTCGCGCATGCCCAGGCCCGTAACGCCGCCGGTGACCGTCGACGCCATCATCGAACTGCTGGACCGGCCGGCTCGCCCGATCATCTTGATCGAGCGCCGCAACGCGCCGCTCGGGTGGGCGTTGCCTGGCGGCTTCGTCGATATCGGCGAGACGGTCGAGCAGGCCACGATCCGCGAGTCGCGCGAGGAAACCGGGCTCGATATCGAGCTGGGTCCCTTGCTCGGGGTGTACTCCGATCCAGCACGCGACCCGCGCGGGCACACGATCGGCATCGTTTTTATCGCCACGGCTCGCGGGGACCCGGCCGCGGGCGACGATGCGCGCTCCTTTGCGCTGGTCGACCCGAGCCATCCGCCACCCCTGGCGTTCGACCACGCTCGCATCCTGTCCGACTACGTCAGGCGCTTCCGGAATAGCGGCTGAAATCCGCGCCGCAGCCCGTGTTGGTACAATGCGCACCCTCGCACCTGTGCCTCAGGACTCCTCAATGTCGGCCAATCCCGCACTGGCGTCGCCGGCCTTCATTCGACCGGCCGGCGTGGCGCTCGAGTCCCCGGTTGGGACGGCGATCAACGGCCTGTACCTCGCCGAGGAGCGCGAATGCATCGCCGGCCTGTTGCCCCTCGCCAAGGCTCGATCCGGAAGCGCGGGCACAGGTGCAGGAGCTCGCGATCGAGCTCATCGATGCTGTGCGTCGCAATCGCACGCGCAAGGGCGGACTCGATGCCTTCCTCAAGCAGTACGACCTCGCCTCGCGCGAGGGCGTAATCCTGATGTGCCTGGCGGAAGCGCTGCTCCGCATCCCGGACGCAGAGACGGCCGACCGTCTCATCGCCGACAAGATCGCAGCGGGTAACTGGTCGGAGCATCTCGGTGACAGCGATTCGCTGTTCGTGAATGCCTCGACCTGGGGATTGATGCTGACCGGGCGCCTGTTCCGTCCTGAGGCGGATGAGCTGGCGAATCCCCGCTGCGGTGATCGCGCGGATGGCGACGCGCCTCGGCGAGCCCGTGGTTCGGGCCGCGCTAAAACAGGCCATGCGCATCATGGGACACCAGTTCGTCATGGGCCGCACCATGCGCGAAGCGCTGCAGCGGGCGCGCGAGGGAGACAACCGCCAGTACCGCTATTCCTTCGACATGCTCGGCGAGGCAGCGATGACCGCCGAGGATGCCGTGCGCTACAGCGCGGCCTATTCGCAGGCGATTGCGACGGCCGGTACGTATAGAGACGCCTCGATGTCCGACGAGGAGGCGCCGAGCATCTCGGTCAAGCTGTCTGCGCTCTTCCCGCGCTATGAGTACGCGCAACGCGAGCGCGTGCTCGCGGAGCTCGGACCGAGACTGCTGCAACTCGTCGTTGAAGCGCGCAGCGCGCAGGTGGCCCTGACCATCGACGCCGAAGAGTCGGAGCGGCTCGAGCTGTCGCTGGAGCTCATCGAGCGGGTGCTGCAGGCATCGGTCTCGGCGGGTTGGGGCGGCTTCGGTCTCGCGGTGCAGGCATACCAGAAGCGCGCACCGGATGTGGTGCGCTGGCTGATCAGCAGGGCGCGCGTCACTCGGCGCCGGCTGAACATCCGGCTCGTCAAGGGCGCGTACTGGGACAGCGAGATCAAGCGCGCCCAGGAGCGGGGCCTGTCGGGTTATCCCGTATTCACGCGCAAGATCAATACCGACGTGTCGTATCTCGCCTGTGCACGGCTGCTCCTGGAGGGCGGTGAATTCATCTATCCACAATTTGCGACACACAACGCTCACACGGTTGCGAGCGTCATCCGGATGGCGCAACTCAAGGGTCGCTCGTTCGAGTTTCAGCGCCTGCACGGCATGGGCGAGGAGCTCTATGCCGAGATCGTCGGTGTCGACAAACTGAATCTTCCGTGCCGAGTTTATGCGCCGGTCGGAGCACACGCGGACCTGTTGCCCTACCTCGTGCGTCGCCTGCTCGAGAATGGTGCCAACACTTCTTTCGTGAATCGCATCGTCGACGAGCGGATGCCGGCTGCGAAGATCGCCGCGGACCCGATTGCACAGGTCGAAGGGCTGGCATCGATTGCGCACCCACGCATTCCGTCTGCCGCGTGACCTCTTTGGGCCGAGCGCGTACCAACTCGGCCGGACTCAATCTCACGGATAGCAGGGAGCTGACGCAGCTCGCACGCGAATGTGCCTCGGGCCTCGGAGCCTACTGGACCGCCCGGCCTTCGGTCGCGGGACGCGATCTCGATGGCGCGCAACACCCGATCACCAATCCCGCCAATCGCTCCGAGGTGGTGGGCGGTGTCATCGCTGCAGACGAGAACGCAGTCGACGCTGCAATCACAGCGGCAGTCGCGGCCCAGCCCGAATGGAATGCGCTGCCGGCGGATGACCGGGCGAAGATCCTGGAGAAGGCGGCGCACCTGTTCGAAGCAAATCGCGGCGATCTCATTGCCCTGGCGATCCGCGAGGCTGGCAAATCGGTGCCCGACAGCGTCGCGGAGCTGCGCGAGGCGGTTGACTACCTGCGCTACTACGCCGAGCGTGCGCGCGCGGACTTTGGCGCGCCGCTGAGGCTTCCCGGGCCGACCGGGGAAAGCAATGAGCTGCGGCTCGAGGGCCGCGGGGTCTTTGGCTGCATCAGTCCCTGGAACTTTCCGCTGGCGATTTTCACCGGGCAGGTCTCGGCGGCGCTCGCCGCCGGGAATGCAGCGCTTGCCAAGCCTGCTGAACCGACACCGCTGATCGCACATCGTGCGATCTCCCTGCTGCACGAGGCCGGAGTACCGCCCGACGTGCTGCATTTCCTTCCTGGCAAGGGCTCGCGGCTTGGCGGTCGGATGGTCGCCGATCCGCGCGTGGCCGGCATCGTATTCACCGGCTCGACCGAGACGGCTCGGATCATCCAGCGCGGCCTCGCCGCGCGCTCCGGTCCGATCGCTACGCTGATTGCCGAAACCGGCGGGCAAAACGCGATGCTGGTGGACAGCTCCGCACTACCCGAGCAGGTGATCGCCGACGTGGTGCAGTCCGCCTTCAACAGCGCCGGCCAGCGTTGCTCGGCGCTGCGCGTCCTGTTCCTGCAGGAGGAAATTGCGGACCGCGTACTGCAGCTGCTCGCGGGCTACATGGACGAAATGGTGCTCGGCGACCCCGCGCTGCTGGCGACCGACGTCGGACCGGTCATCGACGAGGGCGCGCGCACGATGCTCGAAGCGCACGCCGAATCCATCGTAAAGGATGCGCGCTGGGCGCATCGTTGCCGGCGCGACTCCTGGCATGGGCAAGGCACGTTCGTCGCACCGCTCGCCGTGGAGATCGACAGCCTCGAGCGCCTGAAGGGCGAAGTGTTCGGACCGATCCTGCACGTGATCCGCTATTCGGCGCGCGCGCTGGATCGTGTCGTGGAGGCCATCAATGCCACCCAGTTCGGGCTGACGCTCGGCATTCACACGCGCATCGATTCCGTCGCGCGCGATCTCGCGGCGCGCTTGCGTGTCGGCAATGTCTACGTCAATCGCAACATGATTGGCGCCGTGGTGGGTGTGCAGCCGTTCGGCGGTCGCGGCCTGTCGGGCACGGGTCCAAAGGCGGGCGGACCTTACTACCTGCATCGATTCGCCACCGAGCAGACGATCACGAACAACATCGCTGCAGTGGGCGGCAACGCCACGCTACTCTCGCTCGCGGGCGATGAATCATGATTGAGGCCATCCCGTTTTCGGCGACGGCCACCGGGCCAGGGGACTCTTTTCGCGAACGCCGTAAATTTTTCACGGTCGCGAGAAAGAGTCCCCTGACCCAATGGCCGTCTCGAAGCTGACCGCGGGTCCTCTTCAGTGCTCAGCGTCTTCGACATCTTCAAGATCGGCATCGGACCCTCGAGCTCGCACACGGTGGGACCGATGAATGCGGCGCGTGAATTCGCGCAGGACCTGGCAAGACAGGGTCTGCTCGCGTGCACGGCGAAGGTCCGATTCAGCTCTATGGCTCGCTGGCCCTGACCGGCCACGGTCACGGAACCGATCGCGCCTTGCTGACGGGCCTGGAAGGCAATCGTCCCGATGGAGTGGACCCGGACCACGTGGAGGCATCGGTGCAGCGGATCCGTGACACTGGCCGGCTGAATGCTCCTCGGTCAACACGAGATCGCCTTCGATGAGCCGCTCGATCTGCTCTATCTGCGCAACCAGGTGTTGCCGGGCCATTCGAATGGCATGCGCTTCACCGCACTCGATGCCTCCGGGAGAGTCCTGCAGCAAGAAGAGTCCTACTCGGTCGGCGGCGGCTTCATAGTCCGGGGCGGCGGGGCAGGAGCGACGCCCGCTGAGCCTGGCACCGCTGTGCCCCATCCTTTCGGCAGCGGCGCAGAGCTGTTACGAATCGCGCGCGAGGGCGGGCTCGAGATCTTTGAAATCATGCTGGCCAACGAGCGTACCTGGCGCAGCGATGCGGAGATTCGCTCTGGACTGCTGCGCATCTGGCGCGTGATGCAGAACTGCGTCGAGAGAGGGTTCAACGCGCAGGGGTTGCTGCCCGGCGTCCTGAAGGTTCGCCGGCGCGCGCCGCGGCTGTATCGCATGCTCACCAGCGAGGGAACGCGCGGCGGGCTCGATGTGATGGACTGGGTCAACGCGTTTGCGCTCGCGGTGAATGAAGAGAACGCGGCCGGCGGTCGCGTGGTCACCGCGCCCACGAATGGCGCCGCCGGCATCGTGCCCGCGGTGCTGCACTACTACTGCCGCTTCGAAGAGGGTGCGGACGAGGACGGCGTGATCTGCTTCCTGCTCACCGCTGGCGCGATCGCCATGCTCTACAAGCAGAATGCATCGCTTTCAGGTGCTGAGATGGGTTGCCAGGGTGAGGTCGGAGTCGCCTGCTCGATGGCGGCGGCGGGCCTGGTCGCGGCACTGAACGGCACGAACGAGCAGACCGAAAACGCGGCCGAGATCGGCATGGAGCATAATCTCGGCCTCACCTGCGATCCGATTGCAGGGCTGGTGCAGATTCCCTGCATCGAGCGCAACGCCATGGGCGCCGTGAAGGCGATCAATGCGGCACGTCTCGCGATCCGGGGCGACGGCACTCACAAGGTCACGCTCGACCAGGTGATCGCCACCATGCGGCAGACGGGGCGCGACATGTCATCGATCTACAAGGAGACATCGCAAGGGGGCCTCGCGGTGAATGTGCCGGAATGCTGATCGCCGACGCGACCGAAGCGGATCTGCTCGGCATACTCGCGATCTACAACGAGGTCATCGCGCGTACCACGGCGGTTTATTCCAACGAGCCGGTGACGCTCGAAAACCGCTTCGAGTGGTGGAGCGGGCGGGTGGTGTACGGGTATCCAGTGTTAGTGGCGCGCGATGCCACGGGCGTCATGGGGTTCGCCACCTTCGGCGACTTTCGTCCCTGGCCAGGGTACAGATACACGGTCGAGCACACTGTGCACGTGCGCGAGGACTGCCGCGGACAGGGGATCGGGAGCGAGTTGGTGCAAGCGCTGTTTCCACGCGCCACCGCGCTCGGTAAGCACGTGATGATCGCCGGCGTCGATGCAGCCAACACCGCGTCGATCCGCTTTCACGAGGCACTCGGCTTCGAACAGGTGGCGCGGCTTCGGGAAGTGGGCCGCAAATTCGATCGCTGGCTCGACCTGGTATTGCTGCAGCGCTGGCTGGACGCTGCTGGCTCGCCACGCTAGGACAACAGATCGAGAAAATTGCGGGGCTGACTGAGGGAAGCGTGGCGCGCCGTGCCGAAGCGCGCCTGCGACCACTTATCGATTTCGAATTCCATCGAGTACACGGCGCAGGTCGGCAACTCGCCCAACTCGGAGTCATCGGTGAGCCGCTGTGCGAACTCGCTCAGCCCCGGGTTGTGGCCGAAGATCATCAGGTGCTGGACGCGTGTCCCGACGCCGTGCACGACTTCCAGGATCTCCGCGGGACGCGCGAGGTACAGACGGTCCTCTGACTTGAGGAGCCGCAAGGGATATTTCAGCGCCTTGGCGAAGAAGCGCGCCGTTTCGAGCGCGCGCACCGCCGGGCTCGTGATCAACAGGTCAACGTGCACGCGCTGCTCGGCAAGGCGCTGCGCCATACCGGGTGCTTCCTTCAGGCCGCGACGGCTGAGCGGGCGGTCGAAGTCCTTGAGTCCCGCGTTCTTCCAGTCGGACTTCGCGTGCCGTACCAGCGTGAGCAGCTTCATGGTTCGGCTTCGAGCCATAGTCGTCCCTGTGCGATGCGTATGCCGTAGGTGCGCACCGGCTCATACGCGGGCGGTGCCAGCACTTCACCGGTGCGCAGCGAGAAGCGTGCGCCATGCCGGGGACAGACGATCTCCGTGCCTTCGACCGGGCCGCCGGTCAGCGTCTCTCCGTCGTGCGTGCAGATGTCGTGGATCGCGAACAACTCGCCATCGATGTTGAACACTGCGACCGGCGTGTCGTCGACGTCGAAGACGCGATGCTCGCCAGGAGGCACGGCATCGGCGGGCGCCACGTCGATCCAGCGGGTGCTCATGGAAATATCGGGCCTACATCATCCCCGTCTGCAGGCGTGCTGCATCCGACATCATGGACTGATTCCACGGTGGATCGAATACCAGCTCCACCTTCGCCTCACGCACCGTCGGAATCATCTCGATCTTCTCCTTCACGTCCTGCACCAGGATGTCGCCCATCCCGCAACCCGGCGCAGTGAGCGTCATCTTCACGCTGACGCTGCGCGTCTCGTCGTCGTTGTGCTGGACCTCGCACTCGTACACCAGCCCGAGATCGACGATGTTGACGGGGATCTCCGGGTCGTAGCAGGTCCGCATCTGGTTCCATGCCAGCGTGCGCACATCCTCTTCGGTTGCGTTGGGCGGCAGCTCGATCGGCTTGCTCGGCTCCTTGCCGATCGCATCGGCATCCTCGCCAGCGATGCGGAACAGGTTCCCCTCGATGTACACGGTGAAGCTGCCGCCGAGCGCCTGGGTGATGTAGCCCGCCTGGCCCGGGCGCAGGGTGACGTTGATGCCCGCAGGTATCACCACGGCACGCACGTCGCGTTCGATCACCACCGGCTCGTTTTCGTAGGCGCGCATGCTCACTCGGTTGAAACGGGTTGAGCCTGCCGCGCCAGCGCCGCGTTGAGCGTGTGCCAGCAGAGGCTCGCGCACTTCACGCGCACCGGAAATTCGCGCACACCGGAGAGCGCCGCGAGCTTGCCGAGATCGAGCGTCGGCACGTGACCGGCCTGGGTGAGCAGCGCATGCACTTCATCGAAGTAACGCTGCGCTTCCGCGCGCGTTTTTCCCTTTAGGGTTTCCGTCATGAGTGATGCGGAAGCTACTGAAATAGCACAACCTTTGCCTTCGAACTTCAGGTCCTTGAGGCGCTCGCCCTCGAGGGCCACATAGAGCTCGAGCCGATCTCCGCACAGGGGATTGAAGCCCTCGGCGTGTGCATCGGCCGGATCGAGGCGGCCGAAGTTTCGCGGCTGACGGTTGTGATCGATGATCACGTCGCGATACAGATCCTTGAGGTCCATCAGCCGAACACCTCACGCGCCTTGGCGAGCGCGGCAACCAGACGATCGATCTCCTCGCGCGTGTTGTAGAACGCGAGCGAGGCGCGCGCCGTCGCGGGCACACCGAAGAAGTCCATGACAGGCATCGCGCAATGATGACCCGTACGGATCGCGATGCCTTCGCTGTCGAGGATCGTGCCGATGTCGTGCGCGTGAATGCCGTCGAGAACGAAGGAAAGCACCGAGGCTTTCTCGGTCGCTGTGCCTATCAGGCGCAATCCCGATACTGACTTGAGTGCTTCGGTCGCGTAATCGAGCAGGCCGTGCTCGTACGCGCCAATGCGCTCCATGCCGATGTTCTCGAGATAGTCGATAGCGGCGCCCAGGCCGACCGTGCCGGCGATGTTGGGGGTGCCCGCCTCGAACTTGTGCGGCAGGGTGTTGAAGGTTGTGCCTTCAAAGCTGACTTTGAGAATCATGTCACCACCGCCCTGCCACGGCGGCATTGCTTCGAGCAGCCGTTCGCGCCCGTAGAGCACTCCAATGCCGGTCGGCGCGAACATCTTGTGGCCGGAGAAGGCATAGAAATCACAATCGAGCTCCCGCACATCGACACTCAGGTGCGGGACGGCCTGCGCGCCGTCGAGCAGCACCGGAATCGAGCGCGCGTGAGCGGCCGCGATGATGCGGCGAACCGGAACGATGGTGCCGAGCGCATTGGACACGTGCGCGACGGCGACGAGTCGTGTACGTGCCGACAGCATCGACTCCAACGCGGCACTATCTACTTCGCCCGCGGCGTTGATGGGCGCGACCCGCAGGCGCGCGCCCGTCTGCCCGGCCAACAACTGCCACGGCACGATGTTGGAGTGATGCTCGAGCCAGGTGATGAGGATCTCGTCGTCGGCCTCGAGGCTGGGTCGCAGGAAACTCTGCGACACCAGATTGATGGCCTCGGTCGTACCCCGCACGAACACGATCTCTCGCACCGAGCCGGCGTTGATGAAGCTGCGCACTTTCTCGCGCGCGCCTTCGTACGCTTCGGTCGCGAGCTGGCTCAGCGTGTGCACGCCGCGGTGCACATTGGCATGAATCTCAGAGTAGTAGTGGGCTTCCGCGTCGATGACGCTCTGGGGTCGCTGTGCGGAAGCGGCATTGTCGAGGTAGGCGAGCGGGTGACCCGCCACCTCACGGCTCAGGATCGGAAAATCATGCCGCACGCGCTCAACGTCGAACGGCCTGGAATCCGCGTTGCTGCGTGTGTGCTTTACGACTGTACTCACAGGAATTCCTCGATGCGCTGCTGATCGGGCAGCGCGTTTGAGATGCGTCGTTCGAGCTGCTGGCGCAATTCCGGCAGCTCTATCTTGGCCAGCACGTCATCCAGGAATGCGTAGATCAGCAGGGCACGCGCTGTTTGTGGATCGATGCCTCGCGACAGGAGATAAAAGAGCACGCTGGGATCGAGCTGTCCGGTGGTGGCCCCGTGGCTGCACTTGACATCGTTGTTGAGGATCTCGAGCTGCGGGCGCGAGTCGATCTCCGCTTTGTCGGATAGCAGGATGCTGCGGCTCGACTGTTGCGACTCGCTGCGCACCGCGCCTGGCTCGACGACGATGCGGCCATTGAAGACCCCGCGCGCGCGGTCGCCCGCCACACCGCGAAAGCGCTCGGCGCTGCGCGTGTCGGGGGCGCGGTGCCGGATCACGCTGTGCGCCTCGAGGTGCTCGCGTCCGTCGGCGAGGAGCAGTGCATTGGTATCGATAGCGGCGCCACGGCCATCGAGATGCGCGCGCAGGCTGAAGCGGCTGAGCAGGCCGCTGAGCAGGACCCGATGCGCGAGCAGCCGGCTGTCAGCCTCCAGCTCGGCAACCGCGCTGCTCAGCACGAAGCTGTGCGCGTTGGGCTCCGCGACGATCAGGTGTTCGAGGTGCGCATTTCTGGCCAGCCTGATTTCAGTCACGCTGTTCGCGAAGGTCTCGGCCTCTCCGAGCGTGACGAAGTGCTCGATGATGCTGGCGCGCGCGCCCGCTTCGAGGTCGATGAGGACGCGCGGGTGGCTGGCACGATGCTCTCCGCACGACACGAATTGCAGGTAAAGGGGCGCCGGCGAGGCGCCCGCCCTGACACGCAGGTCAACGCCATCGGCAAGAAATGCAAGATTGAGCAGGGCCAGCCGATCGTCTGCGTCATCGCCCGGCATGCGGATGCGCGCACGCGAGCGCTCCGGATCGCGCTCGAGTTCCGCGGCCAGTGAAGCAATCGCAGTGTCATTGCTGCTTTCGAGGCTGCTCGAGAGCGCGGGAACCAGGATGCCGTTGACGAATACCAGGCGATTGACCGGTGCGAGCTTGAGCGTGCGGGCGGCGAGTGCATTCGCATCGAGTGGAACGGGCTCGGGCGCCGGCGCTTCGAAGACCCGCTTTTCCAGCAGTCTGAGCGGCACGTACTTCCAGCTCTCATCGCGTGCCGTCGGCCAACCGAGCTTGAGCAGCCGATCGAGCGCCTGGCTGCGCAAAGCACTCCAGGTCTCACCACCGGGCAGCCGCCCCGCCATGCGCTGATGCTGCGCGAGGTATGACTGCAGGCCATCCAGTGCCGGCGCAACGCTCATGCCACTTTCGCCTTGGCTTTCGCCCAGTCGTAGCCCCGCTGCTCGAGCTCGAGCGCGAGCGTGCGATCGCCGCTCAGCACGATGCGGCCATCTGCGAGTACGTGCACGCGATCCGGAGTTACATGATTCAGCAGGCGCTGGTAGTGAGTCACGAGCAGGATTGAACGATCAGCGCGGCGCAGTGTTTCGATTCCCTCGGCGACCACTTTGAGAGAGTCGATGTCGAGGCCCGAGTCCGTCTCATCGAGGATCGCGAGCGTCGGCTCGAGCACGAGAAGCTGCAGGATCTCGTTGCGCTTCTTCTCGCCCCCGGAGAACCCCTCATTGACGCCCCGGTTTAGGAACGCTTCATCCATGTGCATCAGCTTCATCTTCTGGCGCACCACCCCGAGAAAATCGAAAGCATCGACCTCGGGCAACCCGCGCGCCCGGCGTTGCGCGTTGAGTGCCGCCTTGAGCAGATAGACGTTGTTGACGCCGGGGATTTCGACCGGGTACTGGAAGCCGAGAAAGACGCCGGCGCGTGCACGCTCCTCGGCCGGCATCGACAGCAGGTCCCGGCCCTTGTAAGTGACCTCGCCGCGCAGGATGGTGTAGTCGCTGCGGCCCGCGAGCACTTGCGCAAGCGTGCTCTTGCCCGAGCCATTCGGGCCCATGAGCGCATGCACCTCGCCCGGCGGCAACTCGAGGTCGACACCGTTGAGAATGGTCTTGCCGGCCGCGGCAACGGTCAGATCGGTGATCTTGAGCAGGGGTTCGGTCATTTCGGTTCCTCAGCCCACTGCGCCTTCCAGGCTCACGCTCAACAGGTTCTGTGCTTCAACGGCAAATTCCATCGGCAATTCCTTGAATACGTTCTTGCAGAAGCCGCTCACGATCACGTTCACTGCGTCCTCCTCACTCAGGCCGCGCTGCTGGCAATAGAACAACTGGTCATCGCCGATGCGCGAGGTGGTCGCTTCGTGCTCCGCAATGGCAGTGAGATTGCGGACCTCTACGTAAGGGAAGGTGTGCGCGCCACACTGATCACCCATCAGGAGGGAATCGCACTGGGTGAAATTGCGCGCGCCGGCCGCCGTCGGCAGGATCTTCACCAGGCCGCGATAGGTGTTCTGCCCGTGCCCTGCCGAGATGCCCTTGGAAACGATGGTGCTGCGCGTGTTGGCGCCGATGTGGATCATCTTGGTGCCGGTGTCGGCCTGCTGGTAGTTGTTGACCACCGCCACCGAGTAGAACTCGCCGATCGAGTTTTCACCGCGCAGCACGCAGCTCGGGTACTTCCAGGTGATCGCGGATCCGGTCTCGACCTGGGTCCAGGAAATGCGTGAGTTGCGCCCGCGACAGTCGCCGCGCTTGGTGACGAAGTTGTAGATGCCGCCGCGCCCCTGCTCATCACCCGGATACCAGTTCTGCACCGTGGCGTACTTGATCTGCGCATCATCGAGCGCGACCAGCTCGACCACCGCGGCATGCAGTTGGTTCTCGTCACGCATCGGCGCCGTACAACCCTCCAGGTAGCTCACGTAGCTGCCGGCATCGGCGATGATCAGCGTGCGTTCGAACTGACCGGTCTTGGCGGCGTTGATCCGAAAATAGGTCGAAAGCTCCATCGGGCAGCGCACGCCCTTCGGCACGTAAACGAACGAGCCGTCGGTGAACACGGCGGAATTGAGACTGGCGAAGAAATTGTCGGTGTGCGGCACAACCGTGCCGAGATACTTCTCGACCAGTTCGGGATGCTGCTGGATCGCTTCCGAGATCGGGCTGAAAATCACGCCCGCCTGCTTCAGGCGCTCCTTGAAAGTCGTCGCGACCGAGACGCTGTCGAAGACCGCATCCACTGCTACGCCCGCGAGCTTGGCGCGCTCGTGCAGTGGGATGCCGAGCTTTGCGTAGGTCTCGAGCAGCTTCGGATCGACTTCATCGAGGCTCTTGGGCGCATTCGCGTTTGGCTTCGGTGCCGAGAAGTAAGAGATCGCCTGGTAGTCGATCGGGTTGTAGTGCACGCGCGCCCAGCGCGGTTCCTGCATCGTGAGCCAATGGCGGTAAGCCTTCAGGCGCCACTCGAGCATGAACGCGGGCTCGCGCTTCTTCAGCGAAATCGCGCGGATGACGTCCTCGTTGAGACCGGGCGGGAACGTGTCGGACTCGATGTCCGTCACGAATCCGTGGCGGTACTTTTGGCCGACCAGCGCTTCAAGATCTTTGGGCTGTGTAGACACGTCTACCTCTTACAAGCGATTCGGTGTCCGACCCGGACCGCGCAACTCCGCGGTGATGTCGGGAACGGCCATGGAACCTGAGTCGATCCCGGCGAGCTGCGCGAGGCTGATATCGTGCAGCGCACGACGGATCGCGCGATTGACCCGTTGCCAGGCATGACCGACGCGGCACATGTGCTCGATACCGCAATGGCTGTGCTCGCTGCTGCACTCGGTGATGGCGACCGGCCCCTCGAGGGCATCGATGATCGCCGCTGCGCTGATGGCACTCGGCGGGCGGGTGAGGTGATACCCGCCATGAGCGCCGCGCGCGGAGGCCACGAGTCCCGCGCGCTGCAAACTCTTCAGCAGTTTGCTGACTGTGGGTGCAGCCAGCCGCGTCCGCGCGGCGACTTCGGCTGCCGTATGCAACTTCTCCGGGTCGGCCGAGAGGTCGGCGAGGATGACGGTGGCGTAGTCCGTCAGCTTGCTGATCCGCAACACGATTGAGGCCCTCCGAACAATTAGGACTATTCTAGTCCTCTAATGGTTCATGAATGAAGGGGGTGCTATCCTTGCCGCCCCTCGAGGGCGGCCGAACCCGGCGGCCTGACCCCGAACCCAACGGAGGAGCTGGAAATGGCAGCAAGCGAGCTGGACGGCATTGCTCAGGCAATGGTGGCCAAAGACAAGGGCATCCTGGCGGCCGACGAGTCGGGCGGCACCATCAAGAAGCGCTTCGACAAGATCAAGATCGAGTCGACCGAGGAGAACCGCCGCACCTACCGCGAGTTGCTGTTCACAACCCCTGGAGCTTCGGACTACATCAGCGGCGTGATCCTCTATGACGAGACGATCCGCCAGAAGACGCGCGACGGAGTTGCATTTACCGACTATCTGACGCGTAACGGCGTCATCCCCGGCATCAAGGTGGATGTGGGGGCGAAGCCGCTGGCAGGCTTCCCGGGCGAGACCATCACCGAGGGACTCGATGGGTTGCGCGAGCGCCTGGCCGAGTACCACAAGCTGGGTGCGCGCTTCGCCAAGTGGCGCGCAGTGATCGACATTGCTGAAGGCATCCCGACCCAGGGCGGTATCGAGGCGAACGCGCACGCCCTCGCGCGCTACGCCGGCCTGTGCCAGGAAGCGGGGATCGTGCCGATCGTGGAGCCCGAAGTACTGATGGACGGGGCCCACAGTCTGGAGCGCTGCGAGGAGGTGACGAGTCGAACGCTGCAGTCGGTATTCGACCAGCTTCATGCGCATCGCATTCGCCTCGAAGGAATGATCCTCAAGCCCAACATGGTCATTTCGGGCATGAAGGCGTCGAAGCGCGCCGGCGCGGAAGAGGTCGCCGAGGCGACCGTGCGTTGTCTCAAGCGCCATGTTCCGAGCGCCGTGCCGGGCATCGCGTTCCTTTCGGGTGGCCAGGGGCCGGAAGAAGCAACCGAGCACCTGAGCCTCATCAATCAGCTCGGCCCGCTTCCCTGGGAGGTCTCCTTCAGCTATGGGCGTGCGCTGCAGGCCCCAGCGCTAGATGCATGGCGCGGTCTGCAGGCCAATTTCACCGCCGGCCAGAAAGCCCTCTTCAAGCGCGCCAAGCTCAATGGACTGGCGCGCTCCGGACGCTATTCGGCGAATCTCGAGAGCGCGGCTGCCTGAGTAGCCGCAATCATCCGGATGGCTGAGGACCCGCAGGCCGCCACGGCCGCCGCTGACGTGGGCGGCGAGAACATCGTCGAAATCCGTGGCCTGCACTACGGAGTTGCCCAGCGCCAGATTTTCCGCGACCTCAATATCTCGATCCGTCGCGGTCGCATCACGGCCATCATGGGGCCGAGCGGCACCGGCAAGACGACACTCCTGCGCCTGATCACTGGCCAGATTTTTCCCGATCGCGGCTCCGTCATCGTCGACGGAGCTGAGCCGAGCCGGCTGAATCGCGCCAAGCTTTATGCGCTGCGGCAGCGCATGGGCATGTTGTTTCAGAATGGCGCTCTGCTTACCGATCTGAATGTGTTCGAGAACGTGGCGTTTCCGGTGCGGGAACACACCGATCTGCCCGAACGGCTGATCCGGCAGTTGGTGCTCACCAAGCTGCATGCCGTGGGATTGCGCGGCGCCGCCGAACTGACTCCAGCGGAGTTGTCGGGTGGCATGGGCCGCCGTGTGGCGCTGGCACGCGCGATGGTGATGGACCCGAAGATGCTCATTTACGATGAGCCCTTCGCGGGCCTCGATCCGATTTCCCTCGGCGTCGTGTTGCGCCTGATCCGGCACATGAACGATGCGCTGGGAATCACCAGCATCGTGGTTTCTCACGACGTGCAGGAGCTCTCGTCCGTCGCCGACGAATCCTATCTCCTCTCCGGTGGCCAGGTGGTCGCCTCGGGTACGCCCCAGGAGCTGCAGCGCAGCCAGTCCGAGGTCGTGCGCCAATTCATGAATGGCCTCGCCGACGGGCCCGTGCCGTTTCACTACATCGCACCGGACTACGCCACGCAGCTGCTGGCGCGTGAGGAGCCGTGATGGAGCTGCTGCGCGAACTGTGGGAAGCCTTCCGCGGCGCGATGGTGACGATCGGCGACGTCGTCCTGTTTCTGGGACGCCTGCTCGCGTACACGCCGGCATCGTTCCGACGCTTCGGCCTGATCGTGCACCAGATCTACAACGCGGGTGCGCTGTCACTCGTGATCATCATGCTGTGCGGACTGTTCGTGGGCATGGTGTTGGGGTTGCAGGGTTTCGACCTCCTGCAGCGTTTCGGGTCCGAGCAATCACTGGGGGCGGCGGCAGCGCTTGGTCTTCTCAAGGAGCTGGGGCCGGTGGTCACGGCGCTCCTGTTCTCCGGACGTGCGGGAACAGCACTGGCTTCGGAGATTGGCCTGATGCGAGCCACCGACCAGCTTTCGGCGATGCAGATGATGGCCGTCGATCCGGTGCGTCGAGTGTGCGTGCCGCGATTCGTCGGCGGCATCATCGCGATGCCGCTCCTGGCGGCGATCTTCAGTGCCATCGGCATCTACGGTGCCCAGCTCGTCGGTGTGCAGATGATGGGCGTGGATTCGGGCCAGTTCTGGTCGCAGATGCGCGCCAGCGTAGAAGTGCGCGATGTGATGGAAGGTGTGATCAAGAGCTGCGTGTTCGGCGTGACGTGCAGCCTGATCGCGGTCTACGAGGGTTACAACGCGATTCCGACCGCCGAAGGTGTCGGGCGTGCCACGACGCGCACGGTGGTCATCTCCGCCGTCGTCACGCTGCTGCTCGACTATATGCTGACGGCGGCTTTGCTTTAGCGGGAAGGAGGCTTCATGCGCCAGACGCGCGCCATTGAATTGAGTACCGGGCTGTTCGCACTGCTGGGGTTTGCGGCACTGTTCTTTCTCCTCACGCAGATCACCAATCGGGAAATCCGCTTCGGCGACTCGAGCTACCAGCTGCTCGCCAAGTTCGAGAACATCGGCAGCCTCAAGGTGGGCGCGCCGGTGTCGATGTCAGGGGTCACGATCGGCCGGGTCGAGAAGATCGAATTCGACAGCACCGAGTACAAGGCCGCGGTCACGCTGCGCATCGAGTCGCGCTACAACCGCATCCCCGACGACAGCGATGCAAGCATCTTTACTGCCGGGCTATTGGGCGGGCAATACATCGGCATCGGGCCGGGTGGCTCGGAAACTTATTTCAAGGACAAGGATCAGATCCATTTCACACAATCCGCCATTGTGCTCGAAAACCTCATTAGTAAGTTCCTGTTCAGCCTGGCTGGTAAAGATAAGGCGCAGGAAAGCCAAGGCGCGGAGGCCAAGACCGAATGATGAAAAGATTTTCAATCGCTGCGATGACACTGGCATTGCTCGTCGGAACGGGCGCGCGCGCCGCGGAGCCCGCTGCGGCGGATGCCTCCGATCCCAGCAAGCTGATCGAGGACTGTGCGCAACGGATGCTCAAGGATCTCGATGCGCACCGCGCCGAGTACCGCAAGGATCCGACCAAGATCAACAAGCTGGTCGATGAAGTGCTGCTGCCGCACTTCGACACGCAGTATGCGGCGCGACTGGTGCTGGGCAAGCACTGGCGCGAGGCGAGCCAGGATCAGCGGCAGCGTTTCATCGATGCGTTCTACAAGTCGCTGCTGGAAAACTACGGCTCTGCGCTCGCCGAGTTCACCGCGGATCGCATGCGGGTATTGCCGTATCAGGGCGAGGCTGACGCCGATCACGCGACAGTGCGCACCGAGGTCAAACGCAGCGATGGCACCCGGGTGCCGGTGAACTACAGCATGCGCAAGACCGAAGAGGGCTGGAAAGCCTGGGACGTGACGATTGAAGGCATCAGCTACGTGAAGAACTTCCGCACCCAGTATGGCGCGGAGATCGAGGAGAAGGGGCTGGACGCCGTCATCAAGCGTCTCGAGACCGAAGGCGTCAAGCCGGCGCCCAAGCAGAAATCCGCCTGAGAACGAGCCGCGTGGCATCAGAGTCATTTGAATTCGAGGCGCTCGGGGGCGGCCGGTTTGCCATTCGCGGTGCGTTTGGCTTTAAGACTGTCACCGCCATTCTCGAGCGCAGCCACCAGCTGTTCGATGACGTGGCGGTGATCAAGGTAGATTTCTCCGGCGTGTCCGACGCCGACAGCGCGGGTCTCGCGCTATTGCTCGAATGGGTGAGCTGGGCCAGGTCAGCCAGGCGCGAGATGCGCTTCTTTGAGATCCCGTCACAGATCCGCGCGGTTGCTGAGATCAGCGAGGTCGATGGGATTCTGCATGCGGCCGAAAGCCTCACCGCGGTACCGGAGGCGGCGGCAAGCTAGACGACCGGACGTGCTCGGCGGCTGGGCGCGAACTCAGTTCGGCGGTGCTTGCTCGGTTTCAGGTTCCGTCGAGGGCGACCTGTTCGGCAGGCGCGTCCGTCGGCCGGCGCGGCCTGATCTCCTCCGACGAATCGTCCTCCGGAAGAGGCTCTTCCATCGGTTCTTCCAGCGTTTCTTCCGGAACGTTGCCGTCGCGAACCTGGTACTCGCGACGCTGCACGTAGGCATCACGCGTGAACAGGTACGGATCGTAGGCATTGCGCAGGACCTGGTCGACGCTCAGCAGCTCCGAGCGTGTATCGAGCGCACCGACGGCGATCAGCGTCCATTTCGTCTCCCAATCGCCGAGATAGCCGCGCAGGTCGGTGTAGCGTTCCGGGTAGATCATCGGCCCGTCGCGCAGGCTCGAGGGGCCGAAGAACGGCAGCACCAGGTAAGGCCCCGCGGGTACTCCCCACTTGCCGAGCGTCTGGCCAAAGTCTTCGTCGTTCTTGTCCAGTCCTTCCTTCGAGGCAGGGTCGAAGAGCCCGCCGAGTCCCAGTGTCGAGTTGAGCAGAAAACGCCCGACGTCATTGAGAGCGGCGCGCCACTTGGCCTGCAGCAGGTCATTCACGATGGTCGTGGGATAGGCAAGATTGTCGATCGCATTGCTGATGCCGCTGCGCACCGGATTCGGCACGTGATCGTGATAGGCCTTGGCCACCGGCCGCGCGACCGTGCGATCGAGGGCATCGTTGAAGCGATAGATGCCGCGGTTGACAGGCTCCAGCGGATCGTGCGGCGATCGGCTCGCCGATGTCGTCGCGCAGCCGGCGAGCAACAGTGCCAGCGGCGCTGCCATGCGGCTCAGCATCCGGTGGATCGGACCTGCCATCAAGTCACTCCCGAGGGTACGGAGGCGCGAATTCTATCAGCGCGGCTGGGGCTGGCGTTGCTCGGGCTCAGGACGTTGATCCGGCGGACCTGCCGCAACCCGGGCCTTGCCCTTGGGCAGGTACTCGCGCAGCTCATCGAGCCGTGCCTGGAAACGCGCGCGCTGCACTTCGGACAGATTCGGCACCGCGAGCGCGAGCTGCAGCTGGTTGAGCGCGAGCATGAGATCGCCGCTCATCAAGTGGTATTCCGACATGTAGTAGTACGCATCGCCGACATCACCCGCGCTGTTCGCGGCCATCGCGATCAGGCGGCATTGATCGGGCGTCGGGTACACGGTGTTGAACAGGTCAAGCAGGATCTGGTGCGCTTGTTTCGGCTGGTTGGCGGTCATCAGCGCTTCGGCGTAGCGCACCGTCAGGGGCACGTTGCGCGGGAAGAGCTCGAGCGCGCGCGCAAAGGTGCTGAGCGACTCCTGCTTCTCGCCCGTGGCCATCTGCGCTTCGCCGAGTGCGCTCCGATACTGCATCACGTCCGGGTGCTTTTCGCTCAAGCCCTGCAGGATAGGAATCGCTTCTTCGGGCGCGCCCGATTGCATGAGGCTCAGCGCCTGCCCATAACGTGTCGCATCGGTGTGACTCTTCTCCGTCGCGAGATACTGGCTGTAGTAGGCGCGCGCATCGGTGTCGCTGCCCAGGCTGAGCAGGCGCAGTCGCTCACGGCTCAGACCGTAGCTCACGCTGTCCGGCGGCAGGGGAATGTCATAGCCGTGCGCCCGGTTGCGTGATTCGGCGATGCGCGCGGTGGTGACGGGGTGACTCTGTAGCAGCTCCGGGACCTGGCTGCCCTGCAGTCCGGCGCGGCGTCCCATGGTATCGAAGAATGCGGGCATCGCCTGCGGATCGAAGCCACTCGCCGCCATCGTGCCAATGCCGATACGGTCGGCCTCGTATTCGTTGGAGCGTGTGAAATTGATGCGTTGCTGCGCGGCGGCGCCCTGTGCGACCGCGATGGCGCCCGTCATCACGTCGGGTGGCATGCCGGTCGTGGCGCCGATGAGGATGGCCGCCAGCATGGCCGCGGCCGATACCAGGCTTGACCGTCCCGCGGCCTGAATGCTGCGCGCGACGTGTCGCTGCGTCACGTGGGCGATTTCGTGCGCCAGCACGCCCGCCAGTTCGCTCTCGTTGGCGGTCGCGAGGATCAGGCCTTCGTTCACGCCAATAAACCCGCCCGGCAGCGCGAACGCGTTGATCGAAGGATCTTTGACCACGAAGAATGTGAAACGCTGGTGGCCATCCTGCGCGTGGCTCGCCAGGCGCGAGCCGATCGACTGGATGTACTCGGTGGTTTCGGGGTCTTCGAGAATCCTGCCCGCGTCGCGCAGCCCCTTCACGACCATCAGGCCGATCTGATACTCATCGTTCTGAGTCAGGGTCGTGTCGGCAGGAGTGCCAATGTCGGGGAGATCTTCAGCCGCTGGCCAGACCGGCCCGCAGACGAGGAGCGCCGCCACGGCAGACAGCAGGATTCGACGCATAAGAGCTTGTATTTCCGGAAACTCGTCCATTTGACCGCGGCTCGGTCGGCGCGTTCAGACCCCTGGCCGTGACCTTCGTTGCCTACAGGATATCCGATGCGTAGTCCGCGAGTCGTGAACGCTCGCCGCGCATCAATGTGATGTGCCCGGAGTGCTTCCAGCCCCGGAAGCGGTTGACCACGAACGTCAGGCCCGAGGTGGTCTCGGTCAGGTAGGGCGTATCGATCTGGGCGATGTTCCCCAGGCACACCAGCTTCGTCCCAGGGCCGGCGCGAGTGACCAGTGCTTTCATCTGCTTCGGCGTCAGGTTCTGCGCCTCGTCGATGATGATGAAGCGGTTGAGGAAGGTACGACCGCGCATGAAATTGATGGTGCGGATCTTGATCCGCTTGCGCAGCAGATCATTGGTGGCTGCCCGTCCCCAGTTGCCGCCCTCCTGGCTCTGCGTGAGCACCTCGAGGTTGTCCATCAATGCGCCCATCCAGGGCTCCATCTTTTCCTCCTCTGTGCCGGGCAGAAAGCCGATGTCTTCGCCAAGCGGGATCGTCACGCGCGACATGATGATCTCGGTGTAGCGGTTGGTCTCCAGAGTCTGCATGAGGCCCGCAGCGAGCGTCAGCAGAGTCTTGCCCGTGCCCGCGGGACCCAGAACGGTAATAAAGTCGAGCTGCGGATCCATCAGCAGGTTCAGCGCGAAGTTCTGCTCCCGGTTGCGCGCCGTGATGCCCCAGACGTTGTTCTTGTCGCTGCGAAAATCGCGGGTCAGCTCCAGGACCGCCACCTCGCCGTCGGTTTCGCGGACCAGCGCCTCGATGCCGTTCTCTGAGGTTTCGTAGACGAACTGGTTGAACTGCCACTCCTTCACCGCCGCGCCACGCACCCGGTAGAACGTGCGGCTGCTCTCCTGCCAGGATTCGATGTCGCGCCCGAGTTGCTCCCAGAAATTCTCGGGTAACGCCTGCATGCCGGAAAACAGCAGGTCTGCATCCTCGATGGTCTTGTCGCTGTAGTAGTCCTCGGCGTGCACGCCGATGATCGAGGCCTTGATGCGCAGGTTGATGTCCTTCGACACCAGCGTGATGCGCGCTTCCGGAAATTCCCGCTGCAGAGCGAGCGTGTTCGCAAGGATGTGGTTATCCGCGCCATGGCCCGGCAGGTTGTCCGGCAGCCCGGAGGCGAGCTGGCGGGTCTGGAAGAAGAGGTGACCCGTGCTCGGCTTCTTGCCGTGGTTGCCCGACTTGGAGGGTGGCAGTTCCAGACCGTGGTCGATCTGCTCCTTGGTGGCGTTGTGCATCAGCTCGTCGAGGAAACGGCTCACCTGGCGGACGTTACGCGCCGACTCGGACAGGCCCTTCTTACCCGCATCGAGCTCCTCGAGAACGATCATCGGTATGTAGATGTCGTGCTCCTCGAAGCGAAAGATCGCCGCGGGGTCGTGCATCAGTACGTTGGTATCGAGAACGAAAATGCGGCGCTGTGGCCTGGGGGAACTCTTCACAGTGATTTGGCTGCCTCGAGCACTTCTGCGGCGTGCCCGTCGACTTTGACCTTGCGCCATTCGCGGCGCAGCTGGCCCTCGGCGTCGATGAGGAAGGTGCTGCGCTCGACACCCATGAACTTGCGGCCGTACATGCTCTTTTCGCGGATCACTTCGAAGAGCTCACAGGTCTTGCGATCCTCGTCGCTCAACAGTGCGAAGGGTAGCTTGAACTTGGTCTTGAACTTGTGATGCGACTCGATGCTGTCGGGCGACACACCGACGATGACCGTGTTGGCCTTGCGGAATGCGCCATGCAGCTCGCGAAAATCCTGTGCCTCGCGAGTGCAGCCGCTGGTGTTGTCGCGGGGATAGAAATAGATCACGAGGTGGCTACCGCGCGCATCCGCCAGGGAAAACCGGTCGCCAGCCGTCGAGGGCAACGAGAATTTGGGCGCCTTGCGCCCGACTTCGGTCTTGCTCACTTGAGCGCCAATCCTTCCGGTTACAGCTTCACCGGTTCGAGAATCGCATCGAGATTGAGGTGGTCACAGAATTCGAGGAACTCCTCGCGCAGCGTCGAGAGGTGAATGCGGCTCGGCACGTTGACGATCATCTGCACCGAGAACATCGGCGCTCCGGTGTGGGCAGCGGCATAGCTGCGCGTGGAAAGCTCCGCGATGTCGATGCCGCGCGAGGAAAAGAACCCGGACAGGCTGGAAACGATGCCGGTCTGATCCAGGCATACGACGTCGACCGAATAGGGCAGCATCTCACTGCGCGCAGTACGCTGTTCGGTCCGCCGCAGCTGGATGCTGAGCTCGCTGGAGTCTGCGAGCTTGCGCAGGTCGGTTTCGAGGCGTGCCAGCGCTGCCCAGTTGCCGGATACGAGCAGCAGCATCGCGAATTCGGAACCCAGCGCCGTCATACGGCTCTCGCTGATGCTGCCGCCGCAGTCGGTCACGACTCGTGTGAGGTCGTGAACCATTCCCGTTCGATCGCTACCGATCGCCGAGATCGCCAGGTACTGCTTCATCTAGTCGGACAGATTCCCGATCGCCTGCGGTCTCATCGCCCCTGAACGTGGGGGAGTGTACCGGTATTGAGCAGACGGTGGAACGAGCCCGATCAGTGGCTTGCCTCATTGCGCCCGTGGCACGTAACATCCGCGATCCTCCGCAGCAGACACTCCCTTGGGGTCCAGATGTTCGGCGGCAGCATGGTCGCAGTCGTCACTCCAATGACGGCAAATGGCGCAATCGATTTTCCCGCCTGGGAACGGCTGCTGAGCTTTCATGCCGAGCACGGAACCGATGCAATCGTGGTCGGCGGAACGACCGGTGAGTCCCCGACGCTCGAGTCCGGCGAGCTGGATGAGCTGGTGCGGCGGGCGGTGCGAGTCATGCGGGGGCGCATGCCGGTGATCGCCGGCGCTGGCACGAATTCGACCTTGCGCACGGTGCAGCGCGCCCGGGAACTGGCCGCCGCCGGTGCGGATGCTCTGCTGGTCGTCACTCCGTACTACAACAAGCCGACCCAGGAAGGACTGTTCGAGCACTTTCGCGCGGTGGCAGCCGCAGCGGGCAAACCCGTGATTCTCTACAATGTCCCGTCCCGGACCGGTGTCGACCTGCTGGCGCCCACGGTTGCCAGGCTGGCGCGCGAGCCGCATATCGCGGGAATCAAGGAAGCGACCTGCAGTGTGGATCGTGGTCGCGAAATCCTTGCTTCGGTGCCGCCGCAATTCGACCTGATCAGCGGTGACGATGCGACGGCGCACGAACTGATGGACATCGGGGCGCGGGGCGTCATCTCGGTGACGGCCAATGTGGCGCCGAGCCTGATGCACGAGCTGTGCGTGGCTTCCGGGGAGAGACACGAGGTGCGGGTTCATGAGCTCGACCGCAAGCTCGGGAAACTTCACGGCGCCTTGTTCGTCGAATCGAATCCGATCCCGGTCAAGTGGGCGTTGCAGGAGATGGGCCTGATTGCAGAGGGAATCCGCTTGCCACTGACGCAATTGGCGCCGCGATTCCATGAGCAGGTGCGCGATGCCTTGCGGGTCGCGGGGGTATTGAATTGAGGTATTCAATGAATCGAGTCTGGCGATTGATGACACTGGCCGTGCTCTGCGTAGCCGGTATCGGCGGTTGCAAGTCACTTTCCTGCAATGCGCCGCCCGCCTACGGCAATGCGGACAGCATCCCGGCGTTGCAGATCCCGGGCGGCCTCGACGCGCCCGATATGCGAGGCGCACTCAAGGTGCCCGAGCTCAGCACACCGGACCGGCCGCGCACCGATGCGGAAGGCTGTCTCGACGATCCGCCCTCATATTTCCCGGAGCGGCAGCGCGGCGATTTTCCCAAAGGTGATCGTCCTCAAGCCAAGCCCTGAATTGCGTGCCGGGCACGCCTTCGGTACCCTGCGCGCCCTCAATTCGTGCGGAGAGATGGCCGAGCGGTCGAAGGCGCTGGACTGGAATTCCAGTAAACCGGCAACGGTTTCGTGGGTTCGAATCCCACTCTCTCCGCCACTCGAGACTTCCATGGCAGTCCGCATCGGCGTCGCCGCGACGATCCGCCGTGAATCCCGCCAGGCCCGGAAGGGAGCAACGGTAGCGGCACCGATCGGGTGCCGGAGAAGTGCTGGTGCGGGCTGCCACCCTCCGATTAGAGTGTGCCCATGAGTTATCTGGTTCTCGCCCGCAAGTGGCGCCCGCGCAATTTCAGCGAAATCGTCGGCCAGGAGCACGTGGTACGCGCCCTCAGTAATGCGCTCGACAGCGGGCGAGTGCATCACGCATTTCTGTTTACCGGCACGCGCGGCGTCGGCAAGACGACGCTCGCGCGCATCCTCGCGAAGTGCCTGAACTGTGAAGCCGGTGTCTCTTCCAAGCCCGACGGAAGCTGCGCCGCCTGCCGGGAGATTGACGAAGGTCGCTTTGTCGATCTGCTCGAAGTCGACGCCGCTTCCCGGACCAAGGTCGATGACACGCGTGAGCTGCTCGACAACGTCCAGTACGCGCCGGCGCGCGGCCGCTTCAAGGTGTACCTCATCGACGAAGTCCACATGCTGTCGACTCACTCCTTCAATGCGCTCCTGAAGACGCTCGAGGAGCCGCCACCGCACGTGAAATTTCTGCTGGCGACTACGGATCCGCAGAAACTCCCGGTGACGGTGCTGTCGCGCTGCCTGCAGTTCAATCTCAAGCGCCTGCCGGTGACGCTGATCGCATCGCGCCTCAAGCAGATCATCGCGGCGGAGGGGCTGCAAGCCGAATCCGCAGCGACCGAGCTGCTGGCGCGCGCCGCGGACGGGAGCTTGCGCGATGCCCTGAGCCTGCTCGATCAGCTCATCGCCTTCGGCGCCGGCAAGCTCACTGAGCAGAATGCCCGCGCCATGCTGGGCACCCTTGACCGGGCGCACACGGTGCGCTTGCTGGAGCAGATCGCGGCAGCCGATGCCGCGGGCCTGATGAAAACGGTGTCGGCGCTGGACGAATACGCACCGGACTATGCTGCTGCGCTCGATGAGCTCGCGACGCTGATTCAGAAAGTGGCGCTCCGGCAGGCAATTCCCGGCTACGAGGCCGGCGAATCATTTGCAGCCGAGACGCTCGATGCGCTCGCTGCCGCGATTCCAGCCGAGGACCTGCAGCTGTACTACCAGCTGGCGATCGTTGGCCGTCGCGATCTGGACCTTGGGCCCGACCAGCGCAGTGGCTTTGAGATGGTGCTGCTGCGCATGCTGGCGTTCCGCCCGGCAGAGGCCACGGATTCCCCCGCACGTGTCCGGCGCACTGCTTCGACCGAGATTGCGGCTGCAGCAACAAAGAGCGCTGACGTGACGAACTCGAGCGGCACTTCAACCGGTGATCCGTGGCGCGCCATGATTACCGCCCTGGATGCCCAGGGAGCGGCCCGTCAGCTGGCTATCAATTGCACCTTGCTCGCCCGCGAAGAGAGTCGGGTACGACTGTTACTCGATCCGCGCGGTGCGCACTTTCGCACCAACCAAACGGAGGAAACCCTGGCGCGTGCGCTCAGTCGCGTGCTGGGTACGGAGGTGCAGCTGCAGATCGAGCTGGCGGAGGAGGCGACGCAAACGCCGGCGCGCGAGCTGGCGCAGGCAGCCGAGGAACGACTGCAGGCGGCGCGAGTCGAACTGGAGAATGATCCCACGGTGCGGGCGCTCAAGGAGAGATTGGGCGCTACGCTCGTCGCGGACTCGGTCAAGCCGCTCAACTGAGGTGCAGGGGAGAGGGGAGCCATGAAGCCCGGACTCGGAAACCTGATGAAGCAGGCCCAGCAGATGCAGGCCAACATGCAGAAGGCGCAGGCCGAGTTGGGCCAGCTCGAAGTGCAGGGTGAATCCGGCGGCGGCATGGTGCGCGTGACGATGAATGGCCGGCACGAAGTTCGTGCCGTGCAGATCGATGCGGCCACGCTGGGTGATGACAAGGAAATGCTCGAAGACCTGATCGCTGCAGCCGTGAACGATGCCGTGCGCAAGGTTGAAGCGCGCGTGCAGGAGAAGTTCTCCGGCCTGATGTCGGGAATGGCGCTCCCGCCCGGATTCAAGCTTCCTCTCTGATGAAGTACTCACCCGCCCTGGCGCGGCTGATCGAGGCGTTACGCATCCTGCCTGGCGTCGGTCCGAAGACCGCGCAGCGCATGGCCTTCCACCTCCTGGCACAAGATCGTGACGGCGGCCGTGAGATTGCTGCGGCCCTGGCAGACGTGCTGGCGCGCGTCGGTCACTGCCAGCGCTGCCGCATGCTGACGGAAGAAACATTGTGCCCGCTTTGCGTGTCGACGCAGCGCGATCCGGCGCTGCTCTGCGTCGTCGAATCGCCCGCGGATGTCATTGCAGTCGAGCAGTCGGGAAGCTATCGCGGTCAGTACTTCGTGCTGATGGGACATCTGTCACCACTGGATGGTATCGGCCCGGAACAACTCGGTCTCGCGCAGCTCGAGGCACGATTGGCAGAAGGCGGCGTCGCCGAGATCATCCTTGCCACCAACCCCACGGTCGAGGGTGACGCCACGGCGCACGTGATTGGCGAGATTGCAGCTCGTCGCGGCGTGCGGGCCACGCGCATTGCGCATGGCGTTCCCGTGGGTGGGGAACTCGAGTACGTGGATGGCGGCACTCTGGCACACGCGCTCGCAGGCCGTCAGGCCATGGGCTGAGCGCCGATCCGGATCCTACTTGCCGGTGTGGCGCGGTCGCGCTTCACGCATCCTCGAGTGTAATCGCAGCAACCGGCGGTAACTCTCGTAGCGGCGCGCGGTGATGCTTCCAGCCTCGACCGCGCGCTGCACGCCGCAATCGGGCTCACGCAGGTGGCGGCAATCCTGAAAGCGGCACAGCGCTGCCGGCGCTGCAAACTCGCGAAATACGTGTGCCGGATCGCTCAGCGAATCGAGTGCCGGTGCGTAGTCGCGCACGCCGGGTGAATCGATCAGGTCGCCGCCTCCCGGCAGGTGATGAAGAGTCGACACGCTCGTCACATGCTGTCCTTCCATCGTGCCGCGCGACAGCGCTGCGGTTTCGGCGTCGAGCCCCGGCAGGAGGGCATTCGCGAGCGTCGACTTGCCCACCCCGGATTGCCCGACCAGGACACTCACTTCGCTTGCGAGGCTCGAGCGCAGCATTGCGAGGCCGTCTCCAGCCGTCGCCGAGCAGCGCACCGTCGCGTAGCCGATCTGCGCAAACGTGGCAAGCTCAGCCTCGCAGTCTTCTGAATCGCCGCTCAGCTCGCACTTGTTGAGCACCACGACGGCCTTGAGTCCGTGCAGCTCGGCAGCGGCGATGTAGCGATCGACGATGAAGAAATCTGGCGCCGGCTCAGGAGCGAATATCACGATAAGCTGCGAAATGTTCGCGACTACCACCTCATTTTGACCCTGGGCGTTGGTTCGTGACAGCGTGGAGCGACGAGGCAGGCGCTCCAGGACAATGCCACTGCCGGCGCTATCGCTCAGTCGCCATTGCACCTCATCGCCGCACACGACCTGCAGGCGCCTTGCAGAGAGCGAGCAGGGCACACGGCGCTGGTGCTGCGTCTCCACCATCACATGACGACCGTGGCTTGCGATCACGCGACCGACCAGCGCTCCTTCTCCAGTCGTTGCAATCACTCCATCCGCGCCGGCCGGCGGAGCGAGTGCGTCGCGCTCACGGTGCGTGCTAGTCAGACAGGCTCCGGGGCACGCCGCAGCTGCGCGATGCGTGTCGGCGCCGGCGGGTGAGAATCGAAAAAGGCCGAGTACAGAGCATCGGGTGAGAGTGTGGTGGCATTGTCGCGATAGAGCTTGACGAGGGCCGAGGCCAGCTGCGCCGCGTTCGCGTGAGTTGTCGCGTATCGATCGGCGGCGAACTCGTGTCGGCGCGACCAGGCAGCGCCGAGGGGCACCAGCCAGAAGGTCAGCACCGGCAGCACCAGGAAGAACAGCAGCAGTCCCAGGTGCGCGGACGGTGTAGCGATGTTGAAAGTCGCGAAGAAGATCGGCTGTGCGCTGAGCCAGCCGAGCACGTAAAGACCGGCCAGTCCGAGCGCCAGCGTGAGCAACATGCGCCGGCGGATGTGGTGCAGGCGGAAGTGACCGAGCTCGTGCGCGACGACTGCCTCGATTTCCTCCGGTGACAGGCGCTCGAGCAGCGTATCAAACAGGACAATGCGCTTGTTGGCGCCGAAGCCGGTGAAATACGCGTTGCCATGCGCCGAGCGGCGTGAGCCGTCCATGACGAAAACGCCGCGACTGCGAAAGCCGCAGCGCTCAACGAGCGCCGCAATTCGCTGCGCGAGTGAGGCATCGCTCAGCGCATGAAAGCGATTGAAGAGGGGCGCGATGAACGCGGGATACGCCCAGGTGAGGACCACGCTGAATGCGGCCCAGGCGAGCCACGCGTATAGCCACCAGTAAGCACCCGCCATCTGCATGAGCCACAGAACGAGCGCCAGCAGTGGCGCTCCGAGTGCGATCGTCAGCAGCGTGCTCTTCAGCAGATCGCCCAGGTAGAGCCGCCAGTTCATGCGGTTGAACCCAAAGCGGGTCTCGATGCCGAACACGCGATACAGCGAGAACGGCCAGCCGACGAGCGCCGTGATCAGTGCCGTGCTGCCGATGACCACCAGCCCGAGCCAGACACCGGTGAGACCTCGGGCGCGCCAGGTCGAATCCAGCAGTGACAGCACTCCACCCCAGGTCAGAGCAACCAGCAACAGCGCATCGAGGATCGCTTCGCCGATCGCGAGTCGCGCATTGGCCACGGTGTAATCACTCGCCTTGCGATGTGCCTCGGGCGGCACGGCGTCGCGAAATGCATCCGGCACGTGCTCACGTGCCGCGCTGGCGCTCGCGCCCTGACGGCTGAGGAGCCAGACGCGGCACGCGAGTGCGAGGAGCAGCAGGGCGGCGAAGGATGCGGCGAGTGGAGTCATGAAGCCATATTGATGCAGGCACCGGCAGCTTATCGTCTGCTAGTATTCGGACACAATCCATCGCTACCCATGGCCCGAGACCCGGACAACCTGATCTGGATCGATCTCGAAATGACCGGGCTCAGGCCCGATGTCGATCACATCATCGAGATCGCCACGCTGGTCACCGACAAGCATCTGCACGTGCTCGCCGAGGGGCCGGTGCTCGCCCTGCATCAGCCCGAGGCCGTGCTCGGCTTGATGGATGAGTGGAACCAGCGCCAGCACAGCGCCTCGGGTCTGCTGGCGAGAGTCCGTGCCAGCGCAACGACGGTCGAGGAAGCCGAGCGCATGACCGTGGCATTCCTCGACCAATACGTGGACGCCGGCCTGTCGCCGATGTGTGGCAACAGCATTTGCCAGGATCGGCGCTTTCTGGCTCGATTCATGCCCGGCCTGGAGCGCTACTTTCATTACCGCAACCTCGACGTGAGCACGCTCAAGGAGCTGGCCAGGCGCTGGGCACCGGAGGTAGCCGCCGGGTTCACCAAGGCTTCCACACACCTGGCGCTCGAGGACATCCGCGATTCTGTTCGTGAGCTGCAGTACTACCGCGAGCGTCTGTTCACGCCTTCCATTGCCACAGCCCCTGGCATCGACTGATCCTCGCTCATGAGCGCCGAACTGGCGACCCCGGAACAGGAGCCGGATCTCGCAGCCCTCCGCGCGGCGGCGGCGCGCATCCGTCCCTTCGTACGGCACACGCCGCTCCTGAGCGATGAGACGCTTGATGCGCAGTTCGGCGCGCGGCTGATCTTCAAGTGCGAGAATCTGCAGCGTGGCGGGGCGTTCAAGCTGCGCGGAGCGTCCAATGCGGTGCTTTCGCTCCCGGAATCGCTGGCATCGCGCGGTGTCGCGACCCATTCGTCCGGCAACCATGGCGCGGCGCTCGCACTGGCCGCCAAGCTGCGCGGCATTCCGGCCGTCATCGTCATGCCGCAGAACTCAGCAGCGGTGAAGATCGCCGCCGTGCGCAGCCATGGCGCCGAAGTGATCTTCTGTCGCCCGGGTCGGATCGCGCGCGAGGCGGCATTGGCAGAGCTGCTCGCAAGACGGGAGATGAACGTCGTGCATCCCTACGATGATCATCGGGTGATCGCGGGTCAGGGTACGGCGTGCCTCGAGCTTCTTGAGGAGCATCCACGGCTGGATCTCGTGCTCGCGCCGGTCGGCGGCGGAGGGTTGTTGTCCGGCACTGCGATCGCCGTACGCGCACTCCTGCCGCAAGCGCGTGTCATCGGCATCGAACCAGAACAGGCGGACGATGCGTGGCGCTCCTTCCGCAGTGGTGAGCGGGTACTCCTCGATGCGCCGGATACGGTTGCCGACGGCCTGCGCGCTTCGCTCGGCGTGCGCAATTTCTCGATTATTCGGCGCTGCGTCGATGA
This sequence comes from uncultured Gammaproteobacteria bacterium, assembly GCA_963705495.1. Classification (GTDB taxonomy): domain Bacteria; phylum Pseudomonadota; class Gammaproteobacteria; order Steroidobacterales; family Steroidobacteraceae; genus DATBVX01. The sequence continues at coordinate 126,939 of CAVPJQ010000005.1, read as the reverse complement.
CATCGTGCGTGTCTCGGAGGACGCCATCTTGCAGGCGCTGAGGCTCGTGCTCGAGAGATTGAAGGTCTTGATCGAGCCCTCCGCTGCGGTGGTGCTGGCCGCGCTCATCGAGGGACGACTCGACGTCGAGGGCCGCGATGTCGGGATCATTCTGTCCGGCGGCAACGTGGATCTCGATACCGCGCATTGGCTGAGGACTCAGGCGTGAAGCGCGCGGACTGGTACTTCGACTTCATCTCTCCCTACTCATACCTGCAATTCGCGGAGCTGCCCCGGCTGCGTGCGTGTTTCGAGATTCGCCTGCAGCCGATATTGCTCGCGGGCATCCTCGCTCACTGGGGACAGCTCGGACCGGCCGAAATACCGCCCAAGCGCTCGTTCACCTATCGGCAGGTGCGCTGGCTTGCGCGACGGCGCGGTGTGCCGCTCAGCTTGCCACAGGCACATCCGTTCAATCCGCTGCCGCTCCTGCGCCTGGCGATCCACCTCAACGTCAGTGATGAGGTCGTGGAACGGCTATTCGCATTTGTCTGGCGCGAGGGAAAGATCCCGGATGACAAGGTGGCGTGGAATGAGTTGGTGGCGGAGCTGGGCGTCACGGGGGCCGAACGTGCAATCGCCGATGAAACCGTGAAGCAGCGCCTGCGCGCCAACACGGAAGCGGCGATTGCCGCGGGTGTATTTGGCGTGCCTACGCTCGTCATCGATGGCCTGTTGTTCTGGGGCAGCGATTCAACGCAGATGGCGTGCGACTACGCGCTCGATGCGGCGCCCTTCGCCGCCGATGAAATGCAGATCCGGCAACTGCCCGCATCTGCCGTGCGCAAACAGCTGGCGCGGCAATAGCATGAGCGGTGAACTGGTGGTGCATCGGGGCGGCTGCCACTGCGGCGCTGTGGCCTTCGAAGTCGAGGCACCGGCAGATCTCGAAGTGCTCGAGTGCAATTGCTCGATCTGCACGATGACGGGTTTCCTGCACCTGATCGTGCCTGCAGGCCGCTTTCACCTGCAGCGCGGCAGCGCGGCGCTCGTCAGCTATACGTTCAATACCGGTGTGGCGCGGCATCTTTTTTGCCGACAGTGTGGCGTGAAGTCGTTCTACGTGCCGCGTTCCAACCCGGATGGTTACAGCGTGAACGCACGCTGTCTCGAGCGTGATTCGATACGTTCGGTCACGGTGCTGCCATTCGATGACAGGGATCGCGAGCGCTCCGACGCCGCGGTTCGCGATCTCTCTAGATCAACATAGGGACTATCCCTGCGAGCCAGCGCGGTCAGCGAGGAACAGCCACGTTTCGACGACGGTGTCGGGGTTGAGCGAAATGCTGTCGATGCCTTGCTCGACGAGCCAGCGCGCCAACTCCGGATGATCCGAAGGCCCCTGGCCGCAGATCCCGATGTACTTGCCCGCCTTGCGGCAGGCCGCGATCGACATCGCAAGCAGCGCCTTGACGGCCTCGTCGCGCTCGTCGAAGGCGCGCGCGACGATGCCAGAATCGCGATCGAGGCCGAGCGTCAGCTGGGTCATGTCGTTCGAGCCGATCGACATGCCATCGAAGAATTCGAGGAACTGCTCCGCGAGCAGCGCATTGCTCGGCAGCTCGCACATCATGATCACCTTGAGGCCATCCTTGCCCCGTTCGAGCCCGTTCGCGCTGAGCAGTTGCGTCACTTGTGCCGCTTCCTTGACCGTGCGCACGAAGGGCACCATCACCTGCACGTTGGTCAGGCCCATGTCGTTGCGTACGCGCTTCAGCGCACGGCATTCCAGCTCGAAGCACGGCCGGAACGTTTCGTCGACGTAGCGTGACGCACCCCGGAAACCGAGCATCGGATTCTCTTCGTGCGGCTCGTACTGGCGCCCGCCGATCAGGTTGGCGTATTCGTTGGACTTGAAGTCCGAGAGGCGCACGATGACGGGCTCCGGTGCAAAGGCGCACGCGATCTGCGCTATGCCCTCGGTCAGCTTGTCGACATAGAAGCTCACCGGGTCGCGATAGCCCGCCATCTGGCGGCGAATCGATTGCTTGATCTCAGGACTCTGCCGATCGAACTCGAGCAACGCCCGTGGATGCACGCCGATCATCCGGTTGATGATGAATTCGAGCCGCGCCAGGCCCACGCCCTTGTTTGGAATGCCGGCAAAATCAAAAGCGCGATCGGGATTGCCGACATTCATCATGATGCGCACGGGAGCGGGCGGGAGCGTGTCGAGCTCGATCTGGCGTTTCTCGAACCCGAGCAATCCCTCGTAGATGTAGCCCGTATCCCCTTCAGCGCAGGACACGGTGACGTCCTGTCCGGTCTTGACGCGCTCAGTGGCGTCACCGCAGCCGACTACCGCGGGAATGCCCAGCTCGCGCGCGATGATGGCCGCGTGGCACGTGCGACCGCCGCGGTTGGTTACGACGGCCGAAGCCCGCTTCATGACCGGCTCCCAGTCGGGGTCCGTCATGTCCGCAACCAGCACATCGCCACTTTGCACGCGCGCCATTTCCTTCACGTCGCGCACTATGCGTGCCGGGCCTGCGCCGATGCGTTGGCCGATGCTCCGCCCACTCGCGAGCACACGCGAGCGGTTCTTGAGGGTGAAGCGCTGGATGGAACGGCCGGCGCGGCTCTGGACCGTCTCGGGACGCGCCTGCAGGACATAAATGCGGCCGCTCTCACCATCCTTGCCCCATTCAATGTCCATCGGGCAGCCGTAATGCTCTTCGATGATCAGTGCCTGCTGCGCCAGAGTGCGCAGGTCTTCGTCGTCCAGTGAAAAACGCAGCCGGTCGGCTTCAGGGACCTCGATAGTCTGCACGCGCTCGCTGCTTCCGGGCGGCGCGTACACCATCTTGATCGCCTTGCCGCCGAGATTGCGCCGCACGACTGCCTCGCGCCCGGCGCGCAGGGCGGGCTTATAGACGTAGAACTCGTCCGGGTTGACCGCTCCCTGCACGACTGTCTCGCCGAGGCCATAGGAGGCGGTGATGAAGACGACGTCCCGGAATCCGGAATCGGTGTCGAGGGTGAACATCACACCGCTGGTGCCGAGATCGCTCCGTACCATGTGCTGCACGCCGATTGAAAGCGCCACCTGGCTGTGATCGAAGCCGTGGTGCACTCGATATGCGATCGCGCGGTCGTTGAACAGCGAGGCGTAAACGGCGCGCAGCGCGGCGAGCAGATTGTCGCGACCGCGAACATTGAGAAAAGTCTCCTGTTGACCGGCGAAGGACGCTTCGGGGAGGTCCTCTGCGGTCGCAGACGAACGCACCGCGACGGCCACTTCGCCGCCCGCATTCATCCTGCTCCAGGCACTGAGCACTTCGGTCTGCAAGCGCTCCGGCAAAGGCGTTTCGAGAACCCAGCCGCGGATCCGCGCGCCGGTTTCCGCGAGCCTGGTGACATCCTCGACGTCGAGGTCACGCAGCGCCTCGGCAATGCGTGTCGCCAAGCCGCCTTGGGACAGGAAGTCGCGGTATGCCTGGGAAGTGGTGGCGAATCCGTCCGGCACCGAAACCTGCAGGCGTGCGAGGTTGCGGATCATCTCGCCGATCGAAGCATTCTTGCCGCCGACGACTTCGATGTCGCCCATGCCGAGCTGATCGAACGGCACAATGTAGGAACTCAAGCTTGCTCCTCGGAGCTCAATGGTCGATCTCGGCAGAAACTCTTGTCTCGGACGCCGGTAGAGTGGAACACTCCGTTGCAGGATGGCCGGGTGAACGAGCTGCCGTGAACCGCAGAACCGTTTTTTTCGTCTCAGACCAGACCGGCGTGACCGCGGAGACCATGGGGCACAGCCTGTTGACGCAATTCGACCGCCTGGAATTTCGGCCGGTGACTTTGCCATTCATATCGACGCTTGACAAGGCGCACGAGGCGGTGCGGAAGATTAATCTGGTCGCCGAGCAGGAGGCGGTGCGTCCGATCGTGTTCAGTACGCTGGTGCAGGACGAACTGCGCGCCATTGTAAAAGAGGCCAACGGGCTGTTCCTGGATTTCTTCGACGCATTTCTCGGGCCGCTGGAAACCGAGCTTGCCACCCGTTCTTCGCACACCAGTGGGCGTGCGCACAGCATGGCGGATCTGAACTCCTACACCATGCGCATCAATGCCACGAATTTCGCGCTGGCGAACGATGACGGCGCGGGCGCACGCGACTACGAGCATGCTGATCTGATCCTCGTCGGTGTGTCGCGTTCCGGGAAGACGCCGACTTGCCTGTACATGGCGCTCCAGTACGGAGTCTTTACGGCAAACTTCCCGCTCACCGAGGAAGAGCTGGAAACCGGGGCTTTGCCGACTCCCTTGCGTGCCCACGTACGCAAGTTGTTTGGGCTCACCATCAAGCCCGAACGCCTGCAACAGATTCGCAACGAACGACGCCCCGGCAGCCGCTACGCCTCCGCGCCGCAGGTTCAGTACGAGGTGCGCGCGGCCGAGGCGCTGTTCGATCGACAGGGCATTCCCTACCTCGACACGACAGAGTGCTCCATCGAGGAAATCTCCAGTCGCATTCTCGACCGCACTGGCGTCGAGCGCCGCGTGCGCCCCTGACAAATTCTACGCGTCGAAGCGTGAAATGCATCGCACAAGGCGGGCGGAGCGCGCGCAGGGCTGTGCTATATTCAAAATATGGACGGTGATCAGTTGTGTGCGGTCTCGTGGCGCTCGCGGCCCGGAACGTTTGTGAGTCTGATGACGCTCTACGAGAGCAACTACATCAGGCTGCGCTGGATCCTGTCCGCTCCTGAGGTCGTGAAAGGACATCTGGTTTCAAACGCGCCCGGGGACGTAGGCCTGCACCTGCAGGTGCTGGAGCGCTGCCGCTTCACCACTACTCTGAGATTGAGCTATCTGCTGGAGAGCAACAGAGGGCCGGTACTCACGCCGGACATGCAGGTGCGCGTGTATCACGATGCGCGGCTCGCCGAGGCGTGCAGTTGCACGGGGTGGCGGCGCGCGGCGGCGTTTCGCCAACAGCTCGGAGAGCACATACGCAATCTGGGCGAACTGCGCCGCGAGATGGGCGAGCGTTGGGCGCGCAACATGCTTTTGAACAAATGGCTGGAGTATTGCGCCGAGCGAGGCCATCGATTTGAAGTGGCGGTGCGCCCAGGAACGACCGCGGGAATGCGGGGTGTTGCGTGCTGACGGCAGTGCGACAACGCGCATCACCGCGGATGTGCTGAAATAGCGCCGTCGAAATTCACTTCCGACAGCACCTGAAGGTCAAAGGGTCGGGCACGTGGCGATCTTCGACAAGCTCAGGCCGCTCAAGCTGCCATTCGGCCCCAAGTCCAAGGAGGCCGAAGACGAACGTCTGGTGCAGCTTTTCAAGAACCGCGCCGGCCTCAAGAAGGCGTACGCAGACCTGCAGGATGAAGTCTACGAACTCAAGCAGCGCTTCAAGCAGCAGGAGACTGCCACCGGGAAAGCACAGGAGCAGATGGAGTCTCTTGAAACGCTGCTTGGCAATCCGCAGACTGGCTACGCTGCGCTCGTCTTCTATCAGCTGCGCGGGCTCTGGCGGGCGTGCAACCTGCAGTTGGCGCAGTTTGCCGGCGAGCTCGAGCGCCAGCAGGAGGAACGCGAGCGACAGCGGCAAACCTTCGAATTCAATCAGCAGCTCAGGACGCGACTCGATGAGCTGGGTGCCCGGCTCGCCGCCGCAAACGATGTCGCCGCCGAGCGGCAACGGGTGCTGGACGAGCTGACGCAACGCCTGCAGAAGCTGCGCGGCTTCTGGAACTACTTCCGCCGCCGCAAGCTGACGGCGCAGGTCAACGGGGAACGCGTACACGTCGACGCCGCTCACCAGGACTGCGCACGCTTGCGTGAGGAGCACACCGCAATCGAGCAGCAACAAGCCCCGGCGTTCCCCGGCCTGTCGATCGAGGGTCGACGTGCCATCAATCTCGCGATCATCAGCTACGCCCTGGTTCTTGGCGCACGCCTCAGTACCGAGGGGCTAGCCACGCGTGTCCGTGAATCCATGACCAAGCGTGTGCACGAGGCACAGTACGGCAGTCGCGAAGATTGCGAGACATTGATGGTGGCGATCGCGCAGGCGCTGGTGGCGGTGAAGAGCCGCACGGGCTTCGCGCCACAGATCAAGACCTGCGTCGAACAGCTCAAGCAGGTAGGGCAGTACCGGTCGGATTCGGACAGCGTTCCGCTGGCGGACACGCTGGCCGGCGTCGTACCGAGCGCACCCGATGGCGGCGTAATGCTGGCACTGTCAGCGCCGCAGATTCTCGCCGACGATTACTGGAGCATCTATAGGGTACTGCTGCGCTGAGCTGCAGCGGGCGAGACCGTCTGCGTGGCATTGCGCTCTCGCGCCGCGCCGATGACCCGCCGCCGCCACTGATTCAGATCGTCGAACCACTCGTAGAAGGCGGGCACGACGAACAATGACAACACACCGGAGAACGCAAGCCCGCCGATGATGGCGCGGGCCATCGGAAAGTACGCCGGACCGCCCCCGCCGACGCCGCCACCCCCGACCTGTGCATCTCCGATGGCGAGCGGCAGCATCGCGAGCAACGTGGTCAGGGTCGTCATCAGAATGGGCCGCAGACGATCGCGTCCCGCCTGGATGATGGCAGCGTTACGCGACAGGCCGGTCGCGCGCAGGTTGTTGATGTGCGCAACCAATACGATGCCGATGTTCACCACCACTCCCACCAGGATCATGATTCCCACCATCGCCATGAACGTGAACGTGGTCGCGGTGATGAAGAAAAACCAGTAGACGCCGACGATGGCGAACACGATCGAGGTGATGATCGACAGCGGATAGAGCGCCGATTCGAACAGCGATGCCATGACGAGAAAGATCATCGCGACCCCGAGTCCGATGCTGATGAGCATGACCTTTTGAGTCTCATCGTTCTGCTCGAAGCCGCGGCCGAACTTCCAGGTGTAGCCCGGTGGCAGCGTGATCTGATCCATGAAAGCCGTCACGCGCTTCTTCACATCCTCGAGCGTGGCTCCGGTCTTGAGATTGGCGGCGATCACGACTGCGGTGAGCCGATTTACACGCGTGATCTGACGCGGTCCGCGGGTGACGCGAAATTCCGCCACCGAACCGAGGGTGATGCGTCCACCATTCGGCAGGTAGAGCGGCAGGCGCATCAGGTCCTCGATGTTTTGCCGGTCGGAGGCGCGGAAGGTCAGGCGCATGTCCACTTCACGCTCGGGGCCGCGAAACTCCTTGAGCTTGTCGCCGCGCATCGCCACCGCGACGGAACCAGCCACCTCCTCGGTGCTGAGGCCAAGCTCGGCGGCGCGCTCGCGATCGACGATGATCTGCACTTCCTCCTCACCGTTGCGCGCCTCGGAGCGCACGCTTTCCAGGCCCTCGATGGAATTGAGCTGACGGGCGAGCTCCTGGCTGAGCTCCGTCAATCGCTCGGTCGATTCACCGGCCAGCTGCATGCTGAATCCGCCACCACCCGAATCCTGGTCGAACGAAAAACTCGGCTTACCGATGATGATCTCGGGCATCTCCTTGGTGATCTCGGCGATGATCTCGCTCGTCGCCTTCTTTGCTTCGCCCTTGGGCGTCAGGGTCATGAAGGTGGCCGCCTCGTCAGGCCGGAAGTAGGAATAGAGCGTCTGGATCTCGAACCGCTCACGGTTCTTCTCGAGGTAGCCTTCGATCAGGTTGACCGCCGACTCTACGCGCTGTAGCGGAAACGTGCCGTCGAGGTGGTACGCCATGACCAGATTGCGGCCGGAGTCGGGCGGGAACATGTCGTTCTTCACCTGCGTGGCGGGCAGCACCACCGACGCCAGGATGAGCACGATGCCACCTGCAGTCATCCATTTGTGCTCGAGCGTCCAGCCGAGTGCGCGCGCATAGCGCTCGCGCACACGTCCAAGGAGCGTCCCGGCGCCAATGGGCGGCGGCACCGGAAAGCGCACCGTCAGCATCGGAATCAGTGTCTGCGCGACGAGGAGCGAGGCGATCATTGCGACCACGATCGGTATCGCGACGTGTGCCAGGAAGATGGTCGCTTCGGTGCGCTCGCCGAACAGCAGCGGCAGGAAGACCGCCACCGAGCTCGCAGTGCCTGCTGTGACCGCGATGCCGACGTCGCGCACGCCGGCGAGAGTCGCCTCAGTCGGTCGATCGGGCGTCATCTGCCGATGCCGGAAAATGCTCTCGGTGATGACGACGGCATTGTCTACGAGCATGCCGATGGCGAGCAGCATGCCCATCATCGACAGGATGTTGATCGACAGGCCGAGGAAATACATCGCGGCGAGGGTGATCACCAGCGAGAACGGCACGGCCAGCGTCACGATCAACGTCGTAGGCAGGTCGCGCAGGAATGCAAACAGCACCAGGAAGGCGAGCACCGCCCCGATCAGGCCCGCCGTCCGCAGTTCCTTGAGTGACGCGAGGATGGCGGCAGCCTGGTCGCCAATGATGAGCAGCTCGATGCCTTGCATCTGCGGCAACTCGCGCGCGGAATCGACGACTTTCAACGCTCGCGCCACGACGTCGACAACGTTGGCCTGTGTCGTCTTGTAAACCTCGAGCCCCACAGCCGGGCGGTGATTGAGATGCCGGCCCATCTCGCGCTCCGGGCTGACGAGCTCCACACTTGCGATGTCCGCGAGGCGCACGTTGCCCTGCAGGACGAGGTTGCGGATGTCCTCGAGGGTTCGGAACTCACCGATGGGGCGCACGTTGAAGCGCTGTCCGCGCTCGGTGATCTCGCCCGCGCTTACCGAGAAGTTGCTGCGCTCGAGAAGTTCGCGCAGGTCACGCAGGTCGATACCGTGCGCCGCGACTCGCCCCGCGTCGACCAGGATGCGCACCTCGCGCGGCTCGACACCGGCGAGCTCAACACGGGCTACGCCGGCGAGCCGTTCGACCGGGCGCTTGAGGTAACGCTCCAGCGTGTCATAGGCATCGACGAGATCCTGATCCGCGGCGATGCGCACCTGCAGAATCGGCTGATCGCCAAGGGAGCCTGCAAATATGAGCATGCGGTCGGCGCCCGGCGGCAGCTGGCTGCGAATCGCATCGAGCTTGGTGCGGACCTGGAACCCCACCGCGTCGAAATCCGTCCCCCAGTCGAATGAGATCTCGATCTGCGCCTGGTTTTCGCTGGAGGTGGAGCGGATCTCCTGGATGCCGCTCAGGGTCGCGAGGGCTTCCTCCACGGGACGGGTGATCTGTTCCTCGATTTCCTGCGGTGTGGAGCCTGCATAGGGAATCGTGACCTGCATGCCCGGAAACTGGATATCCGGAAACTGCTCCAGCGGCAGAAGGCGTGCCGCGATCACCCCGATCAGCGTCACCGCGAGAAACACCATCACCGTCGTGACGGGGCGGCGCAGCGCGACGTCGGTATGGATCATGTGCGGCTCGGCTCAGCGGCGGTGCCTGCGGCGGTCGCAGCGCCTCGCTCGCGCACCATGAGCGAATACACGACCGGGATAACGACCAGCGTCAGGAGCGTGGACACGGTCATGCCGCCGATGACCGTAATCGCCATTGGCGTACGCACCTCTGCGCCGTCGCCGAAACCGAGTGCCATCGGCACCAGGCCGAGAATCGTGCTCACCGTCGTGATGACGATCGGGCGCAACCGCGCACGGGCGGCAGACAGGATCGCGGCGTGCTTGTCGAGGCCGCGCTGGCGCGCGCGGTTCACGGCATCGATGAGAACGATTGCGTTGTTCACGACGATGCCCGTCAGCATGATGATGCCGATCATCGCCACTACACTGATGGTGGTGGAGGTGAGAAACAGCGCCCACACGACGCCGATCAGGCCTAGCGGGATCGTGAACAGGATGACGAAGGGTTGCACGAGAGATTCGAACTGCGACGCCATCACCAGGTACACGAGCAGCACAGCAAGAGCGAGCGTGAAGGTCAGCGACCGCAGGCTGTCCTGCATCTCCTCGCTCTGCCCGGACAGGTAACTGCTCACGCCTGGTGGCAACTCGATCTGACCGAGCATGGCTTGCAGGTCCTTGACCGCTGCTCCCAGATCGCTGCCGGTATAGCTTGCGGAAACGACGGCCACGCGTTCCTGCCCGATGCGGCGAATCTCGGCGGGCCCGACCGAGAGCGTCACTTCGGCAACCGCGCTCAAAGGCACCGGCTGCTCGCTGCCCGGGTTGATGATGAGATTGCGGATCTCCTCGATGGAAGCCGCGCGCGCGTGCACGCTGCGCACCAACACATCGATCTGCTTGTCGCGTAGCCGATAGCGCGTTGCCACTTCGCCGCGCACGCTGGTGACGATCCGATCGGCGATGTCGCGCACCTTGAGCCCAAGACGCATGGCACGGTCCTGGTCGAATACGATCTGGATCTCCGGGTTCTCCGCCTCCACGGTCGAGCGGATGTCGGTGTACGTGCCCGCGGCATCCATGCGTGCACGGACCTGCTCGGCAACGGCTCGCAGGCGATCCAGGTCATAGCCACTCACGACGACTTCGAGCGGTGTACTGAAGGTGAACAGCGACGGGCGGCTGAACTGGTATTGCAGCCCGGCGACCGCGTCGAGGTGCGGCCGCAATGCCGTGATCGAGGCGTTCTCCTCGGCACGACCGGATCCCGGGACGAGCGTAATGCTCAACTTGCCGGTGTTTTCGCCGGCATCCACAGGGTTCGCATCGAGGCGATTGCCGGTGCCCGCGACGGAATAGGACAGATCCACGCCGCCGATCTGCAGGGCCGCGCGCTGCGCACTCTCGACGACACGGTCGGTTTGATCGAGCGGCGTGCCGGGCGGCAGGCGCAGATCCACGTTGTATTCGCCCTGCGAGAGCTGCGGAATGAGCTCGGTACCGAGCCGCGGCACGAGCGCGAATGTGACCAGCGACAGCACCAGGGCCGCTGCAATCACCCGGCCGCGGTGAATGAGCGACCACTCGAGCAGTGGCACATAGGCTTCCTCCAGCCGACGATAGGACTTCTGCGTTACCCACACGAAGGGCGCGAAAATCATTCTGAAGCAGCCCGAAATGGCGCGGCTGGCGCGACCCATGAGCGCCGCAACGAATGAAATGCCGCGCGCAAAGCGCCCCAGGGGCGGCTGCGAAGTACCGGGTGCCTCACCCCCGCTCCGGCCTGCGACCAGCATCGGCACGACCGTCAGGCCCACGAGCAGCGACAGAATGTGGCCGTAGGTGACCGTGAGAGCCTGGTCGCGAAACAGCTGGCCGGCGATGCCGCTGATGAACACCATCGGAAAGAAGACCGCGATCGATGTGAGCGTGGAAGCGGTGACCGCCATCGCCACCTCGCTGGTCCCGGAACGTGCGGCCTCGAAGGCGCCGAGTCCGGCCTCGCGTTTCTTCGTGATGCTCTCGAGAATCACGACTGACGTGTCGATCAGCGTGCCCACAGAGAGCGCGATTCCACCCAGCGACATGATGTTGAGCGTGACGCCGGTGAGGTACATGAGCATGAAGGTGCCGATCACCGACACGGGAATCACGATGCCCGCCACATACGTAGCGCGTGCGTCGCGCAGGAAGAAATACAGCACCAGGATGGACAGCAGCCCGCCGATCACCGCTGCATCGCGCACCTCGCCAATCGCCGACGAAATGAATTTCGACTGGTCATAGACCGGGATAATTTCAGTCTGCGCTGGCAGCGTCTTGCGCAGCGCTTCGATGCGCTCCATGAGCGCGTTGGCGAGTTGCACGGTGTTGGCATCGCCCTCCTTATAGACGGCGAGCTCGACCGACTCGCGGCCCTTCACCCGCGTGACGGCCTCGCGTTCCTTGTGGCCGTGGGTGACAGTGGCGACGTCGCGCAGATAGACCGGTTGTCCGTCGACCGCGGCAATGATGGCGCCGGACATCTCCTCGATGCTCTGGAACTCGTTGAGCGTGCGCACCAGGAAACGCTGTGTGCCCTGCTCGAGGCGTCCGCCGGACAGGTTCACATTCTCGGCGCGCAAGCGACTTGCCACGGTTTCGATCGAGAGACCGAGCTGCGCCAGCTTCTGCTGGTCGACAAACACCTGGATCTCGTCCTCGTAACCACCGCTCACCTTTACCGCGGCGGAGCCTGGCACGGCTTCCAGATCGGGCTTCAGGCGATCCTCGGCGAAACGCCTGAGAAACTTGAGCCGCTCTTCGCTGTTGACGGGAGTTGTGCTGTTGGCTTCACTCTTCTCGAGCAGCGCGAAACGCACGACCGGTTCGGTCGAGGGATCGAAGCGCAACAGCAGCGGGCGCTTTGCTTCGAGCGGGAGCTGCAGCAGGTCGAGTTTCTCGCGCACCTCGATGCCCGCGAGATCCATGTCCGTGCCCCAGACGAACTCCAGGGTCACGTCCGACTGGCCGGAACGCGACACGGAACGCACCTGGCGGACGTTGCGAATGATGCCGACGGCTTCTTCGACCGGTCGCGTGATCAGGTTCTCGATCTCCAGGGGCGCAGCCCCGACCAGCTCCGTGCGCACGGTGAGCGTCGGATAGGAGAGGTCGGGCAGGAGATTCACTTTCAGGCGCGCCAGCGATACGAAGCCGAACAGCGCGATCGCCACCATGCACATGACGATGGTGACGCGCCGGCGAGTGGCGAAGTCGACGAGTTGCATTGTTATGGCCCCGTAAGCGGAACGCTCGCGCTGCAAACCATGGGCGCGCTCTCAGCGCCGTGAAGTGGGGGATTCGAGCTCTACGATGCGCACCGCGTTGCCGCTCTTCAGGCCGCCCTGGCCGACGACGACGACTTGTTCCTGGCCCTTGAGGCCGGTAGTCACTTCCACGAGTCCATCGTTCGTGAGTCCGACGGTGATGTGGCGCTGCTGCGCCTTGCCGCCCTCGACGACGAACACACTCGCCTGGCCCTCGTCATCGACAATGGCGGTGCGCGGGATCTGCAGAGCCTGTTCGCGTCGCTCGTAGATGATCCCAATGCGCGCGAACATTCCGGGCTTCAGACGCTCGCTCGGATCATCGACCTCGATCGTGACCTTGAAGGTCGCCGTTTCGGGATCGACCACCGGGCTCAAGCGCGCCACGTGACCGATGAAGGTCTGCTTGGGCACGGCATCCACCTGTATCGATGCGGGCTGGTTGGGCTTGAGGCGTTCCAACTCACGCTCCGGCACGTGCACGTACACGATCAGGGGCTCGAGGTCTGTGACTCGAAACAGGACATCGTTGGGCTTGATGGTGTTGCCGACTTTGACCAGCCGTTGCGCAATGACCCCGTCGATCGGGGCGCGGATTTCCGTATAGGAGAGCTGCAGCCGGGTGAGCTCATATGCGGCGCGCTGCGCGTCGACCTCATACTTCAGATTCTCGAAGGCTCCGGGCGAAACGAGTCCCTTCTCGTGCAATTCGACATTGCGTCGATAGTCGCGCTCGAGCTTGGCAAGCGTGGCGTTGGCCTTGTCAGCTTCGAGCCTGAGTTGATCGCCATCGAGTCGCGCGAGCACTTGGCCGGCGCGGACGGCCTGGCCTTCCTCGACCAGGATTGCCCGGACCTCGCCGCCTACCTTGGCGACTACCGATGCCTCCTGATCTGCCTCGAGCGAGGCTGTCCCGGAGTAGATCGCGACCATGCCGCCACGCTTGGGAGTTCGGACCTCGACGGGGATTGCGGGAACCTCCTTGTCCTTGGCATCCGGGGTCTTGCCGTTTGCCCGCTCGCCGCAAGCGGTGAGGGCGGAGGTGAGCGCGATAATGACGAACAACAGCCACTGCTTGTACATACGGCCTCCCAGCGCTGTCCAATTTTGATAGTTGGATCAGCGGGTTATGTCGCACGTGGCGCGCTTTGGCGCGCGGGCGTGCGTTGAGCTGGGGCGAATGCTACAAGTAGCCTAGTGTTATAGTCAAGTATAACAGTGGAGAGGCCCCAACCGAGTCAGGGCCCTTGGGAAACGCTCAGCTGCCCTTGGCCGCCTGGGCTACCAAGGGCACAGAAGTCATGTCTGCGACGATCTGGCTCGCTTCAGTGAGCACTACGTCGGCAGCTTCGTTGTCACTGATTTCTTCGATGGTCGCGAGCGGCTTGAGTCCATGGGCCGCGCGTCGCGCGTTCTCGCGAGCGAGCCGCTCCTTGTCGAGCGCCGTACGTTCCTGTTCCCGGACCTTCAGATTGAGGGACACCGAGGTCTGCTGGCGCAGTCGATCTACCGAGGCCACATCGTCGACCAGACTGCGGAAATCAGGGTCGACGGCCGCTCGCTGATCGTGAATGCGGCTCAACTGCGTCACCGCGGGAGCCAGGTTGCCGCGATCATTGAAAGGAACCGCCGCGATGCGATCCCAGGGCAGGGCGCTGCCGCGCGTATTCTCGCCGACCTCATCGGCAGGGATGAGCGACGGCATGACGATGTCGGGCGTCACGCCGTGGTTCTGCGTGCTGTCACCGGTGACGCGATAGAACTTGCCGATTGTGATCGTCAGCTGGCCGAACTCAGGCTTTGGCCCCAGCGCAAACCGATCGAGTGGAATCAGGTTCTGCACCGTACCTTTGCCGTAGGTCTGCTGACCGATGACGAGTCCGCGTCCGTAGTCCTGGATCGCTGCCGCAAAAATCTCCGACGCCGAAGCGCTGTATCGATCGACCAGCACGGCCAGCGGGCCGGTGTAAGCCGGTTCCGGTTCCGGATCGTCGAGAACCTCGACGGTTCCGCCGGTCTCCCGCAGTTGCACCACTGGCCCACCCTTGATGAACAAGCCGGTGAGTCCCGTCGCTTCCGGCAGCGATCCGCCACCGTTGTTGCGCAGGTCGATGAGCAAGCCATCGATACCCGTGGTCTTGAGCTCTGCGATCAGATTGCGCACGTCGCGCGTGGTGCTGCGATAGTTGCGATCCCCTGCGGCGCGCGCTTCGTAGTCCTGGTAGAAGCTCGGCACGGTGATCACGCCGATCGATAGGTCCCGATCGCCACGATGCACCTTGCGGATCTCCTTGTGAGCCGCCTGCGCTTCGAGCGTCACCTTGTTGCGCGTGTATTCGATCATCTTCTCGTTGCCCGGCGCCGCGCCTGCCGGCAACACCTGCAGGCGAACCACCGAGTTGATTGGACCGCGGATGAGCTGCACTACATCATCGAGACGCCAGCCGATCACATCGGTCAGCGCGCCGTCGCGACCCTGACCGACGGCAGTAATGCGATCGTTTGCGTTGAGCTGATTGGACTGGGAGGCAGGTCCGCCCGGGAGGATGCTCAGCACTGTCACGTAGTCGTCCACCAGCTGCAGCGATGCACCGATTCCCTCGTAGGAGAGGCTCATCGCGATGCGATATTCCTCGGAATTACGCGGCGAAAAGTAGCTCGAGTGCGGGTCGTACGCGCGCGCGTACGCATTCATGAAATTCTCGAACACATCGTCCGCCGAGATCTGGTCGATGCGCTTGAGCACCCGTTCGTAGCGCTTGCGCAGGATGTCGGCCGTTTCGGTCCAGCTCTTCCCGGCGAGCCGCAGACGTCAGGCCGTCGTTCTTCACCCGCTTGCGCCACAGCTCGTTCATCTCTGCAGCCGTCGCCGGCCACGGCGCCTTTTCGCGATCGAACTCGAAAGATTCGTTGAGCGTGTAGTCCGGCTCCTGATCGAGGAGGCCGATGGCGTAAGTCATCCGCTCGCGGTTGCGCTCGCGAAAGCGATCGAAAACCGTGAAGGCCGGCTCGAGCGCGCCGGTCTTGATGGCGTCATCGAACCTCAGTCTGCAGCCGCTCGAATTCCGCCACATCGCTCGCCATGAAATAGCTGCGCGCCCCATCGAGCGATTCCAGGTACAGATCGAAGATCTTCGACGACATCTTGTCATCGAGCGAGACCTGCGCGTAATGCGCGCGATCGAGGTTCTCGTACACGCGTCGCGCGATGCTGCGATGTCGGTCGGTGGGCTGCAGGGGTGCGACCGTTCCCACCGCAGCATTGGCGACTGCTGGCAAGGGAGGTTGCGCCGAGCCGCCAACACCGATGGCGAGAAACAGCGCGGTGACGGCAAAAACGATCCGACGCGGGGCGAAGGTATGCATGTGCATCCGTTTGACAGCGGCCGGGGGGCCCAAATTCCCTGATAAACTCGCCGTCTAGGCTAGAAGGCCGCGGTCGCCCGATCAAGTGCGATCACGCCAGTTGTGCACCGATCGACATGCGACCACTAACCGTTCTCATCGGCATCATCCTGGGATCCACCGTGGCGATCGCCCTGGGCCTCACCATGGTGCTGATTGTGTTCCTGATTCTGGGCAACGACGAGCCCCAGCTGCGGACCGAGTTCCGTCCCCTCCTGCAGAGCGCTGCCGTGTTCACCGGGCTGGCCGCGGTTGCGGCCGCGAGTTTTGCCGCAAGCCTGCGCCAGCTCCACTGGCGGCGCTGGGCGATCGGTGCGCTCTGGACGGGGCTGATTCTCGTCACCTGGTTCTACTGGCCCCGTGTCATCTAGGCGGGCCAAGCGCAATGAACCGAATGAAGACTTCACAAACTGAGAAGGGAGAGCAGGGCATGTATAGAAGGTCGCACTGGCTTCTGATCGGCATGTTGGCGGTCGCAAGCCTGGCGAGCTGGGCGAAGGATGCAGCGTCCATTCCCTGGCTCGATTACGACATCTTCCGCGAGCATATCGCTGTCCTGGCCTCTGATGACTTCGAGGGCCGCAAACCTGGCACCAGCGGCGAAGAGAAAACGGTGGAATACATCCGGCGCCAGTTTGCGGAGGCCGGGCTCAAACCCGGTCACGGCACAACTTTCTTCCAATCCGTGCCACTGGTCGAGATCACAGCCGCTCCGGATATGACCCTGACGCTCGAGCGCGCGGGCACCAGGCGCGAGCTCAAGTATGCCCAGGACATGGTGGTCTGGACGAAGCGCTTCGTCTCCCAATCCGCAATCGAGAACAGCCCGCTCGTATTCGTCGGCTACGGCATCGTTGCGCCGGAATACGACTGGAACGACTACGCGGCCGCCAACATCAAAGGCAAGACGGCCGTCATCCTGGTCAACGACCCGGGCTTTGCAACCGGCGACCCAAAACTATTTCGTGGCCGCGAAATGACCTATCACGGCCGCTGGACCTACAAGTTCGAAGAAGCGGCGCGGCAAGGCGCGGCGGGCGCGCTCATCATTCACGAGACCGAGCCCGCGGCGTACGGCTGGAACGTGGTCGCCACCAGCTGGACCGGCCCGCAGCTCGACATGGCGAGCTCAGATGGAAACGTGGGTCGCGTTGCGATCGAAGGCTGGATCAGCAGCGAAGCGGCGGCAGGAATGTTTCAGCTCGGCGGTCAGGACTTCGCAGCCCTCAAGGCCGCCGCCGCGCAACGCGGCTTCAAGGCAGTCCCGCTCGATGTGCGGGCGAGTGTCTCGGTGCGCAATGCAATCCGTCGCTCCAATTCGGCGAATGTCATCGGCATCCTGCCGGGCAGCAAGCGACCGGACGAATACCTGATCTACATGGCGCACTGGGATCATTTCGGCCGGCTGCAGGGCAAGACGGGCGATGCGATCGCGAACGGTGCGATCGACAACGCAAGCGGCGTCGCCGGGATCATCACGCTCGCGCGCGCATTTGCGCACGCCGCCGAGCGGCCGCAGCGCTCGATCATCTTCCTCGCGGTCACTGGGGAGGAATCGGGTCTGCTCGGCTCAGCGTACTACGCGGACAATCCGATCTACCCGCTGGCACGCACAGCTGCAGTGATCAATCTCGACGCCCTGTACGCCGGAGGGCCAGCACGCGACATCGTGGTCGTGGGCTCGGGCAACTCGGAGCTCGAGGACGATCTGCGCAAAGTCGCGAAGCAGCAGGATCGCGTCCCGGCGCCGGAACCGACGCCGGAGAAGGGCTTTTACTACCGCTCCGATCATTTCAACTTCGCCAAGAAGGGCGTGCCGGCGCTCTACACCAAGCTTGGCACCGATGATCGCGAGCACGGGAAAGTGTATGGGGAGCAACAGCAGGCGGACTACATCGCCAAGCGCTATCACGAGCCGAGCGATGAGTACAGCAAGGATCTGGATCTGAGCGGTTCTTTCCAGGACCTCGAGCTGCTGTACCGTGTCGGGGAACGGGTCGCGGGGGAGAAGAGCTGGCCTGAGTGGTACAAGAACAGCGAATTTCGCGCGGTCCGCGAACAGAGCGACAGCGAACGCTGAATCGACAGGGCGCTAACGGCGCGGGACTGTCACCTGCGGTTCGCCGGCTGTCGCGGGGCTTGCGATCAGGACGAAGCGACTGCTCGGCGCGAGGTCTCCGCGGTCCTTGCGTTTCTGACGAAGGTGAACTCCCGGCTCGCCGTCGCGATTCACGCCGACATAGAGCGTCGCAGCGCTCGAGTCCCAGATCGTGAGCAACGGCCACGCCTGGATGCGTTTCAGGCGATTGACGAGTGGCTGGTTATCGCGAAACTGCAGCGTGCTCAAGGCTCGTGCGCTGCGTGAATCATCGCCGGCCGGGGCGGCGAACTCGATGCGCTCCGGTTGCAGCAGTGGATAAGTCTCGCGCTCCACCCGAGCGTTCGCAGTTGGAGGCGGCACCAGTTCCTTCACGGGCAGCACTTCGCAAAGAGCACACGGCAGATCCGCAACCTTGAGCGGGCGTGCGATCGATTGCTGGGGCACGCGTGTTTCACCCACTGGCTCGGACGGTGCTGGCGGCTCGAGGGCGCAGGCCCACGGCGGCAGCAACGCGAGGGCGATGGCTGAAACGACGGGGCGGCAGGTTCGGTGTGGGCGGCTCATCGTGCGGCACGGGGCGGCCTTTATTCTTGGCGACCACGTTGCACCGTCTGAGAAGCGCCGACTGTGCGTTACGTCTCAGAGCGCCGGCCAGCGCCCACAATCGAAGAACTCTGCCCGTTATGTCGCGAAGGCCGTTGCGTTTCGAGAGGACAGCTACGGGTCAGTCAGCGCTGTCGTCGGAGATCGGTTCGCGCGACCAGAACCAGCGGCGCATGCGGATCAGCAGGCGCATGAGCTGCACGAGCAGGTACGGGCCGAAAACGACACCCCAGCCCGGCAACCACCCGTGGAAGAGCCCGCGATAGTAGTCAAAGATGAAGGAGCCAAGCCCGCCGCCAGTGTAGGGGCCGAGCGTCAGTACACCCACGAGGTAGACGGCGAGCGGAATTACAATGAAACCGAGGACGACGCCGGCGACCAACAGCCACAACTCGCGGCGTATTCGCGGATGGCGATGCAACGCTGCTGCGAACCAGTGCGGCGGCTTGACTCTGCTGGCGTCGGTTGACTGATTCACGTCTCGGTTCCAGCCCAAGGGAGCTGCATTGTCCGGGGCGGAGCGGTAACGGGCAACCGTCCACGGCCCCCGCATGGCTATAATCGCGCGGCTGGAGGGTGCAGATGGAGCGCATTCGGGCGGCGGTCATCGGCGTCGGCTACCTCGGACGCTTTCACGCGCAAAAATACGCTGCGCTCGAAGGCGCGACGCTGGTAGGCGTAGCCGATGTTTCTGCGGAAAACCGCGAGCGCCTCACCAAGGAACTGGGCGTCCCGGCGTTTGCCGACTACCGCGAGCTCCTGGGTCGCGTCGATGCGGTCAGTATTGCGACTCCCACACCGCAGCATTACGAGATCGGCGCGGCATTCCTCGAATCGGGCGCACATGTCCTGGTGGAAAAGCCGATTGCGACCACCGTGGCGGACGCTCGCCGGCTCATTGAAGTGGCGGTGCGCAAGCAGCGCGTCCTGCAGGTGGGTCATCTCGAGCGCTTCAACTCCGGGCTGCTCGCGCTCGACGGAATTCTCACCACGCCGCGCTTCATCGAATCGCATCGCCTCGCACCCTTCAAGCAGCGGGGCACCGACGTCAACGTGGTGCTCGATCTGATGATTCACGACATCGACATCATCCAGGACATCGTGCATGCGCCCATCGCGACGCTTGACGCGGTCGGGGCGCCGGTATTTTCGGGTGAGATCGATATCGCGAACGCGCGCATCCGTTTTGCGAATGGGTGCGTCGCGAACACGACGGCGAGTCGCGTCAGCCTCAAGACCGAACGCAAGCTCCGCCTGTTCCAGGACGACGCCTACATGTCGGTCGACCTGCAGCAGAAAGTGCTGACCATAGTGCGCAAGGTCGATAAGCCGATGCAGGGCGATTTGCCCCCAGTGCAGATCGAGGAGCGTACCTTCGAGCAGGGTGATGCGCTCAAGGCTGAAATCGAGTCGTTCCTCGATTGCATCGCCAACAACAAGGCGCCGATTGTCTCAGGTGAGGACGGTCTGCGAGCACTGGAGACCGCGATCCGGATTACGGAACAGGTCACCGGGCAACCCTATCGGCCGGAATGATCGACGAGATGCGGTTCTGTTCAACATGCGTGTTCGGCCGTGTGTGTCTGCTTCACGAGGTGCGACGTGCGGATTGTACGGTTGCGCGAATTGCGGCCCGTTGCCCAAGATATTCACGGTTTTTCGTCTGAGCCGCAGCGCCCAGCCCCGGATTGACAGGGATCAGTGCGCGCAGCAGTGAGCGGGCGCAAGTTTGCAGCCGTAAGGCACGGGAGTCCGCCATGTCCACCACCAACAGACTCTGGATCGCACTCGGTAGCCTGCTTGCCATTACGTTCGCGGTACTCCTGGGAATGGGACGCCAGATCTACCATCAGGCGCCGCCGGTCCCGGAACGCGTGGTCGCAGCGAGCGGCAAGACGCTTTTCACGCGCGACGACATCGAAGCTGGCCGCCAGGTCTGGCAGAGCTTCGGTGGCCAGCAGCTCGGCTCGATCTGGGGTCACGGTGCGCTGATCGCGCCTGACTGGAGCGCCGACTGGCTGCACCGCGAGGCGGAGCAGCTGCTCGACCGGTGGGCACGTGACGAGCATGCGGTCGGCTTCACGGCGCTCGACGAGGGGCTGCAGGAGGCGCTGAAGCTGCGCCTGCGCAAGGAGCTGCGCAATAACAGCTACGATGCCGCGAATCGCACCTTGACTGTGTCCGATGAGCGCGCGGCCGCGATCGCGAAGGTCGCCGCGCACTACGAGAGCGTATTCAGCGATGATCCCGCGTCGACACAGTTGCGCGAAACCTATGCGATGCGCGACGGCACGGTGGATACCGCCGAGCATCGCCGCGAGCTGGTCGCCTTTTTCTTCTGGACGGCCTGGGCCACCGTGACCACCCGTCCCGGCTCGACGATGAGCTACACGAGCAACTGGCCCTACGAGCCGCTGGTGGGCAACACGCCGACTCCGAGCGCGTTCCTGTGGACCGTCTTCAGTATCCTCTTCATGATCGCCGGTATCGGGCTGCTGGCGTGGCATTACGCCGTCTGGCATCGCAAGGAGCCGCACCTTGCACCTCCAAAGACTGATCCGCTGGCAAACCTGTCCGTCACGCCGTCCATGCGCGCGACGGCCAAGTACTTCTGGGTCGTGATCGCACTGTTCATCGTCCAGATCCTGCTCGGCGCGATCACGGCTCACTATCAGGTTGAAAGGCAGTTCTACGGCTTCGAGATCTCCCAGATTCTGCCGTACTCGCTGACGCGTTCGTGGCATACGCAACTGGCGGTGCTCTGGATCGCCACTGCGTGGCTCGGCACGGGCCTGTACATCGCGCCCGCGGTATCCGGACATGAGCCTAAATTCCAGCGCCTCGGCGTGAATTTTCTCTGGGTGTGCCTGCTGGTCATCGTCGTCGGCGCGTTCGCCGGCCAATGGCTGGCGGTGATGCAAAAACTGGGGCTCGCGAACAACTTCTGGTTCGGGCACCAGGGGTGGGAATACGTCGACCTTGGGCGCTTCTGGCAGATCTTCCTGTTCGTCGGCCTGATGCTGTGGCTGGTGCTGATGGGACGCGCGCTGTGGCCGGCGCTGCGACGCAAGGACGATCTGGCATCCATCGTCGGGCTGCTGTTTCTCTCCACGGTCGCGATCGCCGGACTCTACGGTGCAGGCCTGATGTGGGGCGAGCGCAGCCACCTCTCGGTGGTCGAGTACTGGCGTTGGTGGGTCGTGCATCTGTGGGTGGAAGGCTTCTTCGAGGTGTTCGCGGTTGCCGTGATTTCATTCCTGTTCGTGAAGCTCGGACTCGTGCGCGCGCGTACGGCGACCGTCAACGTGCTGTTCGCCACTTTCGTCTTCATGGCCGGCGGTGTGCTTGGTACGTTCCATCACTTGTACTTCGCCGGAACCACCACGGCAGTCATTGCGCTCGGCGCGTCATTCTCGGCACTCGAGGTCGTGCCTTTGGCTCTGATCGGCCTGGAAGCGCACGAGACCTGGTCGCATGGCCGGGCGACGCCATGGATGAGCCGCTATCGCTGGCCGATTCTGTTTTTCCTGGCGGTGTCGTTCTGGAATCTCGTCGGTGCGGGCCTGTTTGGCTTCCTGATCAATACGCCACTCGCCCTCTACTTCATGCAAGGCCTGAATCTCACACCGCTGCACGGCCACACCGCGCTGTTCGGGGTCTATGGGATGTTGGGGCTGGGACTGACGCTGTTCTGCCTTCGCGGGTTGAGACCGGACGTGGAGTGGCATGAGGGATGGCTGCGCGGCTCATTCTGGACGCTGAATATCGGGCTGACTCTGATGGCACTCCTGACGCTGCTGCCACTCGGCGTCCTGCAGCTGTCTGCGGTACTGGAGCACGGCTACTGGTATGCACGCTCGGCCGAGTTCATGAATCAGCCGATCGTTCACCTGCTGATCTGGATGCGCGTACCCGGGGACTCGTTGTTTGCCATCGGCGCACTGCTGTACGCCTGGTTCGTGCTGCGCCTGTGGATCATGCCGCGGCGCTCGCTCTCCGTCGTGGTGAGTTCAACGGCAAGCAGTGGCTGAGTTCTATACGCAGATCAAGTACGCGCACGTTCTCTGCGTGATTCTTTCGGGCAGCCTGTTCACGCTACGGGGCCTGATGATGCTGGCGCGCTCGCAACAGGTGAATCATCCGGTGTTGCGCTACCTGTCCTATGCGATCGATACGGCCCTGCTCACCGCAGCGCTGATGCTGGTGACGATCCTGCACCAGTATCCGTTCGTGCAGAGTTGGCTGACCGTCAAAGTCATGCTGCTGGCCGTGTACGTGGTGTTGGGCATCTTCGCACTGAGGCGAGGTCACCAGCGTGCGGCACAGATCGCCTGCTACTTCGCTGCGCTCGGCGTGTACCTGTTCATCATCAGCGTGGCGCGTGCGCATTCCCCTTGGGGCGTATTCGGGGTCCTGCTGTCCTAAAGGCAGGATTAAGAAATTGGTGGAGGCGGCGGGAATCGAACCCGCGTCCGAAAGCCCTACGCTACGTGACCTACATGCTTAGCCGCTTCAATTATTCTCGCCACACGCTACCCGAAGGGCAGGGAAGACGTGCAGCCAGCTCAAGTTACGTTTAGCAGGCCGGCCTTCAGCACACCGGGCCCGCGATCTTGTGAGCGCGTCCCCTGATTTGGATCCACAAGCAAATGCCAGTCAGGGGTTAGGCGGGATTAAGCCGCCAGAGCGTAGTTGTCGTCGTTTGCAACTATAAGTTTGCAGACGGTTTAACGAGGAATTCTGCACCTCGGCATGCACCCGTAGTTTCGCGACCCCCGTCGAAGCCGATCGCCCCCACACGTGCAGGATGCATTGTAGGGCCATGGCCGCGCGACACAAGGATTTAGTGCCGCTTCAACACGCGTGCCTTCTCGCGCTCCCAGTCACGCGCCTTGTCGGTGGCGCGCTTGTCATGCTGCTTCTTGCCCTTCGCGAGACCGATCTCGAGCTTCGCGCGACCGTTCTTCCAGTAAAGGAGCAGAGGTACCACGTGTAGCCGCGGCGCTCGACCGCGCCCACCAGGTGATCGAGCTGGTGTCGATGCAGCAGGAGCTTGCGCGTACGTGTCGGGTCCGCCTGCACATGCGTCGAGGTCGGAGGTCAACGGCGAAAAGTGCGCGCCGAAAAGCATGCCTCACCGTTGCGCACGTAGACATAGCTCTCCTTGAGCTGTGCGCGGCCGGCTCGCAGGCTCTTGACCTCCCAACCCTCGAGCGCCAGGCCGGCTTCGTAGCGATCCTCGATGAAGTAATCGTGGCGCGCCTTGCGATTCTCGGCGATGGTCGGGCTCGGCTTGTCAGACTGCGTGGACATCGTGCTGTAGCATAACCTCGTGCGGCAAATCGATCGCCATGCCCTGGTCCCATTCACGGCCGAGCAGATGTATGCGCTGGTCGATGACGTGGCTCGCTACCCCGAGTTTCTTCCCTGGTGCCGCACGGCCGCGGAGCTCGAACGCACGCCGACCGAAGTCGTGGCGAGCCTGCACGTGCATAAGGGCGCTCTGCATGCCCAGTTCACCACACGCAATCGCCTCGAGCCATCAGAAGCGATCCACCTGGAGCTGGTCGATGGGCCATTTCGTACTTTGAGTGGTGCCTGGCGCTTCTCGCCCATCGCTGACAAGGGGTCGCGGGTGTCGCTGCAATTGCGGTTCGCCTTCGCCAACCCTCTCAATGCCTGGCTGCTCGAGCCGGTGTTCGAGCACACCTGCAATTCTCTCGTCGATGCCTTTGTCGTGCGTGCCCAGGCGACCTATGGACGATGAGGCGCAGCTGCATTGCGAGGTCGCGTATGCGCGGCCGGATCGGCAGTGGCTCGTCGCTGTCGTGTTGCCGAAGGGCGCCACCGCAATGGACGCGTTGCGCTCCTCGCAGCTCGCGGCGCTGTGTCCCGAGATCGTGCCGGAGAGTGCGGTACTCGGAATCTTCGGCAAAGTAGTGCCGGCCGACCACCCGGTGCGCGAAGGCGATCGAGTTGAGGTCTATCGGCCCTTGGCTGCCGATCCTCGCGATGCGCGCCGTGCGCGAGTCAAGGCCGCCCGTTCAAGGGGGTGAGGGTGTCGGCGCCTCTGGTGGTTCCGGCGCTGACGGTGTTGGTGGTTGTTCGGGCGTTGACGACGGTGACTCCGGCGGCGGCAACTGCTCCACCGTTGAGGGCGGTGATTCCGGTAGCGGCGAGGCTGGCGGCGGCGGCAGCTGTTCTGCCGTTGATGACGGTGGCGGTGGCGGCGGCGGCAAGGGCTGCCCAGGCTCCTTGGCTTCGGCTGGCTTTTCGGTCGGTGTCGTGGTTGCGACCTGAGCCGATCCTCGTGGCCTCTCGATGCGCGAAACCTTGTCGTCCTCGAAATAGACAATGATTTGGGCTTGCTCCGCTTTGCGGGTGCGCCCGTGCTTGTAATAGAAGAAATAGTCCCAGCGATCATGGTCGAAGGCATTCGGGACCATCGGCGTCCCGAGCAGATAGCGAACCTGGCTGCGTGTCATGCCGACACTGAGCTGTTCCACTGCCTTCGGATCGAGAAAGTTTCCTTGCTGGATGTTGATGCGATACACACAACCGGCACCCAGCACCGCCATCACGAGGTAAAGCGCGAGGGTTGCGAGGCGAACAGGTGCTGCTGCAAGGGTGCGCGGGGCGCGATCAGCCAAATGCATCATGAACGGTGGAGTGTGTGCGGGGGGTGGAGGATAATGGCCGCGCATCATAGCGAATTCGCCCGTTCCCGGCAGGCGTACCGCTCAATCCCCGAGAGGCAAGCACGTGGAAGGCAAAGACCTGCGCAAGGCCGGACTGAAGGTCACGCTGCCGCGGCTCAAGATCATCGAGATTCTCGAGCACACGACAACGCGCCACATGAGCGCGGAAGACATCTACAAGACCCTCCTGGAATCAAACGAAGACATCGGGCTGGCGACGGTCTATCGCGTTCTCACGCAGTTCGAGGCCGCCGGACTCGTGACGCGACACCATTTCGAGGATGGAATGGCGGTCTTCGAGCTCAATCAGGGGCCGCACCATGATCACATCGTGTGCATTGACTGCGGCCGGGTCGAGGAGTTCGTGGACAGCGGCATCGAGGACCGGCAGAACGCGGTGGCGAAGCGCCTCGGGTACGAGATCCGCGATCATTCACTGATTCTTTACGGGCAATGTCGGCGCAATCCGTGCCCGCACAAGAAGGCGAGGGACTAGCCGACCGCTAGTTCTGCGCCCGGGCGCCAGCGCGCTTCAGCATGTCGCGAGCGTGATCGCGAGCCTTTTGGGTGACCTCGACGCCGCCCAGCATTCGCGCCAGCTCCTCAATCCGCTCCGGTCCGCGCAGCTCGTTGAGCGCCGTACGGGCGCTGCGCCCATCCGTGAGTTTCACGACCCGTACATGGTGGTCGGCCTGGCTCGCGACCTGCGGCAGATGCGTGACGCACAACACCTGCGTGCGTTCTCCGAGCAGACCCAATTGGCGGCCGACTATCTCGGCCACACCGCCGCCGACGCCGGCATCAACCTCATCGAATACTAGGCACGGTGTAAGTGCCTTGCCGGCCGAGGCGACCTGCACGGCCAGACTGATACGCGACAGCTCGCCGCCCGAGGCAACCCGGGCCAGGGGTTTCAACGGCTGACCGGGATTCGCACTAACGGTGAACTCGACCTCATCGATGCCGTGCGCTTGCGGCTCGCCGGGACTGGTTGACATCACTGCCTCGAAACGTCCACCCGCCATGCCGAGCCGTTGCATGAGTTGCGTCACTTCGCGCGTCAACTTCGCGCCGGCTTTGCGACGCGCGGCCGACAAGGACTGTGCGACGCGATCGTACTCGGCGCGAGCCTCTGTGGCATCGCGGGCAGCCGCTTCGACGGTGGAGGCGTGCGATTCGAGAGCATGCAGTTCGGCGCTCAGGCGCTCCAGCTGGGCGGGCAGCTCTTCGGCGGGCAGCCGGTGCTTGCGCGCCAGCTCCTCGATCGTCGCGACCCGCCGCTCCACCAATTCCTGCCGTTGCGGGTCGACCTCCAGCGAATCGATGTAGTGGCGTAACGTAGCGCTCGCCTCTCGAATCGAGATCGCGGCTTCCGCAAGCAGGCGCTCGGCGGACTCCAGCTGTGTGTCGAGCGCGACGAGGTTACGCAGGATTCCCTGCGCGCGACTCACTGACAGGTTGGCGTTGGTATCGTCAGCTTCATCGATCAGCTCTATCGCCTGCTGCGCGCCTTGCGCGAGCCGCCCGCT
Source organism: uncultured Gammaproteobacteria bacterium (assembly GCA_963705495.1). GTDB lineage: Bacteria > Pseudomonadota > Gammaproteobacteria > Steroidobacterales > Steroidobacteraceae > DATBVX01. The sequence goes on along the minus strand of CAVPJQ010000005.1, from coordinate 99,977 downwards.
GTTCGCGTGGCGGCGCTGCTCGGCCAGGAGCTCGGGAAGCTCCTGTGCCGTGAGCGACAGGGCCTCGAGCTCGCGTACCTGGTAGCGCAGCAGCTCGAGTCGCGCGTCGCGATCGCGACCCGCAGCTTCGAGCTCGGCGAGACGGGTGCGCTGTTCCTGCCACCGGTCGAAGGCAGCGCTGACCGCGTCCACCAACTCTTCGTGGCGACCATGCGCATCGATGAGCGAGCGCTGTGCCGGCCGGCGCACCAGGGCAAGAAATTCCTGTTGGCCGTGAATGTCGACGAGCAGCTCACCGAGTTCGCGCAAGGTCTGCAACGGTACCGGCTGGCCGTTGATGAACGAGCGCGAGCGGCCGTCACGCGACAGTACGCGTCGCAGGATGCATTCGCCTTCGCCCTCTATCGCCTGTGCTTCGAGACGGCGTGCGAGTTTCGGATACGCACGCAGGTCGAAGGTCGCGGAGATCTCGGCGCGCTCCGCGCCGTGCCGAATGGCATCGCTGCTCGCCCGCCCACCGGCCGCAAGCGCGAGGGCATCGACCACGATCGACTTGCCCGCGCCGGTCTCACCGGTCAAAGCCGTCAAGCCCGACGCAAACTCGAGCTCGATCTCATCGATGATCGCGAAATCGCGAATCCGCAAGTACGTGAGCACGCAGGGCGCCTTCAGCGCTCAGCTGGCGGAAGCCGGGCGGGCGGAAGACGATCATGTCCGCCCCGACCCCAATGGAGCTTCGAGCGCAACAGGCGAAAGTAGTCGTATCCCGGCGGGTGGATCAGGGTGACTTGGTCGCCGGAAGCTGCCACCTGCAGTCGGCCGCCGGGCTGGAGCTCCCCCAGCAAGGTGCCGTCGCACAACACTTGCGCACGCGTATCGGCGCGTTCGATCAGGCGCAACTCGATGGCCGCATCGGCCGGCACTACGATTGGCCGATCGCTCAGGGTGTGCGGAGAAATGGGCACCAGGACGACGGCACCGAGCCGGGGCTGCACGATCGGACCGCCACAGGAAAGCGCATACGCTGTCGAGCCCGTCGCCGAAGCCACGATCAGGCCATCCGCACCGTGCGTATTCACGTACTGGCCGTCGATCCAGGTCTCGAAATCGAGCATGCGGCCGGTTTCCCACTTCTGCATGACGACATCGTTGAGAGCGGTGAGCGCCGCCATGGCGCGCCCGCGGGTGAGGCGCGCCTCGAGCAGCGGGCGCCGATCCTCGGTGAAATTGCCCGCGAGGACATCGTCGAGCCGCTCCAGCATGTCGTCGGGTGAGACATCGGTCATGAATCCGAGTCGCCCGCGGTTCACACCGAGCAGGGGGACGTTGCGCCCGACCACGAGTCGCGAAGCGAACAGCATGGTTCCGTCGCCGCCAATTGCGATCAGCAGGTCCGCGTGATCGGCAAACGCCTGAGGATCGAGGCGCTCGACGCCGGTCGAGCCAAAGTCGACTGTCCCGTTCTGATCGACGAGGACCTTCCCGCCGCGCTTGCTCAGATGACCTGCGAGCGTGCGCATGCTGTCGGCGACACGGGTATCGGTGTCCCGGCCCACCAACGCGAACGAGTGAAAGCTGTTGGCCATCGGGTTTTCGCGGTCTTTTACCATGTCGATACCAGACGGGCTACGGCGGGTTTGCCCCCGGTTCGCGTAGCTTGACTTCGCCGAACGCGCGCTGTTAGGTATCGGCACGCGCCATGACCAGAGTCCTTGCTGAATATACAGAGTGTTGACGTCCATGCCGACGGATGCCGCCGATGATCTTTTGAATGAGCGGGCACAGCACCTGCTCAGGATTCTGATCGAGAGCTACATCCGTGACGGCCAACCAGTGGGCTCGCGGACCCTGTCGCGCGAGTCGGGCCTGAATCTGAGCTCGGCGACCATCCGCAACGTGATGGCGGACCTCGAAGGACTCGGGTTCGTGACTTCTCCGCATACCTCGGCGGGGCGCATCCCCACTGACAAGGGGTATCGGTTGTTCGTGGACTCACTCCTGAAGCTCAAGCCTCTCGATGAGCCCGAAGTTGCCGACCTGCAGCGGCGCCTGGAAGAGCACAGCGACGAACCCAAAGCGCTGGTGGCCGTCGCCTCACAGGTGCTCTCGACGATCACGCACCTGGCGGGAGTAGTGACACTTCCGCGTCAATCGCAGGCGGCTGTGAGCCAGATCGAGTTCGTGGGACTGTCAGATAACCGGGTGCTCACGATACTGGTGGTCGGGGGACGAGAGGTGCAGAACCGCATCCTGCACCTGGAGCGGCATTACTCACCCGATGAGTTGCGTCGTGCTGCCAACTACCTCAACGAGCAGGTTCGTGGCCGCAGCCTGAGTGAAGTCCGTGCCGATATCCTGGCGCAACTGCACGAGACACGGCAGAGCCTCAATCAATTGATGCTGGATGCGATCCAGCTGGCGCAGCAGATGGTCGACTCGGGCGAGCGTGCCGCAGCGAGCTATGTCATCGCCGGTGAAACCAACCTGATGGGTTTCGCCGAGCTCTCGAACGTCGAAAAACTGCGCCGCCTGTTCGAAGCCTTCAACGAGAAGCGGGACATTCTGCATCTGCTGGATCACAGCTTGCGGGCTGAGGGCGTGCAGATCTTCATCGGCCAGGAATCCGGATACACCATCCTCGATGATTGCAGCGTGGTAACGGCCCCCTACACGCTCGACAACGAAATCGTGGGAGTCCTCGGGGTCATCGGGCCGACGCGCATGGCCTATGAACGGGTCATCCCGATCGTCGACATCACAGCCCGGCTGCTTGGAACCGCCTTGAATTCACGCCGCTGATCCCGATTTCCCGCGGGCGGCTGGTATCCTTACCGGCCCCGATTCCCGTACCCGCCTCAGTCAGGAGAGTTGCGATGACGAACAGGGCCCACAAGGACGCCGAGCGAGACGCGCGCGAGGCACAGGGAGAGTTCGACCCCGAAGCCACTGCCGTACTCACCGAGACCACTGAGCCGAGCGGCAACGACGAATCCAGGGCATTGGCGGCTGCCGAGGCGAAGGCCCAGGAGAACTGGAATAACTACCTGCGGGCCGTGGCCGAGCTCGAGAACTTCCGCAAGCGCGTGGCGCGCGATCTCGAGAACGCTCACAAGTTCGGTCTCGAGAAGTTCGCCGCCGATCTGCTCGAGGTACGCGATAGCCTGGAACTGGGCCTGGAAGCAGGCGACAAGGCGGACGTACGCAGCCTCCTGGCCGGGAAGGAGGCCACACTACGACTCCTGGTCAAGGCCTTAGAGAAGCAGGGGGTCACCGAGATCAATCCAGTCGGGGCGCCCTTCGATCCGCAGCTGCACGAGGCCATCGCGATGCAGGAGTCAGCCACCGCGGAGCCCAATACCGTCCTGCAGGTAGTGCAGAAGGGCTACCAGCTCAATGGCCGTCTGCTGCGTCCGGCGAGAGTGATCGTCGCCCGGGCGCCCTCGGCCTGACCCCAAGAGACACAACTGCCGGGCAGGAAAGGGCCTTTTTGCGCCATCGCGCTTGAAACACCCGCCGTCTTCCCCATCATGTCGTTCAGGTTTCGAATCTGTTTTTGCAGGAGTCACTAGTCATGGCCAAGACCATCGGTATCGACCTGGGCACGACCAACTCGTGTGTCGCCATCATGGAAGGCGGCAAACCCCGGGTCATCGAAAACAGCGAGGGTGATCGCACCACGCCGTCCATCGTCGCCTTTAGCAAGGACAACGAAGTGCTCGTTGGCCAGTCGGCGAAACGCCAGGCGGTAACCAACCCGCAGAACACGCTGTTCGCGATCAAGCGGCTCATCGGCCGCAAGTTCGATGATTCCGTCGTGCAGAAAGACATCGCCATGGTGCCGTACAAGATCGTCAAGGCGGACAACGGCGATGCCTGGGTCGAGGTGAACGGCAAGAAGATGGCCCCGCCCGAAATCTCGGCGCGCGTGCTCATGAAGATGAAGAAGACTGCCGAGGACTATCTCGGTGAGACCGTGACCGAAGCCGTCGTCACGGTGCCAGCCTATTTCAACGACTCGCAGCGCCAGGCGACCAAGGACGCCGGCCGGATCGCGGGTCTCAACGTCAAGCGCATCATCAACGAGCCGACCGCGGCGGCGCTCGCGTATGGCCTCGACAAGACGGGCGGCGATCGAAAGATCGCGGTGTACGACCTGGGCGGTGGCACATTTGACATCTCCATCATCGAGATCGCCGAGATCGATGGCGAGCGCCAGTTCGAGGTGCTCTCCACCAACGGCGACACGTTCCTGGGGGGCGAGGACTTCGACCTGCGGGTGATCAACTTCATCGCCGACGAATTCAAGAAAGAGAGTGGCGTGGATGTGCGGCGTGACCCGCTTGCCATGCAGCGCCTCAAGGAAGCCTCAGAGAAGGCCAAGATCGAGCTCTCATCGAGCCAGCAAACGGACGTCAACCTGCCGTACATCACGGCGGATGCGAGCGGCCCGAAGCATCTCAACGTTCGCCTCACTCGCGCCAAGCTCGAGTCGCTGGTCGAGGATCTGGTGCAGAAGACCCTCGGTCCGTGCAAGACCGCGCTCAAAGATGCGGGCCTTGCGGTGAGCGAAGTCGGCGAGGTGATCCTCGTCGGTGGCCAGACGCGCATGCCGCTCGTGCAGAAGGTGGTGCGCGACCTCTTTGGCAAGGAGCCACGCAAGGACGTGAACCCGGACGAAGCGGTCGCCGTTGGTGCGGCTATTCAGGCGGGTGTGCTCGCTGGTGACGTCAAGGACGTGTTGCTGCTCGATGTCACTCCGCTCTCGCTTGGCATCGAAACGCTCGGCGGCGTGATGACCAAGCTGATCGAGAAAAACACCACGATTCCGACCAAGGCGAACCAGGTGTTCTCGACTGCCGACGACAATCAGACTGCCGTGACCATTCACGTGCTGCAGGGCGAGCGCGAGCGCGCGGGCGACAACAAGTCGCTCGGCCGCTTCGACCTGGCGGATATCCCGCCGGCACCGCGCGGCATGCCGCAGGTTGAGGTCACCTTCGACATCGATGCGAACGGTATTCTCAACGTCTCGGCCAAGGACAAGGCGACGGGCAAGGAACAGAAAATTGTCATCAAGGCCTCGAGTGGCCTCAATGAGCAGGAAATCCAGCGCATGGTCAAGGACGCCGAAGCGCATGCGGAAGAGGACAAGCGCTTCCGCGAGCTCGTCGATGCGCGCAATCGTGGCGATGCGTTGATGCATGCCACGGAGAAGTCGCTCAAGGATCTGGGTGATAAAGTCACCTCCGAGGAGCGCTACAAGGTCGAGACTGCAATTTCGGCGCTCAAGACCGTGCTCAGCGGCGATGATAAGGACGCGATCGAGAAACGCTCCCAGGAGCTGGCACAGGCATCGGCAGCGATCGCGCAGCGTGCCTACAGTCAGCAGGCAGGCGAGGGCGCGCCAGGCGCGGATGCCGGAGCGTCAGCTGGGAGCGGTGCGAGCAGCGGCGGCAAGGACGACGTGCTCGATGCCGAATTCGAGGAAGTGAAAGACAAAGGTCGCAAGAGCTCATAAGAGTTCGTGCGGCTCCTGGGATGGATGACCGCCGCGGGGTCGTAAGGATCCCGCGGCGGTCGCATATTTAAGGTCCTGCGGCGTAATGTCGAAACGCGACTACTACAAAGTGCTCGAGCTGGCGCGCAATGCCACCGAAGCCGAGATCAAGAAGGCGTACCGGCGGCTCGCGATGAAGTTCCATCCCGACCGCAATCCCCACGACAAGGAAGCCGAGGAGAAATTCAAGGAAGCCAAGGAAGCTTACGAGGTTCTGACCGACGCGCAAAAGCGCGCGGCATACGACCAGTTCGGTCACGCCGGGGTCGATGCCAGCCGCGGCGGCGCGGGGTTCAGTGCTGCTGATGCGTTCGGCGACATCTTCGGCGATGTGTTCGGCGACATCTTCGGCGGCGGCCGGCGCAGCCGTTCGCAGGTGTTCCGAGGTGCCGACCTGCGCTACGGCATGGAACTCGAACTCGATCAGGCCGTCTTTGGCGACAGCGTCGATATCGAGTTTCAGACCCTCGCCGAATGCGAGGTGTGCAGTGGCAGTGGAGCGGCGAAAGGCTCGAGCCCGGTCACCTGCGAGACCTGCAGCGGACAAGGGAGCGTGCGCGTCAGCCAGGGATTCTTCAGCGTTCAGCAGACCTGCCCGCGCTGCAAAGGCCGTGGTCAGATCATTCAGAAGCCCTGCGATAACTGCCATGGCCAGGGCCGCATTCGCCGCCCCAAGACGCTGACGGTCAAGGTTCCACCGGGTGTCGACACCGGCGATCGCATCCGCCTCGCGGGTGAAGGCGAGGCCGGGCGCAACGGTGGGCCGACCGGTGATCTGTACGTCGAGATCCAGGTCCGCGAGCACCCGATCTTCGAGCGCGATGGCAGTCACCTGTCCTGCGAAGTCCCAATCAGCTTCGCGACCGCCGTTCTCGGTGGTCAGGTCGACGTGCCGACCCTGGATGGACACGTGACGCTCAAGGTTCCGTCGGAGACGCAATCCGGGCGCGTGTTTCGTCTACGCGAGAAAGGCGTTCGCCCGGTGCGCGGCGGTCCAGTCGGAGACCTGTTCTGTCGCGTCGTGGTCGAGACGCCCGTCAATCTTGCCTCAGAGCAGAAGGAGCTGCTGCGTAAGCTCGACGAGTCCCTGCGCGGCGATCACAAACGGCACAATCCGCGCGAGCAGGGCTGGCTCGAAGGCGTCAAGAAATTCTTCGAGAACATTGGCCGATGACGACGAGCGTCGCGCTGTTCGGCGTGAGCGGTCGCATGGGCCGTGCACTGCTGGAGGCGATGCGCGATGAACCGGACCTCAAGCTGAGCGGAGCACTTGCCTCTGCGGCTAGCAAGCATCTCGGCCGTGATGCGGGTGAGCTCTACGGCGGTCGATCACTCGGAGTCATGGTGACCTGCGATCGAGAGCCGGCCATGGCTGGCGCCGAGGTGGTGATCGACTTTACGCTCGCGAACTGCGTTCCCGACACGCTGCGTGCATGCATCGCCCATCGTTGCCCGCTGGTGCTGGGGACGACCGGTCTCTCGCCGGACGCATTGGTGCAACTGCGCGAGGCCGCAGCGACAATCCCCATCCTCTATTCGCCCAACATGAGCATCGGCGTGAACGTGATGATCAATCTGGCACGAACCGCGGCGCGCACGCTTGGGGCGAGTTTCGAAGTGGACATTGTCGACATTCACCACCGCAACAAGATCGATGCGCCTTCCGGCACCGCGCTCAAACTCGGTGAAAGCGTTGCCTCCGCGCGAGGGCAGGAGTTGGCGAAGGTGGCCATCATGGAAGGAGACCCGAGATCGCGCAGCGGCCAGATCGTGTTCACCTCGGTGCGCGAGGGCGATCAGGTGGGCGAGCACCGCGTCAGCTTTCAGGGCCCCGGCGAATCCTTGACCCTGACGCACCGCGCCACCGAGCGAACGATCTATGCGCGCGGAGCGCTGCGGGCGGCGCAATGGCTGGTCGGAAGGGCACCAGGGCTCTTTTCAATGGCTGATATCTTTTGATATATCAAATATTTATATATATATCTTGAGTCCAACTATAGCTCTGGGCCGGCGGCCATGCTGGGGATTTGAAGCGCGCGGCGGCGTGGACAGCAATGGGTCGAGTTCGTAAAATTCGCGCCGTTGCCAATAGGGTAGTCTGTCAAAGCGGGACGGAGTTCTGATGAAGAGCTCCTCCCGCTTTGTACATGCGCACCCCGATTTCTGCGCGTTGCGGGCGAAGGGGACAACCGGTTGACCGTTCCTGCTGTGTTGGCCTTGGAAGACGGAAGCGTCTTTCGAGGCATTTCGATTGGCGCCAAGGGAAACACCACCGGCGAAGTTGTCTTCAATACCTCGATCAGCGGCTACCAGGAAATCCTCACCGATCCGTCCTATTGCCGGCAGATCGTGACTCTCACCCACCCGCACATTGGCAACGTGGGTGCCAACCCCGAGGATCTCGAGTCGGCCGCGATCTACGCCGCGGGACTCGTCGTGCGGGACCTGCCGCTCCTGGCGAGCAGTTGGCGCTCCGCTGAATCGCTCGCGAGTTTTCTCCAGCGCGGCAAGCTGGTCGCCATCGCCGAGATCGATACGCGCAGGCTCACGCGCATCCTGCGCGACAAGGGTTCGCAGGCCGGTTGCATCATGATCGGCGACACCATCGATGAGACCGCCGCGGTGCGTGCCGCGAGCAAATTCCCGGGACTGAAGGGCATGGATCTCGCGAAGGTCGTGACCACGCGCCGCCAGTATCAATGGAACGAGGGCAGCATCTGGGACTCCGAGGAGCGTAACCTGCCGCGACCGGCCGCTCGTTTGCACGTGGTGACGTATGACTTCGGTGTCAAGCGCAACATTCTGCGACTGCTCGCCGACTACGGTTGTCGAATGACAGTGGTGCCTGCGACCACGTCTGCGGAGCAGGCGCTCGCTCTGAGTCCCGACGGGATTGTGCTTTCGAACGGGCCCGGTGATCCGGAACCGTGCGACTACGCAATACGCGCCATCCAGGAACTCATCGAGACCGGGATCCCCGTGTTCGGCATTTGCCTGGGCCACCAGCTCCTTGGCCTCGCGAGCGGCGCACGCACCGTGAAGATGAAGTTCGGTCATCACGGCGCAAATCATCCGGTCCAGGATCTCGCCACCGGCAAGGTTTTCATCTCCACTCAGAACCATGGCTTTGCGGTGGACGAGAGCACGCTGCCCGAGAACACTAAGGCGACTCATCGCTCGCTGTTCGACGGCTCGCTTCAAGGGCTGGAGCGCATCGACAAGCCAGCCTTTGGTTTTCAGGGACATCCAGAGGCGAGTCCGGGCCCGCACGACATGCAGCCCATGTTCGAGCAGTTCCTTTACCTCATGGTCAAGCGCTTGCAGAGCATCCAGCGGGCCCAAAAGGGGCAGCAGGGCAAGCGCCGCGCAGCCGAGTAGGAGTAGCAGTTGTACGAGGAGCGCAACCCTTCACGACGTGAAGGTGGACTGCTTGTGTCCGCCGCCTGAAATCGTGACCTCTCTGTGATAAGGACAGCATGCCGAAGCGCAAAGACATCAACAGCATCCTGATCATCGGCGCCGGTCCGATCGTGATCGGCCAGGCGTGCGAGTTCGACTATTCGGGTGCACAGGCATGCAAGGCGCTGCGCGAGGAGGGCTATCGGGTCATCCTCGTCAATTCCAATCCCGCCACGATCATGACCGACCCCGAGATGGCGGACGCGATCTACATCGAGCCGGTCAACTGGCGCACGGTGGCCCGCATCATCGAGAAGGAAACCCCTGATGCGTTGCTCCCGACGATGGGCGGGCAGACTGCACTCAACTGCGCGCTCGACCTCGCCCGTGAAGGCGTGCTGGAAAAGTGGGGCGTGGAACTGATTGCCGCCTCCCGCGAAGCGATCGACATGGCCGAGGATCGCGAGCTGTTTCGCGATGCGATGCGCGAAATCGGCCTCGAGACGCCGCGTGCGCGTATCGCGCATAGCATGGAGGAAGCGTTCGCGGTGCAGGCTGAAATCGGCTATCCGACCGTGATTCGACCGTCCTTCACACTGGGCGGCAGCGGCGGCGGCATCGCTTACAACCGCGAGGAATTCGAGCAGATCGTGGCGCGCGGCCTCGATGCTTCGCCGACCAACGAAGTCCTCCTCGAGGAGTCGGTCACTGGCTGGAAGGAGTTCGAGCTGGAAGTGGTGCGCGATCATCAGGACAACTGCATCGTCGTATGCTCGATCGAGAATCTCGATCCGATGGGCGTGCACACGGGTGATTCGATTACCGTCGCGCCGGCGCAGACGCTGACCGACAAGGAATACCAGCGTATGCGTAACGCCGCGATCGCGGTGTTGCGCAAGATCGGCGTCGATACCGGTGGGTCGAATGTGCAGTTCGCGATCAACCCGCAGGACGGCAGGCTCCTCGTGATCGAAATGAACCCGCGAGTGTCGCGCTCTTCGGCGCTGGCCTCGAAAGCCACCGGTTTTCCGATCGCGAAGGTGGCCGCCAAGCTTGCCGTCGGGTACACGCTCGATGAGCTCAAGAATGAAATTACCGGTGGCGCCACGCCGGCGTCGTTCGAGCCCACTATCGATTACATCGTCACCAAGATTCCGCGCTTCACGTTCGAGAAGTTCCCCGGCTCCAACCGGCGCCTGACGACGCAAATGAAGTCAGTCGGCGAGGCAATGGCCATCGGGCGCACTTTCCAGGAATCGCTCCAGAAGGCATTGCGCAGCCTGGAAACCGATTGGGACGGCCTCGATCCGCAACTGGTCCTGCCGCTGACCGACGAATCCGCCGGGATGCTGGCGCACGAGCTGGCATCGCCCGGCCCAGACCGCATTTTGTTCATTGCGGACGCGTTCCGCGCCGGCTGGTCGCTCGAGAAGGTGAACGGACTCGCGCGGGTCGATCCGTGGTTCCTGCGTCAGATCGAGGATCTCGTCGAGGAAGAGAGCAAGGTTCAATCCAGCGGGCTGGAATCACTCGACGTGAAGCGGCTGCGGACGCTCAAGCGCAAGGGGTTTTCTGACCGTCGCCTGGCGCACCTGCTCGACGTCGAGGAAGCCGTAATGCGCAAGCGCCGCCACAAGTTTGCGCTGCACCCGGTGTACAAGCGCGTCGACACCTGCGCGGCCGAATTTGCCACCTCCACGGCCTACATGTATTCGACCTATGAAGAGGAGTGCGAGGCGAATCCGAGCGAGCGTCGCAAGATCATGATCCTCGGCGGTGGCCCAAATCGCATCGGGCAGGGCATCGAGTTCGATTATTGCTGTGTGCATGCCGCGCTCGCGCTGCGCGAAGACGGCTATGAGACCATCATGGTCAACTGCAATCCGGAGACCGTCTCCACCGACTATGACACTTCGGATCGCCTGTATTTCGAGCCGCTGACGTTTGAGGACGTCATGGAAATCATCGCCAAGGAGAAGCCGGAAGGCGTGATTGTCCAGTACGGCGGTCAGACTCCACTCAAGCTATCGCGCGCCTTGGCCGCGGCGGGTGCGCCGATCATCGGCACGACGCCGGACTCGATCGATATCGCGGAGGATCGCGAACGCTTCCAGCAACTGGTGAAGACCCTTGGACTGAAGCAGCCCGCGAATGCCAGTGCCCGCACCGAGGAGCAGGCCGTGATTCTGGCACGCGAAGTGGGCTTCCCGCTGGTGGTGCGTCCTTCGTATGTGCTCGGCGGGCGTGCGATGGAAGTCGTATTCAACGAGGAAGACCTGCGCGTCTATATGACCGACGCCGTGAAGGTCTCCAATGACAGTCCGGTGTTGCTCGATCGCTTTCTCGATCTCGCCATCGAGGTGGATGTGGACGCGATCTGCGACGGCGAAGAGGTCCTGATCGGCGGAATCATGGAGCACATCGAGCAGGCGGGCGTTCATTCCGGTGATTCGGGCTGCTCCTTGCCACCGAACGGCCTGAGTGCGGAAGTCCAGCTCGAGTTGAAGGAGCAGACCCGCAAGCTCGCCAAAGCGCTCAATGTCGTCGGCCTGATGAACGTTCAGTTTGCAATCCAGAGCGGCGTCATCTACATCCTCGAGGTGAATCCGCGTGCCTCCCGAACCGTGCCGTTTGTCTCCAAGGCAACGGGAGTGCCGCTCGCCAAAGTTGCCGCGCGCGTGATGACCGGGCGCAAGCTCAAGGAGCTCGGCATTTCGGAGATCAAGACACCGGGCTATTTCTCGGTCAAGGAAGCCGTGTTCCCGTTCGCTAAGTTCCCTGAAGCCGATCCGATCCTCGGACCGGAGATGAAGTCCACTGGCGAAGTGATGGGCACCGGCCGCACGTTTGGCGAAGCGTACGCAAAAGCGCAGGCTGCCTCGGGCGTGGTGCTGCCGACGCGCGGAACCTGCCTCATCAGCGTGCGCGATCGCGACAAGCCCGGTGCCATCGAGCTGGCGCAACTGCTGATCGTGCGGGGATTCGAGATCATCGCGACCGACGGCACGGAGAAAGCATTGAGCGCAGCAGGCGTTGCCTGTCGGCGCGCAAACAAGGTACGCGAGGGCAGGCCGCACATCGTGGACATGATCAAGAACGACGAGATCAACCTGATCGTGAATACCACCGAAGGCAAACAGGCGATCCGCGAGTCGCGCTCGATCCGGCGCGAGGCCGTGCATCGGAAGGTCACTTACTACACCACCATCGCGGCGGCGCGCGCCACGTGCGATGCGCTCGATCACCTGAACGAGGTGGAGGTGAACCGGTTGCAGGACCTGCACGAGGAGCGCGTGGCGTGAAGCGGGCACCCATCACCTCGCAGGGCGCTGAACGGCTGCGCGCCGAGCTCAAGCGCCTCAAGGCCGAGGATCGCCCCAACATCATCAAGGCGATCGCGGAGGCCCGTTCCCATGGAGATCTGAGCGAGAACGCGGAATACCACGCCGCGCGCGAGCAACAGAGCTTCATCGAGGGACGCATCAACGAGATCGAGACCCGTCTCGCGAACGCTGAAGTGATCGATGTGACGAAGTTGCCGGCCAACCAGCGGATCGTATTTGGCGCGACCGTGGACCTGGAAGACCAGGACGACGGCGGACGAATTGCTTACCAGATCGTCGGCGAGGACGAAGCCGACATCCGCCGCGGGCTCGTCTCCGTGACTTCGCCGATTGCACGTGCACTCGTCGGCAAGAACCAGGGTGATGTCGTCGAGGTTGCGGCGCCGGCGGGGCCGCGCACATACGAGATCATCGCCGTCCGGTACCAATAGGGCCCGCAAACGGGCGATGAAACGCAGCAAGAGCAGCAGTCGCTGGCTGCGGGAACATGCCAGCGACCCCTACGTGAAGCGGGCCCATCGGGAGGGCTGGCGTTCGCGGGCTGTCTTCAAGCTCGAGCAGATCCAGCGCTCGGAAAAGCTACTGCGTCCCGGCATGATCATCATCGACCTGGGTGCCGCACCGGGCGGCTGGAGTCAGTTTGCGGCCCGTGCTCTGCAGGGGCGAGGGGAGATCTTCGCGGTCGATATTCTCGCAATGCCCCACATTCCGGGCGTCACGTTCATCGAAGGTGATTTTCAGGACCAGGCGCTCATGGAGAAGCTGCTGGCCGCGCTCGGCGGGCGCCCGGTCGACCTTGTAATGTCCGACCTGGCCCCCAACATGAGCGGCATCGATGCAGTCGATCAGCCCCGCTCGATGAATCTCGCCGAGCTCGCCCTTGAGCTCTCAACCCAGGTTCTGAAGCCCGGTGGCGATCTGCTGCTGAAGGTTTTTCAAGGCTCCGGTTTCCAGGAATTGGTGCAGGCTGCACGTCGGCAGTTCACCAAAGTGAAGCTGCGCAAACCCGATGCCTCGCGCGCTCGCAGCGCCGAGATGTACCTGCTGGCGAGGAGCCGGCGGATGGTGTAGGTTCTTCGAACGCCTGCCGAATCCACTGGTCGAATTGCGACGAATTTCCCGAGTAATTCTGGCGCTTTATGTCGAGGACTGACTCTTGAACGACCTGACGAAGAACATCCTGCTCTGGGTCATCATCGCCGTCGTGCTGCTGACGGTGTTCAGCAACTTCAGCCCACGCTCCGCCGAGAGTCGCGAGATGACCTACTCCGCGTTCCTGCAGGAGGTCAAAGCCAAGAACATCGCGCAGGCGGTGATCAAGGGCGAGATCATCGAAGGGACGAAGAGCGACGGAACGCAGTTCCGCGTCTACAACCCCGAGACCGACAACAACGCCTTGATCGGGCTGCTCGACCGCGAGGGTGTGAACTTCCGTGGCGCGCCACCCGACAAGCCGAATTTCCTGCTGCAGCTGTTCCTGTCTTCCTTCCCCGTGTTGCTGCTGGTCGCGATCTTCATCTACTTCATGCGCCAGATGCAGGGCGCGGCGGGTGGTCGCGGCGCCATGTCGTTTGGTAAGAGCCGCGCGCGCCTGCTGGGCGAGGACCAGGTCTCGGTGACCTTCGCTGACGTCGCCGGTGTCGAAGAGGCAAAGGAAGAGGTCGTCGAGATCGTCGACTTCCTGAAGGACCCCGGCAAGTTCCAGAAGCTCGGTGGCAAGATTCCGAAGGGCGTCCTCATGGTGGGCGCGCCGGGCACCGGCAAGACCCTGCTCGCGCGCGCGATTGCGGGCGAAGCCAAGGTGCCTTTCTTCACCATCTCGGGCTCCGATTTCGTGGAAATGTTCGTGGGCGTCGGCGCTTCGCGCGTGCGCGATATGTTCGAGCAGGCCAAGAAGCACGCTCCTTGCATTATTTTCATCGATGAGATTGATGCTGTCGGTCGGCACCGCGGTGCCGGCCTGGGCGGCGGACACGACGAGCGCGAGCAGACGCTCAATCAATTGCTGGTCGAGATGGATGGCTTCGAAGGCAACGAAGGCATCATCGTCATCGCCGCTACCAACCGGCCGGATGTGCTGGACCCCGCTCTGTTGCGTCCTGGCCGTTTCGATCGCCAGGTCGTCGTGCCATTGCCGGATGTGCGCGGACGCGAGCAGATCCTCAAGGTCCATATGCGACGCGTACCACTTGCCGATGACGTCAGGCCTTCGATCATTGCGCGTGGTACGCCCGGATTTTCCGGCGCGGACCTCGCCAACCTCGTGAACGAAGCCGCGCTCTTTGCTGCGCGAGCCAATCGGCGCCTGGTGTCGATGGAAGAGTTCGAGCGCGCGAAGGACAAGATCATGATGGGCGCGGAGCGGCGCTCCATGGTCATGAGCGAGGAAGAGAAGCGCATGACCGCGTACCACGAGGCCGGCCATGCGATCGTCGGTCTGAGCGTTCCGGAGCACGATCCGGTGTACAAGGTCACCATCATCCCGCGCGGCCGAGCGCTCGGCGTGACGATGTTTTTGCCGGAAGGCGATCGTTACAGCACCAGCAAGCGTCGGCTCGAGAGCCGCATCGCGACGCTGTTCGGCGGTCGCATCGCTGAAGAGCTGATTTTCGGCGCGGAATCGGTCACGACCGGCGCGGCGAACGACATCGAGCGGGCGACGGAGCTCGCGCGCAACATGGTTACCAAGTGGGGCCTTTCGGATCGTCTCGGACCGCTGACGTACACCGAGGAAAGCGGTGAGGTATTCCTGGGCCGCAGTGTCACCCAGCACAAGCAGGTGTCGGATGTGACCGCGCATGCGATCGATGAAGAAGTGCGCCGTGTCATCGACGACAATTTCCAGCGCGCCAAGGGGATCCTGACCTCGCGCCTCGAAACACTGCATATGATGGCGGAAGCGCTGATCAAGTACGAAACCGTCGACGAAGAACAGCTCAAGGACATCATGGCCGGCCGCACGCCGAAGCCGCCCAAGGACTGGGACGATTCGACGCCGGTGCCGACCAGCAAGCCGCAGGACAAGCCTGCTCCCGCGATCGGCCCCGCCGCCGGGCAGCACTGAAGCACTAGGGCAGCGAGGGTCTCGAAAGGGAGTCTGCTTTCGAGACCGTGGGCGACAGGACGTCGGCCACGGAGCCTACAGGGACGTATTTACGGCGTTCTCGAAAGCAGACTCCCTTTCGGGATCCTCGCGTTACTGAGCACTCTGTGCATCTCACCTGCGGCGACAAGACTCTCGATTTGAGCCGCCCGTGCGTGATGGGCGTTCTCAACGTCACGCCCGATTCATTCTCTGACGGCGGGCGATTCCACGACATCGGGCAGGCACTCGCGCACGCCCATCGGATGATCGATGAAGGTGCTGCCGTCATCGATATCGGCGGTGAGTCGACGCGCCCCGGCTCCAATCCGGTCGACGTCGAGGAGGAACTGCGCCGCGTACTGCCACTGGTCCGATCGCTGGCACCCAAGGTCAGCGTGCCAATCTCCGTGGACACGACCAAGCCGCAGGTGATGCAGGCTGTCATCGATGCGGGTGCGGGAATGATCAATGACATCCTGGCGCTGCGAACGCGCGGAGCACTGGAAGCGGTCGCGGGCTCCAGGGTGGCCGCTTGCCTGATGCACATGCAGGGCGAGCCGCGCACCATGCAGGTCGAGCCGCAGTACGAGGACGTGGTGCAGGAGGTCCACGACTTCTTGCGTGCCCGCCGCGATGCCTGCGAGGCAGCGGGAATCGGCCGTGACCGGCTCGTCGTTGATCCTGGTTTCGGCTTCGGAAAAGCCCTGCCGCATAACCTCAGCCTGCTCTCAAACTTTGACCGATTTCTCGATCTGGGCGTCCCGGTGCTGGCGGGGCTGTCACGCAAGACGATGATAGGCACAATTACGGGTCGACCGATCGACCAGCGCCTGCATGGCAGCATCGCACTCGCGACGATTGCAATCCTCAAGGGTGCGCGCATCATTCGCGCGCATGACGTCGCACCGGCGGTGGACGCGGTGAAGATCGCCACCGCCGTGATCGGGGGAGGGGCCCAGTGAGCAGAAGATATTTTGGAACCGATGGAGTACGTGGCCAGGTGGGCCGGGATCCAATGACAGTGGATTTCGCGCTGCGCCTCGCGAGCGGCGCGGCACGCGTGCTCACCCCGGAGGGCGGCACTGTGCTCATCGGCAAGGACACGCGCCTGTCGGGCTACATGTTCGAGGCGGCGCTCGAGGCGGGATTCGTGGCCGCGGGTGTCGATGTCATGCTCATCGGGCCGCTGCCGACGCCGGGCATCGCCTACATGACGCAGCGCTTCGAGTGTGATTTCGGCGTGGTGATCAGCGCCTCGCACAACCCCTACGAAGATAACGGCATCAAGTTCTTCGATTCCAGCGGCGCGAAGCTGAGCGATGAGCTCGAGGCGCGCATCGAAGAATCGCTCCAGCAGCCGGCATTCACGCGTGAATCGAAAGCCCTCGGACGCGCCACCCGTGTCGACAGGTCACGCACTCACTATCAGGAATTCTGCGCCGCATCGCTTCCTGCGGGCATGGATCTCGCCGGTTTCAAGATCGTCATCGATTGCGCGAACGGTGCTGCGTACAAGGTCGCGCCGCGGGTGCTGGCCGATCTGGGCGCGGAAATTGTCCCCATCGGCTGCTCGCCGAACGGGCGCAACATCAACGATGGTTGTGGTTCGTTGGCGCCCGAACTTCTGCAGCTCACTGTGCCGGGGGTGCGTGCCAATGCGGGCATCGCCCTCGATGGCGATGGAGATCGGCTGGTGATGGTCGATGAGCTCGGGCGCATCGTCGACGGCGATCAACTCCTCTATATCATTGCGCGGGCGCGAGCCGAATCGCAGACCCTTCGCGGTCCGGTGGTCGGCACGGTGATGAGCAACCTCGGCCTGGAAGTGGGTCTGCGCGAGCTCGGCATCGAGTTCCGGCGCGCACCAGTCGGCGACCGCTATGTTCTCGGCCTGCTGCGCGAGACCGGCGGCATTCTCGGCGGCGAGACCTCAGGCCACTTGTTGTGCCTGGACAAAACTACGACTGGTGACGGATTGATCAGCGCATTGCAGGTCCTCGCCATCATGAAGCAGACGCGGCGGAGCCTGGCCGAACTGGCGGCGGGAATGCCGCGCTTTCCGCAGGTGTTGCTCAACGTCAAGGTCAGGAACCGTTTCGACCCCGGAGCGAACGCCCTGGTCCGGGAAGCGGTTCGGGCCATTGAAGCGGAACTCAAGCAGGACGGGCGCGTGGTGTTGCGTGCCTCGGGGACCGAGCCCGTGATCCGGGTGATGCTCGAAGGCCGCGATGAGAACGTGATTCGCTTGCATGCCGAGCGCCTCGCCCAGGTCGTCCGCAACGCTGCTGCCGCCTAGAGTTGCCCTAGCATTGCTTTCACAGTAGACGCCGCTTAATATCGCGCGCCTTTTCAGGGGCGCCGCCTGGCCTCCCTTACACTGAATCCGGAGATTTGCGATGCGTCGGCGACTGGTTGCGGGCAACTGGAAAATGCACGGCTCGCGTGCCGAAACGGCACAGCTCCTGGATGAGCTGATCCAACAGCAGAGTGCTGCGCTGGCGGCGGAAGTGGCGGTTTGTCCCCCGTTTGTCTACCTGCCGGATGCGGCGCGGCGTCTCAAGGAAAGCAACATCGCGCTGGGTGGCCAGAACGTCAGCGCTGAGCCCGTCGGTGCGTTTACGGGCGAGGTGTCCGCGGCCATGCTCAAGGACGTCGGCTGCCGCTACGTGATCGTGGGGCATTCGGAACGGCGCGCGTTGTTTCACGAGGATGACAAGCTGGTGGCACGCAAGTTCATGGTGGTGCAGAGCCAGAAGCTCACGCCGATCCTGTGCGTCGGTGAGACGCTCGAACAACGCGAAAGGGGCGAAACCGAGGCCGTCATCGCGCGCCAGCTCGACGCCGTAGTCGCGGTGGCGGGAATCGCGGCTTTCGCTACTGCGGTGATCGCATATGAACCGGTGTGGGCGATCGGCACCGGCAAGAATGCGACGCCGGATCAGGCGCAGGCAGTGCACGCGTTCATCCGCGGGAGGATCGCAGCACGGGATGCTAAAATCGCCGCCGACCTGCGCATTCTTTACGGGGGCAGCGTCAAGGCAGCCAACGCGGCGGAACTGTTCGAGATGCCGGATGTCGACGGCGGTCTGGTCGGCGGCGCGTCGCTGCGGGGCGATGAGTTCGGCAAGATCTGCGCGGCCGCCTGAGGGCTGCAAACCAAGGTGTAAGGGTTGAGGCAAGCATGGGTCACATGGTCATTCTGGTGATACACGTCTTTCTGGCAGTAGCCATCATCGGGCTGGTGCTGCTGCAGAGGGGCAAGGGCGCGGATGCCGGAGCTGGCTTCGGTTCAGGCGCGTCCGGAACCGTATTCGGCGCACGCGGCTCTGCTACCGCGCTTTCGAAAGCGACAGCGGTGCTCGCGACGCTCTTCTTCGTGACGAGCCTGGCGCTCGCCTTCCTCGGCGGCAAGGCGCGCGTCGAGCAGCCCAAGAGCCTTCTGGAGCGTGCCGCGACGACGCAGCAGGCGCCGGCTGGGGAAGTGCCGGCACCTCCGACGACGACGGCTACCGCGCCGACAGAAGTGCCGGCGACTCAGGACAGTCAGACACCGCCTGCGCAGCCGTAACGCGTGCCCTGATTCTGTGCGGATGTGGTGGAATTGGTAGACACACTAGCTTGAGGGGCTAGCGGCGCAAGCCGTGTCGGTTCGAGTCCGACCATCCGCACCATCCAGATGATCCCGACCGCCGGGAGTTGCACTCCGCCGGCGGTTGATGGCTTTTTTGCGCCCCCGCGCCTGTTACAATGCGCGCCGGTTTTTCAAGACCTTGGCGCAAATCCCGCCGATGTTGCACGAATACCTGCCTATCCTGATTTTTCTCATCGTCGGCGGCGGCATGGGCGTCGTAATGCTGGTGCTGGGATTTCTCTTCGGTACGCGCCGGCCGGACCCGGAAAAGCTTTCACCGTATGAATGCGGGTTCGAAGCCTTCGAAGACTCCCGCATGAAATTCGACGTGCGTTACTACTTGGTCGCGATCCTGTTCATTATTTTTGACCTCGAAATCGCGTTTCTCTTTCCCTGGGCCGTTTCCCTTTCGGCCATCGGTGCGTTCGGCCTGATCGCGATGGCGCTGTTCCTCGCGGTGTTGATCGTCGGCTTCATCTACGAGTGGAAAAAAGGGGCGCTGGAATGGGATTGACTGCCGAAGCCGCTGGCGCGCCACCGGTCGAGAGAGGTTTTCTGACCACCGGCCTCGACTCGCTCATCAACTGGGCACGCACCGGCTCGATGTGGCCGATGACCTTCGGGCTCGCGTGCTGTGCGGTCGAGATGATGCATGCGGGTGCTGCGCGCTATGACCTCGACCGGTTTGGTGTCATTTTCCGCCCTAGCCCGCGCCAATCCGACGTGATGATCGTGGCCGGAACGCTGGTCAACAAAATGGCACCGGCGCTGCGCAAGGTGTACGACCAGATGTCCGAGCCCCGCTGGGTCATCTCGATGGGTTCGTGTGCCAATGGCGGCGGCTACTATCACTATTCTTATGCGGTCGTGCGCGGCTGCGACCGCATCGTTCCCGTGGATGTTTACGTGCCTGGCTGTCCACCGACGGCCGAGGCGCTGTTGTACGGCGTGATCCAGCTCCAGAAGAAGATCCGTCGCACCAATACGATCGCCCGGTAGCAGATCAATATGAGTGAACGCCTCGAGGCCCTCGCCGCCCGCGTTGATGCGCGCCTGAACGGTCGCGCGCAGCGCATGGCGTCGAATCCTCACGAGATCACGGTCGAAGTGGATGCTCCGGATCTGCTGGAGGTCGCCGCGGCGCTGCGTGATGACCCGGAGCTCAGGTTCGAAATGCTGATGGACGTGTGCGGCGTTGATTACCTCGAATACGGGCGCGATCAGTGGAAGACCGTCGATGCGACTGATTCTGGATTCAGCCGTGGCGTGATTCGCGAGGGCGAGGTTGAAAAGGCACGGCCCGGACTGCGGTTCGCCGTGGTCTACCACCTGCTTTCGATCACGCACAACGTGCGCTTGCGCATGCGCGTGTTCTGCCCGGACGACTCGCAGCCGATGATTGATTCGGTGATCTCGATCTGGTCCTCGGCGGACTGGTTTGAGCGCGAGGCGTTCGACCTCTACGGGATCCTGTTCCGCGGGCATCCGGATCTGCGCCGCCTGCTGACGGACTACGGTTTCATCGGTCATCCGTTCCGCAAGGACTTCCCGCTGATCGGCAACGTGGAGGTGCGCTACGATCCGGAGAAGCGTCGCGTCATATATCAACCAGTCACGATCGAACCGCGCACCCTCGTGCCCAAGGTGATTCGCGAGGACAACCGCTATCAGCCGGCTCTCAAGGACGCGAAGCCCAATGCCTGAGATCCGCAACTTCACCCTCAACTTCGGTCCCCAGCATCCCGCCGCCCACGGTGTTTTGCGGCTGGTGCTCGAAATGGATGGCGAGGTCATCCGCAAGGCCGATCCGCACATCGGGCTGCTGCATCGAGCGACGGAGAAGCTTGCCGAGAGCAAGCCCTTCAACCAGACGATCGGCTACATGGATCGGCTCGATTACGTCTCGATGATGTGCAACGAGCACGCGTACGTGCTGGCAATCGAGCGCCTGCTCGGCATCGAGCCGCCGTTGCGCGCCAAGTACATCCGGGTGATGTTCGACGAAGTCACGCGCATCCTCAATCACCTCATGTGGCTCGGCTCGCACGCGCTCGATATCGGCGCGCTGACGGTGTTCCTGTATTGCTTCCGCGAACGTGAGGACCTGATGGACTGCTACGAGGCGGTGTCCGGCACGCGCATGCACGCGACCTACTATCGGCCGGGCGGGGTGTATCGCGATCTGCCTGAGCTGATGCCGAAGTACCAGCCCTCCAAGTGGCGTTCGCAGAAGGACGTCGACAAGCTCAACGAGCGTCGCTCGGGCTCGCTGCTCGATTTCCTCGAAGACTTCACACGACGTTTCCCGGCGTGCGTCGATGAGTACGAAACACTCCTCACCGACAACCGCATCTGGAAGCAACGCACCGTGAACATCGGCGTGGTCTCGCCGGAGCGCGCCATGCAGCTCGGGTTTTCGGGGCCGATGTTGCGCGGGTCCGGAATCGTGTGGGACCTGCGCAAGAAGCAGCCCTATGAAGTCTACGAGCACATGGACTTCGACATCCCGGTGGGCGTGCATGGTGATTGTTACGACCGGTATCTCGTGCGCATCGAGGAATTCCGCCAGTCGAATCGCATCGTCAAGCAGTGCATCGACTGGCTGCGTGCGAACCCAGGGCCGACCATGCTCGAGGATCACAAGGTCACGCCGCCCTCACGCGAGCAGATGAAGAGTGACATGGAATCGCTGATCCACCACTTCAAGCTCTACACCGAGGGCTACAGCGTTCCGGAAGGCGAGGCCTATGCCGCGGTCGAGGCGCCGAAGGGCGAGCTCGGCGTGTACCTGGTGTCGGACGGCGCCAACAAGCCATATCGGCTCAAGGTCCGCGCGCCCGGATTTGCGCATCTGGCGAGCCTGGATGAAATGATCCGTGGCCACATGCTTGCGGATGTCGTGGCCGTGATCGGCACACAGGACATCGTTTTCGGAGAGGTCGATCGCTGATGGCGAACGAAGCGATAAGCCCGACGACCCTCTCGCCACACGTGCGGGAAGAAATCGATCACTGGGTGAAGAAGTTTCCCCCGGGACGGCAGCGCTCCGCCGTGCTCTCGGCGCTGCGTGCGGCCCAGCATGAGAACGGTGGTTATCTCACGGCGGAGCTGATGGATGCGGTCGCCGAGTATCTGCAGTTGCCGCCAATCCAGGTGTACGAGGTTGCGACGTTCTACTCGATGTTCGAGACCCGGCCGTGCGGCCGGCATCACGTCTCGGTGTGCACCAACATCTCCTGCATGCTGTGCGGCGCGGATGACATCGTCGCGCACGTCGAGAAGAAGCTCGGCATCAAGACGGGAGAGAGTACCCCGGATGGCCGGATTTACCTCAAGAAAGAAGAGGAATGCCTCGCGGCGTGTGTCGGCGCGCCGATGATGATGGTCGATCACGTCTACCATGAGAATCTCACCGCGGCGAAGGTCGATGAGATCCTGGATGCGCTGAAGTGAGCTACGAGCAGAACCTGGTCTGTTTCGAGCCGCTCCAGCATCCGGAGTCGTGGAAGCTTGCGACCTATCAGAAGATCGGTGGCTACAAGGCGTGGAAAAAGATCCTCGCCGAGAAGACCCCTCGCGAGCAGATCATCGATGCCGTGAAAGCTTCGGGCCTGCGCGGTCGTGGCGGTGCGGCTTTCCCGACCGGTGTGAAGTGGAGCTTCATGCCCCGTAACGCGCCGATGCAGAAATACGCGGTGTGCAACTCCGACGAGAGCGAACCCGGCACCTGCCATGATCGCGACATCCTGCGTTACAACCCCCATTCGCTCATCGAGGGCATGGCGATCGGCGGCTACGCGATGGGCGCGACGGTCGGCTACAACTACATTCGTGGCGAGTTTCTCGCCGAACCGGTGCCGCGGTTCGAAGCGGCGCTTCAAGAGGCCTATGCGGCGGGCCTGCTCGGCAAGAACATCAAGCGTTCCGGGATCGACTTCGACCTTTACACCTTTGTCGGTGCCGGTGCGTACATCTGCGGTGAAGAAACGGCACTGCTCGATTCGCTCGAGGGCAAGCAGGGCAAGCCGCGCTTCAAGCCGCCGTTCCCGGCGGCGTTCGGCCTCTACGGGGCGCCGACCACGATTAACAACACGCAGAGCTACGCGTCGGTGCCGACCATCCTGCGCAAGGGCCCGCAGTGGTTTGCTTCGCTCGGTCCCGCGAATTCCGGTGGAACGGTGATCTTCTCGGTGTCGGGTCACGTCGAGCGTCCGGCCAACTTCGAGGTTCCCCTGGGCATTCCCTTCAAGGAGCTGCTCGCCCTCGCGGGCGGAATGCGAAAAGGGCGCCGCCTCAAGGCCGTCATTCCCGGAGGCGCCTCCGTGCCGGTCGTTCCCGGCGAGGTCATGCTCGAAACCAACATGGACTACGACAGCCTGAAAAAGTCGGGCTCGGCCATCGGCTCGGCCGCCGTCATCGTGATGGACGAGACGACGTGCATGGTGCGCGTCCTGGAGCGAATCTCACGCTTCTTCATGTCGGAATCCTGCGGGCAGTGCACGCCGTGTCGCGAGGGCACGGGTTGGCTCAATCGAATGCTGAAGCGGATTCTCGCCGGCCAGGGCCAGGCGTCCGATCTTGACCTGCTCGTCGATGTGGCGAACCGCATCGAAGGGCACACCATCTGCGCGCTCGGCGACGCCGCGGCGTGGCCGGTGCAGAGCTTCATGAAGCATTTCCGCCATGAGTTCGCGTACATGATCGAAAACGGCGGCCGCAGCATCGTCGACGAGCAGAAGGCCGCCGCATGAGCGACGATCAGGTCAACATCGAAGTCGACGGCGTCGCGCTCAAGGCGAAGAAGGGCGCAATGATCATGCAGGTCACCGATGCGGCCGGCATTTACATCCCGCGCTTCTGCTACCACGAAAAGCTGTCGGTGGCGGCCAACTGCCGCATGTGCCTGGTCGAAGTCGAGAAGGCGCCCAAACCCGCGCCGGCCTGTGCGACTCCGGTCATGGACGGCATGAAGGTGTTCACCAAATCGCCGCGCGCGATTGCCGCGCAGAAGGCGACGATGGAGTTCCTGCTGATCAATCATCCACTCGATTGTCCGATCTGCGACCAAGGTGGGGAGTGCGAGCTGCAGGACCTCGCGATGGGCTTCGGGAGGGACATTTCGCGCTTCAACGAGCGCAAGCGCGTCGTGAAGGACAAGAACATCGGCCCGCTGGTCTCCACCGACATGACCCGCTGCATTCACTGCACCCGCTGCGTGCGCTTCGGCCAGGAAATCGCTGGGATCCAGGAGCTCGGCACCACCGGACGGGGCGAGTGGATGGAGATCGGCACCTACATCGAGCACAGCGTCGATCACGAGCTCTCCGGCAACATCATCGACCTCTGCCCGGTCGGCGCGCTCAACAACAAGCCGTTCCGCTATCGCGCCCGCGCCTGGGAGATGACGCAGCACGCGCTCGTTTCGCCTCACGATGGCGTCGGCTCGAACCTGTTCGGTCATTCGTTGCGCGGACGTCTGATGCGTGTGGTGCCGCGGCACAACGAGGCGATCAACGAAACTTGGATCTCGGATCGCGATCGCTTCAGCTACGAGGGCATTTACGCCGACGACCGGCTGACACAGCCGATGATCCGCCGCGACGATGAATGGCAGCCGGTCGATTGGGAGGGCGCCCTCGAACAGGCGAGCCTGGCCCTGAAGGACATCTCCTCAACACACGGCGCAGAGTCGATCGGCGCGCTCGCGTCACCTTCCAGCACAATCGAGGAGCTCTATCTCCTGCAGCGCCTGATGCGCGGATTGGGCTCGAACAACGTCGACCATCGCCTTCGCCAGCAGGATTGTCGTGACCAGGCCGCCGACCCGGTATTCCCAGCGCTAGGCGTTACGATCTCTGAGGTCGAGCAGTTGCAAAGCGCGCTCATCATCGGCAGCAACCTGCGCCGCGAAGTGCCGCTCCTTGCACACCGCATTCGCAAGGCCGTAGTAAAGGGCGGTGCGCGGATCTCATTTCTAAACCCACGACGCTACGACTACCTGTTCCCCGTTGCTGCCTATGCGCTGGCCGATGGCGCACAGATGATCGATGCCCTTGCTGCAGTGGTGTCGGCGACAGTGAAGAAGGCCGGCAAGAGCCTGCCCTCGAATGTACAAGCGATTGCCACCGCAGCCAGCGTCACCGACGAGCATCGTGCCATTGCGGACTCGCTGCTGAGCGGAGAGCGTCGCGCGATCTGGTTGGGTGCGCTCGCGATACGGCACCCTGCATTCGCAGATCTGCGCCAGCTTGCGGCGGCTCTTGCGGAGGTGAGCGGCGCGAAGTTGGGCTATCTCGCGGAAGGATCCAATGCCGCCGGCGGGCATCTCGCCGGGGCGCTGCCACATCGGGATGCGGGCGGGAAGGCTCTGCCCGCTACTGGTCTCAGTGCGGGCCAGATGCTGGAGAAGCCGCTCAAAGCCTATGTGTTGCTGGGTGGAATCGATGTGGCCCAGGACCTGGGCTTCGATCATGCGACGCAAGCGCTGCGTGGTGCGGAATGCGTGATCGCGCTGACGCCTTACATGAGCGAAGCGGCGGGCCGCAACGCGACCATCCTGCTGCCCATTGGGACATTCGCGGAGACCTCGGGCACCTACGTGAACCTCGAAGGTCGCTGGCAGAGTTTCGCGGGCGCTGTGAAGCCGGTGGGCGAATGTCGCCCGGGCTGGAAGGTGCTGCGCGTTCTCGGCAATTTGCTGGATCTCGCCGGTTTCGACTACACGAGCTCGGAAGCGGTGCGCGATGAGCTGAAGCAAGCGATCGGCGAAGTCGCGGTGAATAATTCGTACACGTCGCAGCGCGCGCTCAACGGCTCACGGCCCGTCGGCGCACCGGTCGATGTGCCGATGTACGCCATCGATGCCATCGTGCGCCGGGCTCCGGCCCTGCAGCGCACGCGTGAAGCGTTGCAGGCGGCATCCAGCTAGCCGCAAAGCGGAGCGAACGAACCGAAAATGCTCGACTGGATTGAAAGCAACTGGCTTGCGATCCCCGAGATGGTCCGTGAAACGATCATCACTTCGGTGCTCGCGGTTGCGGTCGTGATTGCGCTCGTGCTGTGCGTGGCGATGCTCACCTATGTCGAGCGCAAGGTGATCGGCTACATGCAGGTGCGCATCGGTCCAAATCGCGTCGGACCGCTGGGGCTGCTGCAGCCGTTCGCGGACGTCATCAAGCTGATCCTGAAGGAGATCATCCTTCCGGCGAACGCCGCGCGCTTCCTGTTCCTGATCGCGCCGCTGATTTCCATCGCGGCAGCCATCGCGGCCTGGGCCGTGGTGCCGTTCTCCCCGGAATTCGTGTTCTCCGACATCGACGCCGGACTCCTTTATATCCTGGCGCTCACCTCGACCAGCGTGTACGGCATCATCATTGCGGGCTGGGCGAGCAACTCGAAGTACGCCTTCCTCGGCGCGATGCGCTCTGCCGCACAGATGGTCGCGTACGAAATCGCGATGGGGTTTGCGCTCGTGGGCGTGCTGATGGCGGCGGGCAGCCTCAATCTGGGCGAGATCATTCGCGCTCAGCAGGGCGGATTCCTGGCGTGGAACTGGTCCTGGCTGTTCCCACTCTTTCTCGTCTACTTCATTTCGGGCGTCGCTGAGACCAACCGCGCGCCCTTCGACGTGGCGGAAGGCGAGTCTGAGATCGTCGCCGGCTTTCACGTCGAGTATTCGGGCACCGCATTCGCAACTCTGTTCGTGCTACCCGAGTACGCGAACATGTTCCTGATTTCCGCGCTGACGTCGATCTTCTTCTTCGGCGGCTGGTTGTCGCTGTTCGATGGCTACCTGCCCGCGCACACCTGGCTCGCGCAGCCGAGCTTCTTCTGGCTCGCGCTCAAGATCGCGTTCTTCATTTTCGTGTACCTGTGGCTGCGCGCCACGTTCCCGCGCTATCGCTACGACCAGATCATGCGCCTGGGCTGGAAAGTGCTGATCCCGGTGACGCTCGTCTGGATCGCGGTAGAGGGTGTCATGTCGTACCTGTCAATCGGTCCGTGGGCGAAGACACCATGAGCTGGGCCCGCAACTGGCTGAAGACATTGACGCTCTGGGAGTTGCTCCAGGGCTTGAGCGTCACGCTGCGACACTTCTTCCGCAAGAAGATCACGGTTCAATATCCGGAGGAGAAGACGCCGCAATCGGTGCGCTTCCGCGGGCTGCACGCGCTGCGCCGCTATCCAAACGGCGAGGAGCGCTGTATCGCCTGCAAGCTGTGCGAAGCCGTGTGCCCGGCGCTCGCGATCACGATCGAGTCGGACGTCGGCCCGGACGGTACGCGCCGTACGACGCGCTACGACATCGATCTCTTCAAGTGCATCTACTGCGGATTCTGCGAGGAGGCCTGTCCCGTCGATGCGATCGTCGAGACTCGCATTCACGAATACCACATGGAGAATCGCGGCGAAAACATCATGACCAAGGACAAGCTGCTCGCCGTGGGCGAGCGCTACGAGGCCATGATCGCTGCCGACAAGGCTGCCGATGCGAAGTACAAGTAACGCAGAGGGAAGGGGACCCGGGTGTTCGTAGAGATTCTTTTCTACGCCTTCGCAGCGGTGCTGGTCGCTTCAGGGCTCGGGGTGATCACCGCGCGCAATCCAGTGCACTCGGCGCTATTCCTGGTGTTGGCGTTTTTTACCAGCGCCGCGATCTGGCTGCTGCTGGAAGCGGAATTCCTCGCGATCGTGCTGGTGCTGGTCTATGTCGGCGCGGTGATGGTGCTGTTTCTGTTCGTAGTGATGATGCTTGACGTCAACATCGAGGAGTTGCGCAAGGGGTTCACGCGTTACGCGCCGCTGGGTGGGCTCATCGCGATCGTCATGGTGGCGGAGATCATCAATGTCATCTGGGTCAAGCGCCTCGGACAGCAGGCGATCACGGGCAGCCCGCCGATGCCGGTCGACTACAGCAACACCAAGGCACTGGGCGCGATCCTCTACACGAAATACGTTTATCCCTTCGAGATTGCCGCCGTGATCCTGCTGGTCGCGATCGTCGCCGCCATCGCACTGACGATGCGACGCCGTGTGGGCATGAAAGTGCAGAACATCGCGCGCCAGGTCGCAGTCCAGCGCAAGGATCGCGTGCGCATCGTCAAGGTCGAGTCGGAGAAATCGCCGTGATCACCCTGCCGCATGTGCTGACGCTGTCGGCGATCCTGTTCGCGTTGAGCGTCGCCGGCATCTTCCTCAACCGCAAGAACGTGATCCTGCTCCTGATGTGCATCGAGCTGATGCTGCTTGCGGTCAATTTCAACTTCATTGCGTTCTCGCGCTTCCTCGGCAACATCGACGGACAGGTGTTCGTGTTCTTCATCCTCACCGTCGCCGCAGCCGAATCGGCCATCGGCCTCGCCATCCTCGTGGTGCTGTTCCGCGAGCGGCGCAGCATCAACGTCGAAGACCTCAACACGATGCAGGGCTGACGGCATGAATCCCGACATCCTGCTGGCAATTGTGTTGCTGCCGCTCGGGGCGGCGATCATCGCCGGTCTTTTCGGCCGCATCATCGGCCGGGTGGGTGCGCACACGGTGACGATCGGCGCGGTGGGCGTCTCTTTCGTCCTGTCGTGCATCGTGCTGAAGCAGATCCTGGTGGATGGCGTGCCGACCTACAACGCGCCGGTCTACACCTGGCTCGTGAGTGACGGCATCACGGCACAAGTCGGGTTCCTGGTCGACCGGCTCACCGCGCTGATGATGGTGGTGGTGACCTTCGTTTCGTTCTGCGTCCATGTCTACACCATCGGCTACATGGCGGACGACGACGGCTACCAGCGCTTCTTCAGCTATATCTCGCTCTTTACGTTCTCGATGCTGATGCTGGTCATGTCGAACAACTTCCTGCAGCTGTTCTTTGGCTGGGAAGCAGTCGGTGTCGTGTCCTACCTCCTGATCGGTTTCTGGTACACGCGCCCGAGCGCCATCTTTGCGAATCTCAAAGCGTTCATCGTCAATCGAGTCGGGGATTTCGGTTTCATCATCGGGATTGCGGCGATCGTCTATTTCACCAACTCGCTCGACTACCAGACCGTCTTTGCACAAGCGCCCGAGGTTGCAGGCCAGAGCCTGCAGGTCGCGAAGGATCACACCTGGTCGGCGATGACGCTGATCTGCATCTGTCTCTTCATCGGAGCGATGGGCAAGTCCGCGCAGGTGCCGCTGCACGTGTGGCTGCCGGATTCGATGGAGGGCCCCACACCTATCTCGGCGCTGATCCACGCGGCGACGATGGTGACGGCGGGCATCTTCATGGTGGCACGCATGTCGCCGCTCTTCGAGTACTCGGAGACCGCGCTCAGCTTTGTCCTGGTGATTGGCGCAACCACCGCGTTCTTCATGGGTCTGCTCGGCGTCGTAAACAACGATATCAAGCGCGTCATCGCGTATTCGACCCTTTCACAGCTGGGCTATATGACGGTGGCGCTGGGGGCCTCCGCGTACAGCGCCGGCATCTTCCACCTGATGACGCATGCCTTTTTCAAGGCGCTCCTCTTCCTCGCTGCCGGCTCGGTGATCATCGCGCTTCACCACGAGCAGGACATGCGCAAGATGGGCGGGCTCTACAAGTACATGAAGATCACGGCCATCACCTCCTGGATCGGGGCACTGGCTCTCATCGGCACGCCGTTCTTTTCAGGCTTCTATTCGAAGGACGCGATCATCGAAGCAGTGCATGAGTCGCATCGCTGGGGCGCTCACTACGCGTACTGGTGCGTGCTGCTCGGCGTCTTCGTCACCGCGCTCTATACCTTCCGGATGATCTTCCTGACGTTTCATGGGCCTGAGCGGTTCGCGCATGCGGGGGAGGGCGCTCACGGGCATGACGCGCATCACGACTCGCACGGCGGCCACGATCACAAGCCGCACGAGAGCCCATGGGTCGTCACGCTGCCACTCATCATGCTCGCGATCCCGTCGGTGATCATCGGCTACTACACCGTCTCACCGGTTCTGTTCGGGGACTACTTCGGCAAGTCGATCTTCGTGCTCGAGCACAACGATGTGATCGGCGAGCTCGCGCATGAATTTCACGGTCCGGCGAGGTTCGGGGTCCACGCCTTCCTGTCAACACCATTCTGGCTCGCCGCCGCCGGAGTCTTCACCGCGTACCTGTTCTTCCTCAAAAATCCAGCATGGGCGGATGCGGTCGAGCGGCGTTTGCGTGTGCTTCATAGGCTGCTCGTCAACAAGTATTACGCCGACTGGTTCAACGAGAACATGATCGCGCCGTTGGCGCGCGGCATCGGTCGGCTGTTCTGGAAGGTGGGTGATGAGATCCTGATCGACGGCGTCGCGGTCAACGGTTCGGCGCAGGGCATCGGTGTCATTGCCGCGGTGCTGCGAAAGGTGCAGTCGGGGTACCTGTATCACTACGCCTTCGCGATGATCATCGGCCTGTCAGCGCTGCTCTTCTGGCTGCTGACTCGATAAGAAAAGGAGAATCATGCCGAGCGGGATGGGGCTGCTGAGCCTTCTGATCTGGTTGCCGGTCGCAGCGGGGCTGCTGATCCTCATCATTGGTGAGGGCAGGGCGCCGCTCGGTCGTTGGATCGCGCTCATCGCATCCGTGGCGACGCTCATCGCGTGCGTTCCGCTCTACACGGGCTTCGATGGCGCCAGCGCCGCGCCGCAGTTCGTCGAACGCTTCCCGTGGATCACCGCGTTCAAAGCGGACTACTACCTCGGCGTCGACGGTATATCGATGCCGCTCATCCTGCTGACCTCGTTCATGACGGTGTTAGTGGTGATTGCCGGTTGGACTGTGATCGAGAAGCGTATCGGGCAGTATTTCGCCTCGTTCCTGATCATGGAAGGGCTGATGAACGGCGTGTTCGCGGCCCAGGACGCACTCCTCTTCTATGTGTTCTGGGAGGCGATGCTGATCCCGATGTTCATCATCATCGGCGTGTGGGGCGGGCCGCGCCGGGTGTATGCGACCATCAAGTTCTTCCTCTATACCTTCCTCGGTTCGGTGTTCATGCTGGTCGCTCTGATCTACCTGTACCTGCAGAGTGGCAGTTACGAGATCGCGGCCTTCCAGGCGCAGCCGCTCGGACTGACGGCCCAACTCCTTATCTTCTTAGCCTTCCTGCTCGCCTTTGCGGTGAAGGTGCCGATGGTCCCGGTGCACACCTGGTTGCCGGACGCGCACGTCGAGGCCCCGACCGGCGGCTCGGTCATCCTGGCCGCGATCATGTTGAAGATGGGTGGCTACGGCTTTCTGCGTTTCAGCCTGCCCATCACGCCGGATGCGAGCCGCGAGCTCGACTGGCTGATCATCACGCTGTCGCTGGTGGCAGTCGTGTACATCGGCTTCGTCGCGCTCGTGCAGCAGGACATGAAGAAGCTGATCGCCTATTCCTCGATCGCGCACATGGGCTTCGTGACCCTCGGTTCCTTCATCGCGTACGACATCTATGCGAATACCGGGATGCTCCGAGGCGCTGCAATGGGTATCGACGGCGCGATGGTGCAGATGATCTCGCATGGCCTGATCTCGGGCGCGTTGTTCCTGTGTGTCGGCGTGATGTACGACCGCCTGCACAGCCGCGAGATCAGCGCTTATGGCGGGGTGATCAACACCATGCCGAAGTTCGCGGCGTTCATGGTGCTCTTCGCGCTGGCAAACTCGGGGCTGCCCGCGACCTCGGGGTTCGTCGGAGAGTTCCTGGTCATCGTCGCGAGCTTCAAGGCAAACATCTGGTACGCAGTGCTCGCCGGCACGACCTTGGTGCTGGGCGCCTCCTACACGCTGTGGCTCGTCAAGCGGGTGATCTTCGGCCCGATCGCCAACGACGGCGTCGCGTCTCTCAAGGATCTCAATCCACGTGAGTTCCTGGTACTCGGCGTACTCGCGATCGCGGTTCTGCTACTGGGAGTATGGCCCGCACCGCTCCTGGACAGCATGCACGGCACGGTCGAGCACCTGGTGCAGCAGATCACGATGTCGAAGCTCGGAAGCTGACGCATGGATTTCACGGTAATCAACCTGGTCCCCGCATACGCCGAGCTGTTCGTTCTCGCGGCGGCCTGCCTCATCCTGCTCATCGATCTGTTTTTGAGCGACGCGCAGCGTTGGGTCACAGCGACACTGACACTTGCGACCCTTGCGGGCGCGGCGCTCATCACGACGTATGTCTCCGGCGTGAGCGAGCGGGTGACGACGTTCAACGGCATGTTCGTTGCCGACCCGATGGGCGATGTGCTGAAACTGTTCCTCTACCTCGTCGTGGGCGTCGCGCTCCTGTACGCGCGCAGCTATCTCACCAAGCGTGAGCTGTTCCGCGGCGAGTACTACGTGCTGTCGCTCCTCGCGATGCTCGGCATCATGGTGATCATCTCGGGCAACAGCCTCCTGACGATCTACCTGGGAGTGGAGCTGCAGGCGCTGGCGCTTTACGCGATGGTGGCCTTCAACCGCGAGTCGGGCGTATCGGCGGAAGCCGCGATGAAGTACTTCGTGCTGGGCGCGATTGCTTCCGGGACTTTGCTCTATGGCATTTCGATCATCTACGGCGTGACGGGAACCTTCGCACTCGACGACGTGGCCCGCACGCTCACGGAGAGCTCCGCGAATGATGTTGGGCTCTTGTTCGGGGTCGCATTTATCGTCGTCGGCGTCGCATTCAAGTTCGGTGCGGTACCGTTCCACATGTGGATCCCGGACGTGTACCACGGAGCACCCACGTCGGTGACGCTGTTCCTGGGATCGGCGCCGAAGATCGCATCGTTCGCATTCGCGATCCGGGTGCTTGCGGAAGGCCTGGCGGCGACGGGCTCGGCCTGGTCCGACATGCTCACGATCCTCTCGGTGCTGTCGATGGCCTTGGGCAACGTGGTCGCGATCGCACAGACCAACCTCAAGCGCATGCTGGCGTATTCGACCATCTCGCACGTCGGCTTCATCCTGCTTGGCATTCTCGCCGGTACGCAGCAGGGCTATCAGGCGGCCATGTTCTACACGCTTTCGTACGTGATCATGGCGCTCGGTTCCTTCGGCATGATCCTGCTGCTCAGTCGCCAGGGATTCGAGGCAGACCAGCTCGATGACTTCAAGGGTCTCGGCCAGCGCAGCCCGTGGTTTGCCGCAGTGATGCTGATGTTGATGTTCTCAACGGCGGGCGTGCCGCCCTTCATCGGTTTCTTCGCGAAGTTCTACGTCATCCTCGCGGTGCTGGACCAGGGCATGACGTGGCTCGCTGCCGTAGCCGTGTTCTTCTCGGTGATCGGCGCCTTCTACTACATCCGCATCGTGAAGCTGATGTATTTCGATGACCCACAGGACACGAGCCCCATCGAGGCGGATCGCTCGATGCGCTTCATGCTGAGTCTCAACGGGCTCGCGGTGCTGGTGCTCGGCGTGGTTCCCGGCTGGCTTTTCAATCTCGTCGCTCAGACCTGCTGTTCGGCGTATCTCGTAGCACACGCCCTGCGGTGAGAGTGCCGGCCACCAAACCAAGCGCGCAGAGCCATCGCTGCTGTGCGCGGAGCCGCCCACAGAAACGGCAAGGCCGGTCACGCGTCTCAATGGTGAGGCGCCGCCGGCCTGCTCTGTGCACCTTTGCACCTTTCGGTGCTCCGTGCACTACTGCACTTGCTATTGAACCGTGATCTTCAGCGGCTTCGTCGCCTCAACTTCGAGCTTCGGCAGGTGAACCCGAAGCACTCCGTCCTTGCATTCGGCCTTGATGGCATTCACGTCCACGTTCTCGGGCAGCGCGAACATGCGCTCGAACTCACCGTAGAAGGTCTCGCGGCGCAGGACCTTGATGTCCTTCACGTCGCGCTCGAACTTCCGAATGCCCTTGATCACGATATCGCCTTCCTTCGCGTACACCTGGACGTCCTCACGCTTCACGTCGGGGAGATCCAGCTTAATGAGGAACTCCTTCTCCAGCTCCACGATATCCGTCACGGGCACCCAGCCTGCCTCGAGCTCCTTGTCGAACTCGCGAAGCGTCGGCATCTGCCCGTAAAACGGCCTGAAGAACTCGTCTATCTCGCGGAACGGACGCCACGTTGTGATTAACCTCGTCATGGCTCCCTCCTCTGTCTGAACGGTTCCTGGACCCTTCGGCGGCCGGGCCCCCGGCCGCAGAAAAATGATGATGGATCCGCGATGCGCCGACCATTCGTACAAGTCCCTACGTATTTGCCGTAGGCGCGCCGATAGCGGCTCAACTGGCGCGAGTGGCTTTCTTCAGCCTGACTGACGGTGGCCTCTTACTCGGGGGCTTGAGCAGCTGCGCGAGAGCTCGGCAGGCATCGGTGGACGTGAACACGCCTACCAATTTTCCATTCTTCGTGATGATTGCAGAACCAATGTGTCGCTCTGCCATCTCGTGCGCTACGGCCGCGACCGGCGTCGAGGCAGGCACGATGTAGGGATCCTTTACACACACGTCGCTGACCTTGAGCTCCTTCTCGGGCGGGTAGGCAAAGTCCGGACCCAGCACCAGCTTGATATCACGGTCGGTGAGCATTCCCACGATCGCTCCCTGCGACGTCACTGGCAGGTGGCGAATGCGGCGACGCTGCATGAACACTCGCGCTTGCGACAGCGGGGCATCGATGTCGATCGAATAGGGAAATGGCGTCATGAACGCGACTATCTGCGGTATGGGTTTCATGCTCGATTCCGTCTGCCCTATGATCGCCCGGGTCTGCCCGAAGCGCCATCAGGAACTTTCCGAAAGCCAAGGTTGCCCCGCCGGTCGAGACGAACTCAAAATCGACAGCTTCGTGCCGCCTCGACTTCTGCGAGCCGGGAAGAGACTTAAACCTCGCTGGCCTCCTGGAAGTTGAACGTATGACGATCATCGGAAACGGCCCGGCAGGTTTCGGCGGTGGAGTTGCCCTGACTGGCGGCACAGCGGTGATCCGGCACTCAAGAAAGTGCTAAATCCTGCGCCCGCTACCAAACGTTCCGGCATTCCCGAAACTGCGAGCAGGGAAGCCGTTTCAAGGCCGAATTCAGCCACCAAAGTGGAATCGGTGGTTTCTGCGCTTGCTCGAGGCTGGCCCACCCACTCAGCCGGCGATCGTCAGCGGGTAATTCGCAGCAAACAACACCACAAGCGCGTCGGTCACCTTCGCTTCAATAGTGCATATGCGAACGGCTGCACTGCGCCAGCGGGCGTCAAGTGCCGCTCCGCACGCGTTTCCTGAAGGCTGAAGACGGGCGCAAGTATCCGAGCGATGTCCTCCGCAGATCGCCTCGCGACGGGCAAACCGGTGCATCGCTCCGGCCCGTCAGGCGCGAACCCTCCAATCACGGCATCTCCGCCCGGCTTCACGGCGAGTGCCGCCTGTTGCGCATATTTTGCGGCGTCGGCCGGATCGGTGAGGAAATGAAATACCGCTCGGTCGTGCCAGAAGTCGAACCCGCCTGTGGGTAACCCAGCGTGCAGCACATCACCGACTATCCAACTCACCTCATGGGCTCGCTCCCCAAGTCGCGCTTGCGGAATGGCGAGCGCCTCCGCCGAGATGTCCAAAACGGTAACGCCCACCAAGCCTCGATCCAGCAAATCGTCCACGAGTGTCGAGGCGCCGCCGCCGATATCGATCAGTCGAGACTGCACCGACAGGCCAGCCAGTTCGAGCAGCTCGAGGGAAACGTCCAAGTGTCGCCGATACCAGCTGACCGAGTCGGCTGCCTTGGTCTGGAACACCTTCTGCCAGTGCTTCTGCCGATCAGGAGATTGGTCCGTCACGACGATGACCTCCGTATGAGCAGTCCAGCTGTCATGATGCCACCGCGAAGGCGCCTTGCGCCGACCCTCCAGTATCCAAGTTGTCCGCACTCGTCCTCATCTTGACTCCGGGTGCAGGCCGACCTTCTCCGAAGGGCGGGGTCGTGGTAGCGTGTTCGAGAGTAGATATCGCAATGCGTCGTTTCTTGCTTGTCTCCGCACTCTGGCTTGGCCTCCTTGGGGCCGCGGAGCCATTACTTGCCTGCGCAATGCACTCACCGGCTTCCGACTGTTGCCCGCCGGGTATGCATGCTCCATGCAATCACGATTCAGTTTCGGCCAGCGGAGCCGCATCAGCTGCTCAGCATTGCTGTGCCTCCACACCGATAAGCGAGCCGCTTGCAGCTGCGATCCTGAAGAGTGATACAAAGGCCTCCGATGAGGCGGCCGGCGGCGCAGATCCACCGCCCATTGCGGCTCGTGAGAATAAGAGTCCGAGCCAATCGTTGGGCGGGTTTGACCTACGACCGCGATTCGCTGGTTCCACATCGTTGTTCGGCGCCCCGACGTACCTACGCACCGGACGCCTCCGCTTGTAGCACCTCACTAGCGTCCGCTTTCCTGCGGACGCTGACTCCCTGATCCTGTTTCGCTCGACGCGTGCTCCGTGCGCGCGTGCGTGACGTCATCAAACGGATTGAGGTTTGCTGTCATGACCAGGTTTCATTTGCTTCGGCACGCAGTCGCTGCCGTGCTGAGTTTCACGGTACTCACATGGATTCCTGGCCTGCGGGCGCAGACCGAACCGCTGTCGCTCGACGAAGCGATCGATCGTGCTCTCGAAGAGACACCACAGCTTGCCGCGTCAGTGGCGACACTTGAGGCGGCCGAAGCGGTGGCGCCGAGCGCAGGGCGGCTGCCGGACCCGGAACTTGTAGCGGCAGTGGACAACCTCCCCATCAACACCACCGAGCGCTTCTCCTTGACGGACGATTTCATGACGATGCGCCGGATCGGGGTCATGCAGACCTTCCCCAATGGCGAAAAGCGCCGCTTGCAAGGCGAGCGAGCGGAGGAAGAGATCACCGTTGCGCGAGCGCAAGTGCGCAAGACCCGTTTCGAAGTCGCTCGCGCGACCGCGGAAGCGTGGATTGGGGCCGCGGTGGCCGAGGAATCGCGCGCGCGCCTGCGCGAGCTGAAGGCCGAGACAGAATTACAGGCCGCGGCCGCCCGAGCCGCGCTTGCGGCTGGTCGTACCAGCGCAGCAGAGGCACTCGCGGCGCAGTCCACGGTTGCGCGGCTCGACGAGCGCACTTCTGCACTTGATCAAGCCGTCGAGGCGCGGCGGGCGGAGCTCGCGCGCTGGGCAGGCGATGCCGCCGATCGGCCCCTCGCACCGATTCCGACCGACCTTGAATTGGGACATTCGCCGGACGCGCTGCTGTCTGCGGTACCAGACCACGCGCCACTTGCTCCATTGATCGCGCAGCTCGACGCAGCGAAGACCGACGTCGAGCTCGCACGCGCCGAGAAGCGCCCGGATTGGAGCGCGGAGCTCAGTTATCAGGCACGCGGTTCCGAGTTCTCCGACATGATGTCTCTCGAGTTCCGGGTTGGTCTGCCGTTTTTCGGCGCGCACCGGCAAGATCCCGTCATCGCCGAAAAGCTTGCCGTGGTGCGCGCGCAGGAGGCGGAGCGCGATGCGGAAATCCGCATGCACACGGCGGAAGTTCGGGCGGTTCTCGCCGAATGGCGCGGCACTCGTGAGCGCCTCAAGCGCTATGAAACCGAGCTCCTCCCGCTGGCGAGTGATCGGTCGCATGCGGCTGTGACGTCGTATGGTGCCGGGCGAGGCGATCTTCGCACTGCTGTCGAAGCGTTGACTGAAGAAGTCGATACCCAACTTCAGTTTGTCGAGCTCAAGGGTGCAGTCGCACGCGCCTGGATCTTCCTGCACTTTCTGCACGACTCGGGAGCCTCGCCATGACGTTGCCACGAATGAACAAGATCAGATGGGTGGCCGCTGCGCTCGCATTGCTGTCAGTGGGCGCAGGTGTCGGCTACTGGTGGGGACATCGCGCAATGCTGTCGGCACCAACGACGGCTGCGGCAGGCGCCCCGCATGATGCCGTGCCCGCGTCTGGCGAGCGGAAGGTTCTCTATTGGCACGATGCAATGGTGCCGAACGTCAAGTTCGACAAGCCGGGCAAGTCCCCCTTCATGGACATGCAGCTCGTGCCGGTCTATGCGGATGAGGCAGTTGAGGGCGGTGATGTTCGGGTCAATCCGAACTTCGTGCAGAACCTGGGAATCCGTCTCGGCAAGGTCGAGAAGGTGGCGTTGCCCACGCAGCTGCAAACGGTCGGCGATGTCGTGTTCGATGAGCGCTTGCTTGAGTTGGTGCAGTCGCGCGTTGAGGGATACGTCACGCGACTTCATGTCAGGGCGGCCCTGGAACGGGTTCGACGTGGGCAGCCGCTCGCCGAAATTCTCGCGCCGCAGTGGCTGGAGGCGGAGCAGGAGTACCTCGCACTGCTCGATGCGCGCTCAGCAGGCGCGCAATCCATTCGCGCGGCGGCCCGCCAGCGACTCGTTGTGCTCGGTATCCCCGAGGCGACCATTCGTGCCGTGGAAACAACGCGCACGACAGTTGCGAGCAGTACCGTGGTCGCTCCGATTGATGGGACCGTGACGGAGCTGGGCGTGCGCGATGGCGCGACGTTCATGGCGGGGGCGACCTTATTTCGTATTAATGGCCTCGCCACCGTCTGGGTGAATGCGCAGATCCCGGAGGCGAAGGTCTCGTTCATTCCTGCGGGATCGGCGGTCAAGGCGCGCGCGACCGCGTGGCCCGGCGAGGAGTTTACGGGCAATGTGATCGCTCTTCTGCCGGATGTTGATCGGGAGACTCGAACCCTGACGGCACGTGTGGCACTTGAAAATCCGCAATTCAAACTCTCGCCCGGCATGTACGTGTCGCTTGACTTCACCGGACCGGCGCGCGAGCCGCAGCTCGTTGTGCCGAGCGAGGCCGTGATCGCGACCGGCGAACGCACCGTTGTCATCGTCGCCCGCGAAGGTGGCGTGTTCAACGTGGCGGAGGTCACCGTCGGTACCGAGCAAGGCGGCCAATCAACGATTCTCTCGGGGTTGAAGGAGGGCCAATCGGTAGTGGTGTCGGGACAGTTCCTCATCGACTCCGACGCGAGTTTCAAGTCCACCTTGAACCGGTTCAAGGCCATATTGCCAGACAAGCCGTCAAGCGTGGGACCGCAGCCGTGATCGCGCGCCTCATCCGCTGGTCGATTGATAACCGCTTCCTCGTGCTGCTCGCGACGCTGATGGTCGCAGGTTGGGGCGTGTGGGCGATGCTTCGAACGCCGCTCGATGCGATTCCCGATCTTTCGGACGTGCAGGTCATCATCCGCACGACCTACCCGGGGCAAGCACCGCAGATTGTTGAAAACCAGATCACCTATCCGCTCGCCACCACGATGATGTCAGTGCCTGGCGCAAAGACGGTACGGGGCTACTCGCTGTTCGGTGACTCCTTCATCTATGTCCTGTTTGAGGATGGCACTGACCAATACTGGGCGCGCTCCCGCGTGCTCGAATACCTCAATCAGGTGCAGTCACGCCTGCCCGCCCAGGCAAGAGCCTCGCTAGGTCCCGATGCCACGGGCGTCGGCTGGGTCTACGAGTACGCACTCATCGATCGCAGCGGCACGATGGATCTATCGCAGCTTCGCGCCCTTCAGGACTGGTTCCTGAAGTACGAACTGAAGTCGGTGCCGAACGTGTCTGAGGTCGCCTCGGTCGGCGGCATGGTGAAGCAGTATCAGGTCGTGCTTGACCCGGATCGGCTGCGCGCGTTCAACGTGACACACCAGAGAGTCATCGAGGCAGTGCAAAAGGCGAATCAAGAAACCGGAGGCTCGGTCCTCGAATTGGGCGAGGCCGAGTACATGGTTCGTGTGTCGGGATACCTGCAGTCGCTTGACGACTTTCGCAAGGTTCCGCTGCTGACCACGAACACGGGAGTAGCGGTTACGCTGGGAGACATTGCACGCGTACAAGTGGGCCCGGAGCTGCGTCGTGGCATCGCGGAACTCAATGGCGAGGGAGAGGTCGCAGGCGGCGTGATCATCATGCGTTCCGGGAAGAACGCGCTCGAAACAATCAATGCCGTGAAGGCCAAGCTCGCGGCGCTCAGATCGAGCCTTCCGAGGGGCGTCGAGATCGTGCCCACTTACGATCGATCAAGTCTCATCAAGCGAGCTGTCAACAACCTGCAGGAAAAACTCCTCGAAGAGTTCATCGTCGTGGCACTGGTCTGCGCAGTCTTCCTCTTCCATCTGCGCTCCGCGTTTGTCGCTATTGTCTCGCTGCCTCTGGGCGTGCTGATGGCGTTCATCGTGATGCATTATCAGGGCGTGAATGCGAACATCATGTCGTTGGGCGGCATCGCCATTGCGATTGGTGCGATGGTGGACGCCGCGGTCGTTATGATTGAGAACGCGCACAAGCACATCGAGGCGTGGCATCACGCGCATCCTGATGCGCGGCTCGAGGGTTCAGAGCATTGGCGCGTAATCGGTGATGCCGCCACACAGGTCGGACCCGCGTTGTTCTTCTCTCTCCTCATCATCACGCTGTCGTTTGTGCCGGTATTCACCCTCGAGGCGCAGGAGGGAAGGCTCTTCTCTCCACTCGCCTACACCAAGACGTACGCAATGGCGGCCGCTGCGGGACTCGCAGTCACACTGATTCCCGTGCTCATGGGCTACCTGATCCGCGGGCGGATCCTCCCGGAACAGAACAATCCGATTAGCCGCGGGCTCATTGCGTTCTATCAGCCGCTCCTCAGGCGCGTCCTCGCCGCCCCAAAGGCCGTGCTGGTGATTGCCCTGATGATCCTGCTCGCAACGGCGTATCCCATAACGAGGATCGGCGGGGAATTCATGCCCCCGCTCGATGAAGGCGATCTTCTTTACATGCCCTCGGCGCTGCCCGGGATTTCGACAGGCAAGGTGGCCGAGCTCTTGCAACAGACGGACAGAATGATCAAGACCGTGCCGGAAGTCGCGAGTGTCTTCGGCAAGGCGGGTCGGGCGGAAACGGCTACTGATCCCGCACCGCTCGAGATGTTCGAGACCACCATCCAGTTCAAGCCGCGCGATCAGTGGCGAGCTGGTATGACCCCAGACCGCCTGATTCAGGAGCTGGATGCCGTCGTCAACGTGCCAGGGCTCTCGAACATCTGGGTACAACCCGTTCGCAACCGCATTGACATGCTGGCCACAGGTATCAAGAGCCCGATTGGCGTGAAGGTTGCTGGGATGGATCTCCGCGAAGTCGAGAAGCTCGCTTCGGCCGTCGAGCAAATAGTGAGAGACGTGCCGGGGGTAACCTCGGCATTTGCCGAGCGTCTCACGGGCGGGCGGTACATCGATGTGAAGGTGGACCGCGATATGGCGTCCCGCTACGGCCTCAACATCGCAGACGTCCAGAGCATCGTCTCGGCCGCAATCGGCGGTGACAACATTGGCGAAACCGTGGAAGGGTTGCAGCGGTTTCCGATCAACGTGCGCTATCCGCGCGAAGTCCGCGACT
The DNA here is from genome assembly GCA_963705495.1 of uncultured Gammaproteobacteria bacterium. Classification (GTDB taxonomy): domain Bacteria; phylum Pseudomonadota; class Gammaproteobacteria; order Steroidobacterales; family Steroidobacteraceae; genus DATBVX01. Next base: position 58,645 of record CAVPJQ010000005.1, on the reverse strand, counting down.
CAGTGCAGAAGCTGCGCGACCTGCCTGTACTGACTGCGCGCGGAGCGCAAATCCGTCTCGGGGATGTCGCCACTATCCGAATCAGCGACGGCCCACCGATGCTGAAGAGTGAGAACGCGCGGCCCTCAGGGTGGGTGTACATCGACCTGCATGGGCGCGATCTGAGTTCGGCCGTTCGCCAGATGCAGCAGGAGGTAGCAAAACAAATCGAGCTCCCAGCCGGCTATTCCATCTCATGGTCCGGGCAGTTCGAATATCTGGAGCGTGCCACCGCCCGGCTCAAGATCGTCGTGCCGGCTACGCTCGTGATCATCTTTGTTCTGCTCTATCTAACCTTCCGCCGCTTCGGCGACGCGCTCCTTATCATGGTGACTTTGCCGTTCGCACTCGTCGGCGGCTTCTGGTTGATGTTTCTGCTTGGGTACAACATGTCCGTCGCCTCCGGCGTGGGCTTCATTGCTCTGGGAGGTGTGGCGGCGGAAATTGGTGTTGTCATGCTGGTCTATCTGAACCAGGCGGTTGCTACTCGCGCGGCGCAATCGCGGCTCAATGATGACGATGATTGGGCTCAGGCGATCGTCGAAGGTGCAGCGCTGCGCGTGCGCCCGATTGCAATGACCGTTGCAGTAATCATCGCCGGCTTGCTGCCGATCATGTGGGGCAGCGGCACAGGCTCGGAGGTGATGCGCCGGATCGCGTCGCCAATGGTTGGCGGAATGATTACGGCACCGCTCCTGTCGATGCTGGTGATCCCGGTCGCCTATTTCCTAGTGCTCAAGCGGAGGTCGACCTAGGTCTGCGTTACAAAAAGGGCGGACTCAGCGCATCGAGACCTACCATCCCCATCGCCCTATTCGCGCCTTGAAATTTCTCGTGCGTCGGACGTAGGGGCCGGCTCGCGCTGAGGCGGTACCCGGTCGCGTAGCGACGCCAGCTCCGGACACAAGACGAGCTTTCCCTCGAGAGCACCTGCTTCGAGACGGCGGTGCGCCTCGGCGACCTCATCGAATGAGATCCGCTCGGCGACGCGCGGCCGGATGGCGCGAGTTGCCAATAGGCCGAAGAGCCGCTCCAGGTCCTCCCGAAACCAGGCGGGATGTCGCGCCCGCATCAGGTTGATCGAATAGGCATAGGTGCGCTTACCCCGAAACACCCACTTCCATAGGGAATGGAGATACTGGCGCGCCAGCCACATCAGGATGGCGAGTGGACGACGCTGTGGCTGCACGCCAGCGGTATAACCATAGGCGCAGAGCAGGCCGCCACGCTTGAGCGCCGCGTACGAGCTGCCATAGCCGTCCTTACCGACGCCGTCGAAGACGACGTCGAACCCACCCGGCAGGGCGCGCGTGAAGTCTTCGCGTAGGTAGTCGATCGGCGTGGCGCCGAGCTCGCGGATCAGCGTCGCGTGCTCGGCGCGCGCGGTGCCCCACAGCTCCAAGCCGGCCAGCCTGCCAAGCATGAGCAGCGCCTGACCGACGGCCCCGGCGGCTCCCTGCACCAGCACGCGCTGACCTCGCTGCACACGGGCCGCACGGTGCAGCAGCTGGTATGCGGTCGCCCAGCTCAAGATCAGCGCTGCCGCCTCCGCTGCATCAACGCCCGCCGGCACGCGGGTCAGGCAGTCGGCTCGGAGCGTACGATAGGCGGCGTTCGACCCGAGTACGGTCATATCGGCCACGCGCTCGCCAAGCTGATAGCCGCTCACGCCATCGCCGAGCTCATCGATTTCCCCGACGACGTCATAACCCAGCACGAATGGCGGCTGGCGGCGCATCGTTTGCGGGTACAGGTGGCGCCGGATCACCACATCCGTGTACTCGATTCCCGAGGCGAGCACGCGAACTCGCACCTCGCCGCGACCAGCCGTCGGCACGGGAGCGTCGACCACCTCCAGCACGTCGGGACCACCGAAGCGGCTGACTTGAACAACCCGGTTGCGGTGTTCTCTCATCGGCGGATTCTCTGCAACTGATCCCGCGCCCACATGGGCCGCACGAGACCCAGTAGCGACTATGAAAGGCGGCCCCGTGAGAATCCATAAGGGATTGCCGAAACGGAAGTGATGTTTTGCGTGGGTTCTACGTATTGAGGAACAAGCCCGACGCGCAGAGTGTTTTCCTTGAGGACTCGTATGTGAAAGCGTCAAGTGGAGATCCGGCCGGGCTTGGCCTAACACCGCAGATCTTGGTCACATTGCAGGTGAAGAGCCGAAGTAGTGGCCGCCTATGCTCAACGGTCCTCGTCGGTGCAAGCCACGAGGGCCAACGTTACCTGGTTTCAATGCTCGGAGACGATTCGGAGTGGGTGAAGAACGTTCGCGCGGCGCGCGGTGTGGCGTTCATCAAGCGCGGCCGAACGCACCCGGTAACGCTTACTGAAATTCAACGAGAGAAGCGCGCACCAATCCTCAAGGCCTGGAGCCAAGTCGCCACAAGTGGCCGCAAACACCTGCCGGTAGCGCACGACGCACCGGTATCTGCCTTTGAGTCGATCGCAGCGGACTACCCGGTCTTTCGCATCGATCCATCCGAGTAAACGGGTATCGCTCGGGACGGACTAGTTGGCCGCCGCCGCAGCTGCCGGGCCAGGCGCATCCAAATTCCAGATGTCGCGGATGATGGACCACTTGCCGTTCTTCTTTCCGTAGACCGTGACGTACTTGCCGGTGGCGACAGTCGTGCCCGACTTGTCCGTGACGGTGAAGGTGTTCCATTCCCAGCCAAGATCTCCCGAGACGCCGAATTCGCCCGAGGGGCTCTGGGTGTTGGTGAGCCCGCCTGCAACCGCATCCCCGATGTCCTTCACGTAAGCCTCGCGAATCGCTGCTCCGCCGCGGGCCGCGGGTACCCCCGGCATGTTGAGCACTGCATCTTCCGAGTAGAGCGCCGTGACTCCGTCGACGTCGCCGGCGTTGTACGCCTTGAACCAAGCTGTATCGATGGCACGAATGGCCGTTTCGTCGGCGGCTGCGTCCGCTACTGGTGGCGCTGTCTTCGCGCAGCCAGCCAGCACCACTAAGCTCGCCGCAATGATCGCCACGCCTCTAGGTGACATGAGTCAGGTCTCCCCCTGTTGAGTTGTTGTATCGACCGCATCCCGCACCCCGAATGCTAGTCCCCGCTTCCATGGCAAGTCACGCGATCTCTGCCGCCGGGATCTAGCCCAGCCGTGCAGCCGTGGGGGCAGGGTGCTAGGGTAGGTCGCGTCGCAGCAGGGAAAGAGCTAATGGTCAAACGACGAACAATCCGGTCGCCTCGAGCTGCCGGCACGTGCGATTGCGCCTCCGACCACGGTGAGCGACGAGGCCCGACGCTTTCTTTCGACGCCAAGACCGCCGTTCCCGCCGTGGCCGGCGCTCGACGATGTCGCCGGGTGGCATGAGGCAGTCGCAAGAAGCAACGCCATCTTTGCGCCCATCCACGAGGTCCATCGCCAGAATTTCGTGGGGGACCTGCTGGAACGAAAAATCGCCAGCGTCGCCACCTACGAACTCGTGCCGCGGTCGATTCCCGAGCGCAACCGCAATCGAGTCCTGTTGTTTCTGCACGGCGGCGCCTACGTGTTCGGCGGCGGGTCGCTCGCGGGTACCGGCGCGATTCCGATTGCGAGCGCGGGCGGTTACCGGACGTTCTCGCCGGATTATCGGATGCCTCCGGATCACCCGTTCCCGGCGGCGCTCGACGACGCCGTCGCCGTGTACCGGGCGTTGCTTGAGAACCATGCGCCCTCGCGCATCGGCTTCGTGGGTCTCTCCGCGGGAGGCGGGCTCGCGGCCGCGACCATTCTCAAGGCACGCGACATCGGTTTGCCTTTGCCAGCGGCGGCGGTGTTGCTAACGCCGGAGGCGGATCTCACGGAGGCAGGCGACACGTTTGCGACCAACGAGGATCTCGATATCGTGCTGAAGAAGCCAATGATGGTGCTCAATCGGCTGTACGCCGCGGGCGCGGATCTGCGTGATCCCTACCTGTCGCCGGTCTTCGGTGATTTCAGCAAAGGCTTCTGCCCCACGTACCTGCAGTCCGGCACCCGTGACCTGCTGCTGTCGAATACAGTCCTGCTGCATCGCGCGCTCCGGCGCGCGGGGATCGAGGCCGACCTCAATGTCTGGGAAGCCATGCCCCATGCCGGTTTCTTCGGTGCACCGGAAGATGCCGAGTCAACCGCCGATCAGCTGCGATTCCTGGACGGCCACCTTGGAATGTGAAGCGGTCATTCGCCGCGACCACCTGCCGCCGCTGTGACTCCGGCGTGCGCCAGGAGGTTGGCGAGCGCGGTCGCCGACTTGACCTGCATCTTCTCCAGCAGCCTGCCGCGGTGGACCTTGACCGTCTTTTCGGTGGCAGAGAGCTGGCCTGCGATCTGTTTGTTCTTCAGTCCTGTAACGACCAGGTCCATGACCTGGCGCTCGCGCGGCGTGAGGCGTCGTAGCAGCTCGAGCACACGACGCTGCTCCGCGAGCTGCGCTCGGGTAGCTGCGTCTTTCGCGATTGCTTCGCGCACCGTCGCGAGCAGGTCAGCCTTGCGCACGGGCTTCGGCAGGAAACTGATTGCACCCGCGCGCATTCCTTGCACCGTCATCGGTATGTCGCCGCGTGCGGTGACGAAGACTATGGGGCGGGCGTATCCCCGCGCAGCCAGAACGCGCTGCAACTCCAGGCCGCTCATGTCGGGCATGATGAGGTCAGTGACCAGGCACCCCGGGATTTCGGGGTCGTGAGCCGCGAGGAATTCGTTCGCGGACGTGTAGGTACGAGTGGGGTGGCCCTCCGCGTGCAACACTCGAGCGAGCGCCGTTACGACCGCTTGGTCGTCGTCCAGCAGAAAAACGGTTGCCTCGGTATCCATGCGGCTGGCTTTGAACTGGCGTTTGTCAAGATTATGTGACGAATCGCGACCTCCCGTCATCTGCGGCGGTGGTCATGGCTGTAGGACAGGGTGGGCACTGGCAGCCCGAACGTCAGCGGGTATCCCGGATCGCGGTGGTCATCCCGTCTGCTGGCTGAGGATCGCCAGATCGATCGCCGCGATCAGGTCGTCGCGGCGCAATGGCTTGGCAAAGTAGGCAGCAGCGCCGTCCGCGATGCATTGCTCGCGCAAGCTCGGCTGATCATGGCCGGTCATGACGATGACCGGAACCTCGATCTGAGCCTTCCTGAGCGCCCGCTGCACGTCGCTCCCCGTCAACTCCGGCATCTGGAAGTCGAGGACCACGCAATCCGGAACGACCGTACGCAGCGAGTCCAGGAACGTTTGACCACTGTCGAAGACCATGACGCGATAGGCGGACGAGGCCTGCAGCATTCGCGCGAGCGCAAGGCGAACCGGCTGTTCGTTATCGACGACAGCAATAAGGTGCCGCGTGTCTGTCATGGTCGCGCATTTGACGCCCTTGCAGCGCCCCCTTGGAAGTGGACTTACGTCTTACGGACTCTCCCCCAGCGCGCCTACATGAAAGTTGGTCGCGCTGCCGCAATCGGGGCTAATCTGTGCCACATCGCGGCTCAGAGCGGATGGATCATGCCGGTCACGAGTGTCATCGCGTCGGACGCGGTCGACAAGAAAAGCGAGCTGGAGTACGGCCTTTCCTTCCTGGCGCGTCAACCGCTGCTCAGAAATGTTCTCGCGTTCTGCCTGTTCGAGGCGGCGTTCTACGTTGCTTACCGTTACGCAATGGCGTTCAGCCATGCGACGCCGTCGCCGTTCTGGTTTCCGGACTCGGTGCTGCTCTGCGCATTGCTCCTGGTTCGGCCGCGGTGGTGGGCGCCGTTGCTGCTCGCAACGCTTCCGATTCGGCTCACCGTCGCAGTGCCTGGGGATACTCCAGCCTGGTTTCTGCTGGCCACGTTCGCGATCGATTGCGCCAAGGCGGTGTTCACAGCCGCGGCACTCAAACATTTCATGCGCAACCCGACACGCTTCGAAACCGTGCGGGACTTTGGCGTGTACTGTCTTTTCGCGGTGCTGCTCGCCCCGGCACTGTCCGCATTTGCCGGCGCTGCGGCGCGACAGGCTCTTGGACAGGACTATTGGGTCGCCTGGGAGCAGTGGCTGCTAGGGGATGCGCTCGCAAACCTGATCATCACTCCAGCCTTTTTCTACTGGATTGTGGGTGCTCGCCGGGAGGTTCGGATCCTCTTGGGGAATCGGTGGATCGAAGGCGCATTGCTGACGGCCGGGTTGATCCTGACCTCATACATCGCCTTCGAGTATCAAGGGGGAGGGACGGGGCTTGCCGAGTCACGCTTCTATGCGCCAGTTCCTTTTCTGTTCTGGGCCGCGATTCGATTTGGCATGCGGGGAGCCTCGGCCGCTATTGTGCTCCTCACCTGTTTCGCGGTGGCCGCAGTCCTGCACGGCTTCGGAATCTTTTCCGGGTTGTCACCGAGCGAAAAGGGCGCCGCACTCCAGCACTTTCTTCTCCTGCGAGCCGCGCCCCTCTATCTGGCCGCAGTGCTGATCGAGCAGAAACAAGGAGTCGAGCGGTCCCTGCGGGAAAGCGAGCGACGCTTTCGCACCATGGCTGACAGCGCTCCCGTGCTCATCTGGATGTCGGGTACCGACAAAGTGCGCGAGTTCTTCAATCGTGGCTGGCTCGAGTTTACCGGCCGCACACTCGAGCAGGAGCGCGGGAACAGCTGGGAGCAGAGTGTGCATCCGGAGGATCTGCCGCACTGTCTCGCTGCACATGACACCTCACTCGACGCGCGCGTTTCCTACGAGGCGGAGTACCGGTTGCGCCGGCAAGACGGCACGTATCGCTGGATCCTGGACAGAGGTGTTCCGCGCTACGCTCCGAATGGCGTGTTGCTCGGGTATATCGGCACCGCGACCGACATCACGGACCGGCGCCTCAATGAAGCTGCCTTGCGCGCCAGCGAGGCACGGTATCGCGAAGTCGTCGAGAGTCAGACGGCCTTCGTCTGCCACTTCCTGCCCGACTCGACCCTCACCTTCGTCAACGAAGCGTATTGCCGCTCGATGGGGCGACAGCGCGAGCAACTGATCGGCGCGCGATTCCTCGATCTGTTACCGGAACAAGTCCGCGCCCTGGCGCGCAACCAGGTGGAGTCGGCGGCCTCGGTGCACAAACCGTGCGACTGGGAGCAGGAGATGACGCTTCCCGACGGGACCAGCTGCTGGCAGCACTGGGTCGTTCACGCGATTTTCGATCCGAACGGACAGCTGGACGAGTTTCAGGCGGTCGCACACGACATCACGGATCGCAAGAGAGCTGAAGAAGCCAAGCGCAACCTCGCCCACGCGACGCGCCTTGCGGTGGTCGGGGAGCTGACCGCAATGATCGCCCACGAAGTCAACCAGCCGCTGTGCGCCATTCTCAGCAATGCCGAAGCTGCCGAGACCCTCCTGAGCATGAAGGAGCCGCCGCTCCCTGAGATCGGCCGGATACTGGCTGAGATCTGCAAAGAGGATCTGCGCGCCAGCGAAGTGATTCGTCGGATTCGGGCATTGCTGCGCAAGCGCGACATTCAAATGCAGCCGCTCGATCTGAACGACGCAGCGTCGGGCGTGCTGCAGCTCGTGGCGAGCGATGCCAAGCAGCGGCGAATTCGGCTGCACGGCGATTTGGCAACCGGACTACCGCTGGTGTTTGCAGACCGCACTTATATTGAGCAGGTACTGCTGAACCTGATCGTCAACGGCATGGACGCGATGCAGAACAGCCAGGAGTCGGCGCGCGAACTCACGCTGGTAACGAAGGGCAACGGCAATGACACGGTCGAAGTGAGCGTGAGCGACCGCGGTGACGGCATCCCGGCCGACAAGATGTCGCGCATTTTCGAGTCTTTCTTCACCACCAAGCCCGACGGCATGGGGCTTGGACTCTCCATGGCGCGCTCAATCATCGAAGCCCATCGCGGACGGATCTGGGCGGAAAACAACCCGGGGGGCGGCGCGACGATTCGCTTTACGGTCCGCACTCTCAACGCGGGCAACCGCTAAGTTCTGACTGGACACTCCTAGTTGGCGCCCGGCAGCGCGTGCAGATAACTGTAGAGGGCGCTGATCTCCGCATCGGTAAACTGCGATAGATTCGATTGCGCCCACGCGCCCATCACGCCAAGTTTTCTTCCGCCGATTGCAACGCCGGTTCGTAGCAGCTGGGTAAACGCTTCCGGAGAGTAGGCAGCCGCCACCCGCAGATCCGGACTGGTGAAATCGGGATTGGAGGTGCCGCGCAGATCAGTCCCGTGACACTGCACGCAGCTCGTCCGGGCGAGGTAGCGTCCATAGGTCGCTTCTTCGCTGGTTGCTTCGGGCGGCGGCACGGTTTCGGCGATGAGCTGCGTTACGAGTTTGAACTGGCCGACGGCAAAGCCGATGCGCCCGGCGGGGCCTAGCGAGAAACTCGGGCCCGGCCCCTCGATCGCCGGCAGGCTCTTCAGAAACGCGATGATGCGGCCCAGGTCCTCGTCTGTGAGCAGGATGAACCCTTCCGATGGCATCACGACCATGCTGTGACCGTCTGGCCGCAGACCATGCTTGATCGCGACGGCGAGTTCCGCATCGCTGTATTTGCGGACGGCCGCCGTAAGATTGGGCGCAACGAGATGCGCGATGATCGGCTGGTCGAATAGTACACCGCCCTCGGCCTCCTTGCCGTGGCAGCCGGCGAAACAGCCGTGGATGGTGGCGAGTCGCCGTCCCTCGACGATCGATTCTGGGATCTGTCGGAATTGATAATGAAACCGCGCGGGATCTCGTAGATGTGCCGTAAGAGGTACTCGGAGCGCGCGTACGCTGCCGCGTACGCGATGATCGCCAACGCGACCAGGCTTCCCAGGGCTATGCCCACCCACCTGAGTAGACGTTTCATTGTTGTTCTCGTCTTGGAAGAAGCGCCGAAGTGTGGCTGCTACTCGCGCTCGACGCAACGTGCCCGCTACGGGGAGGTGTGCCACTTCCGGGTGGCGAAAAAATGAGGGAACCCGCACGTACCTGAGTTGCCCAACTGACGTTCACGCAAAGGAGATCGCCATGGCCTACGTAGATGGATTTGTCGTTCCCATCCCCAAGCGCAACACGAAGAAGTATGTCCGCCTGGCGCGCCGCGCGGGCAAGGTCTGGCGGGATCACGGCGCACTCGAATACCGCGAGTGCATTGCGGACGATGTGAAGCCGGGCAAGTACACCTCATTTCCGCAGGCCGTGAAGCTCAAGCGCGGCGAGGTCGTGTGGTTCTCATGGATCGTTTATCGATCCCGCAAACAACGCGATCGCATCATGGCCAAGGTCATGAAAGACCCGCGTCTCGCAGACATGATGGATCCCAAGGCGATGCCGTTCGACGGCAAGCGGATGTTCTGGGGTGGCTTCAAGGTGGCTGTCAGCCTCTGAACAAGGCCTCGAAGCGGGGACCTGCATCGCGCGTGCGAGCTACTCCGGCACTAACCGGGTTTTCGCTGTAACGCTCTGCGCACGAACCGGACTGCGGCCCAGCAGAACACGACGACCAGTGCGATCGCCGCGAGCGGTACCAGCACTGCGAGCAGCGAGACGAGGAGTGCGCCCCCGAATTCCGCGGTAGCGATGACCGGATTACCAATGCCTCCGGTCAGCGCGGTGGATTTCGCACGCAGCAGCGCCGTCACGCTTTGCGTGAGACCTGCTACGCCACCGCCCGCGATGAGGGCCGTCGCCCACTTCACCATCGGCGGCAGATCGACCATGACGGCCAAGGCAATCACTGTGCCCGCTGCGAACGCGGCCGGCGTCGCGACGACGTCGAGCGCGTTATCGACGCCCGGAATGTAGTAGGCGCTGATCTCCACAATCGCTGCGATGCCGAGCATGACCAGCGCGGGCAGTGTCCCGAGCCATGCGAAGCTCTGGCTCAGTTCCAGGTGACCTGTGTACGCAGCGATGCTGGCGACGAGCAGCGGCAGGAAGATGCGAAAGCCAACCGCTGCCGCAAGTCCAATCCCAAGCGCGACGGAAACAACGAGTTCGACGGACACGCCTTACACCGGCAGCCGAAGCGGCTCAGTCCTTTGCGGTGGACTCGGCGTTCGAGTCCACGGCGGTCATTTCGTGGCCCGGCTGCGCGGCCACCCACTTCAGCAGCTCGTCGAGGGCCGGGCAGAGCGCCTGTCCCCAGCCGGTCAGGCCATATTCGACTTTGGGTGGAACCTGATGATGGACGATTCTTCGCACGATGCCGTCGGCCTCCATCTGGCGCAGCTGCTGAATCAGCATTTTTTGCGATACCTGTGGGATCGCGCGTTCCAGGTCGGAGAACCGCAATAACTCACCTTCAAACAGGTGGAACAGAATCGTAAGCTTCCAGCGACCCTCGATCATCCTGAGCGCTTGCTCGATGCCTTTACCCGCCGAGGCTGGCGTATGTCCGCGATCCTTACGCTCTGGTAAGTACCTTACTTTTTCGTGCGTTCTTGTCACGGCACGAGCCTATCCACAACATTCGCCGCAGGCAATGCGGATGCGAAACGACGTGCAGCTGGCACTTCCCGGAGGACCTATGGCTCTCGAGCTACCAAGACCCATCGCCGCGTACTTCAGAGCAGACAAGAATGGTGAGGCCGTTTCTGAATGCTTCATCGAAGATGCCGTGGTGAAGGACGAAGGGCACACCTACAAAGGTCGGCCCGCGATCAGGCAATGGAAGGCCGATGCGTCAGCAAAGTATCAGTACGTGAGCGAGCCTTTTGCGTGTGAGCAGAAGGACGCAAAGACTGTCGTTACCAGCAGGCTCACCGGCAACTTTCCCGGTAGTCCCGTGAATCTTCGATACTTCTTCGAGCTTGCAGGCGACAAGATCGCATCACTGGAAATCATTCCATGAGCGACTACTTGGACTGAGCCCGGGCATTCTCCCGCTCGAGGTGCAGGTCGAGTCGCTGGCCGCCCCATCCAGCGATCTCGGCGTTCGCGAAGCCATTGGCCGAAATCGAAAGTGTGCTGCCCGCGAGCGCGTCAGGGATGTAGCCCACGCCGTTATCGTCAAGGTTGAGGCGCAGCCCGCTGCCGTCGCGATCGCCGATTTTTTCCCTGACGTAGACCTCTCGCAGAGGCTGATCGTTACCCGCCTCGCGTACACTGACTTCGACGCCCGTGTCCTCGCGCAGCCGCACCGTCATGCCGGCGATCGGCGACTCGTACGAGATGCGCTTGCGGAACATTTCGTATCCAGGCTTGTAGACCGTCAGCAAGTAATCGCCTGGTTCCAGTCCGGTGAGCTCGAACTTGCCGAAATCATCTGACTGGTCGCGCTGCCGGTTGCGTACTGAATCCGGTTCTACCGGACAGATGTCCACGCCGACTCCAACAATGGGCACATCACCCTTTACCTCGTGCACGCTGCCCGAAAGCTGCGCAGCGGGAATGTCGATGTTGAACACGGTATTACCGGATATCTGCACAGGCCGGCTTTTGTAGTCGCCGACGACGATGGTGTATTCACCGTCTGCCAGATCTTCGAGCACGTATTCCCCTTCCTCCGACGTGGATGTTCCATAGGAGGATTCGGGTTGCTCCACGGCGGGCCGGGGGTCAAGCCACGCGCGAGCTAGCGGCTTGCTAGCGCGAGTGATGCGACCTGACAGTCGTGAGCCGGGCGGAAAATAGAAATTGACGGTGGCGTCGGACTCGGCGGGCATGGCAATCGTCTTCGTCATCTGCCTGCGACTGTTGACATCGGCTGTAACGAAGACACGCCCGGGCCGCACGCCACGCACGACATATGCGCCGTGATCATTGATGCGAATATCGCTACCGAAGGGCATCCCGGTGTCGCCGTCGTGCCGCACGATGATCGCGACCCGCTGCAAGTCCTCGGGTCGCAAGCCCGTGACCACACCGCGAATGCTGTGGCCCACGCCCAGGACGAGGACGATCCCTTCGATGCGCTGGTTCTCGGCCAGTACGATCTGCTGTGTGACGCTGCCGCCTTCTCCCTGGGCCGACAGCTCGTACCGTCCGGCGGCCAGGTTCCGATACACGAATTCGCCAGTTGGGCCAGTCGGGCTCGCACCGCCGAAGCCTCCATCAACATTGAGCAGGCCAGCGGTTCCCGCAACCGCAGTGCCGTCGGCAGCCGTGATGCGGCCAGCGATCGTGCCGCCGGCAAAAAGGCCGATTTCCAACGACGCCGTTTCCTTGCTGACGATGACATCAAGTTCGCGGTCGGCGTGCTCTGACGCATTGATCATCAGCGTAATACGGCCCGGTGGAACGCCGTCCAGGACAAACGATCCGTCCTGCTCCGAGGAGGCGTGGGCGCGCATGCGCCAGTTGCCCTTGAACCGTCCCATGTCGGACTCGCGAAAACTGATGGATGCGGAGACGATTGCGGTGCCGGTACCCTCGTCGTAGACGCGACCGTGCAGCGTGTGACCGGGGCGCAGCGGCAGCACGACTTCTGGCGCGACGGCGCCGCGGGAGAGGAGCAAGCCGCTGAGATTGAAGCGCTGGTAACCATTGGCGTTGATCGTCACGGTCCAGCTGCCGGGCGGCAGGTATTGCCACTCGAATCGTCCGTCGGCGCTGTGGAACGTTTGCTCGCCAGGAGCCTCGTCGCCCACCTTGGTCGCTTGCGTCCCGAAGAAGTGGACGCTGAACTCGCGCAGTGGCTTGCGTGTGACGGCGTCGATGACGCGACCGCGGAACGTCCCGAAGGCGGACGCGGAATCGTCTTTTGCCGGCGGGGAGGTGACTTCAGCGGTCGCGGGTGATTGGGCTTCCGGAGGCGGACTATCGACGGTGGTCGGCGTTACGGCAGGCGACGGCGCGTTCACGGCATCGTCGGGACGCATCGCCCATCGCCCGAGCAGTGCCAGGCAGATGACAAATGCGAGGCCGGGAACGAGCCAGCGACGATGGAGAAGGTCCATGACGGGGAGCTATGCCAACACCCACAAGCGTCGCGATGAGGATGCGCCCCTGCTCAAGCCGCCGCAAGCAGCCTCCGGTACGCGCCAGCGGTTGACATATCGACGTGCGCGTAGGGAAAACGCTGCATTCACGACTGATTGCAGTTTCATGACGGCCGCAGAGGCGTCGTTCCCCGGCGACCCAGGTCGCCGTGCCCCGCGTTTTGTGATCGCTCTCCGCGTTGCGGCCGGCTCCACCTGACTAGAGTGTGTCGGGCTCGGGCACGCCCAAGGAGTTCCCAAATGAGTAATCCTTACGACACTGCTTCGGAGCGCATGTCAGTGCTGCCTCCGACGCTGCGATTCAAAGGTGAGTTATCTGCGGAAGAGGACCTGCTGATCCAAGGAACGGTGGAAGGTGCGATCAATCACACGCAGCGCGTGACGGTTGGCAAGGAGGGCAAGGTCAAGGCGAACATCCGTGCGCAGGTGATCAAAGTCGAAGGCAACGTGGAGGGTGACCTGCACGCGGAACGCTCAGTGTATGTCGGGGAGACCGGCAACCTGCGCGGCAATATCCACGCACCGTCCGTCAGCCTGGTGGAGGGCTCGCGTTTCAACGGCTCCGTCGACATGGATTCGAAGCGATCCCAGGACGCAGCGCGTCCGGCGGCGGGTGAGCGCCCGGCTCCCGCGTCGCGCGCGGTACTCGGCTCCTGAAGTTTCAGAATTCCGTGTGGAGGTCTCACATGCGTAACTTTGGTTTCGATCAACGCTCGGAACAGCCCGAGCCGGTGAAGGCGACATTGACGCCGACGGTCCACCCCTCGCCCGCGGACCGCAAGGCCCCCGAGCGCAAGGTCGCAGTCCTGGGTGCCACTCTGATTTTCAAGGGCGAGCTCAGCGCTGAAGAGGATTTCATCCTGCAGGGCCGAATCGAAGGCTCGATCAATCACACTCAGACCGTCACCATCGGTACGGATGGTTCGGTCGTTGGCGATATCCATGCGCGGGTGATTACCGTCGACGGCAGTGTCGAGGGTGATCTTTACGGCCAGGAAACGGTGCTCGTTCAGCAGACCGGTCGGGTCAGCGGCAACATCTTTGCGCCGCGTGTCGGCATCGTCGAAGGCGCATTCTTCAATGGGCGTGTCGATATGGGTCAACAGCGCGCCGCCGAGGCTGCGCAGCGAGGTACTCGCCGCGCGGGAACGCCCGGGGTGCCTTTGTCCACGGAGGAAACCGAGCGCTTGCTGACACGTAAAGAGTGATGGCCGGTCCGTGATCGCGTAAGGCCTCGGCGCAAACCGCCGGGGCCTTTTTTTGACTCACTTGATCGAGTAGGCAAGGTTCACAGTCGTCAGCTGATCGGTCTTTTCGAGCCCTTCGGGTGGATTGGTGTTGTGACGCACGGTGTACGCGACACTCAGAGCGAGCGTGTCCGTCATGCTGACGCGCACCGCGAGCTCATTGTTGCCGGACGTGAGGGAGTTCCTGGCCTGCGCGGACGGAAGCGAGTGTTTCGGTGTCACGCGGCTTGTGCCTTGCTATTGAGGGAGCCGCTTCTGTAGAATCCGCGTCCCTCAGGTGCGGGGTGGAGCAGTCTGGCAGCTCGTCGGGCTCATAACCCGAAGGTCGCAGGTTCAAATCCTGCCCCCGCTACCAATGCCGTGTGACCTGCTTCATCAAGTATTTGCGCGATTATCTCTCCGGTCGGTTGGCGGTACACAGCTACCAATCGACCGTTATCGGGCGCCACGGTAATCACGCCGAGGGTGCGACGAAACACGCTCCGCGCCTCCTCCTCGTCTTTCCCGGCTAACACTTCCGCCAACTTGTCGATGACGAATCGATAGGCCGCTTCCGCCCGGGAAGCAATCGCACGACAAGCCCTAGTGGCACACGGCTCAGGACCGTGCTTAAGTAAGGACGTAGCGATCAGTCGACCGCCAAGAAAGGCCTCACTCAACAACGGAGGTGGACCATGGCAACGTTTATAAGCCTATTAAACTTTACGGATCAGGGGATCCGGAACGTCAAAGACTCGCCGGCTCGGCTCGAAGCGTTCAAGGCGATGGCTGAAAAGCTCGACGTAGCGGTGAAGAGCGCGTATTACACCGTCGGGAATTACGACATTGTGATAGTCACAGAGGGCACCGATGAAGCGGCGATGACCGCGCTGCTGAAAGTGAGTTCGCTTGGCAACGTGCGAACGCAGACGTTGCGCGGCTTTTCTGTAGACGAGATCAAGAAAATCATCGGCAAAATGCCGTAGGCTCTGCGGCGGGATCTCGGGATCGCAACGAACGGGTATGCAGCCCTAACCTATGCGTCCCATGTGACCTTAAGCGACGTCGGAAATTAGCAATCCCGCTGCCACTTCTTACTAAGGCCTCGACGCGAACCGCCGGGGCCTTTTCATTTGTCCGCCATCGACCCGAAGCGCGACCGCCACGTCACCGAACCCGCGGTGGAGTGGCTCAGAGTGCAAACACCTCTCACCTTCGCAACGACGAATAACCTCGGGGCTTTCTCGGCAAGCTTGCAGTGTGCGTGCATTCCTTTGCTCCGCACTGCGAACAGCGCAGCCGTTTCAACGCATCCTCAATTACCGTCTCCATCGGCACGCGGCAAAGTTTGGCGAGTGTAGTGTGGCTCAGTCTCGCGGCGATGCCCGCACTTGCCGCAAATCAATATGATTTCAAACTGACCGAAGTGGTCAGAGAACTTCGTGATCGGGCGCGGCATGGCGCGCATTTTGCGATCGCGAGTAATCGACCGTCCATCCGGTAATTACCGTGTTTGCACACTGTATGAAACGTCGAGGAGTCCCGTCGGTCGTCACCCGGAACACCATAATTAGCTACTCCCGCCAGATTCGCGCCGTGCGTTGCATTCAATAGGGCCTCCCGCTAGCAGCATGATCGCCGCTGCCAGCTTTCATCTAAGGCTAGTTATCTGCTGTCGTTTCCCGCGTGGACCTCAGCGCGTCGACTGGCTGCACTGGCTCGATGATCCGCGAGACTCACGATGTTGGCCGGTGGGCCGCCAGCAGTCGGTGCAAGGGTCCAACTCTTGCTCTATCTGGGTGGAAGATTTCGACCGCTCATGGTTTCATCCCCTCCATCTGCGCCTTCGCCTCATTCGCTTCGCTCTTGGCGGGCGCTTTGACATCCGCGACGCGCTCGGAGAGGAGGTAGGCGACCATTGCCTCGCATTCACTCTCCGTCATCGTCTTGAAGTCGACGCCGGGCCGACGCTGGATGTCCTTGGTGAGATGGTTCGCGATCGCCTGGTTTGAGAACTTGCACAGATCCCGTTCCCGGTCCCCGCGCAGCCCGAGCGGCCCGCACTTGCCACTGGAACTGCACAGATCCCGCAGATGCGTCAGCTTGGGCGTTTCGCGAAACTCTACGATCGGCCCCGGCGCATTGACCAAAATCAGCCCGAACGCGAGCAGGTTGTCGCTGTTCTCGAGCCCAGGCACATCCACGAACAAGGGATCCGTCTTCGGCAACCCCTGAATCGTCGTCGGACTGATCGAAAAGTTGTCTAGCGGCGAATGGCAGGTCGCACACGTGCGTCCATTGCCCGCAAACGCCGCAGGCCCCGCGCTGCCCTTCTTGCACTGGAACGTGGCGCGATCTACATCACAGTTGAAAAATAACCGCTGCCCACGATCCACCTGCGATGCGCAAGCACCGAGCAACAGCACCACAATCATCGTTACGATCTTCATGTCCCTCGCCTCCTCTACGTTGCCTTACGTTTCTGATGAGCAGGGGGATATCTGGCGGGAATGTTTGGATTCTATCTCCGGCGCAGACCCGAACCGGCGGTGACAGAAATTAGAAAGGGCCGTCGCGAACGGCCCTCTGTGCGGTGTCGTATGGGGTACCACATTGAGTAGCCCGTGACTTCCACAGCCCACATGCTGCGCCGATTGACTCGCTAGCGCAATGGATGGGCGCTGCGTTGTCAACCGCAAGGAAGACACCGACACGTCGCCATGCCGGGGCGTCGCCTTGCATCAGCAAGTTCGGCATCGGTGAGGTCGACGAGCCTGTCACTGGGACAATTAGTGGCGCAAATTTGGCGCGTTTGATCCGAATGTCTCGCCCGAGCTAAGCAAAACAGAGGCGAAGGAGCGCGCGTTGCTGGTGTTGGACGCCAGTCTAGGTAGCCGGGAGGAGCGAACAGCCACGCTCAAAACGGAGAGGAACACGGCCGACGCAAACGCTGACTTGGCGAGGGCTCAGCTGAATTCCGAGTTGCGGCGCCAACATGTTCCGGATACGGCGCTTCCGCCATAGGAAAACTGCGACCAGCACGATCAAGCGCTAGGTGGGCGCGAAGCGCGCCAGATGGAAGACGAAACGACGACCACGTATGTTCGCTAAAGGAAACTTTCCTGGCGCTACTTCGGAGGAAGGAGGGAGTGCGTGGCCTCGGCAAGCGAAATAACCTCATGGGCGTCAAGCTGCACGGATGAGGGGACGCCGCCTGCGGAAATTAGCGAATCGGGCCCCCGCTACTCTTTAATATATAGGCCTCGACGCGAACCGCCGGGGCCTTTTCATTTGTCCGCTATCGACCCGAAGCGGACATTTGCCAGGCTAGGCGTAGGATGCTGGTCAGATGTCTCCCTGACCCATGTTGCAGACCACATCGAGCCTGAAGCAAGTGTTGAGGCCACACGGGCCGCGCTCGCTATCCATTTCGTTGTGTGTGCTCGTGGTCGGCGTCGCGTGGGTGGCGATCGCGACGCCACTCTGGGCAACGGAACTGGCTCACGAACGCATTGTTTACACAACGCGTCGTCCTGCCGCGTTGGACGTGTATCTCTTTGAGCCGCGAGTTTCGCCACGACAGATCTCGTCGGGCGCGGCGCTCAGTTACGACGCGACGTTTTCGCCCGACGGTCGCTGGATCGTCTTCACTGCGGACTCGTCTGGCAATGCCCATCTCTACGCCTTCGACCTGACCCATCCCAGCGCACCTGTGCCGCTGACCCATGGTCAATTCATGGATGGCGCGCCTGCGTTTGCGCCCGACGGCAAGACACTGTTCTTCGTGAGCGATCGTGACGGCAACGCGGATATGTTCGCGATGCCGTTTGAGCCGATGGCACCTGTCAACAGCCATCAAGCGACGAATCTAACGCGACACCCGGATGGCGATTTTCGTCCCGCGGTGTCCCCCGACGGCAAGCAGATCGCGTTCAGCAGCGATCGCGGCTTCGACCGTCCGTACCCCTACCAAGCCGAGATCTACGTGATCGATCGCGATGGATCGGCGCCGCGAAAGCTCACTACCTCGAACCCGATGAGCGGATCACCCGCATGGTCGCGTGATGGCAAGACCTTGTTCTACTATTCCGGCGAGTACCGCGAGAGCTACCGCATCTGGGCGATGAACTCGGATGGAACTCACCAACGCCCGCTCACGCCAACTGAATTGAATGCGTTGTCGCCCGCGGTCATGCGGAGTGGGCGGATCGCGTTTGGTGCCGAAACGCCGGACGGCTTCGTCGTCATGTCAGTGGCGGAGGACGGAACAGACCTCCGTCGCGAAAGCGAAGCGCAGGTGGATTGCCGTGGCCCAGCGTTCGATCCGACGAGCGAACGGATGACTTGCACGCACAGACACACAACTGCGGCAGGAAATACCAGCCTCCCGTTTGTTGCCCTCGGTGCGCACGACACCGTGTCGTTGCCTGATCGCGTGCTTGAAGTTCAAGGGATACACGCGCTCTTTTGCTCGATCGGCCCGGATGGACACGAGATCGCAGCGGCTCAAGTCAAGTCGCCGGGCAACCTGGACGACATGTATCTCATCGCGGCCCATCCAGACGGTTCGGGCGTGCGTGAACTCTTTCGTCCGGCAGCAAAGGCATCCGTTTGGGCCACGAGCTGGTCGCGCCACGGAGACCTGATCGCTTTCACGGTCGGGCCGATGTTTTCGCGCGGTGCCATCGTGGACATCTGGACGGTTCATGGCGACGGGACGAAAGCCACGAACCTGACGGGGGGCAAGCTCGGCAACAACGCATTTCCAGATCTGACGGACGACGGCAAGGAGATGGTGTTTCGCAGCAGCCGAGACGGCAACAATGACATCTACATGATGAGTTCGGACGGCACGAATGTGCGTCGGATCACGACTGACGATGATACGGACACGATGCCAACCATCTCCGCGAACAAGAACCTGCTCGCGTACGTTCACGACGCGATCTATATTCAGCCGCTGAAGCAAGGCAAGCCGGCAGGCACTCCGCGCGTATATGAGGAACCCGGACCTACCGTACACCCAAGCTTTTCTCCGGACGGAAAATGGATCGCCTTCGTTTCCAACAGCGCCTGGCTGAACGACGAAGCGCCCTTATCGGATAGCAACCAGCCTTACGGCGAGATTTTCGCCCTACCCGTGGATGGAACGCTTGAACCTATTCGGCTGACGCACAACAAATGGGAAGACAGTGTGCCGTGCTGGGGGATGATACCGCGGCGCTAGTCTGCGGTTCGACAAGGCAGGCGCTTGTCATTCGCACAGCTATTCGTCATCACGTGCATGCTGAGCGCCATCGACCCGCTGCCTTCGGCTGCACGCCGGTTGGGGCTTTTGCTTGCTCGAAGACCCGACCTTTTGCGGTCTCTCACGGGGCAACGAGGGGGATGGGTCGATTGCTCACAGCCAAAAAGCAGGCCCCCGCTACCAATGCCCGTGACCTGCTTCATCAGGTATTTGCGCGATAACCTCTCCGGTCGGCTGGCGGTACACAGGAACCAGCCGACCATTATCGGGCGCCACGGCAATCACGCCGAGGGTGCGACGAAACACGCTCGGCGCCTGCTCCTCATCTTTCCCGGCTAACACCTTCTCCAGCTTATCGATGACGAACCGATAGGCCGCTTCCGCCCGGGAAGCAATGCGCTCGACGTCGATCTGGCGCGGGGCCGCGGCGAGCGTCACGGGCAGCGCTCGAAGGTCGGCGCTGGCTTTCGCAAGTGCTGCGTCCAAGCCCTCCACGCCGTCACGCTGAAGCGCCTGGAGCTGGGCAATCTGCGCGTTGGTGGGAGGAAATCCGTCGAGTCGCGTTCGCTTGGCCGGTCCGCGCTCTAGTCAAGGATCGGCGGATCCACATGAATGGGATGACGTTTGATCCGCCTCTTCCAAGGCCACAACGATCGCACGTTTGGTCGAAGAGTCACTTTGCGCACATTGATCGACCCGCGTAGCCGTAGATCTTCAGCATCGTTCCTCCTGTGGCAAAGGGTCATGCACGAGCGCGCCCCGGCTACCGCAACTAGTATTTGCCTTGTTCTCCCGGCCCGTCTCTACTGGCCCCCAAGTACACATTTCCGTGGCGGTCGATATGCAGCGACACTGTGACGAGGTGCTGACCGATGCACGGGCCACGCAGGCACAGGCCAGTCGCAGTTTCGAATTCCGCGCCGTGCCCGGAGCAGACGATGCGCTCGCGATCGGGGCTCAGGTACTCGTCCCGGCGCCACGCGAGCGGCGTTCCCTGATGAGGACATTCGTCGCGGTAGGCGAAGACGTCAGCGCCGCGCCTGACGAGAAAAATGTTGCCCACCCCGACTCCAAGGGCTGGAAAGCCGCGTGCTGTGCCATCGGGTATGTCGTCGAGATGGCATAGACGCTGGCTCGCGGTCACTTGCCTGGCGGTGGCCCCATTGGGAACCACTTCGCTCGGTTCTGGAACAGGAAAAGCTGGGAAGTGTCGGCGCTCGCCGGCGCTTCCCGTCCCTTCCACGCGTCATCGTGCAGATCCATGTCGGCGTCGTATTCGACGTGACAGCCCAGCGGGCTGTTGAAGTACCAGAACCAGTTCGAGCCGAAGAGGTGCCGTCCCGGACCCCAGAAGGTCTGGTAGCCCTTGTCGGCGAATCGAGTGCCGGCGTCGAGCACTTCGGTGGGGCCCGCGAGGTGGAAGGTGAAATGTTCGACACCCTTCATGAACGGGGGCGTCTGTATGAGAAACAAAGTGTGGTGCTCGGGCGTCCCGGCCGGGCGCAGGAAGGGGCCGACATTAGTGAAGCGGTCCGTGCAACGAAAGCCGAGCCGCCGCACGTAAAACGCTTCGGCCTTCGCAAAGTCGGGCACGAAGTAGACAACATGCGAGAGCGTCGCCGGTAGTATCTCCCTGCCTGGCGTGGCGCCGATCTCGTTGACCTTCCGTGACGGCTGCAATCCCGGTGAATTCACGCGCTCTGAATTGCCCTTGAACGCCCGGCGCACGCTCACCTGAAAGCGCAGCGCAAAGCCAGCATCATCCACCGCACACACCGCCCCGTCCTGCGTTTCACGTACCGGCCGATCCTTCGCCAGCTCACGGCGAATCGATTCGAGTGTCGGGATGTCGGCAACCCCGTATACGGTTTCGCGCAGTTGCGTGGAAGTCTCCATCGGGGCGGGTAGCGCCGAATCGTCCTCCCGTCGAATGACGACGGAGGTGCCGTCCGCCGCCTCGAATCGGCCACCACGCTCGTCGACACCGATGGGCACAAGTCCGTAGTCCGTGAAGTAACGAGTGCTCGCCGCGACGTCCTTCACGCCGAAGACCAGCGAATCCAAACCAACGATGTTCATGCTCTTATCGGCTCCTCTATTTCGCTCAGCTGCTTGAGAATATGGGCGGGAGTGGCATCGCCGATGATCCTCTGCAGGAGCGGGGTGTGGTCGAATATGAAGTCACGTATGGGCTGAAAAGGCCGCGGCATGCGGTGGAACAGCTTACCGGTGAAGTACGCCTGCTGACTGACGCGCGCCGTGTGCGGCTTGCGCCGATCTTCGAACGCCTGCAAAGCGCGCTGCGCCGATGCATCGTCGCGCATGTTGCACGCGGTAAGCTCGCGGGCGAGGAAGTAGCCATCCTCGATGGACATGCCCGCTCCGTACGCGGCGTAGGGCGAAGTCGGGTGTGCAGCATCTCCGACGAGCGTTACGCGCCCCTTCGACCACTGCTTGAGTGGTGGTCGGTCGCGAATTTCCCAGCGTTGTAGATGGTCCCGTGGTGTCTGATCGATCAAGGACCGCACCATTGGCGAGAAGGCTGCAGCCCGACGCCGCGAAAACCCGAGCAGGTCCTCGGTGAACTCGGCACCGGGATCGCACGCCTCGAGCACCCACCATTCGTATCCGTTGCGTCCTTCGTGGCGGATGGGCGTATAGCTTGCCTGCGTCGTGCGATTGTGTGCCACGACACCTTCGACGGGCATCGGCTCGTCAATGAAGAGATAGCCTCCGACGAGGTGCAAGCCCTGGTGACGGATGGGTTCCTTCCCCCACAGTACTTCGCGGACGATCGAGTTGATGCCGTCAGCGCCCACCACGACATCAGCTTGCGCGGGAGATCGACCATCGAATTCGACAAGGACATGGTGATCCCGAGGGCGCAAGCCCACGACTCGATGATCCAGCTGGAGCATGCCTGCAGGTAACGCCTCGAGCATGCGCTTGTAGAGACCCCAGCGCAGCATGCCGATGAAACCGCCGCCGTAGTCACGCACGACCTCTGCCGGCAGATTCACATCAGCACGCAGCTTGCCGTCGAAGCGCTGGAACTGCACATGACACGGAGCGCCCAAGTCAACCGTATCGACACCGAGAAAGCGCAACACTTTCTGTGGAGGCGGCCAGAGGTTGAGGATGTTTCCGGCCGCCTTGATCTCGTGGTAGCGCTCGTACAGTGAAACGTCGAACCCTGCGCGGTGTGCCGCCAGCGCGGCGGCCATGCCCGCCGGCCCCGCGCCAACGACCGCGATCCGTCCTTGATTCTCACCGCCGCAATGCAACGTCCTGGCCTCCACTGGTTGCCTTAGAGCGATCCTAGAGAGCGCCGCGGCGTTGCCAAAATTGCTTTCATCCATTGCAGCTATGCACGAAAACTATCGTTTCGACTCAAACGTGACCTTCGCCGGTGGGTCGAATTTGCTGGACAGATAGTTGCCAGCAATAGCTTCGATTTGCTGGGGGTGAAGCCGAAAGATACGCTCGACTGAAACCGTCAGGTTTTCGGAATGAGCACGCCAGAGCCAGTAATGGAGCAGTTTCTCAAGGACATCGGTCTGGTGACCGGTGCGGAGCGTGTGCGGTGGTCCCCATTGGGAGGCGGAGTGTCTTCCGAGATCTGGCGAGTAGACCTGCCGCACCGAACCATCTGCATCAAGCGAGCACTGCCACAGCTCAAGGGCGCTGCGGAATGGTTCGCTCCGGTGTCACGCAACGGATTCGAATGGGCCTGGCTCGAGTTCGCCTTCCGGCTCGCGCCCACCCATATTCCCGAGCCCATCGCTTACTCCGAAGCGTTTGGCATGTTCGCGATGTCGTATTTCGACCCCCAAAAGTATCCGATCTGGAAGCAGGAACTCCTGCAGCGCAGAGTCAGCGCGTCCTTTGCGAGCGAAGTGGGTACGCTGCTCGCGGGCCTGCACGCCGCCAGCGCCGGAGATGCGGCACTCCGGGAGCGGTTTGGCACGCTTCCCATCTTCGAAGCGATACGCATCGAACCTTATCTTATTGCGACCGCGCGCCGCCATGCTGATCTGTCGTCGGCTTTGCATGCGCTCGCGCGACGGACCACCGATCAGTCGCAAGCGCTAGTCCATGGCGACGTGAGTCCGAAGAACATTCTGATGGGGGCCTCGGGCCCGGTGTTCATTGACGCCGAATGCGCATGGTATGGTGATCCGGCTTTCGACCTGACGTTCTGCCTGACGCACCTCCTGCTGAAGTGCCTGGTCCATCCCGACCTCATCCATTCCTATCTGCAAAGTGGCGCAAGCATGGTCTCTGCGTATCGGGCTGGGATCACTTGGGAGACGCCGGACGCACTGGAGGAGCGTGTCGCGGCGTTGTTGCCCGCGCTTCTCCTCGCTCGCGTGGACGGAAAGTCACCGGTTGAATACCTGATTGATTCGCCCGAAAAGCAAGACGTGGTGCGTGAGGTCACGTGTCGGCTGATCGCGCAGGCACCGCTTTGCATCGCCGAAGTCATGCATGCCTGGGAGGCAGCGATTTGCGCCCGGTACGGTCATGACGCCTAACAAAGGAGTGAACGATGGATGCACGATTTGATTCAGTCGCCGCCGAATACGAGGCCCGTGCTGCGCGCGAGTCGCGCGAGATGCACACCGTTGCACCCGATCAGATGATGGCGCGTCGCGATGAAATGCTGCTGCCCGTGGGTCGGGAGACGGCAACGCTCCTGCAACTGCTCATCCGCGGGGCAGAGGCGCAGAATATCGTGGAAATTGGCACCTCCTACGGCTACTCGACGCTATATCTCGCCCAGGCTGCTCGCGAGGTGGGCGGCCGCGTGACCACCATCGAACTGGCTACCGCAAAGTCCCAGTACGCTCGCGAGGCGCTGAGGCGAGCGGGTTTGGCCGAGCATGTGGATTTCCGGATCGGCAACGCGCTGGACGTGATCGGCACTCTCTCCGCGCCGATCGACTTCGCGCTCATCGATCTGTGGAAGGATCTGTATGTTCCGTGTCTCGAACTCATCACGCCAAAGCTGCGCTCGGGTACGATCATCGTCGGCGACAACATGCTGCAGCCGGAAATGTCGAGGCCCGCGGCATTGGCTTATCAGAAGCGTGTGCGCGAGCTCGAATTCGATTCGGTATTGTTGAATATCGGCAGCGGCATTGAGGTGAGCCGCAAACGCTGACTACGCGCGGCAGAAACGCGGAGTGCCCGCATATCGGACGCGATCGTCCTCTTCGATCCGCAGCAGCTGGTTGTATTTGCAGACGGTATTGGAGGTGCGCAGGGATCCGATCTTGATCTGACTGGCAGACGTGCCCACAGCGAGATCCGCAATGAACGCATCTTCGGTCTCTCCGGAGCGCGCCGAAACGATAGCGTTGTATCCGGCCGCGCGCGCGGATGCGATGACCTGCAACGAATCGGTCAGTGTGCCGATCTGGTTGGCCTTGACGAGCACCGCGTTCGCGATGCGCTCACGAATACCGCGAGCAAGACGCTCTGGACTGGTCGTAAAGAGATCATCTCCTACCAGCTGAACCCGCGATCCGAGGTCGGAGGTCAGCTGCGCCCATCCCTCCCAATCTTCCTCGTGCAAGCCATCTTCAATGGAGACGACGGGGTAGCGTCGGGTCCAGTCCCGGATTCGTTCGATCATCTGCTGAGTGCTGTCAGTGCGACCTTCACGTTCCAGGCGGTATTGGCCATGGGAGTCGCGCAAAGAAGTTGCAGCAACATCGATGGCGATGCCGATGTCCTCGCCTGGCCGCAGTCGCGCGGCCTCGATGCACTCGATCATCATTTCAAGTGCCGCAATGGGGGTTGGCAGACCTGGGCTTAACCCGCCCTCATCAGCAAGGAGCGTCGACATGCCCCGCCGGTGTGCTACTGCGTCGGCTGCAGCCCGCACGCGCGCAATCGTGTGGATGGCTTCGGACATCGACGCGGCACGCAGAGGAATGACGAGGAAGTCTTGGATATCCATGCTTCGCGCCGCATGCAACCCACCGCTCAGAATGTTCATCATTGGAGTCGGCAACAGATACGAATCGCTTCCCGAAAGTTCCGCGATGTGCGCGAATAGCGGTCGCTTCAGCGCTGCCGCCGCCGCCCGACAGCTCGCGATCGAAACCGCCAGAATCCCGTTTGCACCGAGCCGCCTGAGATGTGGCGTGCCGTCCAGCTCACGCAGACTTGCATCGAGCCGCGCCTGGTCAGCGGCCTCGTAGCCTACCAGGGCAGACGCGATTTCGCCTTGAACGTTCGCGACCGCTTGGAGGACGCCACGCCCCTCATAACGTTCAACATCGCCGTCGCGCAGCTCATATGCTTCCGCGGCGCCGGTCGATGCGCCGGACGGAACCGAGGCTCGGCCTACTGTGCCATCCTGCAGCTCAACCTCTGCTTCAACTGTCGGTCGCCCGCGCGAGTCGAGTATCTGACGGGCCCGAATTGCGTGGATTCTTGTCAACTATGGCAACTCCAGGCCAGCGCGCTCATCCCTAAAACGCCTGTGCGGCACCGGCGTGGACCCGCATGATCTCGCGAGCGAGCTCGCGCGTGCGCGCGCGACCGATACCGCATTCGGTTGCGATACCGAAGCCTTGCGCGAACGCGCTCGCGGCCTTCATTCGGCGCACAGTACCTTCCACGCCGTCCTTGGCATGCACCAACCCGAGATACAGCTCGGTCGACGGACCGCGCTTCAAACTCTTAAGCGGCGCGAAGTACGCGGCATCGGCGCGATCCATGGGCACCGGCATGTGAATCCAATTCACCGTTCGCCCCGCATTCTCGAGGATCAGATTTGCAAGCTCGACTGCCTTGCCGAGGTCGGCGGGCTCAACAAAATGCTTCGCATCCATGTCCCCATAGCACAGGTGAAATCCCAGCTCCACGCCTTCGGGTACCGCCGCCGACAGACGGGCGAAAGCGCCCGCGAACGCCTGCGCCATCCCTGGAAACGCTGGCATGATCGGCACGCGGCCGTCCCACTGGATCATCTCGATACAGACATCCCATTGAATTGCGAGATCGGCGTGAGGGATCGCGGCACAGATCTTCGCGACCTCCCTGAGCATGGCTGCTTCGTACGCGGGGAGGACCTTCGGAAGGTCCTGCGGCACAACGAACGCGCCGATGACTGCGGCTGGCGTCGGCAGACTGACTTGGAAACGAGTGCTGGCGTCGATGAGGCCGCGCTTGCGCGCAGCCAGAAAGTCCTGATACGAGATGCGGGCCTCGCGCGCATAACCAAGCTCGCCAAAATGAATGTCACCAGCCGGCGCGCCTGGCTTCACACGCAAGACGCAGAGGCCCATGCCCGGCACCGCGTTGTCGCTCGCGGGCTCGAGGAATGACGTCGCGCGCAGCACCGGCCATTGGTAACTGATCCACAATCTTCGGCCGCCGATTTCCCCGTCCGGACAGCGTTTGACCAGTCCCTTGACCGTCGCGCCGACGCTTTCGAACACCTCCTCGGTGGAATCGAGACCGATACTGCCGACGAAATGCACATGGGTGACCATAATCAATCCTCAGATAGGTTGGGCAAACACGGGAAAGAGGCTCGCTACCAAAGCGACGCGATTCGCTTCGGGCGTCGGACGCTGTTCCCACTCGCCGATCTGTAAGGACGCATCGTAGATACGCTTGCAGCGCTCAAAGCGCCGGCGCAGAAACGCGGTGAACAGATCCTCGATCGACTCATCGCGCGCCAGCAGCTCGCCGAGTACGACGGCATCCTCGATCGCCTGCGCCGCACCCTGCGCCAAGTGCGGTGTAGTCGCGTGCACGGCATCCCCGATTAGCAGCACTCGGCCCACATGCCACGGTGGAGGCATGAAGATCGAGTGCAAGGGACGGTAGACGACCTGGCGCGGGTCGCGGACGTGCTCACGCAACTCCGCCAATGGACCTTCACAGATCGCGAGGCGCGAACGGAAGATTTCGGCGAGTTCTTCGGGCGGGAGGCGCGGATTCTCCGGCTCGGACTGTACCAGCAGCACATAGCCCGTCTTCGCATCCAGCGGCATGAAGCCGGCGGTTCCGCCGGGCATGTCGACGAAGAACGGTTGGTCGAGCTCGGGCGGGCGCGGCACGTTGTAGCGCCAGGTGCTCTGCCCGGTGAATCGAGGCTGGTGTCCTTCGCCAAACAGCTGGCTCCTGAGCTTGGAGTGGATGCCATCGGCGCCAATCACCGCATCGTAGTCGGCGCAGCTCGAGTCCGTGAATGCAACGCGCACCTGTCCGGCACCTTGCTCGAGACTCGAGAAAGTAACGCCGAGTCGAATGTGAGTATCCAGGCTCTGCGCCGTCTCGCTCAGCACTCGATGCAGCGCCGGACGCGTAATGCCCAGGTTGGCCGGCAAGTGTGGGCCGGCAAGGGGCAGACCGCTGACCTGGCCGAGGAGCTTCCCATTGCGGTCGCGAAAACTGACGTGGTTGTACGGAAAACCGGCTGCAACGCAAGGCTCGGCTACACCCAATGCCGCCAGCGCACGCAGCGCATTGCTCTGCACGGCCAGGCCGACATGATAGACCGTCCAGTTGGTGTTGATTTCGACCAGGTCGACTTCGATGCCGGCGCGTCGCAGCGCAATAGCACTCGACAGCCCGGCGATGCCGCCGCCGACGACCAGCACGTTTCTGACCCGGCCCATGGTTCGGCTAATGTTGCGCCGGCACGTCGGGGCGGAGAAATCACTTTTCCGGCTGCCGGGGATTGAGCCAATCGATTTCACCCGACGCCGGCCCCGCACTAGCCTTGCCTTCAGCATCCGCGTGCTGGAGGACATAGCGCCATGGCGATCAACGGCATCGAAACAGTTCTGTACGGGGTCGACGATGTGGCGACCAGCACCCGTTACTTCGAGGATTTCGGGCTGCCGCTGCTCGGAAAAAGCGACGTGCACGCCCATTTCCGACTCGACGAAGGGTCGAACGTGATCTTGCGCGCCGTCTCGGATCCCGCAATTCCGCGCTCGAGGATCGTCGGTACGGGCGTGCATGAGACCACCTGGGGCGTGGATTCGGAAGCGAGTCTCGAAAGCCTCGTCCGCAGGCTCGGTACCGACCGCGAGGTGCGGCGCGATACTGACGGCACCGCACACTGCCTGGACGATGACGGCCTCGCGATCGCCCTGCGCGTATTCCACAAGACGCCGGTCGTGTCGGCACCGGATCCTTGCAATTCTCCCGGAAAGATCCGCAGGCTGAACCAGCACCGGAAGTGGCGTCTCAAGGCACGTCCCACGGTGATCCAGCATGTCGTGTTTCGCGTGCCGGACTTCGAAAAGTCCTGGGCGTTCTACCGCGATCGACTGAACTTCCGGCTGAGCGACGTGCAGCGCACCTTCGGCATCTTCGGGCGCGCCGACGGCTGCCGCGATCACCACAACATCTACTTCCTCAACGCTTCACTGCCGTTTCCCGGCTTGGACGGCCAGCTGCGTTTCGATCATGTGAACTATGGCGTCGAGGACGTCGACGAGATCATGGTCGGTGCGAACTACATGGAACGCCGGGGATGGCCAAAATCCACCTGGGGTCTCGGACGGCACCGTATCGCCTCATCTCTCTTCTGCTACTTGCCATGCCCGGCCGGCGGGCAGGCGGAGTACGGAGCTGATTCCGATGCACTCGATGACAACTGGGTGCCGCGGACCTGGGATCCGATGTTCGGCTTCTTCAGCTTCGTCCACAACCTCGCCCCCTACATGATGGAACCCGCGCAGTGGGACGTCGGCTTCGTCGAGGGATACACGCCGAAGCGTAAGCCGCACTCACCGTAGAGCCGAGGCAGCCGGCCCCGGCAAGCGGCGGGAAGTCAGATCGACGCGGCTACTTCCGCGATCAGCTTGCGCATCCAGATGCTAGCCGGATCGACATCGCGGTAGCTGTGCCACTGCAGGGCCATGACGAGTGCCGGAAATTCAAAGGGCGGCTTCAGCAGGCGCAGTGGGGTTGTGCGCGCAAAGAGAGCAGCGAGCCGGGTATGCGTCGTTGCTATCCGCTGCGTGCCGATCAGCACACGCAGCATGTCGGTGAAGCTATTGACCATGGTCTCGATCCGGCGCACATGGCCGTACCTCTCGACGAACCACTCTTCAAAGGCCGCTACGCGGGTGGTGCCCATGCGGCACACGACATGGCCGAGCGACAGGTATTGCTCGAGGCTCAGCGTGTCACCCACATGAGTGTTTCCGGCCCAGACGACACAACTCTCCGTTTCTTCGAAGAGCGTGCGCTTCGGATGCTCCTGCGACAGGAGGTATTCCGGGAAGATCAGCATGTCGACGTTGCCGTGATCGAGCGCATCGCGCGGGTGCTCGGCTGGCTGCACGATTTCGATGCTGACCTTTGGCGCCTCGATACTGGCCCGGCGTATGACTTCGCCCATGAGCACGCTGACGATGTAGTCGGAAGCGACGATCTGAAAGTGGTTGCGCGAGGTCCGCGCGTCGAATTCCGGCTGTGTTTCGAAAGTTGACTGGATCTTGAGCAGCGTTTCCCGCACCGGAGCGGCGAGGCTCTGCCCCAGCGGGGTCAACTCCATGCGGCGGCCCACCTGCACCAGCAGCTCATCGTTGAAATGCGCCCTGAGGCGGGCGAGTGCGCTGCTCACAGCTGACTGGCTGAGGAACACCTTTTCGCCAGCCCGCGTCGGGCTCTTCTCGACGAGGAGTGCATCGAGTACGACTAGGAGATTGAGATCGAGATGTTTGTAGCGTACTGCCATCGCAACGCTGCCACCCATGGCTGAGCGTTCCGGGGTGCCAGGACACCCATGCTACCGCAGCCAGTGATCAACGCGGTGAATTGCGACCATCGACCCGATTCGTTTCCCGCGTCGCGCCAGCGATGGGATGATCCGCGCGCTTCGAGGTCGCAGAGGCCAGTCCAATGACGAGTACTTCTCCGTCGCGCGCGGTTCACCTCGTAGGAAGCATTCCGCTTGCTTCGGCTGATGCCGTGTTTGAGGTCGTAGGCTCGATTCTCGGGCACCTGATCAAGCGCATACCCGACGGCGAGACGGGTGAGCGACTCAAGTGGATCGGTTACCAGGGCCAGCGCATGAAATCGGTGCGCGGGCTCGAGCTCATCCAGGAAATTCCGGTGTTTGGTGGTCCGGTGCCACAAAGTTTCCCGCTCTTCGGCTTGAAGTCGGGCCGAGCTGCCACGGCGCTGCATTTCAATCCGCTGGGGTACGCCGAGATGGCACATTCATCCTACGCCGCTTTCCGGCGTCAGCGCGATGCCGGGCGCGTGGCGCAGAACACTCGATTCCAGGTGAGCCTGCCGACGCCCACGGTCGTGGTCTTTGCGTTCCTGCATCCAAAGCACTACTACGAGGTATTACCGGTCTACGAGCAAGCCATGAAGCAGGAGCTGGCCGAGATCGCCCAGGCGATTCCGCCCCAGGACCTCGCCATTCAATGGGACATCGCGGGCGAAACCCAGATAGCGGAATCGACCGATTGGCTGAAACGCTTCGGACCTGATGTGCACGAGCTCGGCTGCAAGCTGACGCGCGCAGAGATGATGTCAACGGTGGCGCGCATGGTCGATGCTGTGCCGCCGGGCGTAGAGGTCGGTCTTCACTTCTGTTACGGCGACCCCGAGGGTCAGCACCTCGTTCAACCCAAGGATACGAGTGTCGTGACTGATCTGGCCAATCGTGTGATCGGAGAGATTCATCGGTCGCTCGAATGGATTCATCTTCCAGTGCCGATCGACAGGGAAGACGACGCCTACTTCGCGCCCCTCGCGGGATTGCGGAAACCCGCTGCCACGGAGATCTTTCTCGGTCTCGTGCACTTGGACGATGGCGTCGAGGCGGCGCGCCGCAAGCTGGCGGCCGCGACCCGTGTCCTTCCTAGCTTTGGTGTGGCCTGTGAGTGCGGTCTCGGTCGCCGACCACCCGCGCGCATTGCGGAACTGCTGCGCCTGCACCGCGAGATCGCTTCCGCCTAGCCGTCGTTCACGTCGCGGCAGCGCCACAAACGACCGATCGCTTTGTCGAATCGCGCGGATTCAATCAATTCATTTCCGGCGCTTCCCGCTGCTGGTTAGGCTCGCTCAAGCCTTGCTCTGCATGCACAGGGGGGATGTCATGCGAACTTCTCTTGTACCGGTTCTGGTCCTGATCACAAGTGTGGCGCTTGAACCACGAGTGCACGCGCAGGAGACCGCATCCGCAAGCCTCGAAGAAGTCGTGGTTACAGCGCAGCGCGTGGAGGAGAGCCTGCAGCGCGCCGCACTGCCGGTGAGCGCGTTGTCGGGTGACGCCCTGAGCGAGGCGGGCGTGACTGGCGTGCAAGACCTCACCGCCCTGGTTCCTTCATTGCAGGTCTCGAGTGCGGCCGGCCCCTATCCGCTTCTCTATCTTCGCGGCGTCGGCAATTTCAATGGTAACGCACTCTCCGATGCGGCGATCGCCGTGAATCTCGATGATGTAGTGCTCGCGCGCCCGTCGGGTGTTGGCGGGCATTTCTACGATCTGGATCGCGTGGAGATTCTGAAGGGGCCTCAAGGCACGCTATACGGCCGCAACGCCACGGGGGGTGCGCTCAACCTGGTTACCCGCAAGCCAACACACGAGTTGGGTGGTGATGCCACACTCGATTTGGGCAACGAGGGGCTGGTGAGATTTGAAGGCGCCGTGAACGTGCCGCTTGGCGACACGGTGGCGGCGCGCGCCGCCGCGCAGATCGTCGAGCACGATGGATATTTCTCAGATGGCACGGACGACGAAAAGTCGCAGGCTGGCCGCCTGCAAGTGAACTTCACACCGAACGACGCGCTGTCGCTGCTGGTGAGTGCCGACTACTACCACATGGGTGGCAAGGGAGTCGGCGCGACCATCCTTGATCCTGCCGGTGGCTTCACGGCGGCGGGAGCACGCGCCGGCGCGGCGTCGGACCCGATCAACGCCATCTATTCGCAGACGCTCATCTTCACGGCCGGAGATTTCTACGGACCGCTGCTGCAGAAGGCTCTGTTCGTTCCCACGCCCGTCAAGCTGACGCAGGACAACACCTATTGGGGCGCAAGCGTTACACTTGACTGGAAAACCGATGCGGGCACGCTCACGGTCATTCCCGCATATCGTCACGGTGAAATCGACTACTTCAGCGTTGCACCAAGCTTCCTGATCGATCAGGAGGAAACCGACAAGCAGAGTTCGCTTGAAGTGCGATTCGCATCGAACACGGATCGCACCGTGAGCTATCTGCTTGGTGGCTACTACCTGAACGAGGACATCGATTCCACGCCGACCTACGATCAGCAATACAACGCTTCCGCACAGGACTACGACCCGACCACCAAGAGCTACGCCGGATTCGCCCGGATCGGCTTCAAGCTGAGCGATACCTTTCGATTGACCGCCGGCGTGCGCTACACGCACGACGACAAGGACTTCGAGGGGGTGCTCAATGCGGCGCAGGTGCTCTGCCCGGGAGTCTTTATTCCACCGCCGGCGGGTCCGCAGTTCTGCTTTGGCGGCGTCGGGCAGGTGACGATTCCGGGAGCGCCAATCGTGCTAGACACGAGCAAGACCTGGTCGGAGACGACCTGGCGGGCCGGCGCCGAATGGGACGTGGCGCCGCAATCGCTGCTCTACGCTTCGGTCGAGACCGGATTCAAGGCCGGCGGATTTTTCTTTTCGCATGATGACCCGACGTACGACCCCGAGAAGATCACGGCCTACACGCTCGGCTCCAAGAATCGCTTCCTCGACGATCGCCTGCAGTTCAACGCCGAAGCGTTCTATTGGAAGTACAAGGATCAGCAGATCTCGCACCTCGGCCGCGACAGCACCGGCACGGTGATTTTCCCGACGGAAAACGTGGGCAAGGCGACGATGAAGGGCATCGAACTGGAACTGCAGTTCCTCGCGACGCCAAACACGCTGCTGGCAGCCGACGTGCAGTATCTCGATGCGGAGTACGACGAGTTCGTCTACAACCTGCCGAACTTCGGGCCGCCACCGGGCACGTCCTGCCCCTTTGTCGGTGCCCCGCCGCCGACGCCGTTCATCGTCGATTGCAGTGGCAAGACTCCTCCGCAGTCGCCGGAATGGACATTGAACCTCGGCATCCAGCAGAAGCTGTCGCTCGGCAATGGTGGCCGCTTCGTATTCGATGCGCACACGCACTATCAGTCGGATACCTTGACGGGCCTCGAGTTCCTGGATCTCGAAGTCCAGGACGCGTACTGGATGAGCGGTGCCTCCATCGCTTACGACTCGCCCAGTCACTGGAGCGTCTCGGCCTACATTGAGAACATCGAGGACGAGGACGTCATGCAGTCAACGTTCCCGAACCCGCTCGCCGGTGCTACGTTGACTGCGGCGACGCTCCGCCCGCCGCAAACCTACGGTATTCGGTTCGCCGTGAATTTCTAGGCTTGCAGCGCGGATGAAGCGCAGTACCGAGCGCATCCTGACTACGCATGTCGGGAGCCTTCCGATTCCGGAAGGTCTCGACCCGCTGGCAGCGGATTACGAAGCGCGATTGCGGCGCGAGGTCGATGCAATCGTACGCCGGCAGGTGGAAGTTGGGATCGACGTCGTCAACGACGGTGAATTGGGCAAGCGGCACTGGCTCGCATATCTCGACGAGCGGCTTGGCGGCTTCGAGCAGCGTCCGGCAAGTCCCGACCGAAAGCCCGCACTGCTGCAGGGGAAGGACCGCGCAGACTTTCCCAACTACTACGCTGAAGCCACGCGGACGGGGACTCTCTTCTATTCTTCCGGTTACCAGTCGGCGAGTCCCGCCAGCCGCCCAACCGTCAGTGTGTGCGTCGCACCCGTGTCCTATAACGGCCAGAGCTTCATCCAGCGGGATGTCGATAATCTGCGTGCAGCGCTCCACGGGGTTTCAGTAACCGAATCGTTTCTTCCGGTCACAGCTCCGGCGAGCATCGAGCCGTATCGCGAGAACGATTACTACACGAGCGACAAGGAATTCGTGTATGCCCTGGCCGATGCTTTGCGAGTCGAATACGAAAGCATCGCGAACGCAGGCTTCCTCGTACAGGTAGACGATGCCTGGACCGCGGCGCTCTGGGATCGCATCGGCATCGCGATGGGCCTCGAGTCATATCGCAAGCGTTGCTTGCTGCGCGTCGAAGCATTGAATCATGCGCTCGAACGCATCCCCGAAGATCGCATTCGCTACCACATCTGTTGGGGCAGCTGGCATGGGCCACACGCGAATGACATCACGCTTGCGGACCTGCTCGAGGTGATCCTCGCCGTGAAAGCGGGTGCCTATCTGTTCGAAGCCGCCAATGTACGCCACGAGCACGAGTACCACGTGTGGGAGACGGCCATGCTCCCCGAGGGCCGCATCCTCATCCCCGGTGTCGTGACTCACGCGACCAACCTCGTCGAGCATCCCGACCTCGTTGCCGAGCGCATTCAGCGTTTCGCGCGCATCGTCGGGAAGGAAAACGTCATCGCCGGTACGGATTGCGGTTTCGGCGGCCGCATTCATCACGAGATCGCTTGGGCCAAGTTGCAGTCACTCGTCGAAGGCGCCCGCCGTGCGACGGTCGCGCTTCGCTACTAGTGACCTTCGGAATCGAGATTCCATTACTGCTCGTGGATGCTGAGCCGCTTACGGAGAACGTGGGTCTGGTTCAGAGTTACTGGCGCAGGCTACGACGGAACGCCGTTTCCGGGCTACGCCGATCACGCGCGTCGCATGGAACAGCGTCCGAGCGTGCAGCGGTACCTGGCGCTGGAACGCGAAGCGGAAGCGCAGCTCGAACGCGAGGGACTCGCGTTCCGTCCCCCACCATCGCGGTTCTGAGCGGTCCCGCCACTCAATATTCCTCCAGCGAACGCCGCACGAGCGCTTCGAGCGTGCCGTCATTCCGAAAACCTGCGGCCAGCGCCTTCGGGCAGTTGAGGGGCGGGTAGCTCGCGAACTGTGCCTCGAGCGCGCGATCCGGCTCGTATCTCACTCGCTGCCGCATATCCTCGCCCCGTGCCCTCCCGATTGCGCCAACAATCTCCCCCATCGACGCGTGCAACACGGGCAGGAGCCACACCCGGCGTCGCGCGGCGCTCGCAACTGGCAGAACGGCGGCATGCAGCAGGTTGTCGACGACACAGGGCCGCGACATCCACCAGCTCTTTCCGCCCGGCGACACCGGGCACGTGAAGCTCCGGCCCGCAGACAGCTCGCGGATGAGGTCGCTCAGGAACTGAGACAGCAGTCCGGAAAGCTGCGCCGGTCTTGAAACGATGCCGGGCAATCGCAGCGCCCGCCCATCGATGAACTCTCGCTCGCTGTAGTCCCGGACCAGGATCTCGCCGATCAGCTTGTGAGCGCCGTAGCTCAGGCTCGGCTCGGGACGCGTTTCCTCGTCGATCAGTGGCGGGAGCGGCACACCATACACAGCAATGGAGCTTGCGAACACCACGATGGGACGACCCGCCCGGCGTCGCAGCGCGTCGAGGAGATTGATCGTCGCCTGCAGATTCACGCGCATTCCAAGCGCGAAATCGCACGCGGCCGCGCCGCCGGGGAGGCTGGCGAGATGGAATACGAAGTCCGCGCCTCCTGCCAACGCCTGCTCGAGAACTCGATCGTCACCGAAGTCACCAGTTATCTGATGCACGCGTGGATCTGAAGCACGCTCCGCGAAATGCTGATCGAGCAATATCAAGCGAGTGATCGGCGTACGCAGCAAGTCGTCGGGACCCGACAACAGGCGTGCGACCAGCGCGCGGCCGATGAATCCGTGGGCGCCGGTGACAATGACGTTCATGGTCTCAGTAAGAGTGGTTGCGGTGGATGCAAGCTGCGCGAACGGATCGTGGGCTAGGGCGCCGGCGCCTGGACCACGCGCTGCTCGATGGCACCAAACAACGGCGTGCCGTCGGCAAGCTGCGCCTCCATGCGCACCACGTCACCGAACCGCATATAAGGAGTGCGCGCCTCACCCAGATCGACCGTCTCAATACCGCGTCGCTCCGCGATACAGCTCGAGCCCACCTCGCGGTAATTCTCGTTCGACACCGTCCCGGATCCGATGATGGTGCCCGCACAGAGCCGACGTGTACGCGCTGCGTGTGCTACGAGTTGAGGAAAACCGAATGCCATCGCGTAGCCGTTAGCAGCTCCGAACTGGCGGCCGTTCCACCAGACCTTAAGTGGCAACGCCACACGTCCGTCCTTCCAGGCGGGTCCCAGTTCATCAGGCGTGACCGCGACGGGCGCCATGCTGCAGGCCGGCTTGGCCTGG
Source organism: uncultured Gammaproteobacteria bacterium (assembly GCA_963705495.1). GTDB lineage: Bacteria > Pseudomonadota > Gammaproteobacteria > Steroidobacterales > Steroidobacteraceae > DATBVX01. The sequence goes on along the minus strand of CAVPJQ010000005.1, from coordinate 22,013 downwards.
ATCCAGCCGAATCCAGTTTTCATCTCGATCGGCGCCAGCGTGCGCAGCGACCAATCGTTTATCTGCACGATGAGCCGGATGTGCACTGCAGCGGCAGCGGCTGAGCTTCCCATCGGCACCTCGTCGGTGATCACGCCGAACTCCCCCTCGAAATCGATGCCGTCCGCTTCGCTGGGTAGTGGCACGCCCTCGCGCGGCGCGAGAAACCGGTCGGACAACCCTTGGTACATCAGGGGGCGATCGGACTGGGGGTTGGTGATCTTGAACACTTTGGCCATGAGGTCGCCATGCGACTGGAAGGCCGAGCCGTCCAACCATTGCCAGGCACGAGGCAACGGCGCGAGTGCGGCAACTGCATTGAAGGCCACAGCGCCAGGTGCGCGCCCGGCACACAATTCGCCATACAACTTCTCGAGGAGCGGGGCAGACTCGGTCCAATGATCGAGTGCTTGTTGCAGGGTGGGCGCGATATTCGTGGCGGACACCGCGAGCGACAGGTCGCTTGAAACCATGACCAAGCGGCCATCTCGCGTGCCATCGGGCAAAGTAGCGAGCTTCACGGCAGGTTCTCCTCGAGGACTCGATTGCCGACGCGCGCGGGTTCCGCGTCCACCAGGACGAACGCCATGCGCGACCAGGCCTGTCCGGGGTTGTGCCACGCGTGGTTTGTGCCGCGCTGGATCACGACGTCTCCCGCTTTGAGATGCCGCACTTCGCCGCTATCCAGCTCCAGGTCGATGAGTCCATCGAGCACGATGCCGTAGTCGATCGAACTGGTGCGATGCATGGGTGAGCGCATACCCGGTTTGAAATCGACGATACGCAGCACAGTACCGCCGGGCGAGGTGAGCCCCACCGTTCGCTGCGCGCCATCGGTCTCGTCGTTGTTGCTCGCGGGCGAACGATTGGTGGTCCACACTAGCGTGAACTTTGCGATTCCGCCTTCGATGTCGAGCGCCGGGAGATCGGAGTCCTGACGCACGATCGCGAGACCTTGCGGGTCGTGCCCGGTGACGACTCGGCGCGTAGCAGTCTTCATGTGAACCCCTCAGGTGTCGCCTTCAGCGATGCAGACATTGCGCTGAGTGCCGAGACCGGTGATCGTGCCCTCAATGACGTCACCCGGGCGCAGCAGCCGACCGTGGTGTATGCCGTTGCCTGAGGGCGAACCAGTGCAGATGAGGTCGCCCGGCTGCAACAGCACCAGGCGTGACAGATCCTCGATCAGGCGCGCGACACCAAAGATCATGTCTGCTGTGGATTCGTCCTGCATCGTCTGGCCGTTCAATTTGAGCGTCACTTGCAACGCTTGCGGATCGCCGACGAACTGCGCGGGTATCAAGTAGGGTCCCATCGGCAGGTAGCCGGGTGAGCACTTGCTCGCCACCCAGTCCATTCCCATTTCGCGCATGTCACCCGGCCGGCGATTCACGCGCTCGCGACTGGTGATGTCGTTTACCACGACGTAGCCTGCCACGTGCTCGAGCGCGCGCTCACGCGCCACGCGGCGCGCCGGGCGGCCAATGACGACGCCGAGTTCGAGCTCCCAGTCGGGTTGCTTCACGTCCGCAGGCAGCACCAGCGGATCGCGCGCCCCGGCCACGGTCGATTGCGCCTTGACGAAGAAGAAGGGCGTACCCTTCGCCGCGCGCTCCTCCATCTTCTGCGTGCCGTACGCGCGTCGTTCCTCTGGATTCATGTGTTTGGTCTCTTCCATCGCCTGCGCGACGATGATGTCCACGACGTGCTTCTTGTAGTTGGCGCCCGAGCAGAAGACCTGTCGTGGCAGGTTCACCGGCGGATGAAACACCAGGGAATCGACAGCCGCTGCCTCGCGAGCGAAGTCGGGTGCACTGCCTTCGGCCAAGGCATGTGCCGCACGCTGGAGCGCCGCGAAGTTGTGCTCCCAGTCATCCAGTAATGCGAGCACCGAGGCGGTGCTATTCAGCCCCTGTCCTGTGCGACGCAGGAAGGAGTCCACGGAACCGAGAGCCACGGCGCGTTCACCCACTACGAGGCCGGGAAAAGGCGCGCGTTTCGTTGCCGAAAAGGTCCCCAGACTAAATTCCACTGGCACTGGCGTCCTCCTTCAGATCGGCGCAGCTAGGGTTGGCATCAGCTTCGCGGTAAGACCTATTGGGTTGGCGTCGGGACCCGGATGTTGTTCCCACTCACCGATCTGGAGCGAGGCCTCGAACACGAACTTGCAGCGCTCGTAACGCCGTTGGTAGTAGCACGCCAGCAGATCGGCGAGCGGCTCGTCGCGCGCCAGTAATTCGCCGAGCACGACGGCATCTTCCATGGCTTGGGCAGCGCCTTGTCCCATGTGCGGCGTTGTCGCGTGCACCGCATCGCCGAGCATGACGATCCGACCCCGATACCAGGGTGCCGACACGAAGACGGCTTCCAGCGGCCGATAAACGACAAGGCTCGAGTCCGTGATCTGATCGCGCAAGCGCGCCATCACCCCCGTGCAACGTGCGAGGCGCGCCCGAAAGATCGAAGCGAGCTGGTCCTCGGGGAGCCGCCAGTCCGAGGATGCCGCCTGGACCAGCAGCGCATAGCAGGTATCCTTCGAGAGTGGAATGTATCCGCACTTGCCGCCCGCGAGTCCGAGGAACATCGCGGCGCGCGTCATTTCCGGTGGTCGTGGCAGGTTGTAGCGCCACACGCACTGGCCGGTGAAAGCGGGTACGTACTTATCGCTATACAGGAGCTTGCGTGTCTTGGAGAACACACCATCTGCTCCGATCACCAGGTCATAGTCGCTTCGACTTCCGTCTGTGAATGTAACGGAGGCCTTCTCGCCCCGTTCAGTGATGTCCGTGAAGGTCACACCGAGGCGCACTTTGGTGCCGAGCTCGAGGGCGGATTCCGACAACACCTTATGCAGAGCCGGGCGTGCGAGCCCGAGATCGGACGGCAATGTCGGGCCGGCGAGGGGGATGCCGTGAATATCCATCAGGACATTTCCCTCGAGATCGCAGAACTCGAGCCCGTCGCAAGGGTAGCCCGCCTGCACGCATTTCTCGGCGATGCCCAGAGCAGCCAGCGCACGAATGGCGTTGCCCTGGATCACGACACCGACGTGGTACACCGTCCATTCCTTCTTGAGTTCCACGATATCGACATCGATCCCGGCGCGTCGCAGGGCAATCGCCGTCGAGAGTCCGCCGATGCCTCCACCAACAATGAGAACCTTGTTGACTGCCGTCATGCTTGCCTCGCCGCTTATTGCAGTCCCAAGAGACGTAGCGCGTTGCCACCGAGGAGAGCGGCTCTCTCCGCGTCCGACAGGTCCGGTACTGATTCCACTAGCCTGTGAGGATCATACGAACCCATGTCGAACGGATAGTCGGTTCCCACCATGACCTGGCTGGCACCGACAGCGTTGACCAGGTGACGCAGGCCTTCCGGCTCGTACACGAGCGTGTCGAAGTAGATGCGCCGGAGATATTCGACAGGAATGTGCCGCATCGTGTGCGAGTCGGGCCGGGCCTGCCAGGCGTGATTCGAGCGGCCAATGTATGACGGCAGATATCCGCCGCCGTGTGCCGCGAGGAGCTTGAGTCCGGGATAGCGGTCGAGCACGCCGCCGAAGATCAGATGCGAGAGGGCGATCGTGGTCTCGATCGGCTGGCCAATGACGTTTTGCAGGTAGAAGCGGTTGACGCGTTCGCCAAGCGAGGTCCCGAAGGGGTGCAGAAACACGACCGCACCCAACTCCTCAGCTTTCGCCCAGAACGTTTCGAACAGTGGGTCGTCCAGCTCCCGGCCGTTGACGGTCGAAGAAATCTCGACTCCCTTCATCCCGAGCGCGTGCAGGCAATGCGCGAGCTGCTCGATGGCAAGGTCCGGGTGCTGGAGTGCGATATTACCGAGCGCGACAAGGCGATCCGGATGGTGCGCACAGGTTTCGGCGATGCGCTCGTTGGTGGTGCGGACGATCGCGCGGGCCAGATCGTGGTCGGCCCAGTAGTAATGCTGCGTAGAGGTCGGGCTCACCAACTGCACATCGATGCCCATTGCGTCCATGTCCTTGAGGCGCAGCTCGACACTGGTGAGCTTGGGGCCAGCGGTGGGCAGCATGTGTTTCAAGTTGTGCTCGCACGAAGCGGCCCCGATGAATCGGCGCTGCAGTTCGGGCTCGGCGAGCTTCTCCGGACGACCGGCCACGAGCTGCTCGACTTCGGGGACGAAAGCATGTGCGTGAACATCGACGGTGACCGCGCGCTTCCCGCGTCGCACGACTGCCCCCGCTCCTGGAGCTTCAGCAACCGGTGCCAACACGCGGCCTGCGTGCCCGCAGCGATGGAGCATCATTTGGTAGTTCGTCCCGGCAGCAACGTGTCGTCGAAGATGGCCACCGCGCGCGTCCAGCCCGCAGAGCCGCCGCGCACCTTGTGCGGGAAACACGAAATGTAGAACCCGTCTCCGGGCAGGCTCTCGAGATTGTGCAGCTTCTCGAGATGACAGTAGCCGATGTCGCGGCCCGCCTTGTGTCCCTCCCAGATGAGCGACTTGTCGCCGGTCTCGGCCACCTTGCGAGCGGTGTAGGAGAACGGCGCATCCCAGCTCCAGGCGTCCGTGCCGGTGAGCCGCACGCCCCGCTCGAGCAGGAACATCGTCGCCTCATAGCCCATGCCGCAGCCCGAATTCACGTAATCGTTGTGACCGTAGCGCGAGCCTGCGCGTGTATTGACCACCACGATCTCAAGGGGCTTGAGCTCGTGACCGATACGCGCGAGCTCTGCTTCGACGTCGCGAGCCGTGCAGACGTAGCCGTCCGCAAAGTGACGGAAATCGAATTTCACCCCGGGCTGGAAACACCATTCGAGCGGTACCTGGTCGATGGTGATCGAGGGCTTGCCCTTATCCATCGTCGAGTGGAAATGCCACGGCGCGTCGAGGTGTGTCCCGCTGTGGGTCGTCAGATGCACCCACTCGGCGGCGGCAGCCTCGCCGTCGGGAAAGTCCTCGGGCGTGACGCCCGGCAACATGCGCAGGAATTCGGGAATGGTGTCCTTGTGCTTCTGATACTCGATGCGCGGGGCGAGCGCCGGCGGATCGGAGAGCACGTCATTCTCCAGATAGATGGAAAGATCGACGAAACGACGGGCCATGATCTTCTCGCTTGCGCTAGCGGCGGAGGCAGGGTTGACGCATTGAGGCGGGTTCCATCACTTCGGACGTACACGCACGGGCAGATTTTGCCAGCCGCGCAGCGTGTTATTGAGACGCTGAACGGCTTCGCCGTCAGGCTCGATCGCCGCCACCCGTTTGGCGAGTGCTGTCAGGACCAGTTCACCTTCGAGTCGAGCAATCATCTGGCCGACGCAAGCATGAATGCCGGATCCGAATGCTACATGCCCGCTTGCCGAGCGGCGAATGTCGAAACGATCGGGATCGGGCCAGCGCCTGCGGTCGCGATTGGCCGCGCCGAGGTACATCAATACCTTCTCGCTCGCACCGAGTTGTACGCCGCTGACCACGACCGGCTGAGTCGTCGTGCGGAAGAAGGTCTGCACTGGTGACTCGTAGCGCAGAGCTTCTTCGAAGGCTGCTCTAGCGAGCTGCGGTTGGTCCGCCAACAGCTGCCATTGATCCGGGTGGCGCACGAAGCTCAAGAGCGCATTGCCAATGCCGTTCACGGTCGTGTCGACGCCCGCGGTGAGCAGAGAGCGGACCAGCAGCATCGCTTCCTCCGGATTCACCTCGCCGGAGTCTGCGAACGCGTGGATTTGTGCGCCCAGCCCGTCCGGCCGCAGCTTCTCACGCCGGCAGTGCTCAGTGATGTAGGCGACAACGGGTGCAGCGCGGCGGGTCGAGACCTCAAACAACGCGTTGCGAGGGCCAAAGGCGTTGAACACCATGTCGGCATAGAGCAGCAGGTTCTCTCGTCCTTCGGTTTCCAGGCCTACCGCATCGGGAAACACCTTGAGCGGGAAGGCCCGTGCGAGATTGTGCACGGCGTCGAACCGGCCGCGTTCCACCAGCTCGTCGGCGAGCCGCTCAGCCTCCACCTGGAAACTGGCGCGCAGGGCGTTCAGGGCGCGCCGCGAGAGCACGCTCGTGATCACTCCGCGCGTGCGCGTATGCAGTGGCGGGTCTGCCTCGATGAGCAGGCTCGGCTGCCGCCACGGCTTCTCCTTCGTGAAGTCGCTGAGCCCAACACCCGCGGACGAGCAGAAGCCCTTCCAGTCATTGAGCGTTGCGCTGACCTCGGCGTAACGGCCGACCGCCCACACGCCGAGCGATTCGAGCCGCACGACTGGCGCTGCTTCGCGCAGCTCCTCGTGAAACGCATAGGGATCGCGCAACACCGCATCCGAAAACGGGTCGACATCGAGCGCAGGCGTCGCGGGCTCGGTCCCCAGTGCCTTGTGGTCCATGCGCCGACCCTAACCGCCCGCGCGACGCGCCGGAAATGGTTTTTCTGAATCGTGCCCATGGCTGTGACTGATTCTGGGCAGAGCGTTTGCGGCCATCCATCGAGCACTCTGGAGGCCCAATCCCAGCGGTGGTGGGGTATCCGACCGCCGTTGAGTCAACCGTTTAGGCCCCAGTCCCCCGTCACCTCATTGCAACGCCGAGCCGACATGTGTATCCGATCTTTTGGGTCTCTCACGGGGCAACGAGGGGGATGGATCGATCGCTCACAGCCAAAAAGCAGGCCCCCGCTACCATTTTCGAGCGGTCCATTCCGGTCACATAGGTAACGGTTTATACCGGAGACATAGGTAACACTTTTGTCTCGAAGGGATTGGGGGCGCATTCGACGCGGCCCACCTCGTGATCAAAGAAGCCTAGATCGTAGTGCATAAAGGTCACGAGCCATATTTTCTCGCTGACCTCCTTGATGCCGACGTTTTGTCCGGCGAACACCGCACTCAAGTTGATCTTTCTACTGCCGAGGCAGATCCGGCCACAGCTGGTAACGGTGACGGTTCGGTCGTGGAAGGGATACTCGAGCTCGCCTAAGCCTTGATAGGGCCGCGGCGAGGAGGTGTAGAGCTCGGCCGGGTACTTCATGCCCAGCGCCTGGTGCGGCCGCTCGTGGTTGTAGCACTCGATGAACTGGTCGAATTTCCCCTGCTGCTGAAGGAAGTTCTTCGCGGCCGGCCGCGTGGCTTCTTTCTTCAAGGTTAAGTGCATGCGCTCGTGGCGGCCGTTCTGCTGCGGGTTGCCCGGCTTGATGCGCTCGATGCCGATCCCGAGCCGCAACCACCACACCGAGAGCTTGCTCAGACCGAAGAACGAAGTGACGCTCGCGAACGGATGGCCGTTGTCGGTGCGAATCGCCTGCGGCAGGCCAAAGTCCTTAAAAGCGCGCTCAAACACGGTAAATGCATAGACCTCTTTGGTGGTCGCCAAGGCATCGCAGCAGATGAGGTAGCGACTCGCGAAGTCGGTGATGGTGAGCGGGTAGCAGTAGCGTTTATCGGCGAGCATGAACTCGCCCTTGTAGTCCGCGCACCACAGATCGTTCGCTCGGGTGGGCCTGGAGAGCGTGGTGCCGTTGGCCTTGGAGCGAGTCCTGCGACCTCGAGTGACCAGCCCATGCCGATCGAGCACCGCGTGCACGGTGCTGATCGCGGGCAGCGTGATCGCGCTGTGATGGCGCCGGATCTTCTCGCGGATCTTCGGCGCACCCCAGCTCGGGTGCTCCTGCTTGAGCTGCACGATGCGCTTCTCGATCTGAAAGGGCAGTCGGTTGGCGTGCCGGTAGGGACGGCGGCTGCGGTCCGTGAGGCCCTCCAGTCCACAATCCTTGTAGCGGTTGAAGATCTTGTGGCCGGTCTTGCGCGAGATATCGAACTCCCGGCACAGCCCCGCCATCTTCTCGCCTTCCAGCAAGCGGGCGACGAATCGGAGCCTTTCGTCCATCTTGTAACACTCCTGCCACGGCACTTTGCATCTCCTGCAAAGGCCGCAAAGTGTTACCTATGTGCCCGGAATGAAGTGTTACCTTTGTGTCGGTAAGCACAAGCTGAAACCCCGGCCTCGTGCCGGGGTTTCTTTTGGCGGCCAAGCAGAGAAGGCGGGCGAAGCGCCTCGCGAGCGCTGCCGGGCAGTGGGGCCCATACAGCCAGATGCGCACGGGTGTGCGCGGAAACAACCAGGTCAGAGCGGCTTGTATTTGAACTTGGCGCCGCCGAGCGCGGCCTCGTACATCAGCCCACCCTTGATGATCGAAAAGGAGGCCATGCCCTTCTCATAGCCGGTGCGGGACTTGGTCGTCGCGTCTTTCTTTCCGGCGCTTGCGCCTGAGGACGTACCGGTCGTACCTGCACCGGCGGACGCTCCCGCCGTTATGGCGACAGCACTGGCTTTCGCCCCGAACTCGAAGTTACCCGACGTGAACTCCTTGAATGCCCTTTCATCCTCAAAAAAGACGAGCAGGCTGTAACCCTGTGCGCCCGCCTGCCAACCAAAGCTCACTTGATTCATCTTGGCCGTGCCTACCTGCTTACCTTTCTCATAGACACACCCCGACCCATGGGCTCCGCCGACGCCGAGTCCGGCCTTGCCGATTGTCGGGAAGACGGCATAGCCGTAACCGTTCTTGAAGTAGCCGGCGCTTTCGCCGGCGTCCTGGAACAACTTGATCGTTGCCGCACACTCGGCCGGATCATCATCCGCGAAGGCCAGAGAGCAGAACATCGAACTCAACGCTAGGCTCATAAATACTGCGCATAGCCGCTTCATGTTTTTAAACCTCTTGTCGTCTCAAAAGCCTAAGGCAAGGCTGATTAGCGAGATCTTAGCGACCTCAATCAACTCGAGTCGGCCGCCTCGCTCGACGCATGTAGCCGGCCGCAAGAGTGTAAGTCGGATCTCAGCGAAAACTATGCGCCGGCGCCGAAACAGCGTCAATTCGGCGCGTCCCAGCCTAGTTCACGGTCTCGTCGAACGAAAATATTGGATCGACGTCGACGGGCACATCCTTCGCCGAATCGAGTGTCTTCTTCAACGACGCGGGCATCGCGCCGTACTTGTCGAACCACGCGGTGACGCGTGCGCGATCGCCCGTGGCCTCCTGCTCGAGCAGTTCCTTTGCCAAACGCTGCATCGCATCCGGCATCTTTGCGTAGTCGACGCGGTAGCGGCCGTTCGCGGATAGGAACGCGCCTTGCGAGCCGAGGTAGTTGAACTCCATCATCTCAGCGCGCCCGTGCGCCTCGCCGGTGCCGAAACGCACTGTGCGGAAGATGCCGGCGGCGTACGACGCGTAGTACTCGTTCAGCCGCTCCTTCTTCAGAACGCCCTTGTCTACGAGCCACTTCAGCGCAAACATGCCGACCACGTCCGCCTTGGCCTCTTCGAGGCCGGAGTAGCCGGCGCCAATGGCTTCGCGAATGTCGACCTGCCTGCCGCCGGCGCGTGCGAACGCAGGCCCGAGACCGTGGCAGATCTCGTGCATGATCACGACGGCCAAATAGCCTTCGCCCGAGGCCTGCTTGGCCTGCGCAGGATCCATCACTCTGGCCGCGAGGGGCAGGACGACCTCGCTCACCCGCGCATCCATGAAGTTCTTGAAGAAGATCTTCTTGGTCCCTTTTATCTTGTGAATACGCGGATCGTTCGGCAGGTTGTCGGCGACTGCCTGATAGCCATGGCGAAGGTCGCCGGACCGGAACGGCGCGTCCATGACTTCCATCGGCGTGGCATGACCGCGGACCGAGGGACGATCCGCGGGAGCGAGCGGCAGGGCATCCTGAATCTCCGGAACCCATTTCTGGTACAGCTCGAGGTTCCGGCTCTCGGCTTCGTTCCTGATCAGGATCGCGGCACCGTACGACGTCTTCACGCCGAGCAGATCGTCGAGGTAGGTTTCATACGGCGCGAGGATGACGTCGACCTTCGGGTTCTTGAGATCGACCCACGCCATGTCGCTCGCGTAATAGTCGTCCTTGAGGAGCGCATCGGCTCTGAGCCGCAGGAAATTGGCGAACGCCGGGTCCGGCGAAAGCGCCGCCGCTTTCCGCAGTGCGTCTGCCGCGGTGTTCATGAACGGCGCGAAGACGTCGTGATACTTGCGCCCCACGAGCGTCGTGCCTGTGCGCTGCACGATGGAGAACGGATCGTTGAGCGCCGCCCGCTCGTCCTGACGCGTGGCGAGGGACTTGTCGGCCGCCGCCTTCGTGAGGTCTGCCGGATACAGGTAGTGCCCGGGCGGCATCTTCTGCGTGCCGACGAACGGCTCGTTTTCCCGAACCAGGTCCCATCGGCTGCCGTTGATGAACAGATAGTGGCGCAGGCTTCTCGCCTGCGGTGTCGTGTTTGACGCGAGTGCCTTGTAGAGCGCGAGCCCCACCGGGTCGGACTGCCGCCAGTACGCGCTCTCTAGCGCGCGCAAGGCGATCACGAGCTGGTCGACCATCTGCCTTTCCGGCGCGGTCAGCGTCGACGCGTTGTACGGCATGCGCACCGGCTTGAACTGTGCGATGCGGGCGTCCAGATCCGGCGACGCGCTCTTCAGCATCGCCGCACCATCCACCGAAGGCAGATCGTCCGCGGGCGGTTTTGACTGCGCGAACACAGCCAGCGCCGTCCAGACTACGATCGCGGCGGCCATCAATGCAGGCTTCATCACGTTCATGGTCTTACTGATCCTGTCGTGGCCGTACGCTGACGACTCGATGCGGATGCTCGGAACTCAGTTCGCCAGCGGTACGAGTGTTGTGGCACTCATTGCGAGCACTGCCAGTACCGAATAGACCGCAAAAGCACGATGAAATACCAGATTGTCCGTGCGCAAGGCGAACAAGGACAACACGATTAATGGCCCTACAAACGCTGCATATTGCAGATGGCCAACGATCGATAGGTCTCTGTCCATCTTGATGACATAGTCGACCACGTCAACACAGAGAAAAAACACGAATACACCGAAAAACCAAATCCGGTTTCGGATAAATTGCGCTCGGTAGTCATGATTTGCCGGCACGCCTTCAGGAAATAGCAGCGCCATTAGAACGTAAAGAAGGGTCGCATAGACCAGCAGAAAAACGAACAACGGAAACGTCCACTGCGTCTCGTTGGCGAGCACAAACGTAAACCACCAAAATGCTACGGTCCAGAGCAGAATTGCTACGGACCACAACAGTTGCTCCCACGAAATCGTCACGTCACCCCGAACGTGGATGATTCGTACGACGTTAGTCAGAAAGGACGTCACGGACAATCCGACAACAACGGATATAAGCACGGTTAGATAGTCGAAAACCATGCAAATATTAAGCGCTATATCGTGAGTAATTCCATTGGTGTTGCAGGTTGGAACGCCGTTAGTGGCCGATTGAAGCCACCCATTCAGCCGAGTGCGTCAGCGGGTAATCTCAGCAAACAACACCACAAGCGAGCCCCGTCACCTCATTGCAACGCCGAGCCGACATGTGTACCCGATCCTTTTCCGTCTCTCACGGGGCAACGAGGGGGATGGGTCGATCGCTCACAGCCAAAAAGCAGGCCCCCGCTACCACCTTCGAGGCCCTTGATTCCACAAGTGGCCAGTAAATACGCCGCGTCCTTCGGGACGCGTGCGTACACTTTCTCTCCCTCCGCCCTGACTGGAACCTGACCTCCGAGCAGCTCAGCAATCAAGGCGCGTGCCTCGAGGATCTCTCCGTCGCACAGTCGTAACGACGCGCATCAAACACTTCGACGCGCACGTGCAGCGGCTCGTACTTGAGCTTCATGCGTCACTGCGCGGAGTTGCTGGCTCCGCGTTCCCATCGTGGTTCGACCAAGTACGATCTGTCCGGTGTACTTGACGCTGCTCAGGATGCCGACGCCAGTCTATGCGCTCCACCGTATCCGTGATCCCGGTGATCCGGAACGCGTCGTCGTATGCGTAGGTCTTGAGGCCCCCGCTGTCGACCTGCGTGATCTTGCAGTCCTGATCATAGGTCCGGACCGCGAGTGTCGCGTTCCCACAGGTCCAGCCGCGCACAGCGGACTATTCCTTCTCCTCCCAAGCAAAAGCTTGGTTCGCCCTCGGACCGACGTGCTGTTAGAGTCATTCACGGAGAGGGACAAAACACTAATTTTTTCGACGCACCTGAGCGGAAAGCTAAAGCTTCCGTGACCGCACTGGAGAAGGTCGACTCAGACCCATGAATCAAACTCCAAGCGGCATATCCGCCGTGGCCAGCGAGGCGTTTATCGTCGGCGACCTGCACGTCGATGTCGGACAGCAGCGCGTCACGCGAGCGGGCATCGCAATCCCCCTGCCCAATCTGTCCTTTCAGTTGCTGCTTGCACTGATTCGGGTCGCGCCCAATATCCTCAGCAACGACTTGCTCATGGCACGCGTCTGGCCCGGAATGATCGTGAGCCCGGAGACCGTAGCCAAGCGGGTCAACTTGCTGCGCGAGGCGCTGGGAGATAACGCGCAAGAGCCGCGCTACATCGCCGGGGTGCGAAGTCGCGGTTACCGGCTGGTTGCGACCGTGTCTCCCGCCGTCCGTCCGGCGCCGCCGGTCGAAGGTCCGTTGTCCGCGCCGGTGATCGTCACGCAACCTAATGAGCTGTCGACTGGAGACACGGTAGCAACCGAGCCACGAACAGTCACCGCCAAGCCGCGCCGAATCTGGTGGCTCGTATTGTCCGTCCTGTTGGTGGCCATTTTCGCAGTCGCTATAGCAATGCGAACGATAAATAGAGTTCGCTCCGTGGGCACTCAACCGCAACTTGAGAATCCGCCGCGTGAAGGTGCAGCGATCGGCGCGCGCGCCCGTACGGTGGCCGTCCTGCCATTCGACAACATCAGCGCAGATCCAGCCGACGCGTATCTGGCGCAGGGCCTGCCGGAAATGATACTCAACCGCCTGTCGCGAATTGACGGACTGTCGATCATTGCGCGCAATTCCTCATTCGCACTTCCAACCAAAAACATTGATTCAAGCGAGATCGGCCGCCGTCTCAATTCCGGATATCTGATCGGTGGCAGCGTGCAACGCGAGGCGGATCGGTTGCGGGTCGCCGTGCACCTCGTGGACTCGGCCGCAGGTACTCTGATTTGGTCGGCCCATTTTGATCGCGGTTTGCACGATATCTTCAGCATCGAGGATGAGATCGCTGATCAGATCGCCGACGCTTTGTCGGTGCGAATCGGAGCGGGCGCACCCAAACCCCCGGCCGGTGCCCGCAGTGCAAATTTGGAGGCTTATCTCGCCTTCTTGCAGGGTCGGACCCTGCTCGGCCGCTTCACCGTCGCCGAGTCGGATGCCGCAGTACCCTATTTTGAAAGGGCGATTGCGTTGGACCCGAATTTCGCGCCCGCCTACGCTTCATTGTACGACGCAAAGATGCAAGCGGCTGATCAACGCCGCGAGAATTTGAGGCCGGTCAGGCAGCGCTATCGTCATTTGATCGATCGGTCGCTCGAGTTGGATCCCAAGTTGGGCGCCGCGTACTTTGCGCGTGCCATGTGGGGAGACAAGCCGCATGATGCGGGTGCGACATCGGACAACCCGCTGATCGTTGCGCGCGAGCGCGACTTTCGCCAGGGCGCCGCACTTGATCCGAGCAACGGGCGCGGACTTGAGGCGTACGCCGAGTTTCTTTATTTCGATCTGCAACGGCCCGAGGAAGCCAAGAGCGTTCTAAAGCGCGCCCTGTGGGTCGATCCGATATCGCCCAGTGCGCATTTCGCAGATGCGAGTGTTCAGTGTCTACGATAGCGACATCAGGACTTCCGATCAAAAAACGCTGCAAGTGCTGGAGCTCGATCCGAACTTCGTTCCGGCGCTGCTGTGGTATGGAAAAGTACCGTTGGCTGATCGAGGGAAAGCTGGCCGAAGCCATCCAGATCATCGAGCATGCCATCGCGCTCGATCCGAAGAATTCATTGTCGCGTCACGACGCCATGACGGTGTATCTCGACCTGGGCGATGCGAAAGGCGGCACGCGCGGTAGTCGCCGGAATGCCGCAAGACGCGCGCGTGGTGGGACTGCTCGCGATGCACGACGGCGATTGGCGGCGTGCAGGCCTGGCGGCATACGATGAGGAGGGTTGGACGCGCGACGACGACCACTGCGAGTTCTGGCAGAGCGAAGCGCTGCGCGACTATGCGTTGAAGACCGGAGAACTGAACCGGGCGATTGCGTTCATCAAATCGAAGTACTATCTCGCCGACCCTCCGGCGGCCCATTTGGACGTATGCAATAAAGGCGTCGCCGTCCATCTCTCACAGCTGCTCGCGGCAGCCGGCCAAACCGAGCAGGCAGCGGCGCTGCGGCGTGCCGCGTCATCGTGGAACGATGCCAACGAGGCCAAGTATCTGGGCGATTCACGCCGCATACGCGCTGGCGTGCTGCTGCTTGACGGCAAACCGGACGCGGCGCTTGTCGAACTGGCGGAATCATTTCGGTCAGGGTTCTACGTGCAATGGTGGTACACCATAAACTACGATCCCTTGTGGCTGCCACTGCACGGCGACGCGCGATTCCAGGCCATCGCGGCCGACGTGCGCCGCTATGTCGACGCGCAGCGCAGCCAGCTCGAAGCGCTTCGCCGACAGGGGGCCGTGCCGAGACGTTGAGATTCGGCCGCTGCGCATTGAACGACAACAGCGTCAGTGAGCGAGAATACATTTAGCCTCTGCGCTGCCCGCCTAGGACTGATGTTGGGCCTGGGCACGGTGCCTGTGGTCAACGCAGCCGCAGACGACCGCTGTCCTGATCCGCCCTGTTCCATGGCCGAAAGCGAAGACGCGAGCAGTCTTGAGGAGATCGTTGTGACCGGAAGTCACATCCGCGGAGTAGAGACCGCGGGATCGAAACTGATCGTCATTGGCCGCGACCAGATCGATGCCAGTGGCTACGGCAGAGTCGAGGACGTGCTGGCGACCGTGACGCAGAACTTCAATCGCGCCAATGGAGCGGTAAGCGAACCCGGGTTCTTCAACCTCAATCACGGGGCTGAGGTGCAATTGCGGGGCCTGGGTGTCGGTACGACGCTCACGCTCGTGAATGGCCAGCGTCAGGGCGCGAGTGGCTGGCAGGGGAGCTTCACCGACATATCGACCATTCCGGTATCGGCCATCGAACGCATCGAGATCCTGCCCGAGGGTACTTCCGCGCTCTACGGTTCTGATGCCATTGGCGGGGTCGTGAATATCATCTTGCGCAGGAACTTCGAGGGGATCGAAGCGCGCATCCGCGGAAGCGCGACAGACAGCGACGCCACGGAGCGCTCGGCGGCGCTACTAGTAGGTCACGTGGGATCGCGTGGCAACGTAATGGCGGGCTTCCAGTTTGACGACAGCGATGCCCTGCCGTGCAGTGCACGCGCTGTTTGCGCGGCCAACGCCAACTTCAGGGGCTTCGGCGGCACTGACCTGCGCGGTTTCGCCAGCAATCCCGGCACCATCCTCGACCCGGTCACCCTGGCACCCATTGCGGCTATCCCACATGGGCAGGACGGAACGCATCTGACCGCCGCGCAGCTCATCCCGGGAACTGCCAACTACACGGACAACGTCACCGACAACGACATTCTGCCCAAGCAGACCACGCGCAGCGCCTTCGTGAGTGCCTCCTACAAGATGACAGAGACAATGGGAGCTAGCCGCCGACGGTCGCTACTCCACGCAGGATTTCAGGTTCACGTACCCGGTACGCCCGAATGACTTCTCGTGCCCGCGTCCAATGCGTTCAATCACCTGGGAGGTCCGGTGCTCGTGGCCTACGATTTGTCGCGCGACTTCGGTCCCGTGGTCGACAGTGGGCCGACTACGAATTCCTTCGTTTCCGTGTCCGCCAAAGGCGTGCTGCCGAAGGGGTGGCAAATCAACCTCGCCGGTGCCTATGCGAAGGCGTCTACCGAGTTCGTCGAGTCCAACTTCGCCCTTAACGACGCGGCCATCGATGCAGCGCTGGCGAGCTCCGACCCGGCGACCGCGCTCAATATCTTCGGGGATGGCTCGCATACCAACGCGACCGCCCTGGCTGCGCTGCGCGGACAGAACGGCACCTCTGATGACTTGAATGTGTTTACCACCCCATCGGCCAACGTGATTGCCGATGGCCCGCTCTTCAACGGGCGCGCCGGCGCAATCCGGCTTGCAGTCGGAGGCGAGTTTCGCCATGAGCATTCGGTCGGGACCAACATTGCGGAGCTCCCGGAGGATCGGGAACGATTGATTCGCTCGGGATTTTTCGAGCTGGCGGTGCCGGTGGTGGCTCCGCACGAGGGTTCAACATCCGGTCGCCTGGACTTGTCGTTGGCGGGTCGCTACGACAGTTACAGCGATGTCGGCGGCACCTTCAATCCGAAAGTGGGCTTCAGCTGGCGGCCATCAGCACTCGTGAAGCTGCGTGGAAACTGGGGAACCTCGTTCCTTGCACCGCCGTTCTTTTGGAGTAATCGCGACCAGGTGGGTGATACCTGGATCGCGGACGTTGTCGATCCACGCTCTCCTACCGGTTACACGCGCGCGCTGCAGCTCTGGGGTCCGCTGCCGGATCTTAAGCCGGAGACGGCGCGTGCCTGGAACGCGGGTGTAGACCTGACCCCGCCTGCCATCCAGAACTTCTCACTATCGCTGACGTACTTCGATATCGACTACCGGGGCAAGATCCAACCCCCGCACCCCGACCCTGATCTCTTCCTCACCCAGGAGGCGCAATTGGCCTCGCTGATCACGCGCAACCCGACGCAGGCGCAGATCGATGCCGTGTGCAAGAAACCATCGATCAATGGAGAGAATTGCAACCAACCGATCGCGGTAATCATAGACGGCCGGTTTCGCAATATTGCCAGCCTCAAGACTCGGGGCGTGGACGTGGCGATGGATTATTTTCGAAACACGGCATGGGGCAAGTTGAACGCTAGCCTGAATGGCACCTACACGATTGACCAGAAGCAGCAGATAACCGCTACCGCGCCGGTCTTTGACCTCGTGGATACCGTCGGCAACTCACCGAGCTTGCGGCTGGTCGGGAACCTGTCATGGTCGCTCCGCGGCTGGACCGTCCAGAGCACCGTGAACTACACCGGCGCCTACCGGGATCCTGGCTCGGTCCCGGTGCGAAATGTCGATTCCTGGACCACCGTCGACGTCAACATCGGTTACCAGGTCGACGCCGGCTCCGGCTGGCTCGCCAATACCCAATTCAATCTCGGGATCAACAACGCTCTCGACCAACGCCCGCCCTTCGTCAACCAATTTGACCTGCCTTCGGGCACCATGGGCTACGACCCGACCAATGCCAGTCTGCTTGGCAGACAAGTCAGCCTGCTAGTTGTGAAGCGATGGGGGCATTGACGTCCTTCCTGAATCTTCACGAAAACAGGAACCACCTTCACCCGGAGTTCATGCACACCCACACGCTTTGAGTGACAACTGCTCCCCATCGGTAAACCACCATAAGGGGAGCATCATGTTGCGTTCAATCGGATCTGTGACGTTCCTGGCTCTGTTCATGGTCGGGTGTGGGGGCGGCGGCGCGGGGGGAACGCCGCCACCGCCTCCGCCAGAGGTAGCTGCACTCTCATATTTCATCTCGACGATTGCCGAAGTCGGCACTGCGTACGGGCCTTGGCCACCGTCGGTCAGCGGCGGCAGTGCGAGTGCCTTTGCCGTGACTCCGGCACTGCCGGCGGGACTCTCGCTTGACCCGAACACGGGCGTGATCGGCGGAACACCGCAGGCCGCCGCGCCGCAGGGGACCTACTATATCTCTGCGCAGATTGCTGGATCGAGCGCGACCTTCGACCTGCCTCTGACGGTGGAAGCACCGCCGAGCAACATGAGCTACGCGAGCCCGGTGCGGGCTGTCGTCGGCACGGCGCTGAGTCCACTCGTGCCCACGTTGAGCGGCACCGCGGTTTTCTACAACGTCGGCCCGTCATTGCCGGCCGGCCTGAATTTCGATTCCATCACGGGCGTCGTGTCGGGCACACCGACGAGCGCCAGAGTGGAGGCCACCTATAACATCGTCGCCAACAACGACCTCGCGTCGACGACCTCTGCCGACCTGGTGCTTGCGGTCGATCCGCCGCCGACGGGAACGCCGATGACCGGGTTCTTCCGCGGCGCCACGGTCATCGGGCTCGGCTACGACTCCGGAGCCCAGACCGGTGTGACGGACAGCAACGGGCAGTTCGCCTATGAGTCGGGTCACGGCATCGCCTTTCACGTGGGCGGGGTCGTGCTGGGCACGGCGTCAATGGCCAAGCCGCTGCTGACGCCCGTCGATCTCGTGGCCAACGGCACCGGCAGCTCGGAGCCCGTGCTGAATCGGGTTCGATTCCTGATGATGCTGGATCAGGACGGGGATCCGCGGAACGGCATTCAGATCTCGTCGGCGGTGACCGCCGCGGCTGCGAGCTGGGCGCCCGTCGATTTCAATACGACCGATCTGCCTGCCGCGCTAGGAGCCGTGATCCAGCAGGCGCGCACCGCCGATGGCGGGTCGCACGCCTTGCCGGATGCTGCCAGCGCCCAGGCGTTTCTGCGCGCGGCATACGCCTGCGCGTATTCGGGTGATTACCAGGGTACCTACACCGCAGACGCGACACCCGGCGTACACGGCGCGTTCGACGCAAGGGTATTCCCGGACGGCAGCATGCAGGTCCACGCCTGGGCCCCCCCTGATCACACGGATTTCTCGATTGCCTCGGCCAACGCGGTGAACCCATCGCTCGATGGCAGCGTCGCCGTGATCACGCCAGGGTCGAATCTCACGGTGAAGGGTAGATTTTCCGACCCAACCTTCCTGGCTGGCACCACCTACCTGGCGGGCGAGGCAGGTACATTCCAGGCCGCCGGTGGCGCGGAACTCGGGCCGACGTACGTGTTCTTCCCGGCCGTCCTCGGCACGCCCGGCGATCCCGCAACTGCCGCGTTCTCCCGCGATGATCCGCTGACGATGGACGGGTCGGGCAATGTCACGGGCCGCATCCCGTTCGGTTACCTCACGGGAGTGGTATCTGGCGCGGATCTTACCGGGACGGTGAACGCGAGTGTGGGGAGTACGTGGCGGTCGGTCATTTGTCACCTACGCTGCCACCGGGGCCGTGTCGAACACGATTGGCGGCTACGAGCTCGATGTGCAGTACACCGGGGCAGGCAATGCTGTCGTCTCGTTCACGGCGCTCGGTTGCAGAGTGAACTGAGCGTGGGGCACGAGTGGAACCGCGCACCATTCACGAACAGCCCTGCCTGGCTCGGAGCCTGGCTCCAGCTTGGCCTGGGCTAGGTCGATGCGGCTCACCGGCGCGTTCATGACCTTGTGCGCACTCGTCGCCTGCAGCGAGGGCAGGCAGGCTTCATTGGCGACGCCGGTGCTTTCCTACAACGGGTCAAACCCATTCCCGGCGGTGATCGGGGAGGCGATGGCGCTGACGCCCGCAGTGTCCGGGACGATCGGCCACTACACCGTAAGCCCCGCCTTTGCCGCCGGGCCTCTCGCTCGATGGGCAAAGTGGGGTCATTTCCGGTGCGCCGACGCAGGCCAGTGGGTCGGCAACCTACTTGGTGAATGCCCGTGGCGCCGGAGTGCGCGCCTCGTTCCCGTTGGTGCTGAGCGTGACCGAGCCCCCGAACCATCTTTCTTACCCCAGCCCGGCCGCAGGTACTGTGGGAATGCCGCTCGCGCCATTGGTTCCATCAGTCGCAGGCGCCGTCGAACACTATGCTGTGACGCCGGCTCTGCCCCCGGGAGTGGCACTCGATAGCAAGAGCGGCGTCATCGCGGGTACGCCCAGCGCCGCGAGTTCGCTGGCCCCTTATACGATCACGGCAAGCAGTCAGGCCGGTAATACCAGTTTCATTTTCCTGTTGGCGGTGGCTGCGCCCTCGCCAAGCAGCAATCACTGATCGCCCAGTGGACGCTTCGCTTATCGACTGCTTTCGAGCCGTTCGGGCACGCATGGGCACGCAGATTTGGTCACGTGTGCACACAGAACGCATGTGTGTGCTCACCTGTGATCACGGCCGGGAGCTAAATCACTCTTATATATAGAGAGCATTACGTCATTCACGTAGGAGTCGCGAGCTCGAGCCGTGTCACATCAACCATTAGAAGAATCGGAATTTTCGAAGAAGGGACAACCAGTGAACAAAGTAGTGATCGCTCTTGCTGTGAGCGTGCTGACTGCCGGGTCGGCCCTAGCCTCGGACAAGGGCGACATCATGGCGGTCTTGGAACAGTGGATTTCCAGCGAGGCAGGGACTGTAGCTACTTGCGCCGACGATGCGGCCGTCATCGACGATATTCCGCCGTTCGAGTGGCACGGTCCAGGCGCCTGCTCCAGATGGCAGAAGGACACCGACGCGTACAACCAACGGGAAGGAACAACCGACGCTACCGGCACGATAGGGAACCCTCAGCAGCTCATCATTTCTGGAGACCGCGCATATGTAGTGCTTCCGAGCACGTTCGCTTTCACACAAAAGGGTAAGCGTGTAAGGCAGATTGCGACGAGCACGTTCGTATTGCATAAGACTGCAGCCGGGTGGCGGATAACCGCATGGACGTGGGCGACGCAAACAGTTCAATAGGACGCGCGCCAGTTGCCGGTCCTAGCCGGCCTCACCCGCGTGCCGGTACAGGGTCGAGCCTGGCTGCCACTCTAGGGAAGGCCTCGGGCGGATCACCCCAAAGTAGTCGATCGGCATGGCGAGTTTCAGGCTAGTGGAATCCGGGTTGATAAGGTTGTAAGGGCGCCCCCGCTACCATCCAATGTTGCGGCCCCGGTTCGGCACACCTTCAGCGTCGGGGCAGGTAATTTCAGCTCCGCGAACACTTCGCCCCCGCGGTGAATCAGCGGAATCTGCTTGAACAACCGCCTCAGCACTGCCCGGGCGGCGGTCGGGCCCTCGGCCAACGGCCGCGTGACGCTCGCTGTTCTGGCGAATTGGGAATGGCTGCGGCGCTTCGCGCAAGTCTTTGCAGTTGATTGCCGTGTTCGGGGGCTTAGGCTACCTGTGGTACATCAACCGCGAACCCCCCCGCCGGTATCGATCCCGTCTCAACGAGGGCAACATAGACAACGAGACGCACGGCACCCAACGAACGGTGCCCGTCACCTAAGCACGCAAAACGGCGGCGCGTCACGCCCCGAGAGGTGATCCATGAATCTTGATCGAGTGAGCCAGGGTGTGCAGCTCGCGGCCAACTTTGGCGTCATCCTGTCCATAATGTTTCTCGCCTACCAGATTGGCGAGCAACGCGAGCTGATGAAGGCGCAAACCCGCACTGCGATCTCCTCGGAGGTCGTTGGACTGCTGGTCTCCGAAGCGACCGACGAGGGCCTCTTGAGCGCGGAGCGTCGCAGCAACGACGGTGAAGAGCTCTCACCGGACGATCGGTTTCGACTGGATCGGATATCGCGCGCCTACTTTCGCTACTGGGAAAACGCGCACTACCAGTACCGCAGCGGGCTGTACCAGACGAGACGGAGTTCGCGGGAGCGCGCGAAGGCTGGAAGTACCGATTGAGCCGTCCAGGGGTCGCGGCAATCTGGTGCGATCAGGTGGCGCTGTATTCACCCGAGTTTGTAGCGGAGATCGAGCGCCTCCTGCCCTCAGGTTCCAGTTGTGCCAAAGCGGCCAACCCGCGCTAGACGTTCACGAAGTATGGCCGCGTCGACTTGGACTGTGCCGACGATTTAGGACCCGTGCCTGAGCTACCACGATTCAACGGCCGGCCTAGCGCAAATCAACGTCAGTGAAATCAGTGGTGTGCGAAATCCAACTCGCGCCCTCGCTACTTCAAACGTGCGGACTGCTGGATCGTAGGAACAGGCCATATCACGCCCCCGCTACCACTTCTTAATAAGGCCTCGGCGTGAAAACGTCGGGGCTTCTTCATTTCGAGAAGGGGAAGGCAGGAGCATCTCGCCCTGTTCCTCGGCACAGGAATGAGCGTATGTTGCACACGGGCGCCGAAGAAGCGCCACGATGCTGGGGGGCTCATGCGAAGACGCGACTTTGTGCTGGCCGCGCTCGGGACGGCCGGACTATTGCGCACTCGCGCGCTGTTCACGCAATCTCTTC
>CAVPJQ010000004.1:0-128083 GCA_963705495.1 uncultured Gammaproteobacteria bacterium | reverse complement strand
GATCACCGGCACCGAGCTCTGGGTGGGCGGATTCCAGGAGCCGTGCGTCACCGATGCCCCGGAACCCGGATGTGGCTGGGTGTGGCTCAATGGCGAGGCGATTGCTGAAGAGAATACGGACTCGCCCTACACCAACTGGCAAAACGGCGAGCCCAACAATCTCATTCGCATTCCCGACGCGAACAGTGACGCCGCCGAGAATTTCCTGGCAATCGGCCTCGGCGGCGCATCCGGATGGAACGACGAAGGTTTTCACCCGAATGTGTGGGGCTACATCATCGAGTACGGCGACAAGGTCACGATTGCCGCGAGCAGCTGTACCGCGGGTGGACCGGGCTGCAACCCGACGGGCGCCCAGAATCAGATCTTCCCTCCCGGCACGCTGGTCCGCAGAAAATGCTACTTTTACGGCGCGCACAACTCTGGTTCATGACGATCCGAATCGTTGTGGCGTAACCCCGCTGATACTGGCCGACGGTCGTGTTGTCGTGCCGCCGTACCTTTGCGGCCATCCTGACTTCCTCATGATCGAAACCCAGACCACGGGGGTGCAGGTTCAGCAGGGCACAATAAATGTGGAAAACCTGACTGAAGACGCGTTGCCCGGGAATCTGTATGCATGCAGTTCCACGACTGATCCTGATGTGTCGCACCGGGACGTCGTGGGATGGCAGTCCGCCAATCCTGCTGACATGCTCCAGAGCGCGCTCGGCACGGGCCGCTTCCAGGGCTCGGTGACCGAAGTCACCGATGGATGCGGCAGCTCACGTGGCAAGGTCCTCGGCGGTTCGTTTCAGTTCGTCGGAGTGCGAATCTTTGCGGGGACCCTTGCCAACGGGAACGCGCAGTTGACCCGCCAGAGCATGGCCGAAGTGACGCGATACAAGCTGAAGGTGCTGCAGGCCTCCGTCGTCGCTTCAAAGACGGCCCTGCCCAAGCTCCAGTACGCCGTGTTGAAGGGTCTGGTCGACGTTGCGATCGGCTTCCACGATCGCGCGCAGTACCGGTTGGCGCTGCTGAACATCAGGCTCTTTCTCGCTGCGGTCGCGCATGCCAACTACGCGCTCGTCCCGGGCAAGAACTTCAGCGGCGATCACGAGATGCGCGGCTCCAACATCGCGTTCATGTACACGGACAAGATTGTCCCGATCGGGCCGTAGAACCCAAGCCACCTCAACAGCGACACCGCAGTGCCGGGCGATCTGCCCGGCGACTGCTGCTACGCCGGGGGGTCGATCTCAATCCACGCCGGAGCGTGATCGCTCGCGCCCTGCTGTCCACGTACCCACTTGTCGACACCCGCAGCGCGCAGGCTCGGGCGGAGCTTGGCATTGAGCAGCAGATGGTCGATGCGCAGCCCGGCATCACGCGCCCAGTGGTCACGGAAGAAATCCCAGAAAGTGTAGATCCGCTCCTCGGGATGCAGCGCGCGGATCGTGTCGGTCCAGCCCTGCGCGAGCAGCCGCTCATAGGCGGCGCGGCTTGCAGGCTGTAGCAGTGCGTCCTTCTTGAAGGAGCTGGGGTTGTAGACATCGAAGTCGGTCGGCAGCACGTTGTAGTCGCCGGCGAGGACGACGGGCTCGTCCGCGGCGGCCAGCGGCTGCGCATGCTGGATCAGGCGCTCGAACCAGGCGAGCTTGTAGTCGAACTTCGGACCCGGCTGCGGGTTGCCGTTCGGGAGGTAGAGACAGGCGATGCGTACACCGCCAACGCGCGCCTCCAGGAACCGGCTATGCGAGTCGTTTGGATCGCCGGGCAGCCCACGCCCGACTTCAACCGGCGCGCTGCCACGCGCCAGGATCGCAACTCCATTGAAGGATGTCTGCCCATGCCAGACGGCTTCGTAGCCCGCTGCGTGCAGCGCCATAGCGGGAAAGCGCTCGTTGGGTGCTTTGAGCTCCTGCAGACATGCGACATCGGGAGATTCTCTCTCCAGCCACTCGAGCAAGCGCGGCAGACGACTGCCGATGCCGTTGACGTTGTAGGTTGCAATCTTCACAGGTAGGGTCGTCCGTCCTCGTGCGCGACGACGCGACCCTTCAGAGCTCGCAGGTCGATGCCCGGGTAGAACACCTCATCCTGGTCCGGCCGGCGCGTGCCCACCTCGAGCACGATTGCATCCCGGCGCGAGCGGTTCTGCAGGTGATGGCCGTCGGCCACGCCGCCCTTAAAAGCTGCGCAATCGCCAGCGCGCAGGGTCTCCTCCCCCGCATCGGTGACGAGAACGACCTCGCCCTCGACAACGAATACGAACTCATCTTCTTCTGTATGCCAATGGCGCTGGCTCGACCAGCAACCCGGCGGCAGCCGGGTCAGGTTCACTCCAAATTGCGTGAGGCCTCCGGCATCCCCGAGGCGTCTGCGATGACGCTCGACGCAGGGCTTGTCGTAGGGAGCCGGGTAAACAGAGCCAACCTGTGTCGGGGCCGATTCCAACTTGAGCTTCCGCATACGGGTACTCCTCGCGCGCTCGTAAACCTCGTTGCGAACCCATGATTGCTATTCACCGGCCCGCCTCTCGACATGGTACGAGAGCGCGCGTTCAGCATCGAGCGACGCTCAGAACGTCTTCACGTCGAAACTTTCTGTCACTGATGCTCCAGCAGCACCGGGTCGATCGACGTCAACACCGTTGGGCCCGCTGTCGGGCCGAAGATTTTTACCGTCGTAGAGAAATAGCACGGCATCTTGAATTTCCGAGTGAATTTGCCTTCACCCAGCATTGCAACATAGCCGTTGCGTGGTCGATCCAGAGTGACAACATATTGGTCGTGCTTGCGCTTCATCGGCACTGATTCCCAGTGCGCATCACGAAAGTCCCGGGTGTCACTTCGCGCCATCCATACCAGCATCTGCCTGGGCTTCATGCTGGGGCTCAGCTCGAGGCGCACGTCGTCAGTCCCTTCCACAAATTGCCATTGCAACTTGGGCAACGCTGCGCCGTGGGCCACATGTCGATGCAAGGCAACGAGACTACCGATGACTCGATCGTAGTCCTTGATGTCGTGGCCCTGGTTGGGGACGTAGAGTATGTATTTCTCGCCCTCCAGTTCGGACCAGTACAGATTGAGCGCATCGAGCGGCCAATACTTGTCGTTCGTACCGTTGATGATGAGCTTCGGTTGCAGCAGCGAGTGGCGGTAGCTGTACGGATCAACGATGTCGAGCAGCGATTGGCCGCCTGGTGAGGCGAGCCTTTCAGGCAGGTGACGTTCTGTATAAGGTGCAATCTGCGCCGAGGGTGCGCCCCACGTGGCGCTGGCGTGCTTCATCTGCGCGCCCATGTTCACGACATCAATCACGATGGGGGCGAGCGCGGTCGCGCGAGCATCCACGGCACCGGTCAACCACGTCGTCCAGCCGCGCTTGGAGGCCCCCGCCACGGTAAACGAGTCTATGTGCACGCCCCATTCCTGCGCGGCGAATGTCTGAATCGTGTCCATCGCACGCACTACGGTCTTCACCATCGGCAGCAACAGCGGCCAGTCGTTGTCCCCGGTCTCGAGATAACGATCGAAGGTCAGCGCGATGATCCGGTCCTCGGTCAACCCATCGAACAAGGGTTGGAACGGGACATGTCGCAGCACCGCAACCGGCGTGCGCAGCTCTTGGGTCAACTTGATGAACCTGTCCGTACCGCTTGGTAGTTTGCCCGGCGTCGCATCATTCTCAAGCTCCGGCTTCCAACGTCCCCCGGAAACATAGAGCAGTGCCTGTCGCGAATGGGGATCGAGATTGGATGGAACGATAATGTAGAGCTGATGGCGCCACAGCGTGTCCCGCCAAGTCTGCGAGCTCATGATGAGCTCTACATATCTTGCCCCCCCGACGGTGCCTGACGAGCGGACGTGCCAGCCGTAGCTTGAATCGGGGCGAGCGATGTAGGCGGCGAGTGCATCGGACGAGGTGGGGGCGCTCTGGTCTGCTCGGGCAGAAACGCTGGACGCTAGGACGATCAGCGCCGCGAAGACGCCTTGCCACCACTTTGAGTGAGCAATCATTGTTGTTCTCCTGCGCCGTTTGGACCGCGCCGTTATTCGAAGATTGCACGCAGCAGAGTAACGCTCTGCAGCGTCGTGAACGCGGACCTACTCGACACAAAAAGTGATTTAACTTTGCACCGCTGAACGCGGCGTGTAGCGGCGAACATTCTCGTCGCGGCCAGGCGCCGCGCAGTCCGGATCAGCCCGCCGTAATCAGCTGCCGGGCACCTGCCGGTCGTGGCCTAGTTCGAACTCCCAACCTCGCCTTGCCCGCGTAGCTCGGCAACCTCGCGTGTCGTGATATTCGCTGTCCGGCCGCCGAAGCGCGCGATGACGTAGTTGGCGACGGCGGCGATCTCGGTATCGGAATAGGCGCGACCGAATGACGGCATATGCGTCAGGTCATGGGCGCCGCCGTGTTCGCCGGAAATCACGATCTGCACCACGTTGATGCCGCTCGGATCATTCACCGCGCGCGTGCCGACTAGCGTGGCGTGCGCCGTCAGCGGACTCACGCCCGACCAGTCGTGGCAACTCGCGCAAGCGCCGGCGAATACCTGCTTGCCGCGCGGATCGATGTATTGCGCCGCGACCTCCAAGACCTCCGGCAAGCGCGCATGTGCAGCGCTAACTGCCTGTTTTTCTGATAGTAGCGAGATCACAGTGTCCGCTGCGGACGGCCGCGGACGTTCCGTGTCCGGGATAGTCATCAAAGCCTCTATCCCAGGAACGGAATGGCGGAAGCAAGACTGTAAAGAGCGCGCCATGATCCCGAGCGGACCGATTGGCGTTTGGGCAATTCGGCCACGCGCTGCAAGCACGCGTGGGGTTACACTTGTCACATACGCGCTGCGGCGGTCGCTCGGCGCATATGTACCGCTGGGTAACACTTGTGACGCGATGGCGATTGCGCGTCTCGCGTTGCTGTCAGACCCATTCGTTGGAGAACACCTATGCATGCACAAGTCCAAATCACAGCTCTCACTCCGGAAGTTGAATCCTTTATCGGCAAGCCCCGTCAGGTGCTGATCGATGGTCGGTGGGTCGCCGCGAAGAGCAGCAAGACGTTCGAAGTATTCGATCCGAGCACCGGTCGGCCCATCGCACTGGCGGCCGCCTGTGAGGCGGCGGATGTCGATGCAGCCGTCCGCGCCGCACGCAAGGCATTCGATCAGGGACCCTGGCCGCGGATGTCGCCGTCCGAGCGGGGACGCATCATCTGGAAAATCGGCGATCTGATTCTCGAGAACCTCGAGGAACTGGCGCAGCTGGAGTCGCTCGACAACGGCAAGCCGATCGGCGTTGCGCGGGCCGCGGACGTCCCGCTCGCCGCAGATTTGTTTCACTACATGGCCGGATGGGCGACGAAGATCGAAGGCAACACCATCGGCCTGTCGGTGCCCTACACGCCCGGTGCGGAATACCACGCATACACGCGGCGTGAGCCGATTGGCGTCGTCGCGCAGATCATCCCGTGGAATTTCCCGTTGCTGATGGCTGCGTGGAAACTCGGTCCTGCGCTCGCTACCGGCTGCACCGTGGTTCTCAAACTCGCGGAAGAGACACCGCTCTCAGGCTTGCGTCTCGCCGAACTGTGCCAGGAAGCCGGCCTCCCGAACGGCGTGCTGAATGTGCTCACTGGATATG
This sequence comes from uncultured Gammaproteobacteria bacterium, assembly GCA_963705495.1. Classification (GTDB taxonomy): domain Bacteria; phylum Pseudomonadota; class Gammaproteobacteria; order Steroidobacterales; family Steroidobacteraceae; genus DATBVX01. Next base: position 122,453 of record CAVPJQ010000004.1, on the reverse strand, counting down.
GCGAGCCTTGCGGAGCGCCGCTCGCCGCGCATGCGCTCGTCGACAAGGTGGCGTTCACAGGCTCGACGGAGGTGGGCAAGCTCATCGTCAAAGCCGCGTCTAACGATCTTAAGAAGGTGACGCTGGAGCTCGGTGGCAAGTCACCCAACATCATCCTCGACGACGCGGATATGGATGTGGCGATTCCTGGTGCCGCGAACGCAATCTTCTTCAACCATGGCCAATGCTGTTGCGCCGGCTCGCGCCTTTTCGTGCAGGAGAAGAAATACGATCAGGTGGTCGAGGGCGTCACGGCGTTCGCGAAGAGCATCCGGCTCGGACCGGGCCTCGACACCCGCACGCAGATGGGACCGCTCGTTTCTCAGACGCAGCTTGAGCGTGTCTCGGGTTTTCTGCACTCGAGCGAGCAGGAAGGGGCCAAGACGCTGTGCGGTGGACGGCGACGCGGCGACTCTGGCTATTTCGTCGAGCCTACGGTGTTGGTCAACACCTCGCCGGAGATGAGGGTCGAACGTGAGGAAATTTTCGGCCCCGTGGTCACGGCGATTCCATTCAAGAACGCCGACGACGATCTGTTGGCTCGAGCCAATGACACGCCATACGGCCTTGCAGCCGGTATCTATACGCGTGACATGGCCAGAGCACACCGCATTGCCAATCGCCTGCGGGCCGGCACGGTATGGATCAACTGCTACAACATCTTCGATGCCGCGCTGCCATTCGGCGGCTACAAGCAATCAGGATGGGGACGCGAGATGGGGCACGACGCGCTCAACAATTATCTGGAGACCAAGGCCATCTGCGCGAGCATTTGAGCCAGACCGCTATCCGATCGTGCGAGCGCGCATCGCGTGCGCTCGCCGGTCGGTGTGTGTTCGCACCAATCTGGGCGAGCTATTCGAACCGGTAACTCAGTTCCAAAAAGTAGGTGCGGCCCAGCAGCCGGTAGGTTGCTACATCCGTGTTGGCGGGCGCGATGTTGAGGTAGGGCGGGTCTTCGTCAGTCACATTGGTGATCGCCGCTCGCACGGTGACACTTGAGTCGAATTCGAATCCGGCTTCGATGTCGTGATACAGAACCGGATCGACCCGCCGGACAAAGGGATCGAAGGCGATATCGAGATCGAAAATTCCCCAGGCACCCACAGTTTCCGAGTAGCTGCCGATGTATTCGACCGCGTAACTCGCCATCCAGGGGCCGAAGTGCCAGTCTAGATGTCCTGAGGCACGCCAGCGCGGTCGCGCGCCTGCATCGAAATTGCCCGCGTACGAATGCACTTCACCCTCGGGAAACGGCTGCACGTCCCAGCGATCGAGATAGGTGGCAAGCACACGCGAGCTCACGTCTCCAAACCGGGTCATTGCCGACCAACCGATCGCAAGGTCGACGCCGCGGACTTCCAGATCGCCAGAGTTTTCGTAGAAGATCGACACCTGGGAAACGCGGCCGTCCGGAAACCGGCGGATGTCATCGCAGCTGTTTCTCGTACCGCGCTCCGCGCAGTCGAATAACGTTTCGAACAGGATCCTCTGCCCGATGGAGTGCCTGAGTTCGACCTGGAAATAGTCGATGCTCGCAGAAAGCCCCTTGGCCCAGACGGGCGTATAAATCACGCCGGCTCCGAAGGTGTGCCCCGTCTCGGGCTCAAGGTCGGGATTGCCGCCACCCAGCACTGGGAACGTCTCGTCGCCTTGCACATATGCACCATCCGGCACACCGTTCGCTGCACAATTCGCGCGTTGCCTGGGGGTGGGATCATTTCCGCAGGGGTCGAAATCCCATACGCCCTCGGCAATCGAATGTTCTGCGTAGAGCTCAACGATACTGGGGGCGCGAAAGACTTCGGCGTAGTTGGCACGCAGCGTCAGTTCCTCGATCGGCCGCCAGTGCAGGCCAGCCTGCCAGGACGTGTTCTCGCCGAACGAGGAGAAGTCTGACCAGCGCAGGCCGATGTTCAGGGCCATATCTCTGGCCCAGGGCCGATCGTGCAAGAGAGGCAGCTGCACTTCGGCGAACAGTTCCCGCACGTCGTAGGCTCCACGCCGCTCGTAAGGTAGTAACTCAAACGGGTTGAATTCCGGATCCTGTGCCACGCTTCCGGCTTCGCGCCGGTAGTCGGCGCCCAGCACCCACCGCACATCCTTCCCCCCGATTCGCCCGCCCGGACCACTCAGCACGAACTCCGCGAGCCGCTGCTCGTTCGTGCCGCGTTTGATCAGAGGCCTCGCCATCACGTACGCCAGCTGCTCCTCCGTGATGCTCCCCGCTCCGCCGAAGAGATTGAGCGGCACGCAGTCCGGAATGATGTGGTCCGCGGGCACGAGCCCGGTTGAGGAATCGGGCGAGCCGCACACGATGCGGCCCGAGTCATCCCGCCCGGATGGACCCGTGGCGGGGAGTAAGCGCGACCGCTCGAGCCAGCCTCTCTCGACAGTGGTCCCGTCGGACCGGGCGCCAGCGAGCGCAAGCTCCCATGTCCAGCGAGCGACGCTGCCTTCGAGCCCGATCAACGCGCGCCATAGATCGACCTCGTGCTCGCTCCTGCGGTTGCCGGCCTCGACCAGGCGGCGCACAACCTCCGGCACGTCAACTCCGAAAGGGTTGTAGTAGTTGTCGGCCGGATGACCCCCTGGCCACGCCGGAGCCCAGAAATCTGTGACATAGACGACTGGTGCGGCCTGCAGCGCGGATTCCCGATGATGCGCGAATCCTTCGAGGAAGAGATTCGCGCTTTCGCCCAGCGGACGCGAGCCGAGCAGCCATAGTGCTGCGCGCTCGTTCGGCGTCTGCGAATAGTTGAATGGCGCAGTGTCAAAACCGTCGCGAGCGTTCACGTACGGTCGATAGTCGGCGGCCGTCTGGCCGGTGGCGCCTGGCACACGTGTGTAGGAACCGGGCGGGAATCCGAACGCGTTTCCTTCCGGAACCTCGATGATCCCGTCGCGCGGGAAGTAGTTGTAACCAACCGGCTTCACCGTACCGTTGCCATCGACAATGATCAGCGGAAGCGCGGAGTAGCTGCGCCGATCCATCGTGACGCCGTCCTGGTCGACGTAGTCGAGCCCCAGGCTCCACGTTCCCCCGAGCAGGTCGAAGCCGATCGCCGCCTGCCCCGTGACGATCTCCCCATCGCCGCGTTCGGTGATCGTCTGCGATCCACTGAGCACGAGGCCATGATGGTTTGGCCGCGTGACGACGTTGACGACGCCGCCGAAGGCATCCGCACCGAAGGCTGCCGAAGCGCCGCTCGCCAGCACCTCGACACGCTCGATGAAGGACATCGGCAGTGTGTTGAGATCAACCGAGGCGTCGGCGCCGAGGCCGCTGCTCGGCAGACGCCGGCCGTTCAGCAACACGACCGTGGGCAGATCATGCAAAAAGACGCGGACCGATCCGTCGCCCCCGTCGCCGACGTGGTCGCGCGCGTCCCACGAGCCTGGAACATTGACGTTCGTATTGCGCGGCGACCCGGTGGTCATCGGCAATGACTGCAGGACGTCACCGATCGAATTCGCACCGCCACGCTCGATGTCGCGGCGATCGAGCACGGTTACGGGAGCCACCGCATCGGTCGGATCCAGCCACAGGCGCAAGCCGTTGACCATCACTTCCTCCAGCGGATAAGCCGTCGAGGGAGATCCTGACTGACTCTGAGCCGCGAGCGCGGGCGGGTCAGCGCAGCTAGACGGCAAGGCGCAGCTCGACCCTGGAAAAATCCTGATGGTCCGGTCATTCAGAAACTCGAAGCGCAGCCCGGTACCCGCCAGCAGGCGCTGGAGCGCATCAGAAACCGTCAAGCCGAGCGGCGCGCCCTTCGAGACTTGGGTAGCCACGATCTCGGAGACATAGACGAGTTGCAGGCCGGTCTGAGTGGCGAACTCGCTCAGCGCTTGTGCGAGCGGCTGAGCGGCGATGTCACGTGAGAGTTCTGCGGATGCCTCGGCGTGTGAGAACACGAGGAAACCCGAGGTTGCGCAAATCGCGAGCAGGCTGCGCACCGAACTCATGAGTGTTCTTCCAACGCCGCAGCTTCGTGAGCGGTCGGGGCCGTTTCATTCCTTCTGTGACGTCACACTGAAGACCCGAATTCGCGTGTGGGTCCTTTCCACGCGAACTCCATCGAGTGTTTGCAGAAACGCCACGAATGAGTCGATGTCGTACGCGTCGAACACGCCACTGATCGGCAGCGCACGGAGGGCTGCGTCATCGATCTCGATGGGGATGGAGCCATAGCGGTTGAACTCGTCCGCCACCTCACCGAGTGGTCTTTGTTCAAAAGCGATCTTGCGTTGCTGCCAGGCCACCGCCTGCTGCACATCGACGGGGATAGGTTGAGCCGACACACCGCCCGCGTCAATGTGCACCTGGTACCCCGCATGAACGCGAAGCACACCCAGCGGAAATCCGGTCACGCTCGGCGGCGGCGGCTCTCCGACGAGCACGCCGACGCTTCCCTCGACGACCGTCACAATCGTCGTAGCGGGTCTGCGGTAGATATCAAACTGTGTTCCTACCGCGAATACATGTGCATCGCCAGCTGCGACCCGAAAGCGCCGCTGGTCGTCTCGCACAACCGTAAAGAGCGCTTGACCTCGCGCAATCTCGACCGCCCGTTCGCTGCGGGTGTACCGAACCGTAACGGCTGAATCCGTGTTGAGATGGAGCTCCGAGCCGTCGGGGAGCTGCACTACCCTCTGTTCGCCGTGCGCTGTCTGGTAGGTCTTCGACAGCCCGAGGAATTCACCGTCACGCAGCCACCACAGTGCCGATGCGGCCAGCAGGAGCACCGCGGCGGCAATCGATGTGGCAAATGACCATGTATGCGGTGCCGTTATTCGCTTCTGAGCCAGTTCCCGCACCGGCAACGGTGCCTCGAACGACACGACGCCGTTCGTGTCATCGGCACGCGCCAATTCAATCAGAGACTCGAGCGGCACCTGCGGATCCTCCGCGGCTGCGGGCAGATCGTGTGCGACGAGCGCGACACCCAGGTATTCCTCGACGTGAATCGGGGAGGCCTTGAGCCAGGCGACGAAGGCCGCGCGCTCGGCCTGCTCGAGCGATCCGGACTGGTTGGCAATGAACCAGGTCCCCGCCTGCTGGGCGACCGCGCTGCGAACCTGCTCTTCGCTAGGTGTCATGACATTTCCAACCTCGCCATGCGACGCCTGCAATGAGCGAGCGCCTGCGCCAGGTACTTCTTCACCATGTGCGGCGACACGTTGAGACGCTCGCCGATCTCCTGGTAGGTCAGGCCGTGGCGATATTGAAGAATGACCGCGGCTCGACACTTGGGAGAAAGCTGCGCAAGCACCGTGCGCAAGCGCGCGACACGTTGCGTGACATCGAGTTGCCCATCGAGTGTCGGTAGCTCGCCCAGCTGTTGCTGGATGTTCGCCTCATCAAGGTTCACGCCGCGGGCCTGCCAACGATCCAGCACCGCGTGTTCCTTCACGAGATTGCTCGCCACGGTATAGAGATAAAGCTCCGGATTGCGAATCGCGTCCGTATCGCTCACCCGCAGCATGCGCACATAGACCTCCTGCGCGAGGTCCGGTGCATCGGACTTGGTCCTGATGCGTCGATAGAAGAACGACTGCAGGGCACGGCGGTGCTCCGCAAACAATCTCTCGACGAGCCCCTTTTTCGGTTCAGCCATTCGGATCCCACGGTCTGCGAAAAAGCCCGGATCCTAAGCGCTATAGAGTCCCTCGCGAGCCATTCGGGTACCAGAATTTGAGCCGCTCGGAAATCCGGTACCCGAACTGACCGCAACAGGCTCTTAGTCACCATCGCCATCGACGATCCGGGCGGATCGTAGGTTTCTATCTGGGAAGCGACGATCTCTTTCGCGGGTTCATTACGGAGTGACTGCAGTTGAAAACGACACGAAAAACGTTTCGCGGGAGTTTCTTGTCATCGACATTGGCCATTGGCCTCACGTGCGTCGCAGGCCAGCTGGCGGCAGAGGAAAGCATCGCCGACACCCAAACCTCGGCGCAAGCGAGCGCCGATGGAGGAGGCACCCGAGTGATCTGGCAGAGGATTGTTGGCATCGTCGTACCGGACAACATTGTAGGCGTCGAGCCTCCCTCTGGCGGCTGCGATAAGACTTGCGCCGTGGGTGCGCCGGCTCCCTGGATCACGACGGCCGGTCGGGCCGAAGTGAATCTTGATACCGGAAAGCTCACCTTCACGGTGCATGGCCTCGTGGTGGCGTTTGACTATGGCTGCTGCAACATCGGTACCCCGACTATTGTCACCAAAGTCAAAGGCACACTGGTTTGCAACGACACGGAGCCGGGATTCGCCGAACTCGTGGATACCGACGCCGTGCGTCTACGCACAACGGGTTATGCGACGTTTAGCGGCCACGTCGACCTGCCGGCGAGCTGTATCGATGAGCCCGAGGACATGGTGTTCGTCATCAGGATCGCCGACGTCAGCGCATTCGAGGAACTGATTGGCATGTGGAACGCGTTCGGAGCAGTCCGCGTGATTCGCCATCCCGACCGTTGAGCGAGGAGCGCAGATCAGCGAGGGAGGCTGGCAAATGAATTTGAAACAGCATCGCCTTTTCCACTTCGCATTCCCCGGGCTCTTGTTGATGGCGCTTGCTGCGTGTGGCGGAGGTAGCGGATACGGTGGTGGTGGTGGCGGTGGAGCTACCTACACGGTGGGCGGAACGGTCTCGGGTCTAACCGGTTCCGGGCTCGTGCTGCGCAACAATGGTGGCGATGGTCTCCCAGTATCCGCGTCCGGAATGTTCACGTTCGCGACCACGGTCGCCAACGGTGCTGCATATGATGTCACCGTGTACACACAACCGGCCAATCCCACCCAGGCCTGCGTAGTCACCAATGGCAGTGGCACGCTCGGCAGCAGTAATGTCACCAACGTAGCAGTAGCCTGCACGACGCCGCCTAGCAATTACAGCGTGATCCATACCTTCATCGGCGGTGCGGAAGGGACAAGCCCGTACGATGGGGTGATCAGCGACGCTGCGGGCAATCTGTACGGCACGACTTGGGCGGGCGGCGATCTCACCGGCTTTTCTGCAGGCGAAGGCTACGGCACGGTGTTCATGGTGGACGCGAGCGGGAATCTCCTGACCTTGCACACCTTCGCTGGCCCTCCGACGGATGGCGCAGGGCCCTCCGGGCCGTTGACCCGGGACGCTGCAGGCAACCTTTATGGAACGACGTCGAGTGGAGGTAATGGGGGTGATCCGGCGGGTTACGGAACCGTCTTCAAGCTCGATGCGGCCGGCAACGAGACGGTGCTCCACCACTTCACTGGCGGGGAAGGCGGCTTAGACCCCGAGGGGGGAGTGCTTCGAGATTCACAAGGCAACCTGTACGGCGTCACCAGAAGAGGTGGATTACCCTGCCCAAGCCCGGACGGTTGTGGAACCGTCTTCCGCCTAGAACCTGACGGCACGTTTACGACTTTGCATCGGTTTGGCGCGGATGGATCGGAAGGCTTAGTACCGCAGTCGGGTCTGGTTTCGGACGCCGCGGGCAATCTCTACGGCGTCACGTCCTCCGGCGTCTTTGGTCTTGGTGTTGGCGGCGGAACAGTCTTCCGGATCGATTCAGCAGGCGTATTCACCACGCTTCATGACTTCTCCACCAACAGCGTGGCGGCGGATCCCCGGGGACCCTTGATGCGGGACGACGCTGGCAATCTTTACGGCGTCACTCGAGTAGGTGGCGACGAGAACGGGGGAACTATTTTCAGACTCGACCCGGAAGGCGAGATCAGCATCCTCCATGAATTCGGGCGTACAGAACCGCTCGAAAAGTTCCCTACCAGTGATGCGCCCGGCGGAAGCTTTCCGTTTGCTGGCTTGGTGGGAGACCCAGGCGGCGTTGTCTATGGCACCACTTGGAGCGGAGGCGATGCCCGGCGCGGTATTGTCTACCGATTCGATTTGCAGTCGCGTGCATTGGATGTGTTACTGACCTTCACTAACGAACAAGGGGGCAGCGTTGCAGCTCCCCTCTTGCGCGACAGCACTGGCGTTCTGTACGGCACCACGCCGAGAGGCGGCGATCTGGCCTGCAATCCGCCGGGGGGTTGCGGCACGGTGTTCAGGCTCGACGTCGAAGCCGTCGACAAGACCACCACAATCAATCTGATCGATGATACGGATTCTGGGGGAACCGAGAGTTTCCGTCCATCGCTCAGCTCACCGACGGGCGGCGCCGTGCTTGCCGCCAGTGCAGCCACTACGTTCATTCAGAATGCAGATGGTCCCGGAGCATTGACTTTCGGTGCATTTTCAGACGCCACAATTGTCCGCACGGAGGGCACGTCGAACATTCGGGTTCGGGTCTACAGGCTCTCCGGTGCGGAAGGCGCAGTCAGTGTCGGCTATATTGTTGCTAGAGGAAACGCCACGCCCGACGAGGATTTTGTCACTTCCGGGACACTCGCTTGGGCGGACGGCGACGCCGCGTTGAAATTCATTGACGTCGACTATCTCGAGGACGCTGTCGTCGAAGGCTCTGAATCGTTCACGTTCGAGCTGACCAAGCCAACTGGGGGGGCCACGATCCCCAGAAATGGAGACCGATGTCAGACCATGGTTATAACCGACAATGACGAAGGCTTCTTCATTCCTGACACCGACGCTTCCGTGAACGAGAACGGTGGCAGTCTACAAATTGCAGTCGCGAGGAGTGGTGCCTCGAATGGCGCGGCGAGCGTCGACTATGCGACGGCCAATGGCACTGCCGTCGCGGGTTCCGACTATTCGGCTGTCAGTGGCACGTTGACATGGGCTGCCGGCGATTCGGAATTCAAGACTATCGAGATACCGATCACCGATGATCAGGACGACGACAACGACGAGAGCTTCACCGTTTCGCTTTCGAATCCAACGGGCGGAGTTCCATTGGCGGCAAACTCAACCGCTTCCGTCACCATCGTGGACAACGACACGGCTGGCGGTAGCGGCGGTGGCACCGGCGGGGGCGGCGGTGCGACAGGCCTTGACCTGCTGGCGTTGCTCGGATTGCTCAACGCATTTGCCATGCCCAAGAGGCGATGGCTTGCCAACGCAACCCAGGTCTGAGATCGAACCACCGACACGCGGATTTTCAGTAGCTGCTGCACCTAGAGGCGGATCTTGACCCGCAGACCGGCGATCAGCAGCGCAGCCGCGACCAAACACACGTGCCGTCGGAGTAGGCGAATGGCATGACGACGACATCGCCTTTCTTCAGAGTGCGGACATCGCGGCCGATGGTCTCAATGACGCCGATCGCCTCGTGGCCCATGCGCCGCCCGGTCTCGACGGCCTCCATCAGCTTGTAGGGCCAAAGGTCACTGCCGCAGATGCAGGCATGACTGACCGCGACGAGCGCGTCGGTGGGTTCGATCAGGGTGACGTCGGGCACGTTCTTGATGCGAACGTCGCCGGCGCCGCACATGAGAGTTGCACGCATTGCGATTTACCTCCTGTTTCCATTGCATCAATCTGCGCTTGCCTACGTATGGCCGCCTGTATGCTTGGGAGTTCGAGAAAAGCGGCCGCGAACTGCGGGTCCGCGCGAATCAATCGGAAGTAGCCGGTTGCGACATCGATTCTTTTCGCCGCACCGCAATGGCGTGTCAGCAGCGACGATACCATCGTAGGATAGGCGGGCCTGCCGCGATCTGTTCCTATGACGGCAGCGCCCGCCCGCTGGCTAAGTGAGGCAAAGGCGGCGCGTACGGACCAATGGCTGGTAAGGGGGAGATACACGAATGGCGAACACGGAAACGGCGATTCTCGCGGGTGGGTGCTTCTGGGGCATGCAGGATTTGATCCGCAAGCTCCCGGGCGTCACGTCGACGCGCGTGGGTTACAGCGGCGGCGACGTGCCGCACGCGACCTACCGCAATCACGGCACGCACGCGGAGTCGATCGAGGTGGTCTTCGACCCGAGCAAGCTCTCGTACCGCGAGCTGCTCGAGTTCTTCTTCCAGATCCACGATCCGACGACGAAGAATCGCCAAGGCAACGACGTCGGCATGTCGTACCGGTCGGGTATCTACTACCTCTCCGACGAGCAGCGCCGCGTGGCCGAGGATACGATCGCCGACGTGGACGCCTCAGGTCTGTGGCCCGGGCGCGTCGTGACGGAGGTGCGCGAGGCGGGGCCGTTCTGGGAGGCTGAGCCGGAGCATCAGGATTATCTGCTGCTTTACCCTGACGGGTACACGTGCCATTTCCCGCGCCCGAACTGGCGACTGCCGCGCCGAGCGAGTGCGCGCACGGCCTGACCGACATGAGCACACGTGAGAGCGATTCATCGAGCGCCTTGCGCTGGAGTCAAGTGGTCGAGCTCGCGAGCCGCGGCAACGTCGCGCCGCCGCGGCGTCTCGAGAAGAGCGATGCAGAGTGGCGTGCCACGCTGACCGATGAGCAGTATCACGTCGCGCGGGGCAAGGACACGGAGCGGCCGTTCAGCTCGGAGCTCTGCTCGTTGTTCGAGCCCGGCCGTTACCACTGCATCTGCTGCGACACGCCACTCTTCGACTCGACGAGCAAATTTGACAGCGGCACGGGCTGGCCGAGCTTCACGGCGCCGCTCACACGTGACGTCGTGGCCTACCATTTCGACACGAGCTACGGCATGCGGCAAATCGAGGCGACTTGCAATGTTTGTGACGCGCACCTGGGGCACGTGTTTCCCGATGGGCCGCCGCCGAGCGGCCTGCGGTTCTGCATTAACGCCGTGTCGCTGCGCAAGGCGAAATCGCCCGAGTAACGCGACAGGCGCGATGCGGCGGCGGGGCGCAAGAAGAAGCCCGCAAACGATGTCTGCGGCGCCAGTGTCGACGCCTTCTACCGCGCGGCAATATCGGCCGGCGGGAAGGACAACGGAGCGCGCAATTCTCAAAAAAGAAGAAGAGCAACACTGTGGCTCCGAATCGTGTACCCTCCGCTACCGAATCCTACGAAACGAACCTGAAATTTTCGTTCCGTCGTCTCGTAGCGAGCGATACCGCTCGTCATTGATCTTGGCTGTGCTGACGGCAACGCGAAGTCCCTGACCGAGGGAGTGCTGCGCCAGCCTTGACCTCGCGGCATCGCTGCTAATCCTGACACCGTGGGTCGCACTCTGCGGCCCTCACCGCGCGATGTCTTCCACGAACCGTGCATTGGAGGAATCGTGCTCAACCTGATCGTAACCGTTTATTTCAATGCAACTCTGGCCGGAGCCGCATGGCTCTTCGCCATGCAGGCCCTCGACGAGCTGCGCAATGTCTGATCTTGGGAGCGCATCAGGTGAGCCTGACCGCAGGCGGCAAGAAAAAGCGCGCCGGGTCGCGTCAACCGATAGCCGTCCTCTCCATCGCCCGCGCCGAACGTACGGTGAACGAGGCTCAACGTCGTGAGCCTGGTTAGCGCCCGCTCGACGTGAGTTGAGCTCACGTCCAGGGCGCTCGCGATGTCGCTCGCCGTCAACAGGTGGCCGGGCGCCAGCTTGACGTGACATCGAAGGACCGCGAGCTCGAGTGCAGTGAGCTCGCTTTGCTCGGCGACTTCCGTTCTCGCCAATCGCGCCTGCCGCTTGAGCGCGCGCGATCGATAGGCAATTGCCAGCCGCCTCGCGACGATCCGTCCTGTCCGCCGCAATCCCTCGTACACGCACACGATGTATGCGGTCAGCGCTCTGTCGAGCTCTTGAACCACTTTGCAAGCTGTGACGATCAGGGCAATCGCGCCAAGCCAGACCACACCGGAGATGATTCCGGACAGCACACTTCCGTGACCGACAGCGTCGAGCCCCAGGAATTGCCCAACGCGCGGCGCATGTGTGCTCAGAATCGACGAGACGTAATCGCCTGGGACGAAGAAACCGTGATAGAGCCAAAGCCCGGCATCGATGAGCGCGCTTTGAACATTGGCGCTTACAGCGTCCTCAGCCACGGCACTCTCCTACTCACTAAGCCAGCGGGTTGGCGGTTAGCGAGTTGCTGTTGCTCCGCGTTGCAAGGCGCGACCATGTCACATCGACCCGACCACGTTGATGAACACACCCTGGTGGTCGAAGCTCAGGTCCGTGAGGTCTTCCGAGAATTCGGTGAAGTTGTAGCCGGCTCCGAGCTTCACGTGCTCACCCAGATACCGATAGATGCCGAGCAGCGCGCCGCTACGCTGCTCGTCGAGATCGGGCAGATCGAGCATGCGACCCTCCACCATTCCCTCCCAGTACTGCCCGAAACGGAAGTCGGTGCGCAGGATGAGGAGTTGTGCCGTGTTGTCGAGGAACTGCGGGTCGACACGCTCCAGGCTCATCGCGCCGAGACGGTACGCATACTTGCCGCCAACGGACCAGCGCTGGGAGAGATCGTACGTGAGGTCCAGCGAGGCGATGTGACTCTTCTGGAGGAACTGCGCGGCGATGTTCTGCTGAGTCACCTGGTCGGTCGTCGGAACGTTGTAGAAATAGGTGTACTTGGCGAGTGCCGTGAGCCGATCGTTCAGCACCGGACGGAAGGCGAAGCCGAGCACAGCCTCGGTGTAGCCACCGTCGTAGAACTGTCCCTGTGAGCTGTCGCTCTGGGCATAGTTGAGTTTGCCGACCAGGCGCCAGTCGGGCGTGACCTGGTACTTGAAGCTGTTCCTCAGCAGCCACGTCGTTCTTTCCGTCGTCGTGGTGTCGAGCTGCTCCGCGTCGTCGAAGAGATATTCGATTCCGCTCGAAATCTGTATCGAGCCGAAGCCATACGCGATGCGAACGCCGCCGGCCCGGCGCTTGGTCTGCGCGCCGGAGAAACTGTCCATCAGCGTGCCGATTTCCATGTTCGCGCCGAAGTTCCAGCGGTCGTTGGCGGCGAGATTGACACCCGTTGCATGCGTGAGGCCCGACATCTGATCGGTGTCCTGGTAGCGCTCCTCGACGTACATACTGCTGCTGTCCGAAAGCCGCTGCTTCATCCCCGAGATCAGGTTGCCCCGGCGGGTACGCAAGCCGTTATCCGTGCGTTCGTTCTCCAGCCCATAGTTGAGGTAGAGATTGGTCCGATCCGAGAGCTGGTAGTTGGTACCGAGCCTGCCGCCGGGTCCGAGATCGCCGTCGGAGACCTCCATGTTCATGCGCAGCCGTTCACCGAACTGGTAGGAGCTGCCGACACCCATGCGCCCGTTGTCTTCGCGATTCTCCGTCTTCGACACCGTGTCCTGCACGAATGCGTAGGCACGCCAGGATGCGAGGGAGTCGAACCCGACCTGCACGACCGCGTCTGTCCGCTCGCCCTCCTCCTGGGTCAGCGGAACGATGGGCGAGTTGTCCTCGCGCAAGTCCTTCCGCACGCCGGTGCTCACGTTCCAGTGGTCGGTGATGCGGAAGCCGACGTCCAGCTCCTGCGCCGACGTTTCCAGTCCCAGGTCCTGCACTCGCTTATCGGCCTTGGCGTTCAGTTGCAGTCGATCGCCAAACGGCACGCGCAGAGTGCCGCCGTACTGCTGGCGGTCGGTGAGGCTGGCAAACCCCGGAGCCGAATAGCCAGCATCCAGGCTCTGCGTGTAGAGCGACAGGCGAGCCCCATTCGCCGCGAAAAAGTCATCGAACCCGACGCTGAGATCCGCGCGATAGCCGTCGGAATTGGCATTAGTGAAGGCGAGCGGGTCCTGAGCCGCGAAGCCGAACCCGCCATCGCTGGACAGGAGCGAGTTCGATACCGCGCCCTCACTTCGTCCTCCCTGGAGCTTCAGCCATGAGTTGGCGCTCTTCCTCAGCGTCAGGTCCGCGCCGCGCAGACTGCTGTCGGTCCCGCCGTCGTCATTGCTGCTCGCGGTCAGGCCGACCTTGATGGAGTCGTTGATCCAGTAGTGGCCCTGGCCGCCGGTGTTCAGGGCATCGATCTCCGTAAAACCCGGCGTGTGTTCGTAGCGCACTACCAGGTAAGCCTCCTGGCCGCTTGCGCCGTTGCTGTGAACCAGCTGGTTGTCATCCTCGGTCGAGTTCAGCGGCTCGGCCAGCAGGATGCGCCCCTGCAGGTAGTCGATGTCGTAATCGAGCACCGGGCGCAGGTTTACCACCCCGGTCACGAGCCCCGAGTCCTTATCCCTGAGCTCGATGCGCACGCTCTCGGAGCCGGTCAGGATGTCCTGGTTGTGCAGGAAATAGAGCGACCCGCCGGTGCCGCGGAACTCTTCACGGCTCCCGAGGGTTCCGGGCTGAGCTGCAAAAGCATCGACGGCAACGCGTTGCTCACCGAAATCGGTGGTGGCCTCGGACTGCCAGTGTGCGTTGCCGCCGTAGAGGCCCCGATCGACCTGCGTGAGCTCGTTGTCGAGATAGCCGACGTTGAAATTGCCCCAGAGCGCGTGACTCTCATCGTGGCTCACCTTGACGTAGAGCTTGCCCATGGTCGGAGCAAGCTCCTCCACGACACTGTCATCGCCGAAGGTCGGGACGTGATAGTCAGGATCGATGCGGCGGAACAGCGAATCCGGCGACTTGTCCAGGAAGTTGCTGAACAGATCTTTTACCGGTCCTTCGCGCGTATCGGCGCTCGCCGTCACGTGCCAGTGATCCGCGAGCTTCTCGGTGAGGTAGAACGCGAGGCGGCCGTCGAACGTCGAGTCGAAGTCGTAGCTCGGGTTGTCACCCTGCAGGAGCTCCGCGGGGCCGGTAGTGCGGCTTTCCGACACCGTGAGGTCCGCAATGCCGACATAGAAGCGGTCCTTGGGCTCGAACTGCAGGTCGCGCAGATACAGTGAGCCATTGCCCTGCTCATCGAGCACAGCCACTTCGACCGTGTGCTGGCCCGAGGGCAAGAGCGCCTCGGCGACGAAGTTGCCACTCGCGTCGATGGGCACCTGGCGGCCGGCGACCCACACAGTGTGTTGCGCGGGAATATTGCTGCCGTGAACCTTGACCGTGCCACTGCCGAGTCTAATGTTCTGGACTGCGATGCTGCTTTCACCGTAGCCCGCAAGCAGCTCGCCTTCCGGCATCGAAGCAGTGCCTTCCCGCTTCGTGATGCCATTGGGATCAAAAGTATCGGTCTCGCCATCGGTCTCAAAGCTGGTCGTGACGCCCCTGGCGCCAGCGTCGGCGCGTAGCTCCTCTTCAGACACCGGCTCTACATCCGCAATTGAAGTCGCATCCTCGGTCTCGAAGGTGGTCGTGACGCCGATTGCGTCAGCGTCGATGTGTGGTTCCTCTTCCGACATCGGTGCCGCGTCTTCCCGCTTTGCCAGCAGCTCGTCGGGCAAGCCCTCGCCAGGGCCAGCGTCGATCATCATCGAGAGCGATTGCGGTCTGGTGTCGTCGAACATGCCGTTCTTTCCGTATGCGCGCAGGACGTACGTCAACGCGCGCGCGGACCCTGCCGACCGGGGCACGACGGGCTGCCATTCGGCGAGGCCGCTGGGATCGATCTCGACGACTGCGAGCGGGGCGTCCTCGACCGATTGCCCGGCCTGGAATATCCGCACTTCTGCCCGCTCGATGAAAGACCAATAGTTGGCGTACATGCCGAATCGCACCGGCTGACCGGAGAGGAGTCTTTCCCCGAGCGGGTGAAACGGCACGGCAGTCGGCGATGCCACGACACTCAGCCGCGGACGAGAGCTCAGATTGTCGAACTGGAACTGGATGTCGGCCTTCTCGAGCGCGACGTCGGTGCAGCGCTGCACGTCGGAGGAGCTGCGGTCCGGATCGTCGATGGGTTTACCGTCCACGCTGATGTGCATCAGGTTGAGCCCGAAGGCGTTCTTGGTGCTCAGCTCGCGCGTGAGGCGGGTGATGTCCACGCCCTCGTAGTCGTCGAGAGCGGCCAGCTCATCGTAGACCACCTGGACGACGACCTGCGAAGTGTCGTCCTGCGTGAAGCCGGTGTTGACGACGTCGGCCGAATGCACGTAGCCGCGGCCCTCGTGCTCCGCCTGCCTCGGCGAGAGATCCATCTGCTTCCGGATCGCTTCCTCCGCGCGACGTGCGCGCGCGGCGGAGAGACCGACGTCGTCGCCGTAGATCGCGGCGGTGCGGCGATCGAGACGCTCATTGGCTGTGTAGCCGACGAAGCGCAGGCGTACATTGGTCTTGTCGCCGACGTCGACCATCGCGCGACGCAGCTGCTCGGTGTAGCCCGGCGGAATGATCGGACGTCCCTGCTCGAGCTCGAGCGGTGCAATGCGGCCCCACGGCGGATCGTAGACTCTGGTCACCACTTCGGCGCCGTCCGTCGCGGGGCACAGCTGCGGCTCATCCGGCAGCTCCTGCAGTTGATCATCGTGCCAGAACTGCACCTCGATGCGGCGATTGAGCGCGCGTCCCTGCGGCGTGTCGTTGCTAGCGAGCGGTTGGCTCGAGCCTCGGCCATCGCTCGCCACCGCGGCGCTCGGCAGCTTGAGGGCTTCCTGCACGGCGAGCGCGACGCGCAACGCCTTGGCCTTCGAATAGGCGAGCTGGTCGCCGTAGATGCGCGCGTTGCGGTCGGTGAGAGGCGCATCCTCCGTGTAGCCGATGAACTTGACCACCACGTTCTGCTTGTTGCTCAGGTTGTCGAGCGCCTTGCGGATGTGCTCGACGAATTCATCGGAGACTTCCGTGGTTTCGTCCGCGTAATGCAGCGGCGGCACCAGATTCTTCACCCGTGCTCGCCGCTCCTGGCCTTCCTTGAAGCGCAGCTTGCAGAGCGTCTCGACACGGCAGACCTTGATGCGCTTGAAGTCCTGCGGTACGAGCACCTCCTGCTGCGCGACGCGCTGCTTCGGCTCGTCGTACCAGACCTCGACCTCTACGCGCCGATTCTTGGCTCTGCCCTCCAGGCTCGTGTTCGGTGCAATCGGACGCGTATCGCCAGCCCATTCGTACGTGACTGCGTCCGGCGGCAGATCCAGGGCGCGCTGCAGGAACTCCGCCACCTCGCCGGCGCGCTCGCGGGAGAGGCCGGCGTTGTCGGTGTAGACCCGAGCGAGAGCCGGAGAGAGCGGCTGATCGTCCGCGTGCCCGACCAGGTGCAGGCGCACGTTGCGGCGCTCGCGGACACCGTCCAGCACCTTGCGCAGCAGCTCCACGTCGCCCGGTGGAATCTCGGCGACGCCCGATTCGAAATGAATCGGCGCGATCACGTTGGTGAGCTTGACGGTCTCGAGCGCTTCGCCGGCGACATCCTGCGTTTCGAACTTGTCGCCCTCTTCGCTCTCGACCACCGCCGGGTCCTGAACCCACTGCGTCATTGGCTCATCGCTCGACAGATGCCTTTCCACGGTCTGGCCGAGCGGGGCTTCCTCGACTGTCTGCGCCAGGGCGACCGCGGAGGTCAGGCAGCACATCCACACGAGTATTGAGTAGCTGAGTTTGCGCATGACGTTCACCTGCTCGCTGGTGTGCGCAGCGCCGGGTTCTTCTGCGGCCCGCCGAGTCGCCAGAAGACCTCCGGCTCGATCGTGAGCTGATAGGCGCCGTCCATCCCCTTCCAGGCGTCGAGGACCTGCTGCTTGATGGCGCCCAGGCGCTTCTGGACGAGCTGCTCATCCTCGACTTCCGCCAGGTAGGACAGGCGCAACACGGATGGAGCCTTGCGCAGCTCTTCGAGTAGCAACTGCACTCGCGGCTGCCACTGCACCCGGATTTCCGTGGTGCCCGGCTCAAAGACGGCGTCAGCCAGATCGAGGCTCACCACGCGATAGATCGAGGCGCCGAAGTTCATCTTCAGCGCTTTGCCGCGCGTGGCGCGCTCGATACGCAAGGGCTGGGTCGACGCCCGGTAACCGCTCGGGAGCGTGCGGTCGTCGAGCTTGAGAGCGAAGTTGCTGCCGCGGCCCTCGATCGGCGTGGTCGCGCAAGTAATGTGATATCGACCGTAGGCGTCCGTGATCGCGCTGAGACCGTTCGCGGTCACCAGGCGGATCCCGGGCAGACCCTGCTCGCCGGGATCCTGGAACCCATTGCGATTGACGTCGTTGAAGACCTTGCCGGTGACATCGGTGCAATCGAAGGTCGGATCGGGCACGACGCGCACCGTCGCGGTGGCCTCGCCGGAGACGACGGCGGCCGTGGGTCCGTATTCCGCCTGCGCGCGATTGACGAACTCGCCTTCGCCGACGCCGGCGCCGACCGCGAGCAGCATCATGATCGTGTGCTGCTCGCCACGGTCCATTGGGAGGTCAGTCCAGACGAGCTCGCGGCCTGTCATCGTGGGCTCCGCCGGCTTGTCGTCGATGCGCGCGGATCCCGGGACATAGCGGAAGCCGGCCGGGAAGCGATCGACGACGCGCACGTCCTGGAGCAGTGGCATCTCGCCGACGTTGCGTACCGTGATCGTGTACGGCACGAGCTGACCGCGCGTCACGTCGAGGAGCGGCGTGGTCTTGGTCACCGCCAGCGCGGCGTTGAGCTGCGGGTCGAGTGGGATGTGGTTGTTGAAAATCTGGCTCGAGCCCGGCACGAAACTGTCATCGAGCGTCAGTTGCACGTAATAGTTCGTACCCGGCGTGCGAAAGCGCACGGCCTGTGAGGGTGCGAACTCCGAAACCTGCGCTTCGCAACGTTGCGATGTGCCGGGGATCGTATCCGCTGCACTTCCCGGACACGCGGGCACCGAGAACGGTGCCGTCGACGGACCCGACAGTGGCGGAATGATCTGCGAGTAGCCGGCGACGTAATCCGCCGAAGGAGCCGCGACATCGATGAGGAAGCTGCCGCCGCTCGCGCACGCCGGATCGGAGAAGTTGATGTCGAACCGGTAGTAGCCGCTCGCGAGCGTGACCTGGCCCTGCTGCGCCGGGTCATAGAAGCAGCTTTCAGGGAGCGGCGTGCCGCCGCCGGCCTGCAGCATCCTTAGGACCGCACCCGCGATCGGCGTGCGCGTGATCGTGTTGTAGACGACACCGTTCGGCTCGATCGGCAGATTGAGGTTCTGCAGATTGCTGCCGGGCTGCACGATGATGTCGGAAATGCGCTGCAGGTCGTTGGTGAAGGCCGACTGCGCACGACCGAGCTTGGCGGTATTGAGCCCGGCACCCGGTGCGAGGAACCTGAGCTCGTAGCGATCCGCGGTCTGGTAGTTCGGGACGACGTCGCTGATCTGGTAGACACCGTTGCCAGCGGTGAGCGTCGATTGCGAGAGCGCACCGTTGCGATAGAGCTCAACCGTCCAGCCCTCGAGCGGGCGCTCGTTGGCTTCGATCAAGCCGTTGAAGTTGGCGTCGTGCCAGGCCGTGCCGTTGAGAATGCCGACACCAGTGACGCCGCCGACGTCGATGGACACGCTGGCGGATGCGGTCTGCGGGGGCTTGTTCCACGTGACCACTCCGGTGTTGGTGATGCGCGTGCCGTTCGCGAGCGTGGGTGCGATCGTTGCGCGGAATCGCAACTGGATCGACTGCGCCGGCGGTAGCGGACCGTAGCTGGTCGAGTAGTCGGCGGTGATCAGCGTCCCGGCGACGGTGATGCCCGTCATCGAATCGTTCATGGTCCATGACTGGTCGACGAGGGTCAGGTAACCGGGGAACGGCTGGCTGACGTCGTCGGTGATCACGACATAGAACGCCTGCACCTGGGAGACGTTGGTGACGCTCACCAGATATTCGAGCTGGGCGCCGGCCACGGCGGGACCGCCGCCGACGACTGCGACCTGCTTCGTGATCTGCAGTTGCTGCACATCGAGGATCTGCACGCGGGTCGGATCCTCGTCACCCGCAACGAACGGATCGGCTTGGCCGTTGACGTTCGGATCGTCGCTCAACGCGAACGGTGTCCCGCCGAGGCGCAGGCTGGCCTGGTTCGCGACGATGGCTGCCGTTCGGGACCAAGGGACCGAGCGTTACGTCGAACACGATCTCAGCCTGGCTGTTCGCCGGAAGACTCAGATTCCGGATGTCGATGACACCCGTTCCCTGGGCGCCGCCGGTGGCACTGGTAGCGCTCGTATCGACACCTGCGGGATACGAAACGAGCGTGAGGGTCCCCGGCGCGAAGCCAGGCGTCGCGTTCATCGCGTCGAGCTCGTCGTAGATCGCGATGTTGTCGAGCGGTTGAGTGGTCGTCTGCAGGCGCAGCGTGTATCGCAGCGTGTCACCCCGCGCCACTGTCGACGCCGGATTGGCGCCGGACGTGAGATCCATGACTGTCTTCTCGAAGAAATATCCGGCGAAACTGACGGTCAGCGCGTGGGCATCCTGGTAATCGAGCGTGCCGACCGTGCCGTCCGTCAGCGTTCGCGTGAACGACTGACGGTTGGGGTCGTTGCTGGCGCCCTTGTACCACTGCGTCGCGCCCACGACGTTCGTCAGCGTGATGTTGTTCTGCGTACCGGCGTCGAGCTGCGTGCGATACGCGATCATCAGGCGTTCGCCTGGACCGATCACCGAAGCGGCGGTGAGCGCATTGAGCGTGAGCTCGCACGTGGCGCCGTCGTAGACGAGCGAATAGTCCGTACCCTGGACCAGAGCTGCTTTGCCGGGCACCGGCGTCACGCCGTCCGCCGCGAAGACGCGCGCGCTCAACACCTCGGGCGCGTTGTCGCACATCCCCCCGGTGGGGCCGTCAGGCAGCCGATCGAGCAGCGTCGCGTTGAACGCATCGGCATCGCCGATGTTCTGGACGTCGATGCCGAAATTGCCCCATTGTCCCGGCGTCATCGTCGTCGGGCCCGACTTCCTGACTACGAGCACCGGTGTATTGGGCGGCACTCCGGGCAACGTGAATTGCCCCACCAGGCCCGAGCTGTTGATGGTGCCGCCTTCCCTCGTGATGAATTCGGACACCGGATTACCGTTCGCGTCGAGAAAGCTCATCGACAACGTGTAGTCCACTCCCCCGACGTTGAACGTCGTGGGCTGGGGTGAGGCGACGATAGTCACGCGGTCCGTGCACCCCTCTCCGGGTGGCGTCGGATACGGACAAGGCACCGCATTGTTCGGGGTTTCCTCGTGGTTGAACGTAAAAGTGAAGGTCAATGGAGGGTTTGGGACGCCGTCCACACTGAGCACGAGGAGAACATCGAGCTGCACTGAAGTCAGGGAAGGATCGTCGACCTCGAAATTCCGATGCGTAAACGTGCCAAGAGAAAAGAAGGGAATTGAGCCGGGCAACGTAAACGGGGGCGGGGTCGTTGTGGTGTAGTCATAGCCGCTTTGCGGCGTACCGGACGTTGTGCCCCAACGGATGATCGAGGTCGGATTGCCGTTCGTGATGACGGGATCGCCCGGCTGACTTCCGGGGACGTTATCCGTTGGGTCGTGCCAAATTCCCGTAACGGATTGGAAAGTGATCGTAGCCGCCGACGCGCTCCCTGTTAGTCCCGAAGCGACCGGCAGCATCCACAATGCGAGAACGGACAGCAGGATCGCGATCCAGCCGCCGCTCGTTTTCTTGTTGATTGTCCGCCCTGAACTCATGAACACCCTCGTTCCTCCTGTGCAGCGATGTCATCGCAAGGGGTACCGAGGCAGTCCGAACATCGGACTGGATTCCGGCGGTCCCGCCGTCATGGGGCCTCAAGCCCTTTAGACCGGAGACTTTGCGTCGCCACCTTTCGGTGGTTTTGCCCTTGTCTGAATCGCGCCCAGACTTTTGTGTCAGCAGATCAACTCGGTGGTGCGATACCTCTCATGCTGGAAATCCTCACGCCGCCGGCAGGAAGTCGATCGGATAGACGATGGTGATCGCCGGCACTTCCTTGGCGCCGAAGTCGAATGTCTTCACCCGGTCCACGACCTGCACGACCAGCTCCGGCGCTTGCATGTCGGTCGAGGACAGCACGCAGAAGGAAACGCTGCCGTTCGGCTCGATCGTCAGGCGCAGCACCATCTGCCCCTGCAGCGTCGGGTCCTTGCGCAGCTCCCGGTTGTAGAGGCGATAGAGCGATTGCTTGTAGCGATCGAATACGATCTGGATCTCTTCGTCGGTGCGCGCGAGACCCGGACCGTTGCTCGACGGACGTTCGGCGGGCCCGATCGTGCTGATGTTGCTGGTGGCTCTGGTCAACGCAGCGCCGCGGATCGCGCCACGCTCGTTGCCCCCGTTGGGTCCGAAGTCGCGACTGAGCGCAGCGAGCCTGATGCCGCCGCTCGATCCCGGCGCATTGGTCGTCAGCATCGAACGCTCGGGTCGCGACGCTCTGATTCGAATCATTGATGTTCGCCTGCGCGCCGAGCCGTGCCAGGACGGGCACCTCCTTCAATGCCGCAAGCTTCTCGCGAAATGCGAGAAGTCCCTGTTCGGGTCCGGGGGTCTCGGGCTCGGGCTTCTGCTCCTCGGGCTTCGTGGCCTTCTGCGGCACGGGCTTCTCGACGGGCTTCTGCTCGGCGACCTTCTGAGGTACCTGCGGCTTGAGTTGAACGGGAGGTGGCGGCACCGGCCGCGTCTCCATCATCAGGGTCACCACGCGCTCCGGGACCTCGGCCGTCTGCTTGAGCGTCGCTCAAGGGCAGCGCGATCAACGGGGACGAGCAGTGCGAACAAGCAGGCTGAGGAGGAGCGTCGCGAGGACGGACTTGCGGAAGCGCCGGTCGTCTTCGGCCGCGCGCATCCATGGCCTCGCCGACCGCACCGGCGCGAATGGCATCGATTTCGCGCTCGACGATCCATTCGTGCTTGACGCTGCTCTTCTTCGTCCAGTGCCTCGAAGACATCGTCCTCGAGAAGATACGTGTGTTCCTCCTGCTGCGTGATCTCTTCGATGAGTGCGCGGCGTGAAGCCTCGATCTCGGCCACGCGCTTCTGGAAGACCTCGACGCGCTCTGCGCACGCGGCGGAGGTGCTCTTCACTCGTATTCGCGGCCGCGCCGTCGCCCCAGAAGAGGCTCGGCTCCACCGCTCGCGCCGAGCTCCTCGAACGCACCGCACGCATCCTGCAGCAAGCGATGCTGCTTGCGCTCGGTCGCGAGGCCTATCGAGCTCGTGCGTCGATCGCGCGCAGCTCGCGCACCAGGCCCTCGAGCTTCTCGCGGGCCTGCGCGAGGAGCTCCTCCAGGTCCTGGGTTGTTACGGCATCTAGAGTTGCAGCTTCCATTGAAATTACCTGGACTTGAGAATGATTGGGACGAGCAGAACGGGATTGCGCCTCTAGGCCCTGTTCTGGCCGACAGCGTCGATCGTCTTTTCCTTCTCGATGACCGCCAGTGAAATCTTGCCGTAGGAGGCCGCAGTACACGTCGCCATCACTTTCTTCACGACGTCGTACGGCAGGGACTTGTCGGCCAGCACCGTGATCTCGCGTGTCGCGAGCTCTCCATTCCCCGACGCTGGCGCCGTGTTCGTCGAGCATTGGCCGTTCGAGTACCGCGCGCAGCGGCTCGATGAGCGGCGTTCCGGACTCACGAATCTCCGCGATGGTCGCGATCAGCTCGTTCTGCACGAACAACTGATCCTTGGTGATCATCACCACCACGGACTGCTTCGGCTGGACATCCGCAGTCGACTGCGGAATCTCGACGCCCTTCGCGTTCTGGACGACTTCCACATTCGTGGTGTACACGAGCAGGAACGCGACCATCACCGACAGGATGTCGATCAGCGGAATCAGGTTGAGCTCCACTTCCGCACGGTGCCGCGGACTGCTCTTCATCGTGCTGCGGACAGGGAGGAACGGGGTCATGGCGCATCTCCAACAGCGATCTTCGTAAAGAGGGCCACTCTCGTGAGCTCCGGGTCATCACGATTCGGCACGTCGGTCTGCGGGCCACCTTCGTTCTGAGCCGAGAGGTTCAAATCGGTGGCCGCGGCTGGCACCTCCGCGCTCCGGATCGCATCCATCACCTGGATGAGGCTGTCATACCGGACGTCGGGCTCTAGCAGCACCGAAGCACTGTCCGTCTTCGGGTAATCGCGCTTCAGCGACACCGCGAGATCGGACAGCGTCTTCAGGTCGTATTCGCCATTCACTGATGGGATCGTGGCAATCAGCGCCGTGCCGTTCGTCAGCTCGAGACCGTCCTTGCGCACGATCACCTCGAGTCTGAAGGTCGGCTCAGTAACTTTGCCGTCCGCAGCAGCTCGGGAGATCGAGCTGCAGGATCGTGATGCGCGCAAACACCGCCGTCATCAGCAGGAACGTGACCAGCACCGTGAAGATGTCGATCATCGGCACCAGCAGTAGCCCGGCCGGTTTACGCATGCGACGCGTGTGACTGTCGTACATGGGCGATCCTTATCCGTTCGCGACCCGCGCCAATCCGATATGGCTTTGAGCCAGGGTCGACTGACGAGTCGTGAGTACGGTCAGGAACTTGATGGAGGCCGCCTCCAGGTTCTCGATCAGCTGGGCGGTCTTCGACTGCAGCAGGGCATGCAGCACCAGGAACGGCACAGCAGTGATGAGGCCGAACGCCGTGCAGTTCATCGCCTCTGAGATGCTCGCCGACAGCAGGCTCGCTTTCTCCGCCGGATTCACCGTCGCCACCGCGGAGAAGGCGTGAATCAGACCGCTGACGGTGCCCAGCAACCCGAGCAGCGTCGCGACATTCGCCAGCGTCGCGAGGTAGTGCGTGCGCTTCTCGAGGCGCGGCATGATCTGAGTCATGGTCTCCTGCATGGCGGTCTTGACGTCGTCACGGCGTCGCACCGCGCCCTGCAGGGCCAGCCCCACGCTCAGCAGCCGGGAGATGACCGAATCGTCCTTGCCGGTCAGTTCTCGTGCCTTGTCGAAGTCGCCCTTGGTCAGGGCCGGCTCGACCGCAGTCCATACACTGCGATTCCTCACGCTCATTCTCGTGAGCGTGACGTAGCGCTCGACCGCGATCGCGGTCCCGACTGCGCCCACGAGCAGAATCGGGATCATGAAAGGGCCGCCCTGCACGAAGATCTTCACGATTGAGTAAAAGATGTCCACGGTTTCAACCTCTCGTGTAGCCAATCACTTTGAATTCGATCTGATCTGGTAATACGCCAGCTCCCGCATGAACACTTCCTTGTCCACGGGCTGGGTGGAATCGTCGAGAAGCCTCGAGATCCCAGGTGTTTCGCCGAGCTGCGAGCCTTTCCAGGGAACGATCACCAGCGACTTCGGGGCCTCGTCATTTCCCAGAATCGACATGCCCGACATGTTCACGTCGCCTTCGGCTTTCGCTCCCTCCTTCTTCGCGTTCGCATCGGCTTTCGGTTCCTCCTTGTTCGCGTGTGCCTCGGCTTTCGGTTGCTCCTTGTTCACGGCTACCCGCTGCGGCGCGGTTGTGCTTTCGACCGCTTCGTCGGCTGCGACAGCGGCTGCGACCAGCAGCAGCGGCATGAAAAAGGTGACGTTGCGAAACATGCGTCCTCCTAGCGGCCCGCCCGGGCGCGCAGATCGGTAATCCACATCGCGGCGTTGCTGTCACCCGGCACTACCTGTTGGTACGCAACGTAGTTGTCCAGGGCACAGGTGAGATCCGCGAGATACAGATCGCACAGGATTGCGAGATTCAGCCTCGCGAAGTGAAATTCCGGAGCCAGCGCCAGCGCCTTCTCATAGCTCGCTCGTGCCGCAGCGAATTCGCCTTTCCGGCGATAGAGCATGCCGAGCTCGTTGTAGGCGACCGGGTGACGAGGATTGAGCTCCAGAGCCCGCTTCAGGCTGGCGATCCCCTTGTCGAGATCGCCCGACCTGCCGTATGCGATGCCAAGATCGATGTGAGGCGCCGTCACGTCAGGCGCAGCCTCTGTGACCTTGAGCAGCAACGCGATGCCCTGCGCATAGTCCTTTTGCTCGAGGAATCGTATGGCGCTGTCGTATTGGCTGCGCGTGTCCACCGCGACACGCACGTCCTCGGCAATCGTGAATCCAGTTGCGTCCTGCTGAATCTGCGCCTGCGGAACGTGCTTGGTCTGCGCGATCTGCTTGGTCGCGGGAGCGGTGGCGGAGCAGGCGATGAGCGTCAACGCCGCCGCGAGCCCGGGCATCGCGCGGCAGGCCAACACCAACAATCCAGCGTGAGTACGTGGTAGCACGAGCTACTCCCGGGTATTGGTCTGCTCGAGGAGCGTTGCCTGGCCCGCGCCGACCGTTGGCGCGAGAGCCGCTGTTGCGGCTGGTTCAGCCGCTGGCGCCACTGCGGCGCTGTCGACTGTGACGCCGGGTTGCTCCGGGTGGCGATACACGTAGCGATCGATCGAACCGAGGAACCCGCTGCTGAGCTCGGACTTCGCGTAGCGTCCCGGTTTCAGAACCGCAAGGCGCGCCAGGCTCTTTTCCGTCCACGCGTTGTAGATTCCTTCAGGCATCAGCTCGAGGTTCTTCTCGTGGACTGCAATGGCCTTCTCCTCGAACGGGAAAGCCTCTTCCTCGATTGCGTCCTCGTAATTCTGCAGGTCCGCTCCGCTGAGGCCCGGCGGACGCTCTGATTCGACGAGTGAGCGACTGAAGTTCGAATAGACCTCGGCCATATAGAAGGTGGCCGCCGCCGTCACTTCGCCCACCTCGTAGGCGACGAGGTTGCCGAACGCCTTGATCGCCGTATCCATTGCTAGCCGCTTGTCCTGCAGGCTGCGCTCGAAGGGCTGCAGGAGCTTCACTGCCGCAAAGCGCTCGTAGAGCTCCTCTGACAGCACCAGCGCGGAGCGAGCCGCGACATTCCTGGTCCGGTCCGTTCGCTCGCTGCCCGCCGCGGCATCGATGCGAACGATCTCCTTGAGCTGCTCGTGATAGCGCGCTTCGTCGTTCCTCGCCTTGAAGATCTCGGCGATCTTGAAGCGCGTCTCCACCGCCGCTTCGACCGGCTTCGGAAACTGTTCGACGTAGCGCGAATACACATCCAGCGCGCGATCCACGCTCTTCGATTGCTCGTACAGGTCTCCCGCGAGCAGCAACGCCTCGGCGCGCATCTCGGCGCTCTCCGACTCCGCCGCGACGCGCTCGTACTCTGCTGCGGCTTGCGACAGCTGGCCCGCCTCGCGGTGCACGAACGCAAGCTGTTTCGTCGCCTCCTTCTCGAGCTCGTGCCCGGGGTACGTACGGCGGAACGCGTCCAGCACGTCAGCTGCGGCGGTCCAGTCCTTCAGGCGAATCAGTGCAGCGCCTGCGTCGTACTGCGCACCCGCGCAGATCTTCGACGTCGGCGCGGCCTGCCTGACGCGCAGGAAATGGTCGGCCGCCGCGCGGTATTCGCCCAGCTCATTCGCCTGCTCGCCCTGCTTGTAGATCGAGGCCGCAAGGTTCTCCACGAGCGGCGGCACGTGACTGGTCGTCCTGAGGCGTCACCTCGAGAACGCGCGTATAGGCCTGCTCCGCCGGCTGATACTCGGCGAGGTCGAAGGATGAGTGCGCGACGACGACCCAGGCCGTGCGCCGCACGGAAGGCGCCGCGTTGGGGAAGCTGTCGATGAGCTTTTGGGCAGAGCTCCTCGCCAGCGCGAAGTCCTTCATGTCGTACAGGTCTTCGGCGGCTGCGCTCAATACCACGGCAGCATGCTCGTGCTGCGGAAAGGTGTCGGCGAACTTGAGCGAACTGTTGACCGTGTCGCGCCTGGCCGCGTCCTTGGCCTCCGCGCTCACCGTCTTGAGGTACTCGCGGTGCGCGTAGATCGCGGCATATCCGGCCGCCGCCGCTTTCTCGTGCGAGGGATAGTCGTATGCCGTGCGTTCGTACTCTCGGGCCGCTCCTGCCTGATCGCCGTTCTCGCGCAAGAGATCGGCCAGCTGATAGTTGAGCGGCGGCGCCTCCGGATCGCCGTGGAACGAATCGAGGAACTCGCGGTACCAGCGCGACGCCTCCGCGTAGTTGGCGGGCTTCTCCTGCGCCTGGCGCGCATCCTGGTACTGCGCGTGGTAATGATTCGCCAGGTCCTTCAGGTTGCTCTTCAGGTAACTCAGCACCTGCGGCGATCCGCCGACGTCGAAGTGACGCCAGTATTCCGCTCGCAGACCATAGCGGGTGGCGAACTCTTTCTTGGAGTCGAGCACCAGTTTCGGGAAGCCGCCAGCTTCGTAGATCTCGATCGTCCGCATACTGAAGTGCGGCGCGACGGGGTGAAGCGGGTACAACGCGACGAATGACTTGTAGACGGTTGCGGCGTCGTTGTAGCGGAGCTTGGCGAGATAGAAGTCGCCGAAGTAGCGATACACGCGGTCTTCGTAGCTACGATGTCCGTTGGCGGAGAAGTACTCGCCGATGACTTCCGTGCCGCCGAGGTTCGAGAGGCTCAGGCTGATGACCTGGAACGTATCCTCGACGCGGCGCTCCTCCTCCTCTTCGTGCGTCGAGTCGAAGTCGTAGCCGCTCGCTACCTTGTAGTCGAGCAAGGCGAAGTACCGGTGCAGCGCTTCTTCGTAGAACTCCTGCTTGTACAGAGTCCATCCGAGCTTGTAGAGAGCGAGCTCGTAGTACTCTGAGCCCGGGCCCATGTCGACGACGGCGGTATACGCGCCCTCCGCATCGCGATATTTCTTCCTGGTAAAGAAGTGCTCTGCTCGCCTGAACTGCACCTCGTCGAGGTAGCGCGAGCGCGGATGCTCAGCAATGAGCTGCTGCATCACCTTCATGGCTTCGTCGGTGCGACCCAGTTCGTCGCACGCTCGAGCTTTCTGGTAGAGCACCTGGTCGCGGTAAGCGTAGGACGGGTACTTCGCGAGCAGCTCGTCGTACAGCTTGATGGCCTCGCAGCGGCCCGGCTCGCTCGAGATCCGGATTCGCACCGTCCGGCAATGGCAGTTCGGACAATTCGTCGGCCGAGGCGACGGACTGCTGGTTCGTGGCGCGTCGCTCGAGATCGCGCTCCGAAATCGTCGGCGATGTCCGTGTCGATCGCTTTGCGCTGCGCAGCGCGCGTGTCGATTTTCGCCGTGGCCTGCGGAGCCGGCAGTTGCTCAGATCTGCGATTCGCAGCGGTACATCGACATTCTGGGCGGTGCTCGGCGCCGACTTTCCACCGGCTTGCCGTCTCCCAGAATTCCGTACTCCTTCTCGATCTTGAGATCCGCGAGGCGCCGCATGGCTTCCGGTGTCAGCGCGCTCTCGGGAGTCTCGTCCAGGAAGCGCTGGTAGCTCTGCGTCGCCTTGTCGATGCCCTCACTGACCTGCACCTGCACGTCGGTCGTATCCGCCGGCACCTCGTGCAGACTGGCGAGCGTGCGTTTGTCCGGGTTCTCGGCGCAGGCGGCGAAAACCAGGGTAGGTGCAACGATCAAGGCCAGGTGAGAGCGACGCATTTCAGAGCCCTCCGCCGGCCTGCGTCTTCGTGGCGCGATCGTAGCTATCCGCGACCGCATAGCGTGCCTGGGTCTGATAGACCTCGAGGCGCTGGCCGCGGGCCTTGAGCTCGTTGACTGCAACTGTCTCGATCAGCTGACCCTGCCGCGCGATCAGCGTATCGTGCTGGTCTGATAGACCTCGAGGCGCTGGCCGCGGGCCTTGAGCTCGTTGTGCACGTCTCGATCAGCTGACCTTGCCGCGCATCAGCTATTCACTTGCTCGAGTGCCTCGCGGACACGAGCACGCAGACGGTTGATCGGCAGGTCGTAACCCACATAGCTGTGCACTGCCGCCTGTCTCGTCCTGACGAACGCGTCGTATCGCGCCCTCAAGATCGCGACGTCGTCGTTGAGCTCGCGCAGGTGCTTGTGTGCTTGCGTCAGGCGTTCGGGGTACTCCGTGCGCAGTGTCCAGGTGAGGACTCCCTTCAGGCGTTGGATGCGCTCCTGGAGAGCCGCGGCTTGCGGATCATTGCTTGCCTGCACCGCCGTCTCGAGCGCGTGAATGCGCTGTTGAAGAATGCGTTCATCGGCTGTGGCCAGCAGCTCCGGCCTCGGCGCGATCAGGATGGCCTGAAGGCGTCGATCCAGGTTGTCGCGCTGCTCCATGCGCAGGCGAATCTGTGAGTCGAGCTCCCGGAACTGCGCATCGATCGTCGGCAGCAGCGGCTCGTAGTTCTCCCGCCGCAGGCGAATGATGTCGTCGAAGGCGTCGAAGCTGCTCTGCCAGGTCAGCAATCTCTTGCGCAGATCCTCCATGTCCAGGTAGTTGTGGAGCGCAGTCTGGAAATCGTGCGAGGCCATCACGTCCGTCAGGTAGTAGGTCTCCGGAGCGTCGGGCAGCGTGCGCAGACGAACGACCCACTCCTGGTCCTGCTTGATCTCCTCGCGCACCAGCGCCTTGAGGAATTTGCCTTCGCGGATGCTCCGGATCGAGGCATCCACCTTTTCCAGCTCTTCACCGAAAGAGACGAGCGCCGTGTCGTAGAGGACTGCGGCGCGGCCGTACACATTCAACTTACCGTACGCATATGGCAGAGCGAGCTTGGCTTCCTGCACGGCACTGTCGGTCACGTCGCGCTCGACCAGCAGGTTCCAGGGAACCAGGGCTCGCTCGTAGTTCTCGGCAGAGGCGTACGCCCACCCGGCGCTAAGCAGCGCCTGGTTCGAATACGGTCCTTCCAGGTGCACGCGATCGAAGGATCGTTCTGCGCGCTCGAAATTCGCCGACTCGAGCATCAGCCTGCCGAGCACCATGTTGGACTTGTCCTCGATGGCGGCAGTAGCGGGATCAGGGCTCTTGATCTGACCAGCCTTGTCCAACTGCTGCAGGGCTTCGGCCGAACGCCCTGCCTGCAGCAATGCAATTCCAAGGTTGTACGCGGAGAACCCGCGCAAACTCTTTGCGCCCTGCAAACCCTTCAGGACATCCGCCGCATCTGCCGGCCGTCCAAGCGCCAAGTAGACATTGGCACGCAAGAACTCGACCTCGGCCTGTATCGCTTCGGGCACCTTGCCGTGGATTCGCTCGAGCGCCTCGAGCGCGTCTTCCGCCTGACCTTTCTGAAAGTGGATGCGCGCCAGACGAAAGGCGGCTTCATTGCGTACGCTCTCCTCGACGTCGCCCTCGAGGACAGCCCGAATCGCGCGCCCGGCGCGCAGGTGCATCCGGTAGTTGAGCTCGAAGTCGCCGACGGAAAAGTCCGCCTGCCTGATGTGGTAGTGGAGCGAATCGAGCTGCGGCTCGTCGACGCGGCGATGCTGAGCAAGTTCCGCATCAAGCCGCTCGAGCGCCTCGAAATAGTTGCCCTGATAGGCTTGATAGAAGGCCTCTCCGAAATACAGATCCTTCAAGTCGTCAGCCGGCGACGGGCGCGTGGCCAGCAAAGCGGCCAACGCCAGTCCAGGCATCAGGTGCCGCGCGCGATGCACTAGTGCCAGTCTCCAACGTCGATCGCGGGCTGGCCGGAATCCGGGCCGGCGAGCGTTACACCGATGAGCTTGGGCCCGATGCCCTTGCTGAAGGGGAAACGTTCTGTCTGCGTGTATTCCTTGCCGCTCGCGAGTTTGCCGTTGAGCGAGATCGCGATCTCGTGCTGTCCGGTGGTGATGTTTCCGGTATAGATCCGCTGCACGCCCCCTTTCTGCAGTGCTTCGAGTTCCTTGAAGGTGTAGATGTAGTGCGCGGCGAGTTGCCCGTCGATCTGAACCTGCACCGCGTCGAGACGGAAAGTCTCGCCCTGCGCAATCGCCACAAAGACGGCAACGTGAGTGTTGGACGGGTAGAGCAGCTTCTCCTCCAGCTGATTGAGGTCCGCTGCAATACTCAGGACGTCGGACTTGACCTCCTGGACCTGTTCGTCGAGGCCTTTCATCTGCTCGCGCGCAGCGTCTTGCGTCCGACCTGGCGTCGCACAGACGCAAAGCAGGATGCTCAGCACGAGACTTCGGATTGCCTGGGACATGGGCGAATACCTCTTCAGCGCAGCGCGGGTTTACGTAGGCCCGAGGAGCTCGGGCAGTGCAAACTTGAAGATGGTGTCGAGCGTTCGGGCTATTTCAGCTCGATGCGCACGGTGCGTTCACGCTCGGACCCTCGGCCTCGAGCGAAACACTCTCGTCTGTGGCAAGAGTTTGTGAGGTTGCAAGCTCCGAGCCGGCACTGAAGCGCGGGCCGCGGATCGCAGTGTGAGCGGACGAGTCCACTCTCAGTCGAATGGCATCCAGTCATGTCCCCCTCCCTACCACCAGGTGCAACGCATCGTCTGGAACGCACCGAGCAGCCGGTTAGTCGACTGGATTTCGGCGGTCCCGCTGTCATGGAGCTCGTGCTCTTTAGACCGGAGACTTTGCGTCGCCACCTTTCGGTGGGTTTGCCCTGTCGTGAAACCGCGCACATCCTTGCGCCGGTTTTGATCGGGCGGTGTGACGTGACTCACACATCACCAACGTATGGGCTTGGGTGTTTCCTTGACTTAATCCTGCGTTTTCGCGTAAGTCCCCGCGGTTGCGAGCAACTCAACCCTTTCAGGATTCTGTGCGTTGAATGTGGTTTTTTTTGGACAACTCTTGTAATCGTTCTAGCGTTGACTCGCCAGATTCATTCTGCTTGCGTCGCCTCCGACAGGAGCGGCGCGGTGATCATGCCGCCCACCATCGGCGATGCGATTCGGCGCATGACCTCCGAGCCCGTGCCAGTACTAGTTTCAACGATGCGGAGGCCGGCGTACGCTGGGACGGCTGGAGCCTTGCGTCATGCAAAAGAACACGACCGTCTCTGTTGCGGGGCTCATTCTGCTGTCGTCGATGACCGCACTGGCAGATGCAGACCTCGAGGTTCGCAAGAGCGTCGATATCTCGGTTCCTGCAAGCGCTCAGCCGGTCGAGTTCACGGTGTTGGTAACGAATGTCGGTGTCGATTCGGCGTCAGCCGTGGTTGTGCGCGACCTTCTGCCACCCGAGCTCAGGATTCCTGCTGGCACGGCGCCATTTGCCAGCCTCGGAACGTACGATCCAGCGAGCGGTGACTGGATGATCGGCGATCTCGGTCGGGGCGCTGATGCGACGCTGGTCATTCCGGCAGTCGTGGCGACGGCGACACCTCCAACCTGCATCGTCAACACCGCGGCGATCGTTGGCGATCCGGACCAGAATCGGACCAACAACCGCGCGACTGCAGCCATACGCCAGTCAGCCGACACGCGCTGCGTCGACCTGTCTGTGGATTTCTCGGCACCGTTGTTTGGTTCCCAGCTGCCGTGTGGCGAAGTGCACTACGACACGGTCGTGGATGTCGTGAACGCGGGGCCAGACACGGCCCTCGAGGTGACTGTCGATCTGCGTCAAGCTCCGGATCTCGCGCCGAACCTGCGTTTCATGGGAGTCAAGGAGCCCAATCGGAGCTTCGACGGTGCGGATTGCATGGATACCCGATGCGTCATCGCGAGGCTTGGCGGCGGCGAGACGATTCGCTTGAGCGTCAAGTCCGACGCCATTCGCCTGACCAGCCCGCAAACCCAGACGTTGACTCTCATGGTCTCAAGCGCGGATCAGGACTATGCACCGGACAACAATCAGCTCGATCGCGATGTCGACATTCCAGCCACCCAGGCGTGTGAAGGAGGCCTTCTCGTTGCGCGGTGCTTCATCGCAACGGCCGCATTCGGTTCACCGCTTGAGCGGCACGTCGTGACGCTACGGCAGTTTCGCGATCGGGTCCTGTTGCAGAGTGACCCGGGTCGCGTGTTCGTCGACTTCTATTACCAGTACTCTCCGCCTCTCGCGCAGGTAATCGCACGACACGAGACATTGCGAGCGGTGACGCGCATGGTGTTGACGCCGATCGTGTTCATGATCGCGTACCCGGATGAAACCGTCGTCCTCCTGACGTTGGTATTGCTGCTCCTGCTGATCGTTCTGCGCCGCGCACTCGCTCTGCACTCGATACGAGCTCGTTAGGGTTGCCTACGCGCATTCGCCGACTGAGCGCGCTGTCAGTTACCCGCAGAGTTACCCCCAACCACCACGTGCAATGCGGCTTACGGGCGTGTCCAAGGACGAAGCGCACCCTGCGCACGCTTGGCTTCGAAGTGCGGAACGAACCAGCGCTCGCCACCAATGTTCAATCGGGATTACCTCTCCACGTGGACTAGCTGGAATCACGTCACGGGCATCGCTTCGCTCGTCGCGATGGCGTCGTTCATCATCGCGTTGCCACTGCGCGCCTAGTCGGCCTTTTGCGGTTTGGAGAAGACCGCGTCGTGGCGGGCGCAGATGGCGGGCCACAACGTCGCCGCTTCCGGAACGTCGAGATCGAAACGGCTGCGCAGCGTAGTGACCAGCTCGCCGGGAGATTCAAGCACGGTCTTGTCTTCGCGACCGCCGGCGTGCGTAATGGTCAATACGCGCCCGCGCAGGGATACGTGAGTTTCGACCGTGCGCCGTTGCACGACGAGGTTCTGAATGAACGGCGAGGCGGGGTCGGTCTGCTGGGAGCGGCATTTCTCGGCGAACAGCGCTTCAGCGGCCGGCGCGGCGCGAAAGTCGAAACTGAAAGGCCGGTCGCCGGTGCGCTCCGAGAATCGCCAGTAGCCGTCGTCGATCTCGTACAGTTCGATGTGATAGGGCGGATCTTCGCGTAGTCCCCTGCGCAGCGGCAGCGGCTCGGACAGGCTCCCGCCAAAACCGACGTCGGCGATATACGGCTGGTCCAGCTGCACCAGCAGGCACAGGTGATTGCCCAACTGCTGCTCGCCTTGCGTCTCGCGCATCACGCCGGCGCACATGCGCATCACATCGAAGCCGATTTCCCTGAGCGCCCACTCGAACAGGCCGTTCATTTCGTAGCACCAGCCGCCGCGCCGGGCCCTCACGATCTTCTCGAAGCCGGCCCTGCGATCCAGCCCTACCGGACGACGCAGCTGTACGTCGAGATTCTCGAACGGCACGCTGTACTGATGAGCGCGATGCAATGCCTGCAACGTCGCCAAGTCGGGCTTCACGTCGCCGGTGAAACGGATGCGTTCGAAATACGCCGCAAGATCCACGGAACACCCCGCGAGCTGTGACGAGCGCATAGCATGCGCCACCGCATCGCGAAATGTCTCTACCCCGTCTCCCCGTGAAGTGTGCTGAACCCTGCCGGCGTGACCTCCGTTGGCAGCACTGTCGCGTTCGGTGGCCGAATCAGCAGTTCCATCGGTGTCTCCCAAAAGTGTTGGTAGAAGCCGCCAATTGGGAATCTTGCGAAGGCATATCACTGGCATAGCAACGGGAAAATCCGTGGCCAGCCTGTTGCGTCTGATTGCGCCCGCGCCTGGTTGCGGTTCGGTGCTGGTGCGTGACGGCGGATGGGAAACGTGATTGGAAACAGCCGACGCGCCCTTCGCTACCCCTTTCGCGCGCGCGTGCGAATTCTCGATAGGCAAGATCTGGCCTTCGGCGGACGCTTGCACCTGCGGACATCGCCGCATGTCGATCGTGCACCTAGTGACCAGATCGGCGGGGCGATATTCACCCTCAGAATGAGTCGGTTTCAGGGAGAAACACATGAAGCGAGTGACACCCTTTGCTGCTCTTGGCCTCCTATTGACCATCGCCGCCTCGGCCGTTTCGGCACAAGACCAGCTCGATCGCACGTCATTGCCGATCGCGGAGCCCAAACCGCCGACTTATAAGGAACTCGACGCGCGAAACGCCAAGCCACCTGCGCGGTTCGAGGTCAAGGCGCCTAAAGGCGCGCCCAATGTCGTGATCGTGCTGATCGATGACGTCGGCTTCGGCGGACCCAGCACCTTCGGCGGTCCCATCCAAACGCCGACCATGGATCAGCTGGCCCAGTCCGGCCTGCGCTTTAACAACTTCCATACGACCGCGCTGTGCTCGCCGACGCGCAACGCACTCAAGACCGGCCGGAACCACCACACCGTCAATACCGGCTCGATCATGGAAAGCTCGACGGCCTTCCCCGGCAACACCGGGCAGAATCCGAACAGCGTGGCGCCCCTTGCGGAAATGTTGCGGCTCAACGGCTACAGCACGGGCGCCTTCGGCAAGTGGCACGAAACGGCCCCCTGGGAGACCAGCGTGTCGGGTCCGTTTGACCGCTGGCCCACTCACCAGGGTTTCGACAAGTTCTACGGATTCATCGGTGGCGAGACCGACCAGTGGTATCCACTCATTTACGACGGGGTGATCAAGGTCGACCCGCCGAAGATGAAGAACTACCACTTCACCGTCGACATGACGAACCAGGCCATCAACTGGGTGAAAGCCCAGCAGTCGATGACACCGGACAAACCGTTCTTCGTCTACTTCGGGACCGGGGCAACACATGCGCCGCATCACGTGCCGAAGGAGTGGGCGGACAAGTACAAGGGCCAGTTCGACAAGGGCTGGGACCAGGTTCGCGTTGAAACGCTCGAGCGAGAAAAGAAGCTCGGCGTAGTGCCGAAGGAAACCAAGTTGGCCGACAGACCGAAGGACATCAAGGCCTGGGATTCACTGCCGGCCGATCAGCGGCGTCTGTTCTCCCGTCAAGCCGAGGTGTTCGCGGGATTCCTGGAGCAGACCGATCACGAGATCGGGCGGTTCGTGACAGCGTTGCAGGATATCGGCGTATTCGACAACACGCTTTTCATCTACATCGCAGGCGACAACGGCACCAGTGCCGAGGGTGGCTTTGTCGGCATGTACAACGAGATGACCTATTTCAACGGCGTGGCCGAAAAGGTGGAGGACCTGATTCCGCTGATCGACAAGTGGGGTGGTCCGGAAACCTTCCCGCACATGGCCGCTGGCTGGGCGGTTGCCTTCGACACGCCCTTCATGTGGACCAAGCAGGTGGCGTCCGACTTTGGCGGCACGCGCAACGGCATGGTCATTCACTGGCCGAAGGGCATCAAGGAGAATGGTGGTCTGCGCAGTCAGTTCTCGCACGTCATCGACATCGCGCCGACGATCCTCGAGGCCGCCAGCTTGCCCGAACCCAAGAGTGTCAACGGCACACCACAGACGCCCATCGAAGGCACCAGCTTGCTCTATGCCTTCAATGACGCGAAGGCGGCGGAGCGGCACAAGATGCAGTATTTCGAGATGTTCGGCAATCGCGCGATCTATAACGATGGCTGGCTTGCCCGAACCATCCATCGCGCACCCTGGCAGACCAGCAACCTCAAGCCGTTGACGACTGATGTCTGGGACCTCTACGACGTGAGGAGCGATTTCAGCCTCACCAACAATCTGGCTACCAAGGAGCCTGAGAAGCTCAAGGAGATGCAAGCTCTGTTCATGACAGAAGCGGAGAAGTACCACGTGCTGCCCATCGACGACCGGACCATAGAGCGCATGAACCCAGCGATGGCAGGCCGGCCCGACGTGCTCGGTGCACGCACTTCGCTCACGCTCTATGAGGGGATGCAGGGCATGATGGAAAACACCTTCATGAACATCAAGAACCGCTCGAGCAAGATCACCGCAGAGCTCGATATTCCGGAAGGTGGCGCGAACGGTGCGATCCTGTCGCAGGGCGGTCGCTTTGGTGGCTGGTCGCTGTACATGAAAGATGGCAAACCGGCCTACACGTATAACTTCCTCGGGCTGGCGCGCTACACGGTCGCGGCACCGGAAGCACTACCGAGCGGTCCCGCCAAAGTCGTGCTGGACTTTGCCTATGACGGCGGCGGGGCCGGCAAGGGTGGCAAGGCGACGCTTTACGTGAACGGGAAATCCGTCGCCGAGGGCCGAGTGGAGAAGACTCAGCCCAACATCTTTTCGGCAGACGAAACCGCTGACGTCGGCATCGACAATCAGACGCCGGTCGCCGAAGGCATCGGTGTCGGCGCAGACACTCGATTCACCGGCAAGATCAACAAGCTCACCCTGGAAGTAAGTCCTATGGGCGGCGCGACCAAGGCTGCCGCGGCAGCTGGCCAAGCCGCGAGCGAAATGAAACGGGCCTCGTCCGACTAGTTGGTCGTGAATTGCGAACCAACGAGCCATCTCCCGGGCTGACGCCTCTCGCGTCGCCCGGGGGAAGGTACCCCTCTAAATAGATAAGGAGTGCAGTGATGAGCCTCGCCAACAAGCAGCATGGCATCGCTGTGCTGGCAGCCGCGCTGACTCTCGCGACCATGCACGCGCAGGCGGCCGGCGCCGCAGGCGCGCCCACGCCGGGATTCAACAACAAGATTCCCGAGCAGATCCTGACCCCCGATACGGTCCAGACGCGGATCGGGACGCTCAACTTCGTGGATGGCGTGCCCACTGCCGAGACCACGCAGAAGGTCTACGACAACCTCGACTTCATGCGCGGCGTCGAGGTATTCCTCACCTTCATTCCCGCGGCTTCCATCGAATCGATGCGGCGCGGCCTTATCGAAGCGGGCGCGAGCAAGAGCAACCAGGCGGTCATCTTCGACAACCTGATGGATTCTAATCCGCTGTTTCTGACGGGAAACACGGACACCGTCTACTGCCTCATCATGCTCGACCTGGAGACCGACGGGCCGACCGTCATCGAGGTTCCGGCGGGCTCCGGGCCGGGCACGGTCAACGACGCGTTCTTCCGTTTCGTGGTCGACACGGGTGGTCCCGGCCCCGACAAAGGCCAGGGCGGCAAGTACCTCGTCGTCCCCGCCGACTACAAGGGCGCGCTACCCGAGGCGGGATATTTCGTCGCGCGCTCTCCTTCCTATGTGAACTGGCTGATCCTTCGCGGCTTCCTCGTCGACGGCAAGCCGGACACGTCATCCAAAACTTTCCGCGAGGGCGTCAAGGTCTATCCGCTGAGCAAGGCCGGCAACCCGTCGAAGATGCAGTTCATCAACGGATCGAAGAAGGCGTTCAACACGGTCCATGCGAATGATTTTGAGTTCTTCCGGGAGCTCGACCACGTGATCCAGAAAGAGCCGCTCGATCTCTTTGATCCGGAGCTGCGGGGCCTCGCCGCCGCCATTGGCATGCGCAAGGGAAAGAAGTTCGCGCCCGACGAGCGGATGACGAAGATCCTCACCGACGCCGTCGCCGTGGGTAATGCGAGCGCCCGCGCGATAAGCTTTCGCGGGCGCGATCCGCGGGTCTTCCTCTACCCGAACAGCCAGTGGAAGACGCTTTTCATCGGCGGCGACTACCGCTGGCTCGACGATGGCGGAACGGGTGGGCGCAACATGGATGCGCGCACCTACTTCTTCTACCTCGCGACCGTGAACACGCCTGCGGTGGTGGCGAAGCTGGTGGGCAGGGGCTCGCAGTACGGTTACGTGACCGCAGACAAGGCCGGCAACCCGTTTGACGGGGCGAAGACCTATCGACTCAACGTCCCCGCGAACGTTCCCGCCAAGGACTTCTGGTCGTTCGTGCTCTACGACCCACAGACGCGCTCCGAACTCCAGACGGGCCAGCCGCTTCCCAGCAAGAACAACAAGCGCGAAAAGGTGATCACCAACGCCGACGGCTCGGTCGATCTCGACATCGGTCCCAAGGCGCCGGCGGGCAAGGAAGCCAACTGGGTTCAGTCCGTCCCGAGCAAGGGCTGGTTCGGGATCTTCCGCCTCTACGGCCCTCTGGAGCCTTGGTTCGAGAAGACCTGGCGGCCAGGTGAGATTGAAGAGGTGAAGTAATGGCAACCCCGGCAATAGTTCTCTCGCGCGAAGATGTCATGTAGTCTTGCGCGAAGATGTCATGGCTGCTTCGAGCCGCACTCTAGCGTCGCCCGGTGGAAGGCACCCACTGAACAAGTTAAGGAACGCAGGCATGAAGCGCATCGACCTTCGTGCCCGCAAGGAGACCGCCATGAAACTCAAGGTGAACACCAACTGGACCGCGCGAAGCGCTGCGAAAATGTCGTGTGCTTGCGTTCTAGGCATTGCCAGCCTGGCGGCGCCGCCTCTCCATGCGCAGGAAGTCACGGGCTCGCCGGGCTGGCAATTCGCGGCGACGATTTACGGATGGCTGCCGGACATCGGCGGCCATACCGAGCTTCCATTGGGTGGCGGCAGCACTATCAATGTCGACGTGAGCACCATCCTCGATCACCTGAAGATGACCGGCATGGGCTCCTTCGAATTTTCAAAGGGACGCTGGAGTGGATTCACCGACCTCATCTATCTCGATGTCGGCGATTCGAATTCGCGCACCCGCAACCTCTCGATCAACGGCGTGCCGATTCCGGCCAGTGTCACGGCGGCAGCAGACTTTGACCTCAAGTCGACGATCTGGACTCTCGCCGCCACCTATGGGGTTGTGGCCAGTGGCGAGGCAACGTTCGACGTGTTGGTCGGTGCGCGTCTCGCCCACATGAAGGAGGAACTCAAGTGGACCTTCACTGGAAACTTCGGCCCGATCACGCCGCCACCATCCACGGGTAGTGCCGACGAATCCGTCGACCAGTGGGACGCGATCGTCGGGGGCAAAGGGCGAATCACGTTTGGTGCGAGTCAAAAATGGGCGGTGCCTTATTACTTTGACATCGGCACCGGCGACTCCGACCTCACCTGGCAGGCAGAGCTCGGCCTGACGTATTCGTTTGGGTGGGGAGATATCGGCGTCGCCTGGCGCTATCTGGACTATGACCTGAAGTCGGGCGGGCCAATCAAGGAACTCAATTTCAACGGGCTGGCTGTGGGCGCGATCTTCCGGTGGTGATAGGCGGGCGACATGACGAGGTTCGTTGGATGGCGCGCACCGAAGGCCGCGTCGCTCTTCGTTGTCGGAGGTTGGCTGCTCGCGATATGCGCCCTGGGGCTCGGAAGAGCCATGCCCGCATATGCCGACGACAAGAACGACGAGTTTCGGGTGATCGTGAATCCCACTTATGCGTTGACCAAGGACAAGAGCTGGATCGGCATCGGTTATATCGGTTACTGGTGGAGTAACGACGAGAACTACACCGTCGATTACCTCGGCCTGGGCACGATCTGGAATTTTGCGCCGAACTGGGAAACGTGGTTCGTGCTGTTCTGGAAGCGTACGGACAACGAACTCGCCCCCGACGTCGATGAGCTGCGCCCGACAGTCAGTCTCAAGAACTACTTCATCAAGACGAAAACGTTCAAGTTCTACAACGTGGCGCGCGTCGAATACCGCATCCTGGACACGGACGGCGCAAGAGGAACTGAATACTTTCGCCTTCGCGATCGGCTGGGTGTGGAGGTTACGTTCGGACCCACCTGGTACGGCGTAGCGGCCGTGGAGCCCTTTTATCGATTTGACCGTGACACCCTCGACCCTCTGCGAGTACGTGTCGGGCTCGGATGGATCATCAACCAGTATATACGCGCGGAATTCATCTACGACATGCAGTTCACGCGAGTCAGACCCAACAATGACCTGGAGTGGACCGACAACATCTGGCGTCTGAACTTCAAGGTCGCTCGCCAGCATGGCGTCCTGCAACATGTGGTTGGCGGCGATGCCGACGAGTGATTGATAGGGGAACTTATGAAACGCTTCTGGGTATCTGCTCTATTGATCGCCACCTTGGGCGCTGCTCACGCGCAAGACAAACCGAATGTCGTGATCATGCTCGGCGACAACGTCGGTTACGGTGACATCGGTGCGTACGGCGCGGGCGAAGTGCGCGGCATGCCGACGCCCCGCATCGACTCGATTGCGAGCGAAGGCTTGCGACTGACGCAGTACCTGGTGGAGCCGGGTTGCACGCCATCGCGCGCGGCGCTGATGACGGGGCGTTACTCGCTGCGCCTTGGCCTCAGCGCTGTGATCGTCGGCGGCACGCCGAACACTCTCCAGGCAAATGAAGTGACACTCGGCGAGCTCTTCAAAAGCCGCGGTTACGCCACCGCCATCGCCGGCAAGTGGCATCTCGGCTCGGCTTCACCTACAACTTCGAAAACCCCGACACCAACTACAGGAACGGCACGGACGCGCACCTCGACTGGGCGGCTTCGCAATTCCTTTCCGAGACCTTCCACCTCGGACTCGGTGGCTACTTCTACAACCAGCTCACCGGCGACAGCGGTGACGGCGCAACGCTTGGCGATTTCGAGTCGGAAGTGGCGGCAATCGGCCCCCAGGCCGGCTGGTTCTTCAAGGTCGGCGACAACACGTGGTACTTCAATCTGAAGGGTTACTACGAGTTCGGGGCGCAACACCGGCCCGAAGGATGGAACGCGTGGCTGACGCTGTCGCTTCCGCTCGGCGTCACGAGCAAGTAACCAGCCTCGCAGCCGCCAATCAACAAGGAGCGAACGCTAGCGAAAAACTCCCCGATCCAGGATCGTGCCGTGCCCGACCGGTCGCCCAATACTCAGCCAAACACTCCACGAGTTGGTCGATGTCTTGCCGAACCCGACCGTCAACGGACCGACCAGGGTGCGGCCGGTGAGGAAGAGAGAGCCTCCGTAGATGTCCGTTGAATCCCCGTTGTCGATGCGATCGTAGACGGCGCCCGCCTCGAGCCGGATGCCGGCGTAGAGTGCGAGATTGCGGATCGAGAGCCCCTCCCTCACCCTCCACAGATAACTCGTATCAATCGTCCAGTAACCATCGACGCGCAGCTCGCCGAGTTCCAATCCAGGGAAACTGCTGGGGCCACCGAGTGCAAAGGCGCGGTCGGCAGGCAGATTGCTGCCGAGGTCCGCGCCGCCGGCGAGAGTCACCCACAGCACATCGTTGCGGAATGGCACCGCAACCCCGAGACCGACTTCGGCACGCTCCCAATCGCGATCGGCGCCCAGCGAGTTATCGCTCCGCATGTACTCGACGTCCAACGCAAGCCCGCGCGTCGGACTAAATGAGGTGTCGCGACTGTCATACTCTGCAGAGAACCGCAAGCCGGCGTCCACCGGGCTGCCCTGCGGCAGCAGCTCCGGACCAATATCTACGTCGACCTTGCGGTCATCATAGAGATAGCCGATCCGCGTCTGCGCGTATCGGCCCAGATTGACGCCGACATCGAGCAGGCCGGCAAAATCCTTGAATGTGTAGCGCGCCAAGCGCTCGTCATCTTGAAAAACATCCTCGATCGAGCGCGAAAACGCGACGCGCGGCTCGACAAAGTAGCGATGCGCGGCATCCAGCGGCTGATACAGGCTGGTCGACACCAGCACTTCGCCGCCAATCTGAACTTCATTACGCCATTCGGCGCCGAGCGAGTTCACCCAGGTGCGAACATGCCTGCCATACAAATTGAACGTCAGGTCTCCGTCCCAGGAAGCGTAGGCGCCCAGGTCCAAGCGCAGATAGTTCGGTCCCCAGCTCTTTTCGCGTGGCAACCAGGTGAGTGTCGGCGACTCGCGATCGCCATCGAGGCGATAACCTACGGATTCGAAGTCCTGCAATGCGGACATCCGCTGCGCTTCATTGCTGATCGCAACAGTGTTCACGACATCGCCAGCCTTCACGTGTGCCTTCTTCGCCAGGTATTCCGGGTTGACGCGTTTAAGTCCTTCGAAACGGACCCCGGCGAGCCGGGCTTCGATCTGTTGCGACTGCGTCACCGCAGCGCGCCACTCGCCGTACTGCGCGTCGGATACCGAGTATCTTGCGAGTTCGCTCGACATGCTGCGGGCCGCGGCTTCGCCGAGCGGGATGGTCTCCGGCACCCGCTCGAAATCCGCCGTACCGATCGTGCCCATCTCGACGTCGACGCGAATGTCGCCAGGTCTCATCGTCTGTAGCTGCAACGTCTCGTTGGCTTCGATCATGACGTCCATCATGCGGCCGAGGAGTTGCGTTGCGCTCTGCAGCTTCGCTGGATCCGCCGACGGTTCGACGAGATTGACGACGATCACGTGATCCGCGCACAGATTGCGGGCGATGTCGATCGGGATGTTGCGGACGAGTCCACCATCCGACAGGATCTTGTTTTCCATGAGCACCGGCGCGAAGGCGCCTGGAATCGCCATGCTGGCGCGCATCGCAGTGGCGAGGTCGCCCTGGTCGAGCACTACTATGCTGCCGGAGACCATGTCGGTCGCGACTGCGCGATAGGGTATTGGCAGCTTGTCGAAATCCGTCTCGAGCCGCGCGCTTGCGACATAGACACGCAGGAGATCGTCGACGTTGCTGGCATTGATCAGACCGCCCGGGGTCGTAATGCCGTTCGGCGTGATGCCGAGTTCAAAGTCATTGCTATAGGTGACACCGGCGCGCTTTTGTTCGATGGGCTCGAGGTCACGACGACCCTGACTGCCGACGACTCTTTTCCAGTCGATACCGACCAGAAATTTTTCGAGCTCTCCCGCGGGTATTCCAGAGGCGTAGCCGCCGCCAATGAGCGCGCCCATGCTGGTGCCGGCGATGCAATCGATGGGCACGTGCAATTCCTCGAGCACCTTCAGCACGCCGACATGCGCACCTCCCTTCGCACCACCACCTGCGAGCACGAGGCCGATGCGCGGCCGGCTGTCACTTTCCGCGGCCGCGGCCCAACCTGTACCAAGGGAGCTGAGTAGCACCGTTGCGCTGCCGAGCAGGACGATGCAGATGAGTTGGCGAGACGATTGCATTTGATGCGCGCTCCGTGCCGGAGAAGAATTAAGGAGTGTGCCACGCTTCGCCGCGGCGGCGTTGCCATGCGATTTTCGGCATCTACAATCGCGGGAACACCGCCCATTGTCTAGCCGGCGAAGAATCAGGCTCCGCGACCGCAGCAGGATATCGACATTCCGCAAGGTCTGGAGTTAACCTAGTCGCCGAGCACAACAACGAAGGAATTACTGACTGCTCGTCAGTCCTGCCAGGGCAGGCATCCATCCAGATGGAAATCAATCCAACGTCGGGCATGTCACCTGCGCACGTCGTGCATATGCCCATCATCGCGACGGACCCTGCAGAGCTCTCAGATCTGTTGCGTGACTGGAACTTCGAGTTCACGCAGCTCACGCCAGGCAAGCTCCAGGCGAAGGGCGCGATGGTCGATCTCGGTGGCGTCAATGTCGCGCGCGTCACAAATAACCAAACGATGCAACAGAGAGGTTATGCGCCGCGCGGCATGGCCGGGATGTTCATGCCCGGCGCCGGCTCTGGGCCAGCGTT
Source organism: uncultured Gammaproteobacteria bacterium (assembly GCA_963705495.1). Taxonomy (GTDB): domain Bacteria; phylum Pseudomonadota; class Gammaproteobacteria; order Steroidobacterales; family Steroidobacteraceae; genus DATBVX01. The sequence goes on along the minus strand of CAVPJQ010000004.1, from coordinate 77,833 downwards.
CGCATACGGCCAGTTGGTGGAATCCGGACAATGCGTGACCCTGGCGGAGAGCGATCTCTCGGAGGCAGTCACACACGGGCACGGTGGTCGCTACGTCGACGTCGCCCTGGGATTCGATATGAACGCCTGCCGCAGTCAGCTCGATGCGTTGAATGGCGGCTCCCTCGGGATAGCGCTTGGGACCAGCATCGTGGCACCGGACCCTTCCTGGGTCGATGACATGCTGGGCCGTGTCGAATGGCTCTTGAATGCGGTCGGTGAACATCCGCAGGCGCTGAATGACCCTCGCGTGCGGGCGAGTCTCGCGGACCGTGTGCTTGCTGCAATGGTGCGCTTCGACAACTCTCCCGCGGATGTCGATTCGACCACGCGTGCGGCACGCGCCGGCAGGCGCGTGGCGGTGCGGCTCGCATGTGAATTTATCGACTCGCGACTGTCCGAGCCGCTCCAGTTATCTCAGCTGTGCCGCCACGCGCACCTGAAGATCCGTTCGCTCGAGTACGGCTTTCGGGAGGTCACCGGGCTGACGCCTGTCGCGTACATCAGGTCGCTGCGGTTGAACGCCGTCCGAAAGGCTCTGCAACAGGATGCTTCGCCACACCCTCGTTCGATATCCGAAATTGCCATGGACGCGGGGTTCTGGCACCTGAGCCAGTTCGCCGTGGACTATCGACGGTTCTTCGGCGAGACCCCCACGGAAACGCGGCGCCGCAGACTTACCCAGGGCCATAAGTCCGCCCCTGCGGTCAACTTGCACACGCACGCTTCAACAAGTCCTTAACCGCTCACGAGAAACTGACAAATCCAGGCTCGCGCGAGCGATTTTTCGATAGCGCAGCCGGACCAGCCGGTATTCACTGCACGGGTGCAGCCCGAAGTCAGCGAAGTCGAGGAATTGACCAGCATTTTTCCACGGATGGCGCGTGGAATTGATCCAGCTTGGCCCTCGATCCGATCGGACATTGGCGTCGCGCGCGTCATTTCGCTCGCATCGTGTCCTTCGATTGCATGCCGGCAGCGCCTTCGTGCTCCGTGGCACGGTACACAAGGACCACAGTTGCCTGTTGCTGTCCGCGTCTCAGCAGGCTGCGATCCGGTTCCTCGGGCAACCACTGGGTGCCAACCAACTCATGCTCGCCGGGGCCGGCGCAAGTCTCGACCTGTTCGTGCCGAGTGGCGCCTTGTTGTACTTTCTTGTGGTCGAGGCACGTGAATGCATTTCGCGCCGCGCACTGCGGATCTGTGAGGACACCACAGCTGACGAGGTGGCCCTCCTTACCAGATACATCAAACACCCGGATCAGCATCACGGCGAGATCAACGGAACACTTGCGAAGCATCTTCGGCACTCCGTTACGACATCGAGCAGCACGCCGCTAGATAGCAATGGGAATGCGCTACGAGTTTCCGCGGTCGTGTCCGCGTGCCGGCTGATCGAGAAACGCTTCCCGGAGCCTCCAACGTTGAGCGAGCTGTCCCGCCATTGCGGGGTCGCCGAACGCACTCTCGAGTATGGGTTCAAGCAAGTCTATGACACCACGCCGCTCACTTTTGCCAGGAATCAGCGCCTGACGCGCAGCCGAATGGCGTTGCTGCGCGCCGCCGCGCGTACTTCGATTAGTGAGACTGCGAGGGCGTGCGGATTTACGCACATGGGTCAGTACTCGCGCGACTATCGCCGACTTTTCGGTGAGACTCCGTCCATGACACGCGCACGCGTGGTGATTTTGGTTTTGGTTGGCGGCACTCTTGATCTTCTCGACCGGTTTTCTTGGTGGGGTTGATTTCCGCGGAAGCCGTCTTGAGGATATGGCCAGGGGCGGAATCGAACCACCGACACGCGGATTTTCAGTCCGCTGCTCTACCAACTGAGCTACCTGGCCATTGATGCGGGGGCGGCGCTGTGGGCCGGCCCGAAGAGGCGCGTATTAGAACCTTGGCGTGCGGTTGGCTGCAAGAGTTGGCTCGTTCAAGGCGCCGAGCGGGTCCTGAGTTCGGCGGCAATCGCGGCCATCCCCGGGTCGCTGTTCGAAAGCCAATCACGGGACGTCAGTGGACCAGAAACCGTGGGTTCCATTGTGGATACGACAAGATCGAACTGGTCGCTGTAACAGCGTGGATTGTCCCGGCAACCCTCGATGAGGTTCCAATAGCCGGTGTTGATCGGAAAGCAGGCTTTTGATCCCGGCAGGCAAACCGGCTTCCCATGCTCCGACCACCAGTACGTGCGATCGCCGCTGGCAGCGCCCACGATCGTAACCTTCTCGCCGCCGTCGTGCTTCAGCGCCGCGGCGGAGGCGATGCCGGCTGAAAATGTGTAGTTGCCAATGAGGAGGTAGATACGGCCCGGCACCCGGTGTGCGATCTCGCGCATGAGGTCGCGGTTCTGCGTGTTGTCACCGCCGGTGTCAAAGCGCAGATCAAGAATCAGGTTCTTCGGCGGGGATGACTCGAGACGTTGCGCTACCGACGTCACGAATGGGGCGATCTTGTTTTGGCCTTCGTCGAAGTTGCTTCGGAACTGAACGTAAAGGGCTTCCAGGTCAGGCAGGTCGACCATGCGAAACCAGGCGTCGGGCTCCTGCAGGTAAAGCGGCGCGCGCACAGGGTCGATCGCAGCTCTCCAGCCTTTCTCACTTTCCCCGTCCCATGGCGCCGGGATCCAGTAGCGCGCCGGAACTTGTCCCGGCGGTACTTCCGCCTTCGCGCGAGCGACAAGGGTGCGCGTGGCGCGCCGACCGTCCGTCAGCTTTACGCGGAACTCCAGTCGATCGCGCTGCCGCGCAATGCCGAGGGCGTGCAGGGCCTCCGGGCTGTGAAAGATCCAGTTCAATTGCCAACGCCGAAGCCCATCGATGCCCCCTTGCAACGTGCGAATGCGGTGCATGAGCTCCTCGGGATTCAGACCGTCGATGCTCTCGATCGAGGCACCGAGCAGCTCGGCCGCGTCTGGAGCGGCGCGCGCGATGACGAGTGCGTCGGAGAACCAGATCATGCGCACCGGAAGGCGCAATTCCGGGCTCCAGCTGCCCTCGCCGAAGTGAACCGTGTCGTGGCCGTTGTCCGCGAGCGCCGCGATTCGTGTGAGCGCGAGCTGGAATTGAGCGTTGGTCATCGCAGGCGCCTGGCTGCTCAGATCGGCAATCAACGCGTGTGCCTTCTGCCGTGCGGCCGGTGAAAACGCCGGCGCCTTGTCGACGTACTCGCGTTGCGCGATCTCGAGATCAGTGAGCCGGGAGGTGGCGGGATTGCTAGCCCCTGAAGCCATGTCGCAACTAATGGCGATGAGCACACCAAATATCAAGCGTGGCAGCGAAAGCAGGGTGATCAGCACCGACAGGCCGAAGACGAGCGATATCGGAATCGCGTCCACGAAGTGGCCCTGCTCCACTCAGTGAACCCCCATGCGGATAACGCCGTAACTCCGCGCGAGCATCAAGGCGCAGGAGGCGGGAGCGGCACCATGTCTCTCACATCCGCCTGCATGCTTCTCTGCAGGTCCGCCATGGACTGCTGGCTCACGCGCACGAACCCCGACTGGGGCCGATCGAGGTCGGCGATCAGCATGATCACACCGGAGAATGCCACGGCGAGACTCACGATCGCGACGCTTCGGCGCGATCCGGTAAGGCCCGACTGATAACCCATGCTGATCATGCCGAGTGCAGCGGTAAGAAACAGAAAGAACCAGATGGTCCCAGGAATGCGGTTGCGCATCGCTGCCACCCGCATCGAGTGCACATCGATCATTTCATTGAGCGCATTGACGAAGAGGAACGAGGAGCCAAGATCCGGCTGTTGGCGTGCGACCAGGGCACTCGTTGCTGACCAGATCTGGCCCTGCAGTTGCTCACACCGTTCCAGGGCGGCTGCCACGCCACCAGGACGGGCTGCGGCATCGAGACGAACATCAACGTATTCGCGCAACAGCTTGCGAATTTCAGAAGCCGTGGGTTCCGCCAGGAGCGAGGCGCGCAGGTACGTCGTCCCGATGGCATTGGCGTCCTGCACCACCATCTCTTTGCGGGTATCGAAGCGCGAGGCTGCCATCCCGAAGGTGAAGGCCAGCGTGAAGGCCAGAAGTCCGAGGGTGGCTCCGACCGAGGCCCCGACGGGCCCATCGTCCTCGCCTCCGGAAGCCTTGCGGCGGCGTCCAATCCATCGGCCGATTTCAATCGCGGCGAGCGCCAGCACGATAGTCAGCGGGAGCAGCACAGGGACTGGGACCAGGTCCAGGATCGTCGTAGTCATGCGACTCCCCTACGGCGGCGAGGGCCAGCCAATATTCGCAGAAATTTCAATCGGTACTTAGCAAAATCCCGCCCCGCTGGCAGAACTTTTGCCGCTCCATGAGTTCTTTTGACGTCTCTGGCGGGGGTTCTGTAGTCTTGTTGCCCGACCCGCCGAGCACAACATGCCGCGTGGCTCCCTCTCTACACAACCCAGCGCACCCGAGATAGCGCTGGCTGAGCGCTTCTGCCAGACCCGGGCGCTCACGACCGCGTTGATCGCGCCGCTGGCGGCCGAAGACTGCGTGGTGCAAAGCATGCCGGACGCCAGCCCTGCGAAATGGCATCTCGCCCATGCGACCTGGTTTTTCGAGCAGTTCGTGCTCGGGCCGCACGCAGCCGGATATCGCGAGTTCGATAGCCGGTTCGGTTACCTCTTCAATTCCTACTACGAGACGGTCGGCGACCGGCATCGGCGGGCAGAGCGTGGCCTGCTGACGCGCCCGACGCTCGAGGACATTTGCGCTTATCGTGATTACGTCGATGAAGGGATATCGGACCTGCTGGCACGCGGCGCGCGTCCAGACGTGGCTGGGCTCATCGAGCTTGGCGTCCACCACGAGCAGCAGCACCAGGAACTGCTGCTGACCGACCTGAAGCACCTTTTGTCCTGCAATCCGTTGCGCCCCGCTTATCGCGAGCTCGAGGTGTCGGGGCCTGCGGACCTCGCGCCACTCCTCTTCTATCAGTGTCCGGAAGGCATCTACGAGATCGGTCATTCCGGCGGCGGGTTTTCCTTCGACAACGAGACGCCGCGCCACCGTGTCTTTCTCGCGCCCTTCGCACTTGCTCATCGCCCGATCAGCAACTCCGAATACCGAGAGTTCATTCGCGCTGGCGGCTACACCACGGCGCAGCTGTGGATGTCCGATGGCTGGGCCACCGTGCAGGCGCAGGGCTGGAAGCGGCCGATTTATTGGAACGATGCGCTCAATCGTGAATTCACTCTCAGTGGCGAGCGTGAGCTCGAACCGGCGGCACCTGTGTGTCATGTGAGCTGGTACGAGGCGGATGCGTTCGCGCGCTGGGCGGGTGCACGCTTGCCGACCGAATCCGAATGGGAAGCGGTAGCGGCGCGTCAACTCATCGACGGCAACTTCCTGGACGATGACCTGCTGCACCCCCGAGCGAACGGCGCGGGACGCGACCTCACACAACTGTTCGGCGACGTGTGGGAGTGGACTTCTTCTGCCTACTCGCCCTACCCCGGCTTTGAGCCCATCGCCGGTGCGATCGGCGAATACAACGGCAAGTTCATGGCGAACCAGTTCGTCCTGCGCGGCGGTTCCTGCGTCACGCCCGCATCTCACATCCGCGCGACTTACCGCAATTTCTTCTACCCCACGGCGCGCTGGCAATTCGCGGGCATCCGGCTTGCGAAAGGTTCGGCATGAATCCGAACCGCGCCGCAGTCTCGTTAACCCGAGCAGCGGCGCCCGCCGGTGACTTGCTGCTGGAACAGATCCTTGCGGGACTCACGTCGCGACCGAAATACCTTTACCCGAAATTCTTCTACGACGAGCGCGGCTCGCTCCTTTTCGACCGGATCTGCGAGCTGCCCGAGTACTACCTGACACGCACAGAGACTGCGATCCTCGCCGAGCGCGCGCCAGCATTCATTCGCACCTTAGGACCGGGATTGCGCCTGGTCGAGCCCGGCAGCGGCACGAGCGCCAAGACGCGCATCCTGCTCGATGCCATGCCGCCTCCGGCGAGCTACGTCTGCGTCGACATTTCGCGCTCGCACCTGATGACTGCGGCTCGGGCCCTGGCGGATCGCTACCCTGGAATCGAGATTCTTCCGGTGTGCGCAGACTTCACTCAGCCGTTCGAGATTCCGGCCGGAACGACTGACGCGCACTCGACCCTCGTATTCTTCCCGGGCTCGACCATCGGCAATTTCGATCGCTCCGAGGCAATCGCGCTGCTTGCGATGATGCGCGAACTGGCCGGCGCCGAGGGACGCGTTCTCGTGGGTGCGGACCTGCGCAAGTCGCCACGCATTCTCGAAGCCGCGTACAACGATGCGGCCGGCGTCACCGCCGAGTTCAATCTCAACCTGCTGGCGCGCCTGAACCACGAATTCGGCGCGGATTTCGACCTGGACGCCTTCATGCATCGGGCGCCCTGGGTGGAAGAGGAGAGTCGCATCGAAATGCACCTCGTCAGCACTTGCCGCCAGATAGTTCACATCGGGGGCGCCGAAATCGAGTTCGAAAGCGGTGAGTCGATCTGGACCGAGAGCTGCCACAAGTACGATCGCCCCCAGTTCGCGGCGCTGGCACGTGAGGCGGGACTGGGCGTCGAGGAAGTGTGGACAGATAAAGAGGAGTGCTTCAGCGCTCAACTGCTGCAACCCATTTGAAGACCCTCACCCTGGCCCTCTCCCCGACGGCGGGGGGAGACTCAAGAAGAAAGGTGCCGTGGTGGGGATGAAACGAAACCACTTGAAGCGGGGATACTCTCATGGCCAATAGCACTGCCGATATCCGCAATCTGGCACTGGTCGGTCACGCCGGTGCCGGTAAGACCCTTCTCGCCGAAGCGTTGCTGCTCGATGCGGGCGCGATTCGCGCCAAAGGGAGCCTGGTGCGCGGCACGACCGTGTGCGACTACGACCCGCAGGAAAAAAAGCTCCAGCATTCCCTCGACGCAGCGATCTGCACCTTCGAGGCCGGTGATACGCGCATCAATCTGATCGACACGCCGGGATTCCCGGACTTCGTCGGTCGATCGCTGAGCGTTCTGGAAGCCGTCGAGACCGTCGGCGTCGTGGTCAGCGCCATCTCGGGCGTGGAGGCGGTCACCGAGCGAATGATGACCTTCGCGAAGGAACGCGAGCTGTGTCGACTCGTGATCATCAACAAGATCGACAGCCGCGAGGCGCGGGTCGAGCAAACGCTCGCCCAGGTGCGCGAGATGTTCGGTCGCGAATGCCTACCGCTGAACCTCCCGGCCGAGGGCGGCACGAAGGTGGTCGACTGCTTCTCTCAGCCTCGTGGCGGCCCCACGGACTTTGGCTCGGCCGAAGCCGCGCACACGGAGATCATCGACCAGGTGGTCGAGCTCGATGACGACCTGATGGCGCTCTATCTCGAGCAGGGCGAGGAGATCAACCCCGAGCAACTGCACGACCCCTTCGAGCGTGCGCTGCGCGAGGGCCACCTCATCCCCGTCTGCTTCGTCTCGGCAGAGACGGGCGCTGGCGTTCACGAACTGCTCGACATCATGCGCCGCCTGATGCCGAACCCCGCAGAAGGCAATCCACCACCCTTCCTCAAGGGTGAAGGTGATGACTCCGAACGGGCCGAGGTGAAGCCGGATGCCTCACGGCACGTCGTCGCGCACGTGTTCAAGGTCACGGTCGATCCGTTCGTTGGCAAGCTCGGCCTGTTCCGTATTCACCAGGGCACGGTGCGCAACGGCAGCCAGTTGTTCGTCGGCGATGCTCGCAAGCCCTTCAAGGTCGCGCACCTGTTCCGCCTGCTGGGCAAGGAACACACGGAAGTCTCAGCGGGCATTCCGGGTGATATCTGCGCCGTCGCAAAGGTCGATGAGTTGCACTTCGACGCGGTGCTGCACGACTCACACGATGAGGATCAGTTTCACCTCAAGTCGATCGCGTTCCCGCCGCCGATGCTCGGCGTCGCCATCGAGCCGGAACGGCGTGGCGAGGAGCAGCGCCTCTCCGACTGCCTGCACAAGCTGGTGGCGGAAGACCCGTGCGTGCGCGTCGAGCACCACGCGAGCGTGAACGAGACCGTGCTCTACGGCATGGGCGAGTTGCACTTGCGGATGATGCTCGAGCGCATGGCCGAGCGTTACGGGGTGCACGTCAAGACGCATCCACCCAGCATCCCGTATCGCGAAACCGTCACGCGTCGCGCGGAAGGGCATTGTCGCCACAAGAAGCAGACCGGCGGCGCGGGCCAGTTCGGCGAGGTGTACCTCAAAGTCGAAGCATTGCAGCGCGGTGCGGGTTTCGAGTTCGTGGACGAGGTGGTCGGCGGCGCCATCCCCCACCAGTTCATTCCGGCAGTAGAGAAAGGAGTCCGCCAGGTGTTGGGGGAAGGGGCGATCGCCGGTTATCCGCTACAGGATGTGCGCGTCATCGTGTACGACGGCAAGTACCATCCGGTCGACTCGAAGGAAGTCGCGTTCGTCTCCGCAGGGCGCAAGGCGTTTCTCGACGCGATCGCCCAGGCGGGCCCGATCGTGCTCGAGCCGATCGTGCGCGTCGACATCACCGCGCCTTCCGGGTCGATGGGCGACATCACCGGCGATCTCGCCACCAAGCGTGGCCGCATCAACGGCAACAACGCGCTGCCCGGCAATCGCGTAACCATTGGGGCACTCGTGCCGCTCGCAGAGCTCAACGAGTACCAATCGCGTCTGAAGTCACTGACGGGCGGCGAAGGCACCTACACGATGGAATTGAGTCACTACGATCCGGTGCCGCCGAGAAAACAGCAGGAACTCATCACCGCGTTCAAGCCGCGAGCGGAGCAGGAGTAGCGCTGGAGTACAGCCTTTTGCAGGGGACCTGACTGCCACAGGAGAGGGGTTCGTGATCACAAGACGTCAGGCTATCAGTGGCGCGAGCAGCGCGCTGGTCCTCGGCGTCGCTGCAAGGGCGGGCGAACCGGGGACCAGACCCGAGACCGCACCGGACACGCTGTTTGCACTCTCCGGCAAGAAACCTCTGATCAGGCGGACCTTCCGTCCACCGAATCTCGAGACGCCGCTCGCCGACCTGCGCCAACCGTACACGGCCAACGATGCCTTCTTCGTGCGCTACCACCTGTCGCTGATTCCAGAGGTCGACGCCAAAACCTGGCGGTTGCGTGTCAGCGGTCGGAGTGCGCAACGCACACTCGAGCTTTCGCTCGATGACCTGAAGCACCGCTTCGAGCACGCGAGCATTACCGCCATCAATCAGTGTTCGGGCAATCGCAGAGGGCTCTTTACGCCGCGCGCCGCTGGAGTGCAGTGGACTTACGGCGCCATCGGTAATGCGAAGTGGAGTGGCGTGCGCCTGCGTGACGTATTGAATCGTGTCGGCGTGAGCGCTGATGCGCTGGAAGTCGTGTTCGATGGCGCCGATCGTGGATTGCTGCCCTCGACGCCTGATTTTGTGAAGAGTATTCCGATCGAGCGCGCGCTCGATGAGAACACGCTGATCGCATTTGAGATGAACGGCCGTCCGCTGCCGCATTGGAACGGAGCTCCGGCGCGACTTGTGTTACCGGGCTGGACGGCGACGTATTGGATCAAGCACCTGACTGAGATTCGCATCGAGCCGGTAGCCTTTGACGGGTTCTGGATGAAGAGTGGTTACAGAATCCCAACGGGCGCCTTTCCGGGTGCGCGCTTTGCCAGTCAAGAGACAGCCGAGACAACACCGATCACCGAGATACTCGTCAACTCACTCGTGACCAGCCATGCGAGTGGCGACCAAATCGCACGCGGGCGACCTGCGCAACTCGCGGGTTGGGCCTGGGACGGCGGCAGTGGCATCAGCACTGTGGACGTGTCGCTGGATGCAGGCCGAACCTGGCGGCCTGCAAAGCTCGGTGAGGACCTGGGTCGCTTTGCCTGGCGAGGTTTCAGTCTCGGCCTGGACTCATCGAAGAGCGGACGAATCCAGGTTGCAGTCCGCGCCGCGAGCCGCGCGGGCGCAAGTCAGCCTGTGAAATTGACCCCGAATCCCTCCGGCTATCACCACAACATCGTGCAGTCCCTGGAGCTGGAGGTTGTATGAGGTGCAAGTCGCGTCAGTTCATCGTCGTGCTGGCAGGACTAGCCGCAGCCTCTGCGCTGGCCGGAGAAGAGACTGTCCACCTCGCCGACGCTCCTGCGCATGACATGGTGGCCTCGCGTTGCGTGACGTGTCACAGCCTCGATTACATTACGATGAACGCACCGGTCCTGGACCGCGCTGGATGGGAGAAGACGATCCGGAAGATGATTGATCGGTTCGGCGCTCCGATCAGTGATGAAGAGACGCGACAGATACTCGACTATCTCGCCAGTAATTATTGACTGGCGTCCTCCCGAGCGCCGTTTTGCTCCCCGGTTCCTTGCCTGAACCTGGAGATCATTCTCGCGGCACAAACTCCTGGGGCTTATCGGAGCCGGCACCGAAGAAGAACTTTTCCATCTCGCCCTCGAGGAACTTGCGCGCCTTCGGGTCGATAGGCGTCAGGCGGTACTCATTGAGCAGGGTCGTCTGATGCTGAACCCAGCGAGCCCAGGCTTCCTTCGAGACGTTCTCGTAGATGCGCTTGCCGAGCTCGCCCGGATAGGGCAGCCGATCGAGCCCCGGGGCTTCGCGGCCGAGCAGCACGCATTTGACCAGCCGGCTCATGCGAGCCCCGTGGAAAACACGGAATCGATCAGCGACTTCACCGGTGTTGGCACTCCGAGCGCCTGAGGCGCGGCGGGGTTATACCAGACGTATCGTTCCGGCTCCATCACTCTGGTGTCGGCGTTGCACTCGATGCGGATCGGATCAATCTGCAGATCGAAATGGGTGAATGCATGGTGAAGTGGCGCGAGCGTTTCGCGCGATCCGGCATTCGAGTGCAGTTCACGCGTACTCCATTCGACCGCGGCGTCCGCCGAAGGGAATTCTGGCAGGCCCCACAAGCCGCCCCAGATGCCCTGTGGCGGACGGCGCTCGAGCAGCACGAACTGCCCGGCGCGAATCGCCACGAGCATGTACGTGCGACGTGAAGGGCGCACTTTCCGCGGTCGCGGCGTTGGCAATGAGTCCTGGCGACCCGTCGCCCGCGCCACGCAACTTGCCGCGAGCGGACAAGCGAGGCACAGCGGCCGGCGCCGCACGCACACGGTCGCGCCGAGATCCATGATCGCTTGCGTGTACTCGGCGACCCTTGCAAGCGGCGTGCACTCTTCAGCGTGCGCCCACAGCCGCGAATTCACTGCCGATTCGCCAGCGAACCCCTCGACGCCGAAGTGACGCGCCAACACGCGCTTCACGTTGCCATCGAGAATCGCGTGACGTTCGCCGCGCGACAGGGCAATGATCGCGGCCGCGGTCGAACGGCCGATGCCGGGCAGCTTCTCGACGTCTTGCAGTTTGGCTGGAAATACCCCGGCATGCTCTGCGACGATCGCACGCGCCGCGCGATGCAGATTTCGCGCCCGCGCGTAGTAGCCGAGCCCCGACCAGACGTGCAGCACCTCATCGATCGGCGCTGCCGCGAGTGCGGCCAAGTCAGGAAACCGCCGCATGAATGCTTCGTAGTACGGAACGACCGTGCTCACCTGCGTCTGCTGCAGCATGATCTCCGAGATCCAGACGCGATACGCCGTGGGGTCCCGCTGCCAGGGCAAATGCCGGCGGCCGTGCACATCGAACCAGGCGAGCAGCGCTCCCGAAAATGAAGCTTCTGTCATAGAAGACTCACGGCGACGCGACCGCGCTCGTGCGCGTCTGCGCCTCCTTCTCGACATTAGTAAACAGCTCGATCGTGCCGGCGCGCAGTGTGCTGATCATCAGCCGTGGACCGAACAGCGGCGGAATCCAGAACTTGGGCATGATCTCGAGTCGATACACGACTTGCGTACCCTGCTCGGTGGCCTGCCACTGGGAACGCGTGACTCCGACACGCACATCGCTCTGGTCGAGGATCGCGGTCGCCAGCAGCTCATCGGGCATCTCCTGGATCTCCTCCACGCGCTGCATCGTCCGGCACAGCAACGTGCCGAGACAGCCGCGCATGCGTGTATACAGTTGCAGCGAGTGATCGCGATCCCGGCCGAGCACGCGACTCTCCTGGATACGCGGATCGAGTGCTGGATACGCATCGTAGTCCGTGAGGACCGCGTGCACCGCCTCTGCAGGGGCATCGAGCTGCGCGACGAACTCGACGACGTAGCGGTCTTCGCGAAAATTGACCTCGAGGCGCTCGACGTTCAGCGCGTGCGCCGCCGGACTCAGGGCGAGCGCGACGACAGCGCAGCTCAAGGCTTCTTGACGCCGAGCCACTGGCCGAGTTTCTCCTTGAGTTTGTTGGTCATTTCCTCCTTCTTCTCATCGACCTTCTTGGCGGCTTGCGCCTTGGCGACGGCGTCGAGATCGAGGCGAACCTTCGCATCGGCAAGCGTGCCGCTGACGCGCACCGGAATCTCGGCGGCCTTCAAGTCCTGCATTTCAGCGCCCGCGCCCTGTTCGGGAATTCGATAAAGGTTGGTCTGCAAGCGGTAGTCCACCGTCTTCGATGCGAAATCGAGCGTGCCCTGGCCGTTCGCTTTCAGATAGTCCATGTCGATCTGCAGATCGCGGTTGGAAAGCACTCCTTTATCTATGGTGCCAGTCCCTTTCAGGGTGTGAAAAGCCGTGCGGCCCGTGCTGGCCTGGGCCGGCGCCGGTTCGCGCTTCCAGAGCGCTCGCGCACGCCGCATCTCGTACCAAAGGTCCGTGCCCTCGAGCGCGCCGTTCGTCACTTCGAAGTCGAGGTGTCCATCAAGGGAATGGATGAGGGCGTCGGAATTGTTGCCGCGGGCCGTTAGCGCTGCGCTCGCGGCGCCCGTGCCACTCAGTCGCTTGCTGTCGAAAAGATCGGCGAACAAGGGCGCGAATTGCACGCCGCTCATGTGCTCATCGACCGAGAGACGCGCTACTGCTCCTCGCGCATCGAGCACCACGCTGCCCCGATGCGCGCCGCCGTAGAGCTTGGCCTGCGACGGGTTGAGGCGCACGAGCCCGTCTTTCGCATCCACCGTCAGCTTCACGGCGCTCATGCGGATTCCGGCGACGGTCAGCTGTCCCACGGCGAGGGTGCCGCGGGCGTTCAGGGACTTGAGCTGCTCGACCGGCAGCTCGAACGGCTTGGCATCCTTCGGGGCGACCGGCTTCTTCTGTTCGGGTTCCTGGTAGCGGTCGAGATCGATCTGGTCCATCGCCAGGTCGAAGCTGATCGCGCTCTTCTTCAGGTTCTCGATCCCGGCGCGCCCGGTCAGGTGCGAGTCATCGAGCGTCAGCTTCAGGTTCTCGAACCACACACTCTCGCCCGTCGCATGGAACGTGGTCTCGAACGCCAGCGCCGACAGCGCATTGGCATCGCGAGTTTTTGGAACCTGCGCGTCGAGTTCTTCGAGCAGCTTGCGTGGTGACGTATTGGGAAGCTTCAACGTGCCGCTGAACTTTGGCTCATCGACGATGCGCTCGCCCTTGAGGCTGCCGTTGAGCTCCGCGCCGGCGATGCGCAGGCTGAATTGCGGCGCATCGAGCGTCTGCGGCCCGAGGTCCGCGGCAATCGACGCCATCGAGACACTGAGCTTGCGTTCTTTTGCTCGTTTCGCGGTCGGCACCTGGACGAGGTCGAGCTTCAGGTCTTGCGCGCCGTAGCGCTTCGCCTGCGTGTCGAGCCTCGCCGCGGCCTTCAGCTTGATCTGCGTCGCCTCGCTCCCCTCGCCCTGATCGATTGACGCAGCCAGATCGAAGTCAAACGGCTCGCTACCGCCCAAGGAACCGGTGGAGGCGTTGAGGTTGGTGAGCCGCCAATGGCTGCCCGAGCCGAGATCACGATAGTCGAGCGCGCCATCCTTGAGAGTGAGTCCGGCGATCCTGGCCGAGCCACCGGACTGCGCGGGCGCGCTGGTGCCCGATGACTTCGCCAGGTCTTCCCAGTTCGTATGGTTGCGCTGGTCCCTTATCAAGTTGACCCGCAGGCCGTCGAGCCGCAGCCGACGCACTTCGAATTGCCCGCGAAGCAGCGGGATCAGCTTGACGCCGACATCCGCCGATTCGACAGCGACGAACGGGCCCGAGCCGAAACCGGCCGGATTGCCAAGCTCGGCGTGCCCGGTTTCGATGGCGAGCCACGGGAATATCGAGAGCGAGAGATTGCCATCGAGTTTCAGGTCGCGCCCGGTGCGATCGCGCACCGCCTTCGCGATGTCATCCTTGTAATCGTTTGGATCGACGAACGCGACCACCGCGATGCCGGCGAGCACCAGCAGCACGACCACGCCAAGAATCGCCCAGCCGGCAATCTTCAGGGCCCGCATTCCGCGCTCCTATGTAAGCGAATGTAGAGTGTAGAGGTGTAGAGGTGCCGGTGTAGAGGTGCCGGGTTTAAGTTATTCAGTTATTCGGTTGCTCCTACTAGTGAGCAATAACTGAATAACTTAAACCCGGCACCTCTACAAGCGCGGAACAGTTCGACCGCTGGTCGTTACCCGCCAGCGCCGCGGATGCCTTCAGCGATTGCAGAGGCTGATCGTGCCGCTCAGGCTGTTGACCCGCACGTCGGCAGTGCCCTGGCCTTCCCGGAAATGGAGCTCGCGCCCCGGGCCGTGCTCGGTCTTGGACTGTGATTTCGGGCCGAAGCAGTTGTCGATATCGCCGGAAAAGGTCTCGATGTCGAACTCCGCATCGACGGGCGCCTTGAACACGAAGGAGAGATCTCCGGAAATCGTTTCGCCGTCGACACGCGCGTCACCCTTCAGCACCCCGCGCAGTGACAGGTTTCCGGACGTCGTGCGCAGGCGCGCACGACTGATCGCATCGAGCGACAGGTTGAGATCACCACTCACCGTAGTCGCCGTGACTTCGCCAGCGACGCGACTCGCCTGGGCGTTGCCACTTACGGTGGTGAGCGTCAGCACCGACGGAGTGCCTTCGCCGCGCAGGATCACATCGCCGCTCACGGTCTTGACCTCGGCTTCTTCCGTGGCCACATCGGTCGATATTTCACCCGAGACCGTCTGCAGGCGCTGCGTGCCCGACACGCCCTTGACGGTGATTTCCGCGCTCACCGTGTTGACATCGAGGCGGCTGGCGGCAGGAACACGGATCGAGAGTTCAGCCCCACCGTCGTCACCCCAGTGAGTGGACTTCTTGAGCACGACCTTGATCAGGGTGCGCTTGCCTTCACTGGTGAAATCGAGCCGCTCCACGCCCTCGCCGAGGCTCCCGGTGACGCGCACTTCATTGCGGTCCCAACCCGTCACATTCACGGTGCCGGCAACGTTGGAAATATCCACATCACCCTTGGCGTCGGCCGCAAGGACGCGGTCGATCTCCTCGTCCGCCAGGACGAGCGGCGCACACAGCAGCGCGGCGATGGCAAAGCAATACTTGATGATCGTCATGATGCGGTCCTCGAAGGAATCGTGTCGGCGATGTGGTTGACGTTGGCGAGCAGCGCCAGCTCATCGTGGTAGGTGTTCAGCAGCAGCTCGCGAAGCAAGGTGTCATTCGGAGCCAGCTGTAATGCTGCATTGATCTCGCCCAGCGCGCGCTGAATCTCATTGAGATTGCGCTCGACTTTCTGCTGTTCGAGCGGCGGCAGCCGATCGAGTCGCTCGGCGAGGCCAATCATCAGGGTAGCACGCGCTTGCTCGTACTCGGGGCCGAGCATCGCGTAGCCGCCGAGGCTCGCGCGCTCGATTCGCGGCGCCGTTTCCGCGGGAGGAGTGACCTGTGTGACGAGGTTTGCCGAGGGAACCGTTGCACCGCGCTTCATCAGGCCGATGGTGAGCAAGGCACCGAGTGCCATGCAGCCGATGGCCGCAGCCAGCGCGAAAGTCCAACCGATCTGCAGCCCCGGGCGTCGTGCATCGCCGGTGTCGAGCTGGCGTGCGATTTGCGGCCACAGGTCGCGACGCGGCTCAACCGATTGCGGCAGCTCGCGGACGGCCTTCAGGATGCCGTCGTCAGTGCTGCCGTGCTCGCCGTTGTCGTGGACATTTGTCATACGAGGCTCACGCGCTCAAGCGCTCACGCAGCAGGCGTCGCGCGCGATGCAGTTGTGCTTTGCAGGTGCCGACGGCAATGCCAAGCATGTTTGCGGCTTCCTCATGCGTGTAACCATAGATTCCGTAGAGCACCAGCACGTGCCGTGCGCCCTCCGGCAATGATTCGATCGCGGCCTCCACATCGATGGGTGGCAAAGCGTCCATGAGCACGGCGCTCTCCGGTTCGGCACCCTCTTCGGACTGCGGGGCCGCCACTACTTCCAGGTGGCCTCGCCGGCCGCGTGCCAGTGCCGCATTCACAGCGATCCGGTGCAACCACGTGCCGAGGGCACTGCGCCCCTCGAAGCGACCGAGGTTGCGCCAGGCACTGATGAAGGTCTCCTGCGTGCAGTCCTCGGCCACTGAAGGCTCGCGGGTCAGCCGCAGACACAGGCCATAGACCTTGCCCGAGTAGGCCCGGTAGATCTGCTCGAAGGCGAGCCGATCGCCCGCCCGCGCGCGTTCGATCCACTGTTCCTCGGTGTCGATCGCCCGCGATTCCAAGGTCATTACGGCGCTCTGGCCTGTGCTCATGCATCGATACTACCAGCCGCGTCGCGCCGGGCGCCCCGCGTGCAAATCCGAAGTGATCCGACGAGTTAGACGCGGCTGGGGGGCGGGAGGTTTAAAAGGTGCCGGGTTTAAGTTGTGAAGGTATTTCCCGAGAATCACACGTGAATTGGGAGCTGCCATACAGGCGACCGACGAGCAAGGTAGTGCCTCTCGTAGGAATCCCGGAAAGGAGGGCAAGGATGCCTCGGCCCCCGCGCCTGCACGTCGATGGTGGCTTTTATCACGTCATCCTGCGCGGCAATCACCGCGAACCGATTTTTCACGGTCCTGCCGATCGTGATCGATTTGCAGAAATCGTTGCGGAGGTGATCGAGCGCTATCGCATGCGCGTGCACGCGTTCTGCTGGATGACCAATCATGTGCACCTCGCAATGCAGGTCAATGACGCGCCACTGGGACCGGCAATGATGCGGATTGGCAGCCGGTTTGCCCGCTACATGCAACGACGCAGCCCGACCACGGGTCATTTCTTTGAGCGCCGTTACCGCGCGATCCTGGTTGATGCAGACAGCTACCTCTTGGAGCTGCTGCGCTACATTCACTTGAACCCGGTGCGCGCGGGCGTGGTGGCGGATCCGATCGAGTATGCCTGGAGCAGCCACCGGGCCTACTTGGGCAAGACCACGGTCCCATGGCTAACCACGGATTTTGGGTTGCGGCTATTTTCGGACGATGCGTCGACCGCGCGTCGAGCGTATGCGGAGTTCGTTTTGACAGGGATCGGAGCAGTACCGGACGAGCGACTGGTCAAGGGGTCGGCGAATGACGCCCGCGTTCTGGGCGATGATCAATTCCTGGCGGCGCTTTCCGGGAGCGTCCGCGCAGGTTCTCGGCTTTCGCTCGATGACCTGATCCACGGCTTGAGCGCCATGAACAACGTCAGCGTCGAATCTCTCAGCTCCGCTGCCCGATCACGTGCTACCGCGAGAGTTCGGGTGCTGGTCGCCCATCACGCCATTGCGTTACGAATTGCGACCCTCAGCGCCGTTGCCCGGCGTTTCGGCCGTTCCGCCTCCGCACTCAGTCAGTCATTGGAGCATTACCGCAGAACAAACCCGTCTCTTTTCACCGCCATGCCTGGGTCCTCGATACCTTCATAACTTAAACCCGGCACCTTCAGCCCAGCCTTCAGCCGGTTTCGCGGCCGGCGAACCAGTTCACGGCGTAGCGGATCAGTTGCGAGGCGTCCTTGATCCGCAGCTTTTTCTTGATGCGCTGCCGGTGCGATTCGACCGTCTTGACGCTCAGGTCGAGGGCCACAGCGATCTCGCGTGTGCTCGTACCCTTGCCAATGAAGTGCAGGATCTGCAGCTCGCGGTTGCTCAGCCGATCGATGGGATTGAGCGAGACGTAATGGCCGCCCGCCGTGAAGCGATCCACCAGGATCTTGTTGACCGCATCACTCACATACACGCCGCCATCGAGGACCTTGCGCAGGGCGATGAGGAACTGCTCGCTCGCCGCCTGTTTCATGATGTAGCCATTGGCACCGGAGCTCAGAACCCGTTCCGCGTAGATCGTCTCGTCGTGCATCGACAGCACCAGGATGGGCAGGCGCGGATGCTGGGCGCGCGCATCGGTGACGAGATCGATGCCGTCGCCCTGCTTGAGCGAAATGTCAACGATGACGACGTCAGGATGCAGTTCGCGGATCGCAGTGCGCGCTTCCTTCACCGTCTCGACCTCGCCACAGACCATAAGATCGTCTTCCTGGTCGATCAGGCGTCGCAACCCCTGGCGCACGATTGGATGATCGTCGACGACCAGTACGCGCCGTCCTCTCCTCTTCGTTGTGACCCCGATCGGGTGTTTCATCGTCGGCTGGGCTCCGGTCATCATCTGCTCCTGCTCCTTGAATCAAGTACGAACGACACTGCCGTCGGCGGGCGGTGGCTGACGGCATCTGCAGATCACCTGTAAACCCCCGCCCTCCGCAGCTTCGAGCGCTACGGATGCGGGGATCATGCTGGCACGGTAGTGCATGATCTTGAGGCCCATGCCGCGGCTGAGCTGCGCATCGCCCGCCATGCCGCTGCCGTTGTCGCGCACGATCAGCGTCACGTTCTCGGTCGTGACCTGCAGATCGATCGTGACCTGGCTGGCATGGCCATGCTTGACCGCGTTGTTTACCGCCTCCTGCGCGATGCGATACAGGTGATCGCACGCCGCGGCATCGAGCGTGAGTTGCGGCCAGACCTTGCCGCGAAAGCGCACCGAGGCGCCGTACATGTCGCTCGCGCGGCTGGCGAGGGCGCGCAGCGCCGAGGGCAGTCCGCCCCGCTCGACGCTCACCGGCGAGACACCGCGTGCCAAGGCACGTGCGCCATCGATCGCACGGTTGACGAGAGCAACGATTTCCTCGGCATCCCCCGCTGCGACCGCGTGCTCGCGCTTCAGACGACCCACGAGGCTCGTCAGCATCAGCGCGACGCCCGTGAGCTCCTGGCCGAGCCCGTCATGCAGGTCGCTGCCGATGCGTTGCTGCTCGCGGTTGGCAATGTCGATGATCTCGCGCTCCAGCTTGCGGCGTTGCGTGACATCTTCGAGAACCACGAGCCGGTGCGCTTCTCCGCCGATCTCGATCGGCGTGATGACGCAGCCGGCAGTGAAGAAACTCCCGTCGCGATGCACGCAATGCATGTCCCGCGCGAAGAACTGAGCCTCAGTGAGTCGCTGGTTGATCTCGCTCCGGACCTCCTGGTACTGGCTTTCGGTGTAGCGCGTGAGTACGCGGCCGCTCTGCCCGATGAGATGACGAGGCTCGTACCCGGTTACCCGTTTGATGGCGCCGTTCGCCATGCGAATCGTGCTCGAGGAATCGAGCACCAGCACACCCTCACGCATTGCATCGAGAATGCGCGCCTGGATCTTGAGTGCCTCCTCACCCCGGCGCCGCACGGTGACCTCGGTGCTCGCGACGGTGAGCCCTGTAGGCTGCCCCTCATGCAACACGAGGCCCACGCGGTTCTCGAACCAGCGCACTTCGCCCTCGATGACGTGACGCAACTCGTAGGTCTGCGGCTCACGCGTAGCGAGCGCGCGATCGTAGACGGCCCGGACCGGATCACGTTCCTCTGGCGGCAGCAGATCCAGGATCGAGCGACCGATCAGCTCTTCAGGCGTGTGGCCGAGAATCGGCCGATTCGCGAATTGAATGCGCAGGTCCAGATCCGCGAGCAACAGCAGATCAGGGACGCTCTGGGTCACGGCGCGCAGGCGTTCGTTGGTCACGGCCTCGAAGCGCCGCTCGCTGTCTCGTAGTCGCTGCTCGATCGCCTTGTGCGCGGTGATCTCGTGCGCGCTCAGAAGCACCGCGTGGACGTCGGCCTGAGCCAACAGGTTCACCAGAGTGCAATCGAACCAGGTCGCGCTGCCGTCTCGGTGCAGAAGTCTCAGCTCACACCGCTGCTCCGCCGCTTCGCCGCCGGCAACGAGCGAGCGGAACTGTTCAAGCAGGGGAACCTGATCCGCAGCGAAAACGAACTCGCGCACGTTACGGTCGATGAGTTCTGCTGCAGCTCGGCCGAGAAGTTCCACGCGTCGATTGCAGTGGAGAACCGTGCCTTCAGTATCCAGTAGCAGTGCGAGTGCAGGGATTTGATCGAGGATCGTGCGAAACAAGGGGCTGGGGAAAGTCGCATCCGTCGCGGCGCCCGACGCGGCATACAGTTCTACGAGCGACTCCTGCGGCATGCTCACGAAACCACCGATCCTGGCGGCCATCTCTGACACAGCATATCGAGATTCTCGCACGCGCGCTGCTGGAACCGGCGCTGCGAGCGACAAGATGCACGATGTCAAAGGAACGTAAAGAGACCCGCTTGTCGTCGCGAATCGCGGCAGCGGTTCGTCCCTGTGGCGAGGTCGGCGGCAGATGGCTGAAAATGACGTGTCGTTGACGCTCTGCCGAGGGTCAACGATGGAATACTCAACGTATGCCCAAGCGAACTCCCACTACGACGGCCCAGAAGCGTGCCCGGACGCATCGCGTCGTGATGCTCGCCTACCCCGACGCGCAGGTGCTCGATGTCACCGGCCCGCTGGAGGTGTTCGCCCGGACGAGTCGCTGGCTCAAGGATCACCGCGCCCAGCGGGCCCCCGCCTATGAGGTCGAGCTGACCGCGCCTGTTGCCGGGCCATTGGCCATGTCGAGCGGTCTGAGGCTCATTGCCGAACGCTCATTTCGCGACGTGGAGCGTATCGACACCCTGCTCCTCGCTGGCGGCATTGGTTTCCAGGCCGTAACGCGCAACTCCGAGGTGATTCGCTGGATTCAACGCAAGGCGCAGACCGTCGAGCGCATAGGCTCGATCTGTACCGGGGCGTTCGTGCTCGCCGCGTGCGGGCTGCTCGATCACAAGTCGGCGACCACACACTGGGCTTACTGCGATCGGCTCGCGAAGGCGGTGCCCGGGTGCGCCGTCGACCCCGACGCGCTCTACGTCCGCAATGGCAATGTGTACACCTCCGCAGGCGTCACCGCGGGAATGGACATGGCGCTTGCGATGGTCGAAGAAGACTGGGGCAAGGCGACCGCGCTCGCCGTCGCCCAGGAGCTGGTGATGTTTCTGAAGCGCCCTGGCGGACAATCGCAGTTCAGCCGCTACCTGCAGGCGCAGCAGCGCGAGGACCCTTTCGGAAAACTCCAGCTTTGGGTGCTCGAGCATCTCGACGCGGATCTTTCGGTGGAGAAGCTGGCGCAGATCGCGGGTCTCAGCGTGCGGCATTTCTCCCGGCAGTTCAGCACCGCGGTCGGCGTGTCACCCGCGGCGTTCGTGCAGCGTTTGCGCGTCGAAGAAGCGCGACGCTGCATCGAGGATGGCTCCAACCGGCTCAAGAGTGTCGCGCGGCGCTGCGGCTTCACGGATGAACAGTCTCTGCGTCGCGCTTTCCGGCG
Source organism: uncultured Gammaproteobacteria bacterium (assembly GCA_963705495.1). Lineage (GTDB taxonomy): Bacteria > Pseudomonadota > Gammaproteobacteria > Steroidobacterales > Steroidobacteraceae > DATBVX01. The sequence continues at coordinate 56,305 of CAVPJQ010000004.1, read as the reverse complement.
CGCGCTGGGCGTGACGCCGGCGGAGTATCGCAGCCGCTTCGCCACCTGAGCTCGATCGCAACTGCTCCGAGTTGATCGGCGCGAGGCGCGGCAAGCCGTCTCCCGGTTGGTGCAGTCCGGGCAGAATCGTGCCACGATCTGCATCAAACGCTGGTCGGGCTCGCCTCCCGGAGGCGTATGCGTAAAGCGCATAACGAATCAACATGTTTCATGGCGAAGAAGCAGGGAGCTGTTCACCCCATGTATTCCTACATGCCTTGTGTAGCGGGGCGGACGTCAAAGCAGTCACACAATCCGGAGGGATGCGGTCATGTCATTGAGGCTATTGAGGTTTGCATCGCTGGGAGTATTAACGTGGACTTTCGCCTCCGCGACGGCTGCCGAACCGCCAACCGCCGCCAGCGCACCCGGGGAGGCATCAGTCCACGTGCTGCCTTTTCCGGACTTCCACTACACAGGCAGCGTGGGGCGCACGATCGCCGAGAGCGATCCGCCCCAGTTTCCGCAGCCGGTGCGGCCGCCCAAAGGTGCACCAAATATTGTCTTCATCCTGATCGACGATGCGGGCTACGGACAGTTCGGGACCTTCGGTGGCCAAGTGGCGACACCAGCGCTGGACAGAGTCGCCAAGGAGGGCTTGCGCTACACGAGGTTTCACACCACTGCGCTCTGCTCTCCGACGCGCGCCGCACTATTGACCGGGCGCAATCACCATTCGACCGGCAATGGCGTGATCACTGAAGCAGCCACAGGGTACGACGGCTACACCGGCCTGATTGGCAAGAACGTCGGCACGATCGCCGAGGTGCTGCGCCAGTACGGTTATGCGACCTCCTGGTTTGGGAAGAATCACAACACTCCGGACTGGGAAACCAGCCAGCTCGGGCCGTTCGATCGCTGGCCCAGCGGCCTGGGCTTCGACTACTTCTATGGCTTCATGGGCGGCGACATGGACCAGTGGCAGCCCACGCTCTATGAAAATCATCAGCTGGTGCCGCGCTCGAAGGATCCCAACTACATTCTCACCACGGATCTGGTCGACCATGCCATCGGTTGGCTGCGCCAGACGCGCTCGATTGCCGCGGACAAGCCCTTCTTCCTCTACATGTCGACCGGCGCGACGCACGCACCACATCACGTGTCGCCGCAATACATCACCAAGTACAAGGGCAAATTCGACATGGGCTGGGACGAGTATCGTGAGCAAACGTTTGCTCGTCAGAAGCAGCTCGGCGTCGTCCCGGCGAACGCGCAACTGAGCAAGCGCCCCAAGGAATTACCTGCCTGGGCTTCGTTGTCGGCGGATCAGAAGCGCCTGTTCGCGCACATGATGGAAGTATTCGCCGCCTTCACCGATCAGACTGACTTCGAGATGGGAAGGTTGCTCGACGCAGTGCGGGAGCTCCCGGACGCCGACAACACACTCATCTTCTATGAAGTTGGCGATAACGGCGCCTCGGCGGAAGGCGGCCTCGTGGGTCTGATGAACGAGAATTCGTTTTTCAACAATGTGCCGGAGAAGCTGGAGGACAATCTCGCGCATATGGACGAACTGGGTGGCCCGAAGCACTTCAATCATTTCCCGGCGGGCTGGGCGTGGGCGATGAACACCCCTTTCCAGTGGACCAAGCAGATCGCCTCGCACCTCGGTGGCGTGCGCAACCCATTGGCAGTTTCATGGCCGGCACGCATCAAGGACCGCGGCGGTGTGCGACCGCAGTTCCATCACGTCATCGACATCGCGCCGACAGTCTATGAAGCGGTGGGGATCGATTTCCCCGACATTCTGAATGGCGTCGCCCAGAAGCCGATCGAGGGTGTGTCGATGGTGTATACGTTCGATTCGGCGGCGGCGCCGGACCGCAGGCGCACGCAGTACTTCGAAATGTTCATCAATCGTGGGCTCTATCACGACGGCTGGTGGGCCGCCTCGCGTGTAAACGTCCCGTGGGAAGGCGCTGCAGGGGCCGCCGATCCGGACAAAGCGACCTGGGAACTCTACAACCTCAACGATGACTTCGCGCAGGCGAACGATCTCGCCAAGAAAAATCCGCAGAAGCTGCGTGAGTTGCAGGATCTGTGGTGGTCGGAAGCCGCGCACTACAACGTGCTGCCCCTCGATGGGCGCAAGACCGAACGCCTGAATGCCGAGTTGCAGGGCCGTCCGTCACAAACCGGGAAGCGAACATCTTTCACTTACTATCCGGGTGTCCTCGCCCTGCCTGGCGGCAGTGCACCCAATGTGCTCAACAAGTCGTTCTCTGTAACCGCCGATGTCGAGACACAGGCTGGGTCCACCGAAGGAGCCGTGTTCTCGCTCGGCGGGAGCGACGGCGGCTACGGAATCTACGTCCGGGATGGCAAGCCGGTGTTCGTCGGCAACTTCCTCAACCAATCCATCACGCGCATCACTTCAAGCCAGACGCTGCCGAACGGTCCAGCAAAGATCCGCGGTGACTTCAAGTATGACGGCGGTGGCATGGGCAAAGGCGGCACGATGTCGCTGTTTATTAATGACCAGAAGGTCGGCGAAGGTCGCATGGAACAGACGCAAGGCATCACGCTGGGGTTGGGTGGAACACTGGATATCGGTGCCGACACCGGCTCGCCGGTGGACGAGGCATACACGCCACCGTTCGAGTTCAATGGAAAGATTCAGCAAGTGACGGTGGACTTGAAGCCATAGAGACGCCGTGATTTCGCTCTGAGCAAGCGGTGCTGGAGGGCAACCGGCGTCGATCGAGGTGGAGCGGGTGAAGGGAATCGAACCCTCGTCACTTGGTTGGGAACCAAGAGCTCTACCATTGAGCTACACCCGCAAGGGCCAGTGAGTGATTTTACGAGCGGGTCCGCTGCGCCGGCAACGGTTTCCCTGCGCCGCGCCGATCTAGGGCTTTCCCGCCAGTTCCTTCAGCAGCACGTAGTAGTACGTGAGTCCTTTGTCGAAAGACTCGACGGGCAAACGCTCATTGAGACCGTGCGAGAAGACATCGCTCTCCTTGCTGAACGTCGACGCCGCGCCGTAGGTCGGAATTCCTGCCTGGCTGAAGATCGCCCCGTCGGTCGCATAAGAGACCATGTCCGGGACGATGGGTGTCCCAGGATAGACGCTGTGCACAGCCTTGGTCACCGCCGCCATGACGTCGGCGCGAATCGGCGACGGCTTGGCAACCACGGGATTGTTGATGAGCTTCAGCTCGACCTTGTCGCCGCTCAGTTTCTGCAGCGTGCCTTTCACCTCCTCCACGCTGGTGCCCGGGAAGACGCGGCAATTGACAGTCGCCGTGGCAGTCTGGGGCAGCGCGTTCTCGGCATGGCCCGCCTTGAGCATCGTCGCGACACAGGTCGTGCGCGTGCGGCCGACATCCTGCGGACTGTTGTAAAGGATGTCCGCGGCCGCGGCGTCGTGCGGGTTCGCGGCGAAGCGAGCCATGGCCTGACCCAGCTCACCGGGCGTCGCAGCGGAGGACGCCTTGAAGCTGCCCAGGGTCCAGTCGTTCCACATCACCGGAAAGCGATACCCCTGAACCGCCTTGAGTGCATCGGCCAGCTCGTATATCGCATTGTCGCTGCGCGGCCGGGAGCTGTGCCCGCCGGGGTTGTGCACTGTCAGCTCGAACGTGACCGACGCCTTCTCTGCGCCTTGCAACGCGTAGAGCTGTGCTTTCCCGGTCTGCTCGTCGAACGTGCCGCCTCCGCCATCGCCGTTGAGCGCAAATTCGGCATCGACCAGGTCGCGATGGTTTTCGACCAGATCGCGAGTCGTAGCCTGTGCCGTTTCCTCATCGCCCGTGAAGACGATCACCAGGTCACGGGAGGGAACAAAATGCGCGGCTTTGAGGCGCAGGAATGTCGCCGTCAGGAGCGCGACCTCGCTCTTGATGTCGTAGGTGCCGCGCCCGAAGAAAAAACCGTTCTCCTCGATCAGCGTGTATGGATCGCGCTCCCAGTCTTCGCGGTTCGCGGTAACCACATCCATGTGAGCAAGCAGCAGGATCGGCTTGCCGCCCTTACCGTTACCGCGATAACGGACCACGAGCGATGCGGTCTCGTCGTACGGGATGATGTGGATATCGTCGGATGCGAATCCGCCGGCGCGGAACGTCCCGGCGAGGTACTCGGCCATCACCGGGACCTGGTGAAGGCCCTCCGAGGTCTTGAACGCGATGATCGAGCGAAAGATATCGAGTGCCTGGGCGCGAACGGCCGGCGGTGCATCCGCGCGCGCGCCGCTCAGGGCGAGCAAGACTGTCGCAAGCATGGATAGACGTCGTCGCATCGTGTGGTTCGCCGAAAAGGGGGCAGCCTAGAGTACCTAAGCCTGAGCCGAAATTGCGCATTCGTACACATTCGCACGAGATCGGTCGGTTGCAGCGCGCGGCCGCGTACGCACATTTACTGTCTCAATGGCTGAGCTTGGTCGTCCAGTTCGCGAATCGCGACATCAACTGAGTCCAGGATGAATACGCGTAGAGACGCGCTCGTGCCAGTCGAGCGCATCACCAATTCGATTCTGCTCATGCGGGGCAATAGGGTGGTGCTCGATGCAGACCTCGCCCTGCTCTACGGTGTCGCAACCAAACGCCTCAACGAACAGGTGAAGCGCAATGCGGCGCGTTTCCCAAAAGACTTCATATTCCGGCTCTCACGCATCGAGACCGAGGCGTTGAACCGGTCGCAACCTGCGACCGGTTCCCAAAGACACCGTGACCCGCGCTACCCCCCGTACGCTTTCACCGAGCACGGCGCCATTATGGCCGCTACGATCCTCAACAGCGCCCGCGCGGTGGAGATGAGCCTCTACGTAGTGCGTGCCTTCGTGCGGCTGCGTGGGCTGCTTGCCTCCAGCAAAGCCCTCGCCCGGAAGCTAGATCAGCTTGAACGTAAGCTGCAGAATCACGACGAGGCGATTACAGCCATCCTCTCGGCGATCCGCGAGCTCACGAACGCACCCAAATCAAGGCACCGCGCCATCGGCTTCACTGCCGATCTCGATGAGCAACCGTAGTGATCTCCCGTCAACGAATGACGCGCGCGCCCTTCCCTTTCATGATCGCCTCGACTTCCTTGGCATTGACCATGGAAGTGTCGCCGGGCGTCGTCATCGCGAGCGCGCCGTGTGCCGCGCCGTATTCCACTGCAGCCTGGGGGCCTTTTCCCTCGAGAAAAGCATGAGCGAGACCGGACGCAAAACCATCGCCACCACCGACACGATCGTAGATCTCGAGGTTTTCGCGCATGATCGACTGATAGAACTGCCCGCCCGCATACAGGATCGCCGACCAGTCGTTGAAGCTCGCGGTTCTCGCGTTGCGCAAAGTCGTGGCCGCGACCTTGAAGTTGGGGAACTGCTTCACCGCCGTCTGGATCATTTTCTTGAAGTTCGCCGGGTCGATCGCTGAGATGTGCTCGTCGAGCCCTTCGACTTCGAACCCGAGGCACGCGGTGAAATCCTCTTCATTGCCGATCATCACGTCGACGTATTTCGCGATACTGCGATTCACCCGCTGCGCGCCTTCCTTGCCGCCCTGGCTCTTCCACAGCGAAGCGCGGTAGTTCAGATCGTAAGAAACGATCGTGCCGTGTTTGCGGGCGACTTCCACCGCTTCAATCACCGTCTCGGCAGTATTCGAAGTCAGCGCGGCGAAAATGCCGCCGGTGTGGAACCAGCGCACGCCCTCCTCGCCGAAAAGTTTTTCCCAGTTCACTTCACCCGGCTTGATCTGTGAAGCGGCGGAATGCCCCCGATCGGAGCAGCCGAGCGCCGCACGAATGCCAAAACCCTTCTCGGTGAAATTGAGGCCGACGCGCGTGTTGCGGCCGATGCCGTCGAACTCACGCCATACGACGTGCGACAGATCGACGCCACCCTGCATGATCAGATCTTCCACCAGCCAGCCGAGATCGTTGACTGGCAGGGCAGTGACGACGGTCGAGCGCTTGCCCCAGCACTTGCGCATGGCGCGTGCGACGTTGTACTCGCCGCCGCCTTCCCACACCTGGAAACTGCGCGCGTTGCGCACGCGGCCGAACCCGGGATCGAAGCGCAACATCACCTCGCCGAGCGATGCGCAGTCCCAACGCGTCTCGCCCACCGGTCGAATCTTGAGCACCTTGTCGGCCATGAACTATTTGCCGCGAATCGCCTTGATGGTCTTGATCGTCTGGCGCACTTTCTCCTCGAGCCCCGCATAGTCCTGCTTGTCGAGCACCTGCTTGCTGATGAGATTGGCCCCCATGCCGACGGCTGCGACGCCGGCCCCGAACCAGGCACGCAACGACTCCTCCGTGGTATCGACGGCACCGGTCGGCATGATGCGCGTCCAGGGACTGGGCGCGAGCACGGCCTTCACGAAGTCCGGGCCGCCCACGGAGCCCGCCGGAAATATCTTGACGATCTCGCAACCGAGCTCTTCCGCGAAGCCGATCTCCGAAGCGCTGCCGCAACCGGGGCTGTAGGGAATCTTGCGACGATTGCAGAGCTTGGCGACGTCGGGATTCAGCACCGGTCCCACCACGAAGCGCGCGCCATTCGCGATGTAGATGCCAGCGGTCGGCGCATCGACGATCGATCCCACGCCCATGATCACGCTCGGGTCCGCCTTGGCGAAATGCCGCGTGATATCGAGAAACACATGGGCCGCAAATTCACCGCGGTTGGTGAACTCGATGCACTTGGCGCCGCCGTTGGCGCACGCCTGGATCACCTTTTTGCACACTTCGACGTCCGGGTGATAGAAAACCGGTATCAGCCCGATGTCCATCATCGCCGTCAGGACTGCCATGCGGTCCTTGACCATGCCAATTCTCCTCGGACTCAACGAACCATGCCTCGCAAGTGCGGGCACCGCGGGCAGGTGCGAAATTCTGGTGGAACAGCGCACCACGATCAATGATGAAATTTGTCCCGGGACATTGGTGCCGGGACTAAAGTAGCGGCATGTCCACGATGCCCTCCGCCCCTGAGCCCGAGCGCCGGCAGGTGCGCAGCTACGTGCGCCGGGCGGGGCGCATCACCACTGCACAGGCGCGCGCACTCCGGGAGCTTTGGCCGAAATACGGTGTCGATTTCTCGCCTCACGCCACGGATCTCAATGTCATTTTTGGCCGCACAGCGCCGCGGCTGCTGGAGATCGGCTTTGGCAACGGCGAAGTTCTCACTGCCGTGGCGGCGCAACGCCGCGACTGGGACTGCCTCGGGATCGAAGTCCACGAGCCCGGGGTCGGCAGGGCCTTACTGCAGGCCGAGTCCGCGGAGCTATCGAACCTGCGGGTCTTTCGTCACGATGCCATCGAAGTGCTCGCGCAGGTGGCGAATGAATCGTTCGACGAGATCTTCATCTTCTTTCCCGACCCATGGCCGAAGAAGCGCCATCACAAGCGCCGGCTGATCCAGCGACCGTTCGTTGAGCTACTAGTGAGCAGATTGCGACGTGGCGGGATCCTGCGCCTCGCGACTGACTGGCAGCCCTACGCCGAACAGATGCGGGAGGTACTGGACGCTTGCCCAGGACTCGCGAGCTGCGCGGGCCAGTCAGGCTACGCGGAGCGGCCCTCGATCCGCCCGCTCACGCGCTTCGAGCGTCGTGGTCAGCGTCTCGGGCACGCTGTGTGGGACCTGGAATATCGGAGAGTCTAGGCGAGACTGCCCTTCACGCCGTCGATGACGAACTGCACGGCGAGGGCTCCCAGGATGACTCCCGTAAGTCGGCTCACGACATTTGCGCCGGTCACGCCGAGCGCACGCATGACTTGCGGTGTAAGCAACATCAACCCGAAAGTGATCGCCAATACCAGGATCACAACGGCCATCATCCCGAAGAAAAGCAGCGAGGTACGCGACAAGCCTCCAGTGACGAGTAGGATTGTTGCGAGCGCGCCCGGTCCGGCGATGAAAGGGAACGCCAGCGGAAACACCGCGATGTCCGGCCGGTGCTTGACCTCTTCTTCCTCGGTGCTGGTCGTGGTCCGCGCGCCGGAAGGGCGCACGTAGACCATGTCGAGTGCGATCAGGAACAGCATCAGGCCGCCGAAGATGCGAAACGCATTCAGACTGATGCCCATCGTGTCGAGAAGCGCGCCGCCCGCGAGCGCAAACGCGACGAGAATGAGTCCTGCAAGTATTACAGCCTTGCAGGCCGTTCGACGCTTGTAACCATCGCTCGCGCTCTCCGTGAGTGCGGCGAACATCGGCACGAGGCTGATCGGCTCGACTACAACGAAGAACAGCACGAAAAATTTGATCAGCGCTTCGATCATGATGCTGTGCAGAAAATATTACGCTTGCCTCATGTGCGACTCTGGGCTGACACTTGGACGCACGCGAGCATAGCAGTGGCGGCTCACTCGCAGCATGAGGACACCACCAGGCTGGATGCCGGACCGAAGGGGGACGCACAAAATGGAAGGAAGGGCTCCGAACATACCCGCACCAGTCGTCGGCGACTGGTACCGCCGGCAAGGCGGAGAGTTGTTTGAGATCGTGGCGATCGATGAAGACGATGGCACGATTGAAGTACAGCACTTCGATGGCACCGTTGAAGAGTTGGACTTCGAGTCCTGGGACGACCAGTGGCAGGACGCCCTTCTCGAAGCGGCCGAAGCCCCAGAGGACTGGACCGGGTCGGTCGATGTCGAGCCCGAAGATGTTGAAGACAACGATGAGCTCAATTCCGAGCGCCAGTGGCTGAGCCCGCTCGACTATTTCGACCAGTCGAGCTGATTTCCCGTTGTGATTTTGGAATTCCTGCCCGCAGCCGCGCACAGGTCGCGCTCATTTCGCCTGTTCGCTCGCGGCCGGCACGCGCCCGACCAGCCAGTAGAGCAATAGCAGTCCGGGGATACTCAAGGAAGCGGTGTAGATAAAGAAGCGCGGATAGCCAATGGCGTCGACCACGAACCCGGAAGTTCCCATCAGGAGCTTTCCCGGCAGCGCGTAGAGCGATGAGAAGAGCGCGTACTGGGTCGCCGTGTACCTGGCACTGGTGAGGCTGGAGAGAAATGCGATCAGGGCTGTCCCGTGTACGCCGAGCGCGAGGTTGTCGGCACCGTTCGCCAGGGCCAGGCCCAGGCGACTCGGGGAAGCAGCGGCGGCCAGCGCGGAGTACGCCAGGTTGGAGCAGATGATGAGGACGCTCCCGAGAACCAGCGCGCGCGTGGTTCCGAGCTTCGCCACCACGGTACCCCCCAACACCACGCCGAGAATCGACATCAGCAGGCCCGGTCCTTTGACCACCGCCGCAATTTCCTTCAGCGTAAATCCCGCGTCGAGGTAAAACGGGTTCGACATCACGCCCATCGCAAAATCGGTGAGTCGATACGTGCAGATAAAAACCAGGATCAGGATGGCGAGCCTGGAGCCATAGCGCGCAAAGAAGTCGACCAGCGGACACACGACCGCGTCGATGAACCGTGCGCCCGCGTTGCGCAGCGGTGCCGGCCAATGGGCATTGCGCTCCAGCCATTCAACCACACGCTGTTCACGCCGCTCGGATTCGGGAGTGATGCGAACCGACGGCTCACGAACCAGCAGCGTCGTCACGATGCCGATCGCCATCAGTGCCGCCATCGCTGCGTAGGTCATGGACCATCCGTGGTCGGCCGCAATCCAGAACGCACCTGCCGTCCCCATCGCAATGGCAATGCGGTAGCCCAGCTGGTAGGCGGCCGCCATGGCGCCCTGGTGGTCCGCGGGCGCCGACTCGATGCGCCACGCATCGAGCGCAATGTCCTGCGTCGCCGAAGCGAACGCCACAAAGAGCGCGCCGAACACGACTGTGGTGAGATTGGCCGCGGGATCGGACTGCGCCAGGTTCAGTAACCCGAGCGCGACGCCGACTTGCGCAATCAGCATCCAGCTGCGTCGCCGGCCGAGCAGGCGATTCAGCACCGGCAGTGGCACACGATCGACGATAGGTGCCCAGAGAAACTTGATCGAGTACAGGATCCCCACCCAGGCCAGCATCCCGATGGTCGCGCGCTCGATTCCAGCCTGTCTCAGCCACGCCGAGAGCGTCTGGAACACGAGCATGAAGGGCAGGCCGGCAGAGAAGCCGAGGAACAACATCGCCGCGACACGCGGTTGCCGATAGACCAGCAGCGCGTCGAGCCAGCCTCGCATCCCCGAGCGGCTCTTGGGGCCGGTCAAAGGTCGTAGTCCATGATCAACGGGGCGTGGTCGGAGAACCGGTGTGCCTTGTAGATGCTGGCGCGCTTGGGCGCATCGCGCAGCGCCCCGCTCACGACCTGGTAGTCGATCCGCCAGCCCACGTTCTTCTCCCAGGCGCGACCGCGATTCGACCACCAGGTGTATTGGTGCGGCTTGTCGTTGACCTGGCGGAAGGCGTCGACATAGCGCATCGGGCCAAAGAGCTCATCCAGCCAGGCGCGCTCCTCGGGCAGAAAGCCGGAGTTCTTGCGGTTCGAGCGCCAGTTCCGGAGGTCGATTTCCTTGTGCGCAATGTTCCAGTCGCCGCACAGGACGTACTGCCGGCGGCTGCGCCCGAGGGCCTGCAGATGGGGTTGAAAGGAGTCGAGGAAGCGGAACTTGGATGCCTGTCGTTCCGGTCCCGCTGACCCCGAAGGCAGGTAGATCGACACGACGCTCAGCTTGCCGAACCGCGCTTCGAGGTATCGCCCCTCGCGATCGAACTCGGGCGGGCCGAACCCGCGCACCACAGCGTCCGGCTCACGTCGCGTGAAGAGCGCGGTACCCGAGTAGCCCTTGCGCTCGGCGTCATAGTAGAAGCAGTGATAGCCGCGCGGGCGAAAATGCGTTGCGGCGAGCTGTGGCTCCTGCGCCTTGGTTTCCTGCAGGCACACGACGTCGGCACGCTGGCGTTTCAGCCAGTCGAACAATCCCTTGCTCGCGGCGGAGCGAACCCCGTTGACGTTGAGCGTGATGATGCGCACGCGGCGGCAGTATACTTCCTCGCGTTCATGCTTCCCCACCAGCGACAGTTCATCGACCTCGCTCTCGAGATGGGCGCGCTGCGTTTCGGCGAATTCAAGCTCAAGTCCGGCCGCATCAGTCCGTATTTCTTCAATGCGGGTTTGTTCAACACGGGCCATGCGATTGCGACGCTGGGCCGCAGCTACGCCGACGCGATCGTGCAATCGGGCATCGAATACGACATGTTGTTCGGGCCGGCGTACAAGGGAATCCCGCTGGTGGCCGCGACTGCGGCGGCGCTTGCCGACTCGCATGGCCGCAGCGTGCCCTTCGCGTTCAATCGCAAGGAGGCCAAGGATCATGGTGAAGGCGGCCTGATCATCGGCAGCCCGCTCGCCGGCCGTGTCCTGATCATCGACGATGTCATCACGGCTGGAACTGCGATCCGTCAATCGGCACAGATCATCCTCGGTGCGCGGGCACGCCTCGCGGGTGTCGTGCTCGCACTGGATCGACAGGAACGCGGCCAGGGGACGCTCTCCGCTGTTCAGGAAGTCGAAGCCACCTACGCGTTGCGTTGTGTGAGCATCATCACACTTTCGGATCTGATCGAGTCTCTCACTGCAGGCGGCAATGCCGAAACGCTTGAAGCTCTGCGCCGCTATCGCTCGGAGTACGGCATTTAGCGACACTCGCTGCGGCGGCGCACATCTGGGTCTTGCGAAACCCGCGGGTACTTGAGGCACAATACCCCGCCCCGAGTCTCGGGCTGGTGTAACACCTTGACCACTTCGCGAATCGTGCAGCTCGCGTTGGCCGCGACACTCCTCGCCGCGGGTCCGGCTGCATTGGTCGGTGCAAACGCCGGTTCGGACAAGCCTCTCTATAAATGGGTCGACGAAAAGGGCGTCGTCCATTACGGGGACAGCATTCCACCGCAGTACGCGAAGCAGGAACGATCGGTCCTCAACCGCCAGGGCGTTGAAGTCGGGCGGCTCGATGCCGAGAAATCCGACGCGCAGCGGGCCGCGGATGCGGTGCGCGATCGTCAGGCGTCCGATGCGCGACGTCGCGACCAGGTGCTGCTGACGACCTACGTTTCCGTACAACAGATCGAGCAGTTGCGCGATCAGCGGCTCGACCTGATCGAGGGACAGGTCAAGGTAACCGCGCAGTATCTCGGTACGCTGCAGGGACGACTGCAGGACCTGCAGGTGCGCAGCCTCATCTATGCACCTTACAGCTCCACCGATGGCGCCGGGCCAATGCCGGATGCGCTGGCAGAAGACCTGGTGAGAACCATCAAGGAGATCCGGCAGCAGGAGCGCAACCTCGCCAGCAAGCGCGCCGAGCAGGGTGCGGTGCGCGAGCGCTTCGAGTCCGACATCCAGCGATACACCGAGCTGGTGGCCGCCCGCAAACCCTGATCGGGCTATTGCTGGCCCGAGTGCCCGAAGCCTCCCGACCCGCGTCGACTTGTCTCGAAGTCGGCCACGACTTCAAATTCCACCTGTACGACCGGCACCACGATCAATTGCGCGATGCGCTCGCCGGGCTGGACGGTGAACGGCTGTAGCCCGCGATTCCAGCAAGACACCATGACCTGTCCCTGGTAATCCGAATCGATGAGCCCGACCAAGTTGCCGAGCACGATGCCGTGCTTGTGCCCGAGGCCCGAGCGCGGAAGCAGCACCGCGGCGAGACCGGGATCTTCAAGGTGAATGGCAATACCGGTGGGTATCAGCTCCGTACGCCCGGGCTCGAGCACCAGCGGCGCGGTCAGGCAGGCACGAAGATCCACGCCGGCCGAGCCTGACGTCGCGTATTGGGGCAGCGGAAATTCACGTCCGACGCGTTCGTCGAGGATCTTGATCTTCAAACGGCGGTGCGCGCTCGCCGCGACCGCCGGTTCAGACATGCGCCCGCTGCCTGGCCGGACTCTCGGTTCGCTGCCGGTAGCGTTCGGCAATGAGCTCGACCAATCCGCGCGCCACCTGCAGCTTCGACGCGCGCTCCAGCATCTGGCTGCCGCCCGGCCATAGAACGAGCAGCGCATTCTCGTCGCAATCGAATGCGAGTCCCTCACCCACCTCGTTGGCGGCGATCATGTCGAGGCTCTTCTTCACCAGCTTCTCGCGCGCGTGCTGCTCGACGCGCTCGGTCTCTGCCGCAAACCCCACCACGAAAGGCCGGCGCGAGCTCGCGGCCACGGACGCGACGATGTCGGGCGCCTTCACGAGATCGAGCTGCAGTGAATCTCCGGTTTTCTTGAGTTTCTGCGCCAGCGGCGCCGGCGGTCGGTAGTCCGCCACTGCGGCGGCCGAGATAAAGATGTCTGTCGATGGCAGCTCGCGATGCGCGGCTGCAAACATCTGTTCCGCACTCTCGACATCGATGCGCTGGACCCCTGGCGGAGTATCGATCGACACCGGTCCGCTGATCAGGGTGACGCGTGCTCCGGCGAAATATGCGGCTTGTGCGACCGCGAAGCCCATCTTTCCGGAGCTGCGGTTGCTGATGAAGCGCACCGGATCGATGCGCTCGCGCGTCGGTCCGGCGGTGATGACGACATGCAGGCCTTCGAGCACGCGCGGCATCGAGATCAGGGCGATGGCACGCTCGGCCAGATCGAGCGGCTCGAGCATGCGCCCCGGCCCGAACTCACCGCACGCCTGGTCGCCTTCGCCCGGGCCGTAGATGGCGATGCCGCGCCCACGAAGCGTCGCCACATTGGCCTGGGTCGCGGCGTTCGCCCACATGAGGTGGTTCATCGCTGGTGCAACGGCAAGCGGCGAATCCGTCGCGAGACACAGCGTGCTGAGCAGGTCATCGGCGAAGCCGTGCGCGAGGCGTGCGATGAAGTTGGCACTGGCCGGGGCAACGAGAACCAACTGAGCCCAGCGTGCGAGCTCGATATGCCCCATGGCCGCTTCGGCCATGTCGTCCCACAGGTCGGTGCGTGTGGGACGGCCGGAGACAGCCTGAAAGGTCAGTGGCGACACGAACTTCTGTGCCGCTGCCGTCATGACTACCTGGACCTCGGCGCCTCGCTCGGTCAGCCGACGCACGAGGTCCGGGCTCTTGTACGCCGCGATTCCGCCGGTGACGCCGAGGAGGATCCGCTGGGGAGTCGAATCGTTCATAGACGGACATTATCCGAGCCTCGGCGAAAGCGGGCAAACCGACTGACGCGGTGGTAACAAACCGGTTTCTTGGCTCACGCGTGGCATTTCGCGCTGCACTTGCCGCGGGGTGGCGGCGATCATTTCATCCGCGCCTCAACAGCTCCTGCGGGCGCGCGGATCTCACCATGTCGATTCGTGATTGGCCGAGCGCGGAACGCCCGCGCGAAAAGCTGCTGCAACTCGGTCCGGGCGCACTGTCGGAAGCGGAGTTGCTTGCCTTGGTGATTCGCGTCGGCAGTCGGGGTGCGAGCGCCGTCGACCTGGCGCGTGCGGTCCTCAAGGAATTCCGCTCGTTGCGCTCGCTGCTGAGCGCTGACGTCAGGCGTTTCTGCCAGCATCCGGGTCTCGGCCCCGCGCGTTATGCCGAACTGCAGGCGGCGCTCGAGCTGGCGCGTCGCCACTACCAGGAGGCATTGCAGATTGGGCCGGGGCTCAACTCGCCAAGTGCCACCCGGGACTTCCTGACTGCGCGGTTGCGTGACCGTAGCTACGAAGTGTTCTGCTGCCTGCACCTGGACAACCGTCACCGTCTCATCGCGTTCGACGAGCTGTTTCGCGGCACGATCGACGGGGCGAGCGTCCACCCACGCGAGGTCGTAAAGCAGGCTTTGGCGCGCAACGCCGCCGCCGTGATCCTCGCTCACAACCATCCATCCGGAGTGGCCGAGCCCAGCCAGGCCGATGAGCTGATCACGCAGCGGCTCAAGGAGGCCCTGGCGCTGGTAGACATCCGGCTGCTGGACCATGTGATCGTCGGAGACGGCAGCTGCCTGAGCTTTGCCGAGAAGGGGCTGATCTGACCCCCGCAGACGCTTCGGCGCCGTTTCGCGATCTCACGAGGTGGTTCTCGACTTGCCCGAATCAGTGCTTTGGGCTATCTTTCCGCGCTCTTTTGGCACGCCCGTCGCTCTAACTCATTGGCTGGCGGCTCATTTTCGAGGCAGCAACCATGTCCCGAGTCTGTCAGGTCACCGGCAAGCGCCCGGTCGTCGGTAATACGGTCTCACATGCGAACAACCGCAAGCGACGCCGTTTTCTCCCCAACCTGCACGTGCAGCGATTCTGGCTGGAGAGTGAGAAGCGTTTCGTGAGTCTCAAGGTATCCACCCGCGGGCTGCGCACGATCGAGAAGCGCGGCGTGGACGTGGTGGTGGCGGAGCTGCGCGCCCAGGGCGTCAAGGTCTGAGGAGGCGGTCATGCGCGAAAAGATCAAGCTGGTGTCGTCGGCGGGAACCGGCCACTACTACACGACGATGAAGAACAAGCGCCTGCACCCCGACAAGCTCGAGACCATGAAATTCGATCCGGTCGTGCGCAAGCACGTCAAGTACAAGGAATCGAAGATCAAGTAGCGCCGGGTCCAAAGCGCCAGAAACAGAAAACCCGCCGATTGGCGGGTTTTCTTTGTTCCAGTCTGCAAATCGCTTCGGTTGCTAGGCCGGTTGCAGGGCGTAACCGCGCAGTGACATCGCGAAATCCTGCAGCACCTTCACGCCACTCGCTTCCGCCTGGGCACACCAATCCTTGAGTTGTGCCAGCAGACGATCATTGCTGGCGTTCGCCCCGCTCCACAACTGCTGGAGCCGCTCGCGGAACTCGTGAACCGTGCGCAGTGACGGGTTGCTGTCCAGAATTTCCTTGAGCCGCTGCATGCCAGTCTCATCGAGCAACCTCGGATGGCGCACCAGGAGCTTGCGCACGCCGCGCTTCAGGCGCGACTCGGAGCGAGCGCGGGCACGCTCGGCGCGCAACACGGGCAGCGTCACCTTGCGGCTGTACTCCCGCAGCACGTGCATGCGATTGATGATGACTGCGCGCAGCGTATCCAGATCGACGCGTCGCGGCTCGACCCGGGCAGGCTCGGGCACCGTGCGAATCACCTTGGCCAGCCCGAGGAAATCTAGCACGCGGATGAAGAACCAGCCGATGTCGAACTCCCAGCTTTGCACCGAAAACTTGGCGGAGGCCGGGAAAGCGTGGTGATTGTTGTGCAACTCTTCGCCGCCGAGCAGCACGCCCCACGGCGTGATGTTACGGGCTGCATCCTCGCATTCGAAGTTGCGATAACCGCTGTGATGACCGAGACCGTTGATGACGCCCGCCGCGAAAAACGGCATCGCCATCATCTGGATCGCGATGATGATGATGCCCGGCACGCCGAACAGCACCAGGTCGGTCACGACCATCAGGATGATCCCAACATTCCAATAGCGCGAGTAGACGTTGCGCTCGATCCAGTCGTCCGGCGTACCGCGCCCGTACTTCTCGAGTGTCTCGGGGTGGGCAGCTTCCTCGGTGTAAAGCTCGCGCCCCTCGAGAAGCACCTTGCGAAGCCCGAAGACCACCGGGCTGTGCGGATCGCCGGGCTCATCGGAGAAGGCGTGATGCTTGCGGTGCACCGCAACCCACTCCTTGGTCAGCATCCCGGAGCTCATCCAGATCCAGAAGCGAAAGAAGTGTCGCAGCACCGGATGCAGATCGAGGCTGCGATGCGTCGCGTCCCGATGCAGGTAGAGGGTGACCGCCGTCACGGTGGTTTGCACCATGATGAAGGTGACAAGCACGTACTCCCAGAAATCCAGGTTTAGTACGCCATACAAAAAAGTGAGGTCCATCAGATACTCCGGACGCCGCCCAGAGGTGAGAGGCGGTGGACTATAGCGAACCGGCGCCTTCCCGCCAAATGCGCCGTGTCACGCTCTTGTGAAGGCAGTACTGTCGGACCATCCAGAATGAGCCCTAATCAGCTCCCCTCCTATACTTCCTCTCATGCCTGAGCTGCCCGAAGTCGAAACCACGCGGCGAGGGATCGCACCTGCGCTGGAGGGGCGCCGCATCGCAGCCGTGGTCGTGCGCGAGCCTCGATTGCGCTGGCCAGTGCCGAAGACGCTCGCGCCTGCAGCCGCGGGTCAGGCGATCCGCGGCGTGCGACGCCGCGCGAAGTACCTGCTCATCGACCTCGAGGGCGGGAGCCTGATCCTGCATCTCGGCATGTCGGGGAGCCTGCGGGTACTGCCACCCGCAACGCCACTGGTCACTCACGATCACATCGACATCCTGCTCGATTCCGGTCTCGCGCTGCGTTTCAACGACCCGCGGCGTTTCGGAAGCCTCCTGTGGGTGGATGGCGATCCTCTCGCGCATCCACTCCTGCGCCGTCTCGCCCCCGAGCCGCTCGATGCAAGTTTCAGCAGCGAGTACCTCGAGCGCGTTACCCGAAAGCGGCGTGTCGCGATCAAACAATTGCTGATGAACAGCCAGATCGTGGTCGGCGTCGGGAACATCTACGCGAGCGAAGCGTTGTTCCGTGCCCGCATCAACCCGCGTCGCGCGGCAGGTCGGCTGAATCGGGCGCAGCTGGCGCGCCTCGCACGGGCGATCAAGGCTGTCCTCAACCTCGCCATCAAGGTCGGCGGGACGACCTTGCGGGACTACGTCGGCGCTGATGGCAATCCGGGTTATTTCCGCCAGAAGCTTTATGTCTACGAGCGAACCGGCAAGCCCTGCCGGGTTTGCCGCACGCCGATTCGCCAGTTCACCCAGGGTCAGCGCTCAACCTACTACTGTCCGCACTGCCAGAAGTGAGCTATCGAACCATCCCCTGGCCCACGCCGCGCGGATCGGATGCGGCGATCACCGCTTGTGTTGCGTAGTCCCAGGTGATCACCTGCATGTTGCCGATGGTCGGCGGCCAGTCGCGGAATTTGTGGCCGCGTTGCTCGAGCGATTGACGCTCCTCATCCGTCAGGCCCTTGGGCTCAGCGAACACCACATCCGGTTGATACTGGTGGTGGATACGTGGCGCGGTGACGATGCCCATCGCATCGGCGCCATTGAGCCAATTGAGCGTGCCGAGCAGCACCATCGATGGAATGAAGCTGCCGCCTGGCGAGCCCAGAATCGCGATGCCTTTGTCGGACTCGAGGAACGTTGGAGTCATGCTCGAGAGCGGGCGCTTGCCGGGCGCGATCGAGTTCGCCTCGGCGCCCACCAGCTTGTAGATGTTCGGCTCGCCTGGCTTGATCGCAAAGTCATCCATCTCGTTATTGAGCAGGATGCCGGTGCCTGGAATCACCAGACCGGAGCCAAACCACGCGTTGAGGGTGATCGTGACTGCAACGCGATTGCCTTCCCGGTCGAGGATCGCGAAGTGGGTGGTGCTGACGCCGCTGCTCGCATCGCCGATGTAACCCGGCAACGCCGAGCTCGGTGTGGCGCGGTCGAGGCGAATCGAGGCGCGTTCGCCCGCCGCGTAGTCCGGGCTGAGCAGGCGCTGGATGGGCATCGATACAAACGCCGGATCGCCCAGATATTCAGCCCGGTCGCGATGCACGCGACGCAGGCTCTCGATGATCACGTGCTTGCGGGTCGCGCTGTCGAGCTGTGCGAGCTCGTAGCCGTCAAGGATGTTGAGCGCGTTGAGCACGGCAACGCCGCCGGATGAAGGCGGGGGCGCGGTCACGATGCGCACGCCACGATACTCACCGATCAGCGGTTGTCGCTCGATCAGGCGGTAGTTCGCCAGATCCTCCAGCGACCATATGCCGCCGAGCTTGCGCACGCCCGCGACGAGTTTCTCGGCGAAGGGTCCGGTGTAAAAGCCCTCCGGCCCCTTCTCTGCCACCACGCTGAGCGAACGGGCGAGGTCGGGCTGCTTGAGCAGGCGACCGGGTGTTGGCGCGGCGCCGTGCACGAGAAAAATGCGCGCCGCGTCGGGGCCGCGTTCAAATGCAGGGCGCTTGCGCCCGATGTCCTCGGCCAGGCGTGCATAGACCGGAAATCCGTTGCGAGCGAGGCGAATCGCAGGTTGCAGGCTCTGTTTGAGCGGCAGGCGGCCGAACTTCTCCGCCAGATGCGCCCACGCAGCCACTTCGCCCGGAATCCCGGCCGCGAGTGCGGTATCGGTCGATCTGCCCGGTACGGGCTTGCCGTCGGCATCGAGAAACATGTCGCGCGTGGCCGCGGCGGGCGCGACTTCGCGCGCGTCGATGAGCAGGTCGAGTCCGTCGCTCGAGCGATGCAGCAGGTAGAAGCCGCCACCGCCCAATCCGGAACCGCGCGGTTCTGTGACTTCCAGCGCCGCGCTCACCGCTACAGCAGCGTCGAATGCGTTACCGCCGGCGGCCAGGATCTCAAATCCAGCTTCGCTCGCGAGCGGATAGGCGCTGGCTATCGCCGCGAGCGGCGGTTTGCGGACTTGGTCGGCGAGCGCCCACTGCGACAGGAGCAGCAGCGCGAACAGACCGGACATCCAAAGGCGGCTCGATCTGTTCGCGTCGTTACCCTTCATGCCACTCCTCGCAACGGTCCTTGCTGGTCTGGTGGTGCCTCATGCCTGCTTCATCTTCTTCAGCTCCGCCGCGACGATAGGGTGCACGAACTCGGATACATCACCGCCGAAGATCGCGATCTCCCGCACCAGGGTGGACGAAATGAAAGTGAACTGCTCCTGCGGCGTGAGGAATACCGTCTCGACGCCGGCGAAAAGGTGTCGCGACATCGTGGCGAGCTGAAACTCGAACTCGAAATCGGACACCGCGCGCAACCCACGTACGATGACGCTGATGCCGTTGCGGCGCGCAAAGTCCACCGTGAGGCCGGTGTAGCCTTGTACCTCGAGGTTGGGCACGTCTTTCAGAACCTGCCGGGCAAGACTCACGCGTTGCTCGAGACTGAACATGGGCGTCTTGTTGGGATTGGCCGCGATCGCGACCACGACGCGGTCGAAAATGCCGGCCGCGCGGCGGACCAGGTCCTGGTGCCCGTTCGTGATGGGATCGAATGTGCCCGGATACACCGCATTGCGACTCATCGCGTCTCCCCTCGTGCGAATGGCGCCGCCTGGCGACGGGCCAGATGATACCCGACCTCGCCTGCGCGACCGGTCCGGTGCAGGATCCACGCCTCCGGAAGCGGGGGCGAACCCTCGCGGGCGGGCCGCTCGACATAAATGAATGCGCTGGGCGCGAGCCAACCCCGCGACTCGAGCAGTGCGCAGATCTCGGGCAGCGATTCATCGGCAAACGGCGGGTCGAGAAACACGACATCGAAAGCTTCGACCTGCGACTTGAGATAACGGCGCGCATCAGCCAGTTTCGGGTCGGCACCCTCGGCCTTCAGGATCGACAGCGTCGCGCGAAGCTGCTCGATGGCCTTCCGTTCGTGGTCGACGAACACTACCCGTGCGGCGCCACGCGATAGCGCTTCGAGCCCAAGTGCGCCCGAACCCGCGAACAGATCGAGGCAGCGACTGCCGGCGATCACGGGCTGCAGCCAGTTAAAGAGAGTCTCGCGCACGCGATCCGGCGTCGGCCTCAGATCACTGAATGACGGAAACTTCACCCGCCGACCGCGCCAGCTGCCCCCGATGATGCGCAGCTCGTTACGACCGCTCTGGCGCTGAGGACGCGCTGTTGAGAGCTTGCGAGCGTGTGATTTTCTTGACATTTTCGGATTCAGCCCGCCGACGACGGCCGACTTGATGGCTGCGCTGTGCACAGCGTAGGCTTATCGCCATTAAAACGAGCGCCTACGCGCCCTTTCCGCGATCTTTCAGGAGCAAACCATGAGGACCGTGCGCGCCGCAATCCTGCTGCTGACAGGGATGTTGCTGTCAGGTTGTTTCTCGGACTCGACCTCCGAAGGTGAAGCGAGCATCGGGCCGACCGACCCGACCAGCGGCAATGGAGCGCCGACCACGCCGCCACCGCCGACCGCTACAGCCTTCCGACCGCAGTTTCAACCTCTGAGTGGCATCTTCCCGTACCCGAACGATCTGTACTTCAGCGGCAGCACCGACGGCACGCTGAATCTCCCGATCAACCCATTCCAGCCCACCGCCTCGACGATCAATCAGCTCGACGGATTCTCAACCACGGCGTACATGTCCGCGCGCTTCGTAGCGGGCGCGATCGATCCGGCGACGCTCACCGCCGCTAATATTCGCGTCATTCGACTGAGGCTTGATAACGCCACTAAGGCTCCGATCGCGGCGCCGACCCCGAGCGATATCCTGGTGCTCAACACTGACTTCAGTGCCTCCGTGTCGACTGAAGCGGGCTCGGCGGGAGGCACGCTGATCATCCGGCCGCTGAAACCGCTCACACCATCGGCGGCCGCCAACAACTTCGGCTACCTCGTCCTGCTCACCAACGGGATCAAGAGCACCAGCGGAGCAGCCGCAGTACCCGACACCGACTACCAGACTGTTCGCGACCAGGCCATCACCGAAATCCAGGCCGGCGCAACGACGCCGACGTGCACACCCATCACCAACACGACTTTGAATGCGATCTGCAGGCTGACCTTTGCGCACCTGCGCATCGGGGCAGCAGTCGGTGTATCGCCCGCAACCGTGGTCGTGTCTTTCAGCTTCTCGACGGAATCAACCGGCGATACGCTGGCTGCCGTCAAGCAGATCATCGATCTAAGCCCGGCTCCAGTCCTGACGGTCGATCCGGTTCTGAGTCCCGCCGGCGTCATTATCAATACCAAGAACATCAATCCCGCGCTGCCAGGTATCGCCAACATCTACAAAGGCTTCCTACGCGTGCCTTACTACCTGTCCGCACCGAGTGCGGCGAACCCGATTGCGCCGGTCAATCGATTCTGGACGGCGTTGCAAGCTTCGCAAGCACCGGGCATCGATCCGGCGAGCCGCAATCTCACACGCTTCAACCCGGTGCCCCTAAAGACTGTGGATTTCGATATCCCAATCGTCGTGACAGTCCCGAACATCAGCGCGCAGCCACCCACCGGTTGGCCGGTCGCGATCTTTCAACATGGGCTCACTCGCAACCGCACTGATGCGCTTTTCATGGCGGACGCGTTTGCGTCGCGCGGTTTCGTCGTGGTGTCGATCGACTTGCCACTGCACGGGCTTGTGCCGACCAACCCGCTCTCGCCGCTCTTCCGCGAGAATGGCCAGGAGCTGACTTTCGACCTCGACGTCAGCAACAACACGACGCTCGCGCCAGGGCCGGATGGCCAGATCGACGGCTCGGGGCAGAACTTCGTCAATCTCTCGAGCCTCTTGACCACCCGGGACAATCTGCGCCAGGGCGCTGTCGACCTGCTCGCCCTCACCAAGGCGCTCGTGGGCCTCGATCTGAACAAGGACGGAACAGGGGATGCGGACCTGGCCAAGATTCACTTCGTAGGCCACTCGCTCGGCAGCATCGTCGGCGGTGTGTACGCGACCTTCGGCACCAGCGCGAGAACCGCATCGCTCCTGATGACGGGCGGCGGGGTGGCGCAAACGATCGTCGACTCACCGACATTCGGGCCCGCAATCAACGCCGCCTTGACCGCGCAGGGGCTCGCGCCCGGCACGACGCTTTACAACCAGTTTCTGCGGGATGCTCAGACCGCGGCGGACGCTGGCGATCCGCTCAACTACATCAGCACGCTGGTTGGTTTGAAGCCGGTTCACATCACGCAGATCGTCGGGCCGCCGCCTGACCAGGTCGTACCCAACAGTTCCACCCAGCGCATGATCACCGCTGCGGGAGCGATGCTCCACAAGGTGAGCGCAGCCGGACCGAATCCGACCGGTGCAGGCAATGGCGGCTACGTCAACTTCACCGCAGGAGTTCACGGCTCGGCTATCGATCCGACTTCGAACCTTTTGGTGACGCAGGAAATCCAGGGGGAGACTGTGGCGTTCGCCGAAAGCGACGGCGCGGCAATCGTCATCAATCCCGCCAATCTCGCCGTGATACAGCCGTAGCCGGCAGGCAGACGGCGCAAAGGGCGGCTTCGGCCGCCCTTGTTTTTTCATCGGTTACAATCCTCGCGCCAAATCCACACCGATGTTCACCAAGCGCTCCAATCCGCCGGCTGCAACTCCGCCTGATGACATGCGGAGTGGCTTCATCACGCGCCTGCGCGCGCGCCTCAACAAGGGCGACTCGTGGCTCACCTACGATCTCGCCAATCTGATACCCGGCCGCGCCATCGACGCCGAGGTTCTCGATGAACTCGAGACGCGACTCCTGACTGCAGATGTAGGCGTCGAGGCAACGGAACGGATTCTCGCGGATCTCAGAACCCGCGTGGAGCGCAAGGAGCTCAAGAGCTTCGAGGCGTTGCTCGGCGCATTGCGCAAGTCTCTCATCGAGCTGCTCGCACCCTGCGAGCAGCCGCTGCAAGTCGATGCAGCGCATCAGCCGTTTGTCATTCTCGTGGTCGGTGTGAACGGCTCCGGCAAGACGACCACCATCGGCAAGCTGGCGCGACGCCTTACCCAGCAGGGACTGAAGGTGATGCTCGCTGCGGGCGATACCTTTCGCGCCGCTGCGATCGAACAGCTCGAGGCGTGGGGGCGGCGCAATGGCGTACCGGTGATCGCGCAGCAGACGGGCGCCGACCCGGCTGCCGTAATCTTCGACGCGCTCCAGGCAGCTCGCGCCCGTGGCATCGAAGTTCTGATCGCCGACACTGCAGGACGCCTGCAAACCCAGTCGCACCTCATGGATGAGCTCAAGAAGGTGAAGCGCGTTATTCAGAGACTCGACGCGAGTGCGCCGCACGAGGTCCTGCTGGTGCTCGACGCCGGCCTTGGTCAGAACAGCATCGCCCAGGCCGAGCAGTTCAACCAGGCGCTGGGGGTGACCGGGCTCGTCGTGACGAAACTCGACGGCACCGCCAAGGGCGGGGCCGTGATTGCAATGGCCGAGCGGCTTAAGCTTCCGATCCGTTACATCGGCATCGGCGAGCAGGCCGAGGACTTCGGCGAATTCGAAGCCGCCCCATTTGTCGATGCGCTGCTCGGTACTGGCGGTGACACGTGATCCACTTCGAGCAGGTGCACAAGCGCTATCCGAATGGCCGCGAGGCACTGAGCGATGTGACGCTCAACGTATCGGACGGCGAGATGGTGTTTCTCACCGGCCATTCGGGAGCGGGCAAGAGCACGGTGCTGAAGCTGATCGCGCTCATCGACCGGCCCAGCCGCGGGCGCGTCATCGTCAATCACCAGAATACTTCCGGCGTGGCCCGGCGCCGCATCCCCGCATTCCGTCGCCAGATCGGCGTCGTGTTCCAGGATCACAAGCTCCTGCACGATCGCCCGGTATTCGACAACGTGGCGCTGCCGCTAGTGATATCGGGCATGCGTCGCCGCGAGCTCGACAAGCGAGTGCGCGCCGCGCTCGACCAGGTGGGGCTCCTGGGCAAGGAGAATCTCGCGCCGCTGGAACTGTCGACGGGCGAGCAGCAGCGCGTCGGGATCGCGCGGGCCGTCGTCAGCAAGCCTCTCGTACTGATTGCCGATGAGCCCACCGGCAACCTGGATCCGGAGCTGGCACTCGAGATCATGCGGGTCTTCCGGCGGCTCAACGATGTCGGCGTCACGGTGATGGTGGCCACGCACGATGTGCACCTCGTCGACCATTTCGGCCTGCGACGCATTGCGCTCGACCACGGCCGTGTGGCGGAGAATGACGACGAGGTCGGTCATGCCGGATAGCATCACGGCACCTTCCCGACCGCGAATCGCGGCGGCGCGCCGAGGTCCACTGGAGTTCCTCGGCGTTTACATCGAACGCCACGCGCAAACCTTCGTCGCATCGCTCGGTCGTCTTACGCGTCAGCCTCTTGCGACGTTGATGACGATTGCAGTCATCGGTATCGCTCTGGCACTCCCTCTTTGCCTCAATCTGCTGGTCGACAATGTGCGCGCCGCGACCGGCACCTGGGGCGGCACGGTCGAGTTGTCGGTGTACCTCAAGCCGGAGGTCAAGCTTGCCAAGGCCGAGCAACTGGCCAGCGCGCTCCGGCAAAGGTCGGGCATCGCGAGCGTGGACGTCATCGCAGCCGATGAAGGGCTGAAGGAATTTCGCGAGTTCTCAGGCTTCGGGGCGGCACTCGATGCGCTGACCGACAATCCCCTGCCGCACACGCTGGTCATTCGTCCTTCGCCGGATCGCGCCGCTTCCCCCTCGCACATAGATGCATTGCGTCGCTATCTGCAGAACTGGCCGGAGGTTGACCTGGTGCAGGTCGACACCGAATGGGTCGAGAGGCTGCAATCGATCCTCGACGTGGCGCGACGGCTCCTGCTGCTCGCCGCGGTGCTGCTCGGTGTCGGGGTGATCGTGATCGTCGGCAACACCATCCGGCTCGACATTGAAAATCGGCGCACCGAGATTGAAGTCACTAAGCTCGTTGGCGGATCGGACGCTTTCGTGCGCAGGCCGTTTCTTTACAGTGGCTTCTGGTACGGGCTGGGCGGAAGCCTGCTCGCCTGGGGGCTCATTACCCTTGGAATCCATTTACTCGAAGCACCGGTGAATCGACTGGCTGGCCTGTACGGCAGCAGCTTCAAGCTCGTCGGGCTCGACCCGCGCATGACCGCGATCCTGCTCGCAGCGGGCGCGATCCTCGGCTGGCTTGGCTCGTGGCTAGCGACCGCGCGGCATTTGCGTGCCATTGAACCGACCGCATGATTTGCACTCTGAATTCCGCGGCGTGACACGACTAACCTACGATAGCGCGCTACACAGGGAGAACGCGATGCAGACAAGAATCTCGCCGCTCTGGCTGCTCGGGATGCTAATGGCGGTGGCGGTAGCCTACTCGAGCAGCAACAAACTGCTGAGCTCGTGGAAGGATCCTTCCGTCAAGAAACTCAGTTTCCAGCGCGTCGTAGCCGTAGCGCTGACCGAGGACGGGCCGACGCGGCGAGCCGCGGAGAGGGAGATGGCTGCGATCATTGGGCCCAACGCCGTACCCTCCTCCCAAGTCGTTCCGGAGGCAGACATTCGGGATGCCGACAAGGTGCGCGCCAAACTGATGGCAGAAGGATTCGACGGGGCGATCACATTGCGCCTGGTCGACGCAACGACCAAGGTGAGGACCGCGCGCGATCCGGTCCCCACGGCCTACTACGAAGTCTGGGGCTACTATCGTTTCGCGTGGATCGCGGATCGCCCGCCCGACTACCTCACCGCCGAACAGAAGCTGCAAATCGAGTGCAACATCTATTCATTGCAAACGGGCAAGTTACTGTGGACAGGCACGAGCGAGGTGATGCAGCCGCACCTCGTGGAAACTGCGGTACAGGATGTCGCCGACCTTGTCCGGAAACGCCTGAAGCGTGAACGTCTGATCTGAGACCTCGGGCCTGGGGCCTGCTCATTCGGCGACGTTGGTTGCGCAGCTAGCTCCCGACCACACCTTCGTGAGGTGCTCGACGACGAGTGTCGGTCGCGCGGCAGCACCATCGGCGGCTGGCTGCATCGCGATCTGCCCGTCCAGACTGACCAGCAGCTCCTCGCCCGGAACCTTGCGCACGCCGAGGTACGCCTTCTCGAGCGCCGCGGTTTCAGGCGAGGGCGCAACCGGCATCTTGATCTGCGTGCGGCACTCGCGAAACACCGCGGCGTCGGCCATGTAGCTGTACATGCCGCGCATCGGTCCGCGTGGTTCGAGAGGCCGGTAGCTGGCGTTGCGCTTGAGCTCGTAGTTGAGTGAGGAGTCGATCTGTTTGCCGTCGCTGCTGAGCTTGCGAAGGGTTTCGGAGTTCTCGATCGAGAACATCACCGGCTCGCGCCCGCCTCGCAGAACGACGCTCTGCGCATCCGGAGTCAGAGTCCAGGTGCCGATGTCGTCAAACGTTTCGCCCTCGCCCGAACCCTTGCCGAGATAGGTCGTGCGCAGAAAGAACACGCGATCAGCACGCACATCGAGCTGGTAACGAATACCGGCGCAGTCTGCACAGGGCAGGTCGCCCCGATAGATGGCCGGCAACACCGCACCGGCGAGCATTCGCACATCAGGCGATGCGGCAGGCGGGGTGATCTTGCGATTTGGATTGTCTCCCACACTGACGCAACCGCCCACGATCACGGCCGCAGTCAAAGAAACCCAAGTCCGTGCTTTCATGTCGATCCTCGTCAGCCGGGCTTGGCAGTCGAATCGATGGCCCAGCCTCGCTCAGCGTCCTCGCAGACAGTGTAGGTGCCCTGCCCGTCGACTGCTTTGGCGTGGTTGCTCACGCGAACTCGCCTGCAGCTGACACCCGCCGCGGTCTTGAAGGCACCGCGCCCTTCCACCTCGCCTGAGTTTCCGGTCGCTGGATTGCTCCAGGACTTCTTTGTAAAGGCGTCCTGGTCATCCAGGACCTGGGCGACGGCCTCCTTGAGGAGCCGCATGTCTTCGTCGTTGAAATAGCTCACCGGCGACTTGCTCAGAAACTCGAGATTCCCGGCATGGGCCGGCACGCCGGTCATCAGTAATCCAGCCAGACCGG
This sequence comes from uncultured Gammaproteobacteria bacterium, assembly GCA_963705495.1. Taxonomy (GTDB): domain Bacteria; phylum Pseudomonadota; class Gammaproteobacteria; order Steroidobacterales; family Steroidobacteraceae; genus DATBVX01. The sequence goes on along the minus strand of CAVPJQ010000004.1, from coordinate 28,977 downwards.
CCAAGGCCAGCCATCTGCTCTGTCGCACGAACATGGTTACCTCGACTCTCTCAAGACCGCCTGCCGGCACATGGGGCTCGGATCGTAGCCCGCCACGCCACGGCTGCACATCTGAACTTGAGTGCAATGGGTCAGCGAAGGCTGGGGAGAACGCGTCGAGGCGGCGTGGGGGCCATTCGAGCCTAACCCATTGACAGAGCTGATCAAAGTTCGTCGGGCTGAACTTAATACGCCCTTAGCACTCTAATCGCCCGACTGCTAAACTAGCGCCCGTTTTGCGGGCTCTTGGGAGGTTTACGAAGTCCATGGCCAACGCTCTTGTCGTCAAGAACCCCGAAGTACTTCTTTCGGGCCCACTCGGAAGTCTCGACGCCTATATCGACCGAGTCTCACAGATTCCGGTGCTGAGCCGTGAGTCCGAACTCGAGCTTGCGACCCGTTTTCACCGCGACAACGATCTCGACGCCGCGCGTCAGCTGGTGCTTGCGCACTTGCGATTCGTCGTCCATGTCGCCCGCGGCTACATGGGCTATGGGCTGCCGGTCGGCGATCTGATCCAGGAAGGCAATGTCGGCCTGATGAAGGCCGTGAAGCGCTTCGACCCGTCGGTCGGGGTGCGGCTGGTTTCATTCGCGGTGCACTGGATCCGCGCCGAGATCCACGAATACGTGCTGCGCAACTGGCGGCTGGTCAAGGTCGCCACCACCAAGGCGCAGCGGAAGCTGTTCTTCAATCTGCGTCGTCTCAAGAAGAATCTGGCCTGGCTGTCGGACGCGGAAACACGCGCCGTCGCGAGGGATCTCGGCGTGAGCCCCGCCGAAGTCACCGAGATGGAAAAGCGCCTGTCGGCGCGTGACCTGTCGTTCGATCCGACCCCGGAAGGCGATGACGAGGACACCTATTCGCCCGCGATGTATCTGCCGGCTGCGGATTCGGATCCGTCCGTTGCGGTCGAGGAGGAACAGTGGGAAGACACCACGATCGATCAGCTCGGGCAGGCACTCGAAACCCTCGATGCGCGTAGCCGGGATATCCTCAAGAGCCGCTGGATGACGGAGAACAAGGCGACGCTGCACGAGCTCGCCGCCCGCTACAACGTCTCCGCGGAACGCATTCGCCAGATCGAGGTGAATGCCATCAAAAAGCTTCGGGCGCTCATCGCGCCCGAAGCTGCTCTCGAAGCCTGATCAGCCTGATTACGAAGCAGTGATCGGAGCGAGGGTGAGTTCCACCCGGCGATTGAGCTGGCGGCCCTCGGCGGTGTCATTCGTCGCCACGGGCCGCATCTCACCAGCACCAATAGTGATAATCCGCTGCTCCATCAGGCCTTTGCCGGCGAGATAGGTTGCGACGGTCTGCGCACGTCGTTCCGACAGCGCCTGGTTATATTCGGCAGCGCCCGTGCTGTCGGTGTGGCCGGCGACCTCGATGAGAGTCTTGTCATACTCCTTCAACACCAATCCCACCGAGTCGAGCACCTTGAAGAACCCGGCATTGAGATCGTAGCTGTCGGTCTTGAAGGTGACATTTCCCGGCATGTTGAGCGTGATGTTGTCGCCGATGCGGGTGACGCTGACGCCCGTGCCTTGGAGCTGCTGCCGCAGCTTCGCTTCCTGCACATCCATGTAATAGCCGACGCTCCCGCCGGCGAGTGCGCCGACTCCAGCGCCGATCAGGGCGCGTTCGCGTCGTTGTTTCGCGTCATGGCCCGTGATCAGACCAACGACTGCTCCCGTTGCGGCGCCAATGCCTGCGCCCTTCGCTGCGTTACTGGTCTGAGATTCGCCCGTGTAAGGGTTCACAGTTTCGCAGCCCGCAAGCGCCACTGCTGCGGCGATCACCACCGTCGTCAATATCCTGTGTATCCGCAACTGCATCATCGTGACTCCTCCATCTTCACTTCTCGAGATATCCCTCGACTGCAGGCACCACTGTGAGTTCGGCAGGCTGAACGCCACTTGAACGGCTAAACCTACAATCCGCGCTCCGGTGCCGGCGGAGTCGTGGCCTTACGGTATCCCTTCGGTCGGATGGCAACTGTGTTGCGGATCACTGTGCAACGGCTGCTATCGGCAAGATGATAGCCATACTCGAACGTCGGCGTGGCGCGTCCGGATGTCTCCAGCTCGCGACGAATCTGCTCTTCGAGGTCGGCGGGAAAATCGAAACGCAATTCCAGATCCGTGCTTCCCCCGCGCTCGAAGTCGATGCACATGGCGCGCGTCCACACCGAATATCCTGGAAACACGCGAGCACATGAAACGGCCGCTATCGGATCGGCAAGGGCCGCCTGGTACCCGCCGAACATCACGCCGCCCGGATTGCGCGAGAACGTATTGAGCGGCAGGCGGATGCGGATATGCCGCCAGTCGGCGCTCACTTCGAGCACCTTGATGCGCATCAGGAAGAAAGGCGGGTAGATCTCCAGACGCCGCGCATCGGAGATGAATCGCGCGGTGGAAAAATATTGCAGGAGACGCTGCCCGAATGTCGGCGAGCTCATCGGTCCCTCCCATCACACCCACCGGGTTGCGAGCATGTGGGTGCGCGCGTAGCTTTGCCGCCATCATGAGAACCGCGCAAGCCTGGCTCGAAGAGTACTCGGACAGCCATCGCCACGTCGGCAACGAGATCCTGCATTGGATCTGTGTTCCCGCGATTCTCCTGAGCGTGCTGGGATTGATGGCCTCGATACCGGTGCCGAACGCGTTTCGCGAGATTTCGCCGTACCTCGATTGGGCAACCCTCTTCGCCCTGGCAGCGATCGTCTACTACTTCATAGTCTCGGTGCCGCTTGCGATTGGCATGACCATCGTCCTGATCGCACTGCTGGCCGTGGTGCGCTGGCTGGCGGGATTCGAGACGCCGTTGTGGATGATCTGCGCAGCGATCTTTGTCGTGGCGTGGATTGGCCAGTTCGTCGGTCACGTCATGGAGGGCAAGCGGCCGTCCTTCTTCAAAGATGTGCAGTTCCTCATGATCGGTCCGATGTGGCTCCTCTCGCACGTCTATCGGCGCATCGGCATTCGGTTCTGACCTCACCTGCGCTACGCCCGGCAGCGCTCGCCCCCGGGAATTCCCTTTAACCTCCACCATTGGCTCACCGGCATTGAATCCGCACCGGTCAGCCCCGCGAATGGATGAGCAGTGCAGGTCCGCTCGCGCTTCGCGACCGATCATTGCAGTGCGTCATCGCCGCCTGCTCACCGGTCCGAGCGATTCGTGTATTTCGGGAAAGAGTGAGTTTCGTGTGAACGGATTTTTCCGGCGCCCTGCGCTTATTAACGTATGCACTACGAAAAATTCATTGGAAGTCGATCATGTTCCCGCGGCACACGGTCTGGCATCGAAAGGCAACGCCCCTTGTGGCGCTGCTGGTGATGCTGAGCGTGTGGCTGCCAGCCAGCGCCCAGGACGAGATGGGACCGGACATCACCGTCGAACAGACGATCAAGCGCGCCGACACTGAGACGAGTGGCTGGTCAATCGCACTCGACAACGATCTTTTTGGGCCTGCAAATACCGATCGCGACTACAGCGGCGGGTTCAGTCTGTCCATCAATGGCGCTCGCACCGCGCAGTACTGGTGGTCGCTGGATCGGCTGCTGAAGCACATCGATGCGCCTCTGTTTGCGGGCTCCAAGTCCTGGCAGGGTGTTCGCCCGGATCACAGCCTGCAGACCGGCATTCTGATTTTCACTCCGCAGGACCTCGAAGCTACGAGCGTCATCGAGGACGATCGCCCGTATGCAAGCCTTCTGTTCCTCACCAGCATGCGGGACTACGTCGCCGACGATGCGCGTCACAGCCGCTACAGCGGTCTGACTCTCGGCGTGCTCGGTCTGCAAGCAACTGCGGATTTTCAGAGAGCGGTTCACAAGGCAATGGGGAACGTCGAGCCCCGTGGCTATCAGAACCAGATCTCCGAAGGCGGTGAGCTCACCGCGCGCTATCTGACCGGTGGCTCGACTCTTCGCAGCCAGCGCCTCGCGTTCGGTGACAAGCTCGTTGAAACCAAGACGACCTGGGAAACGAGCGTCGGCTATCTCACTGAAGCAAGCTATGCGGTGTCGACGCGCTTCGGGGCCATCAACTCACCGTGGTGGACCTTCGCCCCGGAGCGCGTCGATTACCTCGCGCAACCGACGACACTGCCGCCGCCCAGCGCCGATGGTCGCGGCGAACTCTATGTCTGGGCCGGCGCCAAGCTGCGCCTGCGAGCCTACAACGCGTTTCTGCAGGGGCAGTTCCGCGACAGCGTGCACACCATGAGTGCCAGCGACTTGAATCACGTCATCGGTGAGGCCTGGTTGGGCATCACCAGCCGTCTCTCCAATGGCACACAGCTTGCTTACGTCATGCGTTACCAGACCGCCGAGGTCCGCGGCGGCATCGCCCGGCGCAGCCCCGTCTGGGGTGAGGTGACGATCAGCCACAGCTTCTGACGAATCCCCCGTTGCCCCTCTCACCGCCAAGCGGGAGAGGGGATCTTTTTTTTGTTCTCCGACCCCACGCTTCTGCCAGGCGCGCCCCCGGGTTAGCCTATTGCAGTGAGCGACGATCGCCCCTCCCCCGATGCACTTCTGGCGGAGGCCGGCCGGGAAGGGCGTGGCCGGTTGAAGATTTTCCTCGGCGCTGCCCCCGGGGTTGGCAAGACCTACGACATGTTGTCGGTCGCAAGGCGCCGCCAGGTCGAGGGTACCGATGTCGTCGCCGGCATCGTGGAGACCCACGGTCGGTCAGAGACAGCCGCGCTGCTCGAGGGGTTGCCAGTCGTTCCGCGGCGTCTCATCCACTACCGGGATCGCGATTTCGAGGAACTGGATCTCGACGCGTTACTCGCGCGCAGACCCCAGCTCGCTCTCGTCGATGAGCTGGCCCACACCAATGTCCCCGGCAGCCGGCACGAAAAGCGTTACCAGGACGTGGAAGAACTGCTCGACGCCGGCATCGACGTGTTCACGACGCTCAATGTCCAGCACATCGAGAGTGTCAACGATCTCGTCGAGCGTGTTACCGGCGTCAAGGTGCGCGAGCGCCTGCCCGATCGGGTGCTCGAAACCGCCAATGAGATCGAGCTGATCGACCTGCCGCCTGAGGAACTCATCAAGAGACTGCACGAGGGCAAGGTCTATGTCCCCGACGTCGCACAGCGTGCAGTGCAGAACTTCTTTTCGCGCGGGAATCTGCTGGTACTGCGGGAACTGGCAATGCGCATCGCGGCTGAGCGCGTCGATGCAGATCTGCAGAGTTACATGCGCGCGCGCGCAATCGAGGGACCCTGGCCGGCGCGCGGGCGCATCCTCGTCTGCATCGGCGCGGACTCGCAGGCCGAACGGCTCGTGCGCCTTGGCAAGCGCATCGCCGAGCGGCGCCAGCTCCCATGGACTGTACTTCACGTGCAGGCCACCCGAGCCGAGGAACTCTCGGGCGCGCAGCGTGAGCGTCTGCAGGCGGCCTTTACGCTCGCCGAACAGCTCGGTGGCCGGGCTGAGACTCTCAATGGCACCGGCGTGGCCAACGAAGTACTGGCCTACGCTGCCGCTCGGAATGTCAGCGAGATCGTGGTGGGTCGTTCGCGTCGACGCCTGGTTCATTTGCGGTTGCGTCCAGCGCTGGCGTCGGCCCTGATTGAACGCGGCGATGACTTCGAGATCATCGTCGCGAGTCAATCGGACGATGCGCCGACCGATCCCACTGCAGTGGCACCGGTCGAGGTGAGGACACAGCGCGTCCGGCCATACCTTGAAAGTGTGTTCGCGGTGCTCCTCGCCGCGGGCGTTGCGGCGCTGCTGGACCGCTATCTGGCGGTCGGTGATCTATCGCTCGTGTTCCTGTTCGCCGTGTTGATTGCGGCAATCCGTCACGGGCTCGGGCCGGGACTGCTGGCTGCGGGCCTCGCTTCCCTCGTATCCACCATCCTGTTCACTGAGCCGCGCTTTTCACTGCAGGTAAGCCACGCGGAAAACCTGTTGTCGATTCTCTTCTTCCTGATGGTCTCCATAATCGGCGGCAACCTCGCTGCGCGCCTGCGCGCGCAGATCCAGATCACGCGCGAGTCCGCCGAGCAGAACAGTTTGTTGTTCGATTTCAGCCGGCGCATCGCCGGTGCCGTGAGCGCGGAAGACCTGTTGCGGTCGACCTGCCAGTACCTCACCGAAACGCTCGGCTTCGAGTCGATTGCGCTGCGCGCCTACCACGGGTCCGAACTTGGCGATCCGATCGGTGCTGCCGAAACGCCCACGCTCCTTGATGTCGAGCGCGCAGCTGCGGAATGGGCAGTAGGGCATGGCGAGGCCGCCGGATGGGGCACTGGTACGCTGCCCGCCTCGTGGTGGCTGTTCGCGCCGCTGGGCACCAGAGAAAGACCGCTGGGCGTGCTGGGGCTGGATCTCGGCGCAAAGCGTTCTACCCTCACGCCGGAGCAGCGGCGCCTGTTCTTCGCCATGCGCGATCAGGCCGCCACGGCACTGGAAAGAATTCTGCTCACCGAGGACCTGAAGCGTGCGCACTTGATGTCGGAGTCTGATCGCCTGCGCTCCGCACTTCTTTCATCCCTCTCTCAGGAGCTCAGCAAGCCGCTGGCCGAGATCCTTGGTTGTGCTGCGCAGCTGGCGGAAGCCCAGGACGACATCTCGGCGCGGACACGACGCGAGCTGGCGAGCGCGATCCTCGAGCAGGCTCGTCAATTGAACCGTTTCGTCCAGAACCTGTTGGATATGACGCGCCTTGGCACCGGAGCACTCACCGCCCACAGCGATTGGGTGGATCTGAGAAAGGTCTTCGAGAGCGCCCGGGCTCGCGTCGAGAAGCCGCTGCGCGCGCATCGCCTTGAAATGAATGTCACCGAGGAGGCAAAGAGAATCTATACCGATGCGACGCTCCTGGAGCAGGTAATCGTGAACGTCCTCGACAACGCCGCAAAGTTTTCGCCACCCGGATCGCGCATCGAGCTCAGTGCCGCCGTTGTGGCCGAAAACGTGATCATTTCCGTCACCGATGAGGGACCAGGAATTCCGGCTGTGGAGCGCGAGCGCGTTTTCGACATGTTCTATCGGGTGCGGGACCGTGACGAGAGCCAGCCGGGCTCAGGCCTCGGGCTGGCGATCTGCAAAGGATTTGTCGAAGTAATGGGTGGACGCATTTCGGTGCGCGGCGGGCGCGAGGGGCGCGGTACGCAGATCGAAATCACGCTGCCGCGGCGCGAGCCGCCTGCCGGTCGATTGACCGAAGCCGCATGAGCATGGTTGATCACGCGCACTGATCAATTGCGCGTTCGAGCTTCGACCTCCTGGCCCTCATCTGCGCGCAGCCGATAGCCCAGGCCCGCTTCCGTGATGAGGTATTTCGGACGCTTTGGATCTGGTTCGAGCTTGTTGCGCAGGTTCTTGACACAAACGCGCAGGCTGCGTGTGTCGCCGACGCGATCTGGGCCCCACACTTCGCGAATCAGCTGATCCTGGCGAACGATCATCCCGGTGTGCCGTGCGAGGCACTCGAGCACGCGGTATTCGAGTGGCGTCAAGTGGATTTCATCCTGCGCGCCGCGCGTCTCACGAAGCGTCAGATCGATGAGTACGGCACCCAGACGCAAACTGCTTTTCTGGTCGGCGCTTTTCACATTACGGCGTAGTGCCGCACGCACTCGCGCGAGCAGCTCCGGGGCGCTGAATGGCTTGGTGATGTAATCGTCGGCGCCCGCATCGAGAGCCGCAATCTTCTGATCTTCCATGGTGCGCGCCGACAGCACGATCACCGGCAGCGAGGACCATTCGCGCACGCTACGGATGACCTCCAACCCGCTACCGTCCGGCAGACCCAGGTCGACCAGCATCAGATCCGGCTTGTGACTGCGCGCCTCGATCTGTGCGCGCTCCGCAGTCTGCGCCTCCACTACGCGATAATTCTCGGTCCCCAGGAGCACGCGCAGAACGTCGCGGATGCCCTGGTCATCCTCGACCACGAGAACCTGGTGCATCGCCAGTGTCACGCCACGGGCTCCGTGGCGGGCAGCGTGAATTCGAATTGCGCGCCTCCGCCGAGTCGCCGCCGCGCCTCGATCGAGCCGCCGTGGGCCTGGATGATGGTTCGGCAGATCGCAAGTCCGAGCCCCACACCGATGATCGTGCCTTCCTCACCACCACGCTGAAACTTGTCGAAAAGCCGGGCCGGATCGCCGGAGGGCAGCCCCGGTCCCTCGTCATCGACAGTCACGCGCAGGAACGGCCCGTCAGAGACCGCGGAAACAAAAATCCGCGTGCCCGGAGGTGTGTACTTGGCGGCGTTGTCGAACAGATTGTCCAGCACCTGAACAATGAGCGTCGCGTCCACGTACACCGGTGGCAGGTCTGCTGGAATGTGCAGCTCGACCGGGTGCGCGATCAGCCGCTCCTCCGCTCGATGCAACGCGGCCCCAACAAGATCGTCGAGTGTCTCCCATTCGCGTCGCAGTGCTATCTGGCCCGATTCGAAGCGCATGAGATCGAGCACGTTTGAGACAAGCTCTGACATTTCACGCGCCTTGGTCTCCACCGAGCGCGCGAGCGAGTCGCGCGTCGCCTGGTCCAATGTCGCGCCATGCTCGGCAAGTGCGCTGCCGGAGGCTGCAATCACCGCGAGCGGCGTGCGCAGGTCATGCGAGATCGATGCCAGCAAGGTATTGCGCAGATTCTCGCTCTCCGCCGCAATGCGCGCGGTCTCTGCCGCTTCGGCGAGCCGAGCCCGTTCGAGCGCCAGTCCGATCTGGCTCGCGAAGGTTTCCAGCAAATGCCGCTGTTCGGGCAGGAGCACGCGACGCGGGTTGGATGGCAGCACAGCGAGCACGCCGAGTGCCCGATTCTCGTCTCCCAGCGGCACGTACAGAGCGGGCGTGGCCGGCAGCGTATCGGAGCCGAGTCCCGCGCGGTGCCCGTGATCCGTGACCCACTGTGCGACCGCCAGATCCGCATCGCGCAATGACTGATCGATGGCGGGCTCGGAAGGATATTGCAGCTTGCCGGTATCATCAGGAAGCAGAACGATCGCCTGGCACTCGAATACTTCGGCGACGTGCCGCACGGCCAGGCGTGCCATGTTGGCAATTCCGCGCGTCGCGGCGAGCTCGCGACTCATGGCATACAGAAGCGCTGTGCGCCGTTCGCGTGCACCGGCCACGCGCGTCTGCTGCCGCACGCTCGCCATCAGCGTCGCGATGACCAGCGCGATGATCAACATCACCAGGAAGGTGACCAGATACTGGACGTCGGCTACCTCGAAGCTGAAGCGCGGCGGGACGAAGAACAGGTCCAGTGCCGCGATATTCAGGATGGCCGTGAGTACCGACGGGCCACGTCCGAGTCTCAGGCCAGCCACCGTCACGCCGAGCAGATACACCATCGCCACATTGGAGAGCTCGAAGTACGGCCCCATCAACCAGGCGATGGCGGAACACACGGCAGTGATCGCCAAGGCCCACACGTAGCGCTGCCATCGAATGGCTTGAACGCTCTGCGCCGAAGCAACTCCCGAAATCCGAGCGGGTCCAGGCAGCGATGGGTCAGATGCGACAGTGATGACATCAAATCCGCGCGCGTGGCGAACGAGCTCAGTGGCCGTCGACGGCCGCATCCACGCGCGCCAGCCACGACGTTTCGGGGCCCCAACTAGCAAGCGCGTCGCATTACGGGTCTGAGCGTACTCGATCAACGCTGCGGCCGCCGACGGCCCGTCGAGCGTGACGGTTTCGGCGCCCAGCGACTCGGCAAGGCGCAGCAAATCGACTCGCCGGTCGCGCTCGGCTTCGGAGAGCCGTAGCAGCGCCGGCGTCTCGATGTAAACGACGGTCCAGTTTGCATCCAGGGCAGCCGCCATGCGTTTGCCGGCACGCACCAGTTGCTCGGCCTGGGCATCGGGGCCGATGCCAACCAGTATCCGGTCTGCGGCCAATCGACCACTTCGGCCACGGTCAGTGTCGAGCGAGGCGCGTGCGGCGGCTTCGACGCGATCGGCGACACGCCGCAGCGCCAGCTCCCGCAACGCCATGAGGTTGGGCTTGCGGAAGAAGCGTTCGACGGCGCTCGCGATTTCATCCGGAATGTAGATCTTGCCGGCGCGCAAACGGGCGAGGAGGTCATCCGGCGGCAGATCGATGAGCTCGATCTCATCAGCTTCGTCGAAGACCCGGTCCGGGAGCGTCTCGCGTTGTCGAACTCCGGTGATCTGCGCCACGAGATCATTCAAGCTCTCGAGATGCTGCACATTGACGGTGGTCCAGACGTTGATCCCGGCGTCGAGCAGCTCCTCGACGTCCTGCCAGCGCTTCGGATGGCGTGACTCGGGCTCCCCGCCCAGCAGGTTGGAGTGAGCGAGCTCATCGACCAGCAGGATCTCGGGACGTCGATGGAGCGCCGCGTCCAGGTCGAGCTCATGACGGAGCATGCCGCGATAGTGCACCGCGAGCGTCGGCAGTCGTTCCAGGCCCTCTAGGAGCCGCTCCGTCTCGACGCGGCCATGCGGCTCGACATAGCCAACCACGACGTCTGTCCCTGCGGCACGTGCGCTGCGGGCGGCCTCGAGCATGGCGTAAGTCTTGCCCACGCCAGCGGATGCGCCGAAGAAGACGCGCATGCGTCCGCGCTTCGCCTTCGCCTCTTCGGCTTGGACTTGCGCCAGGAGTCGATCAGGATCCGGCCGAGCCTCGGCCATGATTCATGCCACGTTGGGGTATCTCACCTTGCCCGAACGCTAGCACAATCCCCTGCCGTGACTGCTATCACGGGCTCGGCGCGGCGAGCTCATCCAGCGCAAGATTCAGCTGCAGCACATTTACGCGCGGCTCCCCAAGGAAACCGAAGAGTCGTCCTTCCGTGTGCTTGGTCAGCAGGGCCGCTACTGTCGGCGCACTGAACCCACGTGCGCGTGCGACGCGTTCGAGTTGGTAGTTGGCTGCGGCGATGCTGATATGCGGATCGAGGCCGCTCGCGGAAGCAGTCACCAGATCGACTGGGATCGGCGCAGTATTGGTGGGATCGGCCGCCTTCAGGGCTTCGATGCGTGTCTTGACGGCGTCGGTCAGTGCGGGGTTCAGGGGACCCTGATTGGAACCGGTCGAGGCGCTCGCATTGTAGGGATAAGGCCCGGTCGCCGAAGGGCGGCTCCAGAAGTACCTGGGCTCAGTAAAGCTCTGGCCAATGAGCCTCGAGCCGATTGCCTTGCCATCCTTCACGATGAGGCTCCCGGCGGCCTGTTCGGGAAACGCGATCCGGGCGATGCCGGTGATGATAAGCGGATAAATGAATCCCGTCAGCGCCGTCAGCAGCACGAACAGAACGAGAACGGGACGAAACATGGCACGCAACATGGCGGATTCCTCAGACGAGACGCATGAGCTCCAGACCCAGATCGATGAGCTTGATCCCGGCAAACGGGATCAGGATGCCGCCCACGCCGTAGATGAGCAGATTGCGGCGCAGAAGTACTGCAGCGCCCAATGGCCGGTATTTCACGCCTTTGAGCGCCAGCGGAATCAGAAACACGATGATGAGCGCGTTGAAGATGACCGCCGAGAGTATTGCGGACAAGGGGCTGGCGAGGTGCATGACATTCAGCGCGTTGAGCTGTGGGTAGGTGCTGGCGAACGCAGCGGGAATGATCGCGAAATACTTGGCGACATCATTCGCAATGCTGAAAGTCGTAAGTGAGCCGCGAGTCATCAGCATCTGCTTGCCGGTCTCGACGACCTCGATGAGCTTGGTCGGGTTCGAGTCGAGGTCCACCATGTTGCCGGCTTCCTTGGCGGCCTGCGTGCCGGTGTTCATGGCCACGGCCACGTCCGCCTGTGCCAGCGCCGGCGCATCGTTGGTGCCATCGCCCGTCATCGCCACCAGCCGGCCCTGCCCCTGATGATCACGAATCAGGCGCAGTTTCGCTTCCGGCGTCGCCTCGGCGAGGAAGTCGTCGACCCCGGCTTCGGCCGCGATCGCGGCCGCAGTTTGCGGATTGTCACCGGTAATCATCACCGTCTTGATGCCCATGCGGCGCAACTCGCCAAAACGCTCCTTGATCCCACCTTTGACGATGTCCTTGAGCTCGATGATTCCAAGCAGTCGCGCTCCATCGCTGACGAGCAGTGGCGTGCTGCCGCGCCGTCCGACGTCCTGCACGGTGCTGAGAATCCCCTTTGGAAATATCTGCCCTTGCGCTTCCACGTGTTTTTGAATCGTGTCGGGTGCGCCCTTGCGAACCTGTCGATCGCCGATGTTCACCCCGCTCATGCGCGTATGCGCGGAGAACGGTACGAACGTGGCGCCGAGCGAACCCAGGTCGCGCTCGCGCAGCTGGAAGCGCTGCTTGGCGAGCACCATGATGCTGCGCCCTTCAGGTGTTTCGTCGGCCATGGAGGCGAGCTGCGCGGCATCGGCGAGCTCCTGCTCCGTAACCCCTTGCGTCGGCAGGAAGGCGGACGCCTGGCGGTTGCCCAGAGTGATGGTGCCGGTCTTGTCGAGCAGCAACACATCTACATCGCCGGCCGCCTCTACTGCCCGACCGGAGGTGGCAATCACGTTCGCGTGCATCATTCGGCTCATGCCCGCGACGCCGATGGCCGAGAGCAGGCCGCCGATCGTCGTGGGGATGAGGCATACCAGCAACGCAATGATCGCAGTGATCGTGATCGGCGCACCCAGTTTCGCCACAGCCACGCTGTACAGGGAATAAGGGACCAGCGTTGCCGTCGCGAACAGAAATACGAGCGTCAGGGCGACCAGCAGAATCGTCAGCGCGATTTCGTTGGGTGTCTTCTGTCGCTTCGCACTCTCGACCATCGCGATCATGCGATCCAGGAAGGTCTCGCCAGGATTGACCGAGACACGCGCCACGATCCAGTCAGAGAGAACGCGCGTGCCGCCCGTAATGGCGGAACGGTCGCCACCCGATTCGCGTATGACAGGGGCGGACTCGCCGGTAATCGCGCTCTCATCCACGGACGCAGCGCCCTGGATGACTTCGCCGTCCGCCGGGACATAGTCGCCGGCTTCCACGACCACTACATCGCCGCGCCGTAGTTCATCCGCTCGCACGTGCGAGTGACGCGACCGATCGCGCGCATCGAGGAGCTTCTTGGCCCAGACCGTTTGCTTCAGACCGCGAAGGGACGCCGCCTGCGCCTTGCTCCGGCCCTCCGCCAGCGCCTCGGCGAAGTTGGCGAACAGGACGGTGAACCATAGCCAGATCGCGACGTTCAGGATGAACCAGGCGGGCGCTTCGCCATGACCGGTAAGGGCATTCAGCCATAGGATCGTCGTCAGGATGCTGCCGATGTAGACAACGAACATGACGGGATTGCGCCACTGTACAAGCGGATCGAGCTTGCGCAGCGCCGCTAGCAGGGCGGGCCCAAGCAACGTACGGTCGAACATCGACAGCTTCGGACGGGTCATGGATTCTCCTCGTCAGGCCTGCGCATGCATCAAGCAGCCCACAGGATCAGGTGTTCGACGATCGGCCCCAGCGCGAGCGCCGGAACGAAAGTGAGCGCGCCCACCAGCAGCACCGTGCCGATCAGAAGAATGACAAACGTGGGTCCATGCGTGGGCATCGTGCCCGCCGAGACCGGAATGCGCTTCTTCGCGGCGAGCGAGCCCGCTACCGCGAGCACTACGACAATGGGCCAGAAGCGGCCGAACCACATCGAGAGTCCCAGCGCAGTGTTGTAGAAAGGAGTGTTGGCCGAAATTCCAGCGAAGGCGCTGCCGTTGTTGTTCGCGGCTGAAGAAAATGCATACAGGATTTCGGAGAAGCCGTGTGCGCCTGGGTTTGCAACGCTGGACGTACCCGCGGTGACCGATACCGCCACCGCCGTTCCCACCAGAACGATGAAAGGCATGACCAGGATTGCGATCGAGCTCATCTTCATCTCGAAGGCTTCGATTTTCTTGCCGAGATACTCGGGCGTGCGCCCGATCATGAGCCCGGCAATGAAGACTCCGATGATTGCGAAAATCAGAATCGAATAAAGCCCCGTGCCGACACCGCCGAACACCACCTCGCCGAGCTGCATCTGGAACAGCGGCACAAAGCCGCCGAGAGGCGTATATGAATCGTGCATCGAGTTGACCGCACCACAGGAGGTCGCGGTCGTCACCGTGGCAAAGAGCGCCGAGGCTGCGATGCCGAAGCGCGCTTCCTTGCCCTCCATGTTGCCGCCCGGCTGGGTAGCGCTCGCTGACTGATCGACGCCAAGACCGCCGATCAGCGGGTTGCCTTGCTGTTCGTTGTAGACGGCGAGCGTCAGCAGCGACACGAACAGAATTGCCATCGCCGCGAATACCGCCCAGCCCTGGCGCGTATCCCCGACCATGCGGCCGAAGGTATACGTGAGCGCCATCGGGATCAGCAGGATCGCGAACATCTCCAGGAAATTAGACAGAGCGGTCGGATTCTCATAGGTATGCGCGGAATTCGCGTTCACGAAACCGCCACCGTTCGTGCCCAGCTCCTTGATGCTCTCCTGGGACGCGATCGGACCCATCGCCAAGGTCTGGGTGCGGGTGGTCACGTCCTCTTGTACTGGTTTGCCCGACGCATCGACGACCGGATTGCCTTGCGCGTCGACCTTCGGCTGCTGGTAAGTGACGCTCTCGAGCGTCGTCACTTCCTTATAGGCGCTGAAGTTCTGAATCGCCCCCTGCGAGACCAGGATGATCGCGATAACGGTCGAGAGAGGCAGCAACACGTAGAGTGTGATGCGGGTGAAGTCTACCCAGAAGTTGCCGATCGTCTTGGCGCTGTGCCGGGCCAGGCCGCGAATCAACGCGATGGCGACCACGATGCCCGTGGCTGCCGAGAAGAAATTCTGCACCGCGAGCCCCGCCATTTGCGTGAGGTAGCTCATCGTGACTTCGCCAGAATAGCCCTGCCAGTTCGTGTTGGTGACGAAGCTGACGGCGGTATTGAACGAAGAATCCGCAGAGACGGCTGCAAAGTGCTGCGGATTCAGTGGCAACCAGGCCTGCAGCCGTTGCAAGGCATAGACGACGATGACACCGAGCGTATTGAGGAGCAGAAGCGAGATTGCATACTGCTTCCAACCCATCTCACTCTTCGGATCGATACCGCAGAGCCGATAAATGCCGTGTTCAACGCGTGCGCCCACGCGCAATGGCCAGATCGCCTTACCCTCCACGACATTCGCGATATAGAGCCCAAAGGGCTTCACGCACAGGAGCAGTGCCAGCAGGAAGACGACGATCAGTATCAGTGATTCGATCATCATCAGAACTTCTCCGGCTTGATCAGTGCGTAGAGCAGATACACCAGGAGTCCGAGCGCGAGCAGAGCGCCAAGGAGATACATCCCGCTCATTCGACACCTCCGATGCGCGCGACGGCCCGGATCAGCCAATGCGTTACGGCCCAGATCGCGATGACGACGATGATGAATACGGCATCCATAGTCGGTGTGCTCCGCGTTGAAGGGCGAGAGTCTAGGCACGCGGCGGTGAGTGCCGCGTGAGTATTTCTACGCTGGGCCGCGTCGGCAGGAGCGGGCCAGCCAGCTCTAAGTCAGAGGTGAGGCGAGAGCTAACTCGATGAATGCGTGAACTTTCGGCGTGTGCTGGCGACCGGCGGGGAATAGCGCAAACACCGGTACTTTCGCTGCTGACCACGCCGACAACACGCGGCGCAGCGCTCCGCGGGTCACATCTTCCTTTGCGATGGTTGTCGGCAACAGGGCGATGCCGAGGCCATGCACGGCGGCTTCGCGGACCAGAGTGCTGTTGTTCGCACGCAGTCGAGCGGGACCATCGACTCGAAGCTCGCGGGACAGCGTAATCAGGCGCCAGCCGCGCTGCGGACTGGTGCTGGACATGAGCAGTACGTGCTGAGCGAGCGCATCGCCATCCTTGGGCGTGCCGCTCTTCTCCAGATACCCTGGGCTGGCGTAAAGCCCGTACGAGAGCTCGCCGAGCTTCTGGCTGGCGAGCGTCAAACCTTCGACGTTGCCCAAGCGCAGAGACAGATCGAACCCTTCGCGGATCAGGTCGGTCGAGCCGATGGTGAGGTCCGCTTCGATTCCGACCTTCGGGTACTTCTGGGCAAACGCATCGAGCCAACGGCTCAGCCCATTCAGACCGAACTCCACATCCGCCGATATCCGCAGCACACCCGCCGGCTCACCTCGCAAACCCGCCGCAGTCGCTTCGATTTCGGCGACGCTCGCCATGATGCCGAGCGCCTGCTCATAGATCTGCTGCCCGACATCCGTGAGCCGAACGCGCCGCGTGGTTCTCTCCAGGAGGCGAATGCCGAGTTCCTGCTCGAGGTGCGCGAGGCTGCGACTGATATGGGCCTTGTGGCTGCCGAGTGCGTCGGCTGCCTTGGTAAAGCTGCCGCTCTGCACAATCCTTACGAAGGCGGAGAGCGAACCGAGGTCCATAATGTTGCAATGATAGTTAACAATAGGGTCGATTGCAGCCCTTTTGTCGAGCCACGGACACCATTTTGAGGCCAAGGGCCTGATGGTGCATCGCAATGGGATGGCACGCCCTTGTCTCCGACCGTGAGATTGCAGCCGTCATTGCTCCTCATGCAGGGCGGCGCTTGCAGCGCCCGAATGACAGGATCGCCCCGGTCTTATCCTCTATGATTTGCGCCCCGATTCAGCCCCGTCTGCACGTCGAAGCTTGACTGGAGATCGCCGTGGCCACGCCTGCACGCAGCACAGCACCCAAAAATCCCCCCACACGCACTCTCGATCCGATGGACCTGCTGGACGTACGTGGGCAGCTCACCGACGAGGAACAGATGGTGCGCGATTCGGTGGCACGTCTCGTCGATGAGAAGGTGCTGCCCATGATCTCGGAATGCTTCGAGCAGCACCGTTTCCCGCGCGAGATCGTGCCCGAGCTTGCCGAGCTTGGCCTGCTTGGCGTGTACCTCAAGGGTTATGGCTGCGCGGGCCTAAACGCAGTGAGCTACGGACTCATCTGCCAGGAGCTCGAGCGGGGCGACTCCGGTATCCGCAGTTTCGTCTCGGTCCAGACGAGCCTCTGCATGTACCCAATCTACGCCTTTGGGAGTGAGGCGCAGAAACAGAGGTATCTGCCTGGAATGGCGAAGGGCGAGATCATTGCCTGCTTCGGGCTCACCGAGCCGCACGGCGGATCGGACCCCGCAAACATGAAGACCCACGCGCACCGGCAGGGTAAGGACTGGATCCTAAACGGAGCGAAGATGTGGATCACCAACGGCAGCATCGCTGACGTCGCAGTGGTCTGGGCGATGACTGATGAGGGCATCCGCGGCTTGCTGGTCGAGAAGGCCATGAAGGGTTTCACGGCGCAGGACATCGAGCACAAGTTCTCGCTACGTGCGTCGGTCACCTCGAGCCTGTTCTTCGACAATGTGCGGGTACCTGATGAGAACGTTTTGCCTGGAGTCACCGGCCTCAGAGGGCCGCTGTCGTGCCTGACGCAGGCGCGCTTTGGCATCAGCTGGGGGGTCATCGGTTCAGCCCAGGCCTGCCTCGCGCAACTACTCGACTACACCAAGTCGCGCGTCCTCTTTGGCCGTCCGCTCGACAATACCCAGGCGATCCAGCTTCGGCTTGCGGATCACGCTCGCCGCATCACCACTGCCCAGTTGCTCGCACTACAGCTCGGGCGCCTCAAGGACAAGGGCGAAATGACGCCGAGCCAGGTGTCGCTCGCCAAGTGGAACAACGTGCGCATGGCACTCGATGTAGCCCGGGATTGTCGCGACATGCTGGGTGGATCCGGAATCAGCGCCGAGTACGTGCCGATCCGTCACATGCTCAATCTCGAGAGCGTGATCACCTACGAAGGGACTGAGACGGTGCACCAGCTCACGATCGGGCGTGAGCTCACCGGCGTCAGCGCATTCTGAGACCGCGCGGAGTTCCTTCCATCCAGGAGCGCGCATCGGCGCGCACAACGCGGATCGGCAAGTCGCCGACCGGCAGCGCCGGCTTACCGGCGAGACGCGGGTCCGGATTTGCCGTATCAACTCGATCCAGTCGGGCTTCGACGTGCCATGCGGCAAGCAGCGCGCCCAGTGCAATCCAGCTGACCGCGGCATCTCGATAACGCGAATGTAGCCCCGCGAAGCTCCGCTTCACGGCACGCGCGGTTGTTGGACGATTCTGACGAATCGGGTTGTTGGTGTTCATTACATCACCTCATTCGCAACGGAATAGACTTTCGATTCAGCCGCGCGTTCTCGCGCAACGCGTCTGTCGGCGGCGACAAATGCGTGTCTTGCAAGCGACATCCGCTGTGCCACGACGCGTCCACCATCCAACGCGTTCGCGTGTGCTGGCGAGCCTGCGAGGAGAAAATGGAGTGCGAGCGAAATCGTGAGTGCCAGCCAGTTGGCTGCGGTGTCGCGACGTCTCAGGTGCAGCAGGCGCGCCCGCGACAGCCGCAGCGAGAAGGCCTGGTCACCTGTACCGCGCCGCGTATGAAAAGCCCGGCCGAATGATGTACCCGGCTGAGGCTGAGCCTCGTGCCCCGTAGTCCTGCGCATGTGTACTCCCAACCTTTCGATCCGGAAAACCCCGGCATTGGCTATTGGGCACCGCCAGTGAGCGTCGGGAGTGCGGCAATCCGGGCAGCGCGCAGATCAATTGTGGCGAATTCGGGCGGTGAGCCCTGAGTCGTTCAGACCCAAGGCGCGGAACGGTAGACTGCAGGCATGAAGAAGCAGATCGCGATCGTCGAAGACGAAGCAGCCATCAGCGCCAACTACGCGGCAGCGTTCGAGCGTAACGGCTATGCGGTGCGCACCTACTCGAATCGCAGGATCGCCATGCAGGCATTCGATGCACGCCTGCCGGACCTCGCGATCATAGACATCTCGCTCGAAGAAGAAGTCGAGGGCGGCTTTGAGCTGTGCCGACAGTTGCGCACGCTATCCGCGGAATTGCCGATCATCTTTCTGACCGCGCGCGACAGCGAGATCGACGCGATATCGGGCCTGCGATTGGGCGCGGATGATTTTCTCACCAAGGACATCAGCCTGGCGCATCTCATTGCACGCGTCGTCGCACTTTTCAAGCGCATCGAGGCCCGTAGTCGCCCGGTGAAAGCGGCACAGATCCTGCGCCGTGGACCGCTGGTGCTCGACGCCGAGCGGCTACAAGTCGCATGGAATGAGCATGCCGTGCCGCTGTCGCTCACCGAGTTCTGGATCGTGCATGCGCTTGCTGAGCACCCGGGGCACGTCAAGAATCGCCAGCAGCTCATGGATGCAGCCAACGTCGTCCTGGACGACAACACGATCACCTCGCACATCAAGCGCGTGCGCCGCAAGTTCGCGGCCGTGGACTCGTCCTTCGCGGCCATCGAAACGATGTACGGCATGGGATATCGCTGGTTGGAGTGAATGCCGCTTCGCTACCAGCTCCTGCTCCTGAGCCTCCTGACGCTGCTGTTGCCGTGGGCCGGCTGTCGCTATGCACGCGAGATGGAATCCGCGCTGCGCGACGGACAGGAACAAGCGTTGCTCGCGACCGCGTCAACCGTCGCCAACTTGCTGGCTGCGAAACCAGAGCTTTTCGATACCGACAACAACTCCAGTGAGCCATTCGACGCGAAAGCAGGAGATCTGTACGCGCATCGCCTGACGACTCCCGCCCTGTTGGATGGTTTCGTGGACGACTGGGGTCTGCCACCTGGCCTCTTTTCGCAGCTCACGGCAGTGGGTGCGCCACTCAGCGTCGAGTACGCGGCGGCGGTGGATGAAACCAGCTTGTATCTCATGCTCGTGGTCACCGATCCCACTCCCAGGCTCGAGCAGTCCAACGACCCTTCGGCACCGCTGCGTTCGCGCGGCGATCAGGTCTGGTTGGCGTTCGATTCGCCCACTGCAAGCAGTGAGCTGTATCTGCTGGCGACGCAGGCCCCTGGATTGCTGAGCGCTCGCCGACCGACAATCTCGACTTACGGCGAGCGTCGTGAAGTGATCGAGCCGCGCATCCAGGCCTTCTGGCAGCCGGTGCGCAGCGGCTATCAGCTCGAGATCCGCCTCCCGCGCGCGATGGTAGGCAACCGCCTGGGCTTCGAGGTTGTCGACGTCGGCTCGCGCAAGGAGTTGCCGGCTCGAATCGGCACCCTCGATCCGAGTACGCACGAGCCCACCGGCAGGCTCGTCGTGCCATCAGCAACGCTAGCGCTGGCACTCGAGCCGCTGCTACCCGCCGACACGCGCGCAGTCATCGCCGACGCGAGCGGCTGGGTGCTCGCCGAGAGCGGCTCGCTGGGACACGGCCCCGCCGATCCGTACGAATCGGCGAGCAAATCGCGCCAAGAGTGGCGCGATGCTCTCTACCGTCGAGTGCTTGAGACAGGCGAACGCCTTCCCGCCCGCGCTCCTCAACTGGATCGCCTCAGTGGAGCTCCGGTCGACTCGGCGCTGGATGGCAGACGCGCGGCACTCTGGTTCCGACTGCCCGATGAGCGCCGGATCCTGCTCGCGGTATCCGTGCCGATAGTTCGCGAGGGCGCGCCTGGCGGTGTGTTACTACTCGAACAAGCCGGCGATCGACTGCTGACCCTGCGCAGCCAGGCGTTGACGAGGCTCCTCAATCTGACCTTGCTCGCCAGCGGCCTCGCAGTTCTTGCCAGCCTGGCGTTCGCAACCCTGCTGGGCAGGCGCCTGCGACGACTGCAGCGCGCCGCCGAAACCTCGTTGACGCACGATGGCCGCGTGATCAATGCGGCGATTCCTGACACCGGCGCACGCGATGAGCTCGGCGATGTCGCGCGCAGTTTCGCGACCTTGCTCGCGCGGTTGAATGAGTACACCGAGTACCTGCGCACGCTCGCGGCCAAGCTCGCGCACGAGCTGCGCACTCCGCTGACCATCGTCCGCTCCTCCCTTGAGAACCTGGAATCGGAGCGGCGGAACGACGGCCCCTATCTGCAACGCGCACGCGAAGGCACGGACCGGCTACAGGCGATATTGAGCGCTATGAGCGCGGCCTCGCGCACCGAAGAAGCGATCCGCCACGCGGAACGCACGCGCTTCGATCTGGCAGAGCTGGTGCGCTCCAGTACGCGTGCCTACGGCGACGCCTTTGCGACGCATCGATTCAGCGCGCTTGTTCCCGAGGGCCCGTGTGAGTTCACTGGGGCGCCCGACTTGATCGTGCAGCTTCTGGACAAGCTGGTCGACAATGCGGTCGACTTCAGCGCTGCCGGCTCGATCATCGAGATCGCGCTGGAGCGGCAGAGCGAGTACTTCGTCCTCAGCGTACAAAATGAGGGCCAGCCGCTGGCCGATGAGGTTCGCACGCGGCTGTTCGAATCGATGTACCAGCAGCGCCATGACGCGCCCGGCAAACCGCACTTCGGCCTGGGCCTGTATGTCGTGCGCCTGATTGCGCAGTTTCACGGCGGCGGGGTGTTCGCAGAGAATCTGCCAAACGGGCGTGGGGTCAAAATCGGGGTTCGAATCCGCTCGATGCCGTAATCGGACCCGGATTGTCGGGGGAATTTACAGCAGCTAGCCCCCTGGCGGCTGGGGGCAGGCCAAGGCCGGCTGGGATTAAGTCGCCTTGGCCAAACGGGGACCGGGTTCCGTGAGCTGACGCACAAAGCGGAGCAGGGGACGACGCAAAGCAATCTGGTGAGCAGGGCAATATCCGGCTTGACAGGTAGCCCGAACGGATGTCGTCGGGGCTTCTTACAGTTCCTGCGACCCGGGGGCCCGTCGTGAGGCCGGGTTATGAGTTAACTTGCTGATTTTAAAGACCATTATTTGAATGGCACGCCGGTTGCTTTGTTCTGGTCAACCGGTGTGGAAGGCGCCGGCGGCGTCAAGAGCAGAAAAGTTCATGGTTCAGAGAAGCGGCGGACAATGAGGATCAAGTGACATGATGACCTGCATGAAAAAGCTGAGCGGCGGAATTGCGGCAATGGGTTTGCTGCTGGGTTTTGCCGGTCCCGCCAGCGCGGCATACATCGACTACGACTGGAATGACACTGAGGAGTGGAGCAACTTCAAGCTCTCCGAAGGCGACGGCGGCTACGGCTACCAGCATGACATTTCGGACGGCGTTGACGGCTATCAGCCGGGTTGGGACTGGATTGATAACGCCTCGATACGCATCTGGCTGTCCGATGATTCAGACAGCAGGAGCGAAAGGGCAGATATCGACATCAGCCCGTTTCTGTTCAGCTGGGGCCTTGGCGGCGGCGGCAGCTTCGACTTCGACTACACATCGAGTTCGTTCAAGGTCAGTTTCTTTGGCCTGCTGGACCTGCGTGACGATGGCACGCTCGGCGTGTACATCACTCCGAAGGAAGGAGACTTCTATCTCACGAAGTCGGTGCTCCACTCGGAAGGAAAGCGTGACATGTCGAGAGTGCCCGTGGCCGTGCCCGAGCCCGGTTCTCTGGCCTTACTATCGCTCGGTCTGATTGGCATGGGTGTGGCGCTGTCTCGTCGCCGCAGCCCGAAATAACCAAGAAAGATAACGAAGAAGAAGAAAGGAATCCCCGGGGTCTCGAATTAGACCGAAAAGAAAGGATCCCCGGACAGCCCGAAAGCCCCGCCTCAAGCGGGGCCTTTTTTTTGCCCGCGCTCTGCCTCTCAGCGCAGGTCCAGCAGGTCGAGAATTCCGCGCGCTGCTTCTCGTCCCTCGAAGACCGCGGTCACGACGAGGTCAGCGCCACGCACCATGTCGCCACCCGCGAAGACCTTGGGATGCGTCGTTTGAAACGGGCGCGCATGAGTCGCCGAGACCCGCACCCGCTGGTTCGGATGCAGCGCGATGCCAAACTCACCGAACCATTGCGGCGGGCTCGGATTGAATCCGAACGCCACCACGACCGCGTCCGCTGCCACGAGCTCTTCACTCCCAGGCACGGGTTCGGGAACGCGTCGGCCACGCGGGCCAGGCGCGCCGAGCCGCGTCTGTACCAGCTTGACGCCCTCGACCCGATCAGTGCCTACGATCTCGATCGGCTGGCGATTGAACAGGAACTCGACGCCTTCCTCGCGGCTGTTCCTGTAATCGCGCCGTGAGCCCGGCATGTTGAGCTCGTCGCGCCGGTACGTGCAGGTAACCGATTCCGCGCCCTGGCGAATCGCGGTCCGATTGCAATCCATCCCCGTGTCGCCCCCGCCGAGCACGACGACACGCTTGCCGCGCAGATCGATGAAGTCGGCTGAGTCCTTCTCGAGCCCGAGCTCACGATTGACGTTCGAAACCAGATAGGGCAGCGCTTCGTGGACACCGGCGAGATCCTCACCCGGAAAGCCGCCCTTCACGTAGGAATATGTGCCCATGCCAAGGAATACGGCATCGTGCTCTTCGAGCAGCTTTTCGAACGCCAGGTCAGGCCCGATCTCGGTGTTGAGCACGAACTCGACACCCATGCCTTCCATCAGCTCGCGACGTCGCTCCACGACTTCCTTTTCCAGCTTGAAGGGGGGTATGCCGAAAGTGAGCAGGCCGCCGATCCGCGCATACCGGTCGAACACGATCGGCTTCACGCCGTTGCGAACCAGCACATCCGCGCACCCGAGTCCCGCAGGCCCGGCGCCGACGATTGCCACGCGCTTGTCGGTGAGACGCACCTCCGACATGTCGGGCCGCCAGCCGGCCTTGAGGGCCTCGTCTGTTATGTATTTCTCTATGGAGCCGATGGTCACGGCGCCGAGGCCATCGTTGAGTGTGCATGCGCCCTCGCACAACCGATCCTGCGGGCAGATCCGGCCGCATACTTCGGGAAGCGAGTTAGTGCGATGAGAAAGCTCCGCGGCCTCGAAGAGATTCCCCTCCTGGATCAGCTTCAGCCAGTTGGGAATGTAGTTGTGGACCGGGCATTTCCACTCGCAGAACGGATTGCCGCAAGCGATGCAACGCCCCGCCTGCTGAGCGGCCCCCTCAGCGTCGTACTGCGAGTAGATTTCGCGGTAGCTGAGAATGCGTTGCTCCACCGGGAGCTTGTCGGGGTCGCGACGCGGGATCTCCAGGAATTGCAGGGGATTCGCCGCCATGTCAGGCCGCCCGTCGCAGGTTCTCGAGCAGTGTCTCGATCGCCGCGGCCTTCGGTTTCACGACCCAGAATTTGCCCATGAAGGAGCGGAAGTCGTTGAGCATCTCCTCGCCCCAGACGCTTCCGGTTTCGCGCACGTGCTGCTCGATCAGGTTTCGCAGATGCTGCAGGTGCGACTCCATTCCCTCCGGCGTGATGCGATGGATGTCGATGAGCTCGTGGTTGTAGCGATCGACGAACCCGCGATCGAGATCCAGCACGTAGGCGAACCCACCAGTGAACCCGGCGCCGAAGTTGAGCCCGGTGCGCCCGAGCACACACACGACACCGCCCGTCATGTATTCGCAGCAGTGATCGCCCGATCCCTCCACGACTGCGATGGCGCCGGAATTGCGCACGGCGAAGCGCTCACCAGCCTGGCCGGCCGCATAGAGCTCGCCGCCCGTGGCACCGTACAGGCACGTGTTCCCCATGATCACCGTGTCGCGCGCGGAATAGGTCGCGGCCTTCGGTGGCTTGAGAACGATTTTCCCGGCCGCCATCCCCTTGCCGACGCAATCGTTCGCGTCCCCTTCCAGGTACAGGTGCAGCCCGCCCGCGTTCCAGGCGCCGAAGCTCTGCCCGATCGAGCCGCGCAGCCGCACGATCAGCGGCGCGTGGGCCATGCCGTAATTGCCCCAGCGTCGCGCAATCTCACCCGACAGGCGCGCACCAA
The DNA here is from genome assembly GCA_963705495.1 of uncultured Gammaproteobacteria bacterium. GTDB lineage: Bacteria > Pseudomonadota > Gammaproteobacteria > Steroidobacterales > Steroidobacteraceae > DATBVX01. The sequence continues at coordinate 4,261 of CAVPJQ010000004.1, read as the reverse complement.
TCGAGCGGTGGAAATTCGCTACTTCGTAGCCGAATGTGCCACCGCTCTTGTGGTCGATGGCATAACGCATGTCACTCAGCATTCGCTCGGCCATTTCTCCTTTGTCGAAAGGCGCATTGTGCGGATCGGTACAGTACTGCGGCTTGTCGTCCGCAAGCCCTGCCGTCGAAAGGATCGGGCTCAGGTCAAGCTTGCGTTGCTTCGCTGTCGAACCCTCCACGATCTGCAGCAGCTCGGTGCGGCCGATGAGGTCCGCAATGCGTCTCACGCCGAGCTGCGCCATGATCTCGCGGCATTCCTGTGCCACGAAGCGGAAATAGTTGATCACCATTTCCGGGAGACCAACGAAATACTTGCTGCGCAGGACGTTGTGCTGAGTCGCGACGCCGGTCGCGCAGTTGTTGAGATGGCAGATGCGCAGGTACTTGCAGCCGAGCGCCACCAGCGGTGCGGTGCCGAAGCCGAAGCTCTCGGCGCCAATGATCGCGGCCTTGATCACATCGAGGCCGGTCTTCAATCCGCCATCAGTCTGCAACCGCACCCGGTGGCGCAGCTCGTTGATGCGCAGTGTCTGGTGGGTCTCCGCGAGCCCCAGCTCCCAAGGCGTGCCCGCATACTTGATCGAGCTCAAGGGGCTCGCGCCGGTGCCGCCGTCGTAGCCGGAAATCGTGATGAGGTCCGCGTAGGCCTTGGCAACGCCCGCCGCCACGGTGCCCACGCCGGGTTCCGCAACCAGCTTTACCGACACGAGCGCGCTCGGGTTGACCTGCTTGAGATCGAAGATGAGCTGCGCCAGGTCTTCGATCGAATAGATATCGTGATGCGGCGGCGGCGAGATCAGGCCGACGCCGGGCCGCGCAAACCTGAGGCGCGCGATCATGTCGTTGACCTTGTGCCCGGGAAGTTGCCCGCCTTCGCCCGGCTTGGCGCCCTGTGCAATCTTGATCTGCAGCACTTCGGCGTTGATCAGGTATTCCGGCGTCACGCCGAAGCGGCCCGAAGCCACCTGCTTGATCTTTGAGTTTCTCTCGCCGTGATAGCGCCCAGGGTCCTCCCCTCCCTCGCCGGAGTTCGAGCGCGCACCGATTCGATTCATGGCGATTGCGAGTGCCTCGTGAGCTTCGGGCGAAAGCGCTCCGAGCGACATACCCGCGCCGTCAAAGCGCTTGAAGATGTCCTCGATCGGCTCAACCTCCTCGATCGGTATCGGCTTGCGCTCGCGCGTGAGCGCCAGCAGGTCGCGCAAGGTCGACACCGGACGCTCGTTCACCAACCGCGCGAATTGCTGGTACTGCTCGTAGTCCCCGGTCATCACGGCGGCCTGCAACGTCGCGATCACATCGGGGTTGTACATGTGGTACTCGCCACCGTGCATGTACTTGAGCAGGCCGCCCTGCGCCACCGCCGCACGCTGATCCCAGGCTCGCGCACCGAGGAACTTGAGGTCGGCCTCCAGATCATCGAAACCGGCACCCTGAATGCGGCTCACCGTACCCGGGAAGCACAGGGCCACGACCTCATCATTGAGGCCCACGATTTCGAACAGTTGAGCGCTGCGATAACTCGCGATCGTGGCGATGCCCATTTTCGACATGATCTTGAACAGGCCCTTGCGAATGCCGCGACGGTAGCTGCGGCCAAGCTCGAGACGCGTGTGCACGTCCATCTTCACGCGACCCTTGCGCATCATGTCGAAAAGCGTCTGGTAGGCCATGTAGGGGTACACGGCCGTCGCGCCGTAAGCTATGAGGCATGCGAAGTGGTGTGCCTCGCGCGCCGTTCCGGTTTCGATGAGCAGGTTGCACTTGCAGCGCAGGCCCTTCTCCACCAAGCGGTGATGGACGGCGCCCGTAGCGAGCAACGCGTGCACGGGTAGCTTGTCGGGTACCAGGTACCGATCGGACAACAGGAGCACGAGCTTGCCCGCGCGCACCGCGGCTTCCGCCTGATCGCAGATGCGCAACAGCGCCTGGTGTAACCCTTCGCCGGGTGGGTACTGCAGGTCGATGAATTCGTGCGTCACTCCGAAGTCCGTCAGCGCCAGGATCTGGCGGAGCTTGCGCTGCGAGAGGATCGGCGAGTTCATCACGATCTGCTTTGCGTGCTCGGGCGCGGGCACGAAGATGTTGCACTCCGGCCCGATCTGCGTCTGCAGCGACATGACGATGCTTTCGCGCAGCGGATCGATCGGCGGGTTGGTCACCTGCGCGAATTGCTGGCGGAAATAGTCGTAGAGCGAGCGCACCTTGGACGACAGCACCGGCATCGGGGTGTCGTCTCCCATCGAGCCCACCGCCTCGCTCTCATCCTCGGCCAGCACGCGGATCACCTCCTCGCGCTCTTCCGCCGTTATGTTGAACATCTTCTGGTACTGAGCGAGCGTGTCGCGATCCATGGGCTCCGCCGCGAGCCGTGGGTCGATGAGATCCGATTCGAGATAGCGCACACCCTTCTTGAGCCAGGTCTTGTAGGGATGGCGGCTCTTCAGCAGCTCGTCGATTCGCCTGCTTTCGAGCAGCTCGCCGGTCTGCAGATCGAGCGCGAGCATCTCGCCCGGGCCGAGCCGCCCCTTGCGTACCACGTCCTCCGGCGCGTAGTCCCACACGCCGGTTTCCGAAGCAATGGTGAGGTGACGGTTGCGGGTGATCACGTAGCGTGCGGGACGCAAGCCGTTGCGATCCAGGGTACAGGCTGCATAGCGTCCGTCTGTCAGCACGATTCCGGCTGGACCGTCCCAGGGTTCCATATGGGTTGCGTAGTACTCGTAGAACGCGCGCAGGTCCGCGTCGATGGAATCGACTGTCTGCCACGCCGGCGGAATCAGCAGGCGCATGGCGTGCAGGGCATCGAGTCCGCCCATCAGCAAGACCTCGAGCATGTTGTCGAGCGTCTGGGAATCCGAGCCGGACATCGAGACCAGCGGCAGGATGTCGCTGAGATCCGGCAGCACCGGCGAGCGAAACAGCGGTCCTCGGGCAGCCGCCCAGTTGCGATTGCCCTGGATCGTGTTGATTTCGCCGTTGTGCGCGAGCAAGCGGAACGGGTGCGCCAGCCGCCACTGCGGGAGCGTATTGGTCGAGAACCGCTGGTGGAACACCACGACCGAGGTCGCGAGACGCTCATCCTTGAGATCCGGATAGAACTCCGTGAGGTGCTGAGGCATCACCATGCCCTTGTAGACCAGCGTCGAGGCCGACAGGCTTGGCACATAGAACACGGGGTCCTTACGCTCCAGTGCCTTCTCCGCCCGCCGGCGAGCGAGGAACAGCTTGCGGTTGAACGCTGCTTCGTCGATGTCGAGGCGGCAGTTGACGAACACATGCTCGATGCGCGGCAGAGTCTTGAGTGCCTCATCGCCGCAGGCATTGGCATCGGTTGGCACCAGGCGCCAGCCAGCCACTTCGAGTTCCTCGCGCCGCAGCTGCGCCTCGAGTGCCGAGCGCGCGCGTTGCGCCTGATCATCGAATGTACTCAGGAACACGCAGCCGACGGCGAAGCGCTCGGCGAGCCCGATACCTGCCTGCTGTGCGATTGCTTCGAGAAATGCGCGTGGCTTCTTGAGCAGCAGCCCGCAACCGTCACCTGTCTTGCCGTCCGCGGCAATCGCGCCGCGGTGAGTCAGCCGATTGAGTGAGGTGATCGCCGTGCGCACGATCCAATGGCTCGGCTGATCATCGAGGCTCGCAATGAGTCCGAATCCGCAGCTGTCGCGTTCGTACGCAGGATCGAACAGACCCTGGGCGGCAAGTGTTTGCATGGCGTCCCCAAAGCGTCAGTACACGGACCCGAGGTCCGCGCAGAGTCAAAATTGCCCGGCCACAGCCGGGCTCGGAATCAGAAGTGGCGCTCGAGGTGCGTTCGGACCGCGACTGCGGGTCGATCGAGTTTTGGGGAGCGCGAGAATGTTTCCGGACGCACTAGAGACATGGCGCCCGATCATACCGGCCGAGAGTCAGCCGTCAATGCTGCGGCGCATCAGTATAGGTGCGAAGCAGCAATGTCAGTTCGTTTAACGAGTTAATCCAAGGTGCGATCCCGCGATCGCTGCACGCCACTCACCCCGGATTCACGTTAAGGCCGGCCGCTGGGCTTAGGGGGCGGCGGCGCATCGGCGCCGGCGATCTTGCCGCGCCAGAGGCCGGCCGCAGCGAGTGCGCGCCAGCCCCACGGCAACCAGCGCAGCAGCGCGAAACTCAGCCAAAGCGCCCAGGCCAGCATCGCGGCCTTGTACCACCACAGCGAAACGTTGATGACCGCAGGC
>CAVPJQ010000003.1:0-333989 GCA_963705495.1 uncultured Gammaproteobacteria bacterium | reverse complement strand
GCCCAGCCCAGGACGAAGAACGTGGCGTGCGAGCCCCGCTCCGCAAACAAATCCAGCAACCTGGAAACGTTGCGTGGAATGCGGCAGTCGTAGTTGTCCCAGCTGCTGCGCTCGATGACCGACTCGAACGCGGCCACCTGGAAGTAGTCCTCGACATCTACCGATAGAGCATTCACTACCTGCGCGGCATCGCTGATGGAAACGGCTGCAGCGACCGGCCATAGATTGGGCGAGTCGCGTGCTGCTGTGACCGGCGCGGTGGCTCGGGCCGCCATCAGAATGTCTTGGTGAATCTGAACGTCGCCCAGTTTACCTCGTAAGGGTCGACATCGGAGTCGCGCTCAATACGCGAAAGCTCTAGAGCCGTAGTGACGCTGCTTCCGATCTTCTTGCTGATACCCAGCATCATGCGCTGGTCCTTGAAATCGCCGCCTTCGCGCGATTCGAGCTTCTGAAGCGTGTACTCGCCGTACAGCGTGAACAGCGCCGACATTCGCCGGTTTACTTCCACTCCTCCGCCGCGTTCGCGATCTTCGAGGCCGCTCTCGAGATACGTCCTACGGTGATTCAATGCCAGGAACGATATCTCGGTGCGCTGGCCGGTGAGTGACATGCGCAAGTCCCATTCCCGTCGCAAGTAAACTTCGCTTGTCAGCCTGTTCAGGTCCTCCAGAGGGGCAGCGCCGATCTCCGGCTGTGTGGGGTAAGGGCGTAGCGCCAGCTCCTCCGCGGCGGTGGTCGGTCGCTCGAGATACTGCATGCTCACCGGAACACGCGCGCCTTGTGCTCCAGGAGTCCATTAAACGTATTTCCGTAAAAACGCTCACCGCCGACGAAGTACAGCCGGTTAGTACGACTCGCCTGCCAGTCAAAGCCCGCTTCCCACCAGGTGTTGTCGAGTCCGCCGTCCGACAGACTCACACCGAGGTCGCTCTCAAGACCGGACCTGCCCAGTATTTTGAAGGTCGGTGTGACCCGCCAGCCCAGCTCAGCCGTCGCCTCTTCGTAGCGGAAGTCACTGGCCTCGTCATACATCGCGTGCTGACTATCGTACTGCACACGCCATGCAAGGCGCCCCGTGTCGTCCTCCGGGCTCTCGAACACGAAGAGCGTGTCCCTGTGCTCCGAATCACCGAGTACCACCTCATTGAGCGGATCGTCGTCGAGATAGTCGACCCGCGCCGCCGTATATTGCGCTTTGAGATGCGCGTACCTGAAGTCGTGCTCGACGTAGGGCGACACGCGATATGCGGCCACGTCGGCTACGTTGTTGGTATCGAACAGCAGTGAAGAATTGACCGGGCGCTCGGGCGCAATGGTCTGTTGCGAGTAACTTCCGGCCACATCCACGAACAGCCAGCGCTCCACGATGTCTGCTGTCAGCAGCGCATCGCCCGTGTTGTAGACCTGGTTGCGATCACTATCATCTGCAGAGAAGAGCGTGGTCAGCGCGTATTCGGCCTGGGCGGTCGCGCGCGTACCCTTATAGTCGAGCGTGAAGCCCGGAATGGCTTCGAGAACCCAGTCCTCGATGGCGGGATCATCTGGTGGCGCAAGCTCGATGTTATCAACCCAGTTAAGCGCCAGATCCAGCGTTGGCTCGAAAGTGAGCTCTGCCGACGCAGCTCCTGCCGCGGACAGTGCGATGACCGCGATCGCTATTCGCAACTCACGACCTGGCCGCATGATCGTCGTAGTAGCCACTGTAGTAGTGCTGGCGCATGAAGTGCGATACCTGGTTGAGAACCAGCGACACGCCGTCGTTGCGGTGCAATTGCGCCAGCGCCTCGCTCACCGCAGCACGTGAGGTCTGGTCAGCATTGACAGCGATTAGGACATGACGAGCCACATGGGCGAGTGCCTGCGGAACGCTGGTAGCGAGGATCGGCGCCGTATCAAACACGACGACGAGATCGGCATAGCGCGCAGTAGCCGCGGTCAGGAGCTGACTGATCCGTCCACTACTCAGCATCTCCGCCGACACCGCGACGCCGCCCCCGCTGGGAACGATGAAGAGTCGCGGCGCGTCGGTCGCAACGAGAACGTCATCGAGCTCGAGATCAGAAGAGCCCACGGCGTCGAGCAAGCCCGGGCGCTCATCTACCTGCAACGCACGACTGAGCTGGCGGCGGATCGTATCGGCATCGATCAGCCAGACGGGACGATCGCCTTCAGCCGCGAGACTGACCGCCAGATTGTAAGAGGTAAAAGTCTTCCCTTCGTTAGGTAAGGCGCTCGAAACCATGATGACGTTGTCGAGCTGGCTGCCCTGGGGCCGGACTGCTTGCATTGTCTTGAGCAATGCCCACTTGATGCGCCGGATCTCATCTGCGAGCCGTCGGTTGTCGCCATCGGCGGGGCCGACCAGGCCAAACTGCCGCAGCCGATCTACGTCCATCTGAACACGCGCTGTTACTCGCGGCTCGGCGTTTGCCAGGTGCGGCCGGAGCACCTGGCGGTCCCGTTCCGGTAACGCTACAGGCAGCAGTTTGCCGGTGTCGGGGACAGCCTGTGGCTGGAACGGCTCGACCTTACGCAGTTTGGACAGCGCCTTCTCGACAATGCTCATGGGATCCTTCCTCTCATCCAAGCATGGTACGGGCGAGCTCTGAGGCCGGCTCGGCAAGCAATAGTGTGGCAACGAATGCAACGAGCAGTAGTGCCACGCCTCCCGCGTAATACGCCGGTCGCAGGCGGACAGCACGCAGCTGCTTCGCCGACAGCACGGCGGAGATCGTACCAAGCACCGGCAGGCCGGTCGCCTCCGCCAGGCTGGCGCGGTTTGAGAAGACCGGCTTGAGCTGATTGAGCAGCACCGCTAGCGCTGCGCCGGCTCCGAGCGCTACGAGCAGCACCAAAGACAGGAGCAGCGGCCGGTTGGGGGAAACTGGATTGAGTGGCACGCGTGGCGGCTCGATGACCCGGAATTTCACGTTAGAGCTTTCGTCGGCCTTTCCCGGACAACTTCGCACGCTCGAGGCTCTGGACCAGCGCTTTGTACTGTGCACTGATGACTTCGTAGTCGCGATCCAGGCGCATCAGCTGTGCCTCGACCTCTGGAATAGTATTCATCTTGCCGCGCAGGTCGCGCACCAGGGCGTCTTGTGTCGCCAGCTTGTTCCGCAATTCCACCACTTCGAGATCGAGCGTACTGAGCGTGATCTTCATGCTCTGGTAAACAGGATTGATATCGAGCTTGCGCAGCGCCTGCGGTGCTCGGATCGACGGTCTGCGGCAACGCCGATTGGCCCGCAGCGACGGCCTTGCGATTCTCCTCTTCGAGCTTCGCGATCGTCTCGCGCAGCGTAATGACCTGTGGATGCTTGTCCGTGTACTGGACCAGGAGCGCTTCGAGTTGGGCGCGATACTGTGCAATGAGGGCATCATTCGGTCCCGATGGGCCGGTCGGACCGTTTGGCGAGAGCCCAAAGGTCGGTTCCTCGCCTTCGAGCTGGCGCTGCACTTCGACCTTCTTGTCCTGCGCGATGCGCAGGCTTGCCTGCAAATCCCTCTGAGTCGCGAGCGCCGTCTGCAGGCGCGTGTAATAGTCGCCGGTCTCGCCGGGCATCACGCCGATGTTCTGCTTCTTGAATTCGGCGCGTCGATCCTCGGCCTCGCGAAGCTTCTGCTCGTATTCCTTGATTCGCGTGCGCAAAAACTCCTCCGTGCCGGCACTATCCTCGCGTTTGACGTCGATCGTGTCCTCCACGAAGGTGTCAAGGAATCGCCGCACCACGCGATGGGCCATGCGTGGATCGTGATCGCGGTAAGCAATCGTATACGTGCTGTCGCGATCGGCGGCGAGTGACACTTGCTTGGGAAGAGCTGCCAGGAGCCTGTCCAGATCTTCCGCCGTACGTGCGCGCAGGTACAGGTCAGTGTCCTTGGCCACTCTCTCGATGTTGGGCCGTGCCATCAACACAGCGGACATCATGGTTACCTGGCTGGTGAGGTTGGTGGTGACGGCCAGTCCGCTCAGCAGCGGCTTCAGCAGCGACTCGGTGTCTACGAATACCTTGGCCTGCGATTCGTAGACGTTGGGCGTGAGCAACACCGCGCACCACCCCATGATCGCGGCAACCCATGCGAATGCCAGCGCGTGCCAGCGAAAACGCCAGGCGCCCTGGATCTCCTTCAGAAGTTGCTGAAGCAGCTCTTGCATCTTGTGCGCCGCGCGATGCGGCGGTCTCTTTCATTAAGCCGAGCGGATGTTACGTTATAGCCGACGACGGGCACAGTGACGACGTGACTGGCTTAACAATTGCACCTCTCGGCCGTGGCTAAACCCTGGCTCGCACAACATGTTTTCAGCGCGACGCGGCTCTCAAAAGCGGCTCTCCGGAATGATCAGCACATCGCCTGGCTGCACCGGCACGTTGGCAGTCACATCCCCGTCTGACCAGGTCCTTCAGCCGTACCGGATCTCGACCTGCTGGTCTCCCTGTCGCCGGACGATCTTGGAGCGGTTACCGGCGGCAAACTCAGCCAAGCCTCCCACGGCGATCATGACATCGAGCACCGTCATTCCCGCCCGGTAGGGCAGCGCTGTGGATGTGCGGCCTGCCCTACCACGCGGATCTGGTCACCGTAAGAGCCCACGAAACCGGTCACGATGATGCTGACCGACGGCGAACGGACATATTCCGACAGCACCTTTTCCATGTCCCGTGACAGCTGGCTGGGCGTCTTGCCTGCAGCCGGATATTCTCGATGAGCGGCGTCGACACCATGCCATCCGGCCGCACCGGAACCGTTACGCTGAGCTCCGCGTGATTCCACACGAAGACCTGGATCTGATCACCGGGCCCGATACGGTATTCCGCACCTGGCCCCTGAGGTGCTGCGGTCGGGGCCGTGACCTGCGGCGTCGATCCGCAGCCGCCGATCACAATCATCACGGCAACGAGTAACGCACTCAACGCAAACGACAACGCACCTCTCATGCACTACTCCTTGACTGGTCTGCCCGAGGGATCGATCAGACTCGCGAGCAACTCTTCGGCCGACTCACGGTCGGCAAACTTGGCGCCGTCCGCGAGCGCGGAGCTGAGAACCTCTCGCGCGGTATTCGTTCTGCCGGTGCGTGCCAGTGCAACGGCACGATGATATTGAATGTCGCGCGCGTCAGGTGCTGCGGATGCGGCCTTATCGAGGATCGGCATCGCGAGCTCGCTGTCGCCGTTCTGTAGCAAAAGCCATCCATAGGTATCCCCTACAGCCGCCGTGGTCGGAGCGAGCTCATAGGCTCGGCGCGCTGTCGGCAGCGCGCGTTGGTCGCCCGTCTCCTGGTACAACAACGCCAGGTTGTTGAGCGCAATGAAATCCCGGCCATCCCCCTGCACAACGAGCTCGTAGCTCGCGATCGCGTTTCTGCGCGCTCCCGCTGCCTGTTGTGCCTGCGCCAGCGTGCGCCGAACACGCACATCCTGCGGGGATTTCTTCAGCCACGCCTCGAGCGGTGCGGTGGGGTCGGGCAGGCCAGCACGGCGGCGCGTTGCAAATTCACGCATCACAAGCTCCCGACTGTCGTTTTGAGCTCGGCCGCGGGTGTAGATGCTTGCCGCCTCGGCGTAGTTGCGGCTGCGAACCTGTATGTCGCCGCCCACCAGGAAAATTGCCGGGTGCTTTGGATCCACCTTGCGTAGCCTTTCAAGGTAGGCGCCCGCGCTCGCGACATCATCGTCGCGCAGGCTTAGGGATGCGGCGAGAGCCAGCGCAGCGGGGAATTCAGGCTGGCGCTCGAGACTCCTGCGGGTTGCCGCCAACGCTTCCGGCAGATGCCCTGCCGCCATCTCCGCGCGCGCGAGATTGAGCTCCACCGTTGCCGAGGCCGGGCTCGCGGCGGACGCACGCTTGAGGGCGGCAACGCCCTCCTCGGTACGCCCGCTGCCAGCAAGCGCCAGACCGAGAATGTTGAGCGCCGACGAATTGTCCGGTGCAACTTCCAGTACCTCGCCCGCGATCGCTGCCGCCGAGGTGAAATCGCCGGTCGCCAGGCGGTACTGCGCGAGCAGTAGCCGCGGCTCGGCCGCCTTCGGATCGCGCTGACGCGCCGTCTCCAGCCCCTTCAGTGCCTGGCCGGTATTTCCGCGCATCAGCTCGAGCTGCGAAGCTGCCACGAGAACCGCGCTGCTTTCCGGGGCCAGTTCCCGCGCGGCACGCAGATGCTGTTCCGCATCCTCGGTGCGACGCTGCAGGATATCGAGCTTCGCAAGGTTCAGTTGCGCCACGGCGCTCTTCGGCTCGAGTTCGGCTGCGCGCATGAATTGGCGGCGCGCACCATCGAGATTGCCGTTCGCTGCCAGCAGGCCGCCCAGCGTCGCCTGCGCAAGAGCATCGTCGGGATAGGCTTCCGCGAACGACTGCGCTTGTCGCAGGGCACTTTTCGTATCCCTTTCCCGCATCCGGGTGTTGACGAGCAGCAAGCTGCGCCGGTACCCCGCATCGCCACCCGCAGGCACCTGCTCGAGCGTCTTTACGGCCTGATCGAAGCGCCCCGCGACGATGTAACCGGCGGCGAGCTGCAGCAATCGGTTGGCATCTGCAGGATTGTCCACGGCGCTGTGTTCCAGGTACGAAAGCCCGGCATCGACCTCCCCCGCCTGGATGCTCGCGCGTCCCGCGAGCGACAATGTCTGGGCATCACCGCGGGTGATATCCGGCCCAAGCGTTTCGAGTGCTTCCCGCGGTTTGTTCTCGCGCAGGCGCGCTGTAGCGAGGAGCATGCGCGCGAAGCTGTTAGTCGGTTCGCCTGCGAGCACGCTCGAAAGGTGCATGTCCGCCTGACCCAGATTGCCCTGGGCAAAATTGACGGCGCCAAGTAGCAAGCGCGCCTGGATGTTGCCCTGTTCGCGTGTCAGCAATTGCTCCAGCAGTCCCTGAGATTCATCATAGTCGCCGACCAGGAACAGGTACCGGGCACGCAAGTACATGGCGACCGGACTCCCCGGCACAAGTTCGTAGAGGCGCCCAGTCGAAACCTGGGCGCCCTCGAGCTTGCCAAGCGCCATCTGCGCTTCAGCGAGACCAGCCAGCCCGGCGAGCCGCGGCGTGCTCAGATCGTCTTCGCGCATCTTGCCGAGCATCGAGGTGAAGAGAGATTCCGCCTGCACGAAATTGCGTGCCTGCAGATATAGCGTGCCCCGCGCTACTTCGATCCGGGGATCCTTCGAAGCAAGTGTTGCCGTCCGGTCCAGGGTCGCGAGCGCAGGCTCCAAACCTTCGAGCCGCATCACAGCAAAGGCGCGCCCGAGCAGCGCATCGACGTTTTTTGAATCAAGCGCCAGTGCTGCGTCGTACGCCTCAATCGCCTCCTTCGGGCGTGACAGCCCGAATAACGCATCGCCACGAATGCGCAGCAGATCCACACGCTCGCCGATCTGCGCTACCGACTGTGGATCGACGTGATCGACTATGTCCTGGTAGCGTCTGAGTCCGAGCAGGGCGCGCGCGTAAAACAATTCAACGGCGTTCGGGTCCGCGCCCAGCGCGCGTGCGTGTTCGAGCTCACGTGCCGCATCGGCCAGCGCCCCGGTTTCGAGCGCCACATGCCCCAATCTCACGCGCGCGCCGCGATTTTCCGGCTGCCGCTGAAGGAGTGCCTTCAGCTCCACGGACGCCTGACGCCACTCGCCCGCCGCAATGCTGCGATCGACGCGTGCCAGGAGCTCGGTCTCGGACTGCGGCGCGCATGCCGCAGTTACAACCAGGACCGCTGCCCAAACTCTGCGTAGGACCTGGTATCGGAATGCATCTCGCCACTTACGCAGCCCGCAGGCGTCGCTCCCTGACGGGGTCATTCGTTCACCTTGACGTCACTCTTCTCTATGAGGTCGTAGAGCGTCGGGCGAGTAATGCCGAGCAATTCCGCCGCCCGTGTCATGTTGCCGCCCGCGATTGCCAGCGCCGTGGAGACCGCCCGACGTTCAGCCTGCTGACGCGCAGTACGCAAGTTGAAGAACTCGAACCGGGCGTCTGCGCCTTCGAGCCCGAGGTCTGCCGCAGTCACCTGCTTGCCTTCCGCCATGATGACGGCGCTGTTGATCTTGTTCTCGAGCTCGCGGATGTTGCCCGGCCAGGCGTGGGCCTGCAGCGCGCCGATCGCATCGGACGCGAAACCGCGCAGCGCGCGGCCGTGCCGCCGCGCGCGGTCCTCGAGCAGAGACTGCGCGATGATCAGCACGTCGCCCTCGCGTTCGCGCAGCGGCGGAATGTGTATCGATACTTCGCTGATCCGGAAATACAGATCCTGGCGGAACTCCCCGGAGGCGATCGCGGCCTGCAGGTCGCGATTCGTGGCACAGATGACGCGCACGTCGACCGGGATCGTCTCACGCCCCCCGACGCGCTCGACCACGCGCTCCTGCAGGAAGCGCAACAGCTTCGCCTGCAGCGCCAACGGCATGTCACCAACCTCGTCGAGAAACAGCGTGCCGTTGTTCGCGACTTCGAGCTTGCCCGGGGTCTGCTTCAGTGCGCCGGTGAAGGCTCCCTTCTCATAACCAAACAGCTCACTCTCGAGGAGCGTATCGGGTATCGCAGCGCAGTTGATCGCAACGAAAGGCTGTTGCGAGCGCCCGCTAAGCGCGTGCAGCGCGCGCGCCAGCACCTCCTTCCCGGTGCCACTCTCGCCCAGCAACAGGGTGGTCGCGACTGTGGGTGCCACCTTCTCGATCATGCGACAGACGCGCCGCATTGAATCGCTGGCCGCGATGATTCCTTCCAGCGGCGAGCTGCCCTGCTTCTGCAGCAGTCGTCGATTCTCCTGTTCCAGAACGTACATGCGCATCGCGCGCTCGACGATCAGGCTAAGCACGTCGGTGTTGACCGGCTTCTGGTAGAAATCGTAGGCACCCATCGCCACAGCCCGCAGCGCGTTCTCGCGGTCATCGTTTCCCGTGACGACGATCACCTTGGTATGCGGCGCGAGTGCGATGATTTCGCGCAGCGTCTCGAGGCCTTCGCGCACACCCTCGGCGTCGGGCGGCAATCCCAGATCCTGCAGCACGACCGGTGGCTCATGCTTGCGCAGGGCTGCAATGGCTTCGGCGTGGGTTGTCGCCTGCAGTACCTCGTATTGTTCGAAGCACCAGCGCAGCTGACGCTGCAGGCCGGGGTCGTCCTCGACGATGAGCAGCTTGCGGGCGGCCGCGGTCACTGTCCTCTCCGGTTCACGCCGAGGCGGCGAGCGGCAATGAGATGACGAAGCAGGTCCCACGACCCGGCGTGCTTTTCACTTGGACCTCCCCTCCCGACATCCGGACGAACTCACGCGTCTGAAAAGCTCCGATTCCCATTCCCTGGCTGCCCTTGGTGCTGTCGAACGGCCGGAACAAACGCTGACGAACAAAGGCCGCATCCATGCCGGCGCCATTGTCGATTACTTCGATCTCCGCGCGCGCGGCGTTGCGTCGCAATTCAACCCGCACCGAACCGTCTGGAGGCGTTGCATCCTGCGCGTTGCGTATCACATGCTCGAGCACCAGCGCGAGTCGCTCCGCACTGATCACGACCTCTGCGTCCGGCGTCACGCCGACCAGTTCCGGTATCGGCCGCCGATCGCCACAGCGTCGCACGGTCTCGCTGCACAGGCCGGCGAGCTGTACCCGTCGCGCCTGCCCGGCGGTGTCCCCGCGCCGCAGTTGCTCGAGCAGCCGGTTCATGCGCTTGACGGAATTGTCGATGGTCGAAATCGCGTCATCGAAGAACTGTGGATTGCCGCGATGACGGGCGGCATTTTCGACTACCAGGGTCTGCTGCGCGATGAGGTTCTTCAGATCATGCATCATGAAGGCGGCGAACCGATTATAGGCTTCGAATTGCTGCGACTGGGCCAGCTTGCGCGCCGCCTGCTCGAGGGCGATGTAGCTCGCCGACTGGCGGCCGGCGGTGCGCAGCAGGTCGAGATCCTCCCAATCCAGCGCCTGTGGGGCGAGCGGACGTGCGATAGCAACGAACGCCACCAGCTTGTCTTCCTGGAGCAGAGGTACCACCAGCCACGTGCGCTCGATCTCAAGCAACCAGTCCGGCACGGGTACTTCAGGGTGATCACCGACCGTGCGGTGCCGACGAGCGTCTACATCGGTAATCCATTCGCGCTGCGCGATGAACTTCAGGAACTCGCTCGAGGCAGTGACCGCTGGCTTATCGGGTCCGGCGAGATCACCCCCCGCGGGCACGAACACGCCCTCCTCGTTTGCAATCCAGATTCCGCCCGCATCGCTGTTCACGACCCTACCGAGCGCGCGCACGACGCGCTCCGCCAGCGTCAGGTCATCGGACTCCGCCAGCGTCTGTGTCAGGTGCAGCCATTCGGAGCGGTAGTCGTAGCGATACGGCGAAAAATGCTTGGCAAAAAAGACTTTGAGCCGCGCGCGCGCCTGGCCCGAGAACAGGACCACCACCAGGAGAAGTCCTGCGCCAAACAGGAGCACGAGTTGCCCGGCGCCGCCCCAGGTACCCCCAAAGATACGCACATAGTAACCGGCAACCGCCATTGCCATGAGGTACGAGCCCGCGGCAATGAAGCTGAGGGTGTAGAACGCCGGCCGGCGCGACATGAACACCTGCGGTGCCCAAGTCCTCGTACGCCCGATTCCCAGAGCCAGCAACGGCACGCAGAGCGCGTTGGCGGCGCCACGCGCGTCCCACATGGCGGCGGGAATCGCCCGCAGCAGCAAGGCCGTCGAGTACATACAGAAGTCGTAGACGATCAGGGCGCCGATACCGATCCAGAGGAACTTGACGGACCATTCGCGATCGGCGCGTGTATTGCGATACACCTGCTCCACGAGTACGAGGCCGATGACTGACAGCAGCATCGCTCCCGGAATCAGGACTGCCCCGGCCGAGTCGACTGAATAGCCGAGGTCGTGTAGGACTCCGAAGCCGAGGCCGGCCAACAGGACCAGTGCAATCGATCCGTAGACGACCCTGGGCAGCCATTCCGGGGTACCACGCGCTGCCATGGTGACGAGTGCACGCATCAGGAATGCAAGCCACAACGCATCCCGGCTAATCTCCAACAGGAAGACTCCCGTGAGAGGCACGAGCGCGCGTGCCGATTGAGTTGCCAGCGCTGCGGCCCAGATGGAACTGACGATCGTGGCGGGTAGCAGCAGAGAACCATGCACGCGCTGACGCCAGCGTGTCAGCAGCACGAGCGCGAACGCTCCGAAGGCGATGCTCGCCAGCGCATAGCTCACAGTGCCGAAGTCATCCATGCACGGCCCCTGTCAACGTCCGCCCTTGCGCCACAGCACCACTTCGGCGGTCTGCAACAGAATCACGATGTCGAAGATCAGACTGTGATTCTTTACGTAGTACAGGTCGTACTGCAGCTTCTCGAGCGCATCGTGTTCGGATGATCCGTACGGATAACAGAGCTGTGCCCACCCGGTGATGCCTGGCTTCACGCAATGTCGCTCGCGGTAGTAGGGAATCTTTTCGTTCAGCGCAGCGACAAACTCCGGTCGCTCCGGACGCGGTCCGACGAAACTCATGTCGCCCCTGAGCACGTTGATGATCTGTGGCAGTTCATCGATGCGCAACTTACGAAGAACAGCGCCGACCCAGGTGATGCGGGCATCGTTCTTGTCCGCCCAGCGGGCCTGGCCATCCAGTTCCGCATCGGGATGCATGCTGCGGAACTTCAGCACCTGGAACTCACGCTCTTCCAGACCGACGCGTGCCTGCTTATATAGTATCGACGCAGACAGGCCGCCTTCGATCTTGATCAGGAGCGCGGCAGTCAGCATGACCGGCCAGGTGAGCAGCAGCAGTCCCAGGCTCGCGACCACATCGAATGCTCGCTCGGAAAACAGGCGTAACGGGTCACGACGAAAACCATCGGAGAAAATCATCCAGCTCGGATTCAGAACGTCGAGGCGCACGCGACCGGTCTCGCGTTCGAGAAAACTCACCACATCGATCACGTCGATGCCACTCAAGCGACACTGGAGGAGCTCCTGCACAGGGAACGCGCGCCGCCGATCGTCCATCGCGACCACGATCTCATCGAGCGTATGCCGGCGCGCGAACTGAAGCAGACTGCCTTCGGCGGCGAGCACGCGCTCCGGCGGCACCAGGACGCGATCGCCGGGCGCGGCGAGATAGCCGACGATGACAAAGCCGCGCTGATCAGAACGGCGGCGCAGTTGCGCGATACTCGAAGCCTGGCGACCGCAGCCGTAGACCAGCACCCGGCGCTTGAAGATGTTCTCGTCGACGAACGAAGAGAACAGGAGGCGAATCAGTGCGGCCGCGACGAATACCAGCGAGCCCGTGATCAGTGTCAGCGTGCCGCCGTAGTCAAATTTCGGGGCGACATAGTAGACCAGCACCATGATCACGCCCGTGGCAAGTACGCTGGCGGCAATCCGGACCAGCACGCCGATGTAGTTGGCCCGCAATCTGGTGCTGTAGAGCCCGGTCGCAACCATGCACGTCAGCATGACCCCCGCCGACACCAGGGCAAACGGCTCCAGCGGGCCGAGTTCGGCCTCAATGTCGGAGATGCTCTCGCCAAAGCGCAGTGGGGCTGCGAGGTAGGGCACCAATAGAAACGCCAGCGCCTCAACCACGGCCAGCGCAACGATCGGCAGGGCTACGTGAAAACGAAAGATCCGCACGCGGTTTTGTCGCTCTATGGAGACGGCCGGCAGTGTAGTGGAGGTGGGTGGCACCCCGCGTGAAGGGCTTCACAAAGGCCCAACCATCAGAGGGTTACGACACTCAGGTTCTTGGAAATTTCGCTGCGCAAGGACTCTCACATACCCGTTTGGGCCGTCGTACCCCCCCAAGTCGCTGATTCCCGCGGCTATGTGCCGTCGACCGCTACCGACCGGTCCCCTGGCCCTCGGGACGACCGCGTCTGCGGATCCACTCGGCCAGCAGCACCAGAAGGAGCGTGCCCGTCATCAGGAGCACGGCCAGCGCGATCATCACCGGCAAGCGACTCGCAAAGCGTAGTTGACTGAAGAGGTACACCGGAAATGTCGGTTGGTTGCCGGCGAGGAACAACGCCAGCGCGAATTCATCCAGCGAAACGGTAAATGCAACGAGCCACGAGGAGATTGCTGCAGGCGCAATGAGCGGCAGGATGATCCTGCCAACCACACGCCGGTACGGCGCGCCGAGATCCATCGCTGCTTCCTCGAGGCTCGCGTCGAATCCGGCGAGGCGCGCCGCGATGATCAGCACGACGAAGGGCAGTGCCACGACCGTGTGGCCGATGGCGACGGTCCACAATGAGCGATCGATGCCGGCGGCCAGGAAGAGCACGAGCAACGCCACCGCCAGCACGATTACGGGTACAACCAGCGGCAGCATCGCCAGCGCGAACAAGAAGACCTCGCCACGAAAGCGAAATCGCGTGAGCAGCAGCGCGACCGCCGTACCGAGCATCGTTGCCCCGGTGCCGCTCACCGCGGCTACGAACAGACTATTACGCGCCGCCCGCAGAACTTCCGGCGAATCCCACAGGCGCTCGTACCAGCGCGTCGTCAGACCCTGGAGCGGAAAGGACAGACTGGTTCCGGCATTGAACGAGAACAGAAACAGCACAGCGATCGGCAGATAGAGCAGCACGATCAGAGCCGCGAAATAGATGCCGAGGAGTCGCGGGCGTGGCAATGCCTGGAGCGCCGCCGCGCTCATTGGAGAAGCCGCCGCACGTTGACGAACCGCGCCGCGAGAAATACCAGCGCCAGCGACACGGCGAGCATGATCATGGAGAGCGCCGCTCCCCGTGGCCAGTTTGCCGCCTTGGTGAAGAAGTCCTGGATGATGTTGCCGTACATGCTGCCGCTACTGCCCCCGATCAGAAGCGGCGTGACGTACTCACCCACCGTCGGAATGAACACCATGAAAAACGCAGCGAGTACGCCGGGCAGGCTCAGCGGGAACGTGATGGCCCAGAAGCTACGCCACGGCGGCGCGCCGAGATCCGCAGCCGACTCGAGCAGTTCGCGCTCGATGCGCTGCAGGCCCGCCGCGATCGGCAACGCGGCGAAAGGAATCCAGACGTAGATCAGCGTGACGATGACCGTGCCGCGGCTGTAAAGCATGCCACTCAAGGGCTCCGTGATGAGCCCGAGGTAGGCGAGCAAGGAATTGATCGCGCCTTCCGACCCCAGTAAGAACTTCCAGCTCATGACGCGAAGCAGAAAGCTGGTCCAGAACGGAATGAGCAGCAGGACAAGACAGAAGCCCGCGGCGCGCCCGGCGCGAAAGACCAGAAAATAGGCGACCGGATAGGCCATGGTGACCGCGAACAGCGCCACCCAAAACGCCATGGCAATCGAAATCGCGAGCAGCCGCCAGTAGCTGCTCACCTGGAAGAGCGCTTGGTACTGAGCGGTGGTCGGCGACCAGAGGCCGAGCAGATCGCCCTGCATGTCCGCGCGGAAGCTGAGCGCGAACATCAGGACGATCGGCACCAGGAAGAACAGGCCCACCCATGCGACTGGCGGGATGTAGAGCGCCCAGAATGCCGCGCGCCGCCCGAGTGGGCCGCGCTCCCGTGGGAGTCTCAACGCGCGGCTTTCACTTCCGTCCACATCGCGGTCCAGTCGTCGCGCTGCTTGGCGGTCAGGTTCGGCGTGAAGTTGGTCCGTTGCAGGATCGTCGGATCACCGACCGAAAAAGCCTGCTTGAGCGTCTCGTCGGTGATCGCGCTCATCACTTCCTGATTCGAAGAGCCGTAGTAGAACTGATTCACGACGTTCTCCGACGTGGCATTGGCAAGCTTGTCGTCCAAGAACTTGAGTGCCAGCTCGAGATTCGGTGTGCCCTTGCGAATGCCGTACACGCCGACCCAGGAGTTGCGGCCTTCTTTCGGATCGGCGTAGGCGACCGGCACGCCCTTGCCGAGGAGCGTTGCGTAAGCACCTTGCCAGGCGTACGCCACCCACACGTCACCGTTAGCCATGCCGTCGATCAACTCCGGCTCGCCCGCCCAGTAGAAGATGTTCAGCGGGCGCTGCTTGATCCACTCCGCCTTGATCGCGGTCAGCTGCTCGGGGCTGATGTTCGTTTCGTCGTAGCCGTGAATATACGAAGAGACCGTCACCATGCCCGGACCGTCATCCCAGGTAGAAATGTGTCCCTTGAAGGCGGGATCGAGCAGCGCCGCCCACGAATCAATCTTCTTTTTCACCTTGTCCGTTCGATAAAGAATGGAGGTGAAGCCCCAATCCCAGGGGACGAAATATTGCTTGCCGTTGATTTGCCCGATGACCCGGAAATTCTCCGGCACCTTGCTCCAGTTGGAGAGCTTGGAGACGTCGATCTCCTCGACCAGGCCCTCGTCCACGTAGAACTGCAACCAACCGGTGTACGCGTGGAAGATGTCGGCCTTGGCGCCGCCCTTCATCTTTCCGTAAACGTCGGCGTCGGACGAGCCGATCTCGAAACTCACTTTCGCCGTGGGGTTCTTGTTGCTGAAGTCGATCCAGAAATCCTTGGCGTCGTAGCCCGCCCACTCGAGGACCGCGAGCTCCATCGGCGGCGGTGGTGGGGCCGTGCCCGCGCCCTCCTTCGATTTCGAGCACGCGGACACAGTGAGGCAACAGGAGACGAGGACCAGCGATAACCAACGCCACATCTTACTCATGGATATGCGCTCCCCCGGTTGTTCTTAGAATGCCGGGTCATTATGCGAGCCTCACGCGATCCAATCCAAGAATTTGTACCAGGCTGGCGGCAAGACCCAGGAAGCCGCGCTTGCCCCAGTGCAGCCCCAGAGGTGCGCCGGGGAAAGGCACACGCGCGAACGGGATGGTGTCGACGCGCGTCGGTGCCGAGCGTCTCCCCCATTCGCGTACCAAGATACGTTGCGAGCGCGACGCCGTGACCGGCATAGCCGAGCGCGTAGTACAAGCCCTCGATCTGCCCTGCGTGAGGCAGGGTGTCGAAAGCGAAATCGAGCGTACCGCCCCAGGCGTACTCGACGCGTACGTCCCGCAATTGCGGAAACACGGCGACCATTCCCTGTCGAAGGATAGCCGCACTCTCGTTGATCGTGGACGGCGATTCCGGCACGAAACGCGCACGCCCGCCAAAGAGCATGCGGCGATCCGGCGTCAGGCGAAAGTAGTGCAGGAAGTGTCGCGAGTCGTACATCATGCGATCGCCCGGACACAACTCCCGCGCCAATGATTCCGGCAGCGTTTCGGTCGCAATCACGTACGAGCCGATCGCCAGGACCTTCCGCTGCAACGACGGAGTGATCGCGCCGGTATAACCACTCGTGGCGATCAGGATGTCTTGCGCCTCGAGTGCTCCGTGCATCGCAGCCACTCGCCAGCGAGCGTCGACGCGTTGAATGGCAACGACCGGCGTGTGCTCGTGAAGCGCTGCGCCTGCGTCGTGTGCTGCACGCGCCAGTCCCGTCACGTACTTTGCCGGATTGATGCCACCGCTGGCCTCATCCACCAGGCCACCGAAGTAGAGCCCCGAGCCAATTTCGCGGGCGAGATCGGCGCGCGCCACAGGCCGCACCTCATGCCCGAAGTCTCGCGACAGAATCTCGGCCGCGCGCACAAAACCATCGTAGTGCGCCGGTTTGCTCGCGAGCGCCAGGTGACCGCTACGATGGAAGTCGCAGTCGATCCGCTCGTTGCCGACCAGCTGCTCAACGCAATCGACAGATTCCACCGACGCTCTGAAGAGCTGCTTCGCCAGGTTCTGGCCAAAACGGTCGAGCAGAGCGCGGGCGCCAGCTTTGAGCCCGGTCAGCACCATGCCAGCGTTTCGCGTGCTCGCGCCCCAGCCGATCGTTTGCGCCTCTAGCAGAACCACATCGATACCGCGTTTGGCGAGAGCTCGCGCCGCACACAAGCCGGTGATTCCGCCGCCGATGACCACGACATCGGCACGCTGCGGCATCGCCGCCGCCTCCAGAGCTGGGACGGCGACGGTGTCACTCCAGCACGGACGCTGGTTGAAGTGGCTGATTGACGGTCTGGTGTCGCGCAATGCCAATCGCTGTGAAGGTGCGTTCAGATCGCGCTTTCAGCGACCCACAAACCAATTGTCCTAGTTGGCGTCCCCAGGGGGATTCGAACCCCCGTTGCCGCCGTGAAAGGGCGGTGTCCTGGGCCTCTAGACGATGGGGACGTCGAGTTGTCGGTCGCGCGGAGTTGGTGGAGCTGATCGGGATCGAACCGACGACCTCCTGAATGCCATTCAGGCGCTCTCCCAGCTGAGCTACAGCCCCACGCGAGGGGCGCGACTCTACGTAGCGCCCGCGGGTGTGTCAACAATTCCAGCCGCTACTGAGGGTTACGAGCGATGTACTCGAGCGCTCGATCGATGCGCTGGAGCGTCGCCTCCTGACCGAGCAATGCGACCGTCGCGTCAATCGGTGGCGACACAGCGCCACCCGAAACGGCGACGCGCAGCGGCTGAGCCACCTTGCCGAGCCCGACACCAACGCTGGCACAGATGTCCTCAAGAGCGGTGTGCACGCCTTGTGCGCTCCAAGGCGTGAGCTGTGCGAGTCGCTCGCGCACTGCCGCCAGCAATGGGCGGCTCTCGGCCGTGAGATTCTTGCGCGCCGCCTTCTCGTCGTACTGCTCGAACTCGCGGAAGAAGAACACGCTCGCCTGCGCCATTTCCTTGAGCGTCCTGGCGCGCTCCCGTTGCGCAGCGACGATGCCCTCAAGCTGTTTGAGATCGTTCGCCTGCACGCCGAGCCGCTCGAGCTGCCACTTGAGCCGCTGTGCGAGGTCGTACAGCGGCGCGCGCATCATATGCTGTTGATTGAGCCAGAGGAGTTTCTCCGGATTGAAGGCCGAGGCTGACTTGTTGACGTCCTTGATATCGAAGAGCTGCGCCATCTCCTCGAGCGTGAACACTTCCTGATCGCCGTGCGACCAGCCGAGACGCACCAGATAGTTGAGCAGGGCTTCCGGCAGATACCCCTCCTCCCGATACTGCAGCACGCTCACGGCGCCATGTCGCTTCGAGAGCTTCGCACCATCAGGCCCGAGGATCATCGGCACGTGTGCATACACGGGCGGCGTCGCGCCGAGCGCCCTGAGCATGTTCATCTGGCGCGGCGTGTTGTTGAGATGATCATCGCCACGGATCACATCGGTCACTTTCATATCCATGTCATCCACGACGACACAGAAGTTATAGGTGGGCGAGCCATCGGCCCGCGCGATGATGAGATCGTCGAGCTCGCGATTGTCGAACACCACTCGCCCATGAATCACGTCGTCGACGATCACCTCGCCCTCGAGTGGATTCTTGAAGCGGATCACCGGATCGACGCCCGGACGGGAGTCGGTGCGATCGCGCCAGCGCCCGTCATAGCGCGGCTTCTCCTTGCGCGCCATCTGCTCGGCCCGCAGCGCCTCGAGTTCTTCCTTGGTGCAGTAGCACCGATACGCCTTGCCCTCACGCAGCAGTTGCTCGATGACTTCGCGATAGCGGTCCATGCGACGCGTTTGGTAGTAGGGACCTTCGTCGGCTTTGAGCCCGAGCCAGTCCATACCGTCCAGAATGACTTGCACGGCCTCGTCCGTCGAACGCTCGCGATCGGTGTCCTCGACGCGCAGGATGAAGGTGCCCTGGTTCCGACGCGCATATAGCCAGCAGAAAAGTGCGGTGCGCACGCCGCCGATGTGCAGCATGCCGGTGGGGCTGGGCGCGAAACGGGTGCGGACGGTCATGATGCGATTCGGTGCGCTTCTGATTTGTTACTCAAGCCGCCGCCCTGCCGGGCGAACGGGGCGGCAAGGATACAGGAGAGTGGCGCGCTGGAACTACTGGCAGGTCGCGTTCATCGCGTTGATCCAGTTCTGGATCAGCGCGGCGCCCGCGGTGTCGACGAGATTGCTCGCCAGCGGCGGCATCTGGTGCAGGTCGCGTCGACTCATGCGCACGTAGATCAGCGAGTTCGCCGCGTTACCGGGAGCGATCAGGCGAGCGGCACTGCCGAGACCGAGATCACCACTGGTCGGCGCGACATTGCACGCATTGGTCGATCCAATCACGGTGCTGAAGCGCAGATCCATGTTGGACGGCGTGCCGCCGGACGGCCGATGGCATTGCGAGCAGTTCGTGTGCAGGTACGCGCGGGCGCGTTCCGCCACCGGTGCGGAACCGAACGGATCTGGATAGACCGGCAATGCACTCGGGGGCTGGCTCAATGGCGTCGAGAACATGCCGATTGCATTGAGGGTCGCCAGCTGATTCGCAGTGCGGCCGGTCTGCGGATAGGTGAGATTGCCGTTGAGCTGGCCCGTCTCGAGTCCAAGACTGCGGTTCGCCGCATTGGTGTGACACTGCAGGCACTGAGCTTCGCTCGGATAGATCCAGTCCTGGTCGGGCGGCGTGATATGCGTGATGAGTCCGCCCTTGACGAGTGTTGCCGCGGTCTGCACGGCGTTCCACTGGTAGGTATAGCCGCCCCAATTGCCGGTATCGGGATGGCGCATGAACAGCCGCGTCTCGATCAGCCGGTTGCCGAGCTTGAAGTTCTTCACCAGCACGGTGCCGTTGGGGAACGACCAATCGTTGGCATCGTTGGCAGTTCCAATCGTGATCTTCCCGCTGTCGGGCAGTGCCATCCAGCGGTCCTTGGCTGCGCCGTCGGACCAGAACGGCGCATTCGGCGCATACGGAATGAGGCCCACCGCGGGCTGCTTCGGATCCGCCATGCTCACGCAGCCGGTGTTGATCAGGCTGGCCGGGATCGTGTCGGCGATCGTGCCGCCGCCCGCCACGATCTGGTGGATGCCACCGTTGTAGTCGGTGATATACAGCTCGCCACTCGAGTCCTCGGCGAACGAGGAGATGTTCAACCCCGTGGAGGCGATGAGGTCGCGACGATCGAAGCCCCCTGACGCATTGGTCGCGAGGTACATGAGCCGGCCGCTGACGAAATCAGCGAATACATACCGACCGCGCAGTGAAGGAATCGCGCTGCCCCGGTAGACATAGCCACCCGTAGTCGACTGACCGAGGCTGCGGCCGTACTCGGCGATCGGATCGATAAGCGGCGCGCCGTTCGCAGTGAGCGGGCAATTGCTCGATGGGTTGAAGCAGTGCGCGCCTTCGCGGATTCGCCAGCCGTAGTTGCCGCCGTTGACGACCCGATCCACTTCTTCAAAGCTGTCCTGGCCGACGTCAGCGAGCCACAGGTCCGGCTCTGTCGCGGCCCGGTCGAAACTCCAGCGCCAGGGATTGCGGAATCCGTAGGCGTAGATTTCCGCGCATGGTGCTGAGCCAGAACCCCCCGGGCACATCGCGTTGCCGGCATACGGATTGTCGGACGGGATCGTGTACGGATTGGCGCCATCGACACTGATGCGCAGCATCTTGCCGAACAGGAGATTGCGGTTCTGCGAGCGATTGCCAGGATCACCGCCGCTGCCGCCATCGCCGAACCCGATGTAGAGATTCCCGTCCGGACCGAACAGGATGTTGCCGCCGTTGTGATTGTCGAACGGCTGATCGAGCCGGATCAGGATGCGCTCGGTCGTCGGGTCCAGCAGCCCGGTCGTGTTGTTGCGCCGGAACTCCGAGATGTGCGACTGGAAGGGACTCGCGCCAGCGCCCGTATAAGAGAGGAATACCCGGCCGTTCGAGGCGTAGTTGGGGTGGAAAGCCAGGCCGAGCAGGCCGGATTCGGAAGCGCCGTCGTTGACGATGCTTTGCAGGTCCGCCCACAGGGTCTTTGTCGTCGGGTTGGTGCCTTCGAAGCGCTGCACCGTGCCCCGCTGCTCGGCGACGTACCAGCGATTGGTCGGCTCGCCGGGCGCCAGCGTCATCCGGATGGGACTGGCAAACGAAAGACTCGGGAACACGCGCGTAGTCGCGACGGACGTGTTCGTCGTCGGCTGATTGGGCGCGATGCACGTCGTATTGCTGGGACGCGAGTCGAGTCCCGACTGCGAGCTCTGCGGCGTCGCCGTCACGGAATTCGAGTCGGCAGAAACGTTGCCAGCGTTGTCCGCGGCGCGAACCGTGTAGGTGTATGTCGTCCCCGCAACTACGGTAGTGTCGTCGAAGGACGTAGCCGTCGGTGTGCCGACCTGCGTCCCGTTGCGCAAGACACGATAGCCCGCGAGGCCCGAACCGCCGGTGTCAGTCGAAGCACTCCAGCTCAGGCTCACCTGCGTTGCGGTCACGCTGGTTACCGTAAGACCGGCGGGCACCGAGGGGGCCGTGGTGTCAGCTGGCGTTGTGACACTGGCGGGCGTTGACTGTGCGGACTCATTGTTTGCGGTGTCGGTCGCCGAGACCCGATAGCTGTAGGCCGTATTGGGCGCTGCGGTCGCGTCCGTGAAAGTCGTCGCGCTGGCTGCAGCTGCACTCAGCAGCGCGCCGTTGCGATAGATGCGATAACCCGCTAACCCAGAGCCCCCAGTGTCGGTAGACGCACTCCAGTTGACGCGCACCGAGGTCGAGCTCAGGGCCGTCGCAACGACATTGGTCGGCACTGAGGGTGCAGTCGAATCCTGTGGCGTCGTAGCGGACGCTGAATTCGATGCAGCGGACACGTTGCCGTCACCATCGAATGCACGCACGACGTAACTGTAGGTCGTGTTGGGCTGGCGGCCTGTGTCTGTAAAAGTCAGAACGCCCGCTCCGACGGTGGCCACTGGGTTCGCGCCACCATCGCGGAAGATCCGGTAGCCTGCGAGGCCCGAACCGCCCACATCGGTCGATGCCTGCCACATCACCACGATGCTCTGGGAACTGGTCGCGTTCGCCGTCACGCCTGCCGGTGCGGTCGGTGGCGTCGTGTCCGTCTCGGCAGGTGTCGTGACTGTGGCGGTGTTAGAGAAAGCAGAGGCGTTGTTGGCGCCATCGATGGCGCGCACCGCGTACGTGTAGGTTGTCGACGCGCTCACCGTCGAATCGACGAAGCCCGTGGCGTTGCCGGCAGCGGTGCCTATGTTTACGCCGTCGCGCTGGATCTCGTAGCGCTGGATACCCGACGCATCCGTCGATGCAGTCCAATTTAGGAGCACCGAGCCCGCTCCCTGCGCTCTCGCGGTCAATGCTCCAGGAGTGGTGGGCGGCGTCGTGTCCGGCGGGACCGGCGTAGTCACGCTGACAGCGGCGGACGGCCCTGAAACATTCCCCGCGCCATCGAACGCTCGCACGACATACGTATAGGTGGTTCCTGCGGTCAGGTTGATGTCGGTGTAACTGGTGACCCCAATGGTCGCGACCGGTGTCGTGCCACCGTTGCGGAAGACGCGATAGCCGGCGAGGCCGGAACCACCCGCGTCCGTCGAGGCACTCCAGCTCAGGGTCACCTGCGTGGCAGCAATGTTCGTAGCCATCAGCCCAGCAGGAACGGAGGGCGCCGTTGTATCTGCCGGCGTCGTGACGGTGGCCGGTGTTGATTGTGCGGACTCGTTGTTCGCGTTGTCGAACGCCGTGACACGATAGTCGTACGCCGTATTCGGCACGGCGCCAGCGTCCGTGAAGGAGGTAGCGCTGGCAGCCACCGGGTTCACAAGTGTGCCGTTGCGATAGATGCGATATCCGCCCAATCCGGAACCGCCGGTGTCAGTCGAGGCGCCCCAGTTGACACGCACGGAAGTCGAAGTCAGTGCGGTCGCAGTTACGTTGCTCGGTACTGAAGGAGTAGTCGAATCCTGCGGTGTCGTGGCGGACGCTGTATTCGAGGCCGCGGATACATTGCCGTCGCCATCGAATGCGCGCACGACGTAGCTGTAGGTCGTGTTGGGCTGCCGGCCCGTGTCAGTGAGCGTCAACACTCCAGCGGCTACTGTAGCCACAGCGTTCGCGCCACCATCGCGGAAGATCCGGTAGCCGGCGAGGCCCGAGCCACCTGAATCGGTCGAAGCAACCCACGACACTACGATGCTCTGCGAAGTCGTGGCGCTCGCGGCCACGCCAGTAGGCGCGGTCGGTGGCGTCATGTCCGTCGCGGCCGGTGTCGTCGCCGTCGCGGTATTCGAGAATGCGGAGGCATTGTTCGCGCCATCGATGACGCGAACCGCATACGTGTAGGTAGTCGCCGCGCTCACCGTCGAGTCAATGAAGCTGATCGCATTACCGGGCGCATCGCTGATCTTCACGCCGTCGCGCTGAATCTCGTAACGCTGAATTCCCGACGCATCCGTCGATGCGTTCCAATTGAGGAGTATTGAGCCCGCTCCTTGCGCTGTTGCCGTCAACGCACCGGGCACCGTCGGCGGCGTAGTATCGGCGGGAACTGGCGTCGTGACGCTGACGGCGGTCGAAGGGCCGGACACATTTCCCGCGCCATCGAAAGCACGAACCACGTACATGTACGCGGTGCCGGCAGTGAGGTTGATGTCCGAAAAATTCGCGATCGCAACCGTCGCAACGGGTGTCGTGCTCCCGTTGCGGAAAATGCGGTAGCCCGCGAGACCAGAGCCGCCCGAATCCGCCGATGCGTCCCACGTCAGGTTGACCTGCGTGGGCCCGCTCGCGACCGCCTGCACGTTGACCGGAACCGCGGGCGCAGCGGTGTCAGCCGTGGACGGCGTTCGAATCTGCACTACCGACGTCGGGCCGGACTCATTGGGTGGTGCAGCGGCGTCGAACGCGACGACAAAATAACCGTAGGTCGTTGCCGGCGCGACGGTAGCATCTGTATATGTAGTGGTCGTGACCGTTGCGATGGACGTCGAGAGGTCACTACGGAACACGCGATAGCCCGCCGTGTCACTGTCGGGCGGTGCAGTCCACTGCAGCTGTACATGCGTCCCGTCTGGGGCTGTCACCTGCAAACCCGTCGGTGCCGCGGGTGCGGTGTTGTCGTCGTTATTCTGCTCAACACCGACCAGGTCGCACGCGGAGAGGAGACAAATAGCGGCAAGCGCACCCAGGCGCGAAGCCGAAACGTTGATGATCAACGACCCACCCTGAACTGCCTTCGCCCGCGCAGTCATCCATTAACTTGTTCAGGATCGTGTCATGGCGCACGGAAGCGCGCCAGACGTCGGCAGGTGGCGACATATTTCAGGAGAATTGCAGCCACCCGCTCAAGCGTGTGGGACCGCTCCAGCCAGCCGCTGGATACGCATGGCGCACCTGGAAAGCGCCTCGCGCAACTGCACCGGCCGACGGATCTCGAAGTCAAACGGCAGGCGCGACAACTCACGAGCGAACCACTCCAGGTTGTCAGCTTGTGCACGCAACAGCACCCCGTCACTCGCCTGCTCCAGGATCCCGAGAGACGAAAACAATTCACGCTGTGCAACCTCCAGCTCGGTCTTGAGCAGCACTTCGACCTGGTGTGCGCGCGGCAGCGTCGCGATCGAGAAGGCGAGATGCCCCAACGCGTCGAAGTTATCGGGCCGCGTGAATCCAGTTTCGAGCGGGCGAACCGATTGCACCCGATCGAGCCGAAACGATCGCAAGCCGCCTCGCAAGTGACACATGCCGACCACGTACCAGCGGCCGCCGCGGAAGGCGAGCCCGTAGGGATCGAACTCACGCTCGGTCTCGTCGCGCTGCGCGGCGCGATAGCGCATCGCCACTCGCTTCTGGGCTTGCGCCGCGGTGCTCAATGCAATCAGCGCATCGTTTGCGACGGAAGGTGAGTGGCGCGACAGATCCAGCGCGACCGTTTCGTCGATCGCACGAACCCGCCGCTTGAGATTAGCGGGCATGACGCGCTCGAGTTTGGCCTGGGCGCTCGCCACGGCCGGCGCTGCGCCGGAGAGCGCGAGGCTCCGTGCAGCGAGCAACCCCACTGACAACGCCAGCGCCTCCTCGTCCGTGAACATCATCGGCGGAAGCTTGTAGCCTGCGACGAGCATGTACGCGCCATAACGTCCGCGCTCGGTCGTGATGGGCACGCCGATCTCCTCCAGCCGCGCGATGTAACGCCGCAGCGTGCGCGCGTCCACCTTGATTCGCCGTGACAGCTCCGCACCGCTCATGCGGCCGTGGGTCTGCAGCAGCTCGAGCACACCGAGCACGCGCGTGGTGGGGTGATACATAGAGTAAAAATGGTACGCTGAATCAGGGCGGTTTACGCCCTAAATAAGGGCTAGGCTGCACGCCATGGAGATTGCTTCACTTGCGAGGAGCGAACAACCATGCGTATCTCTCGAACCCATATCGCGCTGTCGCTGGTTCTCGGGCTCGGCCTCGTTCCTTCGCTCAGTGGCGCAGAAAACGTCAGAGCCGAGTGGCTTCTGGCCGTCAATCAGGCGCAGCAGCACGAGGATCAGGCTCGGGCATTCGATTTCCTGATGGGGCGCTGGCAGATCCACAATCGCCGCTTAGTGACGCGCCTGCAGGGATCGAACGAATGGCAGGAATTCGAAGCGTACAGCGTGTGCAACGCCCTCCCCGGGCGTCTCGGCAATCAGGACGAATATCGCACCGACTTCTGGCAGGGATTCGTCGGGCTCAGCCTGCGTTTCTTCGATCCGACCACTGGCCGGTGGTCGATCTACTGGATCGACAATCGCAGCAGCGCGTTGCAGCCACCTGTGATTGGCGCATTTGCCGGCGACGTTGGAGTGTTCGAAGGATCCGATCAGTACCAGGGCCGACCGATCCAGGTGCGCTTTACGTGGTCGCGCATCACGACGCCTCACCCTCGCTGGGAACAGGCATTCTCGGTGGATGGCGGTAGGACCTGGGAAACCAACTGGACCATGGCTTTCACACGCACCAAAGCGACCGCTGTGAGCTCCCGATAGAGGCTTCTGAGCATGGCTCTCTCACTTCACCGAACCCGCACGAGGTCGAGCAGGCCGGCGGCGCAGCTGTGCGTGCAGCCGGGGCAGATCCGAATCGCGGACCTGGTCGCGCTCCACGTCCTTGAGGACCCGATGCAACCACTTGCGATCGAGTTCGCGCTGAGCTGCCAGGTGATCGAGGAGATGCCGCACGCCGGTGCCGGCGTACTTGCCGATCCGTCGCCGGACCTCGCGCGTCTCCTGTAGCGCGGCTTCCTGTCGCTCGAGCCGCGCGCGCAACGCGGCGGCCACGGCCGGCAGATCGGCGAGGTGCAGGAACAGCAAGGCAGAATAGAGCGTTCCTGCGATCGACCCCGCCGCACTGAAGTGCTCCATCAGCAACTCGCTAAACCGCGCCCGGCCGCTGCGGGTGATGCGGTAGATCGTACGCGCACCGCCGCGCGCCACCTTTTCGGTGCCATGCACTTCGATGAGACCCGCCGCCGCCAGCTGGCGCACGCAGTAATACAACGTGCCCACATCGACATCCGTGTAGCACTCGACCAGCGCCGCCTTCAGACGGCGGCGGATCTCGTAGGGATGCATGGCGCCGCGATGCAGCGCGCCCAGAACCAGAAGCTCGGCTCTCATAGTTTGATAATAATAGTCTAATTTGACTAATATAGCGCGGACACCCCGGGAGTAATGCAATGCCTGGCTCCGCTTCCAGCCGACCGGCAGTCCTTTTCATCTTCGTCACGGTGCTGATCGACTCGATCGGCTTCGGGCTGATCCTGCCGGTGATGCCGCAGCTCATCGTCGAGCTCACTGGCCTGGGGCTCGGGAGCGCTGCCGCCTACGGTGGCTGGCTGGCATTCGCCTATGCGATCGTGCAGTTCTTCTGTGCACCGGTGCTCGGCAACCTGAGCGATCGGTTCGGACGTCGCCCGGTCCTGCTCAGCGCGCTCTTTGCGCTTGGGATCGACTACCTGGTCATGGGCGTTGCCCCGACGATCGGCTGGCTCTTCCTGGGACGCATCATCGCCGGTATCGCGGGTGCCTCCTTCACGCCAGCCTACGCGTACATTGCCGACATCAGTCCGCCGGAAAAGCGCTCGCAGAACTTCGGGCTGGTAGGTGCGGCGTTCGGCACCGGCTTCATCATCGGCCCCGTGATCGGCGGGCTGGTCGGCACGCTTGGGCCGCGCGCGCCCTTCATCGCCGCCGCCGTCCTGGCGCTGCTCAATACGGGGTTCGGCCTGATCGCGCTGCCCGAGTCTCTGCCGCCAGAATCGCGACGGCCATTTCAGTGGTCGCGTGCCAATCCACTCGGCACCTTGCTGCAGATCCGCCACTACCCATCGGTCGCCTGGATGGCCGCAGCGGCGTTCTTCTGGCAGCTCGGCCACCAGGTGCTGCCCAACGTGTGGTCGTTCTACACCATCCTGAAATTCGGCTGGTCGACTGCGGCGGTGGGCTTTTCACTCGCAGTGGCGGGCGTAGTGATGGTGATCGGGCAGGGCTTTCTCACCCGGATGCTGATCCCACGGCTCGGCGGTGATCGCCGGGCAGTCATCGTCGGGCTGCTCTTTGGCGCGATCACGTATCTCGGATACGCATCTGCCACCCAGGGCTGGATGATGTATGCCTCGCTGCTCGCCTGGTTGCCGGCCGCCCTCGCCTACCCCGCGATGAACGCCTTGATGTCGGGCCAGATTCCGGCCAGCGCGCAGGGAGAACTGCAGGGAGCGGTCGCCAGCCTTTACAGCTTGAGCTCAATCCTTGGCCCTCCCCTCATGACCGGACTCTTCGAGCACTTCACGCGCGCCGACAGCCTTTACCATTTCCCGGGCGCGCCATTTGCCGCAGCCGCAGCGCTCGTATTCGTCAGCCTCGCCCTGCTCATGAAAGGCCTGCGCCTGGCACCGGCAACGAATTCCAGCTGAGGTGTCGATTCCGGTCGGGGTCATTCGACGCCGCCATACCGTGCGCGCGTGCGATAGGCGCGGGCCTCGCGACAGATTCAGTCGTGGCGCCCGATGCCGGGCGCAAGAGGTAGGCAGAATGGGATCGCTCTTCAGAGCCGGCCTGGCAATGGCACTGCTCGGTGCGGCAGCTTTGCTCGCATCCCCAGGCGCGCATGCACAGGAATGCAACGCCCGCGCAATCACTTCATCGACGGCGGAGGTGTACGCAGGCCCGCCGCGCTTCACGCCCGGCACCGGGTGGCAGGGCGTGCAGATCGAACGGCTGTCTCCGGGCATGCCGATCTTCGTGTGCCAGGAGCGGGCGCTGGATTTCGGCATGACAACCCAAATCTGGGTGCAGATCGGATATCGAGCCGCCGCTGGCGATTGGCGTCGCGGGTGGATCTCCAAGGAGTCAGTGCGCATGGCTGTGCGCACCGACGGACTGATGCAGCGTCTGTACGCCTACAGCCATTCATGCAGGGTCCGCGTTCTATTGGTGGGCGGTGCTGGGATCGAACCAGCGACCCCTGCCGTGTGAAAGCAGTGCTCTACCGCTGAGCTAACCGCCCTTTTTGGGGGCGCGTAGTTTAACCGCGCCGGTCGTGGGTTAGAAGCCATGAGCCCCTCGTCGTGCTGCCATGAATGCAGGATCATGCGGGGGGCCGGCGTTCGCAACCGGCCGGAGCACCGGCGCGGAACAGTCATGGGCAACGATCTCATTCGGCAGCTGTTGTTGACAGCGGTCGCACCGGTCTTGCTGGTTTCGTGCGGCGGAGGTGGCCATGGCAGCAGCGGTGCACCCGTGCCTCCGGGTCCACCACCGTTCACGTCCATACCGCTGGTGCGCGTCTCGCCCGCCTCGACCATGACGGCCGGCTGCAATGGCTCGCCGCAGACAGGCACGCTCTATGTCGATGCCGAAGTCGAGCCCAGTGTGGCGATCAACCCGACCAGCCCGGCCAATCTCATTGGCGCCTGGCAACAGGATCGCTGGTCCAACGGCGGGGCACAGGGACTCCTGGTGGGGACTTCCTTCGATGGCGGACAGAACTGGACCATCTCGGCCGTACCCTTCTCGCACTGCACGGGCGGTGACGCCGCCAATGGCGGCGATTTCGAACGGAGCACCGATCCGTGGGTCACGGTGTCCCCTGGCGGCATAGCGTATGCGATGGCGCTCTCTTTCAGCGGCGGGACGCTCGCGCCCGGCTCAACGAGTGCGATGCTCGTGTCACGCTCGGCTGACGGCGGCGTCACGTGGGCACCACCGATCACGCTGATCCGCGATGATGATCAGTTCTTCAATGACAAGGGCTCCATCACCGCGGACGGCGCCGACGCGCGTTTCGTTTACGCGGTATGGGATCGACTGACCATCACGCAGGCGGGACCGACGTGGCTCAGCCGCACCATCGACGGCGGCGCCTCCTGGCAAGCGCGCAGCATTTACGATCCTGGACCCGCCAACCAGACGATCGGTAACCAAGTCGGGGTGCTTCCCGGAGGATTGCTCGTCAATGTCTTTACGCAGATCGACATCGTGGCCGGCCGTGCTTCGTCGTCGATTCGAGTGATCCGATCGGCGGACCATGGAGACACGTGGAGCGCGCCGACAACAGTAGCGGAGCTCATGGCGATCGGTGCCTCGGATCCCGACACGGACGCGCCGGTTCGCGACGGCTCCGATGTGCCGGCATTGGCGGTCGACAGCAGCGGCGTCGTGTATGTGGCGTGGCAGGATGCGCGATTCTCCGGCGGGCAGCGCGATGCGATCGCACTGTCTCGCTCATTGGACGGGGGAGTCACTTGGAGCACGCCGGTGCGCGTCAATTCCATCACGACGACCCCCGCATTCACCCCGACGGTGCACGTGAGAGCCGATGGAGTCATCGGTGTCACCTACTACGACTTTCGCAATAACACGGCAGACCCGGCGACGCTTCCGACCGACTACTGGATCGCCACCTCCACCGACGCCCTCACCTTTAGGGAATCGCATCTCAGCGGGCCGTTCGATCTGAACCGCGCACCGGATGCCGGCGGACTCTTTCTCGGTGACTACCAGGCACTCACCAGCACGGGAAACAATTTCCTCCCGTTCTTCGTCCAGACGACTACCGGCGCCATTGGCAACCGAACTGACGTATTCATGGGCTTCAGCACCATGCCGTCGGTCGCCCAGGCGGAACAAGCCGTGACCGCGGAGATCGCAGCGCCCGCACGCTTCACGTCCGAGTGGCGACAACGGGTGCAGGATCGAATCTTGCGGCGACTGCAGCGGCAGGTGCCCGATCGGACCCGTCACTGACTGCTCCGGCCCGCGCTCAGAAATTGCAGGGTGAGCTGAGCGGCGGATTCAACGCCGGCACAGTGTCGCGGAACTTCACGCCCGCTTGGCGCAACTCGCCAACGAGTTCTTCCACGCGGTGCGGCGCCAGTGTCGCGTCTTTCTCGTGAAACACCCAGTCGATGTCTTCCACGTAGTGGCGCGACTCGCCGCTGCGCACGAACCCGTCCTTGATGAACCACAGGTTGAAGTTGATCGACATCGGCTCTTCGGGATAGTACGGCTCGCCGTGCGTCGCGAGCAGTTCGCCATCGATGTAGTACTTCACCGTTCGCGCGCCCACCTGCAGCACCAACGTGTGCCAGCCTTCACGACTCCCCTGCACCGCCTGACTGGTATTCACCTGCAACCATTCGGGCTCCGGGCGGAACGTTTCCCAGGTCGTCACGTAAAGTGTGAGCTCGCCGCCGCCCCAACCGCCATTCGGCAGGTACTCGAAATCGAGCTCGCTGTAGTCAGGATCGAGCGGCGCCTTGAGCGGGCTGATCATGTAGAAGGTTTCGACCACCTGGTCGCCATCGGGGCCCGCCGCGGGCGCGTCGTGAAACCGGACACGGGCCGCGTAGGTGCCCTCGTAATACTTGCGCTGATGGCAGAACTGCGCCTGGCGTGTCGTCGTGTCATCGGTCGTAGCCGTCATGCGCACCAGGAAGTTGCCGGCGCGCTCCGGGTCCGCCACACCCAGCGTCACGTTGCCATTCCAAAGCGCGCCGCTGATTCCCGGCCAACCCGGTTCACTGCGCAGAATCCAGCCGTTGTGCTCGAATTCGCGCGGCGAGCGGTAGTCAAAATCATCGAACAACACGGGCACGAGAGTCGGCGGCGGATCGCGGCGCGGAGCGGCCTTCGTTTCAGAGCCGGAGTTCATGGTGTGCTCGCTCATGCTGATAGTCGCTTCACAGCCGGCGATCGCCAGCAACACGGCGACGAGACTCAACCCCAGACAGAGCGTAGTTATCAGGCCCACCCGCGCAGCGCGTGAGCGCGGTGCGGATCTACTCATTTAGAGGCCGGGCAAAGCCGGCTTGAGAATCATCAGCACCAGAGCGATGAGCGGCGCCAGCGTCGCGACCGAGCCCCAGATCGTCCAGCTTCGATGCAGCGACTCATAGCGCGGCCAGTCGAACTGGCCCGCGCCGCCGGTACGGGCTAGCGCCGCGATCTTCCGCTGCAGCGGGCCGACCCAGAACATGAATGAGAGTCCTGAGATGATCAGCAACACGAGGCCCCAGAAAATCCACCCGGTGCTGAGAATCGGGAAGCCGCCGCTGATCGCGCCAGCGACACCCGCGATCGTCAGCAGTGTGACGCCCGGCATCGTGAACCAGCGATCGCTTTGCGTGATTCCCTCGAAAGCATGCGCGATGACCTTTGGATCGCGCGCCCTGCCCGCGTGATACGCCCAGAACACGCCCGTGATGATGTTGCCGAGGAACAGCACGACGCCGATGACATGCAATATCTTCCAGATCAGGTACACGGCACCCCTCCAGTGAGCAGGCGTACACTTTGAGTCCTCAGCCTGCGAGCGCCTGCAGCAGTTCGTCGGTCTTCGCCTTCATCAGGCCCTCGTCGCCGCGCGACTCGACATTGAGCCGCACCAGCGGCTCGGTGTTCGAAGTCCGCAGATTGAAGCGCCAGCGATCGAATTCCATCGACAGGCCATCGGTGTAGTCGACGCTCTGCGCCGTGGGCTTGTAGAGCTTCTCGATGCGCTGGATCGCCGCTTTCCCATCGGGGAGCTTGCGATTGATTTCACCGCTCGCGGGAAACAGCTTGATCCGCTCGTCCACGAGCGCTGAGAGCGACTTGCCCGACTCGCAGACGATCTGCGTCACCAGCAGCCACGGGATCATGCCGCTGTCCGCGTAGGAGAAATCGCGAAAGTAGTGATGGGCGCTCATCTCGCCGCCGTAGACCGCATCCTCGGTCCGCATCTTCTCCTTGATGAAGGCGTGACCGGACTTGCACAGCACCGGAATCCCGCCGAGCGACTTCACCATGTCCACGGTGTTCCAGGTCAGGCGCGGGTCGTGAACGATCTTCGCGCCCGGATAGCGCTTGAGGAACGCTGAGGCCAGCAACCCGACGATGTAATAGCCCTCGATGAACCGGCCGCCCTCGTCGAAAAAGAAGCAGCGGTCGAAGTCACCGTCCCAGGCGAGGCCGAGATCCGCCTTGTGCTTGCGGATCGCCTCGATCGTCGGCGCTCGGTTCTCTTCCAGCATCGGATTCGGCACACCGTTCGGGAAATGGCCGTCCGGCTGATTGAAGCAGCTTGATGAACTCGAACGGCAGATGCTTCTCGATCTGGTCGATGACGAGCCCGGCCCCGCCGTTGCCCGCATTCACCACGATCTTGAGTGGCTTCAGCTTGCTGCGCTCGACGTAGCTCAGCAGGTGCTCGAGATAGCTCTTGCTGGTATCGAGGTCCTGCCGCCGGCCCGGCGCGCGCCGGCGGAGACGAACTCGCCTCGTTCGGCGATGACGCGAATATCCTCGAGCCCCGTGTCCGAGCTGATCGGCTTAGCGCGCTCGCGCACCATCTTCATGCCGTTGTAGTCCGGCGGATTGTGGCTCGCGGTGACCATGATTCCGCCGTCGAGGGACTCATGGAAGGTGGCGAAATAAACACCCTCCGTGCCGCACGAGGCCGATGTCGAACACATCGACACCCGAATCGGTGAGGCCTTTGACCAGCGCATCGCGCAGTTGCGCGCTCGACAGGCGGATGTCGCGCCCCACCGCAACTTTCCTGGGTTTCACGAACTCGGCAAATCCCCGGCCGATGCGATAGGCGATGTCCTCATTGAGCTCATCCGGCAGGCGACCGCGGACATCGTAGGCTTTGAACGACGTGATCTTCATTTCGATGCCTTCAGGAACTGGAACGCACGCCGCTCACGACGCAATTGACCACGTGTGCAAGCTGCTCGCGGCTCAGCTCGGGGTAGATCGGCAGCGCGATCGTTTCGTGCGCTGCTCGTTCGGACTCCGGCATGTCACCGGCCCGGTAGCCGAGATAGGCGAAGCATTCCTGCAGATGCAGCGGCACCGGGTAGTAGATCTCCGTGCCCACGCCGCACTCCGAGAGATACTTTCGCACCTCATCGCGCTTTGGCACCCGGATCACGTACTGGTTGTAGATGTGCCGATAACCGGCACGCGCCACCGGCAGACCGATTCTCGATTCGCCCGCTGCCTTGAATGCGGAATCATAGAAGGCGCGTTCTCCTGCCGTGCACGCGACCAGTCGTCGAGATGCGTCAGCTTCACGTTGAGCACGGCCGCCTGGATCTCATCGATCCGAAAGTTTCCGCCGATGAGCGCGTGGTAGTACTTGGGCTCACCGCCATGCACGCGCAGGATCTTGAGTCGATGGGCAAGCTCCGCGATCGTTGGTCACGCACATGCCGGCATCGCCAAACGCGCCGAGATTCTTGGTAGGAAAGAACGAGAGACAACCGATCGCGCCAATCGCGCCCACGCGGCGCCCCTTGGGGTACTCCGACCCGATCGCCTGGGCTGCATCCTCGATGACCCGCAGGTTGAAGCGCGTCGCGAGTTCCATCAGAGGGTCCATGTCGGCCGACTGACCGTACAGATGCACTGGCATCAGCGCCCGCACGCGGCCGCCGGTGCGCCGATTGACGAGCCGGCCCTCACGCTTCTCACACTCGCGGCTGAGAAACGTCTCGACGGCCGCCGGCGAGATGTTGAATGTACCGGGCTCAATGTCGACGTAGACGGGTCGCGCGCCGACGCGTGCAATGGTCCCGCCGGTCGCGAAGAAAGTGTACGGGCTCGTGATCACTTCATCGCCCCGGCCGATATCCAGGGCCATGAGTGCGATCAGCAATGCGTCCGTGCCCGAGGAGAGGCCAATCGCAAACTTCGCCTGACTGTACTCGGCCACTCGCCGCTCGAGCTCGGTCACCGCCGGCCCCAGGATGAACATCTGGCTCGCGCACACGCGCGCGATCGCGGCGTCGATTTCCGATTTCAACGCCTGATACTGCGGTTTGAGATCAAGCAGCGGAACCTTCATCGCGGCGGGTCGGACAGCGGCGTTCATGGCGTCATCTCCTGCACATCCCGAAGTGCCAGTTGTACGGCATCAGGTCTATTTGTTCGTTCCCTCGCGGCCATAGCGATCCTCGAAGCGCACGATGTCATCCTCACCGAGGTAGCTTCCGGATTGCACTTCGATGATGTGCACCGGAACCGTTCCCGGATTTTCGATGCGGTGCTTGGTTCCGATGGGAATGTAGGTCGACTGGTTCTCTTCAAGAAGAAAGACCTCCTCACCGCGCGTGATCTGCGCCGTACCGGCAACCACCACCCAGTGTTCGGCGCGACGATGATGCAGTTGCAGCGATATAGAGGCACCTGGATTGATCGTGAGGCGCTTGACCTGAAAGCGCTCCCCGGCATCGAGGCTGTCGTAGCT
Source organism: uncultured Gammaproteobacteria bacterium (assembly GCA_963705495.1). GTDB lineage: Bacteria > Pseudomonadota > Gammaproteobacteria > Steroidobacterales > Steroidobacteraceae > DATBVX01. Next base: position 299,564 of record CAVPJQ010000003.1, on the reverse strand, counting down.
GCCCCAGGGCCTGAAAACCTCACGATGCAGTAGCGCCTCACCGCGTTGCTGCGATTTCAATCGATTGACGAGGCGCTTCACGTCCTGAACGCGCGATTTGGGCGCGACAAGCACTGCGTCCTTGGTTTCCACGACCACGTGATCACCGAGGCCGACGGTCGCTACCAGGCGGCTGCCGGAGTACAAGAAACAGTCATGCGTGTCTTCGGCGATCACATCTCCGTGAGTGACATTGCCCGAAGCATCGGTCCGCGATGCTTCGTGAAGCGCCGCCCAGGAACCGACATCGCTCCAGCCGGCATCGAGCGGCACCACGACGGCATCACGCGTCTTCTCCATCACCGCGTAGTCGATCGACTCGCTGCGGCAACGCTCGAACTCCGCCGCCGGGAGCCGCGTGAACTCCAGATCCACCTGCGCGCCAGCCACCGCCTTTTCGCACACTTCGAGGATGTCCGGCGCAAGGCGCTTGAGTTCCTCGAGATAGCGGCTTGCCTTGAAGACGAACATGCCGCTGTTCCAGAAGTACTCGCCCGACTCGATGAACTGCCGCGCGCGCCTCGAGTCAGGCTTTTCCACGAACTGGGCCACGGGGTACGTCGGCCCCTTGCCTCCGGCCCGACGTATGTAGCCATAGCCGGTCTCGGGGCTGCGCGCGATGACGCCGAAGGTGACGAGCTTTCCGTCAGTCGCCTGAGCCACTGCAATGCGGACCGCGGCATGGAAAGCCGGCACATCCTCCATTACGTGATCCGCTGGAAGAACCAGCAGAATCGGATCGGCCTTCCCATCGGCCTTGAGCGCGACCAGCGCCGCCACCGCGACGGCGGGAGCCGTATTGCGCCCCACGGGCTCGAGAATGATCGAACTCGGCGCGGCACCGAGCCGGCGCAACTGCTCGGCGACCATGAAACGATGTGCCTCGTTGCATACCACGACCGGAGCGCCGAGGTTGTCGAGCCCCTTGAGCCGCTCCGCGGTGTCCTGGAGCATCGTCCGTTCGGACAGAAGAGGCAGGAGCTGTTTTGGATGCAGCTCGCGGGACAACGGCCAGAGGCGCGTACCCGAACCGCCGGAGAGTATTACGGGAATGAGCATGTTCGACTTCTACTATTTATCTTTTACCGAGTGCATCGATGGCAGCGGATATCACAGCGGCATCCATTTGGTCCTTAGGGCGCGATCCCTGCTTGGTCTTGAGCAGACCGGTAAGGTCGAGTACACGAACTGGTTGATCGTCTATCTGCAAGGTAGTGATATGCAGTTGAAGTTCGGCCCACCCGATCCCGCCCGCTGACGGCAGTACATCGACAGTAATTTCGTCGTTGATCCTAACGGCGTAGCGCCGATCGGCATCGAATACTTCAGGCTTCGCAAGCAGCTCCCTGGCCGCCCCGTCCGGAAGTCGGGCCAACGCGAGTATCCAGCGGCGCGCGTTTTCCGACGACGGATTGACCAGCACGTCAACGTCCTCGGTAAAGCGATTGAAACCGTGGGCGGCCACCGCGTATCCGCCGACCAGTGCATATTCAGCGCCGGCTTCCTCCATGTATCGGGCGATCGCCTTGACGTCGTCCCACGTGGCCGGGCGGGTGAAATCCATCAGCGTCTTGTGGCCTTTTCGATCATCGCCTGGACCAGCCAGCGCACGCGATCGGCTTCCATCTCTTCGTGCGACCGGTATACGAATACGCCCTTCGGCGCTCGCGTCCGATATCGCGCCATTTGTGCCATCAGCGCGCGGACGCGAGCATCAGGCATGACGGCGTCCCGGGCTCGTCGCCGGCCCACCGTCAGGTGGATTGGTTGCTGGTTGTGCACGGAGCTCATGATTGATTAGGAACGATCATCCGGAAGATGCCGCGCCAATTGTACGCCAGCTGGTGGAGCCGCAATTTCAACTGAGTTCCAGCCTCTGGCCGCGACCCACCCCGTAGTACGTGATGCCGAGCCGCGCGAGATACGAGGGGTCGTAGAGGTTGCGGCCGTCGAAGATCACGGGGGCTTTGAGCTGCGACTTGATGTGGTCGAAGTCGGGACTGCGAAACTCCTGCCACTCGGTGACGATAGCGAGTGCATCAGCACCTGCGAGCGCCGCATTGGCATTCTTGACCAGCTCGAGATCCTTGCGATCGCCATACGTACGCCGCGCCTCGTCCATCGCCACAGGATCGTAGGCCTGCACTGTAGCGCCATGCTCCCAGAGTTCCTCCATGAGCGCACGACTCGGCGCTTCCCGCATGTCGTCGGTGTTGGGTTTGAATGCCAGACCCCAGAGCGCCAGCGTGCGACCGCTGAGCTTGCCATCGAAGTGACGGTAGATCTTCCTGAAGAGCAGCTCCTTCTGGCGAGTGTTCACGTTCTCGACCGCCTTCAGAATCTCGGCGTCGTAGTTGAGATCCCGCGCGGAGCGCGACAGGGCCTTCACGTCCTTGGGGAAGCACGAGCCGCCGTAGCCGCAGCCCGGATAGATGAAGCTGTAACCGATGCGCGGATCAGAGCCGATACCGACACGCACCTTCTCTATATCCGCGCCAAAGCGCTCAGCGAGATTCGCCAGCTCGTTCATGAAGCTGATCTTGGTGGCGAGCATCGCGTTGGCCGCGTACTTGGTGAGTTCCGCGGAACGGATGTCCATCACCAGGAGCCGGTCGTGGTTGCGTGTAAAAGGTTCATAGAGCAGACGCAGGAGCTCGGTAGTTCGTGGGTTATCCGTACCAATGATCACCCGATCCGGTTTCATGAAATCGGCGATCGCCGCGCCCTCTTTCAAGAATTCCGGGTTTGAGACCACGTCGTATTCGACTGCCAGGTTGCGCCTGGCGAGGGCAGCGGTGAGGCTCGCGCGAACCTTGTCCGCCGTCCCCACAGGTACCGTCGACTTGGTAACCACGATCCGGTAATCATTGATGTGCTGACCGATCGTGTTGGCGACCGCGAGCACGTGACTCAGGTCAGCCGAACCGTCCTCGCCGGGAGGTGTGCCCACCGCGATGAGCTGAAACAGCCCGTGTGCCACGCCCTTCTCGGCATCGGTGGTGAACTCCATGCGACCGGCTTCGGAGTTGCGCTTGATCAGGCCATCCAGCCCCGGTTCATGGATTGGCACTTCGCCGCGCTTGAGCCGCTCGATCTTTTTCGCATCGACGTCCACACAGACGATGTGGTTGCCGGCATCCGCCAGACAGGCGCCCGTGACCAGACCGACGTAACCTGAGCCAAAGATCGTCACGCGCATGGCTGGTGCCTTCTAATACGCTGATTGAACAAGAAAAAGAGGCGCGGAATGTAGCGGACCGATGCCCCCAAGTAAAGCTGGCAAGGCGCCGAGAGCGGCAATTCAAACGCTTGGCTCGTGCGCTCGCTCAACCCGGAGCCACTGCCGGAGCCTGTAAGCTTTGCAACCATGCAATCGTTGATCGTCCATCTGGTGGCGGCGGCGCGGCCCAACTTCATGAAGGTCGCCCCTCTCTATCATGCACTCAAGCGCGAGGGCTGGTGCCGCCCGTTGATCGTGCACACGGGACAGCACTACGACCCCAACATGTCGGACGCGTTTTTCGAGGACCTCCGACTGCCCGAGCCCGATCATCACCTGGAAGTCGGCAGCGGCACCCACGCCGAGCAGACCGGGCGGGTCATGATCGCGTACGAGAAAGTCTGCATCGCCGCGCGACCCGACTGGATTGTGGTCGTCGGGGATGTGAACTCGACTGCGGCATGCGCGATGGTCGGCGCCAAGCTGTGCATCCCGGTTGTGCACCTCGAGGCTGGCCTGCGCAGCCGCGATCGCACCATGCCTGAAGAGATCAATCGACTGGTGACCGATGCGATTGCCGACGTGCTGTGGACACCCTCGGCGGATGCCGACGAGAACCTCAAGCGCGAAGGCGTACCGGTGGAAAAGATCGATTTCATCGGCAACATGATGATCGATTCGTATGAACTGCAACGGTCCCGGATCGAAGCAGACGGCACGAGAGAGAAGATGGGGCTGAAGGCGAAGGGATACGGCGTCGTGACGTTGCATCGCCCTTCGAATGTGGATACGCGCGAGAGTCTCGCGCCGTTGATGCGACAGCTCGAACTTGCGGCACGCGAACTGCCGCTGTTGTTCGCCGTTCATCCGCGCACGCGCAAGAAGCTCGAGGAGTTCGGGTTGCTGGCTGCTGCCTCCAGCCCGGGCCTGACGCTGACCGAGCCGCTGGGCTACGTGCCATTCATGAATCTGGTGAGCGGCTCACGCCTGGCAATCACCGATTCCGGCGGCGTGCAGGAAGAGACGACGTATCTCGGGATTCCTTGCCTCACCTTGCGCGAGAACACCGAGCGGCCCGTCACGATGAGCGAAGGAACGAACCGGCTGGCGCGTGCGGACACGCTGCTCGCGAACGTGCGCGAAGCCCTCAACGGCTCGTGGAATACGGGCAGAAGGCCGGAGAAGTGGGACGGAAAGGCGGCTGGACGCGCGGTCCAGAGTCTGCGGCGCAGAGCCGGTATCTGAGTCAGTGCCCGGGCGTCTGCGGCGATAACGGCGGGTTGGAAGGGTTCTTGGCGGCGCGCCGCGCGGCCAGCTCAGTCACCTTGTGATCGTCCGCGACTGCTGCAAGGGTTACGCTCACGCCCGAGTGTTGCTGCCAGACGAGATCTTCGATACCCGCGCTCGGCTGATACTCGGCGATCGAATGCAGGAGCAATTCGCGCGCCCTGCGGCAATCGAACTTGCGCATGGCGACAATCAGATCATCCAGAAGTGTCTGCACCCTTTCCCAGGGTAGGGAATGCTCAATGGCGCGCATGATCATTGGGTGGTCCGTACCGGCGACGTCCTTGCCGATCAGGAGCTCCTCGAAGAGTTTCTCCGCCGGGCGAAGCCCCGTATAGGAAATCTCGATGTCGCCGTCCGGATGATCCTCATCGCGAACCGTGAGCCCCATCAGGTTCACCATACGCCGCGCGAGGTCGTCGATGCGCACGGGCTTGCCCATGTCGAGCACGAACACATCGCCGCCCTTGGCCATCGAACCCGCCTGGATCACCAGCTGCGCGGCTTCGGGAATCGTCATGAAATAGCGGATCACATCCGGATGCGTGACGGTCACCGGGCCACCGCGGCGGATCTGCTCGTGAAACAGCGGCACCACCGAGCCCGAAGAGGCCAGAACGTTGCCGAAACGAACCATGCAGAAGCGTGTCTTCGAGCCCCGGTCCTGCATCGCCTGCAGCACAAGCTCGGCGAAGCGCTTGGTCGCCCCCATGACATTCGTCGGATTGACGGCCTTGTCGGTCGAAACCAGCACGAACGTCTCGACGTGAGTCTCGAGGGCCGCCTCCGCTGCATGCCACGTCGCATAGACGTTGTTGTGAATGCCCTCGATCATGTTCTGCTCGACGATCGGCATGTGCTTGTAGGCGGCCGCGTGATACACGGTCTGCACGCCATACGTCTGCATGATCTCGCGTACCCGATACTTGTGATGCGCGTTGCCAAGCAGCGCAATGATTTCGACGCGCAGCCCCTCACGGGCGCTCGTGAGCCGAAGTTCCTTCTCGATGTTGTAGAGCGCGATCTCTGACATCTCGAGCAGCAGGAGGCGCTTCGGGGCGAGCTGCACGATCTGGCGGCACAGCTCTGAGCCGATCGAACCTCCGGCACCTGTAACAAGAACGGCCTTCCCCTGAATGCATGCACTGAACAGCTCGGCATTCGGAGGAACGGGGTCTCGTCCGAGCAGATCGCTCACGTCCACCTCGTGAATTTCATCGACGCGCGCGCGGCCGGCGGCGATGTCACTCAGATCCGGGATCGTCTGCACGTGAATGCCAAGCGACTCGAGATGCGTCAGAATCTCGCGCCGACGACGCCGCGATTCAGACGGCACCGCGAGAAGGACCCGTGTGATGCTGAATTCCGGAACAATCGTCGGCAACTCGCTCGGGCGAAAAACCTCGATCCCGTTGATGACGCTGCCATGAAGGCCATGATGGTCATCCACGAACAGCGACGGGCTTGAATTCCTTCCCGCCCTTGAGCCCCATGATAGACGAACCCCTGCTTCACCAGCACCGTAAATGGCGACCCGTTCGGCAGCGCCGTTGGAAGACTGGAAGGCGAGTCGCACGAGGTATCGGCTGCCACCAACATATAGAAGGGCGAGTGCCCAGTAGATAATCAAGCGCCGAAACTGGGACGACCCGACCGGCAACCGTAACGTTTAGAACCAAAACCAGGGCGACGGAGAGACGTCACTCCAGCAACTACAGCGAGGAGCGCCCTTCCACCGATGTACCGAATGACCGCTCGATAAAGCCCGAACCTAGCGAAGACGGGAAGGCTCGTCAGCTAAGACCCCGAGGTACAGCCAGCCGGCACCGCTGATCATGGTGACGGATTGAACCGAGTCTAAGTGTGATAGCCGTGAAAAGAGCCAACGGGATCATCGCCACGTCGCCCACGACCATGATGGCGCGTTTCGCAGAGCGCGGAAGCTCGGAGATCCGCTGAAGCCAGCGTAGCTCTATTCCATCAAACTCTTGCACCCTGCACCTTCCTAGCTAGGCCGACGATTAGCCGCAACGCACGGCGAATTCCGCTCTCTGGATCCTTGTCTCACCTCGCCAGCGCGTTGTTGTTAACGTTCGCTGGGCAAGTACTTGCCTTCATCCAAGTGGAAGAATACCACGCAATTCTGCGGGTGTGGCGCATCTCAACGCCTTGTGCCCGATGCGGGTCGCTAAAAGGTGACACTCATTGTTAGCGATCGGATCGGGATTGTGAAAGTTCGGTGACGTTCGAGCCTCTGCGAGACAAGCCAGCGAGGCTGGTACGCCTCATCGCTGCGTGACTCGCTCAGTCAAGAACGTCGGAGGTAGATGCGTCGCAGAGGGGCAAGTGAGATTAGCTCGGCATCGGATTCAGACAACCGCGCGGGCAATCCCCGCCGGTCGTCGAAAGCACTCCTCGACGATTGAACTCACGTGGCGAATTTGAGTCACTGTAAGATCTGACCCTGACGGAAGGCACACGCCGCGCGAAAACAGTCGGTCGCTAACAGACTCTCCCGACGCATGCGGGTAATAATCGCAATTCGCCAATAGCGGTTGAAGGTGCATGGGCTTCCACAACGGTCGCGCCTCGATACCCCGCCTTTCCAATGCTTCGATGACCGCAGCGGGACCGATATCGCATTCGGAATCAATAGTGAAAGCTGTCAGCCAGCGCGTCGCACGCCCATAGGGCGCCTCAGGCATCCACTTGATCTCGCTAATAGACATGAGTTGTTGGCGGTACGTGTCAAATACGCGACGCCTCTGTTCGACCCGCTCTTCGAGCACTCTTAGCTGACCTCGACCGATGCCGGCCAAAACATTGCTCATCCGATAGTTGTAGCCAACAACGCTGTGCTGATAGTGCGGAGCCGGATCTCTTGCCTGCGTGGAGAGAAACCTGGCCTGTTCAATAAGCGACGCATCGCTCGAAACCAACATCCCGCCGCCGGACGTCGTAATGATCTTATTGCCGTTGAACGAATAGACTCCCATGACTCCATGCGTGCCGCTTGCTCTGCCCTTGTAGCTTGCACCTAGTGATTCAGCGGCATCCTCGATCACGGGAACTCCGTACTTGGAGCAGAGCTCCAAGATCGGGTCAAGGTCCGCGCTTTGACCGTATAGGCTGACCACGATCACAGCCTTGGGCAACCGATTTTGTCGCGCTGCCACATTCAGTGCGTCTTCTAAGGCTGCCGGGGACATGTTCCAGCTCTCTGCCTCGGAGTCGATGAGAACTGGTTCGGCCTGCTCATAGAGAATGGGGTTGGCGGAGGCGACAAACGTCAAAGTCGAGACGAATACCCGATCGTCCCGCCCGACGCCCAATAGACGCATGGCCAAGTGAAGTGCCGCAGTGCCGGAACTGACTGCAGCGGCGTGTCCAATTTCGACGTACTCGGCAAGCTCGCGTTCGAAAGCGTCCACATTTGGACCCAGTGGTGCAATCCAGTTGCTGCGAAATGCTTCCTCGACAAACTGCCGCTCGTACCCTCCGAGGTGTGGCGCTGATAGATAGATGCGGGCATCCAGTTCCTTGCGATGGAACAGATCACACGGACGACCTTCCTTGTCGATCACTGGAATGTGGTCAATCAAATGTTCCGTCATGAGCGCCATTGCTTCGCGTATCGAGCTTCCTTCAGGCAGCGTCAATGCGGGTCGGGATTCCAAGCACTGCAATGAATCGGTCAGTTGAACGCCTTCGAGCAGCAACCGACGCAAATCGCCGTCCGTTACAACACGCAATAGCTGGCCCGACGGGTCAACGAGCATCAATACACCCTGCCCCGTGTCGTCGAGCCTTGCCAACGCGTCGCGCACGGAAGATTGCGCGGTAACGATAAGATCAGCTATTGAAGCCATGTGAAGATATCCTCACCTGATCCGCGCTGGTAGGCCAATCATCGTTGCACCGCGTGGGACATGCGTAGTGACCACTGCTCCGGCGCCTATTGTCGCGTCATCTGCTACGGAGATCCCGGGAAGAATGACTGCACCAGCGCCGATCAAGACTCTAGAGCCAATCTGTGCAGCGCCGCCGATGATCGCGCCAGGAGCAACATGTGTCCAAGATCCGACCATGCAATCGTGATCCACCACCGCACCATGATTGATGATACAGCACATACCGACACTGGACGAAGGGCCGATGATGCCGGTTGCGGCGACGAATATACCGGCACCAAGCTCCGCTGATTTCGACACGGCGGCCGCGGGATGCACAACGCTCATCAACTTGAAACCCGCTGCAATAGCACGTTCCGCGACGAACTCGCGAGCATCGTTGCTGCCGATTGCCACATGAACCGTTGCACCAACCGGCAACGGAAGCATTCTATCGGGCTCAAGTACAGACACACCCTCAAACGTGCGGCCCCACCACGCGCGGTCATCATCAAGGCAACCGTGCCAACCACCACCGGCACATCGCCAAGCGTCGATGACAACCTTCGCATGGCCGCCGCAGCCGTGAATGAATCGAGCAACCCCGTGGGAATCCAGCTGCGAATTCATTAGTAACTGTTCCCCTTCACGGCAACTTCGCGACCCAGAGGAATCTCTTCAAGCAGCTTGCAGATGCGCGCACCTGCATTTCCATCGCCGTAAATGTTTTGCCGTGGATAGCGGCCAACACCGAGCCCGCGTTCAATTGCCGATCGTATCGCTGAGCGCTCAAAAGGCACATCGATGATGTTTGCGTTTCGCTCGCGCATGTTCTGTCGATTGCCTACGTTGATCACCGGCGTTCCAAATGTAGCGGCCTCGATGATCCCTGCGCTGGAGTTGCCAATCATGATGTCGCTTGCGGCCATCCAGGAAACGAAGGTCTCGCGCGGCATGTGCGGAAACGCAGCAAACTCACCCGGCCGACACCGATCCTCCAACTCTCTGCGTATTGCCTGATTTCCGGCATCAGCGTTCGGCAGTGCGCATACGACGTGCATTTCGACGTCTGCGAGAGCATCAAGCAATACCCTTGCCTCCTCGGCGGCGCGATGCGCGGTGTGAACATCGGGGTGAAGCACCAGCAAAGCAATCTTGCCGGACTCAGAAATGCCAGTGGCGACACAGAGTTCAGACCGCGCCAGGCTCGCTGCCTTCACCAGACCATCCAGACCTGGAGCACCGACTAGGAAAATACGATCTTTGGATTCACCCATGCGCTCGAGTCTCACGCGCGATGCTTGCGTAGCCACGCAGTGGTAAGTGGAAAGTTTTGAAATGGCGTGCCGAACCGGCTCGTCGATCGTCCCACTCCGTTCACCTCCATGCACGTGTGCCACCGGAATGTTGAGATGGATCGCAGCGACAGCACCTGCCAACATTTCTCCGCGATCACCCAAGACCAAAATCATATCCGGCCGATCGCGAACCATCGCTTCAGCGAAGCCGCTAATCGATTCGCCGATGCATCGCGCCATTCCCAGGCCAGTACCTTCTTCTACCGGTACACGAATCTGGGCGACAACAGAAAGCCCGGAATCGACGACCTCGCGCCAGGTATTGCCATAGGCAGGCGACAGGTGCATTCCGGTCACTAGTACGCCCAAACTCAGATTCGGGGAGCGGGCAATGCGTTTCAGCGTTGATAACATCAGTCCAAAGTCTGCCCGAGTGCCGGTGACATAGAGAATTCGCCGCACTACGCGAGATCCTCCCACCGGAGCAAATCGCCAGCGCTGACCGATCGATTGACTCTGCGCCCAATCAGCTTCGAAAGGTCGCGTGGCGCAATGCCGGTACCGGGCCTCAGCAGTTCCAGATCTCGCTCGGCGAGCAACTGCCCTGATTGGAGCGCGTGTGACGCAACGACGCTTCGGCGAACAGCGACGCGCACTTCCCTCTCAGGGGCGGTCGGCACCTTGACATCAGAAACCAAGAGCAATGCTCACACCACGCACTGCAGTCACTAGTTCTGTCAATTCGGTAACGATCAGCGACGCCTTGTGATCGGGTCCTTGCAGCGCGCGGCTGAGCGTAAAGTGCTTTTCAATAACGGTCGCGCCCAAGGCCACCGCACCAATGCTGACGTAGGTCCCAAGCGTGTGGTCGGAATACCCTACCGGCACAGCAAATCGAGATGCGAGAGTACCCATAGCACGGAGATTCACATCGGCGTCCATCGCAGGATAGCTCGATGTGCAGTGAAGAAGCGTGAGATTCATCCCCGTGGCCTGGTTTCCGCGGGCGATGCGAATGCAGTCGACAGCTTCCTCCACTTCCTCGAGATCCGCCATGCCGGTCGATACGATCATGGGCAAGCCGACTTTGGCCGCATGTGCCAGCAGGGGCAGATTGGTAAGCTCCCCAGACGGGATCTTAATGCGCCTGATTCCGAGCGAGACCAGAAAGTCGAGCGACTGCTCATCGAAGGCGGTCGACATGAACTCGATGCCAAGCTCTCGACAATGATCGGCGACACGTCGGTATGCGTCTTCAGTCAACTCCAGCCGCTTTAGCAACTCAAACTGATCTGACTCGCCGGCATCGGCCCGCTGATATTCGGCGGTCTGGGTTCCTCGCACGACCAAGCGCTCAGCGCGAAACGTTTGAAACTTTACCGCGTCCGCGCCCGCACGCGCCGCGCACGTGGCAAGCTCAAGGGCTAGGCGCTCTTCGCCGTTGTGATTGACACCCGCTTCGGCAACGACAAATACACCCATACACTCACCACACCGTTAGCCCGCCGTCGACCACGAGATTGTGACCAGTAATGTAGGAGGCGTCCTCGGAAGCGAGGAATACGACGGCGCCGCATAACTCTTCAGGGGCAGCCATACGCGCTAGGGGCACGCGCGCACTATACCGTTCGCGAAATACGTCATTCTGACCCGAATACACACCGCCAGGAGTCACCGCATTAACGCGAACGCCCTGCCCTCCCCAATAAGCGGCCAGATATTGAGTCAGTCCCCAGAGCCCAGCCTTGCTGGCGCTGTAGACCGCGGGCGTGTTTATCGGACGTCCTTCATATTCCGAATCCTCATAAATGCGCTGATCGGGAGCGCTGATCCCATATATAGAGAGCATATTGATGATGCTTCCTGACCCCCGGGCTGCCATCTGACTCCCGAATACCTGACAGCAGAGCATGGCGCCAGTCAAGTTGACCGTCATGACTTCGTTCCAGTCTGCGACGGGAAAATCGGCGAAAGGTGTAAAGAAGTTCTTTGACTTGGTTGCTGCGTTATTGACGAGCACATCGACACCTATATCGGCAGCTTTGAGTTGCTGTCGGAGATCAACCAGGTCGTCCCGATGCGTGACGTCCACGGCAGCTTCGACTAACCGTCCGGTTTCAGCGTACTGTGTCCGCAAGACCGTCAATGCATCGGGATTTCGCTCCACAGCGACTACGCGTGCGCCGGCGCTCAGCAGAGCCGCCACAAAGCGCTGCCCCAGAATGCCCCCGGCTCCGGTTAGCATTACCGTCTTGTTGGAAAGATTCCAACTCATGCAGAGGCCGTGACCTTGCGTTTCATGAGTAGCTCCACAAGTTCGAAGTCGACTGGATGATCTATATCGATCGAACGCTCACGAGGCATCACGTATAACCGTACGTAGCCGCCCCATAGACCGCGTGGCAGGGCAGCACGACGCCATACATACACGGAGGCATTCATTGCGTATACTTTGGGCGCCGTCTGCCCGGCTCACAACTTCGCCTTCGAGCTTTCTGACAAGCTGCACAGACCCATCGGCTTGCAATTCAACCACGTTGAAATGGGGGTTCTTGTCGGTCTGACGTATCCAGAGATTACAACGCTCACCTTCTCCTCAAGAAGCGATATACAAGCATCGATATCGGACACCTCACGCAACGGTGAGCTCGGGTCCAGGTCAACAATTGTCGAAACCGCTCTGTCATTGGCTTCGATCCAAGCAACTAGGTGCTCAATCACTGGAATCTTCGGCGCAATACTTGTCGCCTCATTTCCGCTGGCCTCAGGAATGGCACGCGCGCCCCGGCTTGTCGCGCAACTTCTGCTATCTCCAAGTCGTCGGTCGAAACGCTATACACGTTCGACTCGTCGGCAGGCTAGGGCCTGCTCGATCGAATAAGCGATGAGCGGCTTCCCCATCAGCGGCCGGATGTTCTTGCAAGGAACGCCGACCGAACCGCCGCGTGCACAAATCGTTGCGACAATCACATCGATGCCTTCTCTCGGATTGTCAACATCAGGTCGGTCGTCTTCATGGCTTCGTCGATTCGTATCACGTTCGGCCTCCAGTTTGGATTGCTTCGAGGTAGCTCCCGCATTGCGGAGAGGTACGTCTAACTGACGTCGAAATCTTCAATCCCGGCTGTGATGACTTGCGTATCCGAAAGGTAGCTCGAGCCGCAACTCTTGCCCCAAATCCCACACCGCGGATGCCCGTTCCCCAATCAATCGATATTCCCGCACCGGCTTACGACTTACATAGTCAAGACCTATGTGGACGACCGGACCACCTTGCCTGCTCAGCAATGCTCCCGCAGTGTCCTCGGTCTCGATCTCTAGCGCACTGAAGCGGCCCGCGCTTGCATGGACTTCATCAAAGTCGCCAAGCAGCCAACGCGCGGCGTCCATTTCGTGCACCAAATCGCAAATTACGCCTCCGCCAAGCTTGCGTGAGGCGCTGTAGCCTCCTCGGTAGTCGCTCTGTGGTCGCCAGGACGGAAGCCATTGCCCCGCCTGAAATGTGGCTCGAACGATACGACCGAGCGCGCCGGACATGCACATATCCTTCAATCGCTCCAGCGATGGCAGAAATCTTAGGTTGCAGCCGACAACGTGTGGAGGCAACTCATCGATGGACACGAGATGGCGCCCTAGTGCTTGCCAAGACGCTCGATCAGAGACGACTGGCTTTTCCAGATAGAAAGGAATGCCAGCGTCTAATACTTCCATCATTACGCCGTGGTGTAGGGGCGAAGGTTGGCAATCAACACCAGCTTTGGAGCTGATGCCAGGCGGGACATCAATGACCCCCCTACGGTTGCCCCCACTCGTCGCAGAACTCGTCTTCAACGCCATCTCACGCCAATCGATCGAGAAATAAATTCCCGGGAGAAGCAATCGCAAGTTCTCGACGTCTCGTCAGCCAATAAACGACCAAGACCCAACGACAGGCACGTCCAGAGTGCCCCCTCAGGCCATCCTTGATATTGAAGTCAACCGCTTTGCAAATTGCATGAACGGAGTCTTCAGCACGCGGTCACTGCAATGCGCCGCGACAAGCGTACCCGCAATGTCGATCACAAGAACCCCTAAAGCCGGCACGCGGAGTCAAAGCCGCAACACAATTTCAGTCACACCATCGTAAACAAAAAAATGCAGCGGATAAACCGAATAACTGATGTCTCAAGGTGAACCGCCCACCAACGAAGCACCCAGGTCATGCACTATTCCGCAACGCAAAATACCAGTTCGCAACAACACACAAAAAGGACACACGCGCCGCACCAGTAACAAGGTCAATCTCCAAAAGGTGGGCGAATGGAATGGCCAGAGCCACGCTTGCAATCGCTATCGTCTCCCCAGCTAGCCATCGAGGCAAAGCGGCCGCACCGCCGCCCACTCCAAGCCAACGCCATGCCCGTTGCCAAATGTTTAAGGTAATTCAGCGCCATAACGTACCCGACCACTGTGAACTCAGGCTGATACTTGGATCCAGCAGGCTACGCTCGATCGTGTGGCAATGGCAAACCCAGAACGGTTATAAATCGGAATACACCAGGGCCGAGCAAACAACAACATCAACGAAAGGAATACGGCATAGAACACCATTTGAAGACCTATAGACCGACAGGCCACTCCGAGCGATACCGCTGGATAGACAATACCAAAGAGAAACGTAAAGTTGAGCATTATTCGGATTAATCGAGAGCAGCGTGAGTCGGCGTCCAAACAGTCCACAACCAGACCTTAAATCCAACATCGCCAGCGCACAGACGAAAAACAACGGCGCGATCCAAAAGAATCGCCGTGTGAAGAAGGCGCAGACATTGTGAAGATAATCAACCCGCGTTCCCCTATAAATTTATGCCAAGCTGAAACCACTAATAACAAAAAACGCTTCGACGCCGTACAAACCGAGCTTCGTAATCACAAATGCAGAAAATAACGAGAGGGGAATTTCGCTCCAGGTCGTGTAGTGATAAAGCATCACGCCGGCAGCCATTACCCCCCGGAGAACATCACAAGGAATGGATGCGCGAACGGCGCTGTGTACTCGGGACTCGAAAGTGCGACCAAGGAGAATTCCGACGCCGCCTTCAGGAACGCCGGATTGCGGTCAGGCATGGAACAGCAAAAACGGTCTGCAGCAGAAACGAAATACGCCGCAATACAAATGGCCCCGAGCCCAATCACGCATGAGGGGTGAATTCGGCGCGTTTACAACCGCAGAAACGTGGCGAGTATCTGCAGCCCCGACCTTCCACTCTTCTCTGGGTGAAACTGGCAACCGAATACTCTGCCACGGCGCACGGCGGCGCATATAGGACGACCGCCGTCAGTCGCCCTGCGCAAGCAAGTCTACAGAATCCTCCGGCATGACGTGGTCTGGTACACGAGATAGACCACTGTGACCGGTCGGTGTGCGTGCAAATCGTACCCTCCCAGGGCTCCCCCCGCTGGAAGAGGGGGCTCCAGCTGATATGTGAAATATTGTGCGAGTTCCCATTGGCGGAATCGTTGAAGGAATTACCACTACCCTCCCCGGAATCAGCCCCAGCCCCTCGTGCAGGCCAAACTCCTCACTGACGGTAGCCAGCATCCTGCATGCCCGACAGATGCCGACACGATCGCCCGGGCCCCCCGTACCTGCGCAATGCATCGATCAGTCCGCGCTCCTGTAGACCCTGCATGCCCTTGGAAAAAGCTCCACGCCGGCGACGCAGAGCGTGGTGCGGGAGTCGATCCCGCCAGCGTCGGAAACCATGTCCACATCAGCGCCAGGTCCTCCAACGCGCGCTGCACGCTATACAGATTTCCCGATGCCGTAATCGACCACGGCTACTCGGTTGGCGCCTGCGTCTTCCTCAGCGAGACATTCAGTTCGCGGGCCGCTTCGCGCAGCTGCCCAAGGGTAGTACGGTCGTAGTGTAGAGCGTCAGCAACGGCCACCGCGTCGGCTCCGGCACCAACGACGGACGCGAAGTGCGACGGCTCTCCGTAGCCGCCACTGGCAATCACGGGTACGTTTACGGCAGATGTGACTTGCGCAATGAGTTCGATGTCGAATCCTTTGCGCGCATGCCTTCGCAATCAATCGACGTTACGAGAATCTCCCCGGCTCCGAGCTGTGCGCCTCTGCGCGCCCATCAATCGCGTCGACACCCGAGCGCTCACGACCGCAATCGGTATAGACCTCCCATCGCCCTGGCGCCTGCTGCTTGGCCTCGATTGACAACACAACGCACTGCGACCCAAAGCGCCGTGCGACCTCCGTGATGAGCTCAGGACGGCGCACCGCGGCCGTGTTGATAGCTATCTTGTCAGCCCCCGCACGCAATAATACGCGAACGTCCTCGACATTCCGCACGCCGCCGCCCACCGGTCATCGGCACGAACACATCGTGCGCAGCGCGACGCACAATATCGGTCGCCTGGCCCGTACAGGCTCGCCCACGATATCTATGTATATGAGCTCATCGGCGCCCTGTTCGTCGTAGCGACGCCATATTCCTGCGGATCACCAATGACTCTCAACCCCTCAAGATGAACGCCCTTGATCAGATTCGGGCCCTTGATATCCAGGCGCGCGATCAAACGCACGTTGCCCATTACGCCTCACTCTGAATCCCAGACCACGTGCCGCAGCTGCCACTTGCCGTCGACGTGCCGCCACAGGTGCGGCGAACGGAACGAATCCGTCAGATTGTCGAAATACGCGCGGTCCAATTGGCGGGTCGAACATACGAAACGCCCGTGAAAACTCCTTCTCCGAAATGCTGAGTAGCGGAAGACCTCCTCGGCGAAGCGCTCCGGAAACTCGCCGTCGAAGCGGCGCGTCAGCGCGACGCCCTCCTCGCGCGTGATTCGCGCGAGCGAATCTCCTGCGCCGCGTCGTAGGTCGCGCGGCCAATGCCGAACTTCCGTCACTGTCGTGTAGTAATGGAAATCGTCGATCCTGTCGTCGATGCTGTTGTACTTACTGTCGGTGCCTGGCGTCCGCTCAGGTGAGCCCTGGAACCCGCCGTGCTCCACGGCGTAGTAATCGCAGCTCTGCGGGTGCCACTTCAGGTAGTAACCAAGATAGTGCACCTCGACTCTGCCGCTCGATCTCTGCCGGGTCCGCCGGCGGGTAGAGCTTGAGCTCGTTCGCATCGACCCCGAAGTGCGCCTGCAAATCGGCCATCGACGTGCCGCCGAGATAAATCTTCGACTTGTCCGCGCGGTGAAATACGACCAGTCGCGCCGGGCCGACTGAGTACGGCGATCGGATTCCCGTAATCGGCTTCGTTCTCGCCATAGAACACGAGCGGGACCTCGTGCAGAGCGCCATTTTGGGGGCGAGCGCCTTCTGTCCAAAAATAAAGGGCTGGAAGGGATGAAACAGGTTTTCAACCGCGAGGCGCGTCAGCAGGCGATGCACGCGCCCATTGGGCGTACATAAGAAATTGTCAAACCCGGCCTGAACCCACGACTGAAAGTTCCGCCACCCCAGTCGGTGTGATGTACGGCGCCCAAGTAACGGTAAGCGGGTGCATGCCGTACTGGCACTTAAACACATGCGCGGCATAAAAGCTGTCCTTGCCGCCGACCCAGGAACCATGCAGTCATAAGAGCCATCATGTCGACGATATCGATCGCAGAGCTCGCGCAGTCGCGACTCGCGTTCTTGCCAGTCGATTAGGCCGTGTTTCTGTTCGGCCAACCGACAAGCGTCGCACACTCCCTCGGCGTCGAAGTGGATCGTCGCCTTGTTGCTATAGTTGGTGTGCGCGACCACCGCCGAGTTGGGACGCTGATTCAAGATTACACAGCGGCGACAAAAGGCCACGTGCAGCGGCAACCCGTAGCGGCTATCTTTGGGCTCGCGCTCCTTTGAAGCGTTGAGAAGCTGTTCTTCACGATGACGCGGATACTTGAACATTGGAGCCCTCAAAAGGTCCACCGGAACACCTCGATACCGGCGTGAGTGTTGCTGTCGAAAGGGTAGGACCGGCCAGGCGTCGATGGCATGCGTAACAACGACGAGTCAGCCGCAACCGACAAGATTACCTCAGCAACGCGCTTGGCGGCTTTGCCGTCTTCACCGACTGGCCGAATGAGGCGCGTACTAATAGCTCGCACCACAGTCTCCTCGAGATCCGCCACTGACGCACGCAGGGCGATTCCCAGTGCTCGAACAACATGCTTCTCGAAAGACTCAGCCGGACACGCATACGACAGGCTTCTTCACGATGGCCGCCTCCAACGCCACGGTAGAGGTCATGGTTACACATACGTCGGCAGCATGGACAAGCTGCGAAATCCGAATCTGTCGACGCGCAAATACCACGTTTGAAAGCTGGCAGTCGAATGAAGCATTTTCGCTGGGAATTCTGGGGGTTGGACCAGTAGCACGCATTCTCTATCTCTGGCTGCAAAGTTGATCAAGCTGCTCAGGATCTGGCCGGGAAGCTCTGGATTACCAGTTGAGTCGTGAACGGGTGAATATTCGGTTCCGGCTGGGACGCCCGAAAGGATGACTCTCTTGCAATCCCCAAGCGCAGCCCGGTACTCATATCCCTTGGACCGGACATCGTCGCGCCAAGAGGCTATCGAACGCAGGATTGCCGGTTACAACGATCTCGCCTGGATCGCGTCCAAAGGCGACCAGTCGGTCCTTGACGAATGTGATCGCCCACACGCGCGTCGCGTAGCCGGGCCTTCCGAGCCATCCTATTTCTCCGATTGCGAACAAATCGTTAATGCACACGGACGGGAGTCCCAGCTGACCTGCCACTTCAATTGCCGCCCGCTCTGCGCGGGGTGACTCGTCCACCACGACGTCTGGATCCATCGTACTTGTCGATCAGCTCGTGTTAGGATGAACAAGGCAAGAACGCTTGTCTCCCAGTCGTTCAAATGAAAGTTGTGCGTCGCGCTCGCCAATTCGTTGTACAAGATCCACAAAGGAGAGGCCCAGATAAGCGGCAGGCTCGTCGGCCGGAATAAATGCACTCTGGCCGCTCATCGCTGCCGCAAGTTCACGGCCCTTTCTCAGCGCGGGCTCGTCGCCGGCTCCTACTAAACTGGCAAAGCCCTGATGTGCAATCCCTGCCTCCGCAAAATCTCTCGCAGCAGTAGTAAGGGCCAAAACCACGCACGTGGTCCCTGGTAGAACTGAAAGGCTCTGCACGACAGGTATGACCATTCGAGACTGTCCACCCCCGTACGTAACGAAGAGAATTGTGGTCATGTAGCTCGCAAGGCACGCTTTCCCGGTGTCTCCCGTGCGCGATGCTCAGGTGCTTCACTGGGTCGGACTCCGATCAGAAACCAGTAGACGGGTATGAGAAACGCAAGGACTCCTAGACCTTCGAAAAAGAATCCGGGCACAGCGCATGCAAAGAACCGCCGTATGCTCCGCGGAACTCTCCTGCTCGCTATCAGCGCAGCCAGAATTGCCCCCGCCGCGCAGACGACTCCAAGATAAACGACGGCACGCGCATAGTCGCCGCTTGCAACACTCACGCTGACCGTGTTCCTGCTCACGGCCGCTAAGAGCGGATTTTCCGACTCGACCGTCGACTGCGCGTAGCCGGGACGGCCCTCGCCGAAACCTATGTACTTGTCGTCGCGGACACCACGAACCCTGAGGCGCTTGCCAACACAAGCATACCCAGCAAGATCCCGGACGATAGCCGTCTTCGAATGCTTCCGAAATTTGCCATCACGATCAGCGTCCAGCCCAGCACAGCCGCCGAACTGAGATTCGCTAACAACAGACCCAGTGGCAGCCAACGGGCGCGTGCCTTGTCGCCGTACAACGCGACCAACAGGTAGCCAATGGAACATGCAGTCAGTACAGCTCGAAAGCTCACAACCACCGGCAGATAGACCACCAATGCCTGCAGCCAGAAGTAGCGACCGGAGAAGCTCGCGGTCAAGACCGGCCAAAGGAACAAGCACAGCACCAGTATCTGAGCGGCCGAGCCATAGCTCGATCTCGACAGCCAGAAAAAAGGGGCTGCAAACGAATGAATCGCGCCAGGTACACGAACACAAGCGGATTCTCGGCCCAGTCCTGTTGCTCACCCGCAATAACACCAGCGACATATAGCATCTGCGAAGCAAAACCATCCTCCGCCTCAGGCCCCGCCTCGTCGAACATCGAGCGGTTCATGAGACACGCATAGAGACACACTGACAGCGACATGGGCCATCAACCACAAGTGGTACTTTGACAACCCCGGACTTCGTAGGCTCACGCAAGCGACCTATGCATTCGATTGATTGTCACGCTCGCGCATTCGTGGGTAGCCTGAATGTGACATAGACGAAGCCGAGTGGCATTGAACTGTCGCATGAGCTAGTTGCCACGAACGTGGACGCCCTGATCATTCCATCGAAAATCGCTTGCACCGACAAAAATGTCTGTCCATATGCTAATAGCCATCAGGCCGCGCAATTCTCTGGTCCGGTTGCACTCACCGCGCACATGCTCTTCAAGAAGATCGAGCAGCGCGGCCGACTGAAAGATGGTTTCAAACAGACCGTTTCTATTACTGAGTAGCCTCTCGCAGTACGGTCGCAATTCGTCCTTAAGCCATTCCCCGATCGGCACTGTAAACATTTGCTTCTTGCGATATGCCAAATCGCGTCCAATTAGGCCGGTAACGGCCCGCTTGTAGATGTATTTCATCTCTCCGTCCCGCAATTTCAGCTCGCCTGGCATGCGGAACCCATGCTCCGCCACTCGATAGTCCAGAAACGGCGTACGGGCTTCCAAGGATACGGCCATCCCCATTCGGTCCGGCTTAACCAGGTTGTTGCCCGGAAGCAGGAGCTGCATGTCGAGATAGAGGGCCTGGTTTACGCGGTCGAAGTGGCGCGCCTTGACGAAGTGCCCACGCGCCAGGTCAAGTGCCGAAGAGCCGTCGAGTCGTGCTCGAAATGTTGGTTGATAGAGCTGCGCCTTTGCCCGATCACCCAATAGCGAAATACTTTGCAGGTAGCGTTCCTGGAATGCAGCGTCCGGTAGGTCTGCTACGGGCTGATTGCGAAAGAAGTCGCGGTATTTCTCGTACCCAGCAAATAGCTCATCACCGCCATCGCCTGTCAGCACCACCTTCACATGCCGCGCCGCAAGCTCTGCCAGCCGATAGGTAGGCATGAACGACACGTCACCGTGTGGTTGGTCGCAGTGGTACAGGACCTTGGGCCAGAGATCGAGCATATTGGGACTCACACGCTCCATCGTGTGCTGGGCACCGAATCGATCGGCTGCCTGTTGTGCGAATGGACTCTCATCGTATCGAGGATCGTGAAACCCGATACAGAACGTTCGAACCGGCAGCGAGCTGTGTCGTGCCATCAGACCGACGATCGTGCTCGAATCCACGCCGCCCGAAAGAAATGCACCAAACGGCACGTCGGCACGTAGCCGTAAGCGCACAGCATCGTTGAGCAGCGAATTGAATTCGTCTATCCACTGCTGTTGTGGGCGACCACCCACTGGGCGCACTTCAGCCAGCTGCCACCAGCAGTGTTCGTGTGTCGTAGCGCGTGTAATCCGCAGATAATGACCCGGCATTACATGCCTGATTCCCTCATACATCGTGAACGGTGGTGGCACATAGTTGTAGCTTAGAAATAAGTCGACGGCCGGGGGGTACAGGTCCTTTCTCACGCCAGCAGCGAGGAGTGCCTTGATCTCAGATGCGAAAAGGATCCCAGCACCCGATTGCGTCACGTAGAGCGGCTTGACACCGATGCGATCGCGAATCAGGTAAAGCTCATCACGACGCCGATCGTATATGGCGATCGCGAACATACCGTTCAATCGCTGAAGGAATTGAATGCCCTCCCTCTCATACCAACGCAACAGCACTTCGGTGTCCGAATGCGTCTTCGCATTTGATCCCGATCGCAGAGAGTTCCGCGGCAAGCTCCACATGGTTAAATATTTCGCCGTTTTGAATCACTACGATTTCGCCGTCGTCGGAAACGAACGGCTGATGGCCGCCTTCGATATCGATGATTGACAAGCGTTGATTGCCCAGCCCTACACTACTGCCGACGAACACGCCCGAGTCGTCCGGCATCTCGATGGCGAATTGAATCCCCCATGCGTGAGAACGTAGCGGAATCCATAGCGCTTCCATCGCGAAAGAAATATCCGAATATCCCGCACACCGCTAATTGCCACCCTTTGCGATATGCCGCAAAGTCATTCCGACTATCTTGATATCCAGCCAGACGCTCTGGCGCCGAACATATTCAAGATCTAGGGCCTTGCGCTCTTCTGTGGTTGCCCAGGACCGCTTTTTCGCTTGGGCTAGACCGGTTAAGCCTGGGCGCACGCTGTGCCTAAGAACCGATTCCTCGTCCGCGAAGAGGCCACGTCGCTCAGGGACATCGGGCCGCGGTCCTATCAAGCTCATGTCACCTCGCAACACATTCAGCAACTGTGGAGCTCGTCGATGCTCGAGCGCCGAATCCAACGGCCAACCCTTGTGATTCGAGGATCATGATCCGATGTTTGGTATGAACCATGCTGATCAGCACCAACAACCATGCTGCGAAACTTCAACAGAGTGAAAGTCGTGTTGCCGCGCCCTACGTGCCGCTGCCGAAACAATACTGGACCGCTGCTACTCAGTCTCACGAGAAGCGCGACTACGGCCAGAAGCGGTACGAGCGCCGTGAGGGCCAGCGCGGATATCGCCACGTCGAACGCCCGCTTCAAGTAGCTTCCTCCGGTAATTCGTGCAATGATTCGGCACAACCTCCGCGTGATTCAAGCTGAGCGCGCGCTCCCCGCCGGCCTCAAACAGGTGCTCTGCCACCCGTATCTTCGCGATCTCGGCGGCGGCAAAATCCATTACTGCAGGACCTCGACAACGTGCTCGCCTGTCGATGAAAAGCCTGGAGAGGATTGCCGAACTTGATCCCAGTCGTACGTGTTCGCCGACGATACATTCCGCAGGCAACAGGCCTTCCCCGATACGCGCTATTCCGCCAAACCCGAACGGCATGCCGACTGTCTGCAGGGTATCCGCGACTCGGTCCAGACCGTTCGCAAGCGGTTCAAACATGAATCTTGTCCCCATTGCGATGTGAAGATCGTTAAGTCCGATGTACATCTCACGCACGCCATCTATGCGCGCGATCGTGTTGATTTCCGCGACTGCTTCGGGTGTTTCAACCAACGGAATCACCGGCACCCTGGAACGAACACACCTGCAAAAGCTGCTAACTTCTTCGTGCTTTCTGAACATCGGAAGCATGAGCATGTCTGCGCCGCGCTCAATCGACTCATCGATCTCCGATGGCGAACCCTTATTCCAGGGATTGAGACGCACGAGCAAGGGCGCATGTGGAACGGCCCGTCGAACCTGGATGATGTCATCAAACGTGTGGCGACTGATCAACGTATCGCGATGGCCTTGTCGTTCCAGTTTCCCAAGACTCTCCAGGTCGACGAATATCCGATCGACACCATTCGCCGCGATATATCTTGCAATGTCCGGCTGGTTCACAATCATCATGAGCCGTAGAGTCATTGTTGATTTCTTCGCAGGAATCCAGCCCGCGAGCGCATAGCCGGCATGCAGGCCATGCTCAGGGATATCGATACGAAAGCTGTGACGATCGCGGCCAATGCGCCCTGTGCGGTACTCGCGGCGATCTGCTGGCCTGCGAGAGCGACGATTCCTCCACCGACGCGCCGATTCCCAGGCTCCGAGTCGTCGGTCGATCAAGCACCTGCGGCAAGATTCGCACCTGCAGGCGATGGTCGATTCTTACCACCAGCACGCCCGCGAGCGCTGCGTATGTGCCGCGTACAAATAGCGCCATCAACGCCGTAAGACCACCGGCATGCACCGCGCCTACACCCGCAATGGGGAATAGGACAACGGCAACAATTGTTACCCCCCATAATGCTCCGCGCGTATCCTTGTCGGCATTGAGCGCGGCTAGCATGACAGTCACTATGCCTTGTAGGGGCAGCGAGACGAATCCAACTCGCGCGACCGACGCCAAGGCCGTCACCTGATCTTGCGCCATGCCTGCAAGTCCGAACGCGAGATCGGCAATCCTGCCGCGCGAATACAACGCACGGCAGCGCGATGCCAACCGAGAGGATCAGCGTCATCTGAATTGTCGTAACCAAAAGGCGGGTACCCTTCGACCGTTGGGTGGGATCGCTAAAGTTCCGGCTCATTCCCGGAAATGCAATCAGTGCCAGGACCGTAATAGCCGCGCCAAGCGGCAACTCGACCAATTTCTGGGCGTACGTATACAGCGCAAGACTGCCCGCGCTGTCTAGCGAGGCGAGAGCCCGCCCAATCACCGGCATTAACAGCAGCAGACTTGCCACCCCTAGCGCCTCCAGATATCTGCGGATCAGATCGCGACGCACCAGCCATTGACGCGGCGGCCTTGCAAGTTCCTTCCACCGCAGACTACCTGCGCCAGCTGGGACATCAAACGAGCGACAGCACCGACGACAACCCCGATCATGATCGCGCGTGGCAAGTCAGCCGGCCCCCTGACAGTCAGGATCGACACGATCACAGCCAAGTTGAACATCAACGTCCCGGCCGCCGGGACGACAAATTTGTCGGATGAGTTGAGCCAAGCTGTCGTAACGCCCGACAATGCAGTCAGCGGCACTGCCCAAAGCATCAGACGAAACATTGGTACGGCATCAGTCACTTGGTTCGCCGGTAGACCCGGGGCCAACACATGAATCAATTGGGGTGCCGCCAACGCAGCCGCTGCTGCCATCAACGCCATGACAATCAAGATAAGCAGGGAGCACTGAACAAACAGCGCCGATGCGCGTTCCCTACCTATTCGCTGAAACTCTGGGACAAGCGCGGCTGCTAGTGCACCGCTCAGCGCCAAGCCAACCAGGAAATCCGGAAACGTCAGCAGCAGAAGACCCGTGTCCGCGTACGACGTCGCGCCACCAGCCGCGCGCGACAAAGCAATTTCCCGGATGAATCCGCTGACGCGCCCCAATGCAATGGCGATAGCGACCGCGACGCTCAAGCGAGCTAGCCGCGCTAGGCCGGTACCTTGGCCAGACGACACTTACGTTGCGCTCCAATCGAAACTGATTGCGAGTGTGGGGGTTACGGCAAGTCCAGGGAATCTGGTACCCGTCAGGCGATACTCTTGCGAATACGAGCAGATGAGACGGCGTTGCGCAGCAGAGCGATCAACAATCCAAGTACTAGTCCTGCGATCAAGCCCCCAGCGAGCATCAACCCACGACGAGGCCAAACATAGCGGTCAGCTTCTGGGACGACTGCCGGATCAATTACTTTGAAGGCAAATTCTTTCCGCACGTTCGCAAGCATGATCTTGTTGATCTGTGCTTCGATCAGTCGGTATATGCCCTGCTGAACGTCGACCATATCTGTCTTGGTCAACTCGCCCTTTAGATACGCGATACTTAATTGTGATTCCTGAATGGCCCGCTGCCGGGTCGCCTGGTTGACCTCTGCAACGAGAGCGTTCGCCCATTCGGCTGCCAGCCGGCGGTCGGACCACTCGACCGTGAGTGTAATTAGCCGCGTCTTTCTATCTTCATTGACAAAGAGCACGCGTCGGCCAAATAGGTCAACGCCGTCGGCTAAGGTGGGTATTCGATCAGGATCGGTGGATTTCCAGCGTGCCTGACTGGCATCCCACTGGTGCGCAAAAAGGAGCGGAAGGAGATTACGTTGCTCGATGAAAGGTCGGATCAGACGCTGCGACTTCAGGGTAGCCAGCCCAATATCCTTGTCCATGACACCACTGTCAAAGGACCCGCCCAGGACCGAATCAAGTGCTCCGAATCGGGATGCCAGCTGGGCAAACTGCCCCTTCCCGTCGGTGTCATCAGCGGGCGCCATGATCACGACAGCTCGAAAGACATGGGGAGCGAGAACTGACCACGCAAGTGCCGCCGCAACGCACAGCCCAACGACAATTGCAATCGTGGCGCGATACCGAAACAGGAAGCTGATCAACTCGCTCAAGGTGACGTAGTCGGACTGTTCCGGCGTCGAGACCGGGTCGTCAACTCCAGCGTCCTGCGACTCAATGTCTCGGCCGGCCATCCTGTTCGCCTGCTAAAACGAATTTACGGCCGCCACCGCGACGGCCAGGTTGTAGATAATTGTCGTAACGGCCGTCCACAACGGCAGTGGCCGCATCTTGCCCGCGTTGAGCGGCACTACAACCGTATCGCCGGGCTCGATTCCCTCAGATCCCGCCTTACTGAACCAGCGATTACCCGAATCTGCAATGACGCTGCCGTTTGCGCGTACGACGTAGACCCTGCTCTCGTCGGCCTGCTTGGTATAGCCGCCGCTGAGACTGATGTAATCCTCGCGCGATAGGTCGGCGGTGTAGCGGTGAGCAGTTGCGTTCGGCACTTCTCCTATCACTGAAACCTCCTGGCTTTGCTTCGGGACAAGCAAACGATCGCCATTCTTGAGCATGATGTCATCGGGTCCAGCGACGTTTCCAGCCACGATCTTGTCGAGATCGATGACGAGTCTCCCTACCGCTTGCGAACCCTTCAATTGCTCCAGAAGTCCTTGTCCCACTACGAGCGACTGCGTGCCCGGGATTCCACTTTGAGCACCCTGCAATGCGAGGACCGCGAGATCGCGCTTCAATTGCTCGGTCAGACGATCCAATTGCTCCTGCTCGCGTTTACGAAGCTCCTCGCGGGTGAAGACGGCGCCCTTTGAAAAGGCCAGGTCACTCAGGCCGCCAGCTCGTTGCAGCACCGAGCGCATCGTTTCGCCGCGCTGAATTGGATAGACACCTGGAAAGCGGACCTCACCTTCAATGGTCACAAGTTCCAGCTCACGCCACTGCGGCAATTCCTTGATGTTGAGCGCGTCGTAGGGCTTGAGGAGTATGTTCGCCGCCGCGTCGCCCCGCAGTACCGCTGCGAGATCAATGTCGATCAACTCCGTCTGGCGGTACTCGCCGTTCACGGCCTCATAGCGAGAGAGCTCTGCCTTCCCGCCGTAGGCGGCATCCTCGAGACTGCCGCCGGCGCGGATGAGATCAGTCACTCGCATGTTGGGTTCGAGTGGGTATTGACCCGGCGCCCGTACACGGCCACCGACGATTACCGCTTGAAGCGGCTCCGAATAGGTAGCCTGAGCTCGCAGGTCATCGAGAACATTGCTGACGACACGATCGCGTCCGGATTGCAGGTCGAAAACCGTGAGCTGATCACGCGGCTGCAGGAGAATGTCCTTTTCCGATCCTGGTGCGGCGAGTGCTGCGGCCAAATCTGCCGACACGACGCTCGCCTTTCGATCCGGCGGCAGTTCGCGACGGATGAGTATGTAGTGTGTGTCCGCACCGGGCTTCAGGTCCTCGAATCGCAACACATCGCTGAGCCGCAGCCCTTGCCGATATTCAAACGGCTGAGACTGATAGACGAACCCTGAGACCGTCACGCCACCATCGAGCACGTCACGAATCCGCAGCACTCGCAGGAAATCTCCGTTCTGCAGTGTTTCGGACCGTGCACTGGCCGAGGATAAGTCGATGTTGGTGACGACTCGTTCGCCCCTCTCGTTACGGCGCTCCAAGCGCGACTGGCGTTGATCCGCTTCGGGCGTCAATCCCCCCGACAAGTTGATGAGGTCGCCGACTGAAGCTTCGTTGCGGATCTCGTAGATCGCGGGACGAAGGACCTCACCGTTGACCGATACCGTATTGCCGATGGGCGGAATAAAGACGACATCGCCGGCCAGCAGCCTCGCATCGTTGCTCGTGTCACCCCGCAACAGCAGGTCGTACAGGTCGAGCCGCGTGACGAGCTGGCCGCTGCGCTTGAGCTGGATGTTGCGCAACGAACCCGAGCGCTTGATTCCGCCGCCTGCGAACAACGCGTTGGTCACGGTTGAAAGGCCGCTGACCGTATATGAGCCGGGTTTCTCCACCTCACCCAATAGAAAGATCCGGATCCCGCGCGTCTCGCCCATCTGCACGTAGGCACGCACCCCGATCATCTGTCGCGCGACGTGGTCTTCGATGCTCTCTTTCACGGCGGAAAACCGTTGACCGCCGACAGTAATAGGTCCTATCTGCGGAAAGCTGATCTGGCCGTCGCGTCCCACCGTGAATGTCTGTACGCGATTCGTATTGCCGAAGAGCTGGACCCGCAGCTGATCACCCGGGCCCAAGATGTAGTCCGAGGGAACTGGGATGTCGGTCGCCGGCGCAAAACTCGAAATAACGTCGGTAAACAGGTCGTAACCGAAGGGTTTGAGCGCCTCGTCGCCTGCCGCTTTGATATCCAGGCGCGTGACCTTGACGGTGAATTCGGCCAGATCCTTATCGGCGCCGAGCCGCAAAGCAGCGAGCCTTTCGGTGAGCCCCAGCATGTTGATCGGCTCAAATCCCGGCAGGGTTAGTAGCCCGGAGCGATCCAGTCGGTAGGGATTGCGCTCCATGATTCGATCGCGCAGTGCTTCGAGACGTTCGGTGAGCCTCGCGGGACGATCTTCGCGCTTGCGGAGCTTGAGATCGATGATCAGTGAATCGCTTTCCTTGAGGGGTGGCTCCTTGAGGTCCTGCAGCGCCTTGAGACGCTTCAGTTGCTCCTCCGCACTCAGTGTTCCAAGCGTTCTTTCGCCCTCGGGGGCGAGCGGCCTTACCTGATTGCTCGTGGTCCCTCGGCCCGAGGGCGTGGTCGTCCCCCGTTCACCGCTGGTGGGCGACTCAGCACCCTGACCGCGAGACTTGAGATATTGCTCGATCAACGCCTGGCGCTCTTCCGCGGGAAGATCCTGCAGGATCTGCAGCTGTTCCTCCGTCAACTCGGGCGTCGATTCCGGCGTCGTCTGCGCGCGCGCCAGGGCCGCGACCGTAATGGCCGCGAGCGAGATCACGAAGAGCGCCAACCCACGAACTGCTCGCGCCGGTCGCATCAGAACTTTCCGACCCATTGAGCCATCACGCGCCATTCCTCATCCTTGGATGATAGCGAGGCGACTTCGCGACTTTCAAAACCTGCGGCCGCGGTCAGGTGTCCTCCCATAAGTTCGCGACGATAGAACAGATCGACGCTTTCCACATCTGTCGCGAGTGGAGCGAGCGCATGAGCAGTCTCTTCCACGGCGTTGGCATCGCGATTCAGCTCCGCGTCTCGGGCGACCAATTCCCACGATGTACCACCCGGGCCAACGTACAGGGCGCCCACCGTCGTCATTCGGCTATCGGAGTCAACGGAATGGCCAATGCTGCGTCCACGGAATCGATAGCCCACTGTGTAGATTGCGCTCTCGTACGCACAGTCGAATTGCGGCGACTGGCGCGAAAACTCGCAAGCAGTATCCGCATACTCCACGTGTACGCGATAGCTGCCCGCGCCGATGGAACTCCATTGTTCGACGCCAAACAGCCCGAGAAACTTGCTGGGAAGAGCGCCGGCCTCGTCTTCTCCAATCATCTGTCCGTAGAGCGCAAACGGCACTCGCCGCCATGGCGATGAAAATCGCAAGTCGTAGCCGGCGAGTTGGTCGCCTGGCTGTTGCGATGGATCCTGATCGTTGTCGTTCCCCGTGAACATGTCCCAGAACGTACTGAGACTGCACGGGCGCCCTTCACCGCAGATCAAAGCGGTACGCGACAGGCCGATCTCGAGATGCTTCCACGGCTTGAACGTTACGCGAGCCTCGAACACTCGCGTGTCATCGAAATCCTCGCGATGCGACTCGAGCGCGCCCAGCCCAACGCTTGCACGCCACGGCCCCAGCCATTTCAGCACTGGTACATTGAACGGATCAGAGTAATTGCGTTCCAGTGTGATTGCGGGAATCGGCCGCGCGCTGCTCGACAGGATCAGGCTGCCGTCCCACCCAGGTCCCCACCAACGGTCCATGTAGCCGGCGGACAGCATGATGTTCCACGCCGTCACGCCGATGTATGAACCATCCGGGCGCCACGTCTTGTCATCCTGAGCATTTGCTACGGCAGTCGCCTGAGCGCGAAACGCGAGGTACTTGCCAGTCCAAGCGATGCCACCTTCAATTTCGCCTTCTTCGCGAGGGACGGCCGCAAATCCACGCAACTCGTCGGGCTCATTCGTCCCCGCAACTCGCGCGTGAGCCTGGAGCTCGCTTGTGCGCATCATCACCCGCGCAGTCCGCTTGAGTCGACGCAACGCTGCTTGTTCGCCCGCCGTGAGCTCGCCGAGTTGATCGAACCCATTCACGTCCCGTGCAATATCTGGCCAAGAAACAGGCCACTGCGTGATCGGGCCTTTGATAACCCCAGCATCAGCCAGCATCTCGATGTCGTGACGCGCGACCTCATCTCCCGGCGCAAGCCAGGGATCCGCTGATGTGAGTGACGGCGCTAGCATCGATGCGAGAAGCAGGCTCCAGATGACACGAACACGAGGGGGCACAATCGGGGTTTTCTTTATGCCTCGCCCGGCGGTCAAGTTGACACCGAGGCTGAGACTTCATTCTAAGTTGCTGAAAATGGAAGCAAAGTCTACGGACACAAGGGCTCAGACGCAACCGCGATCGACTTCAAAATCGATATTGGTAAGTGACGAAGGCATGGAATGTCTCGTCAACGCCGCCAGTGACCTGATCGTCGGCATGATCGAATCCGAGGCCGATCTTGAGGTCACTTCGGACCCCAGGAAGCACTGCACCCAACTCCACTTCCCAATCATCGACGGGTTCCTGGGCCACTGTGTTGATCGTATCGGGGACCACCCCTCCGCGGTTCAATTCCGCATACCGGAGCAGCATTGACGTGCTCCAAGCGTGCGGCGTCATGAACTGCAGGCCGAACGTGTAACTCCTGCCATCGCCATCGATGGAGTGTCCCACTGGGCGCCCGCGGAATCGATACCCTTCGACTGGAAACAAGTGGTTGGTGTACGCGCAGTCGAAGACGACCGAGGCACCTCCCGAGCTGTCACCGCAGGTCGTGTACGCGATTTCGCCATGCGCCCGCCACAGATAGCCGTGCTCTGTCGCCCACCAGGATTCCGCACCCCAGATCGTCAATTCTCGCCCGATACGAAAATTCGTCCCGTTGAGATCGCCGGACTCGCCGGTCTTCTGATAGTAGAGACTCACTGGAAACCATTTGGCTGGCGAGCCCCAACGCACCGTGTAACCACCCAATTGATTGCCCGGCTCATCCTCCGGGCTCACCACCACACCTGCGCTGTCTTTGCCCGTGAGTACATGCCAGAAGGCGTCCAAATCGCAGGGCAATCCCTCCGCACACCATTGCGCGGTTCGTTCGATTGCAAACTCGAAGCCGCGAAACGGGTGAACGGAACCGATCTTGATGTTCGAGAACGGCCGGAAGGATAGCCGCGTTCCGAAGAGCCACGGATGATCCCGATCCTCGCGGTGCTCTTCCATCCTTCCCATGAAGGTCGTAAAGCGCCAAGGCCCGATCCAGCTCAGCCACTTCGACTCGAATGGTTTGGACGATTCGCGATCGAGAGCGATTGCGGGAACCGGGCGCGCGTTGTTCGAAAGTAGCAAACTGCCGTCCCAGCCGGGGCCCCACCATCGATCGAGCCAACCTGCGGTCAGGAGCCAGTTGCCGAGGCGCATCGAACCGTACGTGCCATCGAGCCGTACGGATTTGTCATCGTCTGGGTCGGATACCAGTTGCACGGCAAGGCGACCGGCAAATCGCTCGCCGGCATTACTCAGCGTCCCACCAATCTCGGCTTCTCCACGTGGCGTGTCTTCGAAGGTTCGCAGCACGATGGGGTTCGCGGCGACGGATGTATGTCCGGTGATCCGGAATGCGTCGCGACGAAACATTGAAAGCCGACGCTGTACTCGCCCGATCGCGGCGAGCTGGCCGGCCGAGAGATGTGCGCGGTCTTTGACGTTCTCGAGGGACCAGGCGATGTCGGCTGAGGGAATCGGCCACGAAGTGAGCACAACATCGATGACACCGGAATCGACCAGGTACTCAACATCACTCCGCAACGCACCGTCGCCAGCATCCAGCCACGCCTCAGCATTGACGTTGGAAGCGAAGAACAGCGAGAGCGCAAGGAGTACGGCTCGTCCTGTGACCGCAGATTTGATCAAGGCCACGTGAAGGCAGTCCGTCATCCACTCCGCTCCTTGGGCGAAGCGCGCGAGATTAGCGTAACGGACCCTCTCAACGCCAACGAGCTACGTACTCCAATAGCCCGCTGAGCTCGTGTCCGCTCGCGATTGCGGCCGCCGGATCTGTCACGACCGGAATCAGTTTGTCAGCGACCTTCTTGCCGAGTT
Source organism: uncultured Gammaproteobacteria bacterium (assembly GCA_963705495.1). Taxonomy (GTDB): domain Bacteria; phylum Pseudomonadota; class Gammaproteobacteria; order Steroidobacterales; family Steroidobacteraceae; genus DATBVX01. The sequence continues at coordinate 267,571 of CAVPJQ010000003.1, read as the reverse complement.
CCACGCCCCACTGATCGAACGGGTTGATATCCCAGATCACGCTCTGCACGAATACCTTGTGCTCATAGAGGGCGATCAGTTTTCCGAGGGTAAGCGGATCGAGCCGCTCGAACAGCAGGATGCTATTCGGGTGATTGCCCGGGTGTACCTTGTGTGGCACGAGCTCCGCGAGTCTCACCCCCGCCGCGCCGCTCGCCACCAGATCCTTGCACACCTGTGCTTCATCCTGCCCAGCCATGAATGCCTGCGCCTGTGCGAAGCAGTTCGCGAGCGCGAGGCTCTGCTGGTCAGGAAAGCCGCTCGAGCTCTGCACCGGCGCGAGGAGGTCGAGCGCCACGTCCGCGGTGCCCTGGTGCAGGAGCTGAAAGAATGAGTGCTGTGCATTCGATCCGGGCTCACCCCACAGCACCGCCCCGGTCTGGTAATCGACGGTCTGCCCGTCGCGCGTCACACGCTTGCCGTTGCTCTCCATCTCGAGTTGTTGCAGGTACGCCGGCAAACGGTGCAATCGCTGATCGTATGGCAGCACTGCGTGACTCGGAATTGCGAGGAAATTGCGATTCCATACGCCGACCAGTCCAAGCAGCATGGGCAGATTGCGCTCGAGTGGAGTCGATGCGAAATGCTCATCCATCATCCGGCCGCCGTCGAGGAACGCCTGGAAGTTCTCAGTACCAACAGCCAGCGCGAGCGATGCTCCTATCGAAGACCACACCGAATACCGCCCACCGACCCAATCCCACATCGTGAAACGCAGTGCGGGACCGACGCCGAACTCGTCCATCGCTTGCTGGTTCACGGACACCGCAGCGAAATGTCTTGGCAGTGCAGCCGCGCCAAGGCGCTCGACAATCCAGCGACGTGCCAGTTGTGCGTTCGACATCGTCTCAAGAGTCGTGAAAGTCTTCGAGCACACGATGATGAGCGTCGTTTCTGGATCCGCGCTCCCAATCGCATCAGCAAGCTGGCAGCCATCGACGTTCGACGCAAAGTGCATCTCGAGCCCGCGGGCGCGAAATCTGGCCAGCGCTTCCACTGCCATCACTGGGCCGAGGTCTGACCCTCCGATGCCGATATTGATCACGGCCTCGAATTTCTTGCCGGTGTGCCCGGTGATTCGTCCTTCGTGTACGTCCCGTACGAAGTTGAGGAGTTTCTCTCGCTCGGCCTTGACGTCGCGCATGACGTCGCGGCCGTCGACGAACAGCGGTTGATCTGCCGGCCGACGCAGGGCCGTGTGCAACGCCGGCCTGTCTTCGGTGCTGTTGACCCGCTCACCCGTCAAGAGAGCGGCAATCCAAGTCTCGAGATCGCACTCTCGTGCCAGCTGGATGAGGAGCGCGATCGTTTCGGGCTGTAGCCGCTGTCGCGAAAAATCGAATAGCAGATCGACTGCTTCACGCGACAGGCCGGCGAAACGACGTGGATCTGCGGCGAACATGTCGCGCACCTTGTGCGCGCCCAGTTGCTCGCGGTGCTGTTCAAGCGCCTGCCAGGCGGGAAGATTTAAGCGCGAAGAAGCGGCCATGGCCGAGAGCCTTGCTGATGCACCTGCTGAGAGTATTGCAGGAGCGCGGCTGCGGGGGTATCTGTCGGGCCTATCTCGATAATCTAGTTGGCCCCGTAGTAGCCCCGATACCACTCGACGAACCGCTTCACTCCGACCTCAACCGGTGTCGCCGGCTTGTAGCCCACGTCCCGCACGAGATCTTCGACATCCGCGAAAGTATCCGGGACGTCGCCCGGCTGCATCGGCAGCATGTTCTTGACTGCCTTGCGCCCCAGCTCCGCTTCGATCACCTCGATGTAGCGCATCAACTCCGTCGGGCGATTGTTGCCTATGTTGTAGATCCTGTACGGAGCGCGGCTGGTGGCCGGATCCGGCGCGTCGCCGTTCCACGCGGGATTCACCTTGGCCACGCGGTCCGAGGCACGGATCACGCCTTCGACGATATCGTCGACGTAGGTGAAGTCGCGCCGGTGATTGCCATAGTTGAAGACATCGATCGGCTTGCCCGCGAGGATGTTGCGCGTGAACAGGAACAGCGCCATGTCGGGACGCCCGAAGGGCCCGTACACCGTAAAGAAGCGCAGTCCCGTCGTCGGCAGGCCATGCAGGTACGAGTACGTGTGCGCCATCAGCTCGTTGGCTTTCTTGGTCGCCGCGTACATCGAGAGCGGATGATCCACATTCTGGTGCACGGAGAACGGCATCTTCGTATTCGCGCCATACACCGAGCTCGTCGATGCGTATACGAGGTGCTCGACGCCCGACTGCCGGCAACCCTCGAGGATGTTCATGAATCCGACGACATTACTGTCGATGTAGGCGTGCGGATTGGTGAGCGAATAGCGCACGCCCGCCTGGGCGGCGAGGTGGATGACCCGCGGAAACTTCTCGCGTTCGAACAACGCCGTCATGCCTGCGCGGTCCGCGACATCCAGTTTCACGAAGCGAAAGCGTGGATTGCCTTCGAGCTGCTTGAGCCGGGCCTGCTTCAGGGTGACGTCGTAGTACTCGTTGAGGTTATCGAGCCCCACGACCTCATCGCCGCGCTTGAGCAGCGCCGCGGCGGTGTGATAGCCGATGAAACCAGCGGCACCCGTGACGAGAATCTTCACGCTCTAGAGCCTTCCATCGACTTCGTGCGATCGGAATACGTACTTGATGTCGTAGAGGATATGGTCACGCTTGGCGAGCGCCCTGATCTTCGCGAGTCCCATGTCGCGAAACTCCCTGTGCGCCACGGCCATGACGATCGCATCGTAGCCTGACTTGCGCGGCGTCTTCACCGGCTTCAGGCCATACTCGTGCTGGGCTTCGTGCCCATCGACCCAGGGATCGTAAACGTCCACCTTGGCACCGAATTTCTCCAGCTCCCGCACGACATCGACGACCTTCGAATTGCGCACGTCCGGGCAGTTCTCTTTGAAGGTCATCCCCATGACGAGAATGCGCGAGCCTTTCACGTGGATGCGGCGCAGATTCATCCGCCGCACCACTTCGCTCGCCACATAAAGCGCCATGTTGTCGTTGAGCCGACGCCCCGCGAGGATCATCTCCGGGTGATAGCCGATCTCCTGCGCCTTGTGCGTGAGGTAATACGGATCCACGCCAATGCAGTGGCCGCCGACCAGGCCCGGGCGAAACGGCAGGAAGTTCCACTTGGTGCCCGCTGCGAGCAGGACCTCTTCAGTGTCGATGCCGAGACGATTGAAGATCAGGGCGAGCTCGTTGATGAGCGCGATGTTGACGTCGCGCTGCGTGTTCTCGATGACCTTGGCCGCCTCCGCCACGCGAATGCTGGAGGCGCGATGCGTGCCGGCCTTGATGATCGCGCCATAGAGCGAATCCACAAACTCCGCGATCTCCGGTGTCGAGCCTGAAGTGATCTTGCGGATCGAGGTCAGCCGATGCTCCTTGTCGCCCGGATTGATGCGCTCAGGGCTGTAGCCTGCAAAGAAATCCGTGTTGAACTTGAGCCCCGAGTGCTTTTCCAACACCGGCACGCACACTTCCTCGGTGCAGCCCGGGTACACCGTCGACTCGTACACGACGACGTCACCCTTCTTGAGGACCTGGCCCAGCGTCTCGCTTGCTTTCACCAGCGGCGTCAGGTCGGGCCGCTTGTAGGTGTCTATTGGCGTCGGCACCGTGACGATGAAGACGCGGCACGTCTTGAGGTCCGAGATCCTGCTGGTGAACTTCAGCCGCGTTGCCGATTTCAGCTCGGCACGCGTCGCCTCCAGGGTGCTGTCCTTTCCCGCCTTGAGCTCAGCAATGCGCTGCGGCTTGATGTCGAAGCCGACGGTATGAAAGTGCTTGCCGAACTCGACCGCCAGCGGCAGGCCCACATAACCGAGACCGATGACGCCGATCCGACAGTTCCTCAACCCAGGCATGCCCTGACTCCGGTGAATTCGCATTTGTTATTGGCAGCTATTGTCCCGAATTCAGCGGGTTCTCGGACGAGAATTGGCTCCCAAGTCCGCGATCCTTGGTCATTCAAAAGCGCGCTCCCACACCCCCGGAGACCTCGTCAATGGTCTTCAGGAACCGCTCATGCGCCTCGATCTCCTCCGCACTGGCGCGCACGACCAGCAGTTGAACATCCGACCTGGCGGTGCGTGGAATCGGCTGCACCCGGATCTGCCCAGTGGTTTCGACCCCGCCCAGGATCAGGGCGCCCTGCCCGCCGGTCATTGCCAGGTACACGTCCGCAAGGATCCGTGCATCGAGCAAGGCCCCATGGAGCTCCCGATGCGAATTGTCGATCTCGTAGCGCTTGCAAAGCGCATCGAGACTATTGCGCTGGCCGGGGTGCATCTGGCGTGCGAGCACCAGCGTGTCGAGCACCGTGCACAGCGAGCTGATCGGCTGGCGTGCGCCATCGAGACGTCGCAGCTCCATATCGAGAAAGCCGACGTCGAACGGCGCGTTGTGGATCACGAGCTCCGCACCCGCGATGAATTGCAGGAACTCCTCCGCGATCTGGGCGAAGCGCGGCTGATGAACGAGAAACTCGTTCGTGATCCCGTGCACGTTGCGCGCGCCGTAGTCGATCTCGCGATCAGGGCACAGATAGCGATGAAAGTTGCGCCCGGTGTGGCGCCGATTGATGAGCTCCACGCAGCCGATTTCGATGATCCGATGCTCGAGCCCCAGCTCGAGCCCGGTGGTTTCGGTATCAAGTACGATCTGACGCATCAAACCCCACCAGTTCGTCGATTGCTTGGTTGGCAAGTCTATCCACGCGTTCATTCCCTGCAATGCCCGCGTGCCCTCGCACCCAGTGCCATTCGATCTCGTGGCGCTGACTGAGCGCATCGAGCTCCTGCCACAGATCCACGTTCTTCACCGGCTTGCGGGCAGCAGTTTTCCAGCCGCGCTGCTTCCATTGCGCGAGCCATTCGGTGACACCGCGCTTCACGTATTCCGAGTCCGTGTGCAGGCTGACGCTGCATTTGCGTCGCAGGGCTTCGAGGGCGCGAATTGCAGCCGTGAGCTCCATCCGGTTGTTGGTGGTGTGATCCTCGGCGCCCTGGAGCACTTTCTCGCGTTCGCCGGAGATGAGCACGGCGGCCCACCCGCCGGGACCCGGATTGCCGCGACACGCACCATCGGTCCAGATTTCTACGTCGGTCACGAGCGCATTCGGGGCGTCGGCTCGACCAGCCCGCCGACCATCGAGCGCCGTTCACGCCGTTTCGGTCGGATCGGCGTGAGGGTATAGGTGCGCTTGCGTGCCTTGATGAGATACGCACCCGCTGGGAGCAATCGATGCGCCGTGAATCCGCCCGCCTTCGCGGAGTTCGAAGGGGCGCGGCGCGGCGTCAGCGGCAGACGGTACAGATAACGGCGCACCGCCGTGACTTCGAATCCGAGCAGCGCAAACCAGTCGCGCACGCGGCTCTCAGGAATGAGCCTGGCAAGCCCTGGCGGAAAGCCGTCGCTCGACAGGCGATGCCTCGCGCCCCACGCGCCCACGGCGCTGAACCCGAGTACCAGGAGTTGGCCCTCCGCCACCAGGACGCGCGCCACTTCGCGCAGCACGGCATGCGGATCGTTGTCGGTCTCGAGGGTATGCGGCAGAAGGACTGCGTCGACGGAGTCCGAAGCGACCGGCAGGGACTCGGTCTTGCAGAACACCTGAGCCTGCCCTGCCAGTGCGGAACAGATCACAGTTTGACGCTGGGTCCTGGCCGCCGGGAAGTAGGCTTTCGGGTCGCCCCAGGTGCCGATCTGCACCAGTTGAAGGCCGAAAACATCGTCCAAGGCCTCATTCAGCACCTGGCGCTCCTGCTCGATGAGCAGCACACCGAGCGGCGTCGTGAGCCACTGCCGCAGGCGGTCGGCGCGTTCAGCCATCGTGGACTGGTTCACACAAAATCAACGCTTTAAAGGGGAAAAGCGATGGCAATTTTGAGCCCATGAAGTTAAATTCGCGAGCAATTCCACGAACATCTGCCCACACGGAATGGGAGCCATGCTCGAGGCGACGCCGGTCAGGGCATTTTCGGACAACTACATCTGGATCATCCACGGCGCACGTCAGCACACGCGCGTCGCTGCGGTGGATCCTGGTGAGGCTCGCCCGGTGATTTCTGCACTCGAGCAGCAGCATTGGCAGCTCAGTGCGATCCTCGTCACTCATCATCACCCCGATCACGTCGGTGGAGTTTCCGAGCTGGTGGAACGCTTTCGCGTCCCGGTCTACGGCCCGGCGGGCGAGACAATACCTGAACGGACGGTGAGCGTCGCGGGTGGCGCGCGGGTGCACCTGAAGGAACTCGAGCTCGACTTCGACGTCATCGACATCCCCGGTCACACACGCGGCCATGTCGCCTATTGCGGACACGGTGCGTTGTTCTGTGGCGATACGCTCTTCAGTGCTGGCTGCGGACGGCTGTTTGAGGGCACTCCTGCTCAGATGCAGCGCTCACTCAACACGCTGCGCGAGCTGCCACCTGCTACGCGCGTCTATTGCGGACACGAGTACACGATCAACAATCTGCGTTTTGCACTCGCGGTGGAGCCCGACAACGGCGCTACGCGCGAGTATATGGAGACGGCAAAGGACCTGCGTTCCAAGGGCCGCCCGACCTTGCCGTCGAATATGGCGTTGGAGATTGCCGTGAACCCCTTCTTGCGCTGGGACGAGCCGACCGTACAGAAGTCGGCCGAGCGCAAGGCGGGACGCTCCCTCGACAACCCGGTCGAGGTGTTCGCGACGATTCGACAATGGAAGGACGGGTTCAGCTGATCGAGGGCTAAGAATTGAAAGAGCAATACTTTTGTCGCGTCTTTCTGGCGACACTGACGACATTACCGCTGCTTCTCTCCGCCTGCTCCAGTGTGGTTCGCGAGCCGGAGCCTGATGCAAGCGTCGTGGCCGCGTCCGTCGCTTTGCCGCCGGACTATCAGGCGCCCGCAGACCCGAGATTCACGCTGCAGCCAGAAGTGCTGGCGGCGGCGGAGGCACTCGCCGCAGCCCCAGCCGAGGAGCCGCGATCGGTCCAATACGAGGACCTTCTCGATCGCATGCGGTCTGGCTTCGCGCTGCCGGACGAAGAAGAAGTGGCGATCGACATGCAGATGGCCTGGTATGTGAACCATCCCGATTACATGGAGCGTACTTTTTCGCGTGGCCAGCGCTACCTGTATCACATCGTTTCCGAGCTCGAGGCGCGCCACATGCCGCTCGAGCTCGCGCTGCTGCCAGTCGTGGAGAGCGCGTTCGAGCCTTTCGGTTACTCGCGCGCACGCGCCTCGGGCCTGTGGCAGTTCATTCCGGCAACCGGCGTGCGCTTCGGGCTGAAGCAGAACTGGTGGTATGACGGCCGTCGCGACTTGATCGAGTCCACCCGCGCTGCGCTCGACTACCTGCAGTTCCTCAACACCGAATTCAACGGCGACTGGCTGCTCGCGATCGCGGCATACAACTCCGGCGAGCTCAACGTGCATCGCGCGGTCGAGGAAAACCTGAGGCACAAGCGGCCGACCGATTTCTGGCATCTGAAGCTGCCGAAGGAAACCCGCGCCTACGTGCCGAAGCTGCTCGCCATGCGGCGCATCGTCGCGGATCCGGGCGCAGTAGGACTCGAGTTCTCCACCATTCCCAACGAGCCGTACTTCGCGCGCGTGGAAACGGGCGGGCAGATCGATCTGAAGCTCGCAGCGGAAATGGCGGGTGTCGAGAACGAAGAGCTGGCATACCTCAACCCGGCTTTCAATCGCTGGGCCACTGACCCCGACGGCCCGCACGTGCTGCTGCTCCCCGTCGATACCAGCGAAGGATTTCGCGATGCGCTGGCGCAGGTGCCCCCCGCGGACCGTGTGCGCTACGCCAGCTACGATGTCAAACCGGGCGAAAACCTCACCGCATTTGCCAAGCGCTGTGACACGACGGTCGCAGTCGTGCGTGAGATCAACGGCCTGACAAGCACGCGACTCAAGTCAGGGCAGACGCTGCTGGTACCCGAAAGCGGCGGGGCTCTGCATCCGAAGATCGCGCTGGCGGCGGCTCGTGTCGATGGACGCGCGCCGGCCAGCCGCGGCAACTTCCACATCGTCCGCCGCGGCGAGTCTCTGTGGAGCATCGCGCGCAGCAATGGCATGAGCGTGAATACGCTCGCGAGCATCAATGGCATGGCGCCCGGTGACACACTCTCGGCCGGAAAGAAGCTGCGCCTTCGTGGCGGCAGCAGCAGCAGCCCGTCTACCGGCGCGACCGTCCTCGCCGCCATGGGCGATGCGATGACCTATACCGTGCGTCGCGGCGACACTCTGTACGACATCGCGCGTCGTTTCAGCGTGTCCGTCGCGCAGCTTCTCAACTGGAACGGCCTCAGCAAGCACGACGCATTGATGCCCGGCCAACGGCTGGTGATGTACGTCACCGCCCGCGATAAAGGGTGAGCCCGGTGCCTTCATCGACTGCACCTAATGTGCAGTCGATCCGGGCGAACGCCCGTACCCGGATGTACGGGCCGGCCCGAATCACAGGGACGTAATCGCACAACCCTCCTCGCTAGTGCGAGCTGGACTCAGTCACAGGGACGTATTCGCACAGCAGCCCAAGCCGCTCGGCTACAATCCCTCGCATCCTCACAGTGGGAGCCCTCGCATGGGATTCCTTGCCGGCAAACGGGCTCTGATCGTCGGGCTCGCCACCGAACGCTCGATCGCACACGGCATCGCGCAGGCCATGCACCGCGAAGGCGCGGAGCTGGCATTCACGTATCTCGAGCGGCTCAAGGACCGCGTCGTGGACCTTGCCGGCGAGCTCGGCTCGAAGCTCACAATGCCGATGAACGTGGAGTCGGACGATGAGATCAGCCGTGCGTTCGCCGACCTCAAGCGCCATTGGGACAGCGTCGACATCATCGTGCATTCGGTCGCCTTCGCCCCGCGCGAGGCGCTGGCCGGCGGATTCGTCGACAGTACTTCGCGCGACTCCTTTCGTGTCGCGCACGAAATCTCCAGTTACAGCCTGACGGCGCTAGCGCGCGAAGGACGCTCGTTGATGGCGGGACGAAATGGCGCGCTGCTCACCTTGAGCTATCTCGGCGCCGTGCGTTCCATCCCCGCATACAACGTCATGGGGCTGGCGAAGGCGAGCCTCGAAGCGAATGTGCGCTTTCTGGCCGCGGATCTCGGTCCTTCGGGAATCCGGGTGAACGGAATTTCCGCCGGCCCGATCAAGACGCTCGTCCGCTGCCGGCATCGCGGGATTTCGCAAGATGCTGGCGCACGTCGCGCACACAGCGCCGTTGCGGCGAAATGTGACGCTGGAGGATGTCGGCAACGCCGCAGCCTTCCTGTGCTCGGATCTCGCGGCCGGCATCACGGGCGAGATCCTCTACGTCGATGCGGGCTACAACACCGTCGGGATGAGCTTCGGTGAGGAAGCGGCGGGCGACTGAGAGCCCACCGTCCTGCGTCCTGAGAGGTGTAGGACACCTGAAGGGTGTCACGTCCTGAAGGGTGTCAGAGGAATCCCCTCCTCTCCCTCCAGGCGTGCGACGATCAGCGCGCAGCATGCGTCGGCAAAGACGTTCACCGCCGTGCGGCACATGTCCAGGATCCGGTCGAACACCAGCAGCACTCCGACCGCTTCCGCCGGCAAGCCGACGGCGGTCAGGATCACCGTGATCGCGACCAGTGAAGCCGCGGGAATTCCGGCAATGCCCATCGAAGTAATCAGCGCAAGCACCACAATCGTAAACTGGTGACCGAAGCTCAGGTGCAGGCCGTACGCCTGGGCGATGAACATCGCGGCCGCGCACTCATAGAGCGCGCTGCCGGCATGATTGAGCGAAGCGCCCAGCGGCATGACGAAGCCCGTGACGCGGTTCGACACGCCAACCCGACGCTCGGTGCAATCGATGCTCATCGCGAGCGTCGCGGACGATGACGCCGTCGAGAACGCGGTCAGCAGCGCTGGCGCCATCGCGGGAAACATCGGCCACGGATTTGCCCGCCCAGCGAGTCGCACCAGGACCGGCAGCAGCAGGAACAGGTAGATCGCAAGGCCCGCCAGTACTGTCGCGCTGAAAATGAGCAACGGACCCGCAGCGTCGAATCCCGTCTTCGCAACCGTGCGTGCCGCCAGACCAAACACACCAATCGGTGCCAACCGCATGACGAATTCGGTCATGCGCATCATCACCTGGAATACACCCTGCCAGAACCCAATCACGGGCTTGGCGTGCTCGGGCGCGACGCGCGCGAGGAAGAATCCGAACAGGATGCTGAAAAACACCAGGCCGAGGAGCTTGTTGCTGAGCGCGGCCTCGACGATGTTGGGCGGAACAATTCCCAGCAGCGTATCGATCAGCTTGCCCGAGCCTGTCCCGACGGTGCTGGAGACGTCCTGAGATGACGCCTCGAAGGCCAGCAACTCGCGCACCGGAACCCCATCGATGATTCCAGGCCGGACGATGTTCGACAACGTCAGCGCCACAAGCACCGCGATCAAAGTGGTGAGCACATAGAACAGCAGCGTCTTGCCGCCGAGGCGCCCCAGATCGCGCGCTGAGCCGATCCCTGCCACACCACTGATCACCGACGACATGATCAGCGGCACCACCAGCATCTTCAGAGCGTTGACGAACAGGGTGCCCAGGAAGTCGAAGATCGAGATGAGGGAGATCCCGAAAATCGAGGCGTCGGGCCCGGTCAGGTAACCGCACAGCGCCCCGATGGCGATTGCGATCAGAATCTGCCAATGGAGCGGGATTCGAAGAGTCAGGTTCGTATTCATGTCTAACCGCCGCAGCTGTGGAATCGTGCGAGCAGCTAACCAAAGAGGAACGCCCGCCTATTCGAAGATCTTCGTGTTCTTCGTGACCTTCGCGTCCGCGCGCAACGCCTGCATGTAACCGGTGACTTCGCGCGTACCGACCCGTGCGTTCAAGCCGCGTTCCCGGTTCTGTTGATCCTGTGCGGCCTCAGCGGAAGTGTCCTGTCGCATGCCGGAAAACGCCAGTAGCGCCGCATCACCGTTGCCGAGTGGCACCGACTCGTAGCGTGCGCCTGATCCCGGCGCGGGCGCAGGCGTGGCAAAGAGGGCATTGCGCAGCTCGATGGGCAGCGTGGTATCGGTGCGGCCGAGGTACGTCGGCCCTTCTGCCTTGAGCTTGCGCGCGGTGGCGACCTCATTCCAGGTCATGGCCCCAGCCCGCAGCTTCTCGGCGAGTTCCGCAGCTACACGGCGTGCGCTGGAGCTCGCCCCCTCCTGCCGCAGCTGCTCGATGATCTGCGCACGCACGTCTGCAAGCGGCTTTTGCTGCGGCTCGCGCCGCGACATCACGTGCAGCACGACGACGTCGCCCGGGCCCAGCTCGACGGGCTGGCTGTTCTGGCCATTGAGCACATCGTTGTTGTCGAAGATCGCGGCGATGAGCTCGTCGCGACGCCCCAGCGGCCCGCCGCCCTCGCGCGTGAATTCGGCGACTTCCTGCACTGGCAAAGACACTTCCTTGGCCACCGCATCGATGTCGTCGATGTGCTCGAAAGACTTGTCCGCGAGCTGCTCCTGGCGTTCACCGAACAGCTTCTCGGCCTCCTGCTTGCGGTACTCAGCCTCGAGCTCGCCGTGGACGTCCTGGAGCATCTTCTGCTTGGCCGGTTGGACCTCGTCGAGACGGATGATGTGATAGCCAAATTGCGTGCGCACCGGACCGCGCACCTCGCCGGGTTTCATGCCGAAGAGCGCGTCCGCAAATGGGCCAACGAAGAAGCTGCGTTCCGCCCAGCCGAGATCGCCGCCCTGCGCCGCGGAACCCGCGTCCTGCGAAAGCTCGCGGGCGAGCTTGGCGAAATCCCCGCCGGCGTTCACCTTAGCCAGGATATCCTCGGCTTTCTTGCGTGCCGCGGCATCTTCAGCATCGCCACTCACCTGGACGAGGATGTGCCGACCGCGCCGCCTTTCCGGCTCCACGTAGCGATCCTTGACGCTCTCATAATAGGTCGCGAGTGCTTCGTCGGTGACTTTCACCTGCGCGGCGATGTCGGCCACCTTCAACTCGATGTACTTCAGGGCGACGGTGTCGGGCGTCATGAACTTCGACTTGTTCTTCTCGTAGTAAGCGTTGATCGCGGCTTCGTCCGGCGCCGACTCGGCAAGGAGATCGGCGGCATGAATCACCATCCAGCTCGCTTCGCGCTGTTCACGTTCCAGGGCACGGGTACGCGCGAGCTCTGCCGGCGTCACGAATGCGGAAACGGCGAGCCCGTTCTGCAGCTGGGAAATCTGCAGGGTGCGGCGCTGATCTGCTTCGAACGCAGCCGGCGAGATACCTTGCGCCTGCAGCAAGCGCACCGCGACCTCCTGGGAGAACTTGCCATCCACCTGGAATTGCGGAATTTCCTCGTAGGACTTCATCACCTGCTGATCACTGACGCGGTAACCGAGCCGCGTGGCGTGCTGCATCATCAGTTCGTTGCGGACGAAGGCTTCCAGGAGGTTCTCCTGGATCTCGCTGCGCATTTCCGGTGGGACGTCCTTGCGAAGCTGCTGCTGGTATTGCGCCAATTGATTCTGGTAGGCGCGTCGAACTTCCTCGCCAGAGATTTTCGGGTCGGGCCTCCACCACGGCCAGTCGCTGCTCGCGACCTTGGCGGCATAGCTCACGGCGCCGAAACCGACGTTGATGCCCCAGAAAATGAACGGCACTCCAATGAGGCCGATCACGATGGCAGCGATCCAGCCGGTGATCTTGTCGTGAATCTTCTGCAGCATGCCCAGACCTCGATTTAGCGGCCGCGAATCCTACCACAGGGCAAAAAAACCGCAGCCGCGACGGACCGCCGCGCGCGAATTCGGATCTGACAGATTGGACTAGGAAGGTTGGCGGAGCGGACGGGACTCGAACCCGCGACCCCCGGCGTGACAGGCCGGTATTCTAACCAACTGAACTACCGCTCCGATTTGGTGGGTGCTGAGGGGATCGAACCCCCGACCTTCGCCTTGTAAGGGCGACGCTCTCCCAGCTGAGCTAAGCACCCGATTCAACTGGCCAATCTGGGAGGGCGCGTAGTGTAAGGGGTGGGGCCGGGTCGTTCAACGAATCCGCGCGTTGCGGCGCCACCGTGCGGACGAACGACGCGGCCCACGGAGGACGGCCGTCCTCCGTGGGCCGAAGACTTCAGTGGGCCCGTTTCCCCGATCGCCGCACGCGCTTGTCGCTGACCGCGACCAGGCGCGGCTTCTCTCCCTCGGTGGCTGCCTCGGTTTCCGTGGTTGCGACCGGCTGCGGCATGTTGCGCATGGCGACCTGCAGCACTTCGTCGATCCACTTCACCGGCTTGATCTGCAGCTTTTCCTTGATGTTCGCCGGAATCTCGACGAGATCCTTGGTGTTCTCGTCCGGAATCAACACGGTGGTGATGCCACCGCGATGCGCGGCCAGGAGTTTCTCCTTCAGCCCCCCGATCGGCAGCACTTCACCACGCAGCGTGATCTCGCCGGTCATCGCGACGTCGGAGCGAACTGGAATGCGCGTGAGTGCCGAGACCAGCGCCGTGCACATGCCGATGCCCGCGCTCGGGCCATCCTTCGGCGTCGCGCCTTCCGGCACGTGAATGTGCACGTCATTCTTCTGGTAGAAATCCTGGTCGAGCCCGAGGACCTGCGCGCGGCTGCGAACCACGGTCATCGCGGCCTGGATCGACTCCTGCATGACCTCGCCGAGCTGGCCGGTGTGAATCAGCTTGCCCTTGCCCGCGACCACTGCGGCTTCGATCGTCAGCAGCTCGCCGCCCACTTCGGTCCATGCCAGTCCCGTGACCTGGCCGATGTGATCGGCCTCCTCCGCCTTGCCGTAGCGAAACCGGCGCACGCCGAGGTACTTGTCGAGACTGCGTGGTGTGACATTGATCGCCTTGTCGGATGGCTTGAGCAGCAGCTGCTTCACCGCCTTGCGGCAGATCTTGGAAATTTCGCGCTCGAGATTGCGTACGCCCGCTTCACGTGAGTAGTAACGGATCATGTCGAGGATCGAGCCGTCGGAGACCTTGAGCTCCGAAGGCTTGAGTCCGTTGTTCTTGATCTGCTTCGGCAACAGATACCGGCGCGCGATGTTGAGCTTCTCGTCTTCCGTGTACCCCGGGATGCGGATCACTTCCATGCGATCGAGGAGCGGCGGCGGAATGTTGAGGCTGTTCGCCGTGCACACGAACATCACCTGCGAGAGATCGAAATCAACCTCCAGGTAATGATCGTTGAACGAGGAGTTCTGCTCCGGATCGAGCACTTCGAGCAGCGCCGAAGACGGATCGCCGCGGAAATCCATCGCCATCTTGTCGACTTCGTCCAGCAGGAAAAGCGGGTTGTGAACCGACGCCTTCGCCATGTTCTGGATGATCTTGCCCGGCATCGAGCCGATGTAGGTGCGCCGATGGCCGCGGATTTCCGCTTCATCACGCACGCCGCCCAATGACATGCGCACGAACTTGCGATTGGTCGCACGCGCGATGCTCTGGCCTAGGGAGGTCTTGCCGACACCCGGGGGGCCGACGAGGCAGAGGATCGGGCCCTTCAATGTATTCACGCGCTGCTGAACCGCGAGGTACTCGACGATGCGCTCCTTGACCTTCTCGAGCCCATAGTGATCTTCGTCCAGCACTTTCTCGGCGCGCACGATGTCCTTGTGCACCTTGGTGCGCTTCTTCCACGGCACTTTCACCAGCCAGTCGACGTAGTTGCGCACCACCGTGGCTTCCGCGGACATCGGTGACATGAGCTTGAGCTTGTTGAGCTCCGCGGTGGCCTTGTCGCGCGCTTCCTTGCTCATCCCGGCCTTGGCGATCTTCTGCTCGAGTTCGGCCAGCTCGTTCGGGCTGTCCTCCATCTCGCCGAGTTCCTTCTGGATCGCCTTCATCTGCTCGTTGAGGTAATACTCGCGCTGGCTCTTCTCCATCTGCTGCTTGACGCGGCCGCGGATGCGCTTCTCGATCTGCAGCACATCCATTTCGCCTTCGATGACGGCGAGCAGGTGCTCCAGGCGCTTGCGGACGTCCTGGATCTCCAGAACCTTCTGCTTCTCGCCGAGCTTGAGCGACATATGCGCCGCAACCGTGTCGGCCAGCCGTCCCGGCTGCTCGATGCCCGCGAGCGAAGTGAGAATTTCCGGCGGCACTTTCTTGTTGAGCTTGACGTACTGCTCGAACTGCGAAATCACCGAGCGCGTCAAGACGTCCATCTCGCGCTCGTCGTACTGCTCAATGTCGGGAAGTGGGGTGATCTCGGAGGCAAACATCTCGCCCGCGTACAGCTTGTCGATGCGCGTGCGCTCGACACCTTCCACCAGCACCTTCACCGTGCCATCCGGGAGCTTCAGCAACTGCAGGATCGTCGCGACGGTGCCGATTCGATACAGGTCGTCTGCCTTCGGATCATCGACGTCAGCCTGCTTTTGCGCGATGAGCACGATGCGCTTGTCGGCCTTCATCGCGAGGTCCAGCGCCAGGATGGATTTCTCCCGGCCGACGAACAGCGGGATCACCATGTGCGGATAGACGACCACATCGCGCAGCGGCAGGACCGGCACGACGTTTGCGGGGGGTTTCTCGATCTCGGTCTCTTCAGTAGTCACGATGTCAATCCTTGGGGCCGCGGCGGCGTTCGCGGCATGCTGCGCTCAGGGGAGAAATGGGGAGGCTTGGGCGGACAGTGAGGGTTCGCGCGCTGCTTTTCAACCGGGCAGCGCCCAAGGGCCCCAAAACGGTGCCAGGCTCAATGATGGTGGTCGGACCCCGTCGGCCGGCGGTGATCTTCCACTGCGGCCAGGCGGCCGTCATCGGAACGATGGACGATGTACGGTTTGCGTTCACCTTCGATCACCGACTCGTCGACCAGGATCTTGGCGACATTACGCATCGAAGGCAGCTCGTACATCGTGTCGAGCAGCACATTTTCGAGAATCGTTCGCAGGCCACGCGCCCCGGTCTTGCGCTGCATGGCCCGGTGCGCGACCGCCCGCAGGGCATCGTCGCGGAACTCCAGGTCGGCCCCCTCCATCTCGAAGAGCTTGCGGTATTGCTTGGTGAGCGCGTTCTTGGGCTCCACCAGGATCGACATCAGGGCGCCTTCGTCCAGCTCGTCGAGGGTCGCAACCACCGGCAGGCGGCCCACGAACTCCGGGATCAGGCCGTACTTGATGAGGTCCTCGGGCTCGACATCGTGGAACAGGTCATTGCCGTGCGGGCGCGCATTCACTTCGCGCACGTCGGCCATGAAACCGATGCCGCTCTTCTGGGTGCGGTTGAGGATAATCTTTTCCAGCCCCGCAAATGCACCGCCGCAAATGAACAGAATGTTGGTCGTATCGACCTGCAGGAACTCCTGCTGGGGGTGCTTGCGACCGCCCTGTGGCGGAACCGAAGCAATGGTGCCTTCGATCAGCTTGAGCAGCGCCTGCTGGACACCTTCGCCCGACACGTCCCGCGTGATCGAGGGGTTGTCTGACTTGCGTGAAATCTTATCGATCTCGTCGATGTAGACGATACCGGTCTGCGCCTTCTCGACGTCGTAGTCACACTTCTGCAGGAGCTTCTGAATGATGTTCTCGACGTCCTCGCCAACGTAGCCCGCTTCAGTAAGCGTAGTGGCATCCGCGATCGTGAATGGCACGTTCAGAAGGCGGGCAAGCGTCTCGGCGAGCAGCGTCTTGCCGCAACCTGTCGGCCCGATCAGCAGGATATTGCTCTTGGCGAGCTCGACGTCGTCCTTGGCGCGCTCGGAGCCGCGGTTCTGCAATCGCTTGTAGTGGTTGTACACCGCGACTGAGAGGACCTTCTTGGCACGCTCCTGCCCGATGACGTACTCATCGAGCACTTTCTTGATCTCGTGGGGCTTGGGGAGCTTGTCACGGGTGCGCTCGGCGCGCTCCTCGAGCTCCTCGCGAATGATGTCGTTGCAAAGCTCGACACACTCGTCGCAAACGAACACCGAGGGCCCGGCGATCAGCTTGCGTACTTCGTGCTGGCTCTTGCCGCAGAACGAGCAATACAGCAATTTGCCGTCGTCGTGCTTAGCTCGTGAATCGTCGCTCATCCGCGGTTCCGGTGACGGTGTGACCCTTTACAAATCATGCGCTTACGCACGAACAGTTGGGCAAACTTATAGCACGCGGGCCGCCTCGAACGCAAAACTCGGGGAAGCCCTGAGTCCGGATCTAAGACTCCGTTCAAGTCTTCGCCGCCGCCTCGACCGGCAGGTCGCCACGCGACTCCAGAACGTGATCGATGATTCCGTACTTCACAGCCGCCTCGCCGCTCATGAAGTTGTCCCGATCGCTATCGTGCCTGATCTTGTCGATGGGCTGCCCTGTGTGCTTCGCAAGGATGTTGTTCAGGCGATCCCGAGTGTCCAGTATCTCGCGGGCGTGAATGTCGATATCGGCCGCCTGACCGTGAAAGCCGCCCAGGGGCTGGTGAATCATGACGCGCGAATGGGGCAACGCGTAGCGCTTGCCCTTCTCGCCCCCCGCCAGCAGCACGGCACCCATGCTGGCGGCCATACCAATGCAGATCGTGCTAACTGCAGGACGGATGAACTGCATGGTGTCGTAGATCGCGAGTCCGGCGCTTACTTCGCCACCGGGACTGTTGATGTAGAGAGCCAAGTCCTTCTCGGGATTCTCAGATTCCAGGAACAGCAGTTGGGCGACCACCAGGTTCGCCATGTGACTCTCGATCTCACCGACGATGAAGATCACGCGCTCCTTGAGCAGGCGTGAATAGATGTCATAAGCCCTTTCCCCGCGGGCCGTCTGCTCGACGACCATCGGAACCAGGTTCAGTGCGCGAGTGCTTGGCGTTTTCATGGTTCAGGTATTGGTCCGGTTACATGCTAGGACAAGGGGTATGGCTGTTCGTTGGTTCAGTTCCCGAAATTCATGACGGCCTTGAAGTTCGTCGGCTGATCCGTGCTCTTAACGCGACCCAGCAACCAGTCCACGACCTGGTCCTCGAGCACCAGCATCTCGACCTGCTGCATCGCTTCACGGTTCTGGCGATAGGCCCGCAGTGCTTCCTGCGGGTCTTTATATGTAGAAACAATGTCATCGAGCCGCGCGGCAACCTTCGCCTGGTCGAGCTCGATCTTCTCGGTCTTGATGATCTCGTTGATCAGCAGTCCCAGAGCCACACGCCGGCGTGCCGGCTCGACGAAGGGATCCCGCGCCGGGATCTGCGAGGCGTCGCGGGCCCCCATGCGACGGGCAGTATCGAGCTGCATCTCGCGAACCTGCGATTCGACCAGCGCGGCCGGCAGTTCCATTGGATTGGCCGCGACGAGCCGGTCGAGCACTTGCGATTTCAGGCGCGTGCGCACGTTCTGCTCCAGCTCGCGGCGCATGTTCTCGCTCACTTCCTCGCGCAGCTTCGCAATCCCGCCTTCGGCCACGCCGTACGCAGCACAGAATTCTTCATCGAGCGGCGGCAGCTCGGGTTCCTCGACCTTCTTCACGGTGACATCGAACTGCGCTGTCTTACCCGCGATCGACTTGGAGTGATAGTCGTCCGGAAAGCGCACGCTGATGGAGGCTTGCGATCCCGCGTCCCTGCCGATGAGCCCGGATTCGAACTCAGGCAGCATGCGTCCTTCGCCCAGCGTGATGGCGACATCTTCACCCTTGCCGCCGTCGAACGCAGTGCCGTCAATGGTGCCCGTGAAGTCGATCGTCACGCGGTCACCCGTGCGCGATCCGCGCTGCGCCGCCTTCCAGTTCGGGCGCTGCTTGCGGAGGCTTTCGATCATCACATCGACGTCTTCGTCGGTGACGCTCGCAACCGGTCGTTCGATGCTGATGGCGTCCAGCCCCTTGATCGTGACCTCCGGGAAGACTTCGAAGATCGCCGTGTATTTGAGGTCCTGACCCTCACCGACGCTGATGGGCTCAATGCGCGGCCCCCCGGCAGGGTTTAGCTTCCGTTCTGTCACCGCCTCGGTGAAGCTCGACTGCAGGAGCTCGCTCACCACCTCGCGGTGAATCTGGCTCCCGAACTGCTGCCGGATGACCTTGAGCGGTGCCTTCCCCGGCCGAAAACCCTTGAGGCGTGCGGTACGACTTACGGTCCGCAGCCGTTCATCGACCTCCTTTTCGATCCGGGACGCGGGAACCGCGACTTCCATGCGCCGCTCGAGGGCTCCTGTCGATTGAACTGAAACCATCATCGCTCCCGAACCTCAGGTATTTGACAGATCCCGGCCGCCTGTCGAGGGACTTTGCTGGCAGACTGGTGCGAAAGGAGAGACTCGAACTCTCACGGGTTACCCCACCGGCTCCTAAGGCCGGCGCGTCTACCAGTTCCGCCACTTTCGCCCGCGATCACTCCAGCCGCGCGAAATTTCCAGGGGCGGGATTATAGCTGAGGCGGTCTATGATCGTCGGGAAGCAGGCTGGACGCCCTTGCCGAGAATCCGTGCCTCTTGCCCTTCGTATGCACCAAAGTACTAGTTCCGCGCGGGAAAGCGGTCTGTAGTATTCTCGCGAGCTGGCACTGGTTAGGTCTCCAAAGGGGAATCAATATGAAAGCATGCGGGAAGGTGGTGATACTGGCCTTGGCGGCGATACCGTTCGTGGCGTTCTCCGCCGATGAACCAAAAGAGCAGGCGCTCAGTTGCGTCAAGGATGTCAATTACAGCCACGAGTTTATGGAGCGCTATCCGAATGCGGCGCCAGCGTGCCGTGAGGTCGTGGTGAAGGATGGCGCCAAGTGGGTGCATTTCGTGACCAAGGTCAAAAGCGTGAGCAAGGGCCAGATCACGGTGGACGTCCTGAATGTGCGGGGCGACTCACTCGAGGCGGTCACTATCGCTCCTGCGGCAGACGCTAAATTGAAAATGGGCGGCAAGGAAACGAAGTATTCGTCCCTGCGTCCGGGTGACACACTCGACTTGTGGATGCCCGAGAGTCGACTCGGGTTCTACTCTGAGCCCGGCGCGGCCGAAGTGTCGGAACTTCCCATCGTCGGCAGGGAAAAGCCAAAGAAATAGCGCTGCCGTTCTTGTGATTCCCGGCGCGGCGCGCCTCCTGCGCGCCGCGCCAGGAATTAGTCGAGCTCTCTTAGCCTCTCCGCTTCGGTGAGGCCGACATCCGCGTGGGCGGGTCGAGTCCAACCGATGCTTCCTTACCCCTCCACGCGGAAAATCTGTTACTTCGGCGGTGACATCGCTAGGATTGGCGGCGGGCGGGGACCGCCTCGCCCCCAGGGGGCCGCAAACAACCATTAGAAGGCTAAGGACCCCTGCTTCTGGCTAGAAGAATATCTCTCCTAACATTCCGGGGGGTCCTGTCATGCCAGCATTATTCGCGTTATCCCTGAGCATCGCTGTCCTAGGAGCGATCTGGGCCTATTTGGCCCTCGGTCCGCTGAGCCCTTTGCTCGTGTGGGCTGGATTCATCGCGTGGGGCTGCTTCTTCCACACTGGCGGAGACACTAAGGCGCTCGTCAAGACCATCTGCGGCAACGCTTATGGCGCTCTCATCGCCTGGATTGCGTTGCTGCTCATCTTCAAGACCGGCATCGGTGGCGCGGGAACCGCCGCGATCGCCTTGGTCGTTGGCGTCACCGTATTCTTCCTGGTGATCGTCGCTTCGATCGAGCAGCTGTCAGCAGTTCCGGCCAACGTCTACGGCTACGCCGCCACGGTGGCCTATTCGCTGCATCAGGCATCGGTAGCCGCGGCATCGCCCGGCGAGCACGGGACTGGGCCACTGCAAAATCTGACCACTGCGGGGCTCGCGAATCCGCTTGTGCTGTTGATCCTTTCCATGGCAATCGGCGCCGTCCTGGGCTTGCTGTCCGGGAAGCTCGCGAAGGCCCTGACGAAGAAGACCTGATCTGAGACGCAACCGGTGCGGGGTGGGCGGCACAGCCGCTCACCCCGACCCTGCGAATCATGGAAGGCGAACAGCAGGTCGCCGTAACCGTTGCGGACGAGTGGGCATGGGACGCGGGGCGAAACCCGATCCCTAAGTCCGCGGACGTCGTCATCGTCGGTGGCGGGATCATCGGCTGTTCCGCAGCATACTTCCTTGCGAAACAGGGCCTGTCCGTCGCGCTCTTCGAAAAGGGTCGTGTAGCTGGAGAGCAGTCGGGGCGCAACTGGGGTTGGGTGCGCCAACAAGGCCGCTCTCCCGTGGAGCTGCCCCTCATGATGCGCAGCCTCGGCCTTTGGCAGCATCTGCCCGGCGACCTCGGCGAAGACATCGGATTCACACAGGGTGGGTCGCTCTATCTCACGGAGGACTCGTCGCAGCTCGCGGAACTGGAAGAGTGGCTGGTTGTCGCTCGCGCGCACGAACTGGATACGCGACTGCTGTCAGGTCGTGAGCTCGAAGACGTCCTGAAGTTCGACGCCGATAGGTGGGCGGGCGCGCTGTACACCGCCAGCGACGCACGCGCGGAGCCCAGCCGTGCAGCCGCGGCGATTGCACGCGGGGCGCGTCGCGCCGGCGCCCATGTAGTCACCTGTTGTGCAGTTCGCGGCATCGAACGCGCCGCCGGTCGCGTACATGGAGTGGTCACCGAGCACGGGAGCGTGGCGGCACACGCCGTCGTCTGCGCGGGAGGCGCTTGGACGAGACTGTTTTGCGGTTCACTCGGGATCAGCGTGCCGCAGCTCACGGTACTGGGTACCGTCGCTCGGACGGCGCCGACCACGCAATTACTCGCAGGACAAGCGTGGTGCCCACGAATCGCGATTCGTCGCCGCGCTGACGGCGGATACACCGCTGCCCATGGCGGATCATTTCAGCATTCGCTGACGCCGGACACTTTCCGGTTCGCAACCAAGTTCCTTCCCGCGTTCCGGCAGGGACACGAGTCGCTACGCCTTAAGGTCGGACGTGAATTCTTCACGGCACTGACGACCCCTGCGCGCTGGGATCTCGATGCACCCTCGCCTTTCGAGCGAGAAAGGATTCTCAATCCCGCGCCGGAGCAGAAGGTACTCGGTCAAGTGCGCGACGCGCTGAACCGCTGGTTTCCCGAGATCGGCAGCGCGCCGTTCGTTGAGACCTGGGGTGGCCTGATTGAGGCTTCACCCGACGTGCTGCCGATCATTTCGAGCAGCGACGGGTTCGAGGGCTTGTTCATCGCGACCGGCTTCAGCGGCCATGGGTTCGGCATAGCACCCGGTGCGGGTAAACTGATCGCCGATATGGTGAGCGGCGCGGCGAAACGGGACGAGCTGTCCGCATTTCGCCTCGGGCGCTTCTTTGACGGATCACCGATTCGTCCGGGCCCCGCAATCTAAGAATGATGTCCGCATGAGTTCCGAAGACCACTCCGTACCCGCACAGGCGCTGAAGGCCGCGCTGCCGGCGCACTTCTACACCAGTACGGACCTCTTCCGGCAGGAGTCGGAGCGCATCTTCTACGAGCAATGGTTCTGCGTGGGCCGCGCGGATCAGCTTCCGATGCCGGGCGACTGCCTGCACGTCGCTGTGGCGAACGAGAGCGTGCTGGTTGTGCGCGGTCGTGATGAGGCACTCCGGGCTTTCTACAATGTCTGCCGGCATCGTGGCAGCAGACTGATCCGAACCCCGGCGCTACCAGATGCCGCTACGCCTGACGCCGTCAATTCGGGACGCGCGAGCGGCACGATTACCTGCCCATATCACGCCTGGAGCTACAACCTCGACGGCACGCTGCGTGGCGCGCCCTTCGTGCGCTTTGACGAGACCTGTCCCAAGGACGAGTTTTCGCTCGTGCCCGTTCACGCCGACACCTGGGGCGGTTTTGTTTTCCTGAACCTGACCAGGCAAACGCCGCTGCCGTTGCTCGAGCAATTGGCCGAGCCCGTGCGCAGGCTGGCTCGCTATCCGCTGCAGGACCTGCGCCGGGGAGTGCAGCTCGTCTACGACGTGCGCGCCAACTGGAAAGTCCTCATGGAAAACTACAACGAGTGCTACCACTGTGGTCCAGCGCATCCCGAGCTGTGCGCACTGGTGCCGGCGTTTCGCGAGCGTGGCGGTGCGGGCCTCGACTGGGAGGACGGAATCCCGCATCGCGCCGGCGCCTGGACCTTCACGACGACCGGAACCTCGAAACGCGCGCCCTTCCCCGGGCTTTCGGAGAAGGAGAAAACCCACCACAAGGGCGAAGTCTGCTACCCAAATCTCCTCCTCAGCGCGGCAGCCGAGCATGTCGCTGCATTCACGCTCTGGCCCATGAGCCCGGATCTCACGCGCATCGCGTGCGAGTTCCTGTTCCACGCCTCCGAAACCACCAAACCCGGATTCGATCCGAGCGATGTGGTCGACTTCTGGGACGTCGTGAATCGCCAGGACTGGAAGATTTGTGAAGGTGTGCAGGAAGGGATGCGCTCGCGCGGCTTCCGCGGCGCGTTCTATGCGCCGATGGAGGACCCGAGCCTCGACATCCGTCGCTATCTAGAGAAGCACCTCGGCGATCTGACGCAGATCGGATAACGGGTCGGAACGAGTTCGTGACCCGCAAGCAATACGACGTGGCCGTCATTGGCGGCGGGCACAACGGCCTGACGGCTGCGTTCTACCTCGCGCGCGCCGGTCTCAAGACCGTGGTGCTCGAACGGCGTGAAATTCTCGGTGGCTGTTGCGTGACCGAGGAGATCGATCCGGTCGCAGCGCCCGGCTGCCGGGTTTCAACGGCATCGTACATGGCGAGCATGCTGCGTCCGGAAGTCATTCGGGACCTGCAGCTCGACCGGCTGGGGCTGCGCATGGTGGCGGCGGAGCCAACCGTGCAGGCAGTCACGTCCGATGGCGTGGTGCTTCCCTGGTGGAGCGATCGAGGGCGAATGAGAGAGCTCCTGTTGCGATTCGCGCCGAAGGATTGCGAGCGATTCCTGTCCCTGGAGGCGCGCCTCAGTGGACTGGCGCGACATCTCGAGCCTCTCTTCATGCAGGCGCCCCCGGATCTGCAGCGAAGTGGATTCGCGGGTCTGCGCGAACTGCTCCAATTTGCACTCAAGTTCCGACGGCTGCGTGGACGCGAGATCGCCGATCTCGTGTCATTCCTGACCGGGAGCCTGGGCGAGTTCCTCGATCGCGCGCTCGAATCGCCCCATCTCAAGTCGCTGGTACTCGCGAACAGTCTCTACGGCAAGCACGGCGGACCCTACGATCCCGGCACGCTTTTCGGTCTTCTGTTTCATCTGCTGGGTGGCGGCCAGGAAGCCAGGCAGGGATTTGTCGGCCACGTCATGGGCGGCATGGGGGTTATTACCAACGCCATGGCGGCGGCATGCCGCGCGACGGGAGTGGAACTGAGAACGGCGGCGGCGGTGAAGCAGATCGTGGTTCGCGACGGGCGCGCAAACGCAGTGCTGCTCGAGGATGGCACTGAAGTCGGCGCGCACATCATCGTGTCGAACGCCGATCCCAAGCGCACGTTCCTCGGCCTCGTGCCACCCGAAGGGATGGACAGCGAGTTTCTCGACGGCGTGCGTGGAATCAAGATGGACGGCCCGTGCGCCAAACTCAATCTGGTGCTGAGTGAGGAGCCGAGGCTGCGCGGAGTCGACCCCAACGCGGACGCGCTGCAGAGGGCGCAATTCACGCTCGTTCCCTGGCTGGAGGACGCCCAGCAGTGCTACGAGCAGGCGCGACACGGAAAGATCCCGGCCCGGCTATGGATCGACTGCCTCGTCCCTTCACTCGTCGACCCCTCGCTCGCGAGCCCCGGTCATCACGTGATGACCTGTTTCATACAGTACGTGCCGTATGAACTCAGTGATTCAAACTGGGCTATTGAGCGCGATCGTTTTCAACGTCAGGTCCTCGATCAGCTCGCGGGCTTTGTCCCGCAAGTCAAGCACGCGCTGGTCGCGAGTCGGTTGTATACGCCCGTCGATCTGGAGAGTGTCTTTGGAATCACCGAGGGCAATATCTTCCACGGTGATTTGCGACTCGATCAGCTCTACTTCATGCGTCCGGTGCCGGGCTACGCGCGCTATGCCACACCCGTGCGTGCGCTGTATCTGTGCGGCGCGGGCACCCACCCAGGCGGCGGCGTGACCGGGGCGCCGGGCTTCAACGCGGCGCACCGAATACTCCATGACCTGCGTCGCGACCGATCATTGCGTACGGCAGTCAGGACCTAAGGTGCTGATTAACAGTCTGCGCGGCATGCCGATTCGTTTCCGAATACTCGGCGTGCTGTTCGTGCTGAGTATCGTCAACTACCTGTTGCGAAATAATCTGTCTATCGCGCTGCCGAGCATCCGTCAGGAGTTCGGTTTCACCAGCACCGAGCTCGGCTGGATTCTTGGCAGCTTCAATCTCTCCTACGCCTTATTTCAGCTTCCCGGCGGCATCTATGGCGAGGTATTCGGACCTCGTCGTGCCATGGCGCTGATCGCCGTCTCCTGGGGTGTGCTGACCTTCCTCACGGGATTTGCACCCGCCTTGATGGCGGCGTCCGCCACCGGTGCGATGGTTTCGCTGATCGCGGTGAGGTTCCTGCTGGGCGTGACCAACGCGCCCCTGTACCCAGTCATGGCCGGGGCGATCGCACGCTGGTTTCCCCCCGGGAGCTGGGCTTTCCCCAATGCGGTCAGCAGTGTCGGCATCGGTCTCGGTCAAGCGGCGCTCGGCCCGGTGGTCACGTTCCTCATTATCAAGTTCGGCTGGCGTGAGTCGTTCTATGCGCTCGCGCCGCTCGGAGTTCTTTGTGGCGCGTGGTGGCACTGGTACGGGCGCGACACGCCGGCCGAGCATCCAGCAATCACAAAAGAGGAGCTCAAGCTGATCAACGCCGGTCGCGCGCCGGTTGATAACGACGCCGGTCGCCACGGCGAGTGGCGCAAGGTCCTGCTGAAGCGGGATGTGGTGCTGCTCGCGTGCAGCTACTTCTGCTCGAACTACGTGTTTTACATGTTCTCGAACTGGCTCTTCACATACCTCGTGGAATCGCGCGGGTTCTCACTCCTCGAGAGTGGTTGGCTGTACGCCCTGCCGTTCGCAACGGGCGCGATCATGTGCGGGGTCGGCGGACTCACGTGCGACGCCCTGTGCCGACGCATTGGTCCGGGGCTGGGGTGTCGACTTCCCGCAATGGCGGGCCTGATTCTGGTCGGGGTATTCCTGCTCGCCGGCGCAAACGCAACCAATCCGTACGTGGCGGTATGCATGCTGTCGCTGTGCTTTGGCTTCATCCTGTTCATCGAAGGCCCATTCTGGGCCGCGTCGACGTATGCAGCAGGCCCTCACGCATCCGCCGCAACCGGCGTCATGAACACGGGCGGAAACATTCCGGGGCTACTCGCCCCGGTCATCGGGATGATGATCGATCACTTGGGCTGGCTGCCGACGCTCGCCAGCGGTTCGATATTCGCCCTGATCGGCGCAGCGCTGTGGCTGTTCATCGGTCATCAGAGCTCGGGTCGCCAGAGCTCGCTGCTACACCCTGCGCGGAAGAGATAAAAGTAAAGTCGGGGCTGGCGGCAGCGTTGCTCGCGCCGTCCGTGGATCGAACCCGAAAATGCCACGTGGCGCCCGCAGGCAGGGCGGAAAGCCTCACGGAGTGCGCGGTGACGAGCGCCGGATTCGCGATCGTGGTCTGACCATAGGCTGCAGTCATGCCGTAATCGACCTGGGAGTCGGCCGGTTCATTCGTCGTCCAGGTGATCGTCGCCCCGAAAGCCGCGACGCTGGTCGCCCCAACCGCCGCTATTGCCGGCGGCGTTGCGTCCGCCGCGGAGACAGTCCTGAAAGTGAAATCGACACTGGTAGCCGCGTTGCCGGCGGCAGCGTTCTGGGACCGCACCCGGTAGTGATACGTGGTGCCTGCAATCAATCCCGAAAGACTCATCGCATGCGATGTCACGAGCGAAGGATCGACCGTCGTGGCCTGACCATACGCAGGTGTCGTACCGTAATCGATCTGAGAGTCGGCCGGATCCTTCGTCATCCACTCGATCGTCGCCGTGGAGTCAGTGATGCCGGTGGCGATAGCGCCGGTCCATTCCATGGCCGTCGTGCCAGCCCAGGTTCCGTTGTGCGGCGTGCCTGTGCCCTTCTTGTCGGTCACGTCGCTGGGGCGAGGATCGACGTTGAGGTACCAGATGAAGTTCCGGCCCGCCGCGCTGGACATCGGAGCGGAGATCTCGGCTTGGATGTCCGCTACCGACAACAGTCCCGAGTAGATCTGGATGCCGCGGATGATCCCATTGAATTCTTCCCACCCTGGATAACCACCCCATGACACTCCGTTGAGATTGGGCGCCTGGCCGACCACGATTGCCGGAGTTGGTGGATTTGTCTTGGCCCAATTGGGATCGACGATTGTTTTCGAAATGACCTTGGTGGTGTCCGGCAAATCCCAGTAGAACTCGTGATGCGTGATCGACGGCGACTCCCGCCAGGCACGGAAAGCCTGCGTGTACCAGCGATCCCACTGGACCTCGCTGCCGGTGGTGTAATCGTTGCTGTACACCGAAATCTCCCACTGACCAGGACCATTGGGAGGTGGAATCGGGTACGGGTGAGCACCGTAGTAGGTTGCGGCGCTTCCACCATCCCAGATGAAGGTGCCGTCGTTGCCCCAGAAAAAAGTCGTGTAGTAACCGGTCGGACTCTGCGAGGGCACGACCTTCTTGCGCGGATACACCTTGAAGACGTAAGTCGCGTCGTAAATCGGGAACGGGTTGTGCCAGTAGAGCATGCGGCGCGTTGCGCCATCGCCCGGCCATTCGAGGCCGTACGACGTACCCGAAATGGGCGGTGTCGTGACCGAAGCAGCGTTCGACAGCACGGAAGCATTGTTGGCGCCATCGATGGCACGCACTGCGTACGAGTACGTCGTCGCGGGACTGGTCGTCGAATCGAGAAACGTCGTCGCGTCTCCCGCGACGTCCGCGATCTTCGCTCCAGCCCGTTGAACTTCGTAGCGGATGATTCCCGAAGGATCGGAGGACGCCGTCCATGAGAGCGACACACTGCTCGTGCCCTGAACAGTAGCGGTCAAACCGGTGGGTGCCGGGGGTGGAGTTACATCGGCATTGCTCTGCTTGCTGCCCCCGCCCCCGCTGCACGCAGACAGTGTCCACACGGCGGCAAGAACGCAGAGCGCGCGCGCAAGAGTTCTCCCGATCATTCCTCCACCTCGGCCCCAGACTTGACGCCGCATTCTAGTGGCGGCATGAAGACCACGGTCTCTCCTTGGATCACAGTTTGCAGCGCGGCCTTCCGAGCGGCGGCTAGATCACAAGGTGTTGGTGGGCCATATAGGACTCGAACCTATAACCAACGGATTAAGAGTCCGCTGCTCTACCAATTGAGCTAATGGCCCGTCTCGGCGGGATTCCTCGCGAGGGCGCGCATTCTACCGGATCGCACCGCCGTTAGTGGAGTGCCCCCGCACTTGCCTCCGTTTCGGTGCCGGCCGGGTCTCCGCCGCAGGGCTCTTCCGGATCAGTAGGCTTGTCGGAAATGCGCTCGATAGCCGATTTGGACTGCGCTTTCGCCTCATCGGTCGCGAGGCGCGTCACGGGCTGCTCGATGCTGCCGGCGACTTGGACCAGGGGCGCATCCTTCAGTGGCCCGTGCTTCAGAGTTGGTTTGACGAGCAGATCTATCTCGCCGGTACCAAGCGAAAGCGTGCCCACCCCGCGCATGCGCGTTGTCTCGGTGTCGATTCTCAGGTCGCTCGTCATTGCGCGCCCGTTATGCAGATCGAAATGCCCTCCGATACAGCGAACGCGAGTGACCGCACCTTCGGCCGGAACAGAAAGCACGAACTTCAGAAATCCCTGGGACCAGCGTTCGACCTGATCGATCGGCACCTCAGCGGGACCCGCGTCCACGCGCGCTGAGCCGCGCAGGTGTTCGAGCCACTCATCGATGCTATCCCCGGTTGTCGCAAACGTTGCGGCGCCGTCAACGTAGCCGCCAGCGGCCTGGCCCTGCGCCGGCTCATCCATCCAGGGATCGAGATCCATGCGGCGTGCGACAGTCGTGCCGCTGATCTGCAGACCGTGGGGAGTGTGCTTTGCCTTCACCTCGCCAGTCACTGTTCCGGTGCCCCATTTGCTGTCTTTCATCTGAAATCGATAGCCGCTCGCATCGTCCACGAGGCGACCGCGGATATGCGGCTCACCCAACGCGACGCCGTGCCAGCGCCCGAGTTGCGCATGGCCATCGACGGTGAAATCGATGCCATGCAATTGCCGGGGCTCGCGAATCGTGCCCGCAATTTCCACGCGCATGCGCTCGGATCGCAGGCTGGCTTGCGTACGCCATGGGCGATTCGCGCGAAACTCGCTCCATGTGCCACCCGACAGAAGGGCGAACGGCTTCTCGTCACCCTTCCCCTGGACCGACATTCTTGTTGGCTGGGCTGCAGGGAAGCTCGCAGAGATCAGCGCAATATCTCGTTGCAGCGTTTTTCCGCACGGGCCGCCGTGACACGACACTTTCAGTCGACGGACCGTCACGTCGTCCACGTTCGTCACCTGATCGAGCGCCGCGAGCGCGCGGCGCCAATCGCAGGACGAGCCGGGCCGCACCGATATGCAGAGTTCGGCGTCCGTCACTTCGAGGCTGCGGATCGACCACTTGTTGGACAGCAAAGGTAACAAGTCGAGTCGCACGCTGACTTCTCTTGCTGCAAACGGTTCCAACTTGGAGTCGCCCTCCGGCTGGCGCATGTGTACGCCCTTCACGTCGATCGACGGCCGCAGTGAGAGTCGCATGACCACGGGACCATCGATCGAAACCGTGAATCCGAGCAGGTGTGACAGCCGCTTCTCGACGAATTCCTTCTGATGACGCACGAGAAACGCGTGACGGGAGATCGCAATCAGCAGGATGCAAATGGCCACAGCGAGCGTGACAATGATTACGAAGCGCCATGCGCAGAGGCCCTGCCGGATGAGCATTCCCTTGCTCGCAGCACTCATTGATGCCTGTCCCAGTGGAAGTCCCGCTCTCTTGGACGAGCGCCACGCGCATCGGTTCCGAGCCGGGCACGAAAGTCATAAATGTAAAGATGGGGTGGACGATGGGACTCGAACCCACGACGGCCGGAATCACAATCCGGGGCTCTACCAACTGAGCTACGTCCACCACTGTTCTGGTGCGCCCGGCAGGACTCGAACCTGCGACCCTCGGCTTAGAAGGCCGATGCTCTATCCAGCTGAGCTACGGGCGCGCAGCCGATCGCACAATAGCCGCCGCATCCAGATGCGTCCACGCGGTCGGGTAGAGATGGTCGGGGCGAGAGGATTCGAACCTCCGACCCTCTGCTCCCAAAGCAGATGCGCTACCAGACTGCGCCACGCCCCGATCGATCTACTGCCCTGCACGGGGGCCGGAATCATACGGAGGGCCCTGTGGAGGGTCAAACTTACCGGTCGTGATCTACTTTCTTCGCCAGGTCGTCCCCTTGGCGCCGTCCTCGAGCACGATGCCCGCTGCGGCGAGTAGGTCGCGAATTCGATCCGATTCCTTCCAGTTCTTTGAGCTGCGCGCAGCCGTGCGTTGGGAAATGAGCTGTCCGATTTCTGCATCTGAAAGTCTCACATCCAAACTCACTTCTTGACCGCGAATGGTCACGCTCCCCGGCTCAACGGTCACAGTGAGCCGTCCTTGAAAGTAATCGTTGGGATTGGTCTGTAGCAGGCCGAGAATTCCACCCAGTTCCTTCAATTCACCGGCGAGGACTCGCGCCTCATTCGTTCGCCCCTGCGCCTTGGCCGTATTCAGTTCGCGTGCGAGTGTCTGCAGAATCGCGAACGCCTCGGGTGTATTGAAGTCATCGCTCATCGCCTCGCGAAACCGCTCCAATGCTTCGCCGCCCGGCGGGCCGCTGGCATCAACTCCGCGAAGCGCTGTATACAGCCGCTCAAGGGCGGCTTTCGCCTGCTGCAGGTTGTCCTCTGTGTAGTTGATCGGTGCGCGGTAGTGCGTCGCCAGCAGGAAGTAGCGCACTGCCTCAGGGTGATGGACCTTGAGCACGTCGCGGATGGTGAAGAAGTTGTCGAGTGACTTCGACATCTTCTCCTCGTTGATACGCACGAAGCCGTTGTGCATCCATACGTTCACGAACTTGGTATCGAGCGCAGCGCAGCTCTGCGCAATCTCGTTCTCGTGGTGAGGAAACTTCAGATCCACGCCCCCGCCATGAATATCGAAGTGCTGCCCCAGTACCTGGGTCGACATGGCCGAGCATTCGATGTGCCAGCCCGGACGTCCCGGGCCCCACGGCGAATCCCATGATGGCTCGCCCGGCTTTGCCGCCTTCCAGAGCACGAAATCAAGTGGATCACGTTTCGCCGCGTCGATCTCGACACGCGCGCCTGCGCGCAGATCCTTGAGCTGCTTGCCGGAGAGCTTCCCGTAGCCCGGAAAGCTGCTCACGGAGTACAGCACGTCGCCATCGTCCGCGAGGTACGCAAAGCCCTTCGCAACCAGTTTTTCAACCATGCCGATGATGGCGGGCAGATGCTGGGTCGCACGCGGCTCGTGATCGGGCTTCAGCATACCGAGCGCGGCACAATCCTCGTCCATCGCGCGAATGAATCGCGCCGTCAGCGCATCGATTGGCTCGTTGTTTTCGGCGGCCCGCCTGATGATCTTGTCGTCGATGTCGGTAATGTTGCGGACAAAGGTCACGGCGTAGCCGAGCGAGCGCAGGTAGCGCACCACCATGTCGAACACCACCAGCATGCGTCCGTGGCCGATGTGGCAGTAGTCGTAGACGGTAATGCCGCACACGTAGATGCCAATCCGCCCGGGCTGCAACGGGACGAATTCTTCCTTGGCGCCGGTCAACGAGTTGTGGATCCTGAGAGCGTGCATATCAGTGCGGCTTGGACCATGTTTCGAGCCGTCGGCGCGCGGTGCTCACGGGCAACACCTTCAACAGTGGCGCAAGCTCTGGTCCATGCAGGCGACCGGTCAACGCGATCCGCAATGGCATGTACAACTCCGGGCCCTTGCGCCCGGTAGCCGCCTTGAGGGTTGCGCCCAGCGCTTTCAGATCCGGTCCGTGGCGATCGAGCGCGCTCACCGCCTCGCTGAAAAACGAAGTGCCTGCATCGCTCACTACGCGCCGGTCCGAATCGCTGAGCGGCGGCAGCTCACCATAGAGAATGCTGATCCACGGCAAGGCATCTTCGGGCAGCACGACATTGTGTCGCACCAGCTCGACGAACTCCTGCAAATGCCCTGAATCGATGCTCGCGCCAAGCGTCGGCTTGAGCCACCCGGTCAGCAGTTCGATCGGGGCTCTCGACAATGCTTCCTTCTGCCAGTGAATCAGCTGCGACTCATCGAAGCGCGCTGGCGCTCTGCCGAGATGATCGAGCCGGAAGTGTGCCGGCATCTCGGCGAGGTCCAGCCACCCTTCCTGGTCCGATGTATGGCCAAGTCGCAAGAGATGATTGTTGATGGCCTGAGGCAGGAATCCGCGCTCGCGAAACTCGCGTACGCTCACGCTTCCGTGGCGCTTCGACAGCGGTGCACCGTCCATCCCGTTGAGGAGCGCGACGTGGCCGTACTGCGGAATGCCGAGACCCAGGGCCTCGAGCAACAGGATCTGTCGCGGCGTGTTCGTCAGATGATCATCGCCGCGCAACACATGCGTCACCCCCATCAGGGCATCGTCCAACGCGTTGCAGAAAAAGAACGCCGCGCTCCCATCCGCGCGTCGCACGATGAAGTCGCCGATGTCGTCCGTCGCAAAGTGCTGCGCGCCACGCACGAAGTCCTGAAATTCGATGCGCTTGCCCGGTGCAATCCGAAAACGCAGGCTGGGCTTGAGGCCGCTTGCCAGCTTGCTATCACGCTCGTGGGTCGTGAGCTCGCGGCAGGTGCCCGCGTACCGCGGCGGCTGTCCGGCGGCGAGTTGCGCGCGACGCGACACTTCGAGCTCGAGCGGCGTGCAGTAGCACGGATACACGAGGCCCGCTGTTGTCAGGCGCTGGAAGTATTGTGCATAGATGCCATTGCGCTGTGACTGGCGATACGGCGCCTCAGCTCCCCCGATATCCGGACCCGCATCCCAGCCCAGACCCAGCCAGTGCAAGTCATCGATCAGCTCCGCCAGGTATTTCTCGGCGCTGCGCTCGAGATCCGTGTCCTCGATGCGCAGCAGGAACTGTCCCCCGAGCTGTCGCGCCAGCAGGAAATTGAAAAGCGCCGTGCGTGCATTGCCCAGATGCAAAGACCCTGTCGGGCTGGGCGCAAAACGTGTGACCGCGAGTCGCGTCATGGCCGGGTATGGTAAGGGAATCGGTTACACTTGGCGCCCTCACTGGTCCGGACTCGCCCATGAAGCATCTCGTTGCGCCCTTTCTTCTCCTGTTTTCCATGGCCGCGATCAGCGAGGAACCTGCGGCGCCTGTGCCGGAACCTGCCCCCGCACCTGCAGCTGCACCGGCGCCAGCACAACCGGCGCGGGTACGCTTCGAGACCACGATGGGCAACTTCGTTATCCGCCTCGATCCGGCGCGCGCCCCGATCACGGTCGAAAACTTCCTGCGCTACGTGCGCGAGGGACAATATGAGGGCGTGTTGTTTCATCGCGTGATCTCCAACTTCCTGGTGCAGACCGGGGGCTACGATTCGAACTACGAGCTCAAGCCGGTCCATGGGACCATCGTCAACGAGTCCGGCAATGGCCTGCAAAATCGTCGCGGCGCCGTGGGACTGGCGCGCACCGAGAGCCCGCACAGCGGCACCTGCCAGTTCTTCATCAACCTTGCGGACAATCCGGACCTCAATCCATTGCCGACGCGCTGGGGCTATGCAGTTTTCGGTGAAGTGGTGGAAGGAATGGAAGTTGTCGATCGCATCGGCAACACCCCGACGGGTGCGGTCGGTCCCTTCAAGGAGAACGCGCCGCTCAAGCCCATCGTGATCCAGAAGGCCGTGCTGCTCGAGTAGCCTCGCATGAAGACGCTGTTCGTCTCGGACCTGCACCTCGACGCTCAGCACCCCGAAATCACGGGGCAGTTTCTCGAGTTCCTCGCGGGCGAAGCCCGCGAGGCAGCGGCGTTATATATCCTGGGGGATCTGTTCGAGGTCTGGATCGGCGATGACGATCCAGACCCGGAGAAGCAAGGCGTTATCGCCGCGCTGAAGGCGCTCACTGCAGGGGGCGTGCCCTGCTACGTGATGCATGGAAACCGTGATTTTCTGCTCGGCAGGCGTTTCTGTGCCGAGAGCGGCTGCCGACTACTCGAAGATCCAACCATCATCAGCCTGCACGGCGAGCGGGTGCTGACGATGCACGGTGATGCACTGTGCACCGACGATCACGCCTATCAGAAGCTGCGCGCCATGGTGCGCGATCCGGGCTGGCAGGAGATGTTCCTGGCGCTGAGCCATGAGCAACGCCTGACGCTCGCCGAACAGGCGCGCGCCGGCAGCAAGGCTCATATCGCCCAGGCGATGGACGCCATCATGGATGTGAACCCTCAAGCAGTGCTGGCGGCGATGCGGGCTGCGGGCGTGAAATTGCTGCTGCACGGACATACGCACCGGCCCGATGTGCATCGCTTCGATCTCGACGGCTCACCCGCCGCGCGAATCGTTCTCGGCGATTGGCATGCACAGGGAAGCGTCCTGCGCTGGGACGAGAAAGGCTTCGCCCTGCAGAGCCTGAACCGACACTAGTCGCCGCCCCGATCCGGCCGTTCTGCGAGCGGTGCTTCCAGATACACGGTGCAAACATCGGGATTGCGGTAGTAAGGACCAATCGGCCGAAAACCCAAGACTGCATAGATCGACTGCGCCGCCGCCATCCTTGGTAGTGTATCGAGGCGCATGCGCGTATAGCCGGATTGCGCGGCCCGCTGCATGATCGCGCGCGCCAGGGCTTCACCCACTCCACGGCCGCGAGAGTCGGGGCGCACCCACAGTCGCTTCATTTCGCAGATCTCATCCTCGAGCGGACGCATCGCCACGCAGCCGGCTACCGAGTCGTCGATCCAGGCGAGCAGCAGCGCGCCGCGTGGCGCCCCATAGGCACCGGGAAGATCCGCCAGCTCATCTTTGAAGTTCTGGAACTCCAGGTCGATGTTGAGCCACGCGGCGTACTCGCTGAACAACGCATGCACGATCGGGAGCGTCGTGGTGTCAGCATCTACGATGCGCAGGCTCACCGTGTACCACCCACTCAGCCGGATCCCGACGGCACGCCTGAGTGAAAGCGGAACTGCGCATCCGGCGTGTCGATCAATTGCGCCTCGAGCTGAGCGAGCTCGCGCTTTCTGATATCGATCTCATCGTCCGCCGCCGTCCGGGCGGCGAGGCGCAGGTACACATCGAAGTGGCGTGCTTCGGCTTCGGCGAGAGCAGTGTAGAAGCCACGCAGCGGCTCCTGAAGTTCTGGTGCGATCGCTGCGAAACGCTCGCACGAGCGCGCCTCGATGAGTGCACCGCAGACCAGCAGGTCCAGCTGCCGTCCCGGCTCATGGGAGCGCACGGCGCGGCGGAGCGTCTCGGCATAGCGCCCGGGCTTCATACGGCGATACTGCACGCGCAGTCGCGACAGTATGCGCTGTACCTGTTCGTAGTGACGCAGCTCTTCGCGTGCCAGGCGCGATAACTCGCAGGTGAGCGCAGTATCGTCGGCGTACG
Organism: uncultured Gammaproteobacteria bacterium; assembly: GCA_963705495.1. Taxonomy (GTDB): domain Bacteria; phylum Pseudomonadota; class Gammaproteobacteria; order Steroidobacterales; family Steroidobacteraceae; genus DATBVX01. The sequence goes on along the minus strand of CAVPJQ010000003.1, from coordinate 231,985 downwards.
TGAAGATCAGGCTGAGAGCGGTCGAGGCCGCTTTCTTCTCGCAGTTCGCATGGTCGAGCAGCAATTCCTGCCAGCGCGAGCGCGCGGCTTCAACCCAGCTGGCCGGCGTCGCGACACACAGCAGATCGAATGGATCAGGAGCCGGGCTCTCGCCCGACGCTCGCACCGATGTCACGCTCACGCCCCGACGGCGGCCTGTTCAACCTGCTCGGCAGGTAATGCGTCGATCGCCCGGATCAGCTCTTCGGCAGTCTGGTACCGCTCGCGCGGCTCTTTGGCGAGCAGCTTGTGAACCAACGGCTCGAGGTACGCCATCTCATCTTCGAGTGGCGGCAGCGGCGCGTGGCTGTGCTTGTAGATGACCGCCATGGGCGTACCGGCGAGATAGGGTTTCTTGCCCATCAGCATCTCGAAGAACATCACGCCCAGGCTATAGATATCGCTGCGCTCGTCGACCTCAGCGCCATGGCCCTGTTCCGGGCTCATGTAGTAGGGCGTGCCAAAGATCTCGCCGGTCGCGGTGATTTCCGCGTCCAGCTGGAGCTGCTTCGCGAGCCCGAAGTCGATCAGCGCCAGCGAGCCGTTGGCCCGCAACATAACGTTGCCCGGCTTAAGGTCGCGATGCAGGACGCCTACCCCATGAATCGCCTGCAATGCGGCAGCCATCTGCCTCAGATACACGAGCGCCTGAGCGGGCGTGACCTTCTGTCGCATCCGGGCACGCAGATCGCCGGCGGCGAAGTACTCCATCGCGATATAGGCATGATCGTCCGCGACACCCAGATCGTAAATGCGCACCACGTTCGGATGCTCGACCTTCGACACCACTTCGTATTCCTGCAGGAAGCGATCGAATGTACCCCTGCCCTCCACGACGTCCGGGACCTGGCTGAGTACCTTGAGCACCACGAGCGCTCCCACGCGCTCGCTCTCCGCGAGGTAGACAGTCGCTATGGCGCCCGTCGCGATGGTGCGAACGTAGCGCTGGCCTCGAATCGTCACGTTGCCGAAGCGATAGGCTTGCTGCTGCTGCGCGCTGCCGCGCAGGAGGGTGAGCTGGCGCTTGCGCTTGCGAGTCGCTTCGCGCACCGCGCCGATGAAGCGCCGGTGATCGATCTTGGTCTTGCTGATGCACGCTTCAGCGCCAGCACGCAGGGCGGGCAGCACTACCTCGTCATCGCTCGTCGGGGTGAGGAAAATGATCGGCGGAAAACCCGGCCGCGCGCTCAAGTCGGCGAGCCATTCAATGCCTTTCTCGGCGACGAGGTCCTGATCGAGGATGACTGCTTCGAAACCCGCAGCAGTGAATTCGGGCGCGAGCTTCCCGTCGACAACGGGATCGTGCTCGGAGATCGCCGCGTCAGGCCATTCAATCGTGATGTGATGGCGCAGAAGCTGGCGGAACACCGCTTCATCGTCGATCAGCAGGAGCTTGACCGTCATGCACTGCGACCCGGATGCACGCTGTGAGCGCCCGGCGCATTCAATCACATCGGATTGCGGGGCGCGAATGTGATCCCCGTCACACTCGCTTGATGCCGAGCACTACGTCGCCGACGTTGGTTCCTGTCGGCCCGGAATGCAGCAGATCGCCGGAAGCCTCCAGGAAGGCTCCTGAATCGGCCCTGGCGAGGCAATCGTCGGCATCGAGTCCGCCGAGCGTCCCGCGTTCGACGGTCTCGCTGTCGACGATCGCTCCGGCATCGGCGGAGGGGCCATCGGTGCCGTCCGTGCCGGCAGCGAGCAACGTGAGCTCATCGTGCGATACCAGGAGCCGTGCCGCGGCGAGGGCCAGATGCTGATTGCGCCCACCGCGACCCGGATTCGCCGGCAGGCGCACCGTCGATTCCCCGCCCCAGATCCGCAAGCCCGTGGGGCCCACCTTGAGCTCGTGGCAAAAACCGGTGGCGAGCTCGATGGCATCGCCCGCGAATCGTCCAGGGGCTCTGCCAGTCGCGAGGCCCAGCGCAAGTCCTGCCTGCCCTGCGGCCGCAAGAGCGTCATCGAGCGTCGCGATGACCCGTCGGGTAATCCTGCACGACTGCACCGTGGGGTTCCCTGCAGGAGCTCTTGCCAGGAGTGCCTCCAGCCATCGCGGTAAGCCCGACGGCAAAGCCTCGACCTTTGGCTCGCCCACCAGGCCCGAACCGATCACATTCGGATCGTCGCCAGGCACATCGGAGATCAACAGGGCCAATGCTTCGCGATCGCCAAGATACTTCAGCAAGCGCCCGCCCTTGAGCAACGAGAGGCGCTTGCGAATCGAATTCAGCGCCTCGATGTCCCGCCCGCTCGCAAGTGCCCAGGCGTTCAGCTGCTGCAGATCCTCGAGACTTGCGCCCGAAGGCAGCACTTCGACGAGGCTCGAGCTGCCGCCGGAGATGAGAAACAGCACGCGCCGATTCGACGGTAGCGATGCCAGCACATCGAGCAACCGAGCACCCGCGGCAAGCGTGCCCTGGTCGGGGATCGGATGTCCGGTCACCAGCTGCTCGACCTGCGCATGAGAATCGAGCTCGGCGGGAAAATGGCCGGCCTTTGAAATGACCAGCGCATGCGCGACTGGTGATCTCAGCGCGTCGATCGCTCCGAGCGTCATCGCCGCTGCGGCCTTGCCTACGGCAATGATCTGCCACGGATCGCCCGAAGGCAGGTCTGTCAGCGCTGCACGAACTCGACGACGCCCGTCAACTGCGGCAAGTGCCTGCTGCCAGATACCCAGCAGTAGCGCATGAGCGTCATCCATGGAGTTGCACGAATTCGCCGTCGGGGCGAACCGGCGCGGTCAAACCGGGCGTACAGCACGCAGCGTGCGGCGGCGCTCGGCTCTGCGGCGTGATTTCGCCTCATCGGAGCGCTCGGTCTGCAGGCGCTGCAGGTACTCCGGCGTGACATCCCCGGTGACGTATTCGCCGGAGAAGCAGGAGGTATCGAATTCTTCGATCTTGGCGTTGTCGTGACGCACCGCGTGTACCAGGTCATCGAGGCTCTGGTAGATAAGCCAGTCCGCGCCGATGATCTCAGCCACCTCTGCATCGCTTCGGCCCGCTGCCACGAGTTCCGAAGTCGCAGGCATGTCAATGCCGTAAACGTTCGGGAACCGAACCGGCGGTGCTGCGGAAGCGAAATAGACCTTGCGAGCGCCCGCCTCACGCGCCATCTCGATGATCTGTGCCGAGGTCGTGCCGCGTACGATCGAGTCATCGACCAGCAGCACGTTCTTGCCGCGAAACTCCAGATCAATCGCATTGAGCTTGCTGCGCACCGATTTCTCGCGCTGCTCCTGGCCGGGCATGATGAAGGTGCGACCGATGTAGCGATTCTTGATGAATCCTTCCCGGTATTTGACGCCGAGAAGCTGTGCGACCTGGACCGCACTCGTGCGGCTCGTGTCCGGGATTGGGATCACGACGTCGATGTCATGCTCCGGCCGATCGCGCCGGATCTGTTCCGCGAGCCGCTCGCCCATGCGCAGCCGAGCCTTGTAGACCGAGATGTTGTCGATGATCGAGTCCGGCCGTGCAAAATAGACGTACTCGAAAATGCACGGGGTATGCCGCGCGCCGGCGACACACTGCTGGGCGTAGAAACGGCCCTGCTCATCGATGAAGACCACTTCGCCGGGCGCCACATCACGCACCAGCTCGAAGCCCAGCATGTCGAGGGCAACGCTCTCTGACGCCAGCATGTACTCGGGACCCTTGCTGGTATCGCGCTTGCCGATCACCAGCGGCCGAATGCCGTGCGGGTCTCGAAAACCGAGGATGCCGTGCCCGATGATCATCGCGACCACCGCATAACCACCGCGGCAGCGACGATATACCGCGCTCAACGCAGCGAAGACGTCGGCCGGCGTGATGCGTGGTGTACCGACGCGTTGCAGCTCGGAAGCGAACACGTTGAGCAGCACTTCGGAATCGGATTCGCTGTTGAGATGGCGGCGGTCCTCGCGCACCAGTACCTCGGCGAGCTCAGCCATGTTGGTGAGATTGCCGTTGTGCCCCAGGCAGATCCCGTACGGGGCATTCACATAGAAGGGCTGCGCTTCTGAGGCGCTGTCACACCCCGCCGTCGGGTAGCGCACATGGCCGATCCCGACGTTTCCTTTCAACTGCAGCATGTGGCGCTGCTGGAAAACGTCGCGCACCAGGCCGCTGCCCTTGCGCTGAAACAGCTCCCCGTCCTGGGAGGTCATGATGCCCGCGGCGTCCTGCCCGCGATGCTGCAGGACGGTCAATGCGTCGTAGATACGCTGGTTGACGACCGAAGTTCCAACCATGCCGACGATGCCGCACATTTTTGAGTCTGCTCCCGAAGTTATCTGGGCTCAGGCAGTTCCACATCGTCCGCAATGGCGCGCATCCATTCGCCGACGGTGCTCGCATAAGGCATCAGCGCCGAGCGCTTCCACCAGGACTCCTCGTCGAGCTTCACGAGCTGTCCCAGGATCGCAAACAGTCCTACGATGACTGCCCCGCGCAGCAATCCGAACAATATGCCGAGCAGGCGATCGATGTTGCCGAATGGCGAGTAGTGCGCGAACCGGGTGACGAAGAATCCGACCACGACTCCCAGCAACACTACGCCCACCAGGATGATCAATCGCGCGACCCAGACCCTCACCTGGTCGTGGGCCAGCAGTCCTCCGAGATGTGGCTCGAGCACACCAGCGAAAGTCCATGCCAGCCACACCCCAAGCACCCAGGCGCCCAGCGAGATCGCCTCGCGCATGAAGCCGCGCCAGGCGCCGACGAGCGAGGAGATGGCAATGATGCTCAGGATGATCCAGTCAGCGCCGTTCATGCAGAGCGCAAGTACTCCGCCTTCGAGAAGGCGCGCATTCTAGCTGAACTGACCGCCGGCTTGCCTCGCATCCGGCAAACCCTGATGCGCTTCTCACTCCGCAAGACCGAACCCCGACATGAGGACGTAGGTCAGGAGGATCAAGAGTTGGGCACTACGACTGCCTGGCGTCCGTCACGGCGCAGGCGTTCGGCAAGATCCTCGGCGCGTGCACGCTCCTGTTCGGGGCCGACACGGACGCGAAAGCGAGTGCGGCTTCCCGAGCCGAGCCGCGATACGTAGGCCTTGTAGCCGCGCGACTTGAGCTGGCTCGCCAGACGTGCAGCATTGGCCTCGCTCGCGAAACTGCCAAGCTGTACCACCCACGCTGATTGGTCGCCGGTATCGACGCCACCACCACTCGGTGGTGATTCGGTGCCGCCCGAGGCCGGTTCCTCAGGCGGATGCGAAGCTGCCGGCTCAGATGTCGATTCCACGTGAACAGTCTCGGTCGGAAGATCCTCAGCAGGCGCAGCAGGAGGTGCATTGTCAGTCGCACTGGGCGTAACCCGGGCAGCGGGTGCGGTGAGATCGATCGTGTAGGTCTGCGCGGCGCCGCCGGCCCCCGGGGATTTCTGGCCTTGACGCGGCCCCGACAGCATTTCCGGCACGAGCAGCACGATCAACGCCACCAGGATGAGCGCGCCGATGAGCCTCGCTTTGACTCGTGTCTCCATGGGGTTACCGTCCGCGGCGCGCGAGTATAGCGGATGGGCTCGACTCACGTTCCAGCCATTCGAGCGCGGGGCCAGCCGTCTGGAATGAGCCAAACACCACAATGCGATCGCCCGCTCGCGCTTCAGAGCGCGCGACGCGACACGCCTCGGCAATGTCTGCTGCCTCGACGCAATGATTATCGAGTCTCGGTGCCGAACGCGCGCGCAGTTCCGCAGCGCTCATGCCTCTCGGGCCGGAGGTGCCCGCGGCAATCCATTGATCGACGAGTGGCAACAGCGGTGCGACGAGCGCCGCGACGTCCTTGTCCCTGAGCACGCCGATGACGGCCAGAGTCCGACCGCTGGCAGGCAGCGCGCGCAGATTCGTGGCCAACAGCTCGGCGGCCTCCGCGTTGTGCGCGACGTCCACAATCCACTGGGGTTCTCCCGGCACGATTTCAAAGCGCCCGCGCAGTCTCACTTCGCGCAACCCGCGTGCAATGGCGCTCGCTTCGATCGGCAGTCGGCTGCGTAATGCCGACAGCGCAGCGATCGCGGTCGCCGCATTGGCGGGCTGTCGCTGTCCAGCCAACGCCGGCAGCGGCAGGCCGTGCAGGCGCCAATTGCGGTCAGCCCATTCCCAGCGGTCGGTTCCCGTCCGGAAGTGAAAATCGATACCCGGAATCCTGAGTTGCGCGCCCAACGCGTGCGCCGCTGCAAACACCGATTGCGGCATGGCCGCACTCCCGAGCACGGCAGGACGCCTAGTACGAAAGATGCCGGCTTTTTCGCGCCCAATCTCCTCCACCGTGCTACCCAGCCATTCGCAATGATCGAGTGCGACCGACGTGAGCAACGCCACGTCCGCATCCACGATGTTGACTGCGTCCAGACGCCCGCCGAGCCCGACCTCGAGCAGCACCGCGTGCAGCGATTCACGCTGAAACAGCAGCAGCGCGGCGAGGGTATTGAACTCGAAAAAAGTGAGGCTGCGCTCGCCGCGGGCGGCATCGATGCGCGCGAAGGCGTCGATCAACTCATCGTCTGTCGCCAGACGACCGCCGATCTTGATGCGCTCGTTGTAACGCACCAGGTGCGGTGAGGTGAATGCTCCGACACGGTAACCACCGGCGACCAGCATCGCCTCCAGCAGTGCGACACAGGAGCCCTTGCCGTTAGTGCCGCCAACCGTCAGGACCGGGCACTTGAACTGCACCAGGCCGAGGTCAGTGGCGACTGCACTGACGCGCTCCAGGCCGAGATCGATGCTGTGCGGATGCAGACCCTCCTGCCACCGCAACCATTCCTCGAGAGTGCGAAAGCGCATGTTGAATGGGCCCCCCGGACATGACATCCGTCCCGCTACACGGCGTCCGACGCACTGCCATTCGCAGGCTTGTTGAGAAGCAGGCGCAGGAGCTCGGCGATCCGATCACGCAGGTCGCGGCGATCGACGATCATGTCGAGCGCACCGTGCTCGAGCAGGAATTCACTGCGCTGAAACCCTTCCGGCAGTGTCTCGCGAACGGTCTGCTGGATCACGCGCGGCCCCGCAAAGCCGATCAGCGCCCGCGGCTCAGCGATATTTACATCGCCGAGCATCGCGAGACTGGCCGACACGCCCCCGGTGGTCGGATCCGTAAGCACCGAAATGAACGGCAGGCGCGCTTTGGCCAGGCGCGCCAGTGCGGCGCTGGTCTTCGACATCTGCAGCAGGGAATAAAGCGCCTCCTGCATGCGGGCGCCCCCGCTCGCGCAGAAGCACACCAGCCCCATGCGATGTTCCAGGCAATGATCCACGGCGCGCACGAAGCGCTCCCCCACCACCGAGCCCATCGAACCGCCGAGAAAGCGGAATTCAAACGCGGCCGCAACCACTTCCAGGCCTTTGAGCGTTCCGGCCATCACGATCAGCGCGTCCTTCTCGCCAGTCGAGCGTTGCGCCTGGGTCAATCGATCCCGATAGCGCTTGCTGTCGCGGAACTTGAGCGGATCGTCGGGTTCCACGCCTGCCGCAAGCTCGCTCGCAGAGCCAGGATCGAGAAACTTCAGCAGGCGCTCGCGCGCGCCGATGCGGTTGTGATGACCGCACTTCGGGCAGACGTGAATATTGCGTTCGAGTTCCGCCCGGTAGAGCACCGCATCGCAGGCCGGGCACTTGATCCATACGCCCTCAGGCACCGAACGGGTCCGCCGTTCGGTCTTGATCCGCGAAGGCATGATTTTCTCGAACCAGGACATTCGCTCCCCCCGGAGTGGCGCTAACGATCCGCGCCGCGGGGCATCATAAACGATGCACCTGCTGCGCCCGTACCCGGACCCGGTGGCAGCCCGAACTGGTCCGGGTAGCGAACCTTCATCAGGTAGAGCCCGGAAGCGGGCGCCGTGGCGGCTCCGAGCCGGCGATCACGCGCTTCCAGCACTTCACGTGCCCAGTCGACCTCGGCATCGCCGCTGCCGATGCGAATCAGCAGTCCCGCAATGTTGCGCACCATATGGTGCAGAAACGCATTGGCGCGCACATCGATGAAGAGGTGATCCTCATGGCGCAGGACGTCGATCGCTTCCACGCGCCGAATCGGTGTACGCGACTGGCAGTCGGAGGAGCGAAAGGCCGAGAAATCATGCTCACCGATGAGGAGCGCTGCGGCTGCCGCCATACGTGACGCGTCAAGTGCTCCATGCACCCAGCAGGTGCGTTGCCGCTCGAGGGCCGGCCGCGTCGACCGATTCAGGATCACGTAGCGATAGGTGCGCGAAAGGGCCGAATAGCGAGCATGAAAATCGCCGGGCACCGCCGCCGCCCACAGCACGCTGACGTCCTCGGGCAGCGCTGCCGTTGCGCCCAAGACCCAGGCGCGCGGTGCTCGGACAGCCTCGGTATCGAAATGAGCGACCTGTTCGATCGCGTGCACGCCGGCGTCGGTGCGCCCGGCACAGGTCAGTGTCAACGGATGATCGGCGACACGCGAGAAGGCGTTTTCCGTGACCGCCTGAATCGAGGGGGAATGTGGCTGGATCTGCCAGCCGGCGTAGGCACTGCCGTCATACTCCAGGCCGACCGCGAGCCGGGTGGTCTCGGACATTCGCCTCTGGGGATACGCCCGCCGGGCGCTGACACTCAGCCCGGGAGCGACTCAATCAGGCGCTGCGCTTCCTGCTTCTGCGTCGCAGATCCTTCCTGCAGCACCTCTTCGAGAATGCTGCGCGCACCCTCCGGATCGCCCATGTCCATGTACGCCCGCGCGAGGTCGAGCTTGGTGCCCACCTCGCTCATAGTCACCGGCTCGAGCTCCGGCAAGCCCATCTCGTCAGCAGGGATGCGCGCCGTGCCAGTCGGGGCCCGATCCCGATCGTGCTTGACCTCGCCGACGTCGAGATCCAGGTCCGTGGCTGCAAGGTCTTTGGCGCCGAACACGTCGGTCGCGAAGCGCTCTTCCTCGACGCCCTTGCGCGGCTGCTTGACCGTGTCAGAGGTCAGCGCTGCCTCGAGCTGATCCAGATCGAGATCCATCTCATCGCCGCCCGAGCGCGGCATTTCGGCAGTCACATCGCTGTCGAGCTTGCGGCGTCGTGCCGTGTCATCGGTCCCGCTCCCGTCACCTGAGAGCGCGCGGTTGCGCGCTGTCGTCGCCGAAGTGTCTCGCTCCGGCGCGCCTGGCAACGCCAGCGTCGCTGCCATGGTCTTGTCCTCGAGCACCCAGGTGCCCGTGGGACTGATCTTGGTGTCATCCTCATCCGCAAGTCTGCTGCGACGCGCTTCGGCTTCGGCGAGCAGGCGGCGAGACTTCTCGTCCAGACCCGCGAGCATAGTCGGCGCGTTCGAGGGGTGATCGGTCTCCTCGAGCGGGTCGGACTGCGCCGCAGCCAGTTCATCGAGCTCGAGGCCCAGATCATCGAGCGCGAGCTCGGCAGTCTGATCCGGGCTGCTGTCGTCCTTGCGGAACAGGGCCGAGTCGATCTTTTCCTTGACGGTCGGCGACTCGCGCCCGCGCAACGTGGGAGATTCGACTGTCGGCACCTCACCGGACCTGTACTCGGTTTCGATGGTCGGCGTCTCCATCGTGCGCGCCGTCATCTCGCGCGTCGTGCGTGCCGTCATCTCACGGGTCGTCGCGCTCCCATCCGAGATGCGCGTCGGCTGGTCGTCGAGAGGAAAATCGAGACCCTCGCCTTTCAGGGCTGGGGCCTCACCGGTATCGACGCCCGAATCGTCGCCACCAGCCGTGCCGAGATCGAGATCGATTGCGCCGCCCGCCTCGCCTTCTGGTGGCCCGAGCAGATCGAGATCGACGCGGTTTTCGCCGCCTTCGAGATTCAGGTCGACGTCGGCCGCGGCCGCGCCGGCGGTGCCGGGAGCCTGGGTGAACATCGGATCTTCCGGGCTGATCTGGCGGCCCATGATCGCGATCTTCTCCCATTCGCCAGGACCCGCTTCCTGGCGCGTCTGGGCCAGCTCGCGAGCCGCCTGCAGGAATGCGTCCTTATTGCCCCAGACGAAGAAGATCTCGAGCAGCTTCAACTTGAGGTCACGGCGCTTGGGTTCACGCTCGATCGCGATGCGCACCAGATCGGCAGCCTGGTCATAGAGACCATACGCCATGTGGAAGTCGGCCTCGGCCAGCGGATCGCCCTGGTCGAGGTTGATTGCGGTTTCCGAGCTCAGCGTATCGTCGGCGCTCTTGGCGCGTGCGGGCTCAGCCTTCGGGCGCTCTGCACGAACCGGCTCAGGCGCTTTCGCGATCTTGGGCTGCTGGTGCTCGCCACTCTCTTCAACGAGGAAGGCATCGTCAGCCGGGCGCGTCGCACGTACCGCCGTCGTGACGGGCTCTCGCTCGATCCGGGGCTCGCGCGTTGCACCGGTACGAGCAGCATCGGCGAGCCGTCCGAGCTTCGAGAAATCAGGCTCGTGGCGGCGGCGGCGCGCGGCCAGCCACAACAGGATCAGGATCAGCAGCGCAGCCAGCGCGTAGTACCAGTGCGCGATGACCCAATCGAGAATCGAGGGCTTCTCCTCGACCGGTGCCGGCGCGGCTTCAGCAGGTTTGGGCTGCTGCTCAGCCGGAGTTGGCTGTGGCTCGACAGCGGGTGTCGTCGTCGCTTCGGGCGGCGTTTCTGCGGGCGCCGGTTGCGTCTCGATCGGCGCCGGAGGCGTCTCGGTCGGTGCAGGAGTGGGCGTCGGTGCGGGCTGTGCAGGCTGGCCGATTTTCTGCTGGAGCTTCGCGAGCTCGGCATCCTTGACCTCGAGCATGCGGCGCGATTCGGCCAGCTGCGTCTCCAGCTGCTGAACCTTGTCGCGTAGCTCCTGCGTTTGGGCTCCAGAAGTGCCCGTCTGCGTTGCAGCGCCCTCGCCGCCTTCCGCGGGTGGGACGAGGCGCAAGCGCTCCCCAGACGGCGCGGCTGATGCAGCGACGCCTCGGTTCGCGCGCCATTCCGCGTACTGGCGGCGCACTTCGGCGCTCGCTTCGGAGCTACCGATCGCGTCGAACTCAGTGTCACCCGGCAGGCGCAGGATCGCGCCAGCATGCAGATCGTTGATGTTGCCGCTGAACGCCTCGGGATTGGAGCGATAGATCGCCAGCATCATGCGGTTGACGTCTGAGGTCGCGCCGGGCTTCAGTCCGCTCGCGATGCGCCACAGCGTGTCGTTGTTGCGGACCGTGTAGCTTGAGCCCGCGCTGATGCCCGAAGGCACGTCTTCCTGAGCGCGACTCACACCACTGGGCGGCGCTGCTTGCGAGGTCGGTTCAGGTGCGCGCTGTACGCTTCCGCTGCGTGGAGTTTCGGTCTCACCCGCCTGAGGGGCGGAGACGGGCGCGCTGGCAGCTTGCTCTGCACCGGGGGTGTATACCGGCGGGTCGAGCAGCATGGTGTATTCGCGCAGCAGCCGGCCACGTGACCAGTTCACGTCGACCAGCAGCGTCAGGAAAGGATCGGCCACCGACTCCCGTGAGCGCACGAGCAACGCAGGGCGGCCGTCGCGGCCCTGCCCCACCTTGAACTCGATCCTGGATAGAAACGCCGGGCGCTCCAGTCCGTAGCGCGTGAACGCCTCAGGGTTCGCGAGAGTCGCCCGCAAGGACGTCAGCTCGTCCGGCTGTGCACCGACCAGCTCGATCTCCGCATCCAACGGCTCGTTGAGCGCCGAGTTGAGGCGGATGTCACCGAGACCGAGGGCGAATAGCGCCGTTGGGCAAGCCAGCAAAAGAACAGCGATCAGGCGCTGCAATGTTCCTGTCATCAGGACTCCCTGGAGAGCGGGGCGTGGATCTGTAAGTCCACTTTGTACAGCAACTTGTGAGATATAGCTCACATGCCTCCGAATTTGGGGCGAGACTATATCTTATAAGTACTCGGCAACCAAAATCTCGGCGATCTGCACACTATTCGTAGCGGCGCCCTTACGCACGTTGTCCGCCACGATCCACAGGTCCAGACCGCGTTCATGGGAGATATCCTCCCGGATCCGGCCCACATAGACCGCGTCGCGGTTGGCAGCTTCCGTCACGGCGGTCGGATAACCGCCGGGCCGGGGCTGATCGAGCACCTCAACGCCCGGGGCCTTCTTCAATAACTCGCGTGCCTGGTCCGCAGTGATCTTGTGACGCGTCTCGATGTGCACAGCTTCCGAGTGTCCGTAGAACACCGGCACCCTCACGGCCGTGGCGTTCACGCGGATGTTCGGATCCTCCATGATCTTGCGGGTCTCCCACAACATCTTCATCTCTTCCCTGGTGTAGCCGTTGTCCTGGAACTTGTCGATGTGCGGCACGCAATTGAAGGCGATCTGCTTCGGGCTCACGCTGTTCGTCACCGGCTTGCCATTCATGAGTGCCGCGGTCTGGCCTGCGAGCTCCTCCACCGCATCCTTGCCCGCACCCGACACCGACTGGTAGGTCGCGACGTTGATGCGCTCGATGTACGCGACATCGTGAATCGGCTTCAGCGCGACCACCATCTGGATCGTCGAGCAGTTGGGATTGGCGATGATATTGCGATTGCGAAACAGCGCCACAGCGTGCGGATTGACCTCCGGTACGACCAGCGGAATGTCGTCGTCGTAGCGAAACTGTGCCGTGTTGTCGATGACGATACAGCCCGCCGCCGCTGCCCTGGGGGCGAAGTCTTGCCGAGATTTCACTCCCGGCCGAGAACAGCCCGATATCCGCGCGCGAAAAGTCGAAGCTCGCCAGCTCCTCGACCGCGTAGTGCCGGCCGCGGAACTCGATACTCCTGCCGAGCGAGCGATTGCTGGCGAGCGGAAACAGCTCCGCCACCGGGAAACTGCGCTCCTCCAGTACCTTGATCATAGTTTCGCCGACCAGGCCGGTCGCTCCCACGACCGCCACGCGCCACTCTTTACCCATCGACAACCTTCGCTGGACAGCAGTGAATCACCTGCCTGCGCCACAGTACCTGATTCAATGCGCGTCGATAAGGTGTCCGTCGCGATTACGGCACGGTGTGAGACGCGAGCAGCAGGGAGTGTGATCAGCGGCGTCGGGTGATATCGGGCGTGGGCGACGAAACGTCTGCGTTCTGCGCCCGATGGCGCAGGTAATGGTCCATCAGCACGATCGCCAGCATCGCCTCTGCGATCGGAGTGGCTCGCAATCCGACGCACGGGTCGTGCCTTCCGGTCGTCGAAATCTCCACCGGCTGTCCCTGGATGTCGATTGTCTTCCCGGGTATGCGGATGCTCGACGTGGGCTTGAGCGCGATGCTGACCACGAGATCCTGCCCGGAGGAGATTCCGCCAAGCACGCCACCGGCATGATTGGAAACAAAGCCCTCCGGCGTCAGCTCGTCGCGATGTTCGCTGCCGCGCTGACCAACGGCGCGGAATCCGGCGCCGATCTCGACGCCTTTCACCGCATTGATGCCCATCATCGCGCCAGCGATATCCGCGTCCAGCCGGTCGAAGATCGGCTCACCAAGTCCCGGGGGTACACCCGTGGCGATGACCGTGACGCGCGCGCCGACCGAGTCGCCCTGCTCGAGCAGCTTCCAGATGAAAGCTTCGAGCTCCGGCACCCGGCCCGGATCCGGGCAGAAAAACGGATTCGAATACGCGCCGGCCGGATCCTTGGCCTCGAGTTCGAGCGGACCCATCTGCGCGAGGTATCCATAGATTCGCACGCCCAGGCGCTCGTGCAGGAACTTGCGCGCGACGGCGCCCGCCGCCACACGCATCACGGTCTCGCGCGCTGACGACCGACCACCGCCCCGGTAGTCGCGAAATCCGTACTTCTGCTGGTAGGTGTAGTCCGCGTGGCCCGGACGGAAGCGGTCCTTGATCTTCTCGTAGTCGCGCGAGCGTTGATCGGTGTTCTCGATCAGCAGCCCGATCGGTGTGCCCGTGGTGCGTCCCTCGAAGACACCCGAAAGGATTCGCACCAAGTCCGCTTCACGGCGCTGGCTCGTGAAATGAGAGTTGCCAGAGCGGCGCCGATCGACGTCCGGCTGAATGTCCGCTTCGCTGAGGGCCATTCCCGGCGGACAGCCATCGACGATGCAGCCGAGCGCCACACCGTGGCTTTCGCCGAAGGTGGTGACCGAAAACAGCTTCCCGATCGTGTTGCCCGACATATAGATGATGATGAGTCCCTGTTGGACCTATTTCGCCAGATCCCAGCGATGCGCCTTGAGCTCCTCTCGAGTCAACACGAACACTCCGCCGCCCCCACGCTGAAACTCTACCCAGGTGAATGGGACGCCCGGATAGCGCCTTTCGAGTGCCCGCTGCGTGTTGCCCACCTCAACGACCAGGATGCCCTGTCGGCTGCAGAAACGTCTCGGCCTCCCGCAGGATCCTGGCCACCGCATCCAGTCCCGAGGGACCACTGCGCAATGCGATGCCTGGCTCGCGTCGATACTCCGCCGGAAGCGAGCGGTACTCCCGCGTGCCCACGTAGGGCGGATTGCTGACGATGATATCGTACCGGCGAGAATCACTCGCGCCGAACAGGTCGCCGTGCAGAGCCCGCACGCGACGGGCGAGGCGATGCCGCCGGACATTGCGCCGGGCGACCACCAGCGCCGGCACCGAAATGTCCACGGCATCGACCATGGCGCGCGGAAAGCGCCTGGCGGCGGCAATGGCGATGCAGCCACTGCCAGTTCCGATATCCAGGATGCGGCGCACGCGTCGTGGTTCAACCCAGGGTGCAAATCCGTGCTCGATCAACTCGGCGATCGGTGAACGCGGCACGAGCACACGCTCATCGACGTAGAACTCCAGTCCCGCAAACCACATGCGCTGCATCAGGTAGGCTGCCGGGCGCCGCGTGCGAATGCGTTGTGTGATCAGCTCCCTCACGCGCTCGCGGCCACGCGGGGAAACGGCGCGTGCGTACGCGCGTGGCGCATCGTCATGGCTCAAGCGCAGCGCGTGGAACACGAGTGCGGCCGCTTCATCGAACGCGTTGTCAGTGCCGTGTCCGTGGGCGAGATGCGCCCGCGCGAGCCGCTCGCTACTCGCCAGGATCAGCTCGCCGACGCTGGGCGCGACCTCTCGCGCATGGCGTTTTCGTGGACCCAACCTGGACTCTCCTTCCTGCTCCGCACTGTAACCAATGGGCTCGCTTCTGTGGACCGCAAATATGATGTGGGATAATCGCCCGCATGAAATGGTCGACTACCTGGGCACTCGTCGCGACGTTGATCCTCGCCACACTGGCCGGAGCATGGCTGGGTGCACGTACCGGCGCGCCTGCTGCCCTGGAGTTTGGAACGCGCATCGATCCTCCCCAGCCACTGCCGTCCACCCAACTCACCCAGCAGGACGGATCGACATTCGACCGCACGAAACTGCGTGGGCGCTGGAGTCTGATGTTCTTCGGCTTCACCCACTGCCCGGCCATTTGCCCGATGACGTTGACGACGCTCGCGCAGACCAGAAAGCAGCTGACGGGTCTCAACTCCGATGAGCTGCCGCAGGTGCTGCTCATCAGCGTCGATCCCGAACGCGATACGCCGGAACTGATTGCCAGATATGTGGCGCAGTTTGATCCGAGCTTCCTCGGTGTGACCGGCTCCACGGCCGCGATCGATGAATTCACCGCTGCGCTGGGGATCGCTCACAAGAAGATCGGAGCGGGAGACGATGAGTACATGGTCGATCACACCGCAGCGATCATGATGATCGACCCGCAGGGCCGCCGGGTTGCGGTCTTTTCGCCGCCCTTCACTGCCGAGCACCTCGCCGCGGATTACCTGCGCATGCTGGGTCGCGGCTGACCGCGACGCATCGGCACCATGGACTCACCTGAGACTCCGGGATTCGGCGCGCGGATGTTTGTCGCGATCCAGTACCTGCTGCCTCAGCATTTGCTGTCGCGTGTCGTCTTCTGGGCGGCACGTCGTCAGAGCGTGTCGTGGAAGAACGCGTTGATTCGCGCGTTCCTGCGGCACTTCGATGTCGACATGACCGAGGCTGCTGAACCCGATCCTCTAGCCTATCCAAGTTTCAACCTCTTCTTCACTCGCGCCCTGCGACCCGGCATCCGTCCGCTGGCGCCGGCGACGTCCTCTATCGCGTGTCCCGTCGATGGTTCGGTCAGCGCCGCGGGCGCCATCGATGACGACCTGCTGCTCCAGGCGAAGGGCCACTACTATTCCCTGGATGCATTGCTGGCTGGGGATACCTCGCTGGTGCGCCGCTTTCGTGGCGGACGGTTCGCAACTCTTTATCTCGCCCCACATGACTATCACCGGGTCCACATGCCCCTTGCAGGCACATTGACGACGACCACGCACGTGCCCGGACGGCTCTTCAGTGTGAACACGACAACCGCGGCACAGGTGCCAGGCCTGTTCGCACGCAATGAACGGGTGATCTGCGCATTCGATACCGAGTACGGGCCGCTGGCGGTGATCCTGGTTGGAGCGCTGTTCGTGGGCAGCATGTCAACCGCGTGGGCCGGCGACATTACGCCCCGCAGTGGCCGACGCCCGAGCCAGATCGCCGCAAACGCGCGGCACATTCACCTCGAGCGCGGCGCCGAGATGGGACGATTCAACATGGGCTCCACGGTCATCCTGCTGCTGGCAGGAAATGTGAAGTGGGCTGAAGCGCTGGTTGCGGGAAGCCAGGTCCGCGTCGGCGAGAGCATCGGCGTCGCGAGTGCCACGGCCGAGGTGCACGCGTGAGCCGCCCGGAGTGGAAACCCAACGCCGATGTCCGCACGCTGCAACTGCGCGCCTCGCTACTGGAAGCCGCCAGGGACTACTTCCGTACCTCGGGAGTCATGGAGGTCGAGACGCCGGTACTCGCGCACAGCACCGCAACCGATGTGCACCTGCAATCGCTGCGCACGCGCATCGCGGGGCTGGGTGAGTTCTATCTGCAGACCTCACCTGAATACGCCATGAAGCGCCTGCTCGCTACCGGAACAGGCGACATCTACCAGATCGCACGAGTGTTTCGAGACGGGGAGCACGGAGTGCTCCACAACCCCGAATTCACGCTGATCGAATGGTATCGGCGCGGTTTCGATTCCATGGCGCTGATGCGCGATGCCGCACAGCTCCTGGATCGTTTGCTGGCGCCACATCGCGCGCTGCGTGCGCCGGACTGGCTCACCTACAGTGAAGCCATGCGCAAGCACGCGGGAGTGGACTCGGCGTTGGCGAGTATCGATGAATTGAAGGCGTGTCTCGCCAGCCAGAAAGTGGCGCCGCCACGCGGGATGGCAGGTGATCGCGACGCATATCTCGACCTGATCCTCTCTACCATCGTGAGCCCCCAGCTTGGGCGCGGTGGATTGACGTTCCTGCACGAGTACCCGGCCTCACAGGCGGCCCTGGCACGCCTCAAGGCAAGCGACCCCACCGTCGCGGAACGCTTCGAGATCTACCTCGAGGGCATCGAGCTGGCGAATGGTTTCCACGAGCTCGCTGACGCGACCGAACAGCGAGCCCGCTTTGAAGCCGACCTCAAATTGCGGCGCTCGCGGGCCCTTCATGCACCGCCACTCGACGAACGCCTGTTGCAGGCAATCAGATTTGGCCTGCCGGACTGCTCGGGTATCGCGCTCGGCTTCGACCGGGTCGTGATGCTGGCTCGCGGAGCTGACAAAATCGAACAGGTTCTCGCATTCTCCGTCGAGCGCGCCTGACCGAGCCCGGACATGGAACAAGACACGCCCACGATCGATTTTTCGCTCAAGAGCGAGGGCTACGAGGAGCTGGCGAGCCAGCTCTCTGGTCTGCTCGCCGGTGAGCATCACCGCATTGCCAACGCGGCCAACATGACCGCGCTCATCTACGGCGCGCTTCCCGACGTCAACTGGGTCGGCTTCTACTTCCTCGACTTCACGGAGCTGGTCGTCGGCCCGTTCCAGGGCAAGCCGGCTTGCGTGCGCATTCCCATGGGCCGGGGAGTCTGCGGACTGGCAGCGGCGCGACGGGAAACGATCGTAGTGCGCGACGTGCACGCGTTCAGCGATCACATCGTGTGCGATGTCGCCTCGAATTCCGAGATTGTCGTGCCCTTGATCCGCGACGGTGACCTGCTCGGCGTGCTCGACCTCGACAGCCCCAAGCTCGCCCGCTTCGACGACCAAGACCGTGCGGGACTGGAGCGGCTGGCGAAGATCTATCTCGACAGCCTGTAGAGGGATGCGCTCACTGCTTGGCGCGCGAGATATAGGCGCCCGAACGAGTGTCGACCCGGATGATCTCGCCTTCGTTGATGAAGAGCGGGACACGCACCACGGCGCCCGTCTCGAGCTTGGCCGGCTTCTGCCCGCCCGTCGCAGTGTCACCGCGTACGCCGGGATCCGTTTCGACTACCTTGAGTTCCACATGCGCGGGCGGTGTCACCTGGAGCGGTACGTTGTTCCACAGGGTGATGATGCAAACATCGCCATCCTTGAGCCAGATTGCACCCTCGCCGACGACCGACTTCGAAGCTGCGTACTGCTCGAATGTCTCCGGCACCATGAAGTGCCAGAAATCACCATCGTTGTAGAGATACTGCATGTCCGAATCGACGACGTCCGCGGCATCGACTGACTCTCCGGACTTGAACGTGCGCTCGATCACGCGCCCGGTCTTCAGGTTGCGGATCTTCACGCGATTGAAAGCCTGACCCTTGCCGGGCTTCACGAACTCATTTTCGACAATTGAATACGGGTCGTTGTCGAGCAGGATCTTGAGCCCTGCACGGAACTCGTTGGTGTTGTAACTGGACATCGCCTCGAGGCTCGTTGGGCCCGGAATATGGCATCCCGGGGGGTTCTGAAAAGGGCGCGTATGGTAGCACGTCACAAGTTGTTGAATTCGGGGGTGCTACAATCCGCGCCTTCGCAGGGGTTCTTTCAGGGTGGTAATGAACGCGAACGCAGCATCCGCTTCGGGCGTTCCCGATCGCAAGGCCAGCACGTTGAACGAGCAGGCTGCCGTGCCGATGATCGTCATGACGCGCAGCCAGGATCACGTCGAAGCCGTCAACAGCACGCTTCGCAATGCCGGCCATCCCGCACACTGCACGTGGATCTCGGACCTGCGCGATCTCGGCGATGCGCTGACACAGATCAACCCGGAGATGCTGCTGGTGTTCGTGGAGCCCGGCATCGACCTGGGCTCGGTCATGAAGATCCGCTCGCAGTTCGGACCCGAGGTGCCGGTGCTGTTCGCACGCGATGGCATCAATGAAGAAATGATTGCCGAGGCGCTGCGCCTCGGCGCGCAGGATGTAGTCTCGCTCGCCAACCGCAGTCGCCTACAATCGGTGGTGAGCCGCGAACTGCGCGCTTTCCGACTGGAGCGTGCCCTCAACTCGACGCTGTCCTCGGCGCGCGAGTACAAGAAGCAGCTGCAGGCCTTCATGGCCGGCTCCGCGGATGCGATTGCGCACGTGAGCGACGGCATCATCGTCGACGCCAACCCTGCGTGGCTCGAGCTCTTCGGCTTCAGCGAACCCGACGAGTTGATCGGTCAGCCCCTGATGGATCTCTTTGAAGGCGAGACGCATGCCGCGCTCAAGGGTGCGCTGGTCGCCTGCATGCAGGGCAAATGGTCCGATCACAACCTGCGCGCCAGCGCTCAGATGAGCGATGGCTCGACACTCGCGCTGGAGCTGCAGGTCGAGGGCAGTGAATTCGATGGCGAACCGAGCGTGCGCGTGTGCGTGCCATCGCCCCGAAAGTCCGGCGGGCAGGAAATAGAGAAGGAACTCAAGGACGCGGTACGCCGCGATCCGTCGACGGGCTTTCTGCATCGCCGCTACCTGATCGAGGAATTGCAGGCGCGCCTGGCCGAGCCGGTGAAAGGTGGCGTGCGGCAGCTGGCCTACATCAAGCCCGACAAGTTCGGCAGCATCCAGGCCGACATCGGCGTACTGGCGAGCGAGGATTTCCTGGTGGCGTTCGCCGAGCTGCTGCGCGATCAGCTCGCACCCAATGATCTCGCGGGACGTTTTGGCGGCAAC
This sequence comes from uncultured Gammaproteobacteria bacterium, assembly GCA_963705495.1. Classification (GTDB taxonomy): domain Bacteria; phylum Pseudomonadota; class Gammaproteobacteria; order Steroidobacterales; family Steroidobacteraceae; genus DATBVX01. Next base: position 212,053 of record CAVPJQ010000003.1, on the reverse strand, counting down.
AGCTTCGTGGTGCTGCTGGAACGCGGTGCCGTGCGCGATGTCGAGGCGTGGGCGGATCACTTCGTCAAGCGAGTGGCGGGAAACGTGTTCCAAGTCGCACAAAAGACGTTCTCGGCCACCTGCACTGTCGGCCTTGGGGTGCTCCCGCCGGCGAATCCCGACGTCAGCAGCGCCCTTGCAGACGCGGCAGCCGCCAATAAGCGCGGTCGCGACGAGGGCGGAAATCGTTCCTATACCGTCGACAAGGCCGACACCGACACGCGCGTCCAGGCCTACGACCAGATCTGGGTCAAGCACATCAAGTCGGCGCTGATGGAAAACCGCTTCCGACTGGTGCAGCAGCCGATCGCCAGCCTGCAGGGCGAAGACAAGGGCATGTTCGACGTGCTGGTGCGAATGCTCGATGAGTCAGGCAAGGAGGTGCTGCCGTCCGAGTTCATGGATGCGGCCGAGCGCAATGACCTGATGAAGAACATCGACCGCTGGGTGATCGGCGCTTCGATGTCGTTCTGCGCGGCCCGCCGGCCGGAGCGGATCTTCGTGCGCCTGTCCAAGGACAGCGTGCTGGATCGCTCCCTGGCACCGTGGCTGCAAAACCAGCTCAAAGCGATCCGCATCGAGTCGCGGCGCATCTGCTTTCAGATCACCGAGGAAACGGCCACGCAGTATCTGAATCAGACCAAGGAGCTCGTGCACACGCTGCACAAGCTGGGGTTCTCCACCGCGCTGGAGCACTTCGGCGCCGGGCGTGATCCGCTGGCGCTGCTCGCTGCCGTATCCGTGCAGTTCATCAAGGTCGATGGCTCCCTGATGCAGGGTCTTGCCACCAACAACGAGCTGCAACAGAAGGTAAAGAGTTTCGTCGCGACGGCGAAGCAGAAAAAAATCGAGACGATCGCCGAACGGGTGGAGGACGCCAACACCATGGCGGTGCTGTGGCAGCTCGGCGTCGAATTCATCCAAGGCTACTTCGTCAACGCTCCCGAAGAAGTCGTCATGGGGAGCCGCTAGTCCGACTGCTCTTACGCCGGGAGCGCCTCGAGCCGATCCACCTTGCGCCAACCGCGCGGCAACATCGCGCCGCGCTGCCCGCGCGCGCCCCGATAAGGCTTGAGCTCTTCAAACGATAGCGTCATGCGCCGCTCGCCACTCAGGACGACGAGCTTTCGATCCGGTGGCAGCACGATGATCGCGGTGAGGTATTCCTCGCGCGCCGCGAATTTCTTGCCCGAGATTCCGAACAGCTTGTTGCCCTTGCCACGCGGCAGCTCCGGAACTTCGATAACCGGAAATGCCAGCATCTTGCCGTCCGAGCTCACCACCGCGACCAGCGATTGAGGATCTGCCGGTACCGGCGATGCCGGCAGCACTTTTCCACCCTCGGGTACTCGCAGCACCAGCTTGCCGGCACGGTTGCGCGAGTGCAGCTCCTTGAGCCGGACCGTGAAGCCGTAGCCCGCATCACTCGCGACCAGCCACAGATCGTCCGGGTCACCGATCAGAACCCCGGCAAAAGTAGCGCCATCCGGCGGGTTCAGCCGCCCCGACAACGGCTCACCTTGTCCGCGCGCGGACGGCAGGGTGTGCGCGGGAAGGCTGTATGCGCGGCCGGTGCTGTCGAGGAAGATCGCAAGCTGCGTTGACTTGCCGAACGCGGCCGCCTGGAACTCATCGCCGGTCTTGTAGCTGAGCGCCCGGGCATCGATGTCGTGACCCTTCGCCGCACGGACCCAGCCGCGGGTCGACAGCACCACGGTCACGGGTTCGCTCGTCACCAGCTCGGTCTCGTCGATCGCCTGCGCCGCCTCGCGTTCAACGATCTTCGTGCGCCGCTCATCGCCGTGCTGCTCGGCGTCGGCGATCAGCTCCTCGCGCACCAGCTTGCGCAACCTCGCCTTGCTCTTCAGCGTCGACTCGAGATCATCGCGTTCGGTCTCGAGCTCCTTCTGCTCGCCCCGGATGCGCATCTCCTCGAGCTTGGCGAGGTGCCGCAGCTTGGTTTCGAGAATCGCTTCGGCCTGCTCGTCGCTCAGCTTGAAACGCTTCATGAGCACCGGCTTCGGCTCTTCCTCGCGCCGGATGATGCGAATCACCTCGTCGAGGTTGAGATAGACGATCAACAGGCCGTCGAGGATGTGCAGGCGCCTCAATACCTTGTCGAGACGGAATTTCAGGCGTCGCGTGACGGTATCGAGCCGGAACTTGAGCCAGTCTTCGAGCAGCTCCTTGAGGTTGAACACCTTCGGCCGGCCATCGAGGCCGATGACATTGAGGTTGACCCGATAGCTGCGCTCCAGGTCCGTGGTCGCGAACAGGTGCGTCATCAGTTGTTCAGTGTCGACGCGATTGGAGCGCGGCACGATTACCAGGCGTGTGGGATTCTCGTGATCCGATTCATCGCGCACGTCCTCCACCATCGGGAGTTTCTTCGCCTGCATCTGCTCGGCGATCTGCTCGAGAATCCGTGAGCCCGAGACCTGGAACGGGAGCGAGGTGATGACGATGTCGCCCTCTTCGACCTCATAGGTCGCGCGGGCACGAAAAGCGCCGGCTCCCGAGGAATAGAAATCGCTCAGTTCCTTGCGCGGTGTGATGATCTCCCCACCCGTGGGAAGGTCCGGCCCCTTGATGTGCTGGCACAGCTTGCGCACCGTGATCTCGGGGTCATCGAGCAGATGCACGCAAGCCGCCACCACTTCGCGCAGGTTGTGAGGCGGAATGTCGGTCGCCATGCCGACCGCGATTCCCGAGGTGCCATTGAGCAGCAGGTTCGGTACGCGTGCGGGCATCAGCAGCGGTTCCTCGAGCGTACCGTCAAAGTTCGGCTGCCACTCGACTGTTCCCTGCCCCAGCTCGCTCAACAGCAGGCTCGCGTACTGCGTCAGCCGCGACTCGGTGTAGCGCATCGCTGCGAAGGACTTCGGATCGTCCGTCGATCCCCAGTTGCCCTGCCCGTCCACGATCGGGTAGCGATACGAAAACGGCTGTGCCATGTGGACCATGGCTTCGTAGCACGCCGAGTCACCGTGCGGATGAAACTTGCCGATCACATCGCCGACAGTGCGTGCGGATTTCTTGTGCTTGGCACCGGCGTTGAGGCCGAGCTCGCTCATGGCGTAGATGATCCGGCGCTGCACCGGCTTCAGTCCATCGCCCAGCGCCGGGAGCGCGCGATCGAGAATCACGTACATCGAGTAGTCGAGGTACGCCTTTTCGGTGAAGGTCCTGAGGGGCTGCTTCTCGATACCCTCGAAGTTCAGCTGTGGCTGATCCGTCATACCTGCGCCAGGTTTCCTTTGCTCTCGAGCCATTCGCGCCGGTCGGAAGCGCGCTTCTTGGCGAGCAGCATGTCCATCAGCTGATCCGTCTTGTCGTTGCCGGCGATCGTGAGCTGCAGGAGCCGTCTGGTCTGTGGCGCCATCACAGTCTCACGCAGCTGCGGCGGATTCATTTCGCCCAGACCCTTGAAACGCATCACCGTGACCTTGCCTCGAATGCTCTCCGCTGCGATCCGATCCATCACACCCTGTCGCTCGGCATCGTCGAGCGCGTAGAAAACCTGCTTGCCCACGTCGATGCGATACAGCGGCGGCATGGCCACGAACACGTGGCCCGCGATAACCACCGGTCGGAAATGGCGCAGGAACAACGCGCACAGGAGCGTCGCAATGTGCTGACCGTCCGAGTCCGCGTCCGCGAGGATGCAGATCTTGTGATAGCGCAGAGCGCTCAGATCCTGCGATCCTGGATCGACGCCGAGCGCCACCGCGATGTCGTGCACTTCCTGCGATTTGAGAATCTCGCCCGGCTCGACTTCCCAGGTGTTCAGGATCTTGCCCCGCAACGGCATGATCGCCTGGTAATCCTTGTCACGCGCCTGTTTGGCGGAGCCGCCGGCGGAGTCACCTTCGACCAGAAACAACTCCGCACGCTCCGGATCCTGGCTGGTGCAGTCGGCGAGCTTGCCGGGTAACGCCGGCCCGCTCGTGATGCGCTTGCGCGCGACCTTTTGCGCCGACTTGATGCGCGCCTGCGCGTTGGCGATGGCGAGCTGCGCGATGCGCTCACCGGCATCGGGATGCTGGTTGAGCCACAGCGCAAATGCATCCTTGACCACGCCGCCGACGAATGCGGCGCTCTCGCGCGAGCCGAGTTTCTCCTTCGTTTGCCCGGCGAACTGCGGATTCTGCATCTTCACCGACAGCACATAGCTCACGCGATCGAAGATATCCTCCGGCGCAAGTCTTACGCCTCGCGGCACGAGGTTGCGAAATTCGCAGAACTCGCGCACCGCATCCGTGACCCCGGTGCGCAGGCCATTCACGTGCGTGCCGCCTTCAACAGTCGGAATCAGATTGACATAGCTCTCGATGACCGGATGCTCCCCGTCGAGCAGCCACACGAACGCCCACTCTGCCGCTTCACGCTCGCTCTTGAAGTCACCGCCGAACGGTTCTTGCGGCAGCCACTCGCCCTCCTTGAGTTGCTCGAGCAGGTATTGGGTCAGCCCGCCGGTGTAAAACCACTCCTCCTTCTCGCCGGTGGCCTCGACCTTCAGCCGCACCTTCAGCCCCGGGCACAGCACCGCCTTGGCGCGCAGCACGTGCTTGAGTCGGGGGATCGAGAATTTCTCTGAATCGAAGAACTGCGGATCCGGCCAGAAGCGCACCGTCGTGCCGGTATTTTTCTGCCCTACCTCCGCCACGACTTCGAGTTTCGATTTGACGCGCCCGTCCTTGAAGCTGATGTTGTATTCCTTGCCGCCCCGCCGCACCCAGCACTCGAGATTCTTCGAGAGCGCATTGACGACCGAGACCCCGACGCCGTGCAGGCCGCCGGCAAACTCGTAGTTCTTGTCGGAGAACTTCCCGCCCGCGTGCAGGCGCGTGAGGATCAGTTCAACGCCCGAGATCTTCTCTTTCGGGTGGATGTCGACCGGCATGCCACGCCCGTCGTCTTCCACTTCGAGCGAGCCGTCCTTGTGAACGGTGACCTGGATGTTCTTGCAGTAGCCGCCGATCGCCTCATCGACACTGTTGTCGATGACCTCATGGGCGAGGTGATTTGGTGTGCGGGTGTCTGTGTACATCCCCGGCCGGCGACGCACGGGGTCGAGGCCGCTCAGGACCTCGATATCGGAGGCGGTATAAGACTGGGCCATCGCGCGGTATATCACCTGGGCCGGCTGAACGGAACGCGCGCGATTGTACAAGACGACTGCCGCACGTGCGCGGCATGTTGAGTCATGTGGTGTGACCTCACTACCTGCGCACTGCAGCCGGATCGTCGAGATCGGCGATGAGCGCGGCGCGTACTGCATCGGGCACGTGTCCGATCGCGTGTCGGTAGTGCTCGTGATCGACTCCAACTCCGAACTTCGAGCCCGCCTTGAGCGCGTGGCGCATCGTGGGCTCGAGCTCGAAGCGCAGGAAGTGCACCGAGGAGGTCTTCTCGTCGGTTTCGCGCTCCAGATCCTCGTCGGGGATCGCCCACACTCGCTCGTGACCATCCACCTGGATCCAGCAGCGCTTCTCAAAGCCGCGCAGCGTCCCGAGCGCGACCCGCCGTTCGGCCGGGTCCGTGAACTCGATCAGCAGCGTCACTTTCCAATTGCTGCCGTCGGGAATGAGCGGGTTGTAGGCAGCAAGCTCATCTGCAATCCCCGCGGGCTCGAAGATCCGCTCCGCGCGCAGCATTTCCTGCACCTGGTACTGGATCGTCAGCCGGTCTTCGAACACCCAGGTGCAGTTCGGCCCCACGGCCAGGTGCCGGTTCTTCTTGTGACCCAGCACGCGCGCCCGAAATGTCGCGCGCTCGCGGGCGTACTGCTCCAGGCCCATCAGATCGTTGAGCGCAAGCTTTTTCATAGTCCGTAGGCCATGCGCAGCAACGTCAAAGGATGCTCCGGCGGGCGCGCGCGATCGATGCCGGCTTCGATCTGGTGCCCCGCCATCGGGCAATCACTCGAATAGTGATCCGCACCGCTGGCAGCGACCCGTTGCGCCACCGGTCGGCCGATCTTCATGGAAATCTCGTGGAATTCCTGCTTCACCGCGTAGGTGCCGTTGTGGCCCGAGCAGCGCTCGATCACCTCGAAACTGGTGCCCGGCACGAGCATGAGAACGTCGCGCGTCTTGAGCCCGATGTTCTGCACCCGCAAGTGACACGGTACATGGTAAGCAATCTTTCCGAGCTGTTGCTTGAAGTCTGTTTTCAGCAGGCCGGCACGATGACGCAGCATCAGGTACTCGAACGGATCGAAGATGTGGTCCCGGACCTTGGCCACTGCCGCATCGTCGGGAAACATCAGCGGCAGCTCCTGCTTGAACATGAGGACGCAGGACGGGACCGGCGCGACCACATCGTGTCCCGCATCGATCAGGTCCGCAAGCGCGGTCACATTGGCTCGGCCGAGCTTCGCGACGCTCTCGAGGTCGCCGAGCTCGAGCTTGGGCATGCCGCAGCAGTGCTCGCCGGGCGTCACCGCAACCGCGATCCCGTTGTGTTCGAAGACCTTGACCAGGTCCGAAGCGATGTCGGGCTCGTTACGATTGCAGTAGCAGGTGACGAACAGCGCCACCTTGCCGCGGGTTTCCGCGGTGCTCTGTGGCGGCGTCGACAGCGGCACCCGTTTGCGATCGCGGCGCCGGAATGTACGACTGTAGTACTTCGGCACCGGAGCGTTGACGTGCACGCCGAGCGTCTTCTGCAGTAGCCGTCGTCCGCTGCGGCTGCGATTCACGGCATTGACCGCTTCCACCACCACCGGGATGCCCGCAATTCGCCCGACCGCTTCGGTCGAGCTCAGCACCTTGTCGCGCCAGCGCGTTTCGCCTTGCGCGTGCCGCACCGCCTTGGCGCGCAACATCAGGTGCGGGAAGTCGACGTTCCAGGGATGCGGCGGCACGTACGGACACTTGGTCATGTAACACATGTCGCACAGGTAACAATGATCCACGACTTCCCAGAACGCCTTGCGCTCGACGGCCGCAACCTCGCCGGTTGCGGTCGCATCGACTGCATCGAACAGCGTCGGAAATGCGTTACAGAGATTGAAACAGCGTCGGCACCCGTGACAGATGTCGAACACGCGCTCGAGTTCCTTCTCGAGCGCGGCGGGTGCGTAGAATTCGGGTTGCTCCCAACCCAGCGGGTGGCGCGTGGGTGCTTCCAGGCTCCCTTCTCGCCCGCCGCCCGGCAGCTCGTTGGACATCGATCGGCTGGCGATCTGCTGTCCGATCAGAGCGCGTCGAGTGCTTTCTGAAAGCGATTCGCGTGCGAACGTTCGGCCTTGGCGAGAGTCTCGAACCAGTCCGCGATTTCCTGGAAGCCCTCCTCGCGCGCTGCCTTCGCCATTCCCGGATACATGTCGGTGTACTCGTGGGTCTCACCGGCAATGGCAGCCTTGAGGTTCTTGGACGTCTCGCCGATCGGCAGACCCGTTGCGGGATCGCCGACCTGCTCCAGGTACTCGAGGTGACCATGCGCGTGCCCGGTTTCGCCCTCGGCGGTCGAGCGAAACACGGCCGAGACATCGTTGAAGCCTTCAACGTCGGCCTTGGCCGCGAAGTACAGGTAGCGGCGGTTCGCCATGGACTCGCCCGCAAACGCATCCTTCAGATTTTTCTCGGTTTTACTGCCCTTCAAGTTCATAAATGCAGTCCTCCGCGTGGGCCATTACAAGGTTGAACAAGCGCTTAGAATCAGTCTAGCGGGCGAATCTAGACTCGGTCCGAGGTGAAGTCAACGCCAGAAACGTTGCAGCGCTTCGAATTGACCCTCCTCCGAGCGCCTGTGTACCTTACGCCGCCCTCCGAAAGACATGCTCCAGGGTTGATCCAAAATTCCATGACCGCACGCAAAGAGAAACTTCCCGACTTCGAGCAGTGCATGGCCGAGCTCGAGGCACTGATCGAGCGCCTCGAACGAGGCGATCTGACACTCGAAGAATCGCTCAAGCACTTCGAGCGCGGCGTGTCCCTGGCGCGCTCGTGCCAGACCGCGCTCAAGGCGGCGGAGCAGAAGGTCGAGATCCTGCTCAAGCCGGCGAGCGAGAATGAGGCCGAGGATGTGGTCGAGGATTTCGAGCCCGAATCCTGATCTGGATCGCCCTCGTTGAATTCCAATTCCCTGTCACTGCCTCGGCGCATCGCCGAGTACCGCGCCCGCATCGAGGCGGTGCTCGAGCATTGGCTGCCCGACGCTGATCGCGTGCCGCAGCGGCTGCACAGCGCCCTGCGTTACAGCGTTCTCGGCGCCGGCAAGCGCTTGCGACCGGTGCTGGTATACGCCACCGGCGAAGCCCTGGGTGCCGACCTTGCACGCCTCGACCCGCCGGCCGCGGCCGTCGAGCTGATCCACGCCTATTCGCTGGTGCACGATGATTTGCCTGCGATGGACAACGACGATCTGCGGCGCGGGCGCCCCACAGTTCACAAGGCTTTCGATGAGGCCACCGCAATCCTGGTCGGCGATGCGTTGCAGGTGCTTGCATTCCGGATTCTCGCCGTCGATCCGTCCCTGGATCAGGAACCACAGACCCGCGTACGGCTGATCGACATGCTCTCAGAGGCAAGCGGCACGGCAGGAATGGCGGGGGGGCAGGCACTCGATCTCGGCGCTGTTGGTCGGCACCTGGTCGTGAACGAGCTGGAAGAAATGCACAGTCGCAAGACCGGGGCGCTGATCCGGGCGAGCGTGCTGATGCCCGCGCTCGCACAGGACATCGATGCGCAACGCTACGCGGTGCTCGATCAGTTTGCGCGCTATATCGGGCTCGCTTTCCAGGTGCAGGACGACATCCTCGATGTGGAAGGCGATCCCGCGACGGTAGGCAAGCCGACCGGCGCAGACAGCGCCAAGGACAAGCCCACCTATCCAAGCGTGATCGGCCTGGAAGCTTCGAAGCGCCGCTGCCGCGAGCTGCATGCGCTGGCGATCGAGAGCCTGAGGGATTTCGGACCTGGCGCCGACAATCTGCGCTGGCTCGCGGACTTCGTCATCGAGCGTGACAGCTGATTCGCCGCCACGCTGCCCCCACTAGTACACTTCGTGACATGGCTGACGAGCCTCAATACCCACTGCTCGATGCGATTCGCTCACCCGCCGACCTGCGCAAACTCCCGGCGAGCGAGCTCGAAGCACTGGCCGCGGAACTGCGCACCTTTCTCATCCAGACGGTAGCGACACGCGGCGGTCACTTTGCAGCCGGCCTCGGCACCGTCGAGCTCACGATTGCACTTCATTATGTTTACGACACGCCCGTCGATCGCATCGTGTGGGACGTGGGACATCAAGCGTACCCGCACAAGGTGCTGACCGGGCGACGCGAACGCCTGCACACCATCAAGCAGACCGGCGGCCTCGCGCCCTTCCCGTCACGCGCCGAGAGCGTCTTCGACACGTTCGGCGTGGGCCATTCGAGCACCTCGATCAGCGCCGCGCTCGGCATGGCGATCGGTGCGGCGCGAGCCGGCGAACAGCGCCGCGTCATCGCAGTGATCGGTGATGGCGCGATGAGCGCCGGCCTCGCCTTCGAGGCGCTCAATCACGCCGGGAGCCTCGATGTCGACCTGCTCGTGATCCTCAACGACAACGACATGTCGATTTCGGAAAATGTCGGCGCGCTTTCCAACTATTTCGCCAAGGTGCTCTCGGGGAAGCTGTACGCGGGACTGCGCGAGGGCAGTAAGAAAGTGTTACGGCAGATGCCCACGGCCTGGGAGCTTGCGCGCCGCTCCGAGGAGCACATGAAAGGCATGGTGCTGCCGGGAACGATGTTCGAGGAGATGGGCTGGAATTACATCGGACCCATCGACGGGCATGATCTGAAGGCGTTGACCCGCACGCTCAGCAACCTCAAGGGACTGCATGGCCCCCAGCTGCTGCACATCGCCACCCGCAAGGGCAAAGGCTATCCGCCCGCGGAGGCTGATCCGATCAAGTGGCACGGTCCCGGACCCTTCGATCCTGTGAGCGGCACGATCTACAAGGAAAAGGCGAGCGGGCCGACCTATTCGCAGGTCTTCGGACAATGGCTGTGCGACATCGCGGAGCGCGATCCGCGCATCGTCGGCATCACACCAGCGATGCGCGAAGGCTCAGGCCTGGTGGAATTCGAGAAGCGCTTTCCAGATCGCTACTTCGATGTCGCGATTGCCGAGCAGCACGCCGTGACCTTCGCCGCGGGCCTCGCCTGCGAAGGAGCGCGTCCGGTAGTGGCGATCTACTCGACGTTCCTGCAACGCGGCTACGATCAGCTCATCCACGACGTCGCCTTGCAGAAGCTCCCGGTGTTGTTTGCGATCGATCGTGCCGGGCTGGTGGGCGGCGATGGTGTGACTCACCAGGGCAACTACGATTTCAGCTACCTGCGCTGCATTCCGAACATGGTCGTGATGGCGCCGGCAGATGAGAACGAGTGCCGCCAGATGCTCTATACAGCCACGACCCTCGATCAGCCGGCGGCGGTGCGTTATCCGCGCGGCCAGGGGCCCGGTGTCGCCGTCCAGGAGAGCATGCAGGCGCTACCACTCGGTCGCGCTCAGTTGCGACGTGAGGGACGCAGCGGCCTGGCAATCCTGGCGTTCGGAACGATGGTCGCACCGGCAGAGCGCATCGCGGAACGCCTCGACGCCACACTGGTGAACATGCGCTTCGTCAAGCCGCTGGACGAAGAGCTGGTGGAACGGCTTGCTGCGCGTCATGCGGCATTCGTCACCATCGAAGAGAACGCGATCGCCGGCGGCGCGGGTGCTGCAGTCGGGGAACTACTCGCCGCGCGCAACATACAGATACCGCTCCTGCACCTTGGAATTCCCGACCGATTCGTGGAGCACGGCTCGCGCGAAGACTGCCTGAAGATGGCCGGGCTCGATCCGGCAGCGCTGGAGGCGGCCATCGAGCGCCTCTGGCAACGGCCCGGTCTCGCCCCCGCCGCACCCGTCTCCGCGTGAAATCGTGATGGCCGGCGCCGCTCAGTGAGCGCCCGGCGCCGCGTGCGTATAATCCAGCTCCCCCGGAAGGTCACTCGAGAATCGTAATGGACGCGCCAGCCAGAACCCGCAAACCCACCGTGGTCGGCATCGAAGATGTGCAAAATCGTGCCGACACACGCCGCATACCGATCAACCGGGTCGGGGTGAAGGACGTCTATCACCCGGTGCGCGTCAAGGACCGCTCCAGTGGCGAGCAGCACACCATCGCCAACTTCAACATGTACGTGAACCTGCCGCACGACTTCAAGGGCACGCACATGTCGCGATTCATCGAGATCCTGCACCACGAACGCGAGATCTCAGTGGACTCGTTCCGTGCACTGCTCGAGGAAATGACCCGCCGGCTGGACGCCGACTCCGGACACATCGAGATGTCGTTCCCGTATTTCGTGATGAAGAAAGCGCCGGTGTCGGGTGTCGAAAGCCTGATGGACTATCGCGCCTCGCTGATCGGCGAGCAGCGCGAAGGGCGCACCGACATCTGGATCAAGGTGATCGTCGCAGTCACGAGTCTGTGCCCGTGTTCGAAGAAGATCTCAGACTACGGCGCGCACAACCAGCGTTCGCACATCACGCTCACCGTTCGCATCCGCGAGCACGTGTGGATCGAGGAGCTGATCGAACTCGCCGAGAAGGAAGCCTCGTGCGAGCTATACGGCATTCTCAAGCGTCCGGATGAGAAGTACGTGACCGAGCACGCCTATGACAATCCGAAATTCGTCGAGGACATGGTGCGCGACATCGCGCTGCACTTGAACCGGGACGAGCGCATCCTGGCTTATGTGGTCGAGTCGGAGAATTTCGAATCGATCCACAACCACTCCGCTTACGCCCTGATCGAGAAGGACAAGGATCCCACTCGCAGTCGCAAGCGTTGAATGGACGGCGCGCAGCGCGCCTATCTGAATACGCTGGCCAGTAGGTTTTGAGTCGTTTCGCCGCCGGTCTTGCCGAGATAGTCGGTCACGGCGGGAACAAACCTGGCAGCGGTTTCAGGGCTCAGGCCCATACGGCCAAGAGCGTCGTTCAACCCGGCCATGTTCGTCACCGGCCCCGTCACCGCACCCAGCCTGCGAGCGGTGTCCAGGTAGGTGGCGCCTGGAACTAGGCTCGCGACCTGCTCGAAATCATCCTTGGCGAGTTTCTCCTGCGCGAGCGCCAGCATGGAGCCGATCCCGCCCCTCGCCTGATTTTCGGTGACTCCGAGCTGGCGATAGAGCTGGCTGACGAGTGGCTCCTTGAACGATTTGAGCGCGTCAAGGGCTTGCGCCGAGGCCAGGTTTTGCGCCGAAGCGATCGATGGCATGGCTAGCAGAACGAGCAGAAAGACGATTCTGCGGTTCATGGCGTGACTCCCTTCGCCCGGAAACTGGCGCGGGAACCTAACGCCGGTGGATGCCGGCGTCAATCGGCCTTTTGGACAGGTGAAGGGCGGCGCAACGCAATGCACCAACCCCGCGGAAACCACTGCGGGGCTGTAAGAGCGTCAATTGGCCAAAGGTCTAGGGGGGAATCCGAGGGCAGCGAAGCAGAGATGACGGCGCGGACGCCGCTCAGCCGGTCTTGCGCTCGGCGCTTTGCAGCCGGCCGATGAGGCTGCGCAGAAATACCTTGTTGAACCTCAATTGACAGGACGCGGATACCTGCTCGAGAAGCGTCGAGCTCACCTTCATCACCGTGACTTCGCCATCCGCCTTGATCGTCGCGGTACGCTTGGCGCCGCGCACGTAGCTCGTCTCACCAAAGCAATCGCCGCTGGCGAGCCGACCGACCTCGGTGCCATGGCGTTCCACCTTCACGTGGCCCGAGACGATGATGTAGAAGCGATCATCCATCTCGCCTTCCTTGACGATCTCCTCGGCGTTTGTGTACTCCTGCCAGCTGCTCGCACGCAGGACCTCCCAGATCTCTCCGTGCGAGAAATCGTGGAAGAACTTCAGCCGCCGGAGCAGATCGAACTGCTGCTGGCTGTCGATCTGCTCGTACTGCGCGCGCAGCTTCTGGTGCACGCGTGTGAGCTCGGCCGCGAAGTCGAGGCCACTCTTGTAGCGCTTGTCCTGCTCCTTCTGTAGCGCGGTGGCGACGACGTTTTCCAGTTCCTCCGGAATCTCCTTGCGCACCGTGTGAATCGGCGGGGGTGTCGCGAACACGATCTGGTGCAGGAGCTTGGAAAGATTGCCGGCGCGAAACGGGCGAAAGCCGGTGAGCAGCTCGTACATGACGGCGCCGAGCGAGTACAGGTCCGATTTATTGGTGATCTCGGCGTTCTGCACCTGTTCTGGCGACATGTAGCTCGGGCTGCCGGCGATGCCCTGGATGCTCGAGATGTCGGAGTCCGCGACCAGCGCGATGCCGAAGTCGATGATGCGCACGTCGCTGTCGGTCGTAAGCATGATGTTGCTGGGCTTGATGTCGCGATGGATCACGCCGCGCCCGTGCGCGTAGTGCAGCGCCTTGGCGCACTTGAACATGATCTCCACGGCATCGTCGACGCGCAGCAGATTGTCGGGACGGCAATAGGCCACCAGGGTGCGAGCGCCCTGCACGTGCTCGGTCACGATATAGCAGTGACCGTTTTCCTCGCCCGCGTCGTAGATCGGCAGGATGTTCGGGTGCTGGAGCATGCCCACCATGTGGGCCTCGGACAGGAACATCTTGCGTGCCACCTTGGCGCGCTCCTCGTCCCCGCCGGTCTCCATGTTGTAGACCTTGATCGCCACGTCGCGGCCGTAGTACGGATCATGGGAAAGGTAGACGACGCCGGTGCTGCCGCGACCGACCTCGTTGATGATGACGTACTTGCCGATTTTCTCCGGCACGCCGCTTCCCGGTCGTGCGGAGCGCTCAGCGATCAGATTACGAATGGTGGTTCCCCATGCGCAGTTCGGGCGGCAGGATACGGTTGGGGTCCGCAGCGATCTGTGACGTAACTCCCGGATCATTCCCGCGTGGTGGCGGGAAGCCCGGGCGCGCGCAAATTCTGAGATATTTGAACGGCCTCCGAGCCCTGCACTCAGGGATTCCCGCAAGGCCCGTTCAGCGCGAAAAATGGTCGAAGCCGCGCGCTGTCCGACTGACTGGAGCTCCACCCGCAAGCACGAGGCCTGGCTGTGCCTCGATCACTCCGATCCTGGAGAGGGCACAACCCGCCGCTACTTCGATGCCCCGCATCAGGTGCTCGTGGCCGGGCGGCAGGGTAAAGCACAACTCGTAGTCATCTCCGCCGCCGAGTGCCAGCTCGAGAGCTTGCTTTGACTCGAACGTTGCGCGGAGCGCGCCGGACATCGGCAGCTGATCGGGATCGATGCGGGCACCGACGCGACTCGCCTCGAGGATATGACCGAGATCGGCGGCGAGACCGTCGGAAATGTCGATCGCCGCGGAGGCCAACCCTCGCAGCGCCTTGCCCAGTCCGATCCGTGGCACGGGCCTCAGGAAACGCTCGATCAAATAATCCCGATGAGCTGCATTGGAGGTGTCGGCACGCTTCTCGATCAGCGCCAGGCCTGCGGCCGCGTCGCCCAAATTTCCGCTCACGAAGATCAATTCGCCGGGCTGCGCGCCACTTCGGCGCAGTGCCCTTCCGCTAGGCACGTGACCCATGATCTGCACCGTGATCGTCAGCGGACCAGCCGTCGTGTCGCCGCCGATCAACGTCACGTCATGGGTGCGAGCCAACGAAAAAAACCCCGCGCAGAACCCTTCCAGCCAACGCTCGTCGGCAGCAGGCAACGTCAGTGCGAGCGTCGCCCATGCGGGCATCGCGCCCATCGCTGCAATGTCACTGAGGTTCACCGCCAGCGCACGGTAACCGATGTCTTCCGCGGAGGTGCCCGGCGGAAAGTGGACTCCGGCGACGATCGTGTCGACGGTGACCACGAGTTCGGTACCGTCCGGTACCCGCACGAGCGCCGCATCGTCGCCGATACCAAGACTGACGTCTTCGCACCTTGGACCCGCGTCCGCAAAGAAACGTTTGATCAGCTCGAATTCACCGAGGGACATCGATGTAGGTCCCTTGCACGCCTCAGCTCGAGGGTGAGCCGCGCTCGTCGGCGCGCAGTTGAGCAGCCGCACGATCCAGGACCGCATTCACGTACTTGTGACCATCCGTCGCGCCAAACTTCTTCGCGAGGCCGACGCCTTCGTTGATCACGACCCGGAACGGTACGTCGCTTCGCATCTTGAGTTCATAGAGCCCGATCAGCAGGATCGCATGCTCGACCGGATCGAGGTCCTTGGTCGGCCGATCGAGGAGCGAAGACAGGTCAGCATCGAGCAGTTCACGTGACCCGCACACCTGCTGCACGAGTTCCCGGAAGTATTCGCCGTCCGCGCGTGGCATGTCCTCGTTCGCCATGAATTGCTGATGCAGATCCTGCCAGGGCTGCGCGTTGAGCTGCGCCTGGTAGATCGCCTGCATCGCCAGCCTGCGCGCCACCGAACGTGCGCGAGTGCTCGGTCGCACCTGAGAGGAACTGGTCATCGACCGTCCTTAGCCTTCCAGGCGCCTCAGGAGATTCGCCATCTCGATCGCGGTCACCGCGGCTTGCGCACCCTTGTTGCCACTCTTGGCGCCGGCGCGCTCCACGGCCTGCTCCATCGTGTCGGTCGTGAGCACACCGAAGGCGATCGGGACGCCCGTCTCGAGCGCCACCCGGGACAGTCCACTCGCGCATTCACCGGCGACGTACTGGAAGTGCGGCGTGGCACCGCGGATCACGGCGCCGAGCGCTATGACGGCATCATGCCGGCGAGCTGCGAGGAGCCTCTTGACCGTCAACGGCATCTCGAACGCGCCTGGGACTCGTATCAGCTCGATCTGCTTCTCGGATGCGCCGTGGCGTTGCAGTGTTTCGATCGCCCCACGGATCAGGCTCTCGACGATGAATTCATTGAAGCGCGAGGCGACGATCGCGAATCGCAGGTCGCGCGCCAGATGATCGCCTTCAATGGTGTGAATGGTATTCATGGATGAAGCAGTCGGCAGTATAGCGGATGCGCTTACCTCGACCCTCAAGACTCGCTGTCGACGTATTCCGTGATCTCGAGATCGAAGGCGGAGATTCCCACCATCTGGCGCGGCGCACTCAATACGCGCATGCGCGTCACACCGAGATCCTGCAGGATCTGCGCGCCGATGCCGTACGTGCGCAGCACGCGCGCGCCTTCATGCCGGCTGCCGCCGGTCTTGCTCGCTCCGAGTGTGCGTACTGCCTCGACCAGGTCGCGTGGACTTTCGGGCTGGCGCAGGATGACTACGGCACCGCTTCCCTCCTCAGCGATGCGATGCAATGCATCGCGCAGCGGCCACCCACGATCGCTGCGGATGCCGATCACGTCGCGCAGGGTATCCGTCAGGTGCACGCGTACCAGCGGAGGATTCGGTCCGTCGAGTGTTCCGCGCACCAGTGCGATGTGCACGTCGCGATTCACATGGTCCTCGTAGCAGCACATCCGGAAACGGCCGAATTCTGTTTCCACCTCCTGCTCCGAAATGCGCTCCACCGAGCGCTCCTTCTTCAGTCGATAACGGATCAGGTCCGCGATCGACCCGACTTTCAGCCGATGCGCTTCGGCAAACCGGATGAGCTCGGCCCCGCGCTTCATCGTGCCGTCATCGTTGACGATCTCGCACAGGATGCCGGTGAAGGTGCGAAAGCCAGCGAGCCGGACGAGATCGACAGTCGCTTCCGTGTGGCCCGCTCGGCACAGCACCCCGCCTTCGGTGTAGCGCAGCGGAAAAATATGGCCGGGCCGGGCAAAATCATCCGGCTGGGAAGCCGGATCGGCGAGCGCGCGAATCGTCTTGGCGCGATCGTGCGCCGAGATGCCGGTCGTGGTTCCGTGACGATAGTCGACCGAGATCGTGAACGCCGTGCGATGCGACTCGGTGTTCTCCGGGACCATCTGCGGCAGGCGCAGCTCCTGCAGCCGCTCGCGCAACATCGGTTGACAGATGATGCCGCTGGTGTAGCGCACGAAGAAGGCGACCGCCTCCGGCGTTGCCGCCTCGCCCGCCATGATCAGGTCCGCCTCGTTCTCGCGCGCCTCATCGTCCATGATCACGACCATGCGCCCGGCGCGGACCTCGCCGATGATTTCATCGATGCTGTCCATGGCGTGAATTCTGCCAGACGCTCCGGCTATCCGGGGGGAAGTGATCAAAGTGGCGCGTTGCAGAATGACAAGCAGGCACATCCGGCGTATGTACGTCCGCGTCTCACCAGCGCGCCCCCACCGACAGGCGGATGAATCGCGTATTGCTCAGCCGGATCGAGTAGTCTCCACCCAAACCCTTCCACCCCGACCCGATCGAGGGACCGATCCATGAAGACAACCGTTATCAGATTGACTGGCATCGTCACACCCATGAATCAGCAGGGAGTACGCATCACGGCGGCGCCCGGCGTGTATCGCATACACGAGCTCAGGGACGGCTCTGCCGAGTTGGACGACGGAAAGGGTTTTACCTTCGTTCTGACAGCGCGTGAACGAGCCCAGTACGAGAGAGACGGAAAGCTAAAGCCGGCGTCGTAGGACTAACGACCGACCCAATCCTGAATAATTACTTTGCCTGCAGGCAGAACTCGATCAGGCCCGCAGTGACTTCCCGCATGACCTTGCGCATTTCGTCGTAGGGCGGATGAAACGGTGTCCGCGCGCGAATGCGGCCCCATTCCATCGTGTAAGAAATGATCTTGCCCCTGGTGGGGTCGACCAGGTGGCGGCTGTAGGCGTAGTCATCGGAGGAAGCCGTGGTCGGATAGAGGCCGACGGACTGCTGCAGCCGGTACTTTCGACCCCGTACGAGCCGGATCGCACCGGCCATCGCCCGGCCCATGCGCAGAGCTTCCTTCAGGTCAGCCCCGCGTATGTGCTCCCGATAGACGTCGTCATGGATCAAACCTCGCTTGCCGTCATAGGCGGGGTTCCTGAAGGACATCTTCGGATCGTGGGACTGATTCTCGTCCGTCCCCCAGCTGTGGAGGATCGTTTCACCGTAGCTGTGCAGGTCGACGAAGTAGCGGATGTTGGCAAACCGGTCGAGCAGCCAGATGACGTTGCGCGTCTCAGGCTCGGAGGCCGGGCGGGTCCCCACGTACGTCTCGTAGTCGCCCGGCTTGAATGAGCTCTGCACGGTGCCCGGGGCGAAGTGGCGATCGAAATGCCATAGGAACGGGAAGTTGCGGTTGAGATCCACGCCCACGCAATGGTGGCCGCGTCCGCGCGGCGCCGGCCGCCGATTCTTCCGCCACATTGGGTGGCGCTCCATGCTGAAGCGCCGGCCATCCGGGTTCACCTGCGGAAAGATGATCACGTCCTTGGTTTCGACGATCTGGCGGATCTGCACGGCCGAGAAGGCTTTGCTTCCGAGCCGGATGCCTTTGCGGTCGCGGTAAGCGCGCAGCAGCCGTATCGCGAAGTAGACGAGGATGTCCGGGCTGCCCCACTCCCGACCGTGCACGCCGCCGATGAAGCAGACGGCGGTGCGTCTCTTGCCGCGGCCTTTGGCGATCCTCACCGCGTGGCAGCGTCGCTTCTCCCAGGTCAGGTGGGGCAACGCGAACCGTTCGAAGTAATCAGCGTGGTTCCGCACGCCGAGCTCGATGCAGCGCTCGATCTCGTCGGCCGTGAGGTAACCCCCACCCCAGATGACATCTCCATAGCGTCCGCGCTTGAGCCGCGTTTGTACCGCCGCGCGGCCTTCTGCCTGCCGCTTTCGATCGCGGGCGTCCACCCTCTCGATGCGCGTGACGCCATAACCTTGTCGCTGCAGCCACGCGATCTTCTCGGCAGGAACAAAGGCATCGACCACGATGCCGCGCTTTTCCTCGCGATAACCGACGACGACGACCCGGAGCTTGGTTCCCAGTTCCGTCAGGTGGCGACGGTCGCGTCCAGTCACGGCGACGTGATAGAGAGCCAAGGTATTCCCTCAGTTGGGGTCGTTGGTCGAAGACGCCGTCGAGTGCCCGAGCAGCCGTTCGACGTAGCGAGCAATCAGGTCGACTTCGAGATTCACGCGCGCACCCGGGGTGAGATCACCGAGCGTCGTCACCGCGAGCGTATGCGGGATGAGGTTGACACCGAAACGCGTGTTCTCGGCATCGTTGACAGTGAGGCTGACGCCGTCGATGCAGATCGACCCCTTGCGCGCCACGTAACGGGCGAGTTCAGGCTCGAGCTCGAATTCGAGGCGCTCGGAGCGCGCGTCAGCGTGCCGCGATACGAGCCGCCCGACACCATCCACATGACCCGATACGAGGTGCCCGCCGATGGGTTCGCCCGCCTTGAGTGCCAGCTCCAGGTTGACGCGGCTCTGCGGCACGAGATGCTTGAGCGTGGTGCGCGCGAGCGTTTCCCGCGATACATCGGCCGCAAAGGTCGACGTGGCAATCCCGGTGACCGTGAGACACACGCCGCTCACGGCGATGCTGTCGCCGATGCGAACGCTCTCGAAGTCGAGCGCACCGCTATGGATCGTGAGCTCGAGATCGCCACCGCGCTCCCGGCGGGCACTGACAGTTCCCATGGCCTGAATGATTCCCGAGAACATGGCTCGCCTACGCCGCGCACTCCGCGACGATCCGGATGTCGGGGCCGATTCTACGCACGTCCTGAAAGCGCAGCTTCACGCGCTGTTCCAGCGAGACCAGCGGCTCAAGCGCGAACATTGCCTGCGCGGATGAACCGAGAACGCAAGGCGCAAGGTATGCCACGATCTCGTTGACAAGGCCCGCGGCGAGCAATGCGCCGGCAAGTCGCGGCCCCGATTCGACCCACACTTCATTCATTTCCAGCTGCGCGAGCCGTTTCATCAGTGCGCCGAGATCCAGGCCGCGCGATTCGCGAGGCAGGCTCTCGACTGCAATGCCGCGCGCCTCGAACCGGGCTCGTTGCGCCGCATCGGCGCTCGTGAAAATGAGTGCTCGCCCGGGCGCATCGAGGATGCGTGCATCGAGCGCTATGCGCAGCCGCGTGTCGAGCACGACACGCAACGGCTGGCGGGCTGGCACCTGGGCTCCCGATGAGCGCGCGTTCAGCCGCGGATTGTCCTTCAGCACCGTCCCTGACCCCGTGAGTATCACGGAGCTGCGTGCCCGCCAACCCTGCACGTCGGCGCGCGATTCCTCACTGGTGATCCAGCGACTCTCGCCCTCGGCGAGCGCGGTGCGACCGTCGAGACTTGCGCCAAGCTTGACGCGCACCCAAGGCAGTCCGCGCTCCATCCTGCGAATGTAACCGGGATTCAGAGCACGTGCCTCGACCTCGCACAGGCCCGATTCCACACTTACGCCGGCATCCCTGAGGCGTGAGATACCGGAGCCGTGCACGCGCGGATTCGGATCGACCATTGCGCATACGACGCGGCTGATACCAGCCTGCAGCAACGCATCGACGCAGGGTGGCGTGCGCCCGCTATGACTGCACGGCTCGAGCGTCACGTAGAGATCGGCGCCACGGCTCGCCTCACCGGCGGCGCGCAGCGCTACGATCTCAGCGTGCGCCTCACCGGCGCGCTCGTGCCAGCCCTCGCCGATGATCGTCTGCCCACGCGCCACGACACTGCCGACGCGAGGATTGGGATCGGTGGTGTTGAGCCCGCGTTCGGCAAGCTCGAGTGCGCGCAACATGCAGCGCCGATCAAAGTCGCTGAATGACACGAGTCAGCCTTTCTTGTCCTTCACGCCGCCAGTGGTGCCCGTGCCATCCGAGCCTGGCAGGAGCGGCAGCTGATCAGCGCTCCCTTCACGGCGACGGCGGTGTCGCAAGCGCTCGACTTCCTCGCGAAACGCCTCGACATCCTGGAAGCTGCGATACACGGAGGCGAAACGCACGTACGCGACCTCATCGAGATGACGCAGCTCTTCCATAACCAGCTCGCCGACCTGCCGCGCCTGCACTTCGCGCTCGCCGAGATTGCGGATCTTGTGACAGATGCGGCTGACTGCCTCTTCGACAGCCTCACTGCTCACCGGTCGCTTCTCCAGTGCCTTGAGAAGGCCGGCGCGCAGCTTGTGCTCATCGAAGGGCTCACGCGCACGATCGCTCTTGACCACGTGTGGCATGACGAGCTCGGCGCTTTCGAACGTGGTGAAACGTTCCGCGCACTTCAGACATTCGCGGCGCCGGCGGATCTGACTGCCCTCGCCGGCGAGACGCGAGTCGATCACCTTGGTTTCTTCGTGTGCGCAGAACGGGCAATGCATGTCGGAGCAGTCCGCACCGCCGCGGGCACCTCAGGCGTACACGGGGAAGCGATGGCACAGCTCGATCACGGCGCCCTGCACCCGCTTCAGTGTAGCCTCGCTGGCAGGGTCGGCGAGCACGTCCGCGATCCAATGGCTGACCTGCTCCACCTCCGGCTCGCGAAAGCCACGCGTCGTGATGGCGGGCGTGCCCATGCGCAGGCCGCTCGTGACCATCGGCGGACGCGGATCGTTCGGTACCGCATTCTTGTTGACCGTAATGTTCGCCTGATTAAGCGCCGCATCGGCATCCTTGCCGGTGAGGTTCTTGTCGATGAGATCGAGCAGGAACAGGTGATTGTCAGTGCCGCCCGAAACGATCTTGTGCCCGCGCTCGATCAGCACCCGGCACATCGTGCGGGCGTTGCTCAGGATCTGGCGCTGATAATCGGCGAACTCGGGCTGCAGCGCCTCGAGCAACGCGACAGCCTTCGCAGCGATCACGTGCATCAGCGGACCGCCCTGGGTGCCGGGAAACACCAGCGAGCTGAGTCGCTTTTCGATCTCCGGGTTGGCGCGCGCGAGGATCATGCCTCCCCGCGGACCGCGCAACGTCTTGTGGGTCGTCGTGGTCGTGACGTCGGCGATCGCTACCGGGTTGGGATACAGGCCAACTGCACACAGTCCCGCAACGTGCGCCATGTCGACCAGCAGATAGGCGCCGACTTCGTCGGCGATTTTCCGGAAACGCGGGAAGTCGACGACGCGCGAGTACGCGGAAAAGCCCGCGATGATCAGCTTGGGGCGATGCTCCTGTGCGAGCCGTTCCACCTGCGCGTAATCGATGAGCCCGGTCGCGGGATCGAGTCCGTACTGAACGGCCTTGAAGTAGCGGCCGGAGAAATTGACCTTGGCACCGTGCGTCAGGTGCCCGCCCTGGTCGAGGCTCATGCCGAGGAGCGTGTCACCGGGATTGATGAGCGCCAAGTACGCCGCCGCGTTGGCCTGTGAGCCCGAATGCGGCTGCACGTTCGCGTACGCGGCTCCGAATAGCTTCTTCGCCCGATCGATCGCGAGCTGTTCGGCAATGTCGACGAATTCGCATCCGCCGTAATAGCGTTTACCCGGGTAGCCCTCCGCATACTTGTTGGTCAGCACCGAGCCTTGCGACCGCGAGCACGCGCGGGCTGGTGTAGTTTTCCGAAGCGATCAGCTCCAGGTGCTCTTCCTGCCGGCGGCGCTCGCCGTCGAGAGCCCGCTTGAGTTCAGGATCGAAATCACTCACCGTCATCTTCGCATCGAACATCAGTCGCTCCAGCTATAGTCGCTCCAGCTATAGGGCTGAGAAGTTTATCAGTCGGACTCGACCAGTGAGCGTACGACGCGAGTCCAGGCGCGCGCGAGGTTGCGGCGGTTGTAGCCGCCTCCGCCCATTGCCACGAGGCGCCCTTGCGCGGAACGGTTCGCGAGCGCGCAAAGCCGGGCCGCGGCATGTGCATGCGCCTCTTCGGAGAGCCGCAGATGCGTGATCGGATCGCCCTCCAGACTGTCCGCGCCGCACTGGAACAGGATGAACTCGGGTTCTGATTCCTCGAGATAGGTCTCGATGCGGTCCCAGGCGCGATGAAATTCCTCATCGCCCGCCCCGGGCGGCAGCGGCAGATTCAACTTGGTGCCCTTGGCACGCCCGACTCCGGTCTCGGAAGCGGCGCCGGTGCCCGGGTAAAGGTACCGGCCATCCTCGTGGATGTCAGCGAACAGCAGGTACGGATCGTCCTCGAAGCTGTAGAAAACGCCGTCGCCGTGATGGGCATCGATGTCGACGTACGCCACTCGCTTCAGTCCGAAGCGGCTGCGCAGAATCTCGGCGGCAACACCGCAGTCATTGAAAACGCAAAATCCGGCCGCGTGGCCACGCGAAGCGTGGTGCAGGCCTGCGATCGGAATGAACGCCCGGTGCGCTTCGCCCGACATCACCGTTTCCACCGCGGTCAGGGTCGCCCCGACCACGTTGCTGGCCGCCTCGAATATGCCCCGGTATGCAGGGGTGTCGCCGGCATCGAGGTAGCCCTGCCCAATGGCGGAGCGCTCCTCAACCAGATCGATGTAGGCGGGCGTGTGAAATGTGGCGAGCTCTGCGCGCGTGGCGGTGCGCGGCTCGAGTTGCCGCAGGGCGGCGTCGAGTGACTCCGCCTTCAGCTCGCGCATGAAGGCATCGTGACGGTCGTAGCCGAACGGATGCCCGTCGCCGAACCCGTAGCGCGCGATCTTTTCGCCGGCGACGAGCGCCACCGGTGAGCGCGTGGAGTGCGCCATCGGAATTCGAGACCCCCCAAGTGGACGCGGTAGCCTAACACAGGGGGTTGGTGGATAATGCGCGGCCTTTTTTCCGGCCCAGCCACCACTTCGCAACATGGCCCAATACATCTACACCATGAACCGGGTATCCAAGCTGGTACCCCCGAAGCGCGTCATCCTGCGCGATATTTCCCTGAGCTTTTTCCCCGGCGCCAAGATTGGCGTGCTCGGCTTGAATGGCTCCGGAAAGTCGACGCTGCTCAAGATCATGGCGGGACTCGATGCGGAGATCGAAGGCGAGGCGCGGCCGCAGCCGGGGATCAAGATCGGGTACCTGCAGCAGGAACCACAGCTCGATGCCACGAAGGATGTGCGCGCGATCGTGACCGAAGGCGTGGGTGAGACACAGAAACTGATCGACCGCTTCAACGCCATCAGCGACAAGTTTGCCGAGCCCGTGTCGGATGAGGAGATGCAAAAGCTCCTGGACGAACAGGCGAAGCTCCAGGACGCCATCGATGCGGTTCAGGGTTGGGAGCTGGAACGCAAGCTCGAAATCGCCGCCGATGCGCTGCGCCTGCCGCCGTGGGATGCCAAGGTATCGACGTTGTCAGGTGGCGAACGGCGGCGCGTGGCGCTATGCCGATTGCTGCTTTCGCAGCCCGATATGTTGCTGCTCGACGAGCCGACCAATCACCTCGACGCCGAATCCGTGGCCTGGCTCGAGCGCTTTCTCGAGGAATACCCGAGCACCGTCATCGCAGTGACTCACGATCGCTACTTTCTCGACAACGTCGCGGGCTGGATCCTCGAGCTCGATCGTGGCTACGGCATACCGTGGCAGGGAAACTATTCCTCATGGCTCGAACAGAAGGACGCACGCCTGCAGCAGGAGGAACGACAGCAGGACGCGTTGCGCAAATCACTGCAGCGGGAGCTGGAGTGGGTGCGCGCCAACCCCAAGGCGCGCCAGGCCAAGAGCAAGGCGCGCGTGCAGCGCTATGAAGAGCTCGCCTCGACGGAATTCCAGAAGCGCAACGAGACCAACGAAATCTACATTCCACCTGGTCCGCGACTCGGCGAGCTGGTGGTCGAGGTCAAGAACCTGCGCAAGGGATTCGGTGATCGGCTGCTGATCGATGATCTCAGCTTCCGCCTGCCTGCAGGCGGCATTGTGGGCATCATCGGACCCAACGGTGCGGGCAAGACGACGTTGTTCCGGATGCTGACCGGTGTCGAGAAGCCCGACGCCGGCGAAATCCGCGTCGGCCCGAGCGTGAAGCTCGCCTACGTCGACCAGTCACGCCAGTCGCTCAACGATTCGAACTCGGTCTTTACGGAGATTTCCGATGGACAGGACGTGATTCGCGTCGGCACCTACGAGACGCCATCACGCGGCTACGTCGGGCGATTCAACTTCCGCGGCGTCCAGCAGCAGCAGCTGATCGGCGAGCTTTCGGGTGGCGAACGCAACCGCGTGCATCTCGCCAAGGTGCTGCGCACCGGCGGCAAACGTGCTGTTGCTCGATGAGCCCACCAACGACCTCGACGTCGAGACACTGCGGGCGCTGGAAGAAGCGCTGCTGGCATTTCCCGGCTGCGCCGTGGTGATCTCGCACGATCGCTGGTTCCTCGATCGCATCGCGACGCATATCCTCGCCTTCGAGGGCAATTCCGAGGTCGTGTGGTTCGAGGGTAACTACGCCGAATACGTCCAGGACTTTCACCGCCGGCGCGGTACGGACGCCGACCAGCCACACCGCATCCGCTACAAGCCGCTCAACACTTGAGCCAGGGAGACTATGGCGCGCGGACCGCCTCCGCCAGCCCCGTGAAGATCCTTTCCAGCACGCGCTGGAACGCGGCGAAGCGCGGCTGGGTGGTCGCGGCCGCCGGCTGGCCCTCGGCCATGTAGAGTCGCTGGCACATTTCGATCTGCAGTGTTTGCGCTTTCTCCACTGAGCAGTAATGCGCGGTGATGAATCCGCCTTTGTAGGGTTGATTCACATTGACCTTGAGCTTCTCGGCTCGAAACAGGTCGCGGACCAGCTCCGTAAGCACGGCATCGCACGTCGTGCCGTCACGATCGCCCAGATAAACGTCCTCGTGCAGTTCGCCGTGCAGTCGGCTCGCCCGCGATTCGACGCTGTGCAGATCGATCAGGTAACAGCGGCCGAATTGCGCAACCTTTTCCCGCAGGCGCTTCTCCAGCGCGCCGTGATACGGACGGTGGTACTTCTCTACGCGCACCGCGACTTCGCCCGGGGTCGGTGGCACGCGCCAGATGGGCTCGCCCTGAAAGGTTTCGGTCGGAACCAGCGTGGTCTCGAAACGTCCCGGGTACAAAGGCCTCGAATCCGCGGGACGATTGAGGTCGACCACGAAGCGATGATGAGTCGCGTGGATCACATCGATACCGAGATCGGGCAGGAAGGAATACAGTTCGTGCAGGTGCCAGTCGGTCATCAGCTCCGCCGCGGCAGTCGCGCGCGCGAACTGCGCGGCGATTTCACCCGGAACGAAGGTTCCGGTGTGCGGGATGCTGGTGAGGATCGGGATCTCCTCGCTACGTGCGGGCAAATAGCGCCAGATTGGTGGTGCAGCGGACATCAGCGAAACCTCTCCTCTCAGGCACCACGCCGCGGTAACTCATGCAGGCGTCGCATCGTGCTCGCAAATCGCGCCGCATCGGCACGACGCACCAGCGCCCCGCGTTCCACGCGCCGCTCGCCACCTACGTAAACCGAGTCGATCTGCGCCCCGCTACCGCCCGTGAGCCACGCGTCGAGGACGTTCTCGGGTGCAACGCCCAGGAATAGCGGATTCTCCAGGTCGATCACCACCAGGTCCGCGAAGGCGCCCGGCGCAACCCGACCCACCGGTTGGCCGATCGCACGTCCGCCCGTCTCGGCCGCTTCACGCCACAGCGGCAAGCCGAGGCCCAGCGTGCCGCTGAGTACGCTGCGCTTGTGAGCCGCGAGACGCTGACCGTACTCCGACCAGCGCAGCTCCTCGATCGCATCGATGCGTGCATTGCTGTCCGAACCCACGGCGAACGTGCCGCCCCGCGCCACGAACTCCGGTAGCGCGAACAGGCCATCGCCGAGATACGCCTCAGTGAGCGGACACAGCACCAGGTTCGCACGGCGCGCATGAATCAGTTCGACCTCCTCCGGCTCGGCGTGCGTTGCATGCACCAGGCTCCAGCGCTCATCGAGCGCCACACTGTCGTCCAGGCACCGAATCGGCGGTCGGCCATAGGTCGCGCGACACTCGCTCACTTCGCGGCTCTGCTCGCTGACATGAATGTGAATCGGAGCGCGCGGACCGAGCACTTCATCGGCAAGTGCCACGAGCTGCGGCAGCGTCTCGGGCGCCACCGCGCGGAGCGAATGGGGCGCCACGCCGCAGGGCCCATCGCGCAGGTGCTCGAGCAGACGCCCGAATTCCTCCAGCGACTCATGAATGAAGCGCCGCTGTTCTGGAAGCGCGGCTCGATTGAAGCCACCGCGCTGATACAGCACCGGGAGCAAGGTCATGCGGATGCCCGCCTCACGCGCCGCTTCCCGCACGGCGAGCGCCATGTCGAGGGTCCTGGAACCGTCGCGCGCGTGGTGCAGGTAATGAAACTCTCCTACCGACGTGAATCCACCGCGTAGCATCTCTGCGAAGGCTTGTGAGGCAACGACGCGCAGGTCGTCAGGCTCGAGGGCATTCGCGACTGCGTACATCGCCTCGCGCCAGCTCCAGAACGAATCGGTGGCGCGCGTCTCAGGCACGCCGACGAGAGCACGCTGGAAGGCATGGCTGTGCGCATTCGGCATGCCGGGGAGCGCGAACCTTCCGTCCCAGGGACCTGCGGCCGCCGGTTCAATCGCTGCGATCCTGCCATCGTCCGCGAGCACCAGACGCCGACCCTTCTCGAGGCCAGCAGGCGTCAACAGATATTCAAAAGTGAGCGTCCTCGGCATACCCTTGAGCGCGTATCAGTGACGGTGAGTGCCTTTGTTCGATCTAAGAGTCGATAACGCGCGATTGTATCCGATGGATGGCACGGCCAAGCCGAGCGTCGCGCGATCCTTCGCCATCAGCGATGGCAGCATCGTCGCCCTCGACGCCGAGGGTCCCGCGCGAAATACGTATGACGCAAGAGGCGCGGTGGTGCTCCCGGGTTTCGTTGACTGTCATACGCATGCTGTCTATGCGGGGGATCGGGCCCGCGAACACCGCATGAAGCTCGCCGGCGTGTCCTACGCCGAAATCGCTCGCTCGGGCGGGGGTATCATTTCCACCGTGCGAGCAGTGCGCTCCGCGAGCGAGCTCGAGCTGGTAGTGGCAGCAAGGCCGCGACTCGCCGCTCTGGCTGCGGAGGGAGTGACCACGCTCGAGATCAAGAGCGGCTATGGCCTCGACGTCGAGAACGAGATCAAGATGCTGCGCGCCATCCGCGCGCTGGCGCAGCAGACGCGGATGCGGGTGGTGCCTACCCTGCTGGCCGCACACGCCGTTCCTCCTGATTCGAACCCCCGCGAATACATCGATCGCGTGATCGATGAGCTTCTGCCGCGCGTGCGCGAAGAGCGTCTCGCCGATTGCGTGGACGCATTCATCGAGACGATTGCTTTCGATCTGGATGACGCGCGGCGGCTGTTCACCCGCGCAAGGGAGCTGGGTTTCGGAATTCGCGTGCACGCTGAACAACTTTCTCCAAGTGGCGCGGCCGCCCTCGGCGCCGAGTTCGGCGCGCTTTCTTGCGATCATCTGGAGCATCTGGATGCGAGCGGTGCGCGCGCGATGGCTGGCGCCGGCAGCGTGGCGGTGCTTTTGCCCGGTGCGTTCTACTTCCTGCGCGAATCACATCGCCCTCCGGTAGCGCTGCTGCGCGAGCACGGCGTGGCAATGGCGGTGGCTTCCGATCTCAACCCCGGTTCTTCGCCGATCGCGAGCCTCCTGACCTGCCTGCATATGTCAGTGCTGCTGTTCGGATTGACACCGGAGGAAGCTTTGCTCGGGGTCACCTACAATGCCGCGCGCGCATTGGGTCGGGAGGACCTGGGTGCGCTGGCGCCGGGACGACGCGCGGACTTCACGGTCTGGGACATCCCGGAACCCGAGTTCCTCGCCTACCAGCTCGGCGGCGTGAGACCTCAGTCCATCTTCATTAACGGAGAGCGCCAGCCTCGTGACTGACACATGGCAATTGACGGGTGCGGATCTCACCATCGAGAAGCTTGCAAGCTACGAGCAGTCGCGTCCGACGTTGGCGCTGGGCGAAGATGCGCGCCGGCGCGTGCAAGCAAGCCGCGACACCGTTGCGGCAGCGGTCAGGGACGGCCGCGTGAGCTATGGCATCACCACCGGATTCGGCGCATTCGCCAATCGGCAGATTCCAGAAGGCAAGGTCAAGGAGCTGCAGCTCAACCTGGTCCGCAGCCACAGCTGTGGCGTCGGCGAGCCGCTGCCGGACTCAATCGTCCGCCGCATCCTGCTGCTCAAGGCCAATAGCCTCGCCGCCGGCTTCTCCGGCGTTCGCCCGCTGGTGATCGAGGCGCTCATCGCTTTTCTCAATCGCGACGTGCTGCCAGTGATTCCAGGCCGCGGTTCTGTCGGCGCGTCCGGAGATCTGGCGCCGCTGGCTCATCTGGCGCTCGCGCTGATTGGCGAAGGCGATGCACGCCGCGACGGGCGCCACCTGTCCGGCAAGGAAGCATGCGAAGCCGCGGGCGTTGCTCCTCTCGAGCTCGAAGCGAAGGAGGGACTCGCACTCCTCAACGGCACCCAACTCAGTGCTGCACTTGCCATCGAGGGGCTGCTGCGCGCGCAGAACCTGTTGCACGGCGCGATCGTGGTTGGCGCACTGACCGTCGACGCACTGGCCGGGAGCTACACGCCCTTCGATGCGCGCATTCATTCCGCCCGCGGCTTGCCCGGTCAGAATTACGTCGCGGACTGCTTCCGGCAATTGCTGACCGACAGCGAGATCAAGCGCAGCCACGAGAATTGCGACCGGGTGCAGGATCCGTACGCCGTGCGCTGCATGCCGCAGGTTTTTGGCGCCGTGGCCGACACACTCACGCATGCACGCCTCGTGCTGGAGGCGGAGTGCAACGGCGTATCAGACAACCCACTCATCTTCGGCGAGGAGATTCTCTCCGGCGGCAACTTCCACGCCGCGCCACTCGGGTTCATAAGCGATTTCCTCGGCATCGCCGTAGCGGAGCTCGCCAGCATGTCGGAACGTCGCACAGATCTGCTCGACCGGCGCGTCAACCCGGCACTCAACATGTTTCTCACCAGCGAGCCGGGACTCGAATCCGGTTTCATGATTGCGCACGTGACGGCCGCCGCCCTGGCATCAGAGAACAAGACGCTCGCTCATCCCGCTTCTGTCGACAGCATTCCGACTTCGGCGGGCCAGGAGGACCACGTGAGCATGGCGCCGTGGGCGGGGCAGAAGCTGCTCAGAATCTGCGACAACACCGCCACGGTCCTGGGCATCGAGCTGCTCGCCGCGGCGCGCGCCATCGACTGCTTGCGCCCCTTGCGCTCCACTCCCGCACTCGAAGCGCTGCATGCTGCCGTGCGCCAGCGCGTGCCCTTCAATCCCAAGGATCATCGCCTCGATGGTGACATAACGAGGCTCACCGGCATGGTGCAGTCCGGGGAACTGCGTGAATTCCTTCGCCACGACTCAGCCACTCGCGCTGCGCATGTGTGAGCGCGAGTAACTGGGTTACACTGTTTCTCGCCGGCGCGGATTCGGGGGATGAAACCGCCGGAGTGGAAAGGAACAAGAAATGTCGGTGTATATCGATACGCAGAGCCGTCTGCACCACGACCAGCAGCAGAATCTTGCAATCTCCTGTCCGCATTGCCAGGTGTTCTCGCACATCACGCCCCTGGCGGTTCCGCAATACGATCAGCTCGCAACCTTCCGGCCCAAGCAGGTCGGCATCGTATTTCGCTGCGATTCCTGCAATGCCCCGGTGTTTCTGAAGTTCAATGCCAAGATGTACGCCGCCAGCCGCGTGGAGCTGTCGGCGACGTTCGCGGAGCTCGAGCGCGCCAAGGAGAAATTCAGCTTCACGTACCTGCCCGAGGAAGCAGAGGTGCTGTTCAAGGAAGCCCTGTCCTGTTATTCGGCGGTGTGCTTCAACGCCTTCGCCTCGATGTGCCGTCGCACCGTGCAGGTGGTGTTCGCGGAACTCGGCAACTCCGGCAAACTCAAGCTGTTCGACGAGCTCAACGAGATCCGCGATCTGGGCGAAATCGATCCGGACACCTTCAACATCGTCAAGCGGGTGATCTTCGGCGGGGACAACGACAGTCAGCCTGCTCTGCCTGAAATCAACGCCTACGAAGCGGGCGTGCTGCTCGAAGTGATGAAGGATCTGCTGTACCAGGCGTATGTCCGCAAAGGCCGCCTGCAGCAGGCGATGATGGTGCGACGCTTCTTCCTCGAGGAAACGGATCCGAATCTCGCCGCCGCGCTCTCGAAGAACCGCGCCTAGCTGCGCGTCTCCAGCATCGGCAGATCCACGCCGCGCTCGCGCGCCACTTCGATCGCGCGCGCATAGCCTGCGTCCGCGTGCCGCATGACACCTGTGCCCGGATCGTTAGTGAGCACCCGTCGCAGCGCGGCCTCGGCGCGTGGCGAGCCGTCCGCGACAATCACGACGCCCGCGTGAAGTGAATAGCCCATGCCGACGCCTCCACCGTGATGGAAGCTCACCCATGAAGCGCCGCTCGCCGTATTGAGCAAGGCGTTGAGCAACGGCCAGTCCGCCACCGCATCCGTACCGTCCTGCATGCTCTCGGTCTCGCGGTATGGTGAGGCCACTGAGCCCGCATCGAGGTGATCGCGGCCAATCACGATCGGCGCCTTGAGCTCGCCCTTGCGCACCATCTCGTTGAACGCAAGCCCGAGCCGGTGCCGCTCCCCGTAACCCAGCCAACAGATGCGTGCCGGCAGTCCCTGGAACTTGATGCGCTGGCTGGCGTGATCGAGCCAGCGAAGCAGATCCTTCTTTTCCGGAAACAGCTCGCGCGCTTTCGCATCCGTGCGCACGATGTCCTGCGGATCGCCCGAAAGCGCAACCCAGCGGAACGGCCCCATGCCCTCACAGAACAACGGCCGGATGTAGAGCGGCACGAATCCCTGGAAATCGAACGCATTGGCGACACCGGCATCGCGTGCCATGGCCCGGATATTGTTGCCGTAGTCGAAGGTCGGAATCCCGCGCTCATGAAACCCGAGCATCGCGCGCACCTGCACCGCCATCGAGTCCTTGGCGAGCCGCATGTATTGCTTCGGATCGCGTTGGCGCAGCTCCGCAGCCGTCTCGAGCGAGTAGCCCAGGGGGATGTAACCGTTCAACGGATCGTGTGCAGAGGTCTGATCGGTGACCAGATGGGGTTGGCGTGAGCCCGCCAGCACTTGCGGAAAGACTTCAGCGGCGTTGCCCAGCAGGCCAACGGAGATCGTCGCGCCGCGTCCCTGCGCGGCTGCAATCATGTCGAGCCCCTGCTCCAGCGTCTCCGCACGCGCATCCAGGTAGCCGGTTCGCAAGCGCATGTCGATGCGCCTGGAATCGATCTCCACTGCAAGGGTCGAAAGCCCGGCAAAGGTCGCTGCGAGCGGCTGTGCGCCACCCATCCCACCGAGCCCGCCGGTGAGCAGCCATTTGCCCGAGCTCTGCCCGTCGTAATGCTTGCGGAGCGCTTCGGCGAAGGTCTCGTAGGTGCCCTGCACGATCCCCTGTGAACCGATATAGATCCAGGAGCCCGCCGTCATCTGACCGAACATCATCAGACCCCGACGATCGAGCTCGAAAAAGTGCTCCCAGTTCGCCCAATGGCCGACGAGATTGGAATTGGCGAGCAGCACCCGCGGTGCGGCCTCGTGAGTCTTGAACACACCGACCGGCTTGCCGGATTGAATCAACAAAGTCTCGTCGTTCTCGAGACGACGGAGCGTGCGCACGATGGCGTCGAAGCATTCCCAATTGCGCGCGGCCCGACCGATGCCGCCATAGACGACCAGCTCGTGCGGATTCTCGGCGACATCAGGGTCGAGGTTGTTGTGCAGCATGCGCAGCGCCGCTTCCTGCTGCCAGCCCTTGCAGCTGAGCTCAGTGCCACGCGGCGCGTGCAGCGTCACGTCCCGGTATCGTGTGATCATCGTTCTTCCCCTGTCTGTCGCGACCGCCCGCTGCGGATCAGCTCACCCACACGCGCGCATTGCGGAACAAGCGCATCCAGCCGCTGTCCTCGCCCCATTCCGGCGGGTGCCACGAGTTCTGCACGCTGCGAAATACGCGCTCCGGATGCGGCATCGTGATCGTGATTCGTCCATCCACGTTGCTCAGCGCCGCGATGCTGAGCGGTGAACCATTCGGATTCTCCGGGTAGTGCTGCGTAACCCGCCCTCGATTGTCGACGAACTGCATTGCGATCAGGCCAGCGTGCCGGCAAGCCTCGAGCGCTGCCGGCGAATCGAACTCCGCTCTGCCCTCGCCGTGCGCGATGGCAATCGGCATCACCGTGCCTTGCATGCCCTGTAGTAATACCGACGGCGATGGTGTGATTTGCACCAGGCCGAAGCGCGCCTCGTATTGCTCGGACCGATTGCACACGAAGCGCGGCCAGTGCGCGGTGCCGGGAATCAGCTCGCGCAGTGCCGACATCATCTGGCAGCCGTTACAGACCCCCAGCGCGAACGCATCCCGACGCGCAAAGTAACGCACGAATTCCTCGCGCGCGCGCGCATTGAACAGGATCGACTTCGCCCATCCCTCGCCGGCTCCCAGCACATCGCCATATGAGAATCCGCCGCAAGCGACCAGGCCGCGGAAATCGCCGAGCGTCACGCGACCCTCGAGAATGTCGGTCATGTGTACATCGGATGCCTCGAAACCCGCGCGCATGAATACCGCCGCCATTTCGACCTGGCTGTTTACTCCCTGTTCGCGCAACACCGCGATCCGCGGCCGGACGCCGCGACCTATGTAGGGCACCGCGACATCCGCGGCGGGATCGAAGCTGAGCCGCACGCTCATGCCCGGATCCTCAGCTTCGCCGACGCGCTCGAACTCCTCGTCCGCGCAAGCCGGATTGTCACGCAGGCGCTGCAGACGCCAGGAGGTTGCCGACCACTCGCGGCGCAGCTGGGTGCGTGACTCATTCAATAACTCGGGTCCTGCAGCGATTCGCATGCGGTCGCCCGGCTGGGCGGAACCGAGATCGTGCGTGCATTTCTCCAGACCGTGTTGACGCAGGACGGCGCGCACCGCGTCGAGATCATCGACACGCACCTGGATGACGGCGCCGAGTTCCTCCGTGCACAGCGCGGCCAGTGGCGTCGCGCCCTGCAAGGGAACGGCAACGTCGAGGCCGCAGTGGCCGGCGAAGGCCATCTCCAGAAGCGTGACGAGTACACCGCCATCGGAACGGTCGTGATAGGCGAGGACCAGATCGCGCGCCTTCAATGCCGTGATCGCGCTGACAAGTCCGGCGAGTAGCTGCGGATCGTCGAGATCCGCCGGCACCGTGCCGAGTGCGCCATACACCTGTGCGAGGCATGACCCGCCGAGACGATTGCCGCCGCGACCGAGATCGATCAGGAGCAGGCGCGTCGCGCCCGCATCGAGCCGCAGCTGCGGCGTGAGCGTGCGCCGGATGTCGCGCACCGGCGCGAAGGCCGAGATGATCAGTGATACCGGCGAGATGACTGAGTAGGCCTGGTCTTTACCTGCCCATGCGGACTTCATCGACAGGGAATCCTTGCCGACAGGGATCGTAATGCCGAGCGCCGGACACAATTCTTCTCCTACGGCCCTGACCGTAGCGTACAACGTGGCGTCCTCGCCCGGCTCACCACACGCCGCCATCCAGTTCGCCGACAGGCGCACCTGTGCGAGCGATTCAATATCGGCAGCGAGAATATTGGTGATCGCTTCGCCCACCGCCAAACGCCCGGACGCCGGACCGTCGAGCAACGCGACAGGCGACCGCTCACCCATCGCCATCGCCTCACCCGTATAGCCGACGTAGTCCGATGCGGTGACCGCGACATCCGCCACCGGCACCTGCCATGGGCCGACCAACTGATCGCGCGCGATCAGGCCACCGACCGTGCGATCGCCAATCGTAATGAGGAATGTCTTGTCGGCGATGGTCGGGAGCGCAAGCAGCCGCGACACCGCCTCGCGCAGCGGAATTACCGCAGGATCGAAACTTGTCCCCTGCGAATGCACGCTCTTCACGTCGCGCAACATCTTCGGCGGCTTGCCGAGCACTACGTCGATCGGCATGTCGATCGGCCGGTTTTCGAAATGCCGATCTTCAAGTGTCAGTTGGCCGTCGCCGGTAATCTCGCCGATCACGGCATACGGGCAACGCTCGCGTTCACACAGGGCCTCGAGCACCGGCACACTATCGCCAGCTACCGCAAGCACGTACCGCTCCTGCGCTTCGTTGCACCACACCTCGAGCGGGGACATGCCGGGCTCCGCCGTCGGGATGCTGCGAAAATCGATGCGCCCACCGCGATGACTGTGCGCAATGGCCTCCGGCACTGCGTTCGACAACCCGCCCGCACCGACATCGTGAATCAAGAGAATCGGGTTGCGCTCGCCGAGCGACCAGCAGCGATCGATGACTTCCTGTGCACGCCGCTGGATTTCCGGGTTGCCACGCTGCACGGAAGCGAAGTCGAGGTCTTCCTGGCTCGCGCCGCTCGCGAGCGACGAGGCCGCACCACCGCCGAGACCGATGAGCATCCCCGGACCGCCGAGCACGATGATGCGCGCGCCGACCGGTATCTCGCGCTTCTCCACATGCGCACGCCGG
The DNA here is from genome assembly GCA_963705495.1 of uncultured Gammaproteobacteria bacterium. Classification (GTDB taxonomy): domain Bacteria; phylum Pseudomonadota; class Gammaproteobacteria; order Steroidobacterales; family Steroidobacteraceae; genus DATBVX01. The sequence continues at coordinate 176,715 of CAVPJQ010000003.1, read as the reverse complement.
ATGTTGCCGAGCCCGCCCGCGATCATGATCGGCTTGTGGTAGCCGCGAACGCGGCCAGGCGCATCTCCCGGGAGCGCAAGCTCGAAAGACCGGAAGTAGCCGAGAATGTTCGGCCGGCCAAATTCGTTATTGAATGCCGCAGCGCCGATCGGTCCGTCGATCATGATCTGCAGCGCCGAGGCGATGCGCGGCGAGAGCTCGCGTTGCGTTTCCCAGGCGCTGACCGCATCGGGGATGCGCAGGTTTGAGACCGTAAAGCCTGTGAGGCCCGCTTTGGGCTTCGCGCCGCAGCCAGTCGCGCCTTCATCGCGAATCTCACCGCCCGAACCGGTCGCCGCGCCAGGGAACGGAGCGATCGCCGTCGGGTGGTTGTGGGTCTCCACCTTCATCAGCACATCGATCGACTCGCGCACGTAGCCGTAAGTGTTGCTGGCACCTGCGGGAAACAAGCGAGCTCCGGGCCAGCCCTCGATCACCGCTGCATTGTCACGGTAGGCAGACAGCACACCGCGCGAATTGTGCGCGTAGGTATTGCGGATCATTGCGAACAGCGATTTCGGCTGCCGCTCGCCGTCGATGATCCACTCGGCGTTGAAGATCTTGTGCCGGCAATGCTCAGAATTCGCCTGCGCAAACATCATCAGCTCGACATCGGTGGGATCGCGGCCCATGCGCCGGAAGCTTTCCACCAGGTAGTCGATTTCATCCGCCGACAGAGCGAGGCCGAGGCGCTCGTCGGCCTGCACGAGGGCAATGCGCCCGCGTGTCAAGAGATCGATGCGCGTCAGTGGCTGCGGCGCGTGATGCTCAAAGAGCGCGGCGGCCTGTGAGGGTTCCCACAGTGGAACCTCCGTCATACGGTCATATAAGGGCACCGCGATCTGTTCCAGGGAGGCTCGCGTGAAGACATGCTCGCCGCGAACACGGTAGGCGATGCCACGCTCAAGGCGCCCCACGGCGTCGAGACCGCACACATGGGCGATATCGGTCGCCTTGCTCGACCAGGGCGAAACGGTGCCAAAGCGCGGAACTACCAGGATCAGCTCGCCTGCTTCATCGCCGGCGTCGAAGCGAGGGCCGTAGGTCAGCAGTTGGTCGAGGATGCGCCGTTCGACCGGATCGAGCTCGCGCTCGAGATCAACGAGGTGATACCAGCGCGCGGCAATTGCGGTGACGCCGGAATGTCGCGCCTGTACGGCGCTCAAGAGCTTGTCGAGACGGAACGAAGAAAGCGCCGGCGAGCCTGGCAGTAGCAGCATTCTGTTGGGCGGGTGTCCGGGCCGCGTTCGGCCCGTCAGCGAGGCGCGCATGATACCAGTTGCGCGTCACTGAACCTAAATCACGCCACGCTTGGTCGTGTCGGTGCCGGGCGCGTAAACGGGGCCTGGAAATTGCGTGACGTTCGCGCCCTCGAGCACGGTGATCTTACTGACACCCTGCTTTTTGACTTCATCGATGCGCACCACCGCGTGCAGCGGCAGGTAGGTGCGTTTCACACCCGCGAATTCGCTCTTGATGCGCTCCTCGGTGGGGTCGACGACTACGCTGGAACGCTCGCCGAACACCAGCTCTTCCACTTCGATGAACCCAAAAAGGCTGCCATGGCTCACCTTCCGGGCATAAATCTCGTAGACCTTGCCCTGGTTCACGAACATGACCTTGAAAATGTGACTGGCTGCCATTCGATTCCGTCGATCGCGCTGATAGTGTTGCGTCCGACATTATACGGAGACTGGCGAAACTGCGTCCGCCCGCGTTGCTCCGCAGGCAGGCGCTCCGACCGGAATCCAGTCGAGTGGGGCCGCGTGCGGTCCCCAGGGCGAACGGGTGGTTTGGCGAGGGAAGAACATGGCTTTGCGACTTAGAGTCGTCAGCAATCACGCGAGAATTCTCGGCCCCGAGGGCACCAAGATATTCGGTGTCCACGGCGGCTCCATTGGTCGCGCCAGCGACAACGACTGGATCCTGCCGGATCCGGAACGCTATGTTTCCGGTCATCACGCCACGATCGAATACCGCGACGGCGGGTACTGGCTGACTGATACCAGCTCCAACGGCACTTACGTCAACGAGGAAACGGCGCCGATCTCCGACGTCGGGCCGCAGGCGCTCAAAGATGGTGACCGGCTGCGCCTGGGCGATTACGAAGTGATCGTCAGCATCGATGCCGCCAACGATTTTCCGCCGGAGAAGAGCGCGATCGTTGCCTATGACGGCCTCGGTTCATCTGCAGCCCGTCAATCGACCGAGGATGACCTCGGTGAATCACTGAATCTCGATGCGCTGCTCGCGCCGGAGTCGAGCGGCTCGCGCCCGGTGACGCCCGTGAATGCCTACGGCCAGGCCGTAGACCTGCCACGGATCAGCTCCGCCGGCGCTCCGCTTACGCCGAAACCACGTGTCCCGGTTCGACCGAAGGCTGCCGCGGCAAAGCCTGGCGAACAGCCGTGGAATCTCTCCACGCGACGGCGCATCGACCCCTATCGCAGCCCCCCCAAGAGCTCCGATCCCGACGCCAACGTGCGCGCGCCGGCCGAACCTGCGGCCGGGCCTGACGCGGGCCTGCAAGCCCTGTGTCGCGGCGCCGGCATCGACCCGTCCGGCATTCCTGCCGCGATCCAGCCGCAAGTGTTGCCGCTCGCCGGCCAGATCCTGCGCGAGGTGGTAATGGGCCTGATGGAGATCATGCAGGTACGGGCCGAGCTCAAGAACCGGTTCCGGATCACGCAGGAAACGGTGCAAGCCGCTGACAACAACCCGTTGCGCTTCTCCGCGGGTGTCGAGGAAGCGCTGCGCAAGCTCTTCGAGCAGCAGGGCACCCGTTATCTCGGACCCGTTGAAGCGGTCCGCGAAAGCCTGCGCGAGATCCGTCTGCACCAGCAAGCCATGGTCGGTGCCATGGAAGTGGCCTTCAATGACTTCCTGCAACGCCTCGACCCGCACGAATTGCAGGAGCGCTTCGATCGCGGCGGCAAGCGCGGCGGTCTGCTCGGCGCGACGAACAAGATGAAGTACTGGGACCTTTACGGCGAGCTCTATCACACGTTGAAGCAGAATCCGAAAGACGAATTTCCACACACCTTCGTCGAGGAATTTGCGCGCGCGTATGAAGAGAAGCTGGCCGAGCTCACGAATCGCCGTGCGCGCACCACTCCTGTCGAAGATGAAGCCGAGACGCCGCGCAGGCGTCCCCCGGCCGCGAGCAACAGCTAGGACACGGTCACTGACTCGCTGAGGTCGCCGGGTTTTTCTCCGTCGGCCTGCGGCGTGCGGACAACAAGAAGAACTGGCGGAGAGGGTGGGACTCTCGCGGCCACACATAAGTTCTTGATCGGTGTAGAGGCTACAGACCGGAGCCTATCACACGGTAGCAAAAACGTGGCACGAGCCCGTAGCAGCGTTAGCGCCTCAACTCGTCAACGATCTGGCGCCTAGTTTGGTCCACAGCCCCTTCGAAAATCTCCGCCAGCTTCTTCGCGCGATCTTCTAGGAATATTTGGTAAACACCGTCGTAGTCGCCAGCGATTAACTCTGAAGGTATCAAGTGGCAGTGGAGCGCGTCTGCCAGCCTAGGATTCTTTTCGAGTATCTCTTGGAGATACACAGACGGCGCCTTGTTGCTTATCCGAATATTCTGCAGCTTAGGAATGAGGGTGCGATTCACGACACAGTCGGTCAGCTTTATTGCGTCGTTGTCACCTTCCTCGACGAGCTTTCGAAGGTAGTCCCTTGGGAAGATGTGGTGGTCCTCAAGGACACTCTCTGGTGATAGTCGGTCGCCGTTGAGCCAATTGACCAGTCCGCCAGACAAGTAGTGCACCAGATTCAGGATACCCTTGTAGACTGCATCGTATTGCTTGCTCACACCGAGTAAGTCCTCTGGTGTTCGCACGACTGGCTGAATCTTGTGCAGCCAAGATGCGGCCACAGAGAAGTCCCCTCGACCGATTTTCTCCAAGTTCTGAGCATCTTCAACTACCAACGTTTGTGCGGCGCTCGAATATCGGCGGGCGAAGATACTTGCCCAGTACCACGCCTGAATGATGCGTCGCTGTATTTCAGACATCTGGCCGAAGTCGTTTCCCGGTATCTGCCTCAGAAAAATCATCAGCGGAATGGTCATGTTCTCGTATGGCATCCACGCTTGGTGAATCAACAATCGATTCTGAAACAAGTAGTCGTATGACTTGCGATAGGCAGTGGTCATGTTGTTCCAGTGTTCGTTGAAGTGCGCGTGTGTCAGATTCCCGAGAATGAAACCCCGTCCAGTATCCTTCCCTCCACTCACGACGAAACTGATCGCGCGGACGATTGCTTCTTTATGAAGAGGCAGACCAGGGTACGCTTCCTCAAATGACTCAACTGCCGCACGCAAATTGAAACCGGCATAGAGTTTGGCGGCGAGGATGTCGATGAAGTTGAGCTGAAGGCCTTTGCTATTTGAGCGTTCGAAGAACAGCGCGAACTTCTCCTCATCGGTGTCGAGGAGGTAATACGCTATGAGCTTCTCCTGCCGAAAGAGATTCTCAAGATTCTTCGCCTGAGTCAGATAGACGTTGAATTGTTCCGACTTAGAAGCTTCTTCTGGGGAGTTGAACGATAACGGCGAGGAGTCCAGAAAGGGCCACAACTTGTTTTGCTCTCGGGGCATTTCCCCCTTGAGCATGGAATAGACGTCTGAGACCTTGATGCCGACGTGACCGGCTAAGGGCTCTCCGGCAATCTCCTTTGTTGACGCCTCCAGCGAACGCTTTCCAACGGCCTCGCCTCGCGTGGTCGCATCAAGTTCGTTTTCGGGGTAGAGGATCAAGTAGATTGGATCGATACCCCTCAGTGCTCGGTAGATCGACGTTGCACGTTGCTGGCCATCGAGGAGCAGGCGGAATCCCGACGTCTTGACGAGCTTGTCGATTTGGGGGCGACTGTAGTTAGTCAGTTTGAGTTTTTGGCGACTACCCTTACCCGAACGTACACGGTAGTCGAGCTCACGCACAGTGATCTCGAAGCTTGGTACACCATAGATCAGGGAGCCGACGAATATGTCCTTGATAAAGGAATCGAACAAGTCATAGGTCTTTTCAACGTCCCAGACGAAGTCTCGCTGAAACTCGGGCAGTACTACGCTGCCATGGTCGATGTCTTCGACAAGTTGCGCGAGTGACTCAGTCTTCTGACCAGTGTCCATTGTCCTGCCCTGACGGCGCGCTATTGCGCCTGTTCTGGTCCCATTCTACAAACTGACGTCCCGATAGGCTCATCTTGTTTCGACGCCGAGTAGGTGCGGCGTTCCAAGGCACGGCGTACGCTCCCGCCGTGACCTCAGAGAAGAAGTACCCGTTCGTTGAGTCGTTGGTCTACAAGGCGGCCCATTCCGACGCCCATGTGTACCCCGACGACCTCCGATGCGAAGGCACGTTGGGAGGATTCACGTACGAGCTTGCGCAAGACCGCGTCACGTTCAGACCGACGAGTCCCTTCCACACGGAAGCGGATGCGCGCGCCGTTCTTGATCCGTTGGTAGAGGGCTGGAACCTGGACGCGCTGCTGCGGCACGGCCCCGATGCGTTCGCGCTGCACTTCGAGCGAGCGGTTCTAGTACAGGAGCCACCGAAGGGTAGTGGCTTGTTCGTGCAGCTACAGGGAGTCGCGAGCGTGGCCTTCGTGGGTCGTGCCGTGGCTTTGCTGAAGCACTCGAAGTACCCGGAACCACCAAGCGACATGGAAGGGAACGAGTTGACCGCCGCCCTAGCTGATCGCTACAGAACGGTGTTTCAGAACCGCGACACAATCCTGCTCCACGGCTACGCCTTCTTGTCGCGCCTAGAGTATGAGTACGGCAGTCGAAGTGACGTGGCTGCGGCGTTGAACGTCGATGATGATGTTATTGGCACCATCGGACGACTGACTAGCGAGCGCGGTACTGCATTCACTGCTCGAAAATTTAAACGAGGCAAGACGCCCGTTCCTCTGACCGCCACCGAGAACGACTGGCTGCTGCAGACGCTAGGAGAACTCCTGCGCCGTGTGGCACAGGAAGCTGCGGGCCCCGTTCCCGCCGAGAACCTGACGCGGTTGCCCTAGCGTCGCTAGCTACTCATCAGTCCTTCCTCGTCGTCAACTTCAGACCGGCGCGGAACCAGAAGCCCCTGCGTCCAGCGCATCCGCTTCGGCGAGCAGCCGCTGTGCTTCTGTCAGCTTGTTCGCTGCCAGCTTGCGCGGGTTGCGCGCACGCCAGTCGCCTTGGTAGTCCTCGTTGAGCGCACGCCACGCCGCAGCACGCCGCGAGACACATGTTCGACATCTCTTCTGGCGCGCGGCGCGGTCCTTACGTATTGCATAGTGTTCGTCGTCGAACGGGAGTACACGGCCGCAGCCACCGCACTGACAGCATCGTCTCCTACGCCGATGCAGTGCTCCCCAGCAACACGACAGCTGAGAGAGCCATGACGACGCCTGCCGTTTCCGCCGCGGTGAGTTTTTCGCCGAAGAAGACCACCCCGATGCAGACCAGGAGCAACGCGCTGGCGACAGCATAGAAGACGCCGGCGGGACCAAGCCGCATTCTCTGCATCAGGAGCACCCAGAGCACTGCAAATGATGCCGTAGTCAGCAGTCCGAGCAGAAACCAGCGATTCCAAAAGGGATGACGTGCTGCGCTCGCCAGCTTCAGTAGCGTGTCTGCCAGCACACCGATGCAAGACAGTGCGAGCGCGAGTGCCGCGCTTTTCCAGTCGAACGACATATCCCCCTCCCCCGTAAACATCCCGGTTTTGGTGCCGATCCGATGGTTCAGTCGCGAACATAGTGCCGGGCGGCACGAGCGCGGTCTGTCAAGCGGTTGACACAGGCGGAGGACTATTTCGGAATGAAGTGCAGAGCCACCGAGTTCATGCAATAGCGCAGACCGGTCGGCTGCGGGCCATCGTCGAAGACATGCCCGAGATGCGCATCGCACCGCCGGCACGAGACCGCGGTGCGCTCCATCATCAGGTTCTTGTCCACGCTCTCAACGACATTCCGGTGTCACCGAAGCGGGTGTGATGGTGGTACCGAAGAGCCCGCGCGCAGCCAAAAGCTGCAACGCGGGAGTCGGTCACTAGTACCACTCGTGATTTAGGCGGTAGCCTTAGCGCGTAGCAGCGGGCGGTTGGCGCGACGAGCTTGCTTCACCAAGTCATTTGCAATTGCCTTGATCTGTTCTTTAGATGGGCGCGCGCGATCTGCATCGCGTCGCAGATGCTCTTCGCGCCAGAAGTAGCCGATTGCCTTTGCGTCGGTGTCTCCAGCGTTGGCGAGTGCGAAGAGCGTGCCGATCTCCTCGGCTTGTTTTGCACGTGGAAGGTCTACGATGCGCAGCGCTTCTATCTTCAGCGCGACAATTGAGCGCGTGTAGTTTGCGTTCACGGGCAGAACGTTGTTGATCTTGATGCGCAGCTCAAGCATCGCGCCGCGCAGTGCGTTGATCTCGGTGGCGTGCGCGGCGTACACCGTAGGCTGCTCGCCGAGTTGGCGAAGTTGCGCGCGATAGAGCTTCTCTTCAGCGCTCGACAGGATGTCGGAGATATTCATGGTCGTATGGTCCTTTGAAGTGAAAATGGCCTAAGTGAATCCTTCGCGACTGCGGCCGGATAGTCGTGAAGGTGAAGCGGGGCGCGGTAGAGGCACAGCGGTGATCTTTGTGGATCAATTCGCCGTGCGTGCCGTTTCACTTCAAGAAAATGAATCAGTCAGGTCGGCGCCCGCGTCTGTGGGTGACGAAGGTGGCTTGCTCGTACTCGTAGGCGCCGTTGAGAAAGGCGCCGGTCTCGCCGCCGCACTCGTGGTCGAGGCGGTCGCGCTTCGCACTGTTGATGTGTGCCGGTATGTAGCGCAGATTCGATAACTCGTGTCGGCCACCGCGCGCCAACGGCACCTGATGGTCAATGTGTAGCGAACAGCCTAGAAGTTCTTCGACGAGAGAACGCAGCTCATACATACGCTCGATGAGCGCTTGCTCGCCTGCGGACAAGGCGGCGGTGACGGAGCGCTTGTTAGCACGGCGCTTGGCGACGGCTGCGATTTTCTTCGACGGGTCTGCCGCGTAGAGTTTGCGAGAACTCGTGCGTTCCTTCTCGCGGACTCGCTCCAGGTTCGCTGCGATCCACTTCAGCTTGCGCTCGTGGACACACGACTTGCACGCTCTTTGCCGCCCATCGCGTGCGGCGGCTTGACGGCTGAAGTCAGCGTGAGGCTTCTGCTGCGCGCAGTGCGAGCAGGTCTTGAGTGCAGTCACGGTGACCTCCTTGGTTGAATGGCTTTGTGAACGTCGAGCGCACTCAGGTGAACGCGAGGTGGGCGTACGGGGAAATGGGCTGCCCACTGAGGGAATGAAGCTGGCGATGGTCAGGCCGATGTGAAGTCAGACGCGCGGAGCCGCGTGTACTTCGGTGGCACTGACGAACCTCAGACGGGACAGTTGGAAGAGAGACGAAGGTGGAAAGAGCTTCGACTACCTGGAATCTCTCACTAAGGTTGTTAGAGCTGGTGAAGCCACTGGCGACACAGCGGGTTTCCCTTGGTGACACCAGTGGTGGACCTGCTCAGAACCGTGGTGATGCTGGAGTGAGTTCTTCTTCGACGTCGTCGAAGTGCATTCACCGGAGGTCTCACCCATCTCCACCCGCTGGCACGCCATCGCGGGCAGCTTGAGTGCCGCCGTCTTCGGCGGTCACACCAAAGGCGTCAATGCGATGGTCAGCAGCGGTCAGCCAAGGTCGAAGGCTCTCAAGGTGGCCCTTCCCTAACTGAGCAGCGAAAACACGACGGCAGCCAAAATCAGTGACTTACACGCATAGACGCAAAGTCAAATTGGAAGGGCTTCGTAGGTCTCATTGAGGCCCATTCGCACTCCCTTTCAGCTCCTCTTCGAGCGCCTGTACCTTAGCCTGGTTTCGCTGCAGCGCCTCTTCAGACCTCCCAAGGTCACGCTCGGCAAGCTGCGCGTCGTAGGGGTGACTGTCGGGCCGACTCTTGATCGTTTCGACCTTCGCGCGTGCCTTCTCTACGGTCGCCAGCTGCTTCTTCACCTTGCTGCGCGCCTTCGACAGCTGCGTCTTCGTAGAGTGGGTGCTTGGGTAGTTCGCTCTCTTCTCTGCCGCGATCCTGCGTCGAGCAAATTCGCGATCCACTATCGACCACAACTCTGCGCGCGCCTTGCGCTCTTCTTCGCTGCGGGGTGTCGTTGACGGAGTACTGAGCCAAACCCCTAACAGGTCGTGCGCGTACTCGACGATAAGCTCTCGGGAATCTGTGCTGCGGAAGAGGCCGCTAATCCTGTCCTCGCAACCTCGTAGGGTCTCTGCTAGCTCCTTCGACTTCCGACTACGTCGGATGTCTCTTGCGGCGTTCTCCTTCGCTTGCGCTCCTAGCGCGGCCCTTGCTTCTTTCTCGGCCCACTCCAACGCGTTGGCGTGCGCTTGCATATACCGCTCACGCTCTTCTACGGTCAAACTGAAGATAAAGTCGAGCGCCTTCTGTACCTGCTCGCCGGTCGGTGGCGGTGCGTGCTTGGCGAATGCCTGCTCAATGATCTCGCTCAAGGCGTGGGCCGCGTTCAGTGTGGCGCGCTCTTCGGGCGCGACGGTAGGTGAAGTTGAAGTGTCCATTGGTTTGTCCTGAAGGAATGATTGGTTGAAGTGAGGCGCGCACGCGGTGTGCGTGAAGTGAACCTGAAGTGATACGGGAGGGAAATGACGAGCGACACGCTTCCTGCATGTCGCCCGCTTCCCATCCTCACGGCTTGAGGTCCGTGTGAATTCGTTGCGTCTCGGCTGCCAAAAAAAGGCCAACAGCCCGTGGCTCCGCGAACAGCGGCTTTCGGCCAAGTTCGGTCATTCAGCTTTCGGAAGTCGGTGTCGGAAAGCACTCGATGAAGACCCAGCGCAGGGAAACCATGCGGCGCAATCTTTGCGCGCGGGCGCTTGCCGCTGCACCGCAAGGGTTCTGATGTTGACTTCTTGGTTCGCCGAGCGCATTCGTTGCGATCGATTGGGGATATTGGTCGTCCAGCAGGGTTTGAACGCGCATCGAGCGCGAAAACAATCCGGTTCACGCTGTGCCCAAAGCCGTTGCCGAAGTGGCAAATCCGGCCAAATCTAGAACGGAGCAATCTCATGCGATTCGATTATCTGAATGCTGGCCCGTGCCTCATCGCTGCCGTAGCGACCCTGCTTTTCACCTCGTTCGACACGCGCGCAGACGACCGCACGATCATCATCAACAGCGGAGACGCCGAGCGCTTGTACGCCGTCGTCGGCAACCCGGCCAATGCCAACAAGACAGTTGTGCTCCGGCCCGGGACGTACAGACTAACTGCCATTGGTCCCTCGGGTGCCCGCCCGCGTGGTGGCGGGCTCATGCTGCAGAAAGGGATGAAGCTCCTAGGCTGGAACACCTATGCCGACGCCGATCACGACGGCGTCTGGGACGCCACCCTCGATGACGATCCCGTGATTTCGGGCAAGACAGTGATCGATGGGACCGGCATCGCGCCCTACCTAGAGGTCGGTCCAGACGGCAAGCCGGAGGTCGACTGCACGGGAGACTCCGAGGTCGATCTGTCCGACACGATCGCGATCGCCTACCGCGATCGAAACACTATCTCGCGCCTCACCATTCTCACCGGACCTGGAGCGCTTGCGCTCAGCCCACCACACTCGGCGTACTTGCCCTCTTCGGGATATGCCGCCGAGATCAGCAACAACTTTCTCGACAACGGCAGCTTCAGCGTGCCCGGCGCGGCCTTCCTCAACCTCGGCTGCCGCATGCGCAACGCGAGTTCGACACTTCTATTTGATCGCAACATCGTCCGCGGTAACCTCTTTGGCGTCGCCATCATTAACGGGTTGACCAACCAGGATGGCGACGTACGGCAGGGCCCGAGCGTGCACGCAATAGTGAGCGCCAACCACTTCATCGGTAACTTCTATGGGCTGCACTCCCGCAACACGCTGGGGACCGACGGCGGCTCAATCAACGTGTACTCGACCGACAATCTTTTCGAGGAAAACACTGCGGGCATCGAGGCCACGGCCGGGACTGATAACGGCAACGCGACCGGGGCAAATGGCAACCAGTATGACCTGCTGTCGTATCGCGATACGTTCCGTCAGAACTCCGTCGGTGCCCTCGGCATCGGCGGTTGGCGGGTGAACCTCGACACCCTCTCGGGCACCTCGAACAATGAGTTGCGGATGGCGTTGGTCGAAGACCACTTCGAGGACGGGGACGCCGTGCACATCTGGCCGACCTTCCCCGAGCCGCGGCCAGGAGTCGACAAGGGCAATCACATCACGGCTCTGGTGCGCGGCTCCACACTCAGCGCCGCCCCCGTACCCAAGTTCCTCTTCATCGACCTTGTGCCGGGCGACACGAATATCGTCAGCATCGTCGGCACCGACGCCGCGTTCTTGAGGTCCAATGGCGCCCCACCCATCCGTAAGCAGATTCTGGTTCCGCCCAACCCATTTGACCTGGTCGGCGCAGTGAACAAGCTGCACTTCGCTCCCGTGTCAACCGGCTATCAGGTCACCGCTGGAGCAGGCGCGCTGAATTCAGACGTCGGTGCTGTCCTCGATTTCAGCGGGCCGCCGAACGGCCCCTTCCCGATCGACGACGACACCAGTCTGGTGCCGCTGCCGTTCGTCTTTCCGTTCGAGGGGAACAGCTACGGGGAGGTGTTCGTCAACACGGATGGCAATCTCACATTCGGCACGGGTGATGCCGCCAGTGCCGCGCGCGACGTTGCTCGCCTGATCTCGGGCGCCCCGCGCATCGCGGCTCTCTTGACTGATCTAGCGGTCAACTTCGGAGGTGAGATCCACGCCAACGCGCTCGCTGACCGGATGATCATCACATGGGTCGGTGTGCCGTCCTGGGCGACCGGACTGACCGACCAGAACACGTTCCAAGTCGTTCTCTATCCCGAGGGATCCTTCGACCTCGTGTACGGCGCGATCGGGCCCACCGATGCCGTGGTTGGCATCGCCCCCGGAGGCAACCTCGGCCCCGCGCCGGCAGGCGTGGATTTGAGCAAAGGCACCGCGACGGGCTCAACAATTTACGAGGCCTTTTTCTCAACGCTCCAGGGCCCCTGACCTCGGCGAATGAGCCAACAATCGACGCGAACCTGCTAGACATCCGCATGACCGACGTTCGGCGCGATGCGGTATTCATTCTCGGCGACCGGCTACGGCCGGCTCGACCCGAACGGCAATCAGGTCTGGCTACATCATCTCGGCGGGCCAGCTTGTCGACTTCAACAAGAGGTGATGAAACCGAGCATCGCCATCGAGTGCTGAACTGCCCGAACGTAGGCGCTCGCGACCTTCCGCTTAGCGTCGATAGCGGACGTCAGTCATCAAGTGGTGCACAGCGGAACTCCATCGAAGTTAGCGGATTGCTTCTTGAGATCGTTGCGAATCTGGTTCTCTTGCAGGATGCGTTCCCACAGCTTCACCGCGAACGCGCCTCCTGCGGACACAAGCATCTCCCCGAGTAACTTAAGTGTGCGGGCATTGGGCCGGTCCTTCTTCTGAGTCGACAGACAACACACGCCACGCGAGTACGCGTAAAGCTCCTCGTTAAGCGTCTTGCAGCGTTGTGGGTGCTCTTTCAGGAACACATAGGTCTCGACTACTCTCTGCAGCACCATGAGCGGTGTCACGCCAGCGCCCGTAAGTCGCCGCAGTTCCGCCTGTACCTCACGCTCGACGGCCCAGCCGTACCTCGGCTGGAACGCGAGCAGCTCACTCACGAGTTCCAATGCGGCCTTCACAGGCGCACTCGCGGCGTAGCGTTGAAGCGCGCGGTCGATGACCTCGCGGTGCTCTTTGAGTTCAGACATCTTCACCGGACGTCCGAGAGGATGGCCGTATCGCTTGTGTCGTTGTGCGTGCATGCCGCAGTGCCTACTGAGTGGGTGAGTCGTGGCGGTGTATCGCGCGCAACCAGGAGCGGTGCACTGGTGCTTCACGCGGTGGGCTTGTGGTCTGTTGTTCATGGTCTATGACTTAGGCAAGTGACTAATTTCTTGTGGACGAGGGGAAACCGTAGGTGTGTCTGAGGGCGAACCCCGGCCGTGGCTTGAGTGACTCGAAGGGAGAGACGAACGCCCACACGGCGCCGCCGTGCCCTAGCGTAGGAAGGCCGTGGCGCACCGTGGATTGCAGTAGGGGTACGAGGTCGGGTCAACCTGCGCTCGCGCGCCACGGTCACAGGAAGTAGCCTCTTCGGCTAACCATCAGTGACTTGTGCGCGCTGGAATCGAGACCCTCGGTCACGCCTGCAGCGCAGCTGTGGTGCACCCAAGGTCGGGAGATGGACAGACTACGGCCTGTGAGTGGGATCAGCGGGTTGTACTTGGTTTGTGACCGGCAATGTGCCCGCGACCGTAGCAGCCGCCGTAGCACGCTCGGTGGGCAGCAGGTGAATGCGAGGTGCACCAGCGGCTTACGACTTAGGTCAGCGAGTGTCGCCCTCGACGCCAACCCAGGCACCGAGCGGTCTGACCTAGCGGCGGCGATCAGTCGGCGACTGCCTCTGACCCTCCTGAGAAGGGATCGCCATTGATTCGCGAATCCCGCCCGGCGGAACAGCGCATCCCGCGAGGTAGCATGGCGCTTACCATCAGGAGCGGGCGACGATGCGATCAACAGTGAGCCGTTGGCGTAGCGCGCAGGTGACCCCGGCACGGGGGGAACCCGCACTGTCTGATCAATCGACCCCGCCTCAAAAATTTCCGCCAAATCTGCGGACCTCCTGAGCTGAGATGACCGTCGCCGACCTATTCAGCTGTGTCAGCCTCATACCGCGGAGTCCCGTCAAATGGCCGGAACCGGTGAGCGAGCGAGGCCGTGGTGTATACGTCGTGGCCCTCGTAGGCGAGGCCGACGCCGACTGCTGCGCGCATGACATCTCGTACCTTCCAGCAGACGAACAACGGCGTTGGATCGAGGGCGAGCCTGTGGTCTACATTGGTCGCACTGCTCGTCCGCTCTCGGATCGCATCGGAGAGTTCCATCGGCACAAGCTCGGTGACAGCGCGCCACACAGCGGCGGACAGGCGATCAAGAGGCTAAGGTGCGACCTATGGGTCTACTGGTGTGTCACCGAGGATGACCCCAAGGTCACCGAGACCGCGCTGCTCGAAGCGTTCCGGCTCCACACGGCAGGGCGTCTCCCGTTCGCGAATCGCCGCCGGTAGCTAGCTCGTGTCAGTGTTGTCATCAATAGGGCTCGGCCTTACGATGATTCGTACGACTTTCGCGATTCGGCGCAGCAGCTGGCGTCTCGCCCAACAATAAGAACCAACTGGAGGTTTTGTGCCAAGTGTAGTGCTGCTTGCTTTGCTGCTGCTTCTAGCTCTTGCCGCATCAGCAGACCAACCGCCACCAATAGGGAAACCCTCCACAAAGGATGACGAAAAGGCCTTGTCGGAGTCGCCGGCTTCGCACCCCTATGCCGATTGCGTAACGCTCAAGAAGAACGTTAATCCCTTCGATCATCGACTGGACAATCTCTGCGATGGGACTCAAGTCATTGTTGAGTGGGAATCAGATCTGCACGGCAAGCGAACTTCAAACTATAGGCTTATGCACAGCTATCCGAACACTCCGTGGTCGCGGAACATCTACAAACTTGACGCTGGCGCAACTGTGCACCTCAAAGGCTTTATTAAGCTCGACGATCGGTGCACATCAACTTTCTGCCCTAAGGAAAACAGGAAGCGCATCAAGATCAAGACAGAAATAATCGATGGAACCACGGTATACCGCGTGGACAACTCGACGGGAAACTACGTCTACGTGAAGGCACAGTTCGTTGAGAACGAGGGCACGCCGAACGAGCGGACGCTAACCTCCCATGGAGTGTTCCATCCTCTTTGCTACGGACCCGGTTGTCGCCTGTATGCCACCCCGACACCCCCCAGAAACGTCAAGATGACTCTAGTAACCGCGGACGAAGAGCTGCGTTAGCGTGAGGCGTCGTATTTCCCGTGGCACAGTCCTGTCGTGCGCCTGTCGTGCGCTGCCGGCTACCCTGTCTGCGCCTCCCATGACAGCATCTCGCGCAGGGCAGTTGGAGGTAACGGACCATGAGTGAACAAGTCGAAGGCATCCGCGGCCAGTTCCGCCGCTTCACGCCATCGGAAGTCGGTGTCATTGTTCGGATATGGCGGGAGACCCGCGGAATGAAGCGCGCTGTTCTCGCCCACGAGGCGCACGTCAGTGACAAGACGGTCGAGCGTATCGAAGCAGGGAAGGCCGTAGCGGAGGGGACTTTCCGCCGGCTCGCGCGGGCGTTGGGCTTGAAGGAAGAACTGTTCGTCCAGCCGGTGTATATCCCGGCGCCCGAAGAAGCCGTGCAAATGGCAAAACGGCAGGCGGAAGAATCCAGGCTACAGGAGGAAGAGTTCAAGAAAGAACACTCATCAGTACCTGTCAAGCGAATTCACGACGCGCGTGACGTGATGAAATTGTTTGGCAAGTGTGCGTTCCTGTGCGACGACAGCCAAGTCGCCGAGAGTGATCTGGAGCTGGTAGCAGAGTTCAAGGACGCGCTGACAGACTGGGGCGACATCGCCGATGAGATTTCCGCAGCTGAGCGTCTCCGGGCTGCGCGCAGCCTGTTCGATCAACTCACGCAGATAGAGCGCCTGGGCTACATCGCCAAAGGCGGCGTGACGAACAAGTATCGACTCAAGGACGGAAGTGCCTGGGAGCTTGCCGTTATCACATTCTTCAAGCAGCCGCGCGGGACGAAGGCGACGACGCCGGATGAAGTCTGGCTGCCTAAGAAAATGAAAGCCACCGGCGCCGTGCGAACGTCTCGAAGTTCCTTGAGCACGTCAGCGCGCGACAGGAGCGCAAATACTGAGACGAGACTGGCTGATCCATCGTCGTCGTCCAAGGTAGCCTTTACGACATCGACGGCCGCCTGAGAGTAGAGCGTCCAGTTAAGTGCGTTGAGCGTGTTCGCGGCGAACGTTTGGTGTAGCGGGTCAATAATCTCCGCATCGCTTATGAGCGGCCGCATGATTTCGAGCTGCAGCAGGGCATGTTCAAGCGTGTTCCGGGCTTCGTCCAGAAGGACACGGACTTTGCTCGCGAGCTGCGCGGCGGCGATTGTGGACATGCTCTCTCAAACAGCTGCAGTAAATTTCTCAATCGCATCACGCAGCGCACGTGCGTCAAGCTCGTGAGTGTAGTTCGCCCGCATTGAGTCGTCCGCCCATCCCTGAATGCGGTCGATGATCTGCGGCGAGACCCCGGCGCTGCCGAGTCTCGTAGCCATCGTGTGACGGAACGAGTGACTCGCTACCTTACGCTTGTCCATGATGCCGACCTTGCGCAGTCTGCGCCCGGCCCACTTGGAGAAGGCAGCGCTGTAGCCTTCATCTTCTTTGAATGTCAGTTCGGGAAACAGATGGCCCTCGCCTATCTGCTTCACGTGTTCGAGCCAGCCGAGCGCGAACAGCCGAGAATGCACAGGCACGAGTCGTTCGCTGTTCTCGGTCTTGAGCCTCTTTGAACCCTCCCTGTTGATGTCGAGGAAGTACACGCCGTGCTCCTGCCGTACGTCTTCAGCGTGTAGCTGGCAGACCTCTTCGAGGCGTGCTCCTGTGAAGAGAAGCACGTGGGGTATCCACCAACGTGCGGCGCTTTCCTTGGCGTCCGCTGCAAGAGTGCCGAAGATCGACCTGAGGTCATCATCGGTGAACGGCTTGCGCCCTTCGCTGTCGTCCTTAACCTCTTCGAGGACCGCTGCAGGTGACCTCACGAGAAGCTCCTGCCGCACGGCCCACTTGTACAAGCTCTTGAGGTCAACCACATGCAGGTTCACGGTCTTCGCAGAGATACGCTCCGCCCTGCCGTCGGCGTCAGCGCGCTCTACGGCCTGCGCGGCGTTGAGCCGTGGGTAGAGCGTGCGCCACGCGGTAGGAACCTTGGGTAGCACCAACTGCAGAGCCCGCATGTCAGCCGAAGTGACCTCGTGGGCCGGCTTGTCACCGATGAGGTCGACCAGTGTGAGCAGTCGACCCTCGGTAAGCTGCCGTGTCTTTGCGGTCCACTTGCCGCCCGCCATCTTGGCCTGCACATAGAGCGTGACCAGTTCCGACAGCAGCGGGGACGACGCAGGTGTAGCCAGCGGTTCAACCGTACGCGCCGCCGTATGTGGGGCCGCTGGTGTCGCTGCGGGGGACCGCTGGATTACCAATGGTTCACCGTTGAGCGCCTGCTCCTCGGCGGCAAGTACCTGGAGTTTCGCCTCTAGGAGTCTCCTCGCGAGCATCCGCAGTGACGCCTCAGGGGCACCCGGCATCATCGAGCGGGCAAGGGGCAGCGCTTCCGAGAGGTCGCCCTGAGTGAGAGCGATCTTGATGGCCAGTGCCTCGTCGTTGTTACGTTCCGCCCACGAGTGCGCGTTCTCCGCGTCAAGCTCTACTGCAAGGCGCTCCTCGACGTGTTCGAGTTGGGCGGCGAGGTAGCCGTGGACAAGTGAATCGATCTGGTCCCTTCGCATTCTGTGTGATCGTCGTCGCAGTTCTGAGAACAGCGAGCCGAAGTGTGCCTCCCAAAGAGCAGCGCGCACCTTGCCTTCACGGGCGTCGGCGGTCAACGTCGACCTCCACAGTTCAGCGCGACCGACGTGGTCGCGGACGTCTTCGGGGACGTGATACGGGCTGTGAAAATGCCTTTGCGTCGTAGCACGGGGAGCCTCCCAAGTTGTAGCAAACGCTGTAGCGCGCTACACGTCGGGAGGGACTTCCGTCGCCCATCAAGGGACTTGCGTGGAGAGTGGCGGAGAGGGTGGGATTCGAACCCACGTGGGGCGTAATGCCCCCATCGCATTTCGAGTGCGCGCCGTTATGACCGCTTCGGTACCTCTCCGTTGACCAGCGCCGTGAAAAAGGTAAGCGACGCGCGTTGTGAGCGTCGGTTACGGCGGGGCTCGGGGCGGCGGGGTATTCTACCTGAAGCCCGGGCGGAGTGAGCCATCAACACCGCATGTCGAATCACGTCCTACAGCGCACGCCCGCGATCCAGTTCGCCGCCGCGGCTCTCCTGTGCCTGCTGGTCGGCACCTGTCAGCGCGTGCCGTCGACGATCGAGCAGATCCAGACGCTCGGCCAGCTGCGGGTCGTTTCGCGCAACAGCCCGACCGCGTACTACAACGGCGCGAATGGTCCCGAGGGCCCGGAATACGACCTGGTTCGGCAGTTCGCCCACGAGCTCGGCGTCAGCCTCTTTATTTATACAGTTCCGGCGTTCGCAGACATCCGCGCGCAGATCGCCAGCGGCCGCGCGCATCTCGCCGCGGCGGGATTGACGATCAACGATGCCTGGGGCGATTCCGTTCTCTTCGGTCCGCCGTATCAGCAGGTGCGCCAGCATCTCATCTACAGGCAGGGCCGCCCCAAACCACGTTCACTGAAAGAGATCAACGGCTCGCGCCTCGAGATCACGGCCGGCAGTTCCCAGGCCGAAACACTGCGGCTGGTTCGCGAGCGCCTGCCGACCTTGGCTTGGGTAGAACGCCGGCGGGGTGATTCGGTCGAGCTGCTTGGCGACGTCGCGGATGGCTCGATCGACTATACGATAGTCGACTCGACCGAGTTCGCCCTCGGACGCAATTTTCACCAGCAGGTGCGTGTCGGTTTCGATCTCATGGCGGGCGAGTCGATTGCGTGGGCCATGAACCCGCGTGATGACAGCCTGCAACAGCGCGTGAGCGCATTCTTCGAGCGGATGACAGGCGGCGGGCAACTCGCCGCGATCCTGGATCGCTACTACGGGCGTTCCGATCGTTTCGACTACGTCGGCGCGCGCGGCTTCATCCGCGACGTGCAGGCGCTGCTGCCGCAGTATCGCAAGTGGTTCGAGGAGGCCGCAGGAAAAATCGGCGAGGATTGGCGCCTGATCGCAGCGATCGGCTACCAGGAATCGCACTGGGATCCGAACGCCGTGTCACCGACCGGGGTGCGCGGTTTGATGATGCTGACCGAAGACACCGCTGAGCATCTCGGCATCGCCGATCGGACCGATCCGCACCAGAGCATCATGGGTGGTGCGCGCTATTACCAGTCGATTCGCGCCAAGATTCCCGCGCGCATTGCCGAGCCGGATCGGACCTGGCTCGCGCTGGCCGCGTATAACGTCGGTTACGGACATCTCGAGGATGCCCGCATTCTCACCCAGATGCATCGGCGCAACCCCGACTCGTGGCAGGACGTAAGGGCGTTTCTGCCGCTGCTCGCACAGGAGTTCTGGTACACGCAAACCGAGCGTGGCTACGCGCGTGGCTGGGAGCCGGTGCGCTACGTCGACAATATCCGCAGCTATCTCGACATCCTCGAATGGGTGGCCGCGGACAGCGGGCCGAAGACGGCAGCGAACTAGCTCAGGCGAAGTAGATCGTCTTCGTCTCGAAATAGGGTTCAAGTCCCTCGATGCCACCCTCACGGCCGATACCAGATTGTTTGAATCCACCGAACGGCAACTTGATGTCGACGATCATGCCGTTGACGGTCACGCTGCCCGAGCGCACCCGGCGCGCAACGTCGTAACCGCGCTCGGCGTCCGCCGTGTACACGGCGCCGTGCAGGCCATAGATGGTGTCGTTCGCTTTGGCGACGGCGTCGTCGATGCCGTCGTAACTGATGAACGAAACCACCGGACCAAATATCTCTTCCTGCGCGATCGTCATGCGGCTCTGCACGTCGGTAAAGACTGTCGGCTCCACGAAATACCCGCGCTTAAGGTGTGCCGGACGCCCACCGCCAGTCACGATCTTCGCTCCCTCTGCCTTTCCCTTGGCGATGTAGCCCTGCACGCGATCCAGTTGTCGCGCCATGGCGAGCGGGCCCATCTGCGTGTCCTTCTCGAAGGGATCTCCGACTTTCACGGTGCGAACCGCGCTCACGTAAGCATCGAGCAGCTCGCGCTTGCGTGACTCGGGAACGAGCACGCGCGTCAGCGCAAAGCACACTTGCCCGGTGATCGGCATCGAAAACGGCACGAGGCTCTGCAACACCTGGCTGGTATCGGCGTCTTCGAGCACCACCGCCGCTGATTTGCCGCCGAGTTCGAAGCTCGCGCGGGTGAGCCGCTCAGCAGCGATCGCACCGATCTTGCGGCCTGCGGCGGTGCTTCCCGTGAAGCTGATCTTGTCGACGCCTGGATGACGCACCAGGTACTCCCCGACCTCGCGGCCTGCGGGCACGACATTGAACACACCCGGAGGAATCCCCGCCGCTTCGATGCACTCGGCGAGGATGTACGCATCCAGCGGCGTTTCCGGTGCGGGTTTTGCTACGACCGTACACCCGGCCGCCAGAGCCGCAGCCACTTTGTAGCAGAGCAGGACGAGGGGCGCGTTCCAGGGAGTGATCGCCGCAACAACCCCGACCGGTTCCTTGACCACCCTCACCAGCCCGCCGTTGTCGCGTCGCCGCTCGTCGACGAGGAGATAGTTCTTGATGAGGTTTGCGTAGTACTCGAACAGACCGGCGGGCTGCGCCGACGCATAGCGCGTGAACGAAATGGCAGCGCCAACCTGGCCCGTCCAGGCCCGGGCCAGCTCCTCATGGCGATCGCGCAATGCCTTGGCCACCTCGAGCAGCGCGGCGGCGCGCTCTTGAGCGGACAGGCGTGGCCACGGCCCCCGATCGAATGCCTCCCGGGCAGCAGCCACCGCGCGATCCATATCCGGCGGCATGGCTTCCGCAAAGGTAACCAGCACCTCTTCGGTCACCGGCGAGATCACGCTCAGCGTACGAGCAGTCGCGGGCTTCACCCACGCACCGCCAATGAACAGGGACTCAGGATTCTTGACGTTCGACTGGAGCGATGGATCTGGTTTCACGGGCATCTCCGCTATTTGTGCTTGCTACTCGCGTTTGCGCTCGAAGAAACGACGCAATAGCGCGCCGCACTCTTCAGCGAGAACCCCGCCGAACGTGTCGACGCGGTGATTGAAGGCCGGGGCATTCACCAGGTTCAGGGCGCTGCCCGCTGCACCGACGCGTGGATCCCACGCACCGAATACCAGGCGGGCGACGCGCGCGTGGACCATGGCCGCCGCACACATCGCACAGGGTTCGAGCGTGACGTAGAGCGTCGTGCCACTCAGGCGATAGCTGCTGAGTGCGCGAGCGCCCGCACGCATGGCTTCGATTTCGGCGTGGGCAGTCGGATCGTTGCTCGCGATCGGGCGATTCCAGCCCTCGGCGATGATGACACCGTCCTTGACCACGACCGCCCCTACCGGAACCTCGCCCTCGTCCTCTGCGCGGCCTGCCAGCTCAAGCGCCCGCGCCATGAAGTCGCGATCGCTATTCCCACTCAATGGTCGCGGGGGGCTTGCCTGAGATGTCATAGGTCACGCGCGAGATGCCCGGAACTTCGTTGATGATGCGTAGCGAGACGTGATCGAGGAATTCGTATGGCAGGTGCGCCCAGCGCGCGGTCATGAAGTCGACCGTCTCCACGGCACGTAGCGCCACGACGTAATCGTAGCGACGCCCATCGCCCATCACGGCGACCGAGCGCACTGGCAGGAATACCACGAATGCCTGGCTGACACGGTCGTAGAGATTGTGTCGGCGCAGTTCCTCGATGAAGATCGCGTCGGCCTTGCGCAGCAGATCTGCGTGCGGCTTGGTCACTTCTCCCAGGATGCGAACCCCGAGGCCGGGACCGGGGAACGGGTGACGCAACACTATCTCGTGCGGCAGGCCCAGTTCCACTCCGATCCGGCGCACCTCATCCTTGAACAGCTCACGAAGCGGCTCGAGCAGTTTCAGGTGCATGCGCTCGGGCAGGCCGCCCACGTTGTGATGCGACTTGATGACGTGGGCCTTGCCGGTGCGCGCCCCGGCCGATTCGATGACATCCGGGTAAATCGTTCCCTGTGCCAGCCATTCGATGCCCGGGATCTTTTTCGACTCCTCTTCGAACACTTCGATGAAGAGCCGTCCGATGGTCTTGCGCTTCTTCTCCGGATCCGCTTCTCCCTTCAGCGCCGCGAAGAAGCGCTCCCCGGCATTGACGCGAATCACCTTCACGCCCATGTGCCGTGCGAAAGTGTCCATCACCTGCTCGCCCTCGCCGAGGCGCAACAGGCCGTGATCGACGAACACACACACGAGCTGCTGACCGATCGCGCGATGCAGGAGCGCGGCAACCACCGAGGAATCCACGCCGCCGGATAAGCCCAGCAGCACCTTGCCCGTGCCGACCTGCTCGCGAACGCGCGCGATGCTGTCCGCGATGATGTTTCCCGCATCCCACAGCGCCTCGCAGCCGCAGATCTCGCGCACGAAGCGCTCGAGGATCGCGCGGCCCTGCAGTGTGTGTGTCACTTCGGGATGAAACTGCACTCCGTAGAACCTGCGCTTCTCATCCGCCATCGCCGCGAGCGCAATCGTGGCAGTGCTCGCTTCCGCCGTGAATCCGGGCGGCAAAGCGTCGACGTGATCGCCGTGACTCATCCACACGTCGAGCACCGGGCGACCTTCAGCGTCGGCGTGATCGCTCAAGCCGCGCAGGAGCGACGCCTTGGCCGCATTCGTGACGCGCGCGAAACCGAACTCCCGATGCTTCGCTGCAGTGACCTTGCCGCCGAGCTGCTGCGCCATGGCCTGCATCCCATAGCAGATGCCGAGCACAGGAACGCCCGCCTTATAGACGAGGTCGGGTGCGAGAGGTGGCCGAGTGTCGGTCACAGACTCAGGCCCGCCCGAAAGGATGATCCCATGGGGCTTGAATGCGCGGATCTCGGCCTCGGTTGCATCCCAGGGGAAGATCTCGCAATAAACGCCGATCTCACGCACACGACGCGCGATGAGCTGCGTGTATTGCGCGCCGAAATCTAGAATCAGGATGCGGTGGGCGTGGATGTCCGCGGCGGGGGGTGTGACGGACTGAAGCAGTTCTCTGGCCATTCTCAGCTGGTGCGGTAGTTCGGCGCTTCCTTGGTGATGCTCACGTCGTGCACGTGGCTCTCGCGCACCCCGGCAGTCGTGATGCGTACGAAGGTCGGCCGCGTGCGCAGCTCCTGGATGTTGTGGCTGCCCGTGTAGCCCATCGCAGCGCGTAGTCCGCCAGCCAACTGATGCAGGATGGTTACCAAGCTGCCCTTATACGGCACGCGCCCCTCGATGCCTTCCGGTACCAGCTTCTCCAGCTCGGTGGTCGTGTCCTGGAAGTACCGATCGCTCGAACCGTGCTGCTGCCCCATCGCGCCGAGCGAGCCCATGCCGCGATATGACTTGTAGGAAGCCCCCTGGTAGAGCTCGACCTCGCCTGGAGATTCTTCGGTGCCGGCGAACATTCCGCCGATCATCACCGCATGCGCGCCGGCCGCGATCGCCTTGGCAATATCACCCGAATAGCGGATGCCGCCATCCGCGATGAGCGGCACGTCGCTGCTCTTGAGCGCCTCGGCCACGCGAGCCACGGCGCTGATCTGCGGTACGCCGACGCCCGCCACGACCCGCGTAGTGCAGATCGAACCGGGACCGATTCCGACCTTCACGCCATCCGCGCCCGCCTTCACCAGGTCCTTGGCCGCTTCCGGCGTAACCACATTTCCACCGATCACCTGCAGGTCGCCAAACTTCTCCTTGAGACGACTCACCATTTCGAGCACGCCCTTGGAATGCCCGTGCGAAGTATCGACGACCACCAGGTCGACTCCCGCCTCGCGCAGTGCCGTAACGCGCTCGATCGTGTCGGGTGAGGTTCCGACGGCCGCGCCGACGCGCAGTGCGCCGTTTGCGTCCTTGCAGGCGCGCGGAAATTCCGTCGCCTTCTGGAAATCCTTGACCGTGATCATGCCCTTGAGCTCGAAGGCGCCGTTCACCACCAGCACTTTCTCGATGCGATGCTTGTGCAGAAGCTGCAGGACTTGTTCCTTGGGCGCATTCTCACGCACGGTCACGAGGCGCTCTTTTGGCGTCATGACACTCGCGACCGGCGCATCGAGCTTGGTTTCGAAGCGCAGGTCCCGATGCGTGACGATCCCGACCACCTTGTCACCGACGACGACCGGGACACCGGAAATTCCCTTGGCACGCGTCAGGTCGATGACTTCGCGAATCGTCTTGTCGGGTGTGACAGTGATCGGATCGACGATGACGCCGCTCTCGAATTTCTTGACGCGCGAAACTTCGCGCGCCTGGCCCGCGATCGTCATGTTCTTGTGGATGATGCCGATGCCGCCCTCCTGCGCGATGGTGATCGCGAGGCGCGCTTCGGTCACCGTGTCCATGGCTGCGGACAGGACCGGGAGATTCACACTGACTTTGCGCGTGATGCGCGTGGCGAGATCGACTTCGCGAGGCAGGACTTCCGAGTACGCCGGCACGAGCAGGACGTCGTCGAAGGTCAGGGCTTCTTCCAGAATTCGCATCGGCTCTGCCCGTCTCGTCCGGGGCCCCGGGGCGCCCCGCGAGTAAAGGGCGCGATTGTACGCGCGCCAACGGGCCGGGTAAACCGCCAAACGCGCCGCGCTCGCATGGTGCGTGCCGCGGGGCGGGAAATAGCCCGGTATGATCCGCACGTGACTTCTCTCGATCTGTTCGTCACAGCTGCCGTCGCGAATCGTGACGTGTACACGGTCTCGCGCCTGAACCGCGAGGCTCGCGTGCTGCTCGAACAGGGTATGCCGCCGCTGTGGATTCAGGGTGAGATCTCGAACTTTGCCGCACCCGGCTCCGGCCACTGGTATTTCTCTCTCAAAGATTCGGGTGCGCAGGTGCGCTGTGCGATGTTCCGTCAGCGAGCCCTGCTCTCGAAGTGCCAGCCGCGCGACGGGCTACTGGTGCTCGCGCGGGCGCGCGTCAGTCTGTACGAGCCACGTGGCGAGTATCAGCTGCTCATCGACCATCTCGAGGAAGCCGGCGAAGGCGAATTGCGCAGGCAGTTCGAACTGCTCAAGGCGAAACTGCAGGCGGAAGGTCTGTTCGCGGCTGAACGCAAGCGCCCGCTGCCCAGGTTGCCGCAACGCATTGGCGTCATCACCTCACCGACTGGCGCGGCGATTCGCGACATTCTCCATATCCTGGCCCGCCGCTTCCCGGCCATTCCGGTGCTCATCTACCCCGTCCCGGTACAGGGAGCCGGAGCCGGACCGAGAATCGCGGCCGCAGTTCGATTCGCCTCGGCGAGGGCCGAGTGCGACGTGCTGATCCTCGCTCGTGGCGGCGGCTCTCTCGAAGATCTGCGGGCGTTCAACGATGAAGCTCTGGCTCGTGCGCTTGCGCAGTGCCGAATTCCGACAGTTACGGGGATTGGGCACGAAGTCGACTTCACAATCGCAGATTTCGTCGCCGACGTACGCGCGCCAACGCCCTCGGGCGCAGCCGAGCTGGTCGTGCCCGATCAGCAGCAGTGGCTCGCGCGCTGGACTGCAACGCTGCAGCGTCTCGCAGGCGCCATGAACCGGAACCTGTCGCGCCGCTCCACGTCACAGGAATGGCTCATTGGACGTCTTCGGCAGGCGCATCCCGGCGTGCGCCTGCTGCATCAGGCACAGCGGCTCGATGACCTGGAGCAACGCCTGGCGTTGTCAGCACGACGCTGGCTCGAAAGTTCGACCGCCCGATTGCGTGCTCGCACAGAGTTGCTATCGAGATTCTCGCCGCTGGCAAGGATTCGCGAGCTCTCAAGTCGCCGTGCCGAATATGCAGCTGCGCTTGAAAACTGCAGCCCAGGCCCGACGTGGGCGCAGCAAGGGCGCGCGTGGATCTCGCGATGCGTGCACTCAACACGGTGAGTCCACTCGCCACCCTCGAGCGTGGCTACGCCATCGTGGTACGCAGCGCGGACGGGCAACTCTTGCGCTCTTCGAGCCAGGTGCGGCCCGGTGAGGACATTGAGGCACGCTTGTCGCAAGGCCGGCTCGTCGCACGCGTCAAGGACGTCAAGCAGTGACTCACGTCTTGCGCTTGAGGCTGGCGCGCGCCGCTGGCGTGCTCGGGGCGCTCTCGCTGAGTTGTGCGCAAGCGGAGCATGCGCTGCCCGAGGCATCCGCGGTGCCCGGCGGCGTCGTGATCCTCGATGTCGGCCCGGTTTCCGCCCCCGCTCCCGAGATTCACTACAACGACCACCGCGTAATGGTGCTCGCCGACGCGGAGCGCTGGCGCGCAATCGTAGGGATTCCCTTGGCAGTCGCACCGGGCAAGCAACTGGTCCGCATCGGACGGGACGGCGAGAAGCCAACCTATCGCTCGTTCAAGGTGGTAGCGAAGAAATACGCGGTGCAGCGCCTCAAAGTCCCACCCGCCCAGGTCAATCTGTCCAAGCAGGACACCGAGCGTGTAGCGCGTGAACGGGTGCGCATCGATGCCGCTCTCGACACATGGACGGACTCCGAGCCGGTCAGCCTGCGCCTGCAACAACCGGTCGAAGGAGTTCGCTCCAGCTCGTTCGGGCTACGGCGCGTCTTCAACGATGAGCCACGCAATCCGCACAGCGGCATGGACATCGCTGCCGATTCAGGCCACCCGATCCGTGCACCTGCCCCCGGAACCGTCGTCGATACCGGGGAATACTTTTTCAACGGTCGCACGGTGTTCATCGATCATGGCGCGGGACTCATCACGATGTATTGCCACATGAGCGAGATCGACGTGCAGCCCGGGCAGAAGGTCGAAACGGGGGACGTGCTTGGAAAGGTGGGCGCGACAGGACGTGTCACCGGCCCGCACCTGCACTGGGGCGTCAGCTTGAACCGGGCGTTCGTCGATCCAGCGCTGTTTCTGGGAGGAGCGCCAGCAGGAGCGCAGTAGCCTTCCTGTTGCGCACCGAAACGGAGTTCTGGGCGGGTGGTGGCCTACAGATCCAGCCCGAGGGACTTCTCGCGGCGCACGAACCAGTCACCACCGGCCGGCTCGAACACCGCGCAGTGGTCCATGTCGCCACCGTAGATGTGGATCGAAATCGCGGTGTCGGCGCTGCGATTCGCGATGCGGTGATACTCGTGCGGCGGAATGAGACAGCCCGCACTGCCGGTGCCGGCCTGGAACGAATTGCGTTTCTCGAAACGGTAGCGATCGGCGCGCTGCTCGACGAGCTCGTACTGCTGCACATCGATGCTGCCGTCCCAGACGCCTTCGACGCACCACATGCCGCCATGATCGTGCAGCGGTGTCGCCTGCCCCGCCGCCCAGGTCATGGCGACAACTGAATAGCCACGCGCATCGTCGCGATGAATGAGACGCCGCGCGTAATGATCCGGACAGGTGCGATGGAATTCTTCCGGCAGTTTCACGCTCGCCGAGCGGATGAGCTCGCACAGACCGGTGCGCAGTTCATCGACGATCTGCTCGACGTCGTCGTGGGCGACGGCTCGATCGACAAGAGACACCAGGGGTTCTGCGCCGGAAAAGGACATGTGACTACCTAGGCGCGAAGTTTACCAGCCTGTCAGGCCATTGCGCCTGAATCACTCACAACTTCGCAACGAATTCGCCGATCGCCGGACGGAAACGCTCCATGTCGACCAGGAATGAATCGTGACCCTGGATCGACTGTAATGGCTTGAATTCCGTGGCCACACCCACCCGCGTCAGGGCGTCGGCAATCTCGCGCTGACTCCAAAGCGGGAACAACAGGTCGGTTTCGACCCCGATGACGAGGGCGCGTCGCAACTCGCTGCGCTTGAGCGCTGCGTCGACCGAGCCGCCATGCTCACTGAGGTCGAACAGGTCCATCGCCCTGGAAATGTAGAGGTAACAATTGGCGTCGAACTGACCGACGAACTTGTTTGCCACGGCCTCCAGGTAGGCCTCGATCTCGAAATCGATGCCGAACGGGTCCCCGCTCTTGCGTTCGGCTGCCATGCGCTGCCGCCCGAAACGCTGCTGCCATTCCTGCGCGGAGCGGTAGGTGATCATGCCGAGCTTACGTGCCATGCGCATGCCAGTGACCGGACCTGCTCCCGGAGGAAATTCCCCCTCGGCCCAGGCGGGATCGCGGCGGATCATTTCCCGCTGCAGTGAGCGCAACGCGATGGCGAACGGTGTCGAACGCGCCGCGGCCGAGATCGAGATCAGGCTCCTCGCGAATCCCGGGAACATAGTGCAGAACGCGAGTGCGGTCACGCCTCCGAGCGAAGGGCCGATCACTCCGGCCAGTGTTTCGAGGCCGATACTGCGTATCGCCTCAAAGCCGCCGTGGGCAATGTCCTCGATGGTGAGCACCGGAAAGCGCAATCGGTACGGCTGCCCGGTTGCCGGATCGATGGATGCCGGTCCGGTCGAACCGAAACAACTTCCGAGCGAATTCACACAGATAATGAACCAGCGGCTGCTGTCGAGCGGGCGGCCGGGACCGATCATGTCCTCCCACCACCCCGGAGCCGGATCTTCGTAGGAAGAGGCGGCATGCGCCGACGGAGACAGGCCGGTAAAGATGAGCAGTCCATTGTCGCGGGCCGTGTTGAGCTCGCCCCAGGTTTCGTAGGCGATCTGCGCTTCCGACAGCGTGCCACCCAACCTCATCGGGAATGGCTGCTTGAGCCGGGCAATGCGACGGGCGCTCATGCGCGACTACTTTCTCACGATTCGACGTCGTTTGCGCCGCTGCCGTGGCGTGAGGACGTTGCGCCGTCCTGCGTAGGGATTTTCGTCGGAGCGAAATTCGATGCGCACGGGTGTGCCCTGCAGGCCGTAGGTCTTGCGAAACACATTGATCAGATAGCGCCGGTAGGCCTCTGGAACATGCTTCGTCTGGTTGCCATGAATCACGATGACAGGCGGATTGCGGCCGCCTTGGTGTGCATAACGCAACTTGATCCGCCGCCCGCGTACCAACGGCGGCTGGTGCGCTTCGAGCGCGCCTTCCAGCGTCCGGGTGAGCTCAGGCGTCGCGATCTCGCGCATCGAGGCGCGATACGCTTCGTGCACCGATTTCATCAGTTCGCCGACCCCGCTCCCGTGGCGCGCGGAGATGAAGTGCAGCGGCGCGAAATCGACGAACGGCAGGCGGACGGCGAGCTGCGAGCGAATCAGCTCGCGCTGCTCGGCAGGCAGCGCGTCCCACTTGTTGACGCCGATCACCAGTGCGCGGCCGCGATCGACCGCGAGACCCAGCAGGCTCGCGTCCTGCTCTGCCACCGTCTCCTGAGCATCAAGAAGCGCGATCACCACGTGCGCGGAATCGATCGCCTGCAAGGTCTTGATGACGCTGAAGCGCTCCACGCCTTCATCCACCCGTGCGCGGCGGCGAACTCCCGCCGTATCGATCAGCGTGTAGCGCACGGAGTCGCGCTCGAACGGAATCAGGATGCTGTCGCGCGTCGTGCCGGGCTCAGCGCTCGCGATGACGCGTTCCTCGCCGAGCAAGCGATTGATGAGCGTCGATTTGCCCACGTTGGGTCGGCCGATCACGGCAACGCGAATGCCCTCCTCCGTCGGCGCGGGTTCCTCGCCGGCCGCGAATCCCTCGAGCACTTGCTCCATCAGCGCTCCGACACCCTGTTCGTGGGCGGCCGAAATGCAGATCGGCTCCCCGAGCGCGAGGGCGTGAAATTCCGCGGCCGTGAGTTCGGGATCGCGGCTCTCGCACTTGTTGACAGCCAGCGTCACGCTCTTGCCGCCGCGGCGCAGGCTCTTCGCGACGTACTCGTCCGCCGCAGTCAGGCCTTCCTTCGCGTCCACGAGCAGCACCACGCGATCGGACTCGCCGACTGCGCGCAGGCTCTGTTCGGCCATCTGCGCTTCGAGTCCGCCGGGATATTCAATGAGGCCGCCGGTATCGACGACGATGTACGGCAGCGGGCCGACCTTGCCGAAGCCGTACTTGCGATCGCGCGTCAGGCCCGGCTGGTCGGCCACCAGCGCATCGCGCGTGCCGGTGAGCACATTGAACAGCGTCGACTTGCCGACATTGGGTCGACCGACGAGTGCGATGACGGGTAACACTGACTCACAACCCTAGCGAAGCCGTTGAGTGAATATTCTCAGCTCTTCTGATCTTTTGGCGGCTCGCGCCGGAAGGCACTCAACCGGCCGCCATCGGTGAGCACGTACACGGTGCCATCGACCACCAGGGGCCGGCTGGTGACCCGATTGCCGTCCGTCGAGACACGTGCCAGCAATTCTCCGGTGGCGGCGTCCAGCCAGTGCACGTAGCCCTCGAAGTCCGCCACGACGATCGCGGAGCCGTCGATAACGGGCCCGCTCAAGCCCCGTCGATGCAGCGCCGCCTGTTTCCAGAGCGGCGTGCCATCGCGGCGTTTGAGTGCCTGGATGTCACCATCAGCGTCGGTGATGTAAATCGTTTCCGCATCGACCACCAGGCCGCGATCACTCGACTCGTCGCGAGACCACCAGATTTGTCCGGAGTCCAGTGCCAGCATCGCCGCGCGCCCCTGGAATCCGACCACATAGAGGTCCTTGTCGACCGGCTGCACCGACGAATCGATGTCCACCAGCCGCGCAAGCTCGGTGCGCCCTTTCGAGGAAGCGACCTGTGTTTCCCACTGCACGTCACCGTTGGCGAGTCCGACCGACACCACTTTGCCGTTGTCGAACCCGCACACCACGACATCGCCGATGATCACGGGCGCCGCAGTGCCGCGCAGTGAAAGTCGCGGCACCTGCTGCTCGGTGTTCCATCGCTCCTGTCCGTCCTCCAGGTTGAGTCCGACCAGGCGTCCATCCACCGTTCGCACGACGACGATGTCGGAGCCGACGGCGGGAGGCGAAAGCACTTCGCCGTTAACACGAACCTTCCAGACCTGCTTGCCATCGGCGGCATTGAGCGCGATGACATCGCCTTCCGACGATCCAGCAACCACGCGCCCGGAGCCGACGCCCGGGCCACCTGCGAGGGCCAGCTTGGTGGCGACGCGCCACACCGTGCGCCCTTTGTTGAGATCCAGGGCGAGGACATCGCCAGCGTGCGAAGCCGCGTACAGGCGCTCGCCATCCGATGCCGGGCGCAATCCGAGACGCAGGGCCTTGGTGTCGCCCCCGACGCCGGTGCTCCAGAGCTTGTCGATCTCGATGCGGGGCTTCATCTCGACCAGCTCGGCCGGCGGATCGACTTCCTTTTCCTTGTCGCAGGCACTAAGACCGGCGAGCAGGGCGATGGCCGCCAGGGTCGACAGTAGACGCATCATCACTGAACGGGTTCCTTTGCTGCCGGCGTCGCGCTCTGCGGAGCGGGCTCTTCGGCAGCCAGATCGGTGATCTTGAGCTGCAACAGACCCGTCTCGGTGATGCCGGGTTCCATGGCGGCGAGTGCCTGGCGATAAGCGGCGAGCGCACCCTTGCGATCGCCCTTCTGCAGCAGCGCATCTCCGCGGACTTCCTGGTAGCTCGCCGTGAACGCGGCGGGCTCGCCCGTACCCAGGGTTTTCAGCGCCTCATCCGCTTTACCCTGGGCAAGCTGCACCCGCGCCAGGCGTTCGCGCGCGACGGGCCGGAGCTGCTCGTCTTTGGAATTGAGCATGACATCACTGAGGCGCTGAGCAGCCTCTTCGAGCTCGCCACGCGTGACATGCATTCGTGCCAGAGCGAGCTGCGCCTGGTCGACGTAAGGCGTGGCGGAATAGTCCTTCTTGAGCTGCTCAGTCAGCTCGATCGCCCGCGCCTTGTCATTGCGCCCCAGCGCATCGAGCACGTCGAGGTAGCGAGCTGCGGCCGCATTGGAGCGCGTGGTGACGTGATCGCCCCACCACGACCATCCCCACAGGACGCCCGCGCCGAGCAGGACGCCGACGACCATCGCCGCGCCGTTCTCGCGGACGAAGGTCTTTACTCGTTCCCATTGATCGCTTTCGGTCAGATAGTCGTCCACGCTTCGCTCCACTCTCTATAAATAGGTTTCAATCCAGTCCCGATACCCATTCGCCGATGCGCGACGCCAGCACATCCTGCCCACACTCCACCTGCTCGCCCTCGGATCGCAATGGCTTGACGGCTACGACGCCACGTTGCATCTCGTCCTCACCGAGGACGATCGCAATCTGCGCACCGCTGCGGTCAGCCCGCCGGAACTGCGCCTTGAAGTTGCCACCGCCCACATTGGTGTGAATCCGCAATCCAGGGTGTGCATCGCGCAACTGTTCCGCGAGGCGCAAGCCCGCGCTTTCGGCTCGCTCGCCAACCACGACCAGGAAAATGTGCGGCGCTATCAGCGCAGGCGAGGCTTGCGCCTGCGCCATCAAGGCGACGACTCGCTCCTGCCCCATCGCCCATCCGATCGCGGGCGTCGGCTCGCCGCCCAACTGGGCGAACAGGCCATCGTATCGCCCACCCGAGCACACAGCGTCCTGCGCCCCGAGCGCATCGGTCACCCACTCGAACACAGTGCCGGTGTAATAGTCGAGGCCCCGCACCAGTCGTGGATTGATCCGATATTCGATCCCCGCCGCGTCCAGGTGCGCGCACAGAGCCTGAAAATGCGCGCGCGATTGCGCATCGAGGTGATCCGTGATCAGGGGCGCCGCGTCGATCACGGCGCGCATCCCGGGATTCTTGCTGTCGAGAATTCGCAGCGGATTGCCGCCGAGCCTGCGGCGGCTGTCCTCGTCGAGTGCGCTCTCGTGTTTGCGCAGGTACTGCATCAGCTGCTCGCGGTACACCTTGCGCGATTCAGGCGTGCCGAGCGAGTTCACCTCGAGTCTCACGGACCCAATGCCGAGCCGCTTCCACAAGCGCGCCGCAACCAGGATCAGCTCCGCGTCGACGTCGGGTCCGGGATAGCCGAACGCTTCCACGTCAATCTGGTGAAACTGCCGGTAACGGCCTTTCTGCGGCTTCTCATGCCGGAACATCGGCCCCATGGACCATACGCGCAGGCGCTGATTGTGTGTGATGCCGTTGGAAATGGCCGCGCGCACCATCCCTGCCGTCGCTTCGGGCCGCAGCGTGAGGCTCTCCCCGCCCTTGTCGGTGAAGGTATACATCTCCTTCTCGACGATGTCGGTGAATTCGCCGATCGAACGCTTGAAGAGGTCGGTCTGCTCCACCACGGGCACGCGCATTTCCTCGTAGCCATAGGCGGCGAGCACCTCGCGCGCCACAGCCTCGAGTCGCTGCCAGTGAGCGATCTCGGACGGCAGGATGTCGCTCATGCCGCGGACCGGCTGGATTGTGCTATTCAATCCTGACTCCAGAAATTTTCAGCGCGGCCGCGGGCCCACGTGACCGCGTGCATCGAGCGAGAATTCAGCGAGGTTACCGCGCCTGATCTCTGCAGGCACCGCAACCGCCTGTCCATTGACTTCCAGCGTGACACCGTCCGCATACCCCAGAAACACGCGCAACGGCGCTTCGGCGGATAGGGTCCGCGAAGTTCCCGTCGCCCCCATGTCAAAGAACACTCGTTGCTCGGCAGAGTCGTAGATCTCCACCCACGAATCTGCCGTAAAGCTCATGCGTACTCTCACCCGCGCAGCGGCAGCACCTGCTTTTTCGTTCGAACCAGCCGCGGTCGGCGTCGGCACCGCCGCAGGCGGTGCTAAGGTCGCCACCGGCGTCTCGACTGCAACCTCCGGCGCCGGACTCGACTCAACCCTCGGGGGCGAGTTCTCAACGACACTCGGCCGAGGCTCGGGCGCGCGCGCTACTCGGCGGTTCGCCAGCACCCAGCCCAACGCGATTGCCATCAGAGTTGCCACGACAACCGCAACCGCGGTGCGGCTGATCCGAAACCTCGGAGGCCGTGTCGCAGGCTTCAGTGGCACCAGCTCAGGGGCCGGTTGCGTGATCTCACACGCGGCCAGCAAGGCCTCGGCATCGAGACCCAGCAGCATCGCGTACTTGCGCAGGTGTCCCTTCACATGGACGGGCGCCCCCAAAGTCGACAGCTCACCGGCTTCAAGTGCCTCGATGGTGCTGACACCGACATGCAGATCGTCCGCGACCTGCTGCACGCTCAGGCCGCGGCGCTCTCTTCCCGCCTTTAGCCGCTGTCCTGGTGCGGTGCCTGCGTTTGGGTCGGTCGGGCTGCCAGGAGAGCTCTGCCCAGGTTTCATGGGCGCGACCGTGGAGCTCCTCTAACCCTTTCGCTCATCCGTTCTGCCGTTCGGAGGCGAGCAATGCGCGAGTCTGCTCAGCCTGCGGATACTCATTCTTCAGGCGCCGGGCATAGGCATCGCCCGTTGCGTTGTCGCCGCGCGCGCGCTCCACGCGCACACCGAGCCACAGGATCTCTGGGCCCGCCGCAGCCACCACCGTCAGATAGCGCTTGATCAGCGCACTCGCTTCGTCGAGGCTTTGCTTGGTGCCGCGCTGGAAGTCCAGGTCCGCGAGCTGCAGCAGCGCATCCCCGTATCGGGGTTTGCGAGTCAAGACCTGGCGGAAGTACTTTTCCGCCTCATCGATCCTGCCCGCACGGCTCATACACATCCCCGCATTGGTCAGCGCCAGCTCGGGTGTCTTGTAGACGGGATCGTTTGCTGCCTTCAGCAACACCTTTTCGCCCTCGTTCGGCTTGCCCTTGCGGCACAGGTACACGCCGTAATTGTTCAGCATGTCAGGGTCATCAGGCTTCAGTCGCAGAGCGGCTGCATAGTGTTCGTCCGCCTTCTTGTCCTCGCCGAGCCGGTCGTACACGAGGGCGGCGGTCATCTGTACCGAAACGTTCGACGGATCCTGCGTCAGGGCACGCTCGATCTTTTCGCGCGCCACGGCGAGATCGCCCTTACGCAGGTACTCGATGGCGAGCTGCGAATTGAAGGTCGCTGCTTCCTGCGGCGACTTCTTACCCCCGCCGGGTTCAGTAGGGGTGCTGACGCAGGCGCTGAGCGCCAGAGCGGCGAGAACGAGCAGAAGAGTTCGCGTGATGTTCATGCTTCTATCGCGACACTATGAAGCTTCTGGCCCAGCCGCACAGTGGTGCGATCGCGCACCCGGCCCACCAGCTGGCCGCAGGCGGCATCGATATCATCGCCGCGTGTGCGTCGCGTCGTCGCGATCACACCTCGGGCATTCAACAGGTCCCGAAAGCGGCTGATGGCCTCGGGCGGCGAGCGTCGGTACTGCGTTCCAGGGAAGGTATTGAACGGAATCAGGTTCACTTTTGCAGCTCTGCCACGCAGCAGCCGCGCGAGCTCCAGTGCCTGCGCCGGAGAATCGTTGATGCCATCGAGCATCACATATTCGAAGGTGATGCTGCGGCCGTTCTGCTTGTCGAGATAATGCCAGCAGGCCTCGAGCAGCTCCTTGATCGGATGCCTTCGATTGATCGGCACGAGCTGATCGCGCAGCTCATCGTTCGGTGCGTGCAGTGATACCGCGAGCGCCACGTTGCAGTCCTCGGCGAGGCGGTAGATCTGGGGCACGAGCCCGGAAGTGCTGAGGGTCACGCGCCGGCGGGAAAGATCGAAGCCGAGATCATCGAGCATGACCTGGATCGCCGGTAGCACGTGGCGGTAGTTCGCGAGCGGCTCGCCCATTCCCATGAACACGACGTTGCTGATGATCCGCTCATCACCGGTGCCGAAGCCAAGCTCGTGACTGGCGAGCCACACCTGGCCGACGATTTCAGCCGCGGTGAGGTTGCGATTGAATCCTTGCTGCGCAGTGGAGCAGAACGAGCAGTCGAGTGCGCAACCCACCTGGCTCGAGATGCACAGCGTGCCCCGCCCCGGTTCGGGAATGAACACCATCTCGATGCCCTGCGCCTCGTCCATGCGCAGCATCCATTTGCGTGTGCCGTCCGCCGAGTGCTGCACGGTGACGATTTCCGGCGTGCGAATCTCAGCGTGCTCCTCGAGCAGCGCTCGAAACTCGCGCGCCAGGTCCGTCATCGCCGCAAAGTCGCTCGCGCCCTGCTTGTAAATCCATTTCATCAACTGGCGCGCGCGGAAGGGTTTCTGCCCGAGCCCAACCACGAATGCTTCCAGCCCGGCGCGATCGAGGCCGAGCAGGTTCATGCGTGCAGGAGATGTGATCGGAGTATCCACGAGACAGATTCTGGCGCTTAACGCGGGCGCTCGCAGATTTCGCTGTCGCTGAAGAAGAAACGGATCTCGCGCGCGGCGGTGTCTGCCGCATCCGAGCCGTGCACCACGTTCTGCTCGATACTGGCGGCAAGATCGGCACGGATGGTTCCGGCTGCCGCCTTCTTCGGGTCGGTCGCTCCCATGATGTCGCGATTGCGCTGAATCGCGTCTTCGCCTTCTAGAACCTGCACCATCACCGGTCCCGAGGTCATGTACCGCACCAGGTCCTTGTAGAACGGGCGCTCGCGATGCACGGCATAGAACGCCTCGGCCTCAGCCTGCGACAGGCGCTGCATGCGGCTGGCGACGATACGCAATCCCGCTTTCTCGAAGCGACGGTAGACCTCGCCGATCAGATTCTTTTCAACGCCATCGGGCTTGACGATCGACAGGGTGCGCTCCAGCGCCATGCACGGACCTCGGTGAATTCGCGGCAGTCGGGGGTCTTATTCGGCGCGCAACTATACCCGCCACCCGCCCCCGCCGCAATGAAGCAGGCGCGTGGAAGTCCGCGTCGCAAAAGGAGATTCCGGGAACTATACGGTGAAGCTTTCGCCGCAGCCGCACTCGCCCTTGATGTTGGGGTTGAGGAAGCGAAAGGCCTCGTTCAGGCCCTGCTTCACGAAATCGACCACCGTACCGTCGATGTAACGCAGGCTCTCGGTATCGACGATGACTTTCACACCCTGATCCTCGAACACGACGTCTTCGCTCCCGACCTGGTCCGCGTAGTTCACTACGTAAGCGAAGCCCGAACAGCCGGTTTTCTTGATTCCCAGGCGCAGGCCTACACCATGACCGCGCGAGTCGATGAAGTTGCGAATGCGGCCTGCCGCCGCCTCTGTCAGCTTGATTGCCACGGAATTGTCAGCGCCTCTTCAAACGAATCAGTATGCACATCAATTTTACACGCCCGTTGCCTGTCTTTCGCAGATCCGCACCACATCTTCGATCACGAGCAACCGCCCAAGTTTCTCCACCGGTACTTCGAGCGGCCGGCACAGCGTCGCAATGCCCTCAGGCAGCAGGGTACTCGCATTTCGACCGAGAACCTGCTGCGCCAGCCACGCCGTCGCAGCCACAGTATGGGGGCATCCGTATACCCTGAACCGGGCGTCGGTCACACGTGCGTCCCGAATCTTCAGTTTCAACCTCACCCAGGTACCCCGCGAAATGCTGCCGGATTCGCCGATCAGCCATGCCTCGCCCGATTGCTCGCTGGCGGGCATTGATCTCGCGCCGGTGAAGAGCTCGCGGACCAGGCTGTTGTAGAGCTGGCCGCTCACTCAGGTCTCCGCTGTGGGACTCAGCTGCCTCAGCCTTTGAACTTCGCTCGTGACCACACGCAAGGCGTAGTCGATGTCTTCGGAGGTCGAGAACTTGCCCAGGCTGAAGCGTAACGATCCCTGCGCCAGCGCATCGCTGCGTCCGAGCGCGCGCAGAACATAGGATGGTTCCTGCGTCGCCGAATTGCAGGCGGACCCCGTCGATATGGCGAGCCCCGGCATGCCGAAGATGAGGCTCTCCCCTTCGATGCCTTCGAATGACACGTTGAGCACATGCGCGATGCGGCGCTGCGGATGTCCGTTGAGATGTGTATCCCCAAGTGCTTCGAGACCGGCGAGAAGTCGCTCGCGCAGTGCTTCGATGCGCTGCGCGTCACTCAGGAGCTCTGCACTGGCAATTGCGCATGCCGCCCCGAGCCCGACGATTTGATGTGTGGCGAGAGTGCCGGATCGCACGCCGCCTTCCTGCCCGCCGCCGAACATCAGTGGTGCAAGCCCGATACGCGGCCGCCGCCGAACGTAGAGCGCACCACTCCCCTTGGGGCCATAGAACTTGTGAGCCGTGAAGGACAGCAGATCGATGTGCAGGGAAGTGACATCGACAGGCATCTTGCCGACGCTCTGTGCGCCATCCACGTGCAGCAGTACGCCGCGCTCCCGGCACGAGCGTCCGATCGCTTCGATGTCCTGGATCACTCCGATCTCGTTGTTCGCATGCATGATCGACACCAGGACCGTGTCGGCTGTCAGCGCCTCCGTCACCTGATCAGGCGCAACGATTCCGTGTCGGTCCGGGCGCAGGTACGTGACGCGAAACCCCTCCTTCTCGAGCTGTCGACAGGGGTCAAGTACCGCCTTGTGCTCCGTCTTCGCAGTGATGACATGCGTGCCGCGATCGCGGAGAAAGCGTGCAGCTCCCAGGATCGCAAGATTGTTCGATTCGGTGGCGCCCGAGGTCCAGACAATGCTGGCGGGCTCGGCGCCGATGAGTTGTGCGACCTGCCCGCGCGCTTCCTCCACGCGCTGGCGAGCTGCAGCCCCCGCCCTGTGCCCGGTCGATGAGGCGTTGCCGAAGATGCCATCGAGCGTCAGGCACTCGGCCATGGCGGCAGCGACGCGCGGATCGACCGGTGTGGTGGCCGCGTAGTCCATGTAAACGATGCGCTCAGCCATATCGGGCATTTTTCAATCTCCGTCGCGGCGCTGTCCGGAGCCCGCCGTGCGCCTCTTGCCCTGGATGGCGGTGAGCAAACCTCGCAGGATGTTCACCTCGTTCTGATCGAGTTCGGCGCGCATCAACATCCGGCGTATGCGGCCCATCAGGTGTGTGCCGGACTGGGTACGGTCAGCAAAACCGACCTCGGTCATCACCTCATCGAGATGTGAGCGCAAACGATCCATCTCCACTGCGGTCGCCGCCGGAGTATCCCGGGCCTGGGCGGGCAATTCCGCGCCAACAGCGAGATACAACTCGTAGGCAATGATCTGCACTGCCATCGCCAGGTTCAACGATTCGTAGTCGGGATTGGCTGGAATGCGGATCAGCCAGTTGCAGTGTGCGAGCTCATCATTGGTGAGCCCGACCCGTTCGGAACCGAACAGGATCGCCACTCGGCTACTCGCCGCCGCCGCAACGATTCGCGGCGCTGCTGCCCGCGGGCTCAACGTGTCGAAGTACTGCATGCGTGCTCGTGCCGTCGCCCCGACGATCAGGCCGCAATCCCCGATCGCGCTTTCCAGGCTCGTATGCACACTCGCCTGCGACAGCAGGTCGGCGGCACCCGAAGCGCGCGCCGTGGCTTCCGCGTGCGGGAAAGTCTCGGGACGCACCAGCGCCAGATCACCCAGCGACATGTTCTTCAGCGCGCGCGCGGCCGCACCGATGTTGCCGGGGTGAGTCGTACCGATGAGCACGATGCGAATGGCTGGATGCATGCTTGGCGCTTCAGATCGCAGACTTCGGTTCGCGGCGCATCTGCTATTCTAGCGGCTCGATTTCCCCATCGTGTCATTGAGTTCCAGCCCCGCATGCAACCTCTACTCAACATCGCAGTGCGGGCCGCCCGTCGCGCCGGTGACGTCATCGTGCGGAGCCTTCCGCGGCTCGATTCCATCAAGGTTGCGAGCAAGGGGCGAAATGACTTCGTTACGGAAATCGATCGTCACGCCGAGCAGGAAATCATCGCCACGATTCGGCGTGCCTACCCCGATCATGGGTTTCTCGCCGAGGAAAGCGGACGGAGCGGTGCGGACGAATTCGTGTGGATCATCGATCCGCTCGACGGCACCACGAATTTCGTGCATGGATTTCCGACCTTTGCCGTGTCCATCGCGCTCGAGCACCGCGGCCGCCTGGAGCAGGCCGTGGTCTACGACCCGATGCGCCAGGAGCTCTTCACTGCCTCGCGTGGTACCGGCGCGGTTCTCGACGGTCGGCGCATTCGCGTCAGCAATCTGCGCGGCCTCGAAGGCGCACTCATCGGCACCGGCTTTCCCTATCGCGAGAATGCGCGCTGGCTCGAAAGCTATGTCGCGATGATGAAGACCGTGATGTCGATGACCGCGGGCATACGCCGACCCGGTTCGGCAGCGCTCGACCTTTCCTATGTAGCGGCGGGCCGGCTCGACGGTTTCTGGGAAATCGGCCTGCATCCCTGGGACACGGCGGCTGGCTCGTTGCTGATCACCGAGGCCGGCGGGCTCATCGGCACGCTCACCGGTGCCGACTACAAGCAGGGCGGCAACATCATCGCCGGCAGCCCAAAAGTGTACGCCGCACTGGTCGAGTGCCTCGCGCCTCATATTCCAGAAGAGCTGCGCGAGTAGCATTGACGCTGCATTCACGCCGCGCGCGAGAGCGCTGAACATGCCACCGCGGCGCCGCGCTCGCTCGCAATCATTGGAACCCTAGAGTACATTGCGGCGAATTGTGCGCTGGCCAGGCGCGAAATCTCGGGAGATCGCATGAGCTTATTAAGAACCAAGCCGATCGGCGACTGCAATGCGGACACCGGATTGAAACGCGCTCTGACGGCGTTCGACCTCACATTGCTCGGCATCGGCGCGATCATCGGCGCCGGCATCTTCGTGCTGACTGGCATCGCCGCGGCAACCAAGGCGGGTCCCGCAATCGTGCTTTCGTACGTCGTCGCCGGCGGAGTCTGCGCCCTCGCCGCACTTTCGTACGCCGAACTCGCCGCAGCGGTGGGAGGATCCGGCAGCGCGTATGGCTACGCGTACGCGGGGCTCGGTGAGATCATCGCGTGGATCATCGGCTGGGCACTGATGCTCGAATACGGCGTCGCCGTCTCGGCGGTCGCGATCGGCTGGTCGGGCTATTTCAGCAATGCGATGCAGGCCATGGGCATACCGATACCCGCGGTCATCGCCACGGCGCCTCATGTCGGACAGGGCGGGCTGGTGAATCTTCCTGCCATGGGCATCATCGCAGCATTGACCTGCCTGTTGTGCATCGGCGTGACCGCGAGCAAGTGGGTCAACACCGCAGCCGTACTCATCAAGCTGGCGGTGGTCATCCTCTTCATTTTCGTTGCGTCAGGGAACGTCAAGCCGGCGAACTGGGACGACTTCATGCCCTTTGGTTTCAATGGCGTGATGAACGGCGCATCCCTGATTTTCTTTGCGTATATCGGTTTCGATGCGGTCTCGACCGCAGCTGAAGAAGCCCGCAACCCCCAGCGCGACCTGCCGATCGGCATCATCGCCTCGCTCGCTATCTGCACGGTCCTGTACATCATCGTCGCCGGGCTACTCACTGGAATCGCCCACTACTCCACGCTCAACAATCCTTCGCCGGTGGCGCAAGCCATGCTGGACCTCGGATTCACCTGGTTTGCGGGCGTCATCGCATTTGGCGCGATCGCCGGGCTCACGACCGTGATGCTGGTCGTGTTCTACGGGCAGACGCGGATCCTGCTCGCCATGTCACGCGACGGACTGCTGCCGAAGTTCTTTTCGCGCATCAATCCAAGCACCAAGACGCCGACGACGGTGATCATCGGAACCGGCACCATCCTCGCGATCATTGCCGGCTTCGCCCCGATCGGCACCGTGGCAGAAATGGCCAATATCGGCACGCTGGCGGCGTTCGTCGCGGTATGCATCGGCGTAATCGTCCTGCGCAGCAAGCGACCGGATCTGCACCGCCCGTTCAAGACGCCGTTCATGCCGTACCTGCCGATTCTCGGCGTCGCGGGCTGCCTGTGGCTGATGAGCCATCTCGGTCCGCACACCTGGATGTACTTCACGATCTGGATGACGCTCGGACTCATCGTGTACTTCCTGTACTCGATGCGCTCCAGCGTGCTTGCGCGCCAGAGCTAGGGCAGCTCAGCGAGGGCTTCGATCTTCGGCCGGCGTCTCGGCCGGTACTGGGTTGCGCGGCTTGATCAGCATCGAGGCCAGCACGCCGGTGACGAGCAATCCCAGGATGATCGCCAGCGAGATCAGGTTGGGGATGTGGTAGTGAAGCGCCAGGATCATCTTCACCCCGACGAATGCCAGGATCAGCACCAGGGAGTACTTGACGTAGCGGAACTGCTCCATGAGTCCCGCAATCGCGAAATAGAGCGCGCGCAGCCCGAGAATCGCGAACGCGTTTGACGTGAAGACGATGAATGGATCCTGGGTTACAGCGAGGATCGCCGGGATCGAGTCGACCGCGAACACGACGTCGGCGAGGTCGACCAGCACCAGCGCTATGAACAGCGGTGTCGCGGTGAGCCTGCCAGCGACGCGTGTGAAGAAGCGCTCCCCATCGAGTTGCTCGCTCACCGGGAACAGCGCGTGCACGGCACGCACCAGCACATGGCGTGAGGGGTCGAAGTCCCCGTCGTCGCTCTTCAGCATGCGCAGGGCGGAAATCAGCAGGATTGCGCCGAACACGTAGAACATCCAGTCGAACGCATGGATCAGCGCTGTGCCGGTCGCGATCATCGCACCACGCAACACGATCGCACCGACGATGCCCCAGAACAGGACCCGATACTGAAACCTCGCGGGTACTCTCAGGTACGAAAAAATCAGCGCGATAACGAAGATGTTGTCGACTGACAGGGACCACTCGAGGACGTACCCCGTAACGAACGCAATGAGCGCATCGCGTCCGCCAGACTGACCCTCAGCGCCAGGGTCCCAGTCGAACCAGCGATACTCGTACAGCCCGTACACCAGCATGGAAAAGCCGAGCGCAACCACGATCCAGCCGAGGGTCGCCTTGAGCGCCTGCGGAACGCTGAGCTCTTCGGACTCGCGGTGCAGGACGCCGAGGTCGAGCCACAGCAGCCCGAGAAACAGGACGAGAAACGCTGACCAGACCAAAACGTGCACGACAGCGCCCGATCAGCAGAGAGAGACGTCAGGTACGCGCCTGCGACGCGCGAAGAGCCGTTCGGCAGAGCGAGACATCCCCCCGCTCACGGGAGGTCGTCGACCGGGGCCTTCCCCTTGCGCGTCGACAGCAGATCGGCTGCGGAAAGCCCGAGATCGAGCGCCGAGGCACTGGCGATATAGATCGAAGAGTAGGTGCCGACGATGATGCCGACCAGGAACGCCGTGGCGAAGCCGCGCAACGTTTCCCCA
This sequence comes from uncultured Gammaproteobacteria bacterium, assembly GCA_963705495.1. Taxonomy (GTDB): domain Bacteria; phylum Pseudomonadota; class Gammaproteobacteria; order Steroidobacterales; family Steroidobacteraceae; genus DATBVX01. The sequence continues at coordinate 133,825 of CAVPJQ010000003.1, read as the reverse complement.
CCCAGCACCAGTAGCGTCGTGACTACGATGGAGGTCGCGCCGTGCGTGATGATCGTTCGTGACAGCGTCTGATTGATCGCCGCATCGAGCACTTCCGCGGGTGGCGCGCCCCGCATCAACGGAAAGCGTTCGCGTGCGCGGTCGAACACGACCACCGTGTCGTTGATCTGGTAGCCGACCACCGCCAGAACTGCCGCGAGGACCGTGAGGTCGAATGTCATGCGCGTCACTGCGAAGAACCCCAGGATGATGATCGGGGTGTGCAATGCCGCCAGGATCGCGCCACAACTGAGCTTGAATTCGAACCGGAACCACAGGTACGCCATGATGAAAATAAAGGTGAAGAGCATCGCCAGGTAACCCTTCTGGCGCAGCTCCTCACCCACCTGTGGACCGACCACGTCTACGCGCCGCAGTTCAACTCCTGGATCGACTGCCTTCAGAGCTTCGATGATCTTGGTACCGATGACGTTGCCGCTCATGCCCTCGTGCGGCTCGAGGCGGATCACGACATCACGCGAGGTGCCGAAATACTGGGTCTGTGCCTCCGGGAAGCCGGCGGTCGCAATGGCGTGGCGTGCCTTGTCCAGATCGGCGGTGCCCGGAAACGCAACCTCCACCGCGACACCACCCGTGAAGTCGATGCCGTAGTTCAGCCCCGGGTGAACCAGCGCGACGACGGAAGCGACGATCAGCACGGCGGAGAAGGCATAACACCACTTCCGCGATGCCATGAAGTGGATGCGAGGGACCTTGTGAAAAAATTCCATCGCTATTGGTTCCTCAGAGGCCGCTCCTCAGATCGACAGGCGCTCGACGCGCGCGCGCCGGCCATAAATGGCATTGATCAGCGCGCGGCTCCCGAGCAGCGCCGTGAACAGGGTCGTCAGGATCCCGAGGCACAGAGCGACGGCGAAGCCCTTGATCGGCCCGGTGCCGAGCACGAACAGCACCACGCCCGCGATCAGCGAGGTGATGTTCGAATCGGTGATTGCCGAGAATGCCTTGTCGAATCCCGCCGAGATGGCTGCCATCGGTGAATTGCCGTTGCGCAACTCCTCGCGGATGCGCTCGTAGATCAGGATGTTGGCATCCACCGCCATCGCGACCGTGAGCACGATGCCGGCGATGCCGGGCAAGGTAAGTGCCGCCTGCAACAGGGTCAGCAGCGCAACCAGCAGGATCACGTTGAACGTCAGGACCGCGTTCGCGATCCAGCCGAACGCCCGGTAGTAGATCGCCATGAACGCGAACAGCAGCAGGCTCCCGACGAGCAGTGCGTGCACGCCACGATCGATGTTGTCCTGGCCAAGGCTCGGGCCGATGGCGCGCTCTTCGATCGCATAGAGCGGCGCGGCGAGCGAGCCGGCACGCAGCAAAAGGGCCAGGGACTTCGCCTCGCCCATCTTCATGCCGGTGATCTGGAAGTTGCTGGAAAAGACACCGCGAATCGTGGCGATGTTGATGACGTGTTCCTCGGTCGAATCGACCGGCACGCTCTGGCCGTCACGATTCACGTACTTGCGCACCTTCTCGATGAACACGACCGCCATCGGGCGATTGAGATTCGCCTGCGTGGTCTTGAGCATCTCTGCGGCGCCGCGCGCATCGAGGCGCACCGAAACCGCGGGGCCCTCCTGCGGATCGATGTGCGACTTCGCATCGGTGAGCTGATCGCCCGTGACGATGACGTCACGCTTGAGTAGCACCGGCCGCTTGTCCTGCCAGTAGTAGAGCTTGGTGCCGAGCGGAGCCACGCCGCGACGCGCCGCCTCGAACGGGTCGCCCGTCGTATCCGCCAGGCGAAACTCGAGAGTCGCCGTCTTGCCGAGTATGTCCTTGACCTCGGCCGAATTCTGTACGCCGGGCAGTTGCACGGCGATGCGATCGAGTCCTTGACGCTGCACGATCGGCTCGGACACACCGAGTTCGTTGACGCGGTTGCGCAGCGTCGTGATGTTCTGCTGGATCGCGTAGTCCTGGCGTTCCTTGATCTGCTGCGGCGTGAGGCGCGTAACGAGCGTAGGGGCCGCGACGCTGTTGTCGACCTCCAAGGTCATGTCGGGATTGGCCTTCGTGAGCGCGGCGCGCGCCGCCTCCAGATTCGACGCATCGCGCAGCACGATGCGTACGCTGTTGGGATCGCGATTCGTACCGCTCGGCAACCCGCCCGGGCCCGCCTCGACACTCTGATAGGTAATGCGCTGGTCGCGCAGCGTGCGGCGAAAATCCTGTTCGTAGCGATCCAGCACCTGCTTGACCGCTCCTTCGACGTCGACCTGGTAGAGCAGGTACAGGCCCCCGCGCAGATCGAGGCCAAGGTTCATGGGGCGCAGTCCCATGGCACGCAGCACGCGAGGCGTGCGCGGCGTCTTGGTGAGCGCGACGATGTACGTGTCGGAAAGAGATTCCGAGATCAGGTCGCGCGCTTTGAGCTGCTCGGCCGTCTGGCTGAAGCGTACCGCGAGTTTCCCATCCTCGAGATAACTGTCGATGAAGGCCACTTGCTTGTCGCGCAGAAAGGCTTCGACCGCCTTTTCCTGCGCCGGCGTGATCCCCTCGTAGTTGCGGGCCGCGAGTTGCACCGCGGGATCGGTGCCGTACAGGTTTGGGAGCGCGAACAGGAACCCGAAGATCAGGGCCAGGAGGACCGTGATCGATTTCCAGCGCGGGAATTGGCTCATCGGTTGGCGGTCCGTTCGCTCAAGCGCTCTTGAAGGTGCCTTTTGGCATCAGAGCAGTGACCTGCCCCTTCTGGACCTTGAGCCGCACGTTGTCGGCAACCTCGACAGTGATGAAGTTGTCCCCGACCTCGGTCACCCTGCCGAGAATCCCGCCACCGGTGACGATCTCGTCCCCCACCGCCAATGCCGCCAGCATCGCGCGATGCTCCTTGGCCCGTTTGCTCTGCGGGCGGATCAGCATGAAGTAAAAGATGGCGAAGAACAGGCCCATCAGGATCACGAAGTTGATCATTCCGCCGGGCTGGCCGGGCGCGCTCTGGGCCCAAGCGTTTTCGATTAGGAAGTTCATGGTTGTCCCTTCGACTCGTTGGCCGCCGTTCTGTGGGCGGCTGGCAAAAAGAGCGCGGTATTATACAGAAGCGGCTTCGACCTGCGGCCTGGCGCGGAAATTGGCCACAAATTCCCCTAATCGCCCCTCCCCGATCGCAGCGCGCAGCTGCGCCATCAGCTGCAGGTAGAAGAACAGGTTGTGGATCGTGTTGAGGCGTGAAGCGAGGATTTCCCCGGCCTGATCGAGGTGTCGCAGATATGCGCGGCTGTAGTGGCTGCAGGTATAGCATCGACAGGCTTCATCGAGCGGGCGCGTGTCCTCGCGATACGCACTATTGCGGATGTTGACGACGCCAGTCGACGTGAAGAGGTGGCCGTTGCGCGCGTGACGCGTCGGCATCACGCAGTCGAACAGGTCGATGCCGCGCTCGACCGCGACAACGATGTCCTCCGGGCGCCCGACCCCCATCAGGTATCGTGGCCGCTCCGGCGGAAGCAGTGCCGTCGTGTGCTCCAGCACCGCGATCCTCTCCTCGGCTGATTCGCCGACCGCGAGGCCTCCGAGCGCATAGCCCTCGAATCCGATCGCGCGCAAGCCTTCCACCGACGCTGCGCGCAATGCCTCGTGTACGCCACCCTGCACGATGCCGAACAGAGTTCCGGGGGGCGGCTCGGCGTAGTACGCGGCGCGACTGCGGGCGGCCCATCGCAAGGACAACTCCATCGATTCGCGCGCTTCGCGCTCCGTCGCCGGATAGGGCGTGCATTCATCGAACACCATGGCGATGTCGGAGCCCAGGTCGCGCTGCACCTGCATGGAGATTTCCGGGTTGAGGAACACCTCGCTGCCATCGATGGGTGAACGAAAGCGCACGCCCTCTTCGCTCAGCTCGCGCCGGCTAGCGAGACTGAAGACCTGAAAGCCCCCCGAATCGGTGAGGAGCGGGCCCTGCCAGTTCATGAACTCATGCAGACCGCCATGCGCACGGATGACCGCGGCTCCGGGGCGCAGCATCAGGTGAAATGTATTGCCGAGGATGATCTGTGTGCCGATGCCGGTGAGCTCCTCCGGTGTCATCGCCTTCACGGTCCCGTAGGTGCCCACCGGCATGAATGCCGGAGTGTCGACAACGCCGCGCTTGAATTCGAGGCGCCCGCGCCGCGCGCGACCTGACGTTGCGAGCAGCGCGAACTTCACGCAGCCTCCGCCGCAGGCGTCAGGAACATCGCGTCGCCGTAACTGAAGAAGCGATAGCGCGCCGCAACGGCATGCGCATAGGCCGTCATGACGTGAGCGAAGCCGCCGAAGGCGCATACCAGCATGAGCAAGGTCGACTCCGGCAGGTGAAAGTTCGTGAGAAGCCGGTCCACCATGCGAAACCGGTAGCCCGGACGAATGAAGAGTTGTGTTTCGCCGCTATACGGCGCGAGCACGCCGCCGCTCGCCACCGTCTCGAGTCCACGCACCACTGTGGTTCCCACAGCGACGATACGGCCGCCGCGGGAGCGCGTCGCGTTGATCGCCTCGCAGGCCTCGGCACCGATCTCGAGTCGCTCCGGATGCATACGATGCTCGTCGAGATTCTCGACCCGCAGCGGCTGGAAGGTGCCGGCGCCTACATGCAGCGTGATCATCGTGCGCGAGACGCCTGCCGATGCGAGCTGCCCCAGCAGTGCCGCATCGAAGTGCAATCCCGCTGTTGGCGCAGCGACCGCGCCGTCGATGCGCGCGAAGACCGTTTGGTAACGCTCGCGGTCGATTGCCGCCGGCTTGTGTTCGATGTACGGGGGCAACGGTACTTCGCCGTGCAGGTTGAGAAACTCGAGCAGCGGCGCGCTGAATTCAAGCTCAATGAAACCACCGCGCGGCGCCACGACGCGCGCGCTCTGCCCATCGGCCAGCTCGAGGCCCGAACCCGCGCGCAGGGGTTTGCTCGCACGAGCCTGAAACAGGCCGCGGTGCTCGTCCAGGACTCGTTCGAGCAGCAGCTCGACCTGGCCTCCGCTTGGCTTGCGGGCAAACAACCTCGCGTTGATGACACGAGTGTCGTTGAAGACCAGCAGATCGCCGGCCCGCAGGAGTCGCGGCAGGTCGCGCAACACGAGATCGCGAAGCTCGCCGCTCGCACCATCGACCGCGAGAAGGCGACTCGCGCTGCGCTCAGGCGCGGGCGCCTGGGCGATCAGTCCCGGTGGCAGCTCATAGTGAAAATCCGCGCGTCGCATGCGGCGCGGATGGTAGCAAAGAGCACTCCGTTCCGGCCGCTAGCCGGGAAGAGACGGACATTGCGGTCGGGGGGATTGTGCCAACTCGGGCGAGCAATGTTTGCGGGGACGCATTCTCGGGCAGCACTGCCATCAAACGTGATTAGCCCTGAGTTGGCACAACCCCCCACCCAATGGCCGGCTCTGACTGGCTAGCGGCGTCAGGTCGGTCCCTCACTTTGCGCTGGAGGCACGGGCTTCGGTGCGCCCGGCAACGGCTTCACTTCGGGCGGCGGCACCGGCGCGTTGAACCACATGGCGTTGCCGCCACTGTGAATCGTCATGGGCCCGCGATCCGACACCGTGACCGAGAGCTTAACCGGCTTGCGATCGCGCAGAACATTGATCGCGACCTTTTCGCCGGGCTGGTACGAACCCAGAATTCGGAGTGCATGTGCGCCGTTCTGCGGTGCGCGCCCATCGATATCGAGGATCACATCACCATCCTCGAGCTTCAGCTCGGAATCTCCCGGTGCCCGCACCACGAGCACGCCCTTGTCCGTGCCGAAGTACTTGCCGAGCTTCGGAGTCATCGCGACCAACTCCATGTCGAGCACGTTCACCGCGGGAAAAGCCGCCGTGAAGGGTGTCGGAGGGAGCACCGGCACGGCCCCGACTGGTGCTGGCACTGCCATGGCGAACACGCGATCAGGCATGCCCCGGCCCGAGCGCACCATGAATTGTCCGGGACCGAACGCTTCCGTAGTAACTTGCACACTCTGCGTCTTACCGTCGCGCAGGTAGTCCACCTTCACCTTGTCGCCAGCTCTCACGGTGTGCATGTACTCGACGAGTGCTGCCGCGGAAGACTTGTCCTTGCTGCGCAGGTTCTTGCCATCGACGCCGATGATGACGTCACCGGCACGCAAGCCGGCGTCACTCGCGGGCCCTCCCGGAGTCACGCTCTGCACTCGCACGCCCTCCTTGCCCTGACGGTCATCGCCCAGATTGATTCCGAGCATCGCCCGCGACGGCATGCCGGCCATGCCCGTGATCATGTAGTCCTGCATGATCGGGCCGGTGAGTTGTCCGCTCAGCTCCGCGACCTCGCGGGCTGCCGCTTCGAGCCGCGCTCGCGCGTCAGCGAGTTGCGCTTCGAGATTGGCTTGACTCTTTTCGATGTCGGCCTGGCTCTTTTCTATTGCAGCCTGACTCTTTTCTGCCTCGCTCTGAGAAAGCGCCAGCGCCGGCAGCAATGTCAGCGCCAGCAACATGCAAAATCGCTTGTGCAAGAACATCTATTTCTCCAAGTCAGGGTTTGACCGGTCTCAGAAGGCGCGTGTGCGCGCGTCTGCGTAGCGCACGGCCACCAGTGAATTCAGCAGATCCACCCGCTCGCGCCACAGCAGGTCTTCCTGGCGCGGGTTGATGCCGGCTTCGCTGGCAACGTTGAGTCGATAGTCGACCCAGCGAATACGGTCCTCCAGGCCAGCAACCGTTAAAGCGGTGCCGGCGCGAATGACGCGCGTGTCCGCGGGCAGCGCCGCTAGCACGGCTTCAAGACGCTGGGACTCGGCGACGAGCAACTGCTGTGGGGGAAGTGTCGTAGCAGTTGCCGCATCGGGAGAGGCAGCTCGACGAGAGCTGGTGTCATGCGGTCCATGGCTGCTGATCGTGAGCAGAACGGCGCACAGCACGATAGCTGCGCTTGCGGCCGGCAGCAGCCAGCCCGGCCGGCGCACTCCTCGTGCAGAGCGAGCCGCCTGGTGAGCAAGAAACGCGGTCCGGATCGCCAGCCAACGATCGGGCGGCACGGCCCGCGTGGGCAGCTCCCGCAATCGGGCCGTGATGCCGCGGACGCTCTCGACCGTCGCACGGCATTCTGCGCAATTGCGCACGTGGATAACCACGTGATCCTCCGGCGCATTACTCTCGCGCCAGCTCAGAAGCTGGTCGAAACTGGGATGCATGTGGAACTCTCCGCCTGTTCCTGCAGCAGCTCCCGCAGACGCACGTGCGCCCGCATGAGCTGTGACTTCGAAAAGCTGACCGTCATGCCGAACTGCCTGGCGATCTCATCGTGAGTGAATCCCTCGACGTCGTGCAGCCAGACCACGGCCCGCGCACGCGCTGGGAGCTTCGCCAACGCCACCTCGAGATCCTGTTGCAACGCCGGGTTCGTCGGGTCTTGCGTGATGCTTGCCGCGGACGGTGCCGGCAGGTCATCGGTCTCGACCGCGCGCTGATCCAGCCACAAGAGGCTCCGATGCCAGGGTGAGCGCAAGTACATGAGGCATTTGCTGACTGCGATACGGCGAATCCAGGCGCCGAGCGGCGCTTCGCCACGAAACGACGGCAGGCTCTGCAGCACCTCGACAAACGTGTCCTGGAACAGGTCATCAGCGACCGCGGTTCGTGGCATGACGCGGCGGATCAGCGCGTAAGTCGCACTCGCGAACGCGAGATACACATGTGCCTGCGCATCAGGCTCGCCCGCCTGAGCGCGCGAGAGCACATCCGCATCGATCGCGATGTCGATCAGCCGGGTCATTGCCTCTTAGGATGCGCGAGGGCGGCAAACCGTCGCACCTCTAAAGATGAAACTCTATACTGCACGCCCGTACAGGGACCTCGTAGACCTGATCGATTCACGAAGGTTCGAGTTACACAGCTTTACACCTTGCCGGTGTGGCGGAACTGGTAGACGCGCCGGACTCAAAATCCGGTTCTGGCAACAGAGTGTGGGTTCGATTCCCTCCACCGGCACCAAGATAAGGCTACCCCACGAGACGATTCGCCGCTGCTCGCGTCAGCGATGCCCGGAACGCATGAGCCAGCGCGACATGTCGTGGTCAAGCACTAATCTGAATCCTGTGCATTCACGTCCGACGTGGCTGTGCAATTTTTGCTGTAGCCTTTTGGCGACAGCGATCGCACCGAGAGACTGCGGTGGCGCGGACCGGGTTGCGCGCTCATGCGAGGCGGAGTAGATGTACGGATAGCAAAACTTATCAGTGCCGGAAGATAAAAGTAGACACAAGGTCGATATTCGGACAAGCCAGGACGTCCGACGGCAAAGGAGGAGCCGATGAAGGTTGTTCTAGTCAGCACTTGGACATCGCGGGCACCCAACTCTCCGTCACCAGGTGGAAGCATTGCGGGACACGCGCTCAATGCCTGCTGACCTCAGGTTTGCGCGAGCCCGCCCGCTACTCGTTGTTTTGCTCACGTTCAGCCTGGGCGGCTTGTGGTCTGCACGAGCTGCGGCGGCCGTAGTCTCGAACCCGGATTCGGCTACAACGCCGGAAGACAGGGCAATCGAAGTGGAGGTGCTCGAAAATGACACCCAGGACCTTCCAGGCTTTGGTTCGGTACCCGCGTTTGATATCGCGAGGCGTACGCAGCCTGCGAACGGATCCGTCGAAATCAACGCCAGACCCGGGTTTGGTCGGCCGGATTCCGTGACGTACACGCCTCGCGCTAACTTCTCGGGGACCGACACCTTTACCTATGTCGCAGTCAGCAGCTTCGAACCCGGAGTCGAGGGACCACCGACGACAGTGACGATCACCGTCACACCGGTGAACGACCCACCGAACGCCGTTGACGACTCGGCTACTACCGGGCAAGACAGGGCGGTCACGATTTCCGTCCTCGCGAACGATACGGATCCGGAAGGCGATGCGCTGACGATCGCCTCGGTGAGCCAGCCCAACCATGGGACGGCGGCCATTGCCGGAAACGCCGTGACTTACACCCCGGCTCAAGGCTTTAGCGGTACCGATCGCTTTGACTACAGGGCCCGCGACGCTACCGCCACCTCGGCGCCTGCGACGGTGACAGTCGTGGTAACGCCCAACGTCGCTCCCACCGCCAGGATCACGGGTGGCAATCGCACGATTCCTGACAGCGACCGAATCGTCGGAGAGGACGTGCACCTCGATGGATCCACCTCATCTGATCCTGACGGCACTATCGCGTCGTACATGTGGTTCAACCAGCAACAGCCCATCGGGTCGGGTCCGACGATCGACGTCCGCCTGGCCGACGGCGACAACGTCATCAGGCTGGTGGTGACGGACGACGACAACGCCAGCGGGTCGAGCACGGCGACAATCGCTGTCGCAATGCCGCCGCCTCGCGCGTCGTTACAAGACCTGCCAGACCTCACACCGAACCAGCGCTCCGTCGCCGTTGCGCTCGACGATCTGTGCCTGCGCCTGAGCCAGCAATCCACGTTGACCGAAGAAGAATCGGATCTGTTGGCCCGATGCAATGGGATTGTGTTCGACAACGATCCAGCGCGGCAGACGACCGCCGTCAGTGAACTCGGTGCGCAGGATCTCAATGCAATCAAGTCGCAGACGTTGATTCTGGCGCGCAGCCAGTCCGCCGGTGTCCTTGATCGCCTTCTGGCCTTGCGATCGGGTGCAGACGGTCTGAGCGCTGCGCCCGGATTGAGCCTGATCGTCAACGGGCAGAACGTGCCACTGAATATGCTCCGGCCTGCCGAGGAGCAGTCGCCGGGCTTCGATGAGATCGAGCGAGAGCCGCTGTTCGGTGAACGATGGGGGTTCTGGATGCGCGGCAGCTTCGGCTCCAGCGACAAGGAGAGTTCGAGCGCCGATCAAGGCTTTGATTCCGATCAGTGGGGCCTTTCGGGCGGCGTCGACTATCGGATCCCGGAGCAGCAAGCGATGGCCGGACTTGCGATCGGAATTGGCAACGCTGACACATCTTTCAATCCGTCTGGCGAGGGCGGCGTGGACATGAGTGCATGGAGCGTCTCGCTGTACGGAGGGGTATACCCAGCCGACAGCTACGTCTATGCGGACGGATTTTTGAGCTATGGCCGCTCGAGTATCGATTCTGAGCGCCGGATTCACTACACCGATGCCGATGGCGAGATCGATCGCACGGCAAAGGGAGCCACCAACGGCAGCATGCTGAGCGCCGGCGTTTCCATGGCGCATGATTTTCTGCTCGGCCAAGTGACGGTCTCACCAACTGCCAGCCTCTACTTGATCGATGCGAGCGTGGATGGCTTCCAGGAAACCGGCGCCTCGGGTCTGGACCTCGCCTACGAAAAACAGGACTTCGAGTCGGCCACGGCCAGCGTCGGAGTACGCATCACCGGGGCGTTCAACCTTGGGTGGGTCGTGCTCTTGCCCCACTTTCGGGGCGATGCGGTTTGGGAGTTTCGCGATGACGCCAACGCGTTCGGCGTGCGCTTCGCCAATGATCCCTTTGCGGGCACGGCCGAGCCGACGCCCCCCATCGTCGTGACCGCGGAGACGGCAGACCAGTCGTACATGGTGCTCGCCGTCGGGGCCGCCGCACAGTTCCGATACGGAATTTCCGCTTACGTCGACTACCAACGGCTCGAGGGGCTCGAATTCATGAATGTGGAAAACCTCATGCTCGGCATGCGCGTCCAATACAGCTTCCGTTAGGCGCCCTCACCTCGATTGCAACGCGCATGGATTGCGCGATGGAGCCGGGCCTGGGCTTCTAGACGATCCCCGCAGGTTTCACGGAGAACGACGAAACGCTGATGCAGGCGTAACCAGGCATCAGGGTTCGGCAGCCGTTGGCGACATAATCCGTGTCGAGAGCGTGTCAGTGGCACGGCTGGGTTGCGTGCTTCTGCGAGGCGGAGTAGATGTACGGATGGCGAGATTCACAGCTGCCCAACAAGAAGCAGCCGTACGCGTCGGTATTCGGACAAGGCAAGACGTCCGACGGCGAACGAGGGACCGATGAAGGCGTTTCCAATTTGCACTTGGGCATCGCGGGCACGTGTCTGTGCGCCACGAGGGTCTAGCACTGACGGCCGCACGCTCAATGCCGCTGATTCGACGACACCGCGGACCGGCCTGCCACTCGTTATCTTGCTCGCTTGCGGCGCTGCCAGCGGCGCCTGGTCCTCAAGTGCTTCAGCAGATGTACATTCCCAGCCTGATTTCGCAACGACAGGAGAAGACGGGGAAGTCGACGTAGAAGTGCTCGCCAATGACACGCAGGACATTCCCTGCCCGGGTGGCCCTTGCACGGCGGGAGACGTGTTCGATATCGGGAGGGTGATCCAGGAGCCCGCGAACGGTACCGTCGAAATCAGGCATAGGCCAGGCCGCTTCCGACCCGATTTCGTGAGGTATACGCCAGATAGCAACTTTTTCGGGACTGACACCTTTACCTATACAGCGCTCGACTTCGATAGAACGGAGGGCGCGCCGGCGACGGTCACGATCACTGTGACACCCGTCAACGACCCACCGAACGCCGTCGATGACTCGGCCACTACCCGGGAAGGCAGGGCGGTCACCATTTCCGTGCTCCTGAACGATACGGACGTTGATGACGATCGCGGTTCGCTGACGATCTCCTTTGTGGAAAACCCCAACCATGGGACGGCGGCCATTGCGGGAACCGCCGTGACTTACACCCCGGATCCAGACTTTACCGGGACCGATCATTTTGACTACCAGGCCCGCGACGCCAGCGAGAATTCAGAGCGTGCGACGGTGACAGTCACGGTAACGCCCAACACCGCTCCCATCGCCCGGATCAAGGACGGCAATCGCACGATTCCCGACAGCGATGACAAACCCGAGGAAAACGTGCACCTCGATGGTTCCGCCTCAGAGGATCCAGACGGCACCATCGCCTCGTACAAGTGGTTCAACCAGCAGCAGCAAATTGGCTCGGGCCGGACGATCGATGTCCGTTTACCCGACGGAAACACTGTCATCCGGCTGGAGGTGACGGACAACGACGGTGCGACCGATTCGAGCACCGCAACCATTTCAGTCGAGAAGCCCAACGTCGCGCCAACCGCCAAGATCAAGGACGGCAATCGCACGATTCCCGACAGCGATAGCGTTCCCGGGGAAAACGTGCACCTCGATGGTTCCACCTCATCCGATCCAGACGGCACCATCGCATCGTACACGTGGTTCAACCAGCAACAGCAAATTGGCTCGGGCCGGACGATCGATGTCCGTTTACCCGACGGAAACACTGTCATCCGGCTGGAGGTGACGGACAACGACGGTGCCGCCGGATCGAGCAGCGCAACCATTTCAGTCGAAACGCCCAACGGCACTCCCACCGCCACGATCACGGGGGGCAATCGCACGATCCCCGACAGCGATCGCGTTCCCGGGGAAAACGTGCACCTCGATGGTTCGACGTCATCGGATAAGGACGGCACCATCGCATCGTACAAGTGGTTCAACCAGCAACAGGCCATTGGCTCGGGCCCGACGATCGATGTCCGGTTGCCCGACGGAGACAACGCGATCAGGCTGGTCGTGACTGACAACGACGGTGCGACCGGATCGAGCACCGCAACCATCTCAATCGCAATGCCACCGCCCAACATCGCGCCCACCGCCACGATCACGGGCGGCAATCGCACGATCCCCGACAGCGATCGCGTGGCCGGGGAAAACGTGCGCCTCGATGGTTCCACCTCATCGGATCCAGACGGCACTATCGCATCGTACCGGTGGTTCAACCAGCAACAGGCCATTGGTTCGGGACCGACGATTGATGTCCGCTTACCCGACGGAAACACTGTGATCAGGCTGGAGGTGACGGACGACGACGGCGCGACCGGATCGAGCACCGCAACCATCTCAGTCGAAATCCCATCGCCACGTACGTCACTTCAATCGCTGCCCGATCTCACTCCGAACCAACACTCCGTCGCCGTGGCGCTCGATGATCTGTGTCTGCGCCTGACTCAGCAACCCACACTGACCGAAGAGGAATCCGACCTGCTTGCCCGCTGTAATGGAATCGTGCTCGACAAAGACCCGGCGCGCCAGACGACTGCGGTCAGTGAGCTCGGCGCGCAGGATCTCAATGCCATTAAGACACAGACCCTGCTGCTGGCGCGCGATCTGTCAGTTGGAGTCATGGATCGCCTGATGGCGCTCAGGTCCGGCGCAGGGGGTCTTAGCGCTGCTCCAGGACTGGGATTGACTTTGATCGTCGACGACAAGCCGGTTCCGCCGGAGATGCTCAAACTGGCGGCAGATGAGGTGGTCGGAAGCCCCAACTTCGACACTCGGGAGCCCTTGTTCAGCGACCGTTGGGGTTTCTGGATGCGCGGCAATTTTGGCTCCAGCGAGAAGAGCAACTCGAGCGCAGATGCAGGTTTTGATGCCGATCAATGGGGCATCAGCGGCGGCGCCGACTATCGAATTCCAGAAGAGCAGGCGATGGTCGGTCTTGCCCTTGGATTTGGCGAGTCGGATGCGTCCTTCAATCCGTCTGGCGAAGGCGGACTGAACACGAGCGCCTGGAACATTTCTCTTTACGGTGGGTTGTACCCAGAGGATGGCATCTTCTATGCGGATGGCTTTGTGGGCTATGGCCACTCCAGCCTCGATTCCGAGCGCCGGATTCGCTATGTCGATGCCGGCGGCACCATCGATCGCACGGCGCAGGGGTCGAGCGACGGAAGCATGCTGAGCGCCGGCGTCTCGGCTGGTCATGACTTCCTGGTCGGTCCGGTAACGATTTCGCCGAATGCGCGTCTTTACTACATCGACGCAACAGTGAACGAGTTCCGGGAAGACGGCGCTGCTGGCCTGGATCTCATCTACGAGAAGCAGGACTTCCAGTCGGCAACCGCCAGTATCGGAGCACGCATCACCGGGGCGTGGAACCTCGGATGGATCGTACTATTGCCGCACCTGCGAGCCGATGCGGTATGGGAGTTTAGCGATGCAGCCAACGCGTTCGGCGTACGCTTTGCCAATGATCCTTTTGCGGGCACGGCAAACCCGACGCCGCCCATCGTTGTGACATCAGAAGCAGCCGATCAATCATTCATGATATTCGCCGTGGGAATGGCCGTGCAGCTTCGTTATGGCATTTCCGGCTATGTCGAGTACACGACACTCGAAGGACTCGAATTTCTCGACGTGTCCGATCTTGCACTCGGCATGCGCATCCAATACAACTTCCGCTGATGGTGCGCGCGAACCCGGCATGAACTTCTGCAGTGCCTGCGGGCAGCGCGTCAGCCTGAGAGTCCCGCCGGGTGATCACCTGCCCCGTTTCGTCTGCGAGAGTTGCGGGACGATCCATTATCAGAATCCGAAGCTGGTCGCGGGCTGCGTGCCGGAGTGGGAGGGAAAGATCCTGATCTGCCGCCGTGCCATCGAGCCGCGCCTGGGCTTCTGGACGATCCCCGCAGGCTTCATGGAAAACGACGAAACGTTGATGCAGGCCGCGGCTCGCGAGGCGGTCGAGGAGGCCGAGGCGATCGTTGAGATCGGCTCGATGCTGGCGATATTCCACGCCCTGCGCGCGCGCCAGGTGCACGTGTTCTTCCGTGCCCGTCTCATCGAACCTTGCTTCGGCGTCGGCCCCGAAAGCCTCGAGGTCAAGCTGGTCGAGGAACGCGACATCCCGTGGGAGGAGATCGCATTTCAAAGCGGCACTTTCGCTCTCAGACACTACTTCGCGGACCGCGCCGCCGGGCGCGAGGAGATGCACATCACCGACAGCGACAAGGGCCGCAGCGACCTGCCCGCCTGACATCCTCCTAGGGCTCCAGGGAAAGCGTGTGGCAGAATATCGCGCCCTGCGGCAGCCGCGGATCACGTGCTCATGACCTTCGTCGTCACCGAAAACTGCATCAAGTGCAAATACATGGACTGCGTCGAAGTCTGCCCGGTCGACTGCTTCCACGTAGGACCGAATTTCCTGGTGATCGATCCGGACGAGTGCATCGATTGCACGTTGTGCGAGCCCGAATGTCCGGTCGAGGCGATCTTCTCCGAAGAAGAATTACCTGCAGGTCAGGAGCAGTTCACCGCACTTAACAAGGAACTCGCCCGCAAGTGGCCGGTGATTACGGAGAAGGGTGAAGCCCCGGCCGATGCCAAGGAATGGGAGGGGAAACCCGACAAGCTCAAGCTCCTGGAGCGCTGAGCCAACTAGTTGTTCTTGTCCTTTTCCAGCGACTTGAGGTGCGCGACCAGATCCACTGGCGGCAGGTACCCGGAGATGTAGTCGCCCGCCGGCGTGAAGATTCCGGGCGTGCCGTGAACGTTGAGGTCGAGTGCCATCTGGTACTCGCGCGCGACCGGCGTCGCGCCACAGTCCTTGGCCTTGATCGCCTCGCCGCGCTTGGCGCGCGTCAGCGCATCCTGCCGGTCGGCTGAACACCACACCGCTTCTGCAGTCTTCCACGCCTCACTTCCCGGGCCTTCGCGCGGGTAGAACGCGTACCGCACGCGCACCCCCATGCGATTCAGATCGGCGATCTGGCTGTGGAGCTTGCGGCAATAGCCGCAGTCGACATCGGTGAACACGGTGATCGTGTACTTGGGATCCTTCGGTGAGAACACGATCAATTCGCTCTCCGACAGCGAGCTGAGCACCTTACGGCGCACGTCGCTGCGCCGCTGATCGGTGAGGTTCACACCCGCCTTGATGTCGTAGAGGTCGCCACCCAGGAAGTAGCGCCCGTCACTGGTCACATAACCAACGTCTGCGCCCTTCGAGAACTCATAGATGCCGGGGATTGGGGTGGCCTTGAGCTGGTCAACCGTGACCCCCGGCATCTTCTTGGCGATGTCCACGCGCGGGTCGGTCGCCTCATCCCCCGCCCAGGCTGCAGCGATGCCCACGCACGTGAGCAAGCTCAACAGCGCATACCGGGCCAGGTGTTTGAATTCGGACATGCCGCGGACTCCAGGCTGACTGGCGCTGTTCGACCGGAGGCAGGCAGGATGGTTCACGCCCATGGCGGCGCGCAGTCTAGCAAAGGGCGGGGCTGAAAAATAAGTTTAGCGGCTGTCGGCGATGGGCCAGCAGGTTCAGCCGCGCGGGTGATGCTGCGAATGCAGCTCTTTCATGCGCTCGCGCGCGACGTGGGTGTAGATCTGGGTGGTGGAAAGGTCACTGTGACCGAGCAGCATCTGCACCACGCGCAGGTCCGCTCCGTGGTTCAGCAAGTGGGTCGCGAACGCGTGACGCAAAGTATGCGGTGACAGTTCCTTCTGCACGCCGGCCTTGCGCGCGTAGCGCTTGATGATGTGCCAGAAGGCCTGGCGCGTCATCTTGTCGCCGCGACGCGTGGGGAACAGGAAGTCCGTCTGACGCTCGAGCAGGATCTCGGCGCGCGGGCCCTGAACGAACTGCTGCAGCCAGCGCACCGCTTCCTCGCCGAGCGGTATCAACCGCTCACGATTGCCCTTACCGACGATCCGCAGCACGCCCTGGTTCAGGTTGACCTGGTTGTGCTTGAGGTTGACGAGCTCCGAGACCCTGAGTCCCGTGGCATAGAGCACTTCGAGCATGGTGCGATCGCGGTGACCGAGCGGATCGGTCACAGTCGGCGCCATCAGCAATGACTCGACCTCATCTTCGGTCAGCGACTTCGGCAGCGAGCGCCCGATCTTGGGCATCGCGATCTGCGCGGTAGGATCCTCGCGGATCATTCCCTCGCGTGCGAGGTAACGGAAGAAGCGGCGGAAGCTCGAGAGCTGCCGCGCGGTTGAACGGGGACGGGCGCCGGCTTCCACGCGCCAGGCGATGAACCCCAGCAGGTCGTTGCGGGCCGTCTTGATGATCGGGATATCCTTGCGCTCGAGCCAGCGATTGAGCGCCGTGAGGTCGGCGCGGTACGCAGCCAGGGTATTGGCCGAAAGGCCGCGCTCCATCCAGACGGCTTCGAGGAAACGGTTAACGACCGGGTCCGGCTCGTCTGCCGTCCTTTCCGTCTGCGACGCAGACTTCAGGTCTACCGCTTTCTTGACTGCTGAACTCATGCCTGCCGGGTCTGTCCTTGCGGTTGAATGCAGGCGTGTGGATATGCAAGCGCCTGCGCCATCACGCAAAATGCCCGGGGAGTATGCGGACGGGGTACCCCCCTAGGCGTGATTACATTCACAGAATGCGGCCTCCGTTAACATAAAGAGAAGCAGTTCACACCCCTCCGACCGCTACCTGTGTCGCAGACAGCGTTTCCCCGGACCTGAACTATGTGCTGATGAAGGTTCTCAAATGGCCGTTCCGCGTGACCTACGGCGTGTATTGCTGGGGGGTGTTCCTGCTCTTCACCCTGCTGGCACTCCTCGCAATGCTGCTGGTGCCGGGACTCGAGCGCCGGCGCCGCGTCGCACGCCTCACTGCTCGAGCGGTCTTTGCTGCCTGGGGAGTAAGGCTCAGAGTCGTGGGCGCTGAGCGCCTGCCGGCGGAGCGTTGCATCGTGGTGGCCAACCACGCGAGCTACCTGGACGGCCTGGTGCTCACCGCTGCCCTGCCGCCCCGCTTCGCGTTCGTCATCAAGAAGGAGATGGACGGCGTGCCACTCGCGAGCCGGTTGCTGCGACGGATCGGCTCGGAATTCGTCGACCGCCACAATCGCCACAAGGGGGCCATGGACGCCCGCCGGGTGCTGCGGCGTGCGAGCGAGGGACAGTCGATGGTGTTCTTCCCGGAGGGGACGTTTTCGACCCGGCCCGGACTACTACGCTTTCATACCGGCGCGTTTGCCACCGCCGTCCGTGCGAATTGCACCGTCACGCCCGCCGTGATTCGTGGCGCGCGCGCGGTGCTCTCCTCGAGCAGCGTGATTCCAACGCCCGCGCCGATCACCGTCGAGGTGCTGCCCAGCCTGCTGCCACCAACGGAGCACCACGAGGCGGCGGCACACCTTCGGGATGCTGCGCGACGCATCGTGCTCCTGCACCTGGGTGAGCCTGATCTCGAGGCTGAGGAAGAGGCGCGCGCCCCTGCGCGGCAGACTGCATAAGGAAGCTAAACGTTGCGGCGATATTGTCCGCCGACTTCGTAGAGTGCTCGCGAGATCTGGCCGAGCGAGCAGACCTTTACGGTCTCCATCAACTCCCCGAAAACGTTGCCTCGACCAGCCGCGACGGCCTTCAGGCGTTCGAGCGCCGCGGTGCTCTCCCGCGCATGACGGGCCTGAAAATCGCGCACGCCCGTGATCTGGCCTTGCTTCTCTCCCTCGGAAGAGCGAATCAGCTCCGCACCGCGCACTTCCTCAACAGCGTCACCGCTGGCAAGGAACGTATTGACGCCGATGAGCGGTAAAGAGCCATCGTGCTTGCGTGATTCGTAGTAGAGGCTCTCTTCCTGGATGCGCCCGCGCTGGTACATCGTTTCCATGGCCCCGAGAACGCCCCCGCGCTCGGCGATTCGATCGAACTCCTGGTAGACGGCCTCCTCGACCAGGTCGGTGAGTTGATCGACGAGGAAGGAACCCTGCCACGGGTTCTGATTCTTGTTGAGGCCAAGCTCGCGATTGATGATGAGTTGGATCGCCACCGCGCGCCGGACACTTTCCTCGGTGGGCGTCGTAAGCGCTTCGTCGTATGCATTCGTGTGCAGGCTGTTGCAGTTGTCGAACAATGCGTACAGCGCTTGCAGCGTGGTGCGAATGTCGTTGAACTGTATTTCACGCGCATGCAGGCTTCGGCCGGACGTCTGGATGTGATACTTGAGCATCTGGCTGCGCGGACCGGCCGAATAGAGATCGCGCATCGCGCGTGCCCAGATGCGCCGTGCCACCCGACCGATGACCGCGTATTCCGGGTCCATGCCGTTGGAGAAGAAGAACGAGAGGTTGGGCGCGAAGTCGTCGATCTTCATGCCGCGGCTCAGGTAGTACTCGACGATCGTGAACCCGTTCGAGAGGGTAAAGGCGAGCTGCGAGATCGGGTTCGCGCCAGCTTCGGCGATGTGGTAGCCGGAGATCGACACCGAATAGAAATTGCGCACCGCGTGCTCGCTGAAGTACGCCTGCACGTCGCCCATCATCCGCAGCGCGAACTCCGTCGAGAAAATGCAGGTGTTCTGCGCCTGGTCCTCCTTCAGGATGTCAGCCTGCACCGTGCCGCGCACCAGAGATAATGCTTCACTGCGGACCTTTTCAAAGGTCTCGCGGTCGAGGAGCTGATCCCCGGACACACCCAGGAGCGCAAGTCCCGAACCATCATGGCCATCGGGCAACTCGCCGCGGTAGTGCGGCAGCGACCCCTCCTTGCCGAGTGCCGCGATCCTGCGCTGCGCCTCCGGCCAGCCGCCGCTCTGGCGCAGATACCGCTCGACGCGTTGATCGATCGCCGTATTCATGAACATCGCGAGAATCATGGGTGCCGGCCCGTTGATCGTCATCGAAACGGAAGTGCTCGGCGCGCACAGGTCGAAGCCCGAATACAGGCGCTTCATGTCATCAAGCGTCGCAATCGATACCCCGGAATTTCCGGTACGTCCGTAGATGTCCGGCCGCTCGTCAGGGTCTTCACCGTAGAGCGTGGTCGAATCGAACGCCGTCGACAGCCGCGTCGCATCGTGTCCGCCGGCGAGGTAGTGGAAACGGCGGTTGGTGCGCTCCGGCGGACCCTCGCCGGCAAACATGCGTGTCGGGTCTTCTTCTTCGCGGCGGTAGGGATATACGCCCGCTGTGTACGGATACGAGCCCGGCAGATTCTCTTTCATCAGGAACGTGAGCAGATCGCCCCAGCCGAGGAGCTTCGGCACCGCGATCTTCGGGATCTTCTGATGACTCAAGGTCTCGGTGTAGTTATCGCCCGTAATCTCGCGCCCGCGCACCTGGTATCGATACTGCTCTTCGGTCGCGGCCTGGGCTCGCGCCGGCCAGCGCTTCAGAAGCTCGACGCCTTCGGCGCCGATCTGCGCGAGCGCCTGGTTGTAATCCCGGCGCAAGGTCGACCGGGAAGCATCGCTGGTGTCATTGATTGCCGCATCGGCGAAGGGCTCCAACGGCTCGGGAAGTGCCGGATCGCCCAGCGCCGCGAGTGATTCGCGCAGGCTTTGCGCCCGCGTCGCCGCGCGCGCGCTGCGCTCGATCGATTCGCGCACCTTGCGGCCGTCGGCGGCGATCTCGGCGAGATAGCGCACGCGCTCCCCCGGAATCACCGGGTCGCGACGCGGTAGCTCATCGATGTGATGACCCGCGAGCTTCCAGCTCTTGCCACCCACCCCTTCCACTTCCAGATGCTGGCAGAGCGCGGCAAACAGCCGGTTGACGCCCGCGTCGTTGAACTGACTCGCGATGGTCGGAAATACGGGAACCGCCTCATCAGTCACACGCTCTTTCGGATGATTGCGCCGCCACTGCTTGCGCACGTCGCGCAGCGCATCCTCGCCACCGCGCTTCTCGAACTTGTTGATGACGATAAAGTCGGCGAAGTCGAGCATGTCGATCTTTTCGAGCTGGCTCGGTGCGCCGTACTCGCTGGTCATCACGTACATCGATATATCCGCCAGGTCGACGATCTCGCTATCGCTCTGCCCGATGCCGGCGGTCTCGACCACGATCAGGTCAAAGCCGGCGAGCTTGAGCAGCGCGATCGTGTCGGCAAGCACCGCGCTGGTGGCGAGATGCTGGCGGCGCGTGGCGAGCGAGCGCATGAAGATGCGCTCGCTGCTGAGGCTGTTCATGCGGATGCGATCGCCGAGCAAGGCACCGCCCGAGCGCCGCCGCGTTGGATCCACGGCGACGACCGCAATTTGCCGATCCGGGAAGTGACGCACGAAGCGGTTGAGAAGCTCATCATTGAGCGAGCTCTTGCCCGCCCCGCCGGTACCGGTAATGCCGATCACTGGGGCACGACGCTCGCTCTTGGCAAGCGCACGCCGGATCGTCTCGAGTGAATGCCCCGCATCGCTCGAGCCCTCGAGAACCGAAATCGTCCGCGCGATCTGCTGATGGTCACGCGGACCGAACGGCCGGAATTCGTAGCGCGGCTTGTTGTAAGCGCGTACCCGGCGGAACACGTCCTCGATCATGCCGTCGAGACCCATCTGCCGGCCGTCTTCGGGGCTGTAGATCCTCTCGATGCCGTAAGCCTCGAGCGCAGCGATTTCATCGGGAGAGATCGTGCCGCCACCGCCAACCACGACGCGGATGTGCTCGGCCTTGAGGTCGCGCAGCATGTCCACCATGTAGCGGAAGTACTCGTTGTGCCCGCCCTGGTAGGAGCTGACGGCGATACCGTCGGCGTCCTCTTGAATCGCCGCACGAACGATGTCGGAGACACTGCGGTTATGCCCGAGGTGGATCACCTCGGCGCCGTGTGCCTGCAGGATGCGGCGGATGATGTTGATGGCGGCGTCGTGGCCATCGAACAGGGAGGCAGCGCTGACGAAGCGCAGGGGTGCGCGCTCCACGGCGCGGCTCTCGTCGAGCTCAGCAGCAGGAATACCCATTGGAAATCAAGACTTACGTGCTGAGAAAGGGAACTGAAGTCTATCAGTCCGCACGCGCAAGCGCACCCGCGAGCACCGTGCGGGCGGCCTATAATCCGCGTCCGCATCAGGTCATCGAGTGAAGGATTGGCGGCTCGAGGAGTCGCCCGGAGAAACTGTGCAGAACTCACCTGTGGTCATTGTTGCCGCCCGCCGCACGCCGATCGGCGCGTTTCTAGGTGCATTCAATCCCGTCAGTGCTGTCGAGCTTGGCAGCGTCGCGATCGCCGCAGCGCTCAGGGACTCGGGCCTATCGCCGAACGACATTCAGGAAGTGATCCTGGGCTGCGTGCTGCCCGCCAATCTCGGCCAGGCGCCCGCACGGCAAGCGGCGCTCGCAGCCGGCATTCCGGCGTCGGTTCCCGCAACCACCGTGAACAAGATGTGCGGCTCGGGAATGAAAGCGATCATGATGGCCGCCGACCAGATCCGCGCGGGCGATGTCGAAGTGGTCGTGGCGGGCGGCCTGGAGTCGATGTCCAATGCGCCGTACCTGCTGCCGAAGGCACGCTCCGGATATCGGATGGGACACGGGGAAGTGATCGATCATATGTTTCGCGACGGTCTGCAAAGTCCCTTCGATGGCAAGTTGATGGGACATTTCGCTGATGCCACGGCGGCGAAATACGGATTCTCGCGCGCACAACAGGACGCTTTCGCAGCGGAGTCGGTGCGCCGCGCGCTGCGCGCTGTTGAGGCCGGCGACTTTGCCGCCGAGATCGCGGCTGTAACCGTCAAAGGTCGCAAAGGCGAAACAGTCGTAGGGCGTGACGAGACTCCGTTCACCTGCGACATCGACAAGATCCCGACGCTGAAACCAGCCTTCAACAAGGACGGCACCGTGACGGCGGCGAGTTCCTCGTCGATCTCCGATGGCGCGGCTGCAGTCGTGCTGATGAGTGAAGCGGCGGCGAGAGCGCGTGGGCTAAAACCCCTGGCCCGCATCGTCGGTTACACGAGCCAGGCTCAAGCGCCCGAGTGGTTTACCACCGCTCCCGGCGGCGCGATCCAGAAGCTGCTGGAGCGCATCAACTGGAAACCGGGGCAGGTGGACCTATACGAAATCAACGAAGCGTTTGCCTGTGTCACGATGGCCGCGATGCACGACGTCGACCTCGATCACGCGCGTGTGAATGTGAATGGCGGCGCTTGCGCGTTGGGGCATCCGATCGGTGCCACCGGCGCCCGCATCACCGCAACCCTGCTGCATGCCCTGCGCAAGCGGGCCTTGAAGCGCGGCGTCGCCTCTCTTTGTATTGGCGGCGGCGAAGCGACTGCGCTCGCGGTCGAGATCATCTAGGTCGCCAGGCGTGACCGCCTCAGTACTGGGCTCTGTCGATGCACGCGGTGTTGCGACGGTCACGCTGAATCGCCCCGCCAAGCACAACGCGCTCGATGCCGAAACCATCGCGGCATTGGGCACGACGCTCAGTACGCTGGAGCGCGATGCGAAAGTGCGTGTCGTTGTCTTGACTGGAGCCGGCTCGACCTTCTGCGCCGGCGCCGACATCGAGTCGATGCGCGCGGCGGCACGGGCGAGTGCGTCGGAGAACCTGCAGGACGCGCTCCAGCTCGGTGAGATGCTGGTCACGTTGAACGCTCTGACGAAGCCGACGGTGGCGCGGATCAACGGCAACGTGTTCGGCGGTGGCGTGGGTCTCATCGCTTGCTGTGACATCGCCATCGCCAGCGCCGAAGCGCGTTTCACGCTGAGCGAGATCCGGTTGGGGATCCTTCCCGCAATGATCTCCCCGTTCGTGGTGGCTGCGATCGGCCCGCGCCAGGCGCGCCGCTATGTACTGACGGGCGAGCCGATCAGTGCTGCCGATGCGCAGCGTATCGGCCTGGTTCACGAGACCGCGCCGCTCGCCTCGCTCGATCAGCTGGTGGAAGAGATCGTGGCGGCACTGCTGAAGGGCGGGCCGTCTGCGCAACGTGAAGCAAAGGAATTGATCCGTGAAGTGTCGATCGCCGGTCGCTCACCGGATCGCGATGGCCGCCTCGTCACGGCGCAGAGGCTGGCGCGGCTGCGCGCGTCCGAAGAAGGTCAAGAGGGATTGAGTGCGTTTCTGGAGAAGCGCATGGCCCGCTGGGTACGCGAGGATTGATGAGGGTCAGCGGGTGGGCGTCCTTGCCCAGCCATGTCCGATCCGTTGGCCGTCCCTGGTTCCAAGCATCCGTGCCATGCAACATGGGGTCCCCATAGGTATAGCGATAAAAGCGGCATGAAATTGTCACTCCCGGCAGCAATCTTTTTGACGGACTGTCGGACTAAGCGGCACTATTCAACATAATCAACGGCCTGCGGCGGTCCAACGCTCACGGGAATTCAGGGGTTGCGATGAAGATCAAAGACGCTCGGGCCATCGTCACCGGCGGCGCATCGGGTCTCGGCCACGCGGTGGCGCAACGCGTGATTGCGGAAGGCGGTAAGGCGGCATTGCTCGACGTTCAGGACGCTGCCGGCGCGGCTGCCGCGAAGGCGCTGGGGCCGAATGCCACGTTCATTCGCTGCGATGTCACGTCCGAGTCGGACGTCAATGGCGCCGTCGCTACCGCGAAAGAACGCATGGGCGCACTGAACCTGGTGGTCAACTGCGCGGGCGTGGTCGGTGCAGGCCGTGTGCTGGGGCGCGAAGGACCGATGGCGGGCGAGTTCTTCACCAAGGTCATTCACATCAACCTGATCGGCACCTTTTTCGTGGACAAGGCTTGCGCTTCGCTCATGCAGAACAACGCCGCCAACGAGGATGGCGAGCGTGGCCTCATCATTCATACCTCTTCAGTCGCGGCGTTCGAAGGCCAGATCGGCCAGGCAGCCTATTCGGCGACCAAGGCGGGCGTCATGGGCATGACGTTGCCGATGGCGCGAGAGTTCGCGCGGATCGGCATCCGTGTCATGGCGATTGCGCCCGGAATCTTCCGCACTCCGATGGTGGCTGCAATGCCTGACGAAGTGCAGAAGTCGCTCGCCGCCCAGATCCCCTTCCCTTCCCGGCTCGGCAAGCCCGAGGAGTACGCGGATCTCGTCGTCAGCATCTTTCAGAACCCGATGTTGAACGGCGAGACCATCCGGCTCGACGGCGCCATCCGTATGCAACCCAAATAAGGATCCCTCATGTTCCGACCAGTGTTGACCGCGAGCATCGCGGCGCTCGTTCTCGCCGGCTGTGCAGGCCAGCAGGTCTCAGAGCCTGCGAAGGAGCCAGCCACTACGGCCACCGCTACGCCAAAGGCCGCGCCCGCGCCGACCCTCAGCGTTCCGGTCGAGTACTACAAGCTCGCGAACGGCCTGCGAGTCGTGCTGAGCGAAGACCACAGCGTGCCGGTTGCGACCGTGGCGGTGTACTACAACATCGGCTTTCGCATCGAGCCGCGCGATCGCACCGGCTTCGCGCACCTCTTCGAGCACATGATGTTCCAGGGCTCGAAGAACCTCGGCAAGATGGAGTTCGTGAAGCTGATCCAGAACAACGGCGGAGTGCTGAATGGCTCCACGCGCTTCGACTTCACCAACTACTTCGAGGTCGTGCCGTCCAACACGCTCGAGACCATGCTGTGGGCGGAAGCCGATCGCATGGGCGGCCTCAGCATCACCCAGGAGAATCTCGACAACCAGAACGGGGTGGTGCAGAACGAAGTGAAGGTCAACGTGCTCAATCGCCCGTACGGCGGGTTCCCGTGGCTCGATGTACCGCAATACGCCAATCGCAACTGGTACAACGCACACAATTTCTACGGTGATCTCGGCGACCTCGACGCCGCGACGCTCAAGGACGTCCTCGCGTTTCACGACACCTACTACGGCCCGAACAACGCGGCCCTGGTAGTTGCAGGAGATTTCGATCCGGCGCAGGCGCGCGCCTGGATCGAAAAGTATTTTGGCCAGCTCACGGCACGTACGCTGCCGGCACAGCCCGATATCTCGGAACCGCCGCAGACCGAGGAGCGCCGGGCGTCGAAGACCGATGCACTGGCGCCGCGTCCTGCATTCGCGATTGCCTACCACGTGCCGGAGCGTTGGACGCCGGAGTGGCTCGCGTTCGGCATCATCGACGAGTTGCTGCTGCAGGGCCCGGACAGCGCGCTCCCCCGCAAGTTGGTGAAAGAGCGCGGTTACACCGACGATGTGTCGGGAGGAATCAACCTGATTGGCAACATGTTCAACTACAAGGGACCGATGTTGTGGACGGTCGGCCTGATACACGATCCCGAACACAGTACCGACACCATACTGGCTGACATCGACGCGACCATCCGCAACATCCAGGATCAACCCGTGAGCCCCGCGGAATTTGAGCGCGCGCTCACCAAGATGCGTTCCGGCTTCTACGATGTGATCGGTTCCGCCGCGCGCTTCGGGCTCGTGGACCTCCTCGCTTCCTTCGCGTTGTTCGACGACGATCCGTCCCGCATCAACAGGCTCGATGCCGAGTTCCGCAAGGTCACACCCGAGCTCATCCAGGAGACCGCCCGCAAGTACCTCGTGCCTTCCAATCGCACGGTGCTGACCATCGAGCCTGGCAAGGCCGACGGCAAGCAGGGAGCTGCGCCATGAGAATCCTCTCTGCGCTGCTTGTACTCACCGCCGCCAGCGCCGCCCTGGCGGTCGAGACTCCGCCACCGCCTGCCGCGCCGAAAAACTTCCAGGTGCCCGCGAAGGCGGAGCGTGCGCTCGGCAACGGACTCGAGATGACCTTCATCGAGTTCGGCGCCATTCCGAAGACGGCAATTACTGCCATCGTCAGAACCGGCAATCTCAACGAAGGGGACAAGACCTGGCTCGCTGATCTCACTGGTGAGCTGATCAAGGAAGGCGCCGGCAGCCGCTCAGCAAACGAGATCGCCGAGGCCGCGGCCAACATGGGTGGATCGGTCAACCTCGCCGTGGGGCCCGATCAGACCACCATTTCGATGGACGTGCTGAGCGAGCACGGCAGTGAAGCGGTCGCGCTGATCGCCGACCTGTTGCGCCGGGCGCAGCTTCCCGAATCCGAGCTTGTGCGCATCAAGCGCGATTTCCAGCGCCAGCTTGCCTTGTCACGCAGCGAGCCGGACAGCCTCGCCAACGAGGCGTTCGCCGCTCTGCTCTACCCGAACCATCCGTACGGGAAGGTCTATCCCACCGAGTCGCAACTGGCCGGGTACTCGATGGAAGATGTGCGTGGCTTCTATCGCGACAACTTTGGCGCCGCGCGCACTCATATCTATGTCGCGGGACGCTTCGACCGGGCCGCGATCGAGCAGGCCATTGAGAAGGCCTTCAGCGACTGGCCGGCGGGACCCGCTCCGCTGCTCAATACGCCGACCCCCGTAAGCAAGAAACAGATCCGCCTCATCGACCGGCCCGGCGCGCCGCAATCGACCATCCTCCTGGGTCTCCCGGCGATCGACCCGAGCCAGCCGGACTACCTGCAGCTGTCGCTCACCAACTCGCTCCTCGGTGGCGAATTCTCCTCGCGCATCACCAGCAACATCCGCGAGAACAAGGGCTACGCTTATTCGCCGCGAAGCTCGCTCGATGTGCACTACCGCACCGGTCACTGGGTCGAGGAAGCCGATGTCACCACCAAGGACACCGGCAACGCCCTCAAGGAGATCTACGCCGAGATCGATAGGCTGCAGCGCGAGCCGCCCGGTGCTGCTGAGCTCAATGGCATGAAGAACTACCGCGGCGGCATCTTCGTGCTGCAGAACGCGACTCGCGGTGCGCTGATCGGGCAACTGGCGTACATGGATCTGCACGGCCTGCCGGATGACTACCTGACCCATCTGGTCGAGCGCATCTACGCGGTGACGCCGGAGCAGGTCAGCGCAGCGGCACGCACATACATCCGCCCCGAGCACATGACGCTCGTGATCGTCGGCGACCTGGCGAAGGTGCGCCCGCAACTCGCGAAGGTTCCGCAGCTCAAGGGGCTGCCCCTGAACTAGCTTTCCAAGCCCATGCCCGATCGGGACGTGATGGAGTACGAGGTGCTCGTCGTCGGCGCGGGTCCGGCGGGGCTCGCGTGTGCCATCCGCCTGAAACAACTCAAGCCCGAGACCACGATCTGCGTGCTCGAGAAGGGTTCGGCGGTCGGTGCGCATTCCGTGTCCGGTGCCGTCATGGAGCCAGGTCCGCTCGATGCTTTGCTGCCCGAGTGGCGACAGAGCGCCCTCGACATTTGCGTACCGGTTGACCGCGACGAGTTCCTGTTGCTCACGCGCCGGGGCGGCGTACGCTTGCCGACCCCGCCGCAGATGCGCAATCACGGCAATTTCATTGTCTCGCTTGGACTGCTGACACCTTGGCTGGCGAGCAAGGCTGAGGGGCTCGGCGTCGATGTCTTCGCAGGGTTTGCCGGCGCGCAGACGCTCAGCAATGAGGATGGTTCGGTCGCGGGCGTGCAGATCGGTGACATGGGGCTCAACAAGGACGGCACCCCGGGACCGAATTTCGCTCCGGGCCCCGAGATCCGGGCGCGACTCACGATGCTCGCCGAAGGCTGCCGCGGAAGTCTCACCAAGCAACTGGTGCGCAGGTTCAAGCTCGACGCCCACCGCGATCCGCAGACTTATGCGCTCGGGCTCAAGGAACTGTGGCAACTTCCCGAGGGCCGCACGCAGACCGGGCTCGTTCAGCACACCCTCGGCTGGCCCCTCGATGCAGCGACCTATGGCGGCGGATTCATCTATCACCTCGATCGCAATCGCGTCTACGTCGGCTATGTCGTGGGGCTCGACTATCTCGACCCGCGATTTCAGCCGTTCGAGGCGTTCCAGCAATTCAAGCACCATCCGCGGATTCATCCGCTGCTCGCGGGCGGTGAGATCGTGTCCGCCGGTGCGCGCACGATCGCAGCCGGCGGCTGGCAGTCGCTGCCGAAGCTCGAGATGCCCGGCGCGCTGATCGTCGGCGACGCCGGCGGTACGCTCAATTTTCCGAAGATCAAGGGCATTCACCAGGCGATCCGCTCCGGTGTGACCGCCGCCGAGCATGTCGCCCAGAGCGGAAGCAGCGCGGGATTCGATGCTCGCTGGCGCACTTCGGAAGGCGGCCGCGAGTTGCGCAAGGTCCGCAACATCAAGCCCGGGTTCAAGCGTGGGCTCTGGTTCGGCCTGATCAACGCGGGACTCGAGACCGTGACGCTCGGCAAGCTCCCGTGGACATTGCACAACGAAGCCAACTGGAAGCTCGCGAAACTCGACGCGTTCGAATCGCCCGATCGGGATTGGGGCGCTCGCGATCTTCCACCCCGCGACCGCCTGGCCTCGGTGTTCCTGGCCGCCACGGCGCACGATGAAAATCAGCCGGTACACCTGAAGGTTGCTGACACGTCGATCTGTGCCGGACGATGCAGTGTCGAATACGCCAATCCCTGCACGCGCTTCTGCCCGGCGAGCGTGTACGAGATGGTGGACGATGGTGCCGGTGGCAAGCGCCTGCAGATCAACGCCGCCAACTGCGTGCACTGCAAGGCCTGCGACATCAAGGATCCGTACGAGATCATCAACTGGGTGCCGCCCGAGGGCGGCAGCGGCCCGAACTACCAGTCGCTCTAGCCCGATGACGCACGCCCCTCGCCACGAACCGCGCGCCGTATGAGCCGCGGCGCCATTCACTCCGCGTACCTCTCGCAGGTGACCCAGGCAGGTCTGACGCGCGATCGCCACCAGGAACAGGTGGTCGGGAAGCTCGACGAGCTGCGCACACGGCTGATGGGCAACCCGCGTGAGTTCACGTACTGGGCACACCGATTGCGCAGACTTCTGCCCGGTCGCAGCAGCTTGACGCCGCTGCGCGGGCTCTACCTCTGGGGCGGAGTCGGGCGTGGCAAGACCATGCTGATGGATCTGTTCTTCGAATCGTTGCCTTTTCCAGATCGTGAGCGACGCCACTTTCATCGCTTCATGCACGCCGTGCACGATGACTTGCGCAAGGCGAAATCGCGCGCCTATCCGCTGGAGTCGGTCGCCCACCACATCGCACGCCGCACGCGTATCGTCTGTTTCGATGAGTTCCAGGTGAGCGATATCGCCGACGCCATGCTCCTCGGCACCCTGTTCGACGGGCTGTTCCGGCGCGGCGTCACGCTGGTCGCGACTTCGAACCTGCCGCCGCGCGAGCTTTATCGGGACGGGTTACAGCGCGAGCGATTTCTGCCCGCCATTGCGCTCATCGAGAAGCACACCACGGTGCTGCATCTAGAAGGCGCTACGGACTATCGCCTCCGCCACCTGAAGCAGGCGCCGATCTACCTGGCCGCGGAAGCCGCGGACACGCCGCAGCACCTGGCGCAGATATTCACTTCCGTCGCCGGGGCGCCCGGCACGCAAGACGGCACCGTGACGATCGAGCACCGCCGTATCCGCTGCGTGCGGCAGTCCGAAGCGGTGATCTGGTTCGAATTCCGCGATCTGTGCGAGGGGCCTCGCAGCCAGAACGACTACATCGAGCTGGCGCGCACCTGTCATACCCTCATCGTTGCCAACGTGCCGGTGTTCGATGCGGCACATGAGAATGCCGCGCGTCGCTTCATCGCCCTGGTCGATGAGCTCTATGACCGCAACGTCAACCTAATTCTCTCCGCCGCCGCGCCACCGGATGCGCTCTATCGTGGCGAGAAGCTGAAGCTCGAGTTCCCGCGTACTTCCAGCCGCCTGGTCGAGATGCAGACCGAAGAATATCTGGCTCGCGCCCACCGGCCCTGAGCGCGCAACGCGCGAAGTCGCCGTCGTATGGGGTCAAGAGGCGTTCTCGATTACAATTCGCGGCCAACGGAGTCCCCAAGTGCAGAAACTTTTCCCATCCGCCGACGCGGCGCTCGCCGGACTCATCAAGGACGGACAAACGATCGCCGTCGGTGGCTTTGGCTTGTGCGGCATCCCGGAAGCGCTGATCACTGCGCTGCGCGACACCGGTGCGAAGAATCTCACCGTGATCTCCAACAACGCGGGCGTGGACGATTTCGGCCTCGGGCTGCTGCTGCGAACCCGCCAGATCCGCAAGATGATTTCCTCCTATGTCGGGGAGAACAAGGAATTCGAGCGCCAGTTTCTCTCCGGCGAATTGCAGCTCGAGTTCACACCGCAGGGGACGCTGGCCGAAAAACTCCGCGCGGGCGGTGCAGGCATTCCGGCGTTCTTCACCCGCACCGGCTATGGCACGGTGGTCGCCGAGGGCAAGGAAACACGCGAGTTCGATGGTGACCAATACGTGCTCGAGCACTCGCTGCGCGCGGACGTTTCACTGGTCAAGGCCTGGCGTGCCGACACGGCGGGTAATCTCGTGTATCGCAAGACTGCGCGTAACTTCAACCCGATGATCGCCACCGCGGGCCGGATCTGCATCGCCGAAGTCGAGGAGATCGTCGCGATCGGCGCCCTGGAGGCCGATCACATTCACACGCCAGGAATCTTTGTGACGCGGCTGGTGCACAACCCGCATCCGGAGAAACGCATCGAGCAGCGCACCGTGAGGAAAGCCTCATGAGCTGGAATCGCGATCAGATGGCGCAGCGTGCGGCGCAGGAGTTGCGCGACGGCTTCTACGTGAATCTCGGCATCGGCCTGCCGACGCTGGTGGCGAATTTCATTCCGCCGGGCATGGACGTGTGGCTGCAAAGCGAGAATGGCCTGCTCGGAGTGGGCCCGTTTCCCACCGAGAATGAAGTCGACGCCGACCTCATCAATGCCGGCAAGCAGACGGTGACTGCCCGCGTCGGCGCCGCCTACTTCAGCAGTGCCGATTCATTCGCAATGATCCGGGGTGGCCACATCGACCTCGCCATTCTCGGTGCCATGCAGGTGACCGACTCAGGCGACATCGCGAACTGGATGATCCCCGGGAAACTCGTGAAGGGAATGGGCGGAGCAATGGACCTCGTCGCCGGCGTCGAACGCATCATCGTGCTGATGGAGCACACGGCCAAAGGTGGCGAGCACAAGATCATCCGTAAGTGCACGCTGCCGCTGACCGGCGTCGGTGTCATCGACCGCATCATCACCGAGCTTTGTGTGCTCGATGTCACGCCGCAGGGACTGAAGCTAGCCGAGCTTGCACCGGGCGTCTTGATCGATGAGGTCCGCGCGAAGACCGGTTGCCCGGTGCACGCCTGATCGAGTCCGCTACGGCTCTTTGCCCGTCTTGAGCGGGTAGCCACCCTCGCGCCAAGCTTTCATGCCCCCATCCAGCGCCACGGCCCGCTGGAATCCCATCTCGCGCAGGGTCGCTGCGGCCAGCGTCGAGATGCGCCCGAACTCGCAGCAGGCGAGGATGCGCTTGGTCGGATCCGGCAGATCATCACTGGCACGCAATTCGAGTTGCCCACGTGGCAGCAGGCGAGCCCCCGGAATGTGCCCCGCTTCATACGCATCGCGCTCGCGCACGTCGAGAATGATCAGATCACACGCCTCGTCTGCGATTCGGGCCTTCAATTCCTCGAGTGACATGAAGGGCACGACTGCGGCAGCCTCGGCGAGCATCTGCGCCACAGTCTTGCCACCGCTCATGTTGGTGCGCAGCGCCTCGGTGATGTGAGTCGGCATCGAGAGATTGAGGTTGTGCATCATCTCGACGAAGTCGGCCCGATCGCGCTTCTGCAGTCGTGGGTTGTCCTTCAGCTCCTGCGCGATAGTCGAATGACTACGGCCCTTGTATTCATGGGCCGGAAACACCTTCAGCGCGGAGTCGAGCCGCAGCAGGTGCGCGAACAGGCTGTCGTGCAGCGCCTCCGCCTCACCCGTGGGCAGATCCGTGCGGCCGGTGGCGCCGATGAGAAGGGTATCGCCAGTGAACACCCGGTCGCCCGCGATCAGACACATCGAATCGCGCGTGTGGCCCGGCGTATGCAAGACCTGCAGGCGCAGGCGCCCGATGACCACCATCTCGCCATCATCGACGCGCATGTCGACGAACGGTGCGGGGCTCGCACGATGCATCACTACGGGCACGTCGAGATGACGCGCGAGCTGGCGGGTGGCCGTGAAGTGATCGGCGTGCGTGTGAGTATCGATGACATAGCGGATGCGAACCCCGCAGCGCGCCGCGAGCGTGGCGTAGCGATCCATCTGGCCGATCTCGGGATCGATCACGGCAGCCGCGCAGGTTTCGCCGCAACCGATGAGATAGGACTGACAGCCGCCCGTCGTGATCTGCTCAAATATCATCGCTTGTTCCGCGTTTGTAGCGCGGCGCCACCTTGCGACTCGACTCAGCGAGAGTCAATCCTGCGACACACAAATCGCGGTTCGGCAACGATTCTCCCCCGGCGTCGGAGCGGCTAGATCACGCCGCGCCGGATCTGGTCGAGCTCGATCGACTCGAACAGCGCCTTGAAGTTGCCTTCACCGAATCCCTCGTTGCCCTTGCGCTGGATGATCTCGAAGAAAATCGGCCCGATGACATTCTGCGTAAAGATCTGCAGCAGCGTGCCCTGCCCCTGCGTGGGCGCTCCATCGACGAGAATGCGGCGTGACCTGAGCGCCGCCAGGTCCTCACCGTGGCCCGGCACCCGCGCATCGACACCTTCGTAGTACGAATCCGGCGTGTCCTGGAACTTCACACCGCGAGCACGCAGCGTATCGACGGTACTGAAGATGTCGTTGGTACCGAGCGCGATGTGCTGGATGCCTTCGCCCCGATACTGATGCAGGTATTCCTCGATCTGGGACTTCGGATCCTGTGATTCATTGATCGGGATGCGGATCTTGCCGCACGGGCTGGTCATCGCCCGGCTGAACAGGCCCGTCTTCTGGCCCTCGATGTCGAAGTAGCGGATTTCACGGAAATTGAACAACCGCTCGTAGAAGCCAGCCCACACGTCCATGTTGCCGCGCTTCACGTTGTGCGTGAGGTGATCAATGTAGGTGAGCCCCGCACCCGGGATCTGCGGCGGCGTGGTTTCGCGACGAAAATCCACGTCGTAGATGGTCTGCTCGCCGTAGCGGTCAACGAGGTACAGCAGGCTCCCGCCGATGCCCTCGATCGCCGGTATGTTCAGCTCCATCGGCCCGACGCGGCCGGCGAACGGCTTGGCGCCAAGCTCGAGCGCGCGCTGGAACGCCTGGGTCGCATCCTTGACCCGAAACGCCATTGCGCACACCGACGGACCGTGCTGGCGTGCGAACGCCTGTGCAAAGCTGTCAGGCTCGGAATTGATGATGAAATTGATGTCGCCCTGCCGGTGCAGCGTCACGTTCTTGCTGCGGTGACGAGCGACTACGGGAAATCCCATCTGTTCGAACAATGTGCGCAGCAACTCGGCATCGGGGGCCGTGTATTCGACGAACTCGAATCCGTCGGTCCCCATCGGGTTGTCGAACAGATCGGTCCGGGATGCGGTATTGGCCATGGCGGCGTCCGGGCGCAATTAGTTACACTTGCAACCATTATAGTTGTTAGCGAAGCTCTGCACAGAGCTCCCCTGAGTCCGACATGGGAAACCGCAACGGCCGCCGCCGGCGCCTGAGGCTCGAGCATTTCGTCCCCTACCGATTGTCGGTGTTGACCAATATCGTCAGCACGGCAATCGCCGGCGCGTATGCGGCGCGATTCGGGCTGTCGATTCCGGAATGGCGCGTTATCGCGGTGCTCGGCCTCGAGCCCGGGCTATCGGCAGCGCAGGTCGCTGAGCGCACGGCGATGGACAAGGTCGCCGTGAGCCGCGCGGTCTCGAGCTTGCTCAGGTCGCGGCGCATCGCGCGCGCCTTCGCGAATGCCGATCGGCGCCGCTCGGTACTGAACCTCACGCGCAGCGGCGAGAGTGTTTACTGGCGGGTTGTGCCTTTTGCACGTCGCTACGAGCGCGCCTTGCTGGCGAATCTTTCCAACACCGAACGAGCGCACCTGGATCGGCTGCTCTCGCGCCTGCAACGCCGGGCCGTGATGCTCGGTCCGATTCACGTGGAGTAGACAGATGCCGATTTTGCAGCGCAGGATGCGGGCGGGATTGCCGCACACATCAGTTATAATCGCGCGCCGTTTCCTGACCCATGGGGGTTGAGCCAATGAACACCCGCCTACAACCTGCGGTCCAACGCCTGTCAGGAAGCCCGAAGAGTCTACGGTTCGCACCGTGGCGGAATTCGAGATCAAGTATCACCAGCTCCTCGACCCGAATGGCCGCTTGATAGGCGCACTGCCCGAATTCGCCCGTGACACGACCGAGCTCGTGCGCATGTACCAGCTCATGTTGCTGGTACGGACTTTCGACACCAAGGCCGTCAACCTGCAGCGCACCGGGAAGCTCGGCACCTATGCCTCCTGCCTCGGCCACGAAGCGACGCATGTCGGCGCGGGTGCGGCCATGAAGCCCGAGGATGTGCTCGTCCCGGTGTATCGCGAATACGGCGCACAGTTCTGGCGTGGTGTGAAAATGTCGGACGTGCTGCTCTACTGGGGCGGCGATGAGCGCGGTAACAACTTCGAAAACGCCAGGCGGGACTTCGCCTGGTGCGTGCCGATCGGCACACAGTCTCTGCACGCGGCCGGCGCCGCAATGGCTTTCAAGATCCGCGGCGAGAAGCGCTGTGCACTGGCCTTCATCGGCGATGGCGGCACTTCCGAGGGCGCGTTCTACGAAGCACTCAACCTCGCCGGCGCGCGCTCACTGCCGGTCGTGTTCGTCATCGTCAACAACAAGTGGGCGATCTCGGTGCCGATCTCGAGCCAGACCGCTGCCGCCACACTGGCACAAAAGGCAGTCGCCGCGGGGATTCCCGGCGTACAGGTCGATGGCAATGACGCCATCGCTGTGCGCCACATCGTCGGCCAGGCGCTCGCCATCGCACGCAACGGCGGCGGGCCTTCGCTCATCGAGGCGATCACCTATCGACTGAGCGATCACACGACCGCAGATGATGCGAGCCGCTACCGGCCCGCGGATGAAGTCAAGAACGCCTGGAAAGTCGAGCCGCTGATCCGGCTGAGAAAGTACCTGATCGACACCGGC
Organism: uncultured Gammaproteobacteria bacterium; assembly: GCA_963705495.1. Classification (GTDB taxonomy): domain Bacteria; phylum Pseudomonadota; class Gammaproteobacteria; order Steroidobacterales; family Steroidobacteraceae; genus DATBVX01. The sequence continues at coordinate 98,409 of CAVPJQ010000003.1, read as the reverse complement.
GCCTGGAGCGAAGAGAAGGAAGTGGCGCTCAAGACTGAATGCTCCAAGCGCGTGGAAGCAGCGGTCGAAGAGTATGCGCACACCGGCAAACAATCGACCGACGCAATGTTCGATTTCCTGTTCGCCAAGCTGCCGAGACAGCTACAGGAACAGCGCGAGCAAGCGCGAAAATACAGCTCCCCGTCCGGCTCTCACAGCAGCTCACACTAGACAGGTTGCGCGTATGCCGAAGATCACGATGATCGAAGCGATCACCATGGCGCACGCTTGGGAAATGACTCAGGACCCCTCGGTGGTGGTTCTCGGAGAAGACGTCGGCGTCAACGGCGGCGTGTTTCGTGCCACGGCGGGATTGCAGGAGAAGTTCGGCAAGGAGCGCGTGCAGGACACGCCACTTGCCGAAGGCATGATCGGCGGTATGTCAGTCGGCATGGCAGTGGAGGGACTGAAGCCGGTCGCGGAAATCCAGTTCATGGGGTTCATCTACCCGGCCTTCGATCAAATCGTGAATCATGCTTCGCGCATGCGGCATCGGACCCGTGGGCGTTTGAGCTGCCCGATGGTGATCCGCACCCCGCACGGCGGCGGCATTCACGCACCGGAACATCACTCGGAAAGCACCGAGGCGATGCTCGCTCACATTCCAGGCCTGCGCGTCGTGTGTCCCTCATCGCCCGCGCGCGCCTACGGCTTGCTGCTCGCCTCGATCCGGGATCCGGACCCGGTGATCTTTCTCGAGCCCGTGCGCCTGTATCGCCTGGTGCGCCAGGAAGTGGCCGATGACGGGCAGGCGTTGCCGCTCGATGTCTGTTACATCCTGCGTGAAGGCACCGACGTCACGCTCGTGACCTGGGGCGCGATGACGTTCGAGACCATGCGCGCGGCCGAGCAACTGGCCAAGGACGGCGTGAGCGCCGAAGTGATCGACCTCGCAACTCTGTCACCAATCGATCACGACACGATTCTAGAATCGGTAGCCAAGACCGGGCGGCTCGTCATCGTGCATGAGGCTGCGCGCAATTGCGGCATCGGTGCCGAGATCGCCGCGACCGTCGCGGAGCGCGGCTTGTACGACTTGCAGGCGCCGATCCAGCGCGTCACCGGCTATGACACGGTGATGCCGCTCTTCCGGCTCGAGTACGAGTACATTCCGAGCGTCGCGCGCATTCTCGACGGCGTTCGCGCCACGTTCGTCGACTAATAAAGATTCCTGCGGACGGAGGTCCGAGCGATGACCACGTTCAACCTGCCCGATCTCGGCGAAGGTTTGCCCGAGGCGGAGATCGTCAACTGGCTCGTCAAGGTGGGCGATCGTGTCACCGTCGATCAGCCAATGGTCTCAGTCGAGACCGCGAAGGCGGTGGTCGAAGTGCCCTCGCCTTACACCGGTGTGATCACTGCTCTTCACGCCAAGAATGGCGATGTGGTCAACACCGGCCAGCCGCTGGTTGATTTCCAGATCGATGGCGCCAACGGCGCGCCGCCTCCTGCGAAGGCCGTCCCGGCGGCTCCTCCGAGAGTCGACCCGAAGAAGGCTGACGACTCCGGCACCGTGGTCGGCAACATGCCGACGAGCGATGAGGAGCTCATTGAGAATGCTGTCGCTGGCGGAACCAGCACCGCGAAGGTCGAACGCGTACGCGCTGCTCCCGCGGTGCGCGCCCTCGCCAAGCGTCTCGGCGTCGATCTCGCGCAGGTTCGCGCGAGTGGACGCGGCGGCCTCATTACCGTCGACGATGTGATGTCGGCAGGCGGCACACCCGCGGCGCGCGCACCCGCGGCCCGAGCGCCTTCTCCCGCGCCGGCGCCAACTCGTCCCCTCGCGCCACCCACTGGGGAGGCCGAGCGATTGCGTGGATTGCGCCGTGGTATGGCGCACACCATGTCGCTCGCGCGCGATTCCGTGGCGAGTTGCACGCTATTCGACGATGCAGACCTGCATGCCTGGCTGCGCAAGTCCGATTACACGCTGCGCCTGTTGCGTGCGATGGCCGTCGCCTGCCGCGCCGAACCGGCATTGAACGCCCACTACGATGGCGAAGCGGCCACGCGACAAGTCTTCGCACGGGTCGATATCGCGGTGGCGGTCGACACGCCGGAAGGGTTGATCGTTCCGGTGATTCGCGACGTAGGCAGCAAGGATGCAACCGGGCTGCGCAGCGAGCTCAAGACGTTGAAGGAAGCCGCGATCGCGCGCACTGCAGCGCCGGAAGATCTGCGCGACTACACCATCATGTTGTCGAACTTCGGCACCATTGCGGGCCGCTACGCCACGCCTCTCGTGGTTCCGCCCGCCGTCGCAATTCTTGGCTCCGGAGTGCTGCGACATGATGTCGTCGCGGTGATGGGCGGCATCGAGGCGCATCTGCGCATGCCCTTGTCGCTCACCTTCGATCATCGTTGTGTCACCGGCGGCGAGGCGGCACGCTTTCTCGCCCAGGTGATCAAGGATCTCGAGTTGCCCGAGTGAAGATTCCGGCCGCGCGGCTCGAGCTGATCAACCGGATCGCCGCGCAGGCGCGCCGCCAGGCGGGATCGCGCAAGCCCGTCGATGTCACGGGCTTCATTCGCGCCTACTACCAGGGTGTCGGCGAGGAAGACCTCGCGACACACCGGCCCGAAGATCTCGCTGGCGCGGCGCTTCATCACCTGGATCTCGGCGCCAAGCGACGCATCGGACACCCGTTGGTACGGGTCTTCAATCCTGATCCGTCGCGCGACGGCTTCGCATGTCCTCACACCCTCATCGCGATGACCACCGAGGACATGCCGTTCCTGGTCGATTCGATGGGCATTGCGATCACGCAATCGGGTCTCGCGATTCATTTCATCGCGCATCCGAGTACTGCACGTGCGGCGTGACCGCGGCGGAACGCTGCGTGAGGTGGGCGATGAGAGTGAGCCCACCGAGCACTCGGTGGCGGAGTCATGGCAGCTCTTCGAAGTCGACCGCATCGCCGACCCGCAGCGGCTCGAGGAGGTGCAGGAACGCATCCTCGCGATGCTCGATGACGTGCGTTGCGCCACCAGCGACTGGATGGAAATGCGCCAACGTGCGCGCGTGCTTGCCAGCGAGCTGGAAGCGCACGCGCCCGGATTACCGAGCAGCGAAGTGATCGAAACCAAAGAACTGCTCGACTGGATGGAGGACAACCACTTCACCTTCCTCGGCTACCGCGAATACCACCTGCGGCGCGGGCGACACCAGGACCTGCTCGAGCCGGTGATGGAATCGGGCCTCGGGGTGCTGCGGCCCGGTCGTCGTGGCCGCAAGCCGAAGCCGATCGTGCTGAGCGGGGAAATCCGCGAGCACGCGCGCGGCAAGGACATCCTCATCGTCACCAAGGCGAACACGATTTCGACGGTGCATCGGGCGACCCATCTCGACTACGTCAGCATCAAGACTTTCGACGCCACCGGCGAAGTGAGCGGTGAGCATCGTTTCATCGGCCTGTGGACCTCCTCCGCCTACAGCATGAGTTCGCGTGATATCCCGGTGCTCAGGCACAAGGTGCAGCGCGTCGTCTCACATTTCGGCGTGTCGCCGACCAGCCATGACGGTAAGGCCGTGCTGCACGTCCTGGAGACCTACCCGCGCGATGAGCTGTTCCAGACTTCGATCGCGGACCTGGTGCGCATCGTTCGCGGCATCGTCAACCTCTACGAGCGTCAACAGGTGCGCCTGTTCGTGCGACGCGATGCGTTCCGGCGCTTCTACTCCTGCCTCGTCTATGTACCGCGCGACCGCTACAACACCCAGGTGCGCCAGCGCATCGAGGCCATCGTGCGCGAGGACTTTCACGGCACCGCGATCGAATCCCAGGTGCAGCTCTCCGATTCGGTGCTCGCGCGACTGCACCTCCTGGTTCGGACCGATCCGCAGGATCAGCATCGAGCGGATACCGCGCGGATCGAGGAGCGCATCACGGCCGCGGTGCGAACCTGGGCCGACGGATTCAAGGACGCCCTGCTCGCCCGTTACGACGAAGCCACGACGCTGCAATTGTTCACGCGTTACGCGAGCCGCTTTTCTCCCGCCTACCACGACGACACCTCCGCGCAACTCGCGGTCGATGATCTGACTGTCCTCGAGCCGCTGGTCGCAGGAACGACGCAGTTCGGCATGAGCCTGCATCGGCAGGCCGGGCAATTCGCGAGCCAGATGCATGTGCGCCTGTTCCGCCGCGACAACCCGATCCCCATCTCGGATGTACTGCCGATGATGGAGAACCTGGGACTCAAGGTGATCAGTGAGCGCCCGTACGAAGTGGAATCGCCGTCGGGCGGGTCGCTGTGGATTCAGGACTTCGAGCTCGAGCACCGGACCGGTGTCGCGATCGATCTCGCGGCAGTGGATCACGACTTCAAGGAGGCGGTCGCGAGCACCTGGCAGGGCCAGGCGGAGAATGACGGCTTCAACCGCCTCGTGCTGGCGGCGGGACTCAACTGGCGGCAGACAGCGGTGTTGCGAGCGTTCTGTCGCTACCTGCTGCAGACCGGGATTCCCTTCAGCCAGTCGTACATGGAACAGGTGCTGAGCGCGAACGCCGAGATCAGCCGGCTGCTGCTGAAGCTGTTCCTCACGCAGTTCGATCCGGAGCTGACGAGCGGACGTCGGGCGAACGAATGCGCGCGGCTCCAGAAGCAGATCGATGCGGCGCTCGAAGCGGTAAAGAGCCTCGACGAAGACCGCATCCTGCGTGCGTATTCCGCCCTCATCCAGGCGATGCTGCGCACCAACTATTACCAGTTGAGCGTCGACGGGCAGCCGAAGCCGTATTTCGCCTTCAAGCTCGACCCGCGCGAAGCTTCCCGATCTGCCGCTGCCCCGGCCGATGTTCGAGATCTTCGTCTACAGCCCGCGCGTCGAGGGCGTGCACCTGCGCATGGGACACGTCGCGCGCGGCGGCATTCGCTGGTCGGACCGGCGCGAGGACTTTCGCACCGAAGTGCTGGGCCTGATGAAGGCTCAGAACGTGAAGAACACGGTGATCGTCCCGGTGGGCGCCAAAGGTGGCTTCGTACCGAAGCGTCTGCCGATCGGCAGCTCGCGACGAAGTGCAGCGTGAAGTCATCGAATGCTATCGGACGTTCATCCGCGGCCTGCTGGACATCACCGACAACATTGTCGGCGAGCGCATCGTGACGCCTCGCAGCCACGGTGCGTCGCGACGGCGACGACCCGTACCTGGTCGTCGCAGCTGACAAGGGCACCGCCACTTTCTCGGATATCGCCAACGCCATCTCAGCAGAATATGGCTTCTGGCTCGATGACGCGTTCGCTTCCGGCGGCTCCGCGGGCTACGACCACAAGAAGATGGCGATCACCGCGCGCGGTGGCTGGGAATGCGTGAAGCGCCACTTCCGCGAGCTCGGGATCGATACGCAAAAGCAGGACTTTACCGTCGCCGGCATCGGTGACATGGCCGGCGATGTGTTCGGCAACGGCATGCTCCAGTCACCTCACATCCGCTTGGTGGCTGCGTTCAATCATCTGCACATCTTTCTCGATCCGAATCCTGATGCGGCCAGAGGATTCGCAGAGCGTCGCCGGCTCTTCAAGTTGCCGCGCTCCAGCTGGGAAGACTACGACCGCAAGCTCATCTCGAAGGGCGGCGGCGTCTTCGCACGCTCCGCCAAGTCGATCTCGCTGAGCTCGCAGGCACAGGCACTCCTCGGCTTGCGCATCGCCAGTGCTACGCCTCAGGAAGTCATTCGCGCCATTCTGAAACTGCCGGTTGATCTGCTCTGGAACGGAGGCATCGGCACCTATGTGAAGTCGAGCCGCGAGTCGAATGCCGACATCGGCGACCGCACCAACGACGGCTCTGCGCGTCAACGGCAACGAAGTACGCGCAAAGGTCGTCGGCGAAGGCGGCAACCTCGGACCTGTCGCAGCTCGGGCGCGTCGAGTACGCGCTATCGGGCGGACGCCTCAATACCGACTTCATCGACAATTCCGCCGGCGTCAACTGCTCGGACGTCGAAGTCAACATCAAGATCCTGCTCAACCCCCAAGTGCTGGCCGGCAAGCTCCGCCGCAGCGCGCGCGATAATCTGCTGGTGCAGATGACCGACGACGTGGCGGCGCTGGTGCTGCGGAACAACTACCTGCAGAGCCAGGCGATCAGCACGCTCGAAGCGAATGCCGCGGAGCGCTTCAACGAGCACGTGCACGTGATTCGCGTCCTGCAACAGTCCGGCGAACTCGACCCGGCGCTCGAGTTCCTGCCGGATGAAGAGGAGATCGCGGAGCGACGCAAGCAGAACCGTGGCCTGACGCGCCCCGAGCTCGCGATCGTGCTCTCCTACAGCAAGATCTGGCTTGAACAACCAGATCATCCACTCCGATGTGCCCGAGGATCCGTACCTCTCGAAGGAGCTCGAACGCTACTTCCCCGCACCGATCCGCCGGCGCTACGAACGCTCGCTGAGCCGCCATCGCCTGCGCCGCGAAATCATCGCGACCGCGACGACCAACAGCCTCGTGAATCGCATGGGTCCCGTGTTTGCGCTGCGCGCACAGGAAGATACCGGCGCAAACACCGGCAGGATCGCGCGCGCCTACACGATCGCGCGTGAAGTGTTCGACATGCGAGACCTCTGGTCGGGGGTCGAGGAGCTCGACAATCGCGTTCCGGCGCACATCCAGTATGCCATGATGTATCAGACGAGCCGCCTGCTGAGGCACATGACCTATTGGTTCCTGGCGCACCACGTTGAGCGCCTCGACATCGACAAGTCCGTGTCGCGACTGGGGCCGGGCATCACACGCCTCGGTCGCAATCTCAGTCGACTGCTCGTGGGAAGTGAACGGGAACGTTATCACCAATCCGCGGCAGCGCTACGCGACAGTGGCGTCCCCGAAGCCATTGCGGCACGCATCGCGGGTCTCGCGCCCATGCATGCGGCGCTCGATATCGTCGAAGTCGCGCAGGCCACGCATCGGGATGAAGAATTCACTGGCCGCGCGTACTTCCATCTGTGCGAGCGCCTCAGCCTCGACTGGATCCGGGAACAGATCGAGGGACTCGCGATCGACGGTCACTGGCAGGCGGTCGCGCGGGGCACGCTGCGCGATAACCTCTATTCATTGCAGCGGCAGCTCACCGCCAAGGCGCTCGCTGCAGGCCGTCGCAAGGACCCGATTGCGGCCGTCGATGCATGGATCGCCACTCACCAGGCGCACGCCGACTACGTCAGCCGGATCGTGAGCGACATGCGCAGTGGCATGACCGCGGATTTCCCCACCGTGTCGGTCGCTCTCCAGGCTGTGAGACGACTCGCGGAGCTGTGAAGCTCTCACTGATCATCACGACGTTCGACCGCCCGGACGCTCTCGCCTGCGTGCTGCGCGGTCTCGAACGACAGAGCCACCTTCCCGATGAGCTCGCTATCGCCGACGATGGTTCCGGCGCCGAAACGCGCGACCTGATCGCCGATTTCAGGACGCGTTTCGCGCGACCGGTGAGGCATTGCTGGCAGCCGCACGAGGGATTTCGCGTCTGCCGAGCACGGAACCTCGCCCTGTCACGCGTAACCGGTGACTACGTGGTCATTGTCGATGGCGACATGGTGATGCATGCGCACTTCATCGCCGATCATCATCGCTTTGCGAGAGCAGGCCACTGGGTGCAGGGAACCCGCATCCTGCTGGACGCACAGCGCACCACTGAGCTGATCGCAAGCGGTCCCTATGATCTCTCGCCCTGGTCTCCGGCATCGGAGGATTGCGGCGCCTCTATGCTCTGCACACTCCCCGCGCTCAGCGATCGTCTCGGGCAAGTGGCAAACGCGTTCGTGGCCACGAAGAGCTGCAACCTGGCCGCGTGGCGCGCCGACCTCGAGCGTGTCAACGGCTTCAATGAGGACATGATCGGCTGGGGGCCAGAGGACAAGGAACTGGCGGCGCGTCTTGCGAAACAGTGGCGTGCGACGCCGGACGCTGCTGTTCGGCGGGATCGCCTACCATCTCGCCCATCCGCCCGCGAGTCGCGAACATCGCGCCGCGAACGAGAGCATCCTTGCGGACACGTTACGGCTCGGCCGGGTGCGATGCGAGCATGGCCTGGACGGGCACCCTTGGGGCGAATGAAGAACGGGCTGTGCTAATGTTTGCGGCGCGGTATCGGCCGAGGCCGCGATCTCTCGTAAGGAGCATGGTGTGAGCGGAAAACTGGTGCTGGTCAGGCACGGCCAGAGCATCTGGAATCTCGATAACCTGTTTACCGGCTGGACCGACGTCGATCTCAGCGCTCATGGACGCGTCGAGGCGCTGCAGGGTGGCCAGGAGCTGATCCGGCAGAAGCTCACGCTTCGATATCGCGTTCACCTCGGTGCTGAAGCGCGCAATTCGCACGCTCTGGATCATCCTCGACGAGATGGACATGATGTGGATTCCGGTCGAACGCAGCTGGCGACTGAACGAACGCCACTACGGTGCGCTTCAGGGGCTCGACAAGGCGCAGACCGCGGAGCGCCACGGTGCCGATCAGGTGAAGATCTGGCGGCGCAGCTACGACATCCCGCCGCCGCCGCTCGATCTGAACGACAAACGTCACGCCCGCTTCGATCCGCGCTATCGCAACCTCAAGCCCGAAGAGATTCCGGCGACCGAGTCGCTCAAGGACACTCTCGCACGCGTGGTCCCGTACTGGGAGACCCGCATCGCGCCCGAGCTCAAGGCAAATCGCAACGTGCTCGTGGTCGCGCACGGCAACAGCCTGCGTGCGCTGGTGAAGATGCTCGATGGCATCTCGGACAGTGACATCGTGGAATTCAATATCCCGACCGGCGTGCCGCTTCTCTACGAGCTCGACGATCGGCTCGCCAAGCGCTCGAGCCGCTTTCTCGGCGATCAGGACGCCATCAAAGCCGCGGCTGAAGCAGTTCGCCGTCAGACCGAGGGGAAGAAGTAGAAAACCGTAGCCGACCAGGCATCCACTTGGTGAGGCCTACGCGTGGCCTGTTAGACCAAAGGCCAATTGCGGCCATCGCAAATCCGGACCGACAATCGCGCCCAAGGTCGTCTTGTTAGAGGGTGCACTGGGGCGCCGAACAGGGAAGGTTTCTCAAGGAGCATCGTCCCCGTGCATCCTCTGCCAAGCTCGGTCGACCGGGCGGCGGATTCCTGCAAGCGCAAGACGCCTCTCAGAGCGTTAACCGCCTCACGTCATTTGCGATACGCACGGCATCCCCCCGCTGTGCCGCTTTTTTGTCCTAACGGCTTACCGCGCGGCGCGTCTGGTGACCAGGGAGATCGGAACACCGACCAAGAACATATGCACGAGAAGGTTGGCTGAGACCAGCACCGGGTCATGGAAGGTGACCTTGTGAGGAAACGCAGACAACGGCAGTACGACGAAGCTCATGACCAGGTACATGATGAGGCCAAACACGACACCCGAAATGATCGGCCGGCGCACGAGGAAATCGAACCGCCGGCTGGCGGCATAGAAGGTAGCCGCTGCGCAGAACATGATGAAGTAGTGCGAAAAGACACCGAGGATCGCCGTGGGGACGCCGCCTTCATAAGCAGCCGAGCCGAGCCAACCGCTCGCGACCGACTGCATGACGCGCATGGCCGGAACGCCGTGAGTGCCCGAGAACACGATGGCGTATGTGAGGTCGAGCGTCCCCGCGATGAGGCCACCCACCAGAATCGCTGATACCGCCGGCTTGCGGCGCGCAACTGCTTGATGCATTCCTTCCCCCTGATTGTTGACGGCTGTTGCGCGCCTTCCGATGCCGTCAGGGCGCGCCCAGAAGATGCTAGTCCTACGATACCGCCACTACCACCTGGCGTTGGCGCTCCCACGGTTCAATCGGCCCTCGCACTCGCACAAACAACGGATGACATTGCGGGACACGGACGGCGCGCCATCGTCGATGCAGCACAGGGCTACGCACCGATAGCTTTCGCAACAGGTGTTGCCACTCATGCGATACCTGCCCGGTCGTGGCCGAGATCGTGGGAACTGAGCGCTGTGGGCCAATCTTGCCTTCATTAAAGCAGTAGCCCCGCGTCTTTGCCTCAGCATGGATTGCTGCAAGATACGCGTTGATTGCGAAGCGAGGTGAGGCTTGCGCCCGAAAGCGCTCGAGCTGGGGATGGTGACGATAGCCCCGAGTTCGCCCGCGCAACACCGCACGCGCCAGCAGTGCCTCACGCCACAGCGCGACCAAACCCTGCGGATCGAGATACTGGGGATGAATGGTCCAGAGACGCATTGTCAGGCCGCACTACTCCTGATCAAAGGTGTTGGTCCCCGACCCCGGACGCGTCTTCCACGTAAAGTGCTCATGCAGTCCCTCGTTGCACCAGCGCAAGTCGTGTTTCGGAACTGACAACACCGCAATCGGCAGTCGAGTTGGCCCGGAACATTGTATGGTCGAGATTCATCGCGAAAGCCTCCAGCCATGTCACCGCGGTTCCATTAGTTCAATTCTGTTGCCAAACGGATCCGCAATGTAGACCCGCAGGTAGCCCTCCCCGATCAACCGGGAACCCGCGACATGACCACATCTTGATGTGCATGCTCGCCCGAGCCGACTTGATGAACGCCGCGCGCCTCAAAGCCATGCTTCCGATAGAAGGCGATGCCGCGCATATTTTGCTCCGAGACGCCCAGCCACATCACATCATGCCCGTGCCTGCGCGCATGGTTGAGTGCTGCCGACATGAGCCGAGCAGCCACGCCTGCGCCATGAAACGCCGGGGCAACGTACAACTGCCACAGCTGAATCGGCTTGAGACCTTCAATCGCCGAATGTGCTCCGCTCCGCAGCACCAGATATCCAACGACAGATCCATGGACCTCTGCGACGTACACTTGACCTGCGTGCTTTCCGATCAGATCGGCATAGTGCGCCGCGCCGAGCGCCGGTAAGCTCTGCGCGTGGCCGTCCGATGATGCCGGCACCGTGGCCGAGATCGCAGCTGTGACGGATGCAAGTGCCGATGCGTCGGAAGCAACGGCCGATCGAACTGAGGTTTCCATTGAGGGCTCGCGTTTCAGTTGAACGGCACTCGTCTCACGGCCGGCCCGTGCCGGCCGCGAGGACCGGAACGAGCGCCGGCTCCGCCGGCCATTCCACCGTTTCCACCCGTCGAATGACGAAGCCCCATGACAGCATCGCCAGCACGGCCGCGGCCGCGGAAATCGCCAATGCCCAGGAGAACGAGCCGGTGCGATCGACCACGAGACCGGTCACGACCGGCGCGATTACTCCCGCCAACTGGCCCGCCACGTTTTGCGCGCCGGCCCAGCGGCCCGCAGCGCGCGGCCCTGCAAGTGTTCCCGTCATGGCAAATGCGGTCGGTGTGGACAGGCCCAGGAACACGCCCGCTGCAGCGATCAGCCAGACTGCAGCGCGCGGCTCCACCAACCCGCTCCACGCGATCGTGACGGCTGTGCCCAGGGCACTCGTCAGCGCGAAGGTCTTGCGCACGAACGTCGTGGAACCACCTCGACGGATCCAACGATCCGACACTGCACCCGAGAGAGCCGTCGCGACCGCATAAATGCCGAAGATCGCCGCGGCAATCTGCGCCATCTGCGCGACAGTGAAACCACCTGCCTTCACGAGAAAGGTCGGCAGCCACGTCATCACGAAATAGAACGCGTAGTTGATGAAGAAATGCCCGAGTGCCGCGCCCCAGAACGCGCGGCGGCGAAGAATCGACCCATATGTGACCGACGGCCCCGCCTCCGCTGACGATACGCCCGAGCGCCAACCGCGCGTCACGAAGAACCAAGGCGCGAGCCACAGAAGCGTGATGATTCCCAGGCCGATGAACATGACCCGCCAGCCGAACTGCGCCATCGCCAGTCCACCGAAAAGAGTGCCGAGCATCGGCCCGACGCCCTGGCCGGCGCCGATGAAGCCATTCGCACGCCCGCGCTCATGCTCCGCCGTGTGTCGCGCCAGGATCAACTGCCAGCTCGGAAACATGACGCTCTCGCCGAGCCCGAGGATCAGGCGCAGAACCAGGATGGCAGCGAATCCCGCTACAAGCCCGGTCAGTACGGTCGCGAGCGCCCACAGCGCAAGACCGGCAGCCAGAACGATCCGGATGTCGAAACGATGTACCAGCCAGCCTGCCAGCACCTGCGCGGGCGCATAGACCCAGAAGAACGCGGACAACAACAAGCCGAGCTGGGCATTCGAGAGCGAGAGCTCGTTTTGCAGCAGCGGCGCAGCGGTTGCGAGATTGGCGCGATCGACATAGTTGAGCAACACCGCCAGTCCGAGCGCCAGGATGACGCCACGCGGCAATGGCGAGTGTTCACTCATGTTTCAGGGCGAGCTGCATTCGCGGTCACTTCCGTATCGCTTCAATCACGGAGAGCGGAGATTTCGTCCGCACGATCTTCGTCAACTCGAACCCAGAGCGGTCGAAGAGCGTGCGGAATTCCTCGGCCGTTCGCTCGCGGCCGCCTGGCCACAGGAGCATCTCGATGTCGACAAACTTGCCCATATCGGGCTCGGGGCCACTCGGGATGACCGACTCGAGCAGGATCACCGCACCGCGCTTGCTGTCCATCGCTGTACCGATGTTCTGCAGAATGATTGATGCCCGCGCGTCGTCCCAGTCGTGAATGATGTGCTTCATGACGTACGCATCGCCGCCGCGGGGCACGGCCTTGAAGAAATTGCACTCGACGGCCTGGCAACGATCGGAGAGCCCGGCGCCGGCGATCCTTGGCCTCGCCCCCTCGACAACGTGGCCGACCTCTGCCAGCACGCCACGCACACCGGGACATGCTTTGAGAATCGACATCAACACTTCTCCGTGTCCACCGGCCACGTCCACAATCACGCGGTATTGGCTGAAGTCGTAGGCTTCGATCGCCGCGCCCGCAACGGGCGCGCTGAGCGCTGTCATCGCGTCGTTGAACACCTCGGAGTACTCGGGATGCTGCGCGAAATATTCGAACACCGGCATACCCAGCGTCGCTTCGGCAGCAGGTCTGCCAGTCTTGACCGAATCCATGAGGTTGGCGTAGACGCGAAAGTGCAGCGGATCAGGCAGAAACAAGACCATGCCGCGGATGGAGCCGGCCACGTCCTTGCGCAACAGCTCGGCAGGCGGCGTCAGCCCGAACCGCCGGGGACTGACCTCCGCGAACAGGCCCAGGCTTGCGAGCAGACGCAGCACACGGTAGAGCCCGTCCTCCTGCGTGCCGGTCGCGCGCGCGAGATCCCCAATGGTTTTGGCTCCGCCGGCAAGATGGTCGGCCACGTTCAGGGCAACGGCAACGTACAGCGCCGACGACGCGATGTATCCCGTCGCGACCTGCATGATCTGCTGCACGGGCTTTGGCATCTCGGGGTTGGAATCCATGGTTCTCACCTCTTGTTAATTTTTTGCTCGGCTTCAATATACCGACGACATCCATTGCGTGGTGTCAATTGCCGCAGATCACGTTGGCGTGACGTGCGGTTAGACGCCATTCGGCGTTTCTCTTCATCCAGAAGTGGGTGAAGCGCCGTCGGACCGTCTGCCCCGCAAGAGGTGCCTTGCCAACCGGTGTAATCGTCTCCGCTCCCATGACGATGACAGTATCGCCGTGGAACAAGATCGCCTCGATTTCGCGGACAAAGGAAGAATAATCAATAGTCCCGTTGCGGATGAACGCCACGACCTCGTTTCTGCCACGGGATATGCTGTTTCGCGGATTATTGACGGTGAAGTCCTCCGCCCAGATCGTCTCCAATGCCGCTATGTCTTTGTGCAGCAGCCCGTCAGCTTCCGCACGCTCAAGGCGCCGAATCTCACTTTCCACCGCATCATTTGGATTGGTGCGTTGTGCTGAAGCGCAGCCGGTCCAAGCGAGCGCCGCGACCACCATAAGCGGCAAGTACAGTCTGCGTTGCATGTTGTGCTCCCACTGGTGATGTTTTGCCGGACCGCGCGCTACCAAGAATCAACCGAGAGAACGCTCCGCCTCGCGCAGCAGATCGCGTTGGGGGGGAAGCGCCTCGCGCCGGATGCTCACCACTCGCGCGACGAGGGTTTGGCCGGCTGCGTTGTGCAGGACTGTGAGTCCGATCTCCGGTGCGAGCTCGCTGGCTTGCGTCTGCTTGACGCCCATGCGATCGACGATGAGGGGGCGGTGTGTGTGCCAGAAATTACGCTCTGCCCCCGTTAGCACCTCCACGAGGATGCCGAGGTGTGCATTGAGTAATCCGGTGCCGGCACCGAGCACGCCGAGTTGCGACTCGATCTCTTGCAGCTGTTGTTGCAGCAGCCGTGGATCGGCAGGCTGGGCACCAGTCGCCTCATCGAAGCCCCAACGCCCAGTCGCGAGAGTCGCCCTTTTGCGGCGCAACACATCGCGTTCGCGTTCGAGGGCCCCGCGTTTGGTGAGCGCTGTGGCAAGGCTACCGAGCGCGAGCGCGAGCAGATGATCGAAGGCGCGGCGCTTGAGCAGCCGGCGGGTGTCGTCCTCGGCACTGCTCGGGTCGAGCAGTTGATGTTTGGCGAAACTGACCGTGGTTTGCGCGACACCATGCCGCAGCGTGTCGCCTTCGAGCGCGACGCCCAGAACTTTACGCTCCTCTAGTGTCATCAGCAGGAGCATGAAGATGCGTTCGGCAGATACGCCGTCCGCAGACCTGCGCCACTGATTCAGTATCGGATCGCGCTCCAATACTTCGTGCAGGTGCGCAACCGAGGCAAAGAACGTCGTGACCTCGGGGTCGGTGCCAAAGGCCCGTGCGCTCAGATCGAGCGCTGGCGGCAGGCTGTCGACGAGCGCCACCACATGATCGATCGCGTGGATTACAGCGCTGCGCAATTTCTTCTGGTAACCAGGCAGCGTTCGCAGCCGCGAATCGGTGGCATCGACGGCACGCTCGATGGCTTGCGCGATCAGATCGGGCGAATGGGGCGCCGCATCGCCGCGGTCCGAGCCGAAAATGGAGTGGAAAAGTTGCAGCATGCGACAGGTTGCGGACGATCAGCGATGCGGCAGGTGGCAGGGAAGCCCGCCTATCCGATCGCACCGCATTCCGCAGGCTCTGCTAGAACTGCTCCTTGATGAACTTGAACGGATAGTCCGGATCCCGGTAGCCACTGCGCTTCTGCCGCTTTGGCAACTTCACCTTTTCCTGCGGCAACTCCTTGTAGGGAATTTGCTTGAGCAGATGCGAAATGATGTTGAGGCGACCGCGACGCTTGTCGTCGGTCCGCGCCACGTACCACGGGGCGAAGCCGGTATCGGTCGCGGTAAACATCTCGTCGCGCGCCCGGGAATAGTCGTACCAGCGACTGTAGGACTTGAGATCCATGGGCGAGAGCTTCCAGATCTTCCGGCCATCGTCGATTCTCGCTTCGAGCCGCCGTGTCTGTTCTTCGGCGCTCACTTCGAGCCAGTACTTGATGAGCTGGATCCCTGAATCGACCAGCGCCTTCTCGACCAGGGGCGCCATTTTCAGAAATCGCCGCACCTGCTCTTCTTCGCAAAACCCCATCACGCGCTCGACTCCCGCGCGGTTGTACCAACTGCGGTCGAAAATCACTATTTCGCCCGCCGCGGGAAAATGCCGCACGTAGCGTTGCAAATACATCTGGCTTTTCTCGCGCTCGGTCGGCGCCGGCAGGGCAACCACGCGGAATATGCGTGGACTCACCCGCTCGGTGATCGCCTTGATGGTGCCGCCCTTGCCGGCGCCATCGCGGCCTTCGAACACGACGCAGACCCTGAGCCCTTTGTGGACGACCCACCGCTGGAGTTTGACCAGCTCGACGTGTAGCCGCTCGAGCTCCTTCTCGTACGCCTTGCCCTTCAGCTTGCCGCCCTTCTCGTCGTCGGCACCGTCGGATCTATTCTTCTTGCGCTTCATGGTTGCGCCCTCACGCTTTCTTCTGTTCGTTTTCGAGTCCCTTGCGGGTGATCTCACTGTAGAGGCTGATGAGACGGGCGACGAGCGGCTGGAATTCGGGGTGCTTGGCCGCCAGCTTCTGCGCGGTGCCCGCATCCTCGAATACCCGGTTCAGAAATTCGGTATCCTGCTCGTCCAGTCGCTCGCCGCGGTCGACCTTGTTCTTCAGATCCAGCGCACGGGGCAGACGCTGGGTGTCGAGGCGGTTCATTAGTACCTGGATCGTACCGGCATCCTTCTTCGACTCATCACGCATGCGTTACTCCTGGGTTGGGTGGCAATTTGCGCGCCGTCTCGCCTTGCAGCGCGAGATACTTGTCCACCGCGATCTCGAGATTGAACAGCAGACCCTCACCACCGAGGGCCACAGCCAGCGGCGAGCGCTGGATCGTTGCATAGACTTCCGGAGTGAGATCGGCGAGCCACATTGCCACGCCCGCCTCCCGCTGTCGCTTCTGCGCCTCGACGAGCATCTTGAGCGCCGAGTATTCGACGTCAAACACACCGCCCAGGTCCAGCACCACGACTTTCGGCTTCGCCTCCGCGATCAGCGGGCGGATTTTCTCCGCGATGCGCTCAGCGTTGAGGAAGAATACCCGACCTTCCAGCCGCAGCAGCAGGAGCCCCGGGAACGACTCGTCGTCCGGGTGCTCGGGTGAGCGCGGCCGGAACACATTCGTCCCGCGCTTGCGACCAAGCACGTGCACGGGCGGATTTGCCGTTTGCTGGGCGAGCCCGACGAGCGACACGATGATCGCCACGAGAATGCCGCGCAGGGTGCCGAGCAGCATGACGCCGAAGAATGCAGCGGCCGCCCAAATGAATTCGGTCCGGCGGATCTGCAGGATGTCGCGAAAATCAGCCGGCTTGATGAGGCCGATGGAATAGATGATGACGATACCGGCCAGAACGGCGTGCGGCATGAGGCCGAGAAGCGGCGCCAGCAGCAGCATCGTCATGAGCGTCATCGTCGCGGTAACGAGACCGGCAATCTGCGTACGAGCGCCGGTCATGCGGTTCACCGCCGTTTGGCTCATGCCACCGCCGGCCGGCATCGAGCCCAGAAATGCGCCCACCGCATTCGCCATGCCGGTTGCGAACAACTCCGCATTGGGCCGCGGTGTCGGCTCGTCAACCCTTGCAAACGCGCGCCCGACAGCAGCGGTTTCCGTGAAACTCATGAGTGCGATGCCGAGTGCGCCTGGCCAGAGCTGATTCGCAAGTGCCAGATCGGGCACGACGACAGGGGGGAGTCCCGCCGGAATCGCACCCACGAGCTCGATGCCGTGGCTCTGCAACGCGAACAATGCGACGGCCGCGATGCCGGCCGCGACGACGATCAGGGGAGCAGGCCAGCGCGGCCTGAACTTCTCCAGGGCCGCGAGGCCGATCATGGTGAGAAGCCCCACCGCCAAGGTGGCAATCGACAAATGAGAGAGCCCCTGTCCGATAGCCTGCACGTTGTGCAGGAACGGACCCTTGGTGAAATGAATCCCGAGTATTTTCGGCAGCTGGTCGACGACGATCACGATGCCGATGCCGGCCTTGAAGCCGATCAGCACCGGTTCCGAAATGAAGTTCGCAACAAAACCGAGGCGCAGGATGGACGCCAGGATCAGCACGACGCCCACCATCAGCGTGAGTAATGCCGTGACCTGCAACAGTGCCGCGACATCGCCACTCGGCACGATTTCGCCGAGCTCGGCGGCAGTCAGGATGGCAAGCGTGGTGGTGGTGGTGGTGCTGAGCGGACGCGAAGTGCCGAGTATTGCGTAGATGATCAGGGGCACGAAGGCCGTGTAGAGCCCGACTTCAATCGGCAGTCCGGCGATCGTTGCGTATGCCATGGACTTCGGGATGACGACCGCGGCCGTGGTGAGCCCAGCGACGACATCGGGCCGCAGCCACTCCTTCCGATAGCTGGGCAGCCACTCGAGGAACGGTAAGCGTGAACCCGCTTTGCTCACCACGCTAAGCCTGCCCATGCGCGCATGACTGGGCCATACGTAAAGACCACGATTGCCGACTGATGTTAAGGTCGGCGAGCATACCGCGCCCTCCTCGAGGTCGTCATTCGCGCACGCGTTGAAAATTGCGCTGCAACCTGTAGTTAGGCGGCCGGCACAACGGTTCGGGAGCAAGTCTCTTCATTCGTACCAAATTTCGATCTCGTAACCGTCGGGATCGCGCACAAAGGCGTACGGTGAGCCTGGCGCGAACTCACCACGTGAATCTACGGTTCCGCCAGCAGTCTGGACCGCCGCCACCGCTGCGTCGATGTCGTCCGCCCTTGTTAGACGAAATCCGAAATGAATGATCCCGCCGCAAGTTCCAGCTACCTCCGGACGACGCTCAAAGGCAAGAACATCATGTGGACCTGGACCTTGTACCTGAATCGTTGCGCCGTCTCGGTAGTACTCCTTAACGCCGAACACCGCGCGGTAGAACTGCAGAGAGCGCTCCGGGTCGCGCACGGCTAGCGCAACGTGTGATAAACCGTGAGTGCGTACCATGATCCGACCTCCGCGGACGATATGAATTGGATGTAGGCACTTTATCTCCTCACGGACCGCTGCAGCCAGTTGTTAGGCGACGCACAGGGAGCTATTCGGGTGCTTCAAAGACTTCGTTTTCAAGACTGAACTTCGGCGTATGGACCAATACGAGCATCGCCGTTTCCGAACGATCATTTGAGTAGCTGAAGCGTTGGCCGCATCGCACGAAACAGAAGTCACCTGGTCCGAGGTTAAATTCGTTCCCCTCGAGTACAAATCGAACCTCTCCCTTCGTCACGAGGTAGTACTTGTCAGAGCGCCTGGAGAACGCTACCGCGTGTCGGGCAGTCGGAGGAACCTCAATCACCGCGAGGGAAGAGCTGAAGTTTTGAGTCGCTGTGTAGTCAAAGATGCGCAATCCATCAAAGACGATCGGGCTTAGCGACCCACGTGTAACGATCACGATTCCTCCTCCTGTCGCCTAACGTCCGCGTTGAGCGACGCGCTGCTGAGTAATGGATGCCGGCACCTTATCTCTCCCGCGTTTGCTCCAACGCGTTGTTAGGCGGTAATGCGCCTGAACCGTCCGCAGGCTGCAGCGCCGCTACAGCTATGGCGCCATCCACCATGGATTCCATTCAGTTACTCGCGAGATATCGGCGCGCCTTCTCCGTTTCGGGGCGGACATCGCCGGAGCCCGCGGATTCAATCAGCTTGGATAAGTAGTGCCGTGCCTTGTCGCGGTTGCCGGACTGCGCCGCCGCCTGCCCCGCGCCGTACAGCCCGCGATAGCGGTTCGGTTCGCGCAGCTGCGACGCCTCATATTCCTTCAGTGCCTCGACCGGGCGCTTGAGTTCAAGCAACATGTCGCCGAGCAGCTCGCGCGCGGGCAGCAGCCGCCCCGGCGTGACGATGTTTTTCTCGCTCCGGTCCTCGATGTCAGCCGCCTCGTGCATGAGGTCCAGCGCCTCGTTGCCCTTTTTCTGCGCGAGGGAGACCCAGGCGAGCGAAGCGAGGCGCATCACCTCGACCTCGTTCGCCCAATACTCGTTCTTTGCCGCCCTAAGTTGGTCGCGCAGCGCCGTTATGCGCTCGACGTCGCTTTGCGCCGAAGCGGGATCGCCACTCCTCGCCGCGCCGAGCGCGCGTGCGAAAAGCGTCATCGCCTCAGTAAAAGGATACTTCGTCGGCGTCGCCTCAAGCTTCGCCGCCTCGCTCCAGGCGCCGCGCTCGACGACGCAGCGCGCCGGCATTGCCGCGAGCGCGTACGGCCCCGTGGCGCGAGCCGGATCGAACCCAGTCAGCTCGCGTGCCTCGTCCAGGATCTTGCGAGCGTCGGCGTCGCGGGAGAGTTGCAGGTCGGCGTAAGTCATGTAGTCCAGTGCGTGCAGCGCTTCGTCGGGCTCGTTGTTCTTCTCCGCGACCGTGGCCGAGCGGCGGTTGGTCGCCACAGAGTCGCTCCACGCGCCGACGCGGGTGAAGATGTGAGAGGGCATGTGCAGCGCGTGTGGCGCGTCCGGGGCGATGTCGGCGTAGCGGCGCGCCGCGGGCAGACCCCGCTGCGCGAGCGGCGGTGCGTCGTAACTGTGGATGAGATAGTGCGCGACGCCCGGATGGTCGGGGTGCTTGGCGAACTGCTTCTCGAGGATGCCGGCCGCCTTGAGGTACGCGGAATAGGTCTGGTCGGACGCGGACTGCGTCGCGGCGAGGTAGAGCGCGTAGAAGATCTGCGCCTCGTCGTCCTCCGTGTACTTCGACGCGAGCGCCTCGTAGGCCTTCGCGCGCGCGAGCTGGCGCTCACGCTCGCTGCGGTTGGCGAAGTCCTCGTAGTAGGCGGCGACTGCCTCGAGATAGTCGTGCTCGCGCTGGGTCTTCGCCCCCATCTTGCGGCCCTTGTCGATCGCGACTTTCGCCAGCCGTGCGTTCTCCGGCGAGGAGCCGACGCCCTGGAGCGGGTTCCTCATCAAGATGGAGGCGTAGCCCCAGGCGGCGATCGTGCAGGAGTCATCCTCAGTGGCCACTTCCTCGAAGGCCTTCTGCGCCGCCGAGTAGTAGAACGAGTGCAACATCGCCACTCCGCGCAGGAACTGGTCCTGCACCGCCGGGCTGCACGAGTTCGGAAACTCGACCTTGCCGACGTTATCGCCGTGGCTATGGTCATGTTGGCCGAAGGCGACGCTCGCCGCGGCCAGCGAAAGGGCGACCAACGGCACTGCGATGTGGATGCGCGTTCTCATCTGTCACCATTGTCTTCAAAATTGTCCAAGCGCGATTCTTGCCGCCTAACCCTCCGCTACTCATCCGGCGCGATGGTCACGCGGAGGCCCGAGAGGGCATCGGTCATCTCAACCTGGCAGCTGAGCCGCGAATTGTCCTGGGTGTGCGAGAGCTCGCTCAGTAGATCCTGTTCATCGGACTGCCGACGCGGAAGCTTCGCAAACCATTCCGGATCCACGTAGATGTGGCAGGTGGCGCAGGAACACATGCCGCCGCAGATCGCCGCCACGCCATAGTCCAGTTCGCGCAGCGTCTCCATCACCTTGAGCCCGCTGCGCGCTTCGACGCTATGCTCGACCCCATCGCGATCGATGACCTTCAACTCCGGCATGTGTTGTGCATCCCCTGGTTGCAGATCTCGCGCGCTAGTCTGCCGAATCGGGGCTCGACTGACTACCCGTCGGCCCGAAGGCCGACCCGCGCCATCAGGGTCGCACGTCGAGTCATCGGTGTCTCATCCCACACGTCCGCCACGACCAGCCAAGCGAGGTGCAAGGCATCGAACAAGGCGCAAACGACGTCGAAGTCTGCCATGCCACGCTCGCTTCCGTAGCTGCGCAGCAGCTCCCTGCGCCGGTGCACATCGAAATCGTGATAGGTCGCTACGGCCGCGAGATCCATCTGAGGATCTCCGATCGCCGCATATTCCCAGTCGATGAATAACGGCTCAACGCCGAGCAGGTTCAAGTGATGCAGATCGTTGTGACAAAAAGCGGGCTGCGACGAAGATCGGTAGTCCTGCGCGAGTGAAGTTGCGCCCTGCTCCGCAGCCCCTCGGTATCGAGGCCCGATACACTGAGACGGTCGAGCCGAGTGATGAGCGAAATTACACCGTCGACCAGATCGAAAGACGCCAACGCTTCCGGAGGCGCCAATGCGTGCAGCGCGCGCAGGCGTGAGGCCAGTCTTGGCGATTCGATTCCTGACGTCCGCCGCGCTCCACGGCACCCCAGGCACGAACTCCATCAGCAGCAGGCGTTGCCCGGGCTCAGCCAAAACGATCTTCGGAGCCATGCCGGCCGCGGCCGCCGCGGAATGAGCCGCGTATTCCTGCCTCACATCGAGCTGCAGGTTGGGCCGCTCATGCGCAATTCGCGCGATCCAGTCATAGTCACGCCCGCGAATTCGCCAGATTGAATTTCTCGCTCCCAAGCCAACACTCTCGATGCGGGCATCGCCCAAGGATCGGCCAAGAGCACGCTCCACAGCGACGCGAAGCTCCTCTGCGTTATTCAGGCCGGAAGCGTGCGTCGCCACGAGATGAATCCAGCAATCACGATGCCGAGGTAGATGACAAACAGGAGTGCAGTCGCCGGCAGTCCCGCGACGTACGACAGATAGACCATCACCGAGTCCACCACCAGCCAGTAGAGCCAGTTCTCGAGCACCTTGCGCGCCACCATCCAGGTGGTCACCACGCTTCCCCAGGTCGTGAATGCGTCGAGGTACGGAAATGGCGCTGGCGTGAATCTTGATTCGAGCCAGCCGGTCAGCAGGGTCAGTGCGAGCACCGCGAGGGCGGCCGCTACATGCTGGGCGGGCTTCCAACGCGAGACGGCAAGTGATCCGGTTCCCGTTCGGGCGCCGCGCCAATGCCACCAGCCGTAGATCGCCATGCCGATGTAGAACGCTTGCAGGAATGCCTGCTGGTAAAGCGCGCGCTCAAAGAACAGCACCAGGTAAATCGCCGTGCTCACGAGCGCACAGGGCCAGCACCAGGGATTCTGGCGTGCTGCAAGCACCAGGTAGAGCAGCGCCAGTACCGCTGCGACCAGCTCGACAGGCGACCACGCCTGCAATTCGCCGAGTAGCCCTTGCATCGATTTACGCGGCCAACGGACCGAGCACTTTCATGGCGAAGGCGGCCTTTTCATTGGTCTCAAAGGTGCCGCGCAGTTCGGCGTTGAGGGCCTGCATCACGCGTGAGTACTCACCGAACACCTGCGTGCTCATGCTGTTGGTAATGATCTTCAGACCGCCATGGGTGTTGAGGCGATCGATGAAATCCTGGATCGGCGGAATGTAGTCCGCATCGAGCGGATACAACGAAATCTCGACTGCGATCTCCATCGCACTCTCCTTTATCGGAAATGCCACGTTGCAGTGATGCCAAGCTGGCGCGGATCGCCCGCCTGCGTGTAGCGCTTGGGTGTGAAATCGGGCGGCTCGTTGCCGAAGAAGAACCCGAGCTGGCTGTAGTTCTCATCGAAGACATTCTGTCCCCACAGGTACATCGACCAGTGTTCGGCTTCGTATCCCGCCTTCAGGTTGACGAGCGTTGAGACGCGTGCGCGCTCGTCGTTGCTCGCGCTGTAGTAGTAGGCATCGCGCCCCATAACACCCAGTCGCGCCATCCAGCCGAGCGGGTGACGCCAGGTGAGGCCAGCAGAATATTGGTACGACGGTGCGTTGGTCTGCTCGCGCCCATCGAGATTGCGATCGCCGAACATGTAGTCGAGGTAATAAGCGCGCAGGAGCCCGAGCGAGGCATCCACCCAGAGGGTCTCCACGGCGTGCCAGCGCGCGCTCGCTTCGAGGCCGTAGTTGCGTCCCTGTGCCGCGTTGTCGGTGTAGAAGACGAAAGTCAGCGGATCGGTGGGATCGAGCTGGAAGGAACTGCTCACCTGCTCGTTGTGGCGCTCCATATAGAAGAGCGTCAGCGTCGTATTGAGCCGGCCATCTGCCAGCAAGGCCTTCACGCCGGTCTCGAGATTCCACAGATACTCGGGATCGTACTGGCGCCGATCGGGCGTTACGGACAAGCCGATGTTGAACCCGCCCGAGTTGTAGCCCCGGGACAGGCTTGCGTACCAGCGCATGTCATCTGAAAGCGCGTAGTCGATGCTCAGGTGCCCGCCGAACATTTCATCGGTTGGGGTGAAACGCTCACCGTTCGTATCCTCATAGCGCGCATCGCGCCCTTCAGCCCGCAGCCCGAGCGACAGCTGGAGCGCTGGCGACAGCGCCCAGTCGACCTGTCCGTAGAGCGCGTAGTTCGTGGAGCGAAAGTCGCTTTCCAGAGGACTGAAGGTGACATCAGTCAGATACACGCCCTGGTCCAGCTGATCGTTGCTTTCGTCCAGCTCGCGAACGTAGACGCCTGCGATCCACGCGAACGGGCGGTCGGCGTCAGCACCCGGTGATTCGAGCCTCAGGTCCTGCGTGAAGGTGCGCCGATTGCGTTGAATGCGGCTGGTGAAATCGTAAGGCACGCCCCAGAACGCATTGTTGCCCCAGTCCCCATCGAATCCATAGTCGATGTCCGCATCGGCGTACGCCGAGATGCTCACGACGTCGAAAGCATCCCCACGATAGTTCAGGTCCACAGAGCCGCCGAGCGAGCGCTGCGAATCGCTGCCGGGACGATTCGATTGCGTGACGCGCGAGTTGTCGATCGCGAAAGCGTCATAGCCGTTGTCGAGGTCGATCACGAGCGCGCTCGCATCGATCTGCCAGCGCTCCGAAGGCTCGAAGCTCACGCGCGCACGGGCGGTCAGTTCATTGCGGTCATTCGTGTCATCGCGGTGGAGGAACGCGTTACGACGGAATCCGTCACTTTCGTATTGCTGCACACCGACCCGAAATGCGCCGGTTTCAGTACCTGCAATGGCACCGCCCACGACGCCGCCGACGCTCCACTCATCGTCCTGGCCCATCGAGACTTCGGTGGCGGCATCGAAGTTGCGCTGCGGCTCGCGCGTCTTCACCTTGATCACTCCACCGAGCGCATTGGCGCCGTAACGCGTCCCCTGAGGGCCACGCAGCACTTCGATCTGCTCGACATCGAACAGCGTCGCCACCATTCCAACACCACTGAAGTCGATGTCATCGACGAGGAAGCCGATCGAGGGATTGGGCGCGCCCTGGTACTGCTCGAGATCGCCGACGCCTCGGAGCTGAAAGTAGCGCGGCCGCGAGCTGCCCGCCGCCCAGTTGAGGTTCGGTACCAGTCCGAGCACATCCTGGAAGTGCTGTTCCCCCGCGTCTGCGAGTGTCTGGCGATCGAGCACCGAGACACTCGCCGCCACGTCGAGCAGCGCCACCTCGCGCATCGTGGCCGTAACGGTGATTTCGCCCAGCGGCTCCGCGACCTGGGATTGCGCATCCACGAGCGGTGCGGCGCACGTCAGGACAACGGTGAGAACGGCACGAATGCCGGGTAGTGAAAGGAACCTTGGTACGTTCAAAACCTGCTCCCTACGCCGGTACTAACCGGATCAGGTTCAACGGGTTCGCTGATGTGCCCGTCAGGCTGTCAGCATCTCAGGTCCTTCAGACCACCCCGAGGTCGGCTGCGGATTCTACGCGAGTTGCCCGCTCCGGCAAGCCGCTTCTGTCCGACCATTTCGCGACGCTCGCCATCGAGCCGTTTCGCGCCGGCAGCGATGCGGTTAAGCTCCGCACGCCACGGGCGAGAACATGACAACACGCAGCTACAGGGCATTTCAGGTCGACGCATTCACCCGCACGCTCTTCAGCGGCAATCCCGCGGGTGTGGTGCTGGATGCGGACGATCTCACCGATGACGAGATGCAGAAGCTCGCGCGCGAGCTCGGGCGCGGCGATACCGCATTCATCTCGCGACCGTCGGGCGAGGATCACGACCTGCGGATGAGGTTCTTTACCTCGAAGTGCGAGGTGCCATTTGTCGGGCATGCGACCGTCGCCGCGCACTTCGTGCGCAACAGTCTCGGGTTGAAGCCGGGAAGCCCGCTGCGCCAATTGTCGGGGACCGGGATCGTCACGATCGATCTTCAAACCGTAGACGGAGCCACCGAAGTAGGCATGCGCCTGTCCGCGCCACGCAGCGCTCGCGAGATGCTGCCGGCAGAACTCGATGCGGTCCTCGACGCCCTGGGCGTGAGCCATGGCGATCTCGATCCGCGCTGTCCGCCTGAAATCTTTGCGACCGGCAGCACGCGCATGATGCTTGCACTGCGCAGTCCGCTGTCACTCGGCCAACTGCATCCGAATCTCGACACGCTGGCGCGTCTCACGCCACACCTGGGCGCTGAGGGCTATTTCGTCTTCGCGCTGAGCGGTGATGAACGCGAGATGACCACCGAAGCGCGCATGTTCTGTCCCGCGATCGGCGTGCCGGAGGATGCGGTGAGCGGCAATGCCCACGGCATGCTGGGTGCGTTCCTGGTCCGGCATCACCTGCTGGCTGCGCATGATGGCATCGCGCGCTTTCGCGGCCACCAGGGCCGGGCGCTTGGCCGGCCCGGCGAAGTGCGGGTCGAAGTGCAGGAGTACGGCGGCGAGGCCTACAGCGTGCGCGTTGCCGGCAACGCGGTGATCGTGTTCGAGACCAGGATCGAGCTCCCGGCGGCCGGCTGACGGTTCGAATCAGCGCGATCGCGGCGCGCTCGTCACCGCTCTTATTCTTCCCTTCTCCAGCCACAACACACGGTTGATGGCGGGCACCAGATCACTGCGGTGATGCGTGCCCATCACGAGTTGCACCCCGGAGTCGGCGAGGCGCTGCAGATGGGCGCGTACGCGCTTGCGCGACGGCGCATCGAGGCCGGTGCACGGCTCGTCGAGAAGCAGCAATCGCGGCGCATTGATCATGGCACGCGCGAGCAACACGCCTCGCATCTGTCCATAGGAAATCTCGCGGGGCCGTCGCCGGGCGAGCTTCTCCAGGGCGAAGAAACGCAGCCAGCGCCTGGCGGCTCGACGCTCGGCCGCAGTCGGCGTGTCATTGAGACCGATACTGGCGTGCCGACCCGAGATGACGACCTCCTCCACTGTCACATCGTCGCGTGCGTGCGCGCTCTGCAGCTCGGGTGAAAGCAATCCGACCTTCTTGCGAAACGGCTCGAGCGCCGTTCCGGGCGGATGGCCGCGACGCTCAATCGTTCCGCCAAGTGCCGGCGACAGATCTCCGTACAGCAGCTTGAGGAGCGTAGATTTTCCCGCTCCGTTGCGGCCGAGCACAGCCCAGTGTTCGCCCTTCGCGATCTGCCACGAGATGCCGGTGAGTACCGGCTGGTGCTCGACGAAGACATCGGCATTGCGGATCGAGATGAAAGGTACTGGTCGCCGCTTGCTGCTCGGTGCGATCGAGCGCCCGGAGGGCGGCACCCTCAACGCGGGCTCTGCGATGAGCGAGGCGAGCGGTGCCCGAGCGCGCGGACCCATGTAGGTGATCCGGCCACGATCGAGCATCAGCACGTGCGTGACTGACCGCGGCAGATCCTCGCGTCGATGCGCTGCCAGCACCCACGGCATTTTTGATCGGCGGCTCGCCTCGAGATAGCGCATCAGCATGCGGCGCCGATCGTGATCCAGCCCATTGAATACTTCATCGAGCAGCAGCAGACGAGGGTTTGCCGCCAGCGCGCGTGCAATGAGTGCCAGCCGACGCTCGCCGTAGGACAGCGTCAGAACCTTGCGGCGCGCGAAAGACTGCACCCCGAAGCGCTTGAGAAGGCGCTGAGCCTCGCGACGCTGTCGGGCACTGAGAGGCTCGAGCACGATGTCGGTTCCATGGATGCCGGTGCCGACCAGGTCGAGGACCGGCAGATTCCACTCGTAGCGCTCGTACTTGTCCTGGCGCTCGGCACCGACGTAGGTAATCAGCTCCCTGGCGCCAAGCGGCTCGTCCTGGCGCTCCTGGCCTACCACATAGCTACGCCGGCCGCGGCGGGTCGGCGTCGGCCAGACATCGCCCGCGACCACCTTCAGAAGCTGCGTCTTTCCCGCACCGTTTGGACCGAGTAACGCCCAACGCTGGCCCGGGCGGATGCGCCAGGTGATGTCACGAAGGATGCGGCGCCCGCCGCGATCAAGATCGACGTGTTTGAGATCAACCGTCACCGAACGCGTAGCCAATCGCAGGCTAGTCGAAACGCGGCTTGCGTTTCGCCTTCACAGCGTCGAGTCCTTCGCGCGCGCCAGGTCGATCGACGTCATGCCGGTTTGGCCGGAGCGGAATCCGGAACGTCGTACTCGCTCACCATGGTGAGCACGTCATAGCTCGCCACGGTTTCGCCACGTTGATTGGTGATCTCAGTGTCCCAGCGCACTTCGCCATAGCCCTGGCCGATGCGCAGGCTTTTTTCCTTGCAGGTGAGCCGCACCTTGATGCGGTCGCCGGGTTTCACTGGTTTGGTGAAACGCAACCCGTCGATGCCGTAGTTGGCGAGCACCGGCCCATACGCCGGCTCGACGAACAAACCGGCGGCCGCCGAGACCAGGAAATACCCGTGCGCTACGCGTCCGCCGAAGAGCGGATTGCGCGCTGCCGCGCGCTCATCCATGTGGGCATAGAAGTGATCGCCCGAGAGCTCCGCAAAACGCTCGATGTCCTCGATCGTGACTTCCCGCTCGGCCGAATTGAAGGTGTCGCCGATCGCGAGTGACCCGAATGGCTTGCGAAACGGGTGCGCACCCGGATCGCGCTGTGTCCCGCCCCGGACCCAGCGTCTGGTGACAGCACCGATGACGTCCGGTGTCCCCTGCACGGCCGTGCGTTGCATGTAATGCAGCACACCGCGAATGCCGCCCATTTCCTCTCCGCCCCCGGCGCGACCCGGTCCGCCATGCACCAGGTGCGGCAGCGGCGAGCCGTGACCGGTCGATTCCTTGGCGCAATGGCGATTCACCACCAGCACGCGGCCGTGGAACGGGGCGAGGCCGAGCACCAATCGCGCCGCGACGGCGTCATCGGCAGTAAACACGGATCCCGCAAGGCTCCCATCGCCGCGTCGCGCCAGCGCGATCGCTTCGTCGACATCGCGGTACGGCATCACCGTGCACACCGGGCCGAACGCTTCGACCGAGTGAATCGCTCGCGCACTCGTGGGATCCGAGCACAAGAGCAGCATCGGGGGCACGAATGCCCCACGCTCGCGATCTGCACCCGATGGCTCAAATCGATCTGCACCGCCTGCGACCAGCTCGGCATCGCCGCGGAGCTTGCGGACCTGCTCCAGCACTTCGCGCTTCTGTCCCAGGCTCGCGAGTGGACCCATGCGCACATTTTCGAGCCGCGGATCACCGACCACGATCTTCGCCAGCGCACTCTGTAATGCAGCAACCACCTCGCCCGCTCGCTCCGCCGGCACGATCGCTTTGCGAATGGCGGTGCACTTCTGACCCGCTTTGGCCGTCATCTCGCGCACCACTTCGCGCACGAAGAGGTCGAACTCCGGCGCGCTCGCCGGGACATCCGGACCGAGAAGTGAGGAATTGATCGAATCCGTTTCCGCGACGAAGCGCACTGAGTGATCGATGACCGTGCGATGCTGCCGTAGCGAGCGCGCCGTCGAGGCCGAGCCCGTGAACGACACGACATCCTGGCTGCCGAGATGCTCGAAGAGATCACCGACGCTCCCACAGATAAGCTGCACGGCACCTTCGGGCAGGAGGCCAGACTCCACGATGCGACGGAATACCAGCTCGGTCAGATATGAAGTCGAGGTTGCCGGCTTCACGATCGCCGGCACGCCGGCGAGCAGCGTCGGGGCAAGCTTCTCCAGCATGCCCCAGACCGGGAAGTTGAACGCGTTGATGTGAACCGCGGCGCCTTCGAGTGGCACGCAGATGTGCTGCCCCATGAAAGTGCCAGTCTTGGAGAGCGCTTCGGTCGCGCCCTCGACGTAGACATGGCTGTTGGGCAGCTCCCGCGCGCCCTTGCTCGCATACACGAACAGTGTGCTGATCCCACCGTCGATATCAATCCAGGAATCACTGCGGGTGGCGCCCGTGGCATAGGACAGCTTGTAAAACTCCTCCTTGCGATCGGTCAGGTACTTCGCGAGCGCCTTGAGCGCGGCGGCGCGCTCGTGAAATGTCAGGCGCCGGAGGCTGGGTCCCCCGACGCGGCGTGCGTAGTCCAGCGTGGCTGCGAAGTCGAGGCCTTCTGCCGAGGCCTGCGCGATGACTTCACCCGTGGTTGCGTCCCGCAACGCGACTGCATTGCGCTCACCTGCCTGCCAGCCTCCCTGGACGAAACTCTCGAGGTGCATGGCTCTTCCTCAGACCCGCTCGATCACGAGCGCAATGCCCTGGCCGACGCCAATGCACATGGTGCAGAGCGCGTAGCTCTTGTGCGTTCGAAGCAGCTGGTACATCGCCGTGGTTGCAAGTCGCGCACCGCTCGCACCGAGCGGATGACCTAACGCGATGGCGCCGCCGTTTGGATTGACGTGCTCGGCATCGTCCGCGATCCCGAGCAGGCGCAGCACCGCGAGCGCCTGCGCGGCGAACGCTTCGTTGAGCTCGATGACGTTCATCTGTGCCAGGTTCAAATCGACGCGCGCCAGGAGCTTGCGGGTTGCGGGCGCCGGGCCGATGCCCATGATCCGCGGCTCGACGCCCGCCACAGCCGCGCCCACGATTCGCGCTCGGAGCTCGAGCTTGAAGCGCCGTGCTGCCTCCTCACTCGCGACGAGCAGCGCGCAAGCACCGTCGTTGACTCCTGAAGCATTGCCAGCTGTCACGCTGCCACCAGTGCGAAATGGCGTCGGCAGCCTTGCGAGCGACTCAAGTGTCGTCTCGCGTGGGTGCTCGTCGCGACTCACGACGATCGGCTCGCCCTTCTTCGCCGGCAACGTCACCGGCACGATTTCTTCGTCGAAGAGGCCGGCCGCCTGGGCGCGCAGCGCACGCTGCTGGCTGCGCAGCGCAAAGGCATCCTGGTCCGTACGCGACACCTTGAACTCGGCAGCGACGTTCTCGCCCGTCTCCGGCATCGAGTCGACACCGTACTGTTTCTTCATCGCCGCGTTGACGAAGCGCCAGCCGATGGTCGTGTCGAACATCTGCACATCGCGCGCGAACGGAGCCTCGCCCTTGGACATGACATACGGCGCACGCGACATGCTCTCGACACCGCCCGCGATCACGAGCTCAGCCTCCCCCGAGCGGATCATGCGAGCGGCGCTGGCCAAGGCATCGAGACCTGACCCGCACAGCCGGTTGATCGTCGCGCCAGGTACATCGACGGGGAGGCCCGCGAGGAGCGCCGCCATGCGCGCCACGTTGCGGTTGTCTTCCCCTGCCTGGTTGGCGCAGCCGTAGATCACATCGTCCACCGCCCGCCAGTCGACGCCCGGATTGCGGCTGATGAGCGCCTTGATCGGCAACGCGGCCAGATCGTCGGTGCGCACCGACGACAGTGCGCCACCGTAACGGCCGAAAGGCGTTCGAATCGCGTCGCAGATGAAAGCTTCGATCATTTGGCTGCCCCGGACGCCTGTTCGAGAAGGTTGCCCGCGACCTGCTGCGAGCGCCCGCGAAACAGCGCGATGCGCTCACCCTTCTGGTTGGTCACTTCGACCTGGTAGAGACCCGAGCGGCCCGAACGCCAGAGCTCGCTCGCCGTTGCAGTGAGCTCGTCAGTCTCGCGAGCCGGCGCAAGAAAGTCGATCGAGGCAGCCGCCGCGAGCATATTCGACCCGTAGGAATTGCAGGCAAATGCGAAAGCGGTGTCGGCGAGCGTGAAGATGAGTCCGCCGTGACACACGCGATGCCCGTTCACCATGTCAGCTCGCACACGCATCGAGACCCTGGCGCGACCTGGTGTCGTTTCGTGGACCTGGATCCCCAGTGCGCGCGACGCCTTGTCGCCCGCATACAGCTTTTCGGCTGCCAGGCGCGCTGTTTCCATGCCGTCGGGGCGCGGTTCAGTCGATGACTTGTTCATCCCGGGCGGCTCCGGATCAATGTCCGACGAACTTCGGTTCGCGTTTCGCGGTGAAAGCGGCGACGCCTTCCGCGTAGTCCGCGGAGCGACCGAGCTCACGTTGCAGGTCGCGCTCCAGGTCGAGTTGCTCATCGAGCGAATGACGCCAGGCGCTGTAGATCGCGTGCTTGGTGCGCGCGAGCCCAAGCGTTGGCGCCTTCGCGAGACGCCCGGCCAGCTCATCGACCACGGGCCCAAGCTCGCTGTCCTCGACACATCGCCAGATCAAACCCCACTGGGCAGCCTGCTCGGCCGGGAGCTTCTCGCCCAGCAGCGCGAGTCCCATCGCGCGCGCGTTGCCCACGAGCCGCGGCAGCGACCAGGTGCCGCCGGAGTCGGGAACCAGCCCCAGCTTCGAGAAGGCCTGCACGAAGCTCGCGGATTTCGCCGCGATCACGAGATCACAGGCCAGCGCAATGTTCGCCCCGGCACCCGCGGCGACGCCGTTGACAGCCGCGATCACCGGCAGCGGTAGATTGCGCAAACCGAGGATCAGCGGCTTGTAGTGGCGTTCGATCGATTCGCCGAGGTCCGCACGCTCACCGCCGGGAGCGACAGCCCGATCCCCGAGATCCTGGCCTGCGCAGAACCCGCGCCCCGCGCCCGTGATCACCAGGACACGCGCTTTGCGCTGAGTCACCTGCGACAGCGCATCGCGCACTTCCCCGTGCATCGCCGTGTTGAAGCTGTTGAGCTTGTCGGGACGATTGAGCGTCAACCGTGCAATATCAGCGTCGATCGTGAACTGGATGTTTTGGTAGGCCATGCAAACGAGGCTCCGGAGCGTCGCCGGAGACTCCGGCGGGATTGCCCTCAACGTTCGTCGTAGCTGAGTTCGAGCTGCGGCGTGGTCGGCCGGGATTGGCAGGCGAGCACGAAACCGGCTTCGACCTCCCACGGCTCGAGGGCGTAATTCTGCGCCATTTCGACCGCGCCCTTCACTACCTTCGTGCGGCAGGTCGAGCACACGCCCGCACGACAAGAAAAGGGCAGGTCCAGGCCGGACCGCTCGGCCGCCTCGAGCACGGTTTCGCCGCCAGATCCCATCTCGAACGAGCGCCGACGCCCGTCCATCACTACGGTCACCGTGGTCATGCCCGCCTTGGTTTCAGTCGTGCGCTTCGCGACGGCCACGGGCGCAGCCGCCGGCGTTCCGGTGACAGTGAAGCGTTCCGAGTGAATCCTCTCCTCCGCTGCACCAAGCGCCTGCAAGGCCCCCGACACCTGCTCGTTCATATCGCCGGGGCCGCAAACGAAGAACTCGTCCGCACTCGTCGCATCGAATAGCGAATGAGAGAGCTCGCGGATCTTGCCTGCATCGAGCCGGCCGTTGAAAAGCTCGACATCCTGTGGCTCGCCGCTGAAGAGGAAATGAAGGGACAGGCGCTCGAGGTTGCGATCCTTCAGCGCCTGCAGCTCCTCGAGCAGCATGATTCGCGAGGTGGTGCGATTTCCATAGAAGAGGGATACCCGGCTGTCAGATACCTCGAGAGCGGCCTTCACGATCGAGATGACGGGCGTGATGCCGCAGCCGGCCGCAAACGCCACGATCGTGCGGCGCTGCCCCGCCGGGGCCCGGGCGTGGAAGCTGCCGTTGGGGGTGAGCACCTCGAGCGTGTCGCCCACCTGCACGTTGCGCGCGAGATATCCCGACATGCGGCCGCGATCATGCAGGCGCACTGCGATCCCAAGTTCCTCATCGCCCGGCGCGCTGACGATCGAGTACGTCCGTCTCAGCTCCTCGCCGTCCAGCAGCACGCGGATGCCGATGTGCTGGCCGGCCTCGAAGCGAAACTCCTCACGCAATGCCGGCGGCACCACGAAAGTCAGGTAGAGCGCCTCTTCGGGCTCCACCCGGAGCTCGGCAACTTTAAGGGGATGAAACTTGAGCATGCGCGCCGCGGCGAAGCGCCTGGAGCATCTCTAGATGCACTTGAAGTAATCGAAAGGTTCGGCGCATGCGAGGCAACGATAGTGCGCCTTGCAGGGCGTGGACCCAAATTCGCTCACTCGCTGGGTATGCGTCGAATCGCAGCGCGGACAGGCGACCGTCGGCGCCGCGAACAGGTGCCGCACACGCGACACTGTTTTCTCTGGCGGCGCGATCCCGAAAGCCTTGAGCTTGCGATGCCCCTCGGGGCTGATCCAGTCGCTCGACCAGGGCGGCGACAGCACATCGTCGATGTGCAAGTGATCGAAACCCGCACTGCGCAACTGGCGCTCAATCAGGCCGCGAATGACCGCGGTCGCAGGGCATCCGGAGTAGGTCGGCGAAACGCCGACGCGGATCTCGCCCTCCTCGGCGCGCACATGCCGAATGATGCCGAGATCGACCACCGACAGGACCGGGATCTCCGGATCCGGTACCTGCTCCAGAAGGCGCCACACCTCGGTTTCGACGGTGCCGCGAGCGTTTGTCGGCTGCCCGGCCACGTTCACCACTGCGACCCTGGATAGGTCCGCTGCATGAACTGCATCTCCGCGAGCAGGTAGCCGAGATGCTCGGAGTGCTGGCCGCCCTTGCCGTGCCACGGATAACTCACCTCGGTGGGACGCGTCAAAGTGGCCTCGCGCAGCACCGCATCGATTCTCGCCAACCAGCGCGGACGAAGTTTCGCAAGGTCAGGTGCGACGCCAAGCGCCGCCATCTCGTCATCGAGCGCATCGGGAGCGAAGAGTTCGCCTGTGAAGCGCCACAGCTCATCGAGCGCGCCTTGTACGCGACCCTTGCTCTCTTCCGTGCCGTCGCCGAGCCGCACCAGCCAGTTCGCGCTAAAGCGGAAGTGATACTGAGTTTCCTTGAGTGCTTTCGCGGCAATCTCCGCGAGTCTGCGATCCGTTGAGTGCTGCAGCTCGGTGTAGAGCTCGAGCTGCCAGGCATCCAGCAGGCATTGCCTGACGATCGTGCCTCCGAAGTCGCCATTCGGCTGCTCGGCGAGCGTGACGTTGAGGAAATCGCTGCCGTCGCGGAGAAATGCGAGCTGGTCCTCGTCCCGACCTCGGCCCTCGAGCTCACCGGCGTAGGTGAGGAGCAGCCGTGCCTGCCCGATCAGGTCGAGCGAAAGATTCGCGAGGCCCAAGTCCTCTTCTAGCGCGGGCGCGTGCCCCACCCATTCGCCGAGCCGCTGACCGAGAATCAGGCTGGTATCGGCGAGGCGCAGCACATAGCGGGATCGCTCCGCCTCCGCTGCCGGGCTCGCGCTGCGCTTGACCGCTGCCGGAGTCACAGGTTCTTCACCTCATCCGGAATCTCGTAGAACGTCGGGTGTCGATACACCTTGTCCCTGGCCGGCTCGAACAACGCATCCGCCTCTCCTGGGTCCGAGGCCACGATCTCGCTGGAGCGAACCACCCAGATGCTGATGCCTTCCTGGCGGCGCGTGTACACGTCACGCGCGTGCTCGATCGCCATGCTCGCATCCACCGCGTGAATGCTGCCGACGTGCTTGTGTTCAAGACCCGAGCGGGCGCGGATGAAGACTTCGAACAGCGGCCATTCCTGCTTTGCGTCACTCATGGTTTGGTCCTCATGCGGCCTGCGATTTCTCTCGCAGACGCTGCTTTTCGGCATGTGCGAGTGCCGCTTCGCGCACCCAACGCCCCTCTTCCCAGGCATCGCGTCGCGCCTGCAATCGCTCACGGTTGCACTGCCCGTTGCCCTTGAGCACGGCGTTGAACTCGTTCCAGTCGATCGGCCCGAAGTGATAGTGCTGAGCCGACGCATCCCACCTGAGCTCAGGATCGGGAATCTTCAATTCCAGGAAATCCGCCTGCGGCACCGTGATATCGATGAACTTCTGCCTGAGCTCATCGTTGGTGAAGCGCTTGATCTTCCAGCGCATCGATTGCGCGGTGTGCTTGGACTGCGCATCGCTCGGGCCAAACATCATGATCGAGGGCCACCACCAGCGATCCAGTGCGTCCTGCGCCATGCGTCGCTGCGCTTCGGTGCCGCGCGCCAGCAGCATCATGATTTCGAAGCCCTGGCGCTGGTGAAAGCTCTCTTCCTTGCAGATGCGCACCATCGCGCGCGCATAGGGCCCGTACGAGCAGCGGCAGATCGGGATCTGGTTCATGATCGCCGCGCCGTCGACCAGCCAGCCGATCGCCCCGACATCCGCCCAGGTCGGCGTCGGGTAATTGAAGATGCTGGAATACTTGGCCGCGCCCGACAGTAACTGCTCGAACATCTGATCGCGAGAAATGCCGAGGGTCTCCGCCGCGCTGTAGAGATACATGCCGTGGCCACCCTCGTCCTGGACCTTCGCGATCAGCACCGCCTTGCGCTTGAGTGTCGGGGCACGCGTAATCCAGTTGCCCTCGGGAAGCATGCCGACGATTTCGGAATGGGCGTGCTGGGAGATCTGCCGGATCAGGGTTTGCCGGTAGGCATCCGGCATCCAGTCCTTGGGCTCGATCTTGTCATCCACATCGACCTTGCCCTGAAAGCGTGCTTCAAGCGCCGCGCTGTCGCTGCCTTCCTGGTGCAGGCAATCCTTACCGAGTGAATCGAGGCCCTGCGTGTACATGCCGCGCTCCGGAGAGGGTCAGCTCGTCGGCCAGCTCTGAAGGGTGTTGACCACCGCGCTCAGGAACGCGTTCGCCTGGAACGCATCGAGTGCCCGATGATCGATGGTGAGCGTGAGATAGCACATCGGTCGCACACTGATATTGTCGACGCCATCGATCTGCTGCACGGTGAGGCGTCGCTCGATCTTGCCGACCCCCATGATGGCGATCTGCGGCTGGTTGATCACGATGGGCGCCGCGAGAAGACTGCCGCTCACGCCATGATTGGAGATCGTGAACGTTCCGCCACGCACGGCATCCGGAGAGAGTTTCCCCTTGCGAGCTGCGGTCACGAGCTCGTTGAGCCGCGCCGCGATCCCGAACAAGTCGAGCGTCTGCGCGCGGTGAATCACCGGCACAATGAGGCCTTCATTGCCGAGTGCCGTGCCGACGCCAACGTTGCAGTCGCTGAAGAGCTCCAGGGTATCGGCGTGAAAAGTGCTGTTGACCTCGGGGACGGCCTGCAGTCCTTCCACTGCCGCAGCAACGAAATATGCCGTGAAAGTGAGCTTCGCGCCCCGCGCCTCAAAAGCAGCGGCATGCCGGGCACGGTGCGCGCTCACGCGCGTCATGTCCACTTCGAAGAGCGTCGTCACGTGCGGTGCGGCTGAAACGCTCGCCACCATGTGAGCAGCGATGCGCCGCCGAATCGCCGAATGCGGAACCTGGCGGCTGGCGAACGCGCGACCCACCGGCGATTCCGCACTTGACGCACGTGCAGCACGCGCCGGCGCGTCCACTGCCGGAGCGCTCTTTGCCTCTGGCGATTCGTGCGCGCGCCGCACCGGGGCCTCGGGCGCCAGCGTCCTGGCCGCGGATCTCGTCTCTACAAAACGCGTGATGTCTTGTGCTGTAAGACGGCCCTCCTTGCCGGTGCCCGGAATCTGGCTCGCCTTCAGGCCGTGCTCGGTCAGCATTCTCCTCACGGCCGGGCTCAGTAATCCCTCATCCGCTGCCTCCTTCTTTGTCGCAGCGGCGGCGGTCGTCGCAGTAGACGCGTGCTGGGCCGCGACCTTGCCTGGGGCAATGCGCCCGAGGATCGCACCGGGCTCAACAGACTCCGTTTCCTTTCGCAATACCTCGAGCAGCGTTCCTGAAGCGGGCGCTGCGACTTCCACAGTCACCTTGTCAGTCTCGAGCTCGAGCAGCGGCTCGTACTGGTTGACGGTGTCGCCGACGCGCTTGAACCAGCGCAACACCACGGCCTCGGTCCCTTCCCGATCCGCTGGTGTGACGACATCCACTGTGCCGGCCACGCCTAGATCTCCGCGATCTCGCGCATCGCCTGCGCAATCTTGTCGACGGTGGGAACCACGGCTTCGAGTAGCGTCGGGCTGTGAGGACTCGGCATGTCGGGCATCGTCAGACGTTCGATCGGAGCATCGAGATGGAAGAATGCTTCCTTCGCTACAACCGCCGCAAGTTCGGCACCAAAACCCGCCGTCAACGTGTCCTCATGCACGATCAGGCAGCGGCGCGTCTTCGCGACCGACGCCAGCACCGCCCCCTTATCCCACGGCATCAGGGTGCGCAGATCGATGACTTCCGCATCGATACCGGAGCGTTCAGCAGCAGCTTCACAGCGCTCGACCATCGCGCCCCAGGTGATGACGCTCACCTGTGTCCCAGCGCGGGTCGTCCTGGCTTGTCCGAACGGGACGATGTAGCTGTCGCCCGGATAAGGCCGGCGCGCCCAGGCCCCATCCAGCATCGCGCGATGCTCGAAGAAGATCGTCGGATCGTTGCCACGCAAGGCCGCACGCAAGAGGCCAACCGCATCTTCCGCGTTCGATGGCACCGCGACCCGCCAGCCAACGCCGTGCACCCACTGCACTTCACTCGTCTGGCTGTGCCACGGGTCACCGCACTTGAAGAATCCGCCCGGGATGCGCACCACCATCGGTGCGGCAAAGCGATTGGCGGTGCGCCAGCGCATCGTGCCGCAATCGTTGAGTTGCTCGGCACAGGAGTCCGCGTACTTGCGGAACTGGATCTCGGGCACCGGCATCAACCCGGCGACTGCCATGCCGACAGCGCGACCGATGATGCCCTCCTCCGACAAGCTGGTATCGAACACCCGGCCCGCACCGTGCTTCTGTTGCAGGCCGAGGGTCGCCCCGTGCACGCCGCCCTTGGGCCCGACATCCTCACCGAAAATCACCACGCGCGGATTGACACTCAGTTCCACATCGAGCGTGCGCCTGATCGCGGTCATCATGTTGATGCGCGTGGGCTCAGGTTGCGGTTCGATGCTTCCAGGACGATGCAGGTGTCCCGCAACCACGACGCCACCCTGGCGTTGCAGCTGTGGCTTGCCATCGCCATCCGTCTCGCAGAACACGTGGCGCGCCGCACTCGCCGGATCCGGCGTAGGCTGTTTCTGCACGTCCATGAGTGCGAACCCGACATCCTGCCGCGCCTGTTTTTCGAGGCCTTCCCAGGCTTGATTCGTGATCTGTTCCGGCACGAGGAAGCGCTTCAGTCGATCGAGTGGATCGCGGGCTTTTTCCGCCGCGATCAGCTCGGGCGGCTTGTAGGCCTGCGTGTCCTGGCCTGAGTGGCCGCTGAGTCTCGGCACCCGCATGCGGATGAGCGCCGGCCCTTGCCACGTGCGCGTCACTGCGACAGCTTGCGCGATCAGCGTGGCCGCACTTTGCGGGTCGGTTCCATCGCCATCGAACACCTGCAGGTTGCGGAACGACGCGAGGTTCGCGGCAATGTCACCGCCCGGGGTCTGCTTGATGCCCGGCACCGAAATGCCGTAGCCGTTGTCCTCGATCACGAAGAGCAGCGGCAGTTTCTCAGTAGTCGCGATCGTGAGCGCCGACCAGAAACCGTTGGTGGCGACCGATGCCTCGCCACCTTGAGCCACGGCGATGCTGCCTTCGACGTCGCCCTCTTTGAGGACGCGGGCGCGATAGACGAGTGCCTGAGCCCAGCCGACCGAAGGGGTGTACTGCGTGCCGACGCCACCGGCGCCGGGCAGCGCGGTGATACCGCGCGTGCGCGGCAGGTTGTAGATCACGCCGACGTCGCGCCCGTGGCTGAGGCTCCCTGCGCGCATCATTGTCGATGCGAGCGCTTCTTGCAGCGTCAGCCCCAGTGACAACAGCAGCGGGCGCCCACGGTAATACGCGCCCAGGCCATCGTGCGCACCGTTGAGATGCTCGGCGAGCAACGACTGGATAAGTTCATGACCGCGCGCGCAGAACTGGTACAGCACCTGCCGCTGCGGCAGGAGCTGCTTCTCTTCGAGATCATCGAGTGCGCGCGACAGAAGGACGCGATACGCGACGCGTGACCAATCGATCCGGGTGGGTTCGCCGTCCGTCTGGCGAGCCACCGGTTGCAGGACTGCAGAACGAGCTCGCATCGAACGGCCTCAGGTTGTAGAGCGGATTGCGCGCGATCGTACGACCGTTGGGCGGCAATAGGCTGTCTTTTCTTGCCTATCGCCGTCCCTTTGGGCAATCTATCAGCGCTCTCTGTAACTTTCCGGCAATAGTATTGCTATATGCCTAGCCTCGACAAGACTGATTGCCGCATCCTCGAGGAGCTGCAGCGCGATGCCCGGTTGAGCAACCAGGAGCTCGCCGAGCGGGTCGGCCTGAGCCCAGCCCCCTGTTGGCGGCGTCTGAAGCGACTCGAGGAAGCCGGATTCATCGGCCAGTACTCAGCGATCCTCGAGCCCGAGAGTGTCGGCTTCACCATCACTGCCTATTCGCACGTCTCGCTCGAGAACCACCACCCTGATTCAGTCGGCGCCTTCAACGAACTCGTGCGCGAGCGTCCCGAGGTGCTCGAGTGCTTCATGATGTCCGGTCAATACGACTACCTGCTGAAAGTCGTGGCGCGGAACATGAACCACTACGAGGAGTTCCTCACCAAGCACCTGTTACCAAGTCCGGCGGTGAGATCGGTGAGCACCAGCTTCGTGCTGCGACGGATGAAGTTCACGACTGCGCTTCCGGTGGAAGCGAAGCACTCCTAGTTCGACCCGACGGTAGTGTCCGTCTCGTCTCAGCTCGGCCCTGACGCCAGACGCCACATCCAGATGCTGAGCGCACCGGAGACGATCGCACCGAGCACGCTCGGCCAGGTCGGGATCGGATTGCCGGCGATCAGCACCGCGGAGTGAGTCACCAGTCGCCAGACATGAGCGATGCAAACAACTCCGAAGATAGTCCCCGCGACTCGCAATCCCAGGATTCTGGAACTCATCGTGTGCTCCTTTCGTTGTTAGGGTCGCTGGCAGAAGGCTCGGGCCGCCAACGAAACAGGCCGATCGACTCCTTGTCGTAGCCGATCATTTCCTGGAACGTCCAGCCGAGCGTCCGGAGGAAGCGACCTAGATTCTTGGTACCGGCATATACCTCAGTATAGCCACGCTTGCCGGCTTCGTCGGCGAGCGTCTCGATGAGCTTGCGCGCAATCGCCCGGCCGCGAAATTCCGGAACGACGAACAAACCGCCGAGCCAGGGACCAAGGTGCGCATGCGATTCGCGCCACTGTGCGCGCAGCATCACCGTGCCACAGGGCTCGCCGTCGAGTTCTGCGATCAGCACCACCGGCAATCCAGCTGATGCACGCGACGGCGTGAAGAATTCGGTGATGATTCGCTGCTCGTTCCAGTTGCGGAAATGCTGGTCCCACTCGCCGCGAAACCATTCAGCAAGGAGCGGCGCATGCTCAGGGCAGTCGACCAGGGAACGGATACGCAACTCCTTACTCATCGCCTCGCGATATTGCGCGCACCGCCTCGCAGTTCCAAGTCGGGTTACCGCAGTTTTGCTTCGATGAACGTGTAGAAGTCCACCTGTTCAGCAGCTTGCGAGTTCAGGCTGCCCGGATGTTGGTTTCTATTCGGAGTGCGTATCGACGCCGTGGTGGTGCGCCGGATTGTGAGCTTTGCGCCCGCCACGCTCGATGTGCTCGCTCGACATGTGCTGCTCGATGAGGTCGCGCGCCATGTGCACGGCCCGGGAGACCAGTTCGCTCGCGCCCTGGCGAAGCGCAGCGCTCTGGCGTACGTACTCGACGTTGCGCTCCATGTTCTCGGCAGTCCAGCCGAGCGAGTGCGCAATAAAGGGGAACGGCGGGTAGACGAACCCGAGTTCGCTGAAGAACGCGAGCATCTGCCCCGCTACCGCCTGGATGTTGTCCTGGCCGCCGGTGATGATGAAGGCGACAGCCTTGTCGCGGATCAGTACCTCGTTGCGCAGCGTGATCTGGTTCTGGATGCAGTTCATCCGCTCGATCATCTTGTAATAAAGAGAGCTGGGTGCACCCCAGCGGATCGGCGTCGCGAGCAAAACAACGTCCGCCCAGTGCACGACGGCTTCGTACACCTGCTCCATCTGGTCGGACTGGTCCATCTCCGTGATCGAGCACGGCCACGTGCAGGCGCGTGCGCTCTTGGAGTAGTAGCCCTCGCAGTGGCGGAACTTCAGGGCATTGAGCCTGATCAGGCGCGTCTCGCAACTTTCCTTGTCCTTCGCGTGCGCGAGGGCGTGCTCGAGTAGCGCTTCTGAAGTCGAGTAGCGCGGGTAGTGTTCGTCCATGGCGGTGGTCGAGATGCCGACGATTCGAATGCCGCCCGGCTCACGCTTTGGATTGCGCGCCAGTGGATGCGGCGGATGCGGCAAGTGGTTTCGACCCTTCACCGCCTTCGGATTGAGGAGCAGGCGCCCGTTCTCGATTTTCAACGCGTATTGTGGGACCCGATCGGCTTCGTAACCGGGTTCGCCATCGCCGCTGCTGCGGTGGAACTTGTAGTGGTGCCACGGGCACACCACGTACTCCCCATCGAGCGTGCCATCGCCCAGCGGGCCACCGACGTGATTGCAGATGCCCGATATCGCGCCGAACTGCCCGTCGCGATACGAGAGTGCGATGCGAAGCGCGCCCGCCTTGATTTCACGCAGTGGCCGATCGCGCAGTTCCTCGACGGAGCCGATATCGATCCACGCCGGCGTTGGTGATTCTGTGGCCATCACTCATCCCTCCGCAGAAATCGGCGGATGCTCACATGACGGCGCAGTGCAGTCCAGCCCCGGGGGCGAAGACATGTCAGTGCGCGATTAACCAAACTTCACCTGCTCGTGCTTCAACTTGCGCTGGCTCGAACAATCCAAACCAGACGAGTGAGGCGCGATGGCCTCACAGCCAGACCGCGACGTGGCGTGAAGGAGATTGACATGAATCAGCAACTACGCAGTGGACTGCTGATCGGCCTGGGGCTCGCCGCCCTCGCCGCCTGTACGACGATGGGCACTGGCTTCGGGAGGGTTGGGCAAACTGACCATTCCGTCGCGTTCAACTGGACCGCCAAGGACGCGGTTTCCGGCACCATGACCGCGAGGCTTGCGGGCGACAAAACCTACTCCGGCCCGTTCTTCCAGATCACGAGCGAGACGCGCGGCGAAACGCTCACTCCCTTGTGGCTGGGCTGGCATCGCGGCTGGTACGACTGGCCGTACTGGGGCGGCTACTCGACGCCTGCGTTCGAGGTTCGTTACTCGGGCAAGGTCGTCGCCAATCTCGATGGTTCAGATGGTAAACACATGCGTTGCCGATTTCACCTGATGCGCCCCTCGAGCGGCATGGCCGGCGGCGGCGCTGGCGAATGCCAGGTCTCGGGCGGCGATACCATCGAGGCGACCTTCCCAGCCGCGTAGCCTCTCCTCGGATGAGAGGCAACTCGATTGCGCGGGGCTGACCGCGCGAGGACACTGTGATCCGGTCATTGTGCTCGGTGGGGAGTCATGCGCGATCGGATCACGCGCCGAGATTTTCTCAACGGCGTTGCGCTGGCGGTCGGTGCTGGCCTGACACCAATCGAGCTGCTGCGCGCGCAGCCCGCAGATGTGACGAACTACCCGCCTGGCATAGCGGGCATGCGTGGCAGTACCGACGCCTCGTTTCTCATCGCTCACCAGGTGCGCGATGGCCGGAAGTTTTCCATCGGCCGATTGCCCATCGATGAGACGGTAGACCTCGCCATCGTCGGCGCCGGAATCAGCGGCCTGGCTGCCGCGCATTTCTATCGCAAGCATCGACCCGATGCTCGCATCCTGATCCTGGACAATCACGACGACTTCGGCGGTCACGCACGCCGCTGCGAGATGAAGGTTGACGGGAAACTCCTGCTCGGCTGCGGCGGAAGCGAAGCCATCCAGTCGCCACATGCTCTGTGGAGCGAGCAAGCACTCGGTCTGCTCACGGATCTTGGCATCGAGGTGGAGAAATTCGCGCAGGCGTTCGACCGCACTCTGTACCCGGGCCTGGGCTTGTCGCGCGGGATCCTGTTCGTCAAGGAAGCTTTCGGCGTCGACAAGCTGGTCAGCGGCGATCCGACTCGCATGGTGGCCGACGACATACCGCCCGGTAGACTCAACGCACGCTCCGAAGCCGCCTTCATCGGCGATTTCCCGCTGACGCAGGAAGCGCGGCGCAAACTGATCGCGCTGTACACCGAGCCGCGCGATGTCCTGCCGGGCAAATCCATGGCGCAGAAGCAGGAGCTCCTGGCGACGATCAGCTATCGGGATTTCATCAAGAAATACTGGGCGCTGGGCGACAACACCGCGAACGTATTCCAGAAGCGTTCACACGATTTCTTTGCCCTTGGCATCGACGGTATACCCGCACTGTGGGCGCAGAGCACCGGCTACCCCGGATTTCAGGGTGTCGCCTTGCCCAAAGATCCGGAAGCGGAAGCTGAAATGAACGAGCCGTACATCTACCACTTCCCGGACGGCAACGCTTCGATCGCGCGCCTGCTGGTGCGTCGTCTCATTCCCGGAGTGGCGCCCGGCGCAACGATGGAAGACATCGTGATGGCGCCGTTCGACTATTCGCGACTTGACACCGCAGGCGCGAAGACACGCTTGCGCCTCAACAGCACGGTCGTGGCAGTGGCCAATGTTCCGGGCGGGCGCGTCGATGTGGGGTACGTTCGCGACAACGAACTGAAGCGCGTGCAAGCGTCGCGAGTCGTCTTTGCGGCGTACAACATGATGCTGCCGTACTTGGCCGCCGAGCTGCGGCAGTCACAACGCCAGGCACTCAGCGCCGGGGTCAAGGCACCGCTCGTCTATGTGAAGGTCGCAGTTCGCAATTGGGAACCCTGGGTGAAAGCCGGCGTGCACGAAGTGACCAATGTCATGGGGTTCTATTCGCGCATCAAGCTCGACTATCCGGTGAGCCTCGGGGACTATCGCTTCGCCCGCACGCCGCGCGACCCGATCGGATTGCATCTCGTGCACGTCCCGACACCAGGCCTTACTGGCACCGACCAGCGCGCCGCGTGGCGCGCCGGGCGCGCCATTCTCTACGCAACGTCTTACCAGGAGTTCGAAAACCGGCTCATCGACGAGCTGACCCGCATTGTTGGTGGTACCGGTTTCAATGCGCAGCGGGACATCGCCGCGATCAGCGTGTATCGCTGGGGCCACGGCTACGCCTCAGGCAGCAACAGCCTCTACGACAAGGAGCGGGAGCCGCCACTGACGGAGATCGCCCATCAACCCTTCGGCCACATCACAATCGCCAATTCGGAGCCGCCGGTGGAAGTGCCTACG
Organism: uncultured Gammaproteobacteria bacterium; assembly: GCA_963705495.1. Lineage (GTDB taxonomy): Bacteria > Pseudomonadota > Gammaproteobacteria > Steroidobacterales > Steroidobacteraceae > DATBVX01. The sequence continues at coordinate 53,899 of CAVPJQ010000003.1, read as the reverse complement.
CGCACGTGGCGATCGACGAAGCCCACCGCGCCGTCGATGAACTTCTGCGGTGACCGGCAGAGGCTGTTCAGTTGCTTTCGACTGCTCCGGAAAGCGGGGGTCCTTCCCATCTTCGGTCGCGGACAGCAGGTGAGCGTTGACACAAGCGCATCTGCGGCCGACATGATGTAATGGCGAACAAAAGCAGCCACACCTCGCACACCCTGGAGCGCCCGTGAGTTCTGATGCACGCAGCGTACAGTCGCACAGCGGTTCCAGCACCGTCGTCGCCGGTCGGCCGATGCCCGAGTTCAGGCGCATCAGCGTCGAGCCCCTGACTGGAGCCTGCGGCTGTGAGATTTCCGGAGTGGACCTGTCGCGCCCGCTGGATGAGCCGACGCGCGCGGAAGTGATGCTCGCCTTCGAGCACTTCCTGGTCATCATGTTCCGCGATCAGGCCCTCACACCCGAACAACACAAGGCGTTTTCGCGCTACTTCGGTGAGATCACTCAACTGCCACAAGCACCCACGTACGGTGGCCACGACGACATGCAGGAGGTGCGGCGCGAAGCTGACGAGCCCGCGAGCGTTGTGCCTTCCTTCGAGCATTTCCACACCGACAGTCCGTTCCTCGAGCGGCCCCCGTTGTGTGTGGTGATGCGCGCACTCGACGTGCCGAAATACGGTGGCGACACGGCCTTCTCGAACATGTACCTCGCGTACGAAGAACTGTCCAAGGGCATGCAGGAGCTGTTGGGACGGCTGCAGGTCGTCTATTCAGGCAAGGACATCTGGTCGAAGAACGCCAAGCTCGAAAAGGAAAAGCGTCTCAGGCTCCGGGAGAGTCACAATTTCACCGAGGAGCAGCTGGAGAACGTGCATCCAGCGATACGGAGTCATCCGCGCACCGGGCGCAAAGGGCTCTATGTGACCGTTGCGTACTTCAAGCGCTTCGTCGGTTGGAACGAAGATGAGAGCCGAGCGCTCCTCAACTACCTGCAGAGCCTGCCGCATCGTCTGCAGTACCAATGCCGCATTCGCTGGAAACCAGACACGCTCATCGTCTGGGACAACCGCTTCCTGTTGCACCGAGGCATCCACGATTTCCAGAACGAACGGCGCCATCTCGTGCGCACGACCGTGATCGGCGAGCGGCCGATCTAGCTCCTCGGCCGCCATGGATCGCTCCTGGAATGCGAGCGCGACCTACACGCTTGCATTCCTCACCCTGATCTCCGCATTCAACTACCTGGATCGCTCGATCCTCGGCCTGGCTTTGCCGCTGATCAAAGCCGAGATGCACGTTTCGGACACGGTGCTCGGGCTCGTGTCGGGTCTCGCCTTCGTCAGCGTCTATTCCATCCTCGGCCTCCCGATTGCGTGGCTGGCGGACCGCTGGAGTCGCCGCAACATCATCGCGATCGGCTTCGCGTTCTGGAGCCTGATGACCTCGCTCACCGGGTTCGTCGCCAACATCTGGCAGCTCGCGGCCACACGTTTCCTGATGGGTGCGGGTGAAGCCTGCGGACTCGCGCCCTCGAATTCGATGCTCGCCGACCTCTTTCGCAAGGCGAGCCGGCCGCTGGCATTGGCGATCTTCGGGATCGCAAATTCGCTGGCCTTCATCGTGTTCTTCCCGCTCCTCGGCTGGATCGGAGAGGCGCACGGCTGGCGGCAGATGTTCGTCGCGGCCGGCCTGCCTGGGATCGCCCTGGCACTCCTCTTTATCTTCACCGTGAAGGAACCGGTGCGCGGTGCCAGCGAGGAGGAGCGCCCTCGCCTCGATTCGGAGTCGCTCGCTCGAACGTTGCGTTTCCTGGCGGGGTCACGGGCATTTGTGTTGCTTTCCTTGGGTGCGATGTTCATGGGCGCGAATGTGTACGCGGCGGGCACCTGGAGCTCGGCGTTTCTGATGCGCGTCCATGACCTGAGCTTGACCGAGATCGCCGCTTCGATCGGGCCGTTGCGGGGAGTGTTGGGCGGCGCCGGCGTGCTGCTCGGCGGCGTGCTCACCGATCGTTTGGGACGCAAGGACGAGCGCTGGCGGCTCGGCGTGCCCGCGATTGCGTGCTTGTTGGTAGCTCCAGCGGAGGCGCTGTTTCTACTCGGTGACACGGCGGTGCTGTGGATGAGCGGGTTCGCGCTCACGAGCCTGTTCACGCTGCTGCACCAGGCGCCGATCTTTGCGGCGGCGATGAGTGTTGCGAAGGTGCGCATGCGCGCCGTCGCAATATCGGTCCTCGTGCTCTTCGCCAGTCTCCTGGGACAGGCAATCGGCCCCCTGCTCGTGGGTTTTCTGAATGATCAGCTGCAGCCCGCGTTCGGCGACTTCGCCGTGCGCTACTCGCTGCTCGTCATCGCCTTTTGCGCAATCGGGGCTGGCGTGTGCTTTTGGCGCGCGATCCGGTACTTCGAAGCGGATAGTCGGCGTGCTGCAGCGTAAAGGACCCGCCCGCGCTAGTCGTCACACCCGCGTCAGGCGTATGCTCGGCGCCGACGGCAGTGTGCAAGAAGCGCGTTGCCGATCTACCAAATGTTCAACAAGCCACGGGCCAAGCGCTCGTGCCGTCGATTTCGCCATCAGTATTCCAGGGAGTCGTCGCTACGACGACAAGGAGGCTCACGATGACCCGTATCCTTGATTCACTGAATTCCATGCTGACGCCCGATGTGAGTTCGCGGCTCGCGAACTCGTTCGGCGTTGATCCTGCACTGCTCCAAAAGGGCACGAGTCTCATTGGACCCGTTGTTCTTGGTGGGTTTGCGCGCCGTGCAAGCACACCCGACGGGGCAAACAGCCTGCTGGGGAAGCTGCCTACGGATGGGCCCGATTTCCTCAAGAGCCTTCTGCGCAGTTCAATGGGCGAGCAACGCGACCTGACGAACTCACTGCTTGGAAGCGGTACCAATGCCATCGGCAGCTCACTGTCGCAACGGTTGGGATTCGACGTACGGCCGCTGCTCAACCTGGCCGTACCCGTGGTGGGTGGAATCATCGGAAAATTCGTGCGCGATCAGAAGTTGTCAGCGACCAGCCTGAGCAGCCAGCTGCAGAAGGAATCGAGCGACTACCTCAACAATCCGGCCAATGCCGAGACGGCCAAGGCCGTCAAGGCGACACTCGAGGCAGGTGAACGCTCAGAGGCATTGCGACGCAGCTTTGCCGACGCGGAATGGGACAAGGTACGCCGGGCGCCGGTGGCGGCGATGTACGTAGTAGCCTCCGCTTCTCCTTCCGGGCTGATCGGGCTCACCAAGGAGTTCTCGGCCGCCAGCGAGGCGATCACGGATGCCGGGAAAGGAGCCTCACCCACCTCGTTGGTGGCGAGTGCATTTGGTGGCGGCGTGGAAAAGGCCGACTTTGAATTCCTGCGCAAGGAAAAACCTGATTCGGATCGATTGCTGGCGGAAATTCATGACGCCTATGTCGTCGTTTCGGAAAAGGGCGCACCGGAAGCCGCGGGATTTCGCGATCTCGTGCTGAAGGTGGCGCAGAGCACCGCTGAGGCCGCAAAGGAAGGTGGCTTCCTGGGGATAGGCGGAACGCAGGTGAGCGCAGAGGAGCAAGGCGCAATCGAGCGGATCCGAACCGCGCTGAACTAGACCCTGTTGATTGATCAAGATCGGCGGCGCCGGCTGAGCGGCGCCGCTGCCCTTCCTGACTGCTATCGAGACGCGGTACCGTGCATGATGCTTCGGGACTGCGTATGGGCTCGCGCTAGATGTTATCTTCACACAGAGAAACATCCATCTCTTGACGGTCAACAGCGGCTACACGGCAAGCGAGATCCAGAAGGTTGCCACCACACTCCGCCGCAAAACTGTCCGTATACGCTGCGCTTGCAAGCAATCTCGCAATCGCGGCGGTGAAATTCGCAGCGGCAGCGGCCACGGGCAGCTCGGCGATGCTGAGTGAAGGCGTTCATTCGCTCGTCGACTCGACCAACGAGCTCTTGCTGCTGTACGGAATCAAGCGAGCCGCCCGGCCCGCCGACACAAACCATCCCTTCGGACACGGTCGCGAACTCTACTTCTGGAGCTTCATCGTAGCAGTTCAGGTACTCGTGGTCGGCGCTGCGGTAGCCGGCTATCAGGGTGTCAATCACATACTGCACCCCGAGCCAATCCGAAACGCGTTGACGAACTACATCGTCCTCGGTGCATCTTTCATCTTCGAAGGCGTGTCGTGGTGGTTCGGCCTCAAGGCGTTCCGGGCGACCAAAGGCCTGCAGAGCTACGCGGAGGCATTCCGCAACAGCAAGGATCCGACCACATTCATCGTTCTCTTCGAGGACACCGCCGCGCTCCTGGGCCTCCTCATCGCGGCAGCGGGCATTGCAGCTGCCCACGTGTTCGACGCGCCAAGATTCGATGGAGCCGCATCGATCGGCATCGCGCTGGTGCTCCTGGTGTCGTCACTCCTCCTGGCCCGCGAGACCAAGGCGTTGCTTATCGGCGAAACCGCGCATTCGGAGCTGCGCGACGCAATCCTGCGCGTCGCCGGCGAGGATCCCGACGTCCGGTGCGCCAACGGAGTCCTGGCGGTGCAGCTGGGTCCGAATCAGGTGGTGGCCGCGCTCAGCCTCGAGTTTCACGAGGCGTTGAGCGCCAAGGAGATCGAACGGTGCGTCAATCGCATCGAGAGGTCGATCTGCGCCGCGTTTCCCGACGTCGTCACCTTATTCGTGAAGCCGCAGAGTAAGGAGACCTGGCTGAGCCGGCTCAAACTCCGGGTGTCAGCTCCCGACGATTGATGCCAGCGCTGACGCGCAAGTTGGTGATCTATTTTTGGAAGTTGGCGCGCCCGGAGAGATTCGAACTCCCGACCCTCAGGTTCGAAGGTAGTTCTGGCGTGAATCAACCGAAAGCCACACGAGCTAACGCGCTGATCTGTCAGCACTCAGCGTTGGCGCTCGTCTGGTTAGGTTGCGTTGATTCGGCGGCTTCTGGTAGCAGCGTGGTAGCAAATTCTGGGCGGCGCCAGCGCAAAGCCGCACTCAACCGGCAGCCAATATAGGCTCCGGCTATAATGAGTCGTGAAAGATCATCCAACCAAGCTAACGCGGCTCGATCCAAAGAAAAGGCCGATCATGTCGACCGGCGAGACGTTTTCCGTGTGGTGCGATCGACTTTTCAGCGCGCTGGTCGCGAACCTCAACGCGAAGACGGCGCAGAACCCCGAAGATCTGGACCAGGCCGAAGTCGACAAGCACTGATCCGCCCGCGCTCTCACCGGCCCACTCAACAACGTGCAAGTCGACGTGCCAAGCTTGTCGCCGCAGGACGCAGTCGTACCCGACTACCTGATGAGGGTCTATTGGTGGGCCTATGTGCATCCGCGGTCGGTGTGCCTGTTCGAGCGCCAGTGGCTGGTAAATCTCATCCTCTGGGGAAACTTCGGGCGTCTTAGGGATGCGGCGCTCGATGCGCTCGGGGAGCGGCTGGACGGGCGTACCCTGCAAATCGCTTGCGTCTACGGCGACCTGACGCGGCGGTTGTTCGTGCGCCTGGGCGCCGATGCGAGCCTCGATATCGTCGATATTCTGCCGATTCAACTTCAGAATCTCGCCCGCAAGCTGCCGCCCGGTGGTGGCGTGAGACACGTTCACGGCAACAGCGCCGCACTCGAATTCGAGTCTGCGTCGTACGATCGTGCGCTACTCTTTTTCCTGCTGCACGAACAGCCTGAGGACGTGCGCCGCGCCACGATTGCCGAGGCACTGCGGGTCGTGAAGCCGGGGGGACGATTGGTAATCGTCGACTATCATCGTCCGCATCCATTGAATCCCTTCGGCCTGCCGATGGCCGGAATCCTCAGCGCGCTCGAGCCCTTCGCACTCGATCTGTGGCGGCACGAGGTGAGGGAGTGGTTTCCTGCCACGCGCAGATTCCTCCGCGTCGACAAGTCGACGATGTTCGGCGGGCTGTACCAGGTGCTCAAGGTGACCGTGTGATGATCTCGAGCGCGCGGCGAGGAGCCTTCTCAGGCCGGGACCAAAAGGCCCTCTGGTGCACGATCTGCCGCCCTTCCCCGATCGAGTCCGTTCGCTTTCACCCACTGCGATCACATGCGCTGTCCGGCTCAGGCACCGCCGGCGGCGTCCAGTGATGCGCGCCACGTGGCGATCATTTCCGGCGTCGCGACAGCGCACGCGGCAACAAATCTTGGCGCGCAGTAGCCCACGCGCTCGGCGGATCGACGCCGGAAGGCGGGAGGCATCTGTTACCTTGGTCGCCTGCAAAACAGGTCTCCGAGCCGGTTCCGAATGGCGATGGCCCGCTTGTCGCGCGCAGCAGTAATCAGCACGGCGCAAGGAGCAGTCGAATGGTGCGAGCGCTCCTACCATCGCCGACCTCGGCATCACCCAAGGATGAGTTCTAGGGAGTTTCGCCCCCTTCGATCTCTTCGAGGAAGGAGCGCGCAATTTCGAAGTGTTCGGCGCGCTCCGCGCCCTGAAGTTTTTGCGCTTCGAGCAGCACCTGACGAGCAGCCATCGCGTCGAGGCTCACGTGCGCGAGCCGATTCGGATCGACGCCGAGACGTTGAGCCGCGTTCTTCCAGGCACTGCGCACGCCGCGCTCGGTGCTCGATCGCTCGCAAGACCGCGAACTCGCATTTCAGCGCACGGGCCACGCGGTGCATCGTTTCCTCTTGATCTTTGGTCAACATCACTGAGTGGCACCGTGCGAATCGGGGTTACGCTGTCCATGGCGAACTTCCTTGCGATGGTGGCATCGCTAGGGTGGCCAGTGTGCGCGTATGTCCTGGCCAGCGTAAGGGGAAGATTAGTCCTAACTCAGCTCGCAAACCCCCTCGATGCCACAGGCGACGCCGAACAGCGCCGTCCACAAGCTCGCGGCTGGGCGCACGTGGCGCGCTCTGCCAGCGGATTTGAGACTGGCCGCTGACGTACATCGAAAGCGCCTCACAGGCGATTGCCTCGCGGCTGCAACGCTCGCGACGGGGGCAGCGATCACACGGACAAGGACCGTCGAGCAGGACGTCGGGGGCGATGCGGACGGCGGCGTTGTCGAGCACGGCGGGCGAGTGTAGCGCGCTGGTACTCACTGGTGATTCAAATCACAACAATATTTAAGCGACGTGAATCAAGCGGAAGAGACTCTCGTGAGTCTCATCACTGCCGATGGGGTGGGGCTGCGCACCATCCCGAAGGCGGTGGCGTGCAAGAACATGAATGGCGTGACAACCAAGGCGTGGCGCGAAGCAAAAGTGCTGAACAAGGTGCCGGTCGACCGTGGCGCGCTACGGGGCTTGCGCGCCCATCTTGAGCGAATCAGTGGTGACGAACAGCGGCTCGCAACCTTCGGCAATGGCGCGCCCGATGAGAACGCTGCGACGGTCGACTACTACCTCGGCGTGATAGCAAGGGTTCTTCTTCTCTCGCGTACGGACGTGGCGGGCGAAGGTTTCCTGATGCATCGGTATGTCGAGGCCAAGAGCGGGCGCCTATATGCCTGCAACCTCAATCTCCAGACTGTGCCGCGACTCATCAAGCAAGCGGCCCTGCATGGCCTCTGGGAGTACGACTTCGCAAATTGTCACTACGCGATCTTTGCTCAGCTGGCTGGGCGCTTCGGGATCACTTGCTCCGAAATCTTGAAGTACATTGCGAACAAGGACGCAACACGCCGCGGGATTGCGGAACGCAATGGCCTCTCGACCGAAGAAGCGAAGACCTGTCTGCTCGCGATCATGTACGGGGCCCGTGCCTCCGAGTGGCACCAAACGGCGATTCCGCACACGATCGGCGTCGAGCGGGCGAAGAGGCTCTACCAGGACTCCGTATTCAAGGCGCTGTTGGGCGAGCTTGAGGCGACACGCGCGGCCATCATCGACGCGTGGCCCCACCGAAATCGCGAGCACATCGTCAACGACGTCGGCTACGGGATTGACACGCGTGAATCCGCCAAGTGCGTACTGGCGCATCTGCTCCAAGGTGTCGAGGCGAAGATGCTGCGTGCCGTCGTTGATGCATTCGCGGACGATCTGCTGCTTCTCCAGCACGATGGCTTCGCCAGCCGACGACAGCTCGACGTTGCCGAGATCGCGAAGGTAGTTGAGGAAGCGACGGGGTATCGGATGGGCGTGGAGGAGGAGCGGATCAGGCTGCGGCCCGAGATCGAGCGCTCCATTTTGATTGCAGGCGAGTTCCGGCCAGCCATCAATGACTTGCGTGGATCTCAGGGGACCTCCCTGCCAGTTAATAGATCCCTTGTCCTGCCCTGCTGCCGTGGTGGCCCCCGCCCGCGGCGGTCGTCCGAGAACGTCCAACATCACAGCTCGGTGCTGTGCGGCGCTCGGAAGCCAGCCTGCGCTTCAGGCCGGAAGGGCTCCGTTGCTCGCGGCGAACTGACTCGGGCGCAGCGCTGCTGTTCGAGGAACTCAGTGGCCCACGGGAGCTTGGCGATCGCGCAGCGGACAGTCTCGCCTGATCCTCAGTTTAGCGATTGACCCCACCCCGGTGGCTGATGCCGGGGCGCTTCTGCTCGCGAGACTACCGCGGCCGCTAAAATTTTCTTCGACCGGCGGAATCATGCGGATGCGACAACAATTTTAAGCCGGCGCAGTCAGGCAGAGACTACGAACGCGGACGAGACTGGGGCCTACGGTTTCTACACGACAGACAGCGTCCGCTCGCGACTAAAGCGGCATCGAAGCGCTGTGCGCTATCGGGAGGCGCAGGCGCGACCGTCGCTGGACGCGAGCGTCGTAAGAGGAAATGGCCAGCCTTCGATCACGATGAGATATGTTCTTCAGCTCAACCGGTACCAACGTTCTCTCTACTCATGGGTAGATCCGTGCTATTTGGTAGCCGAAGTCATCTGGGCGCGCTGCGTGCGATGCGTGCCAACACTGGGTCATCCGAAGCGGATGTCAAGCTCGGGGCACCGCGCGGGCGTCAGCGAGTGTAGTAACCCACCCCGAGCACGAAATCTTTCACCCGCTTAACGAAAGAATGTTTCTTTTCAACCTTATTGGTAGTGTAGTTGAGCCACATGTAGTCCACCGAACCCTCGCCCTGAGTTGCAATGACTTCCATGATGTCCTTTCCAAAGGGCTGGCCGGCGGCATCTCTCGTATCGCGTAGCGAGACTCCTACCAGCGTCGGGGCCGCACCATTTGCGAAATAGACTCCATCCATGTTTATAGCAAATACATATAGAGGTCCTTTGTGGAATTCTCCGCTGGGATCGTTGAATGCGCAAAAAGCCCGTGCCGATCCCTCTTTCTCGAGGTAGGCGACCGCTTTGTTGAGCAGGTCTTTGGCCTGTTCGGCACCGGGGCTCTCCGCGGCGAGCGAGGAGCCTGCGACTGCCATCATGAAGATGGCTGCGACGTGTGGAAAGATTACTTGAAGTTTCATGGGAGGTCCTCTTGAAGTCCTTCTGTTGAAGATCGTTTAGTTTTCCAGCACCGGGGTGCGTGGTAGCGACACCGTTGGGGCATCGAGCCGCAGATCCTTTCGAATGCCAGCGTCCACCAATCGAACCGGCGCAAATCTGCGAAGCACTCGCAGGCGATTCGCGAGCCCGCCGGCCGTGTACCGAAGTTTTGGCCGGACGGCGATGGCCGCTTGCAGCACGACGTCGGCCACCACGGTCGGCTCGTCAGCAGTTGCCATTACCTCCTTGAGCACCTTGTCGAGGAGCGCGCGCACTTCGCGATACTCATCGAGCTTCGAATCGGGGGACAGAAAGTTCGTGTCGAACTGCGTCCTCGTGTAGGCGGGCTCGATCACCGAGACCCGGATGCCTCTTGTGCGCAACTCGTGATCGAGTGACTCCGAATAGCCTTCAACCGCATGCTTGGTTGCGGAATAGAGAGCCCCGTAAGGCATCGGAAGGAAACCAAGCACCGAGCCGATGTTGATGATGCGACCGTTTCCCTGGCGTCGCATATGAGGCACGACGGCACGGGTCATGCGGATTAGCCCGAAGAAGTTGGTTTCAAAGATCGCCTTGGCCTGCTCGATCGAACTCTCCTCCGCTCCGGCAGGTGCAACGCCGAAGCCGGCGTTGTTCACGAGCAGGTCGATGCGGCCTTCCAGCCGAATGAGTTCCCTCACGGCGGCTTCGACCGATTCATCGCTGGTCACGTCGAGCGGCAGCATCTTGAAGGACCGCTGGCCCGACTGGACGCTGTGTCGGCTGGTGCCGTAGACCTTGTAGCCCGCCATTGCGAGCCGCTGCGCAGTGGCTTCGCCGATACCTGATGAAGCGCCTGTTACGAGGGCGATGGATCCTTTGATCTTCATGGGAGTGCCTTTTGTCGGAGGGGTAGAGGTCATGTCGTTTATATGATGCACGTCATATTCAAAATCGCGCGCGTAGACGCGGGTTCAAGTGGGGTCAGCCGGTCGGAGCGAGATGCTTCAGCGCTGCCTTGCGGAGCCCATCGGAAAGTCTGGGCTCGTCGACAGCACGCGCCAGTACCAGTGCGCCAACCATCGTCGCGACGGTGAAGAGGGCGCGCTCGTGTGCGCCCGGCTGCCCCCAGTGGGGCGAGTAGCGGGCGACGAGGTCGATCATCTCCTTGATGCGGCGTGTAGCGGCGCGCCTTACCTCAGGCGCCTGGCGTGGCATCTCCGAGCCAAGCGCGGCAGCTGCACAGCCGCTCTCAATCCCTTCGAGGTGTTCATTCGAGAGGTAGGCCCGCATCATGGCCGGGAGCGCGTGCTGGGGCGGCGAGCTGGCGGCGATGCGTTCCATCCTCGCCACGGTTTCACTGCCGGCACGGTCGGCGGCCTCGGCGAGCATCGCCTCGCGCGACGGGAAATGGGCGTAGAAGCCGCCGTGCGTCAGGCCGGCGTCCTTCATGATGTCGGCGACGCCGGTGCCGTTGTAGCCGCTGCGCCGGATGGCGCGCGCGGCGGCGTCGACGATGCGATCGTGCGTAGCTTCCTTGGACCTGGTGGCGGCTCGTTTCATATGATGAGCATCATATTGCATTCCGGCGCGCAGCGCAAGCGCTTTTGCCGCTGCAGGTTGCTATTCGAGAGGGGGTGCCTTTTGCGGGGACGCCAACGTTCTCGCCGAACGGGGGCGCTCACGAGGTTGTCAGCCGAAGCGAGTTCACGGAGGTCGAGTTCACCGTGCGCAACATCAAGCGTGGCCGTGGGCCCGTCGATCACGTTCGCTTCGAGTCGAGTTGAGCGAGCTGGAGGAGTGGGAGCCCGAGCGATAGAGTGGCTGAAACGAAGCATCGCTCAACGCGGACGTTGGGCGACTCTACCCCACACCTTTACGTCCACCGCCATGGTCCTTATTGCTGCACTTTCTGCTGCCTGTGCGACCAGTGAGGTCATCCCGATGGGCACAGATACGTACATGATCTCGCAGACATCTGCGGGTGGTGTCTTCAGGTCAATGAGTTCGCACCAATTTACATCGGCCGGCCGCTGAGTCGGGACGTTGGGCGACTTAGGAGATATTGATGGCCACCTGCTTCGTTATGCAACCAAGTTTGGAGGAACCCTTATGCTCTACAGCTACTTTGTCAAAAAATCAATCCGACAGAGCTTTGATCACGTCAACAACCATCGCTGGGATGAGGCGGTGAAAGCAGTCGCGCCGGTTGTCCATCACCGCGTTTCCGGCGCCCACGCGCTTGGTGGTGAGCGCCACGACAAAGAAGCCCTGCGCCGCTGGTTTGAGCGCCTCGGCCGCGTCCTGCCCACTCTCCATCTCACGGTCAACAACATCTGGGTGAAGGGCTGGCCGTGGCATACCACCGTGTTTGCGCAGTGGGACGGCACCGCAACGCTGCCCAACGGCGACGCGTCGTACGTCAACCGTGGTCTCCACGTGTTCACCCTGCGGTGGGGCAGAGTCTATGCACTCGAGGAATTTCAAGATTCACAAGCAGCGGCCCGTGCTCTTGCCGCCCAAGCCGCTGCTGGCCTCGAGGAAGCGGCCGCCGAGCAAATTGTGAGCTAGCATAAGCACTCGCAGAGGCCATAAAGCGCGCCCGACAAGGCGAGGTACAGGTGTATTTCGTATCTTGCATCGAGTACAAGACTCGTTCGGAGATACACACAGGACAGCTTATTGCAGTCATCTCCATCGTGAGATTGGCACATGGACCTACTGTGGCGTTGCTTGGGATCGAAGTCGAGCACTTGGCAGTCGCGTGATCCGCAACGAATGCACCGGAGCCTCCGTTCAATCTCGAGCATCGAGACGCTCCAGCCAAACTTGGTGGCGAGCCGGAATGGAGGCAGGCGCCGGGAGTGGTGACAAAGGCAACAGCGCGCGAACAACGGACGGCGCAGTTCGCGAACGATGTAGGCAAGCGTCGCGTTCAATGTGAATGGCATCCGCGGTCGCTCGACAGAGGAAGGCGCGGAGCTTCCGTCAACAGGTGGATCGAGTCCATCCAGTACTGACGCCTACTGGATGAACTGACGTGAGGACCGGAGTGCGCTGGCGGGCACCGATCTGGCCCTCACGCGGCGCGCGCGAGGAAAAGACGTCTCTGGACGCTCTTGGCAGAACTCCCGCACTTCGCCACAATTGTGCCGTGTGCAGCGGACGCGTGATGTTTAACACGCGAAGCTGGTGACTCAGTGGTGACTCAGCGAATTGAGACGAGAGTCTTGCCCCCCGCAGATCATTGATTGACTGGCGCGCCCGGAGAGATTCGAACTCCCGACCCTCAGGTTCGAAGCCTGATGCTCTATCCAACTGAGCTACGGGCGCACGCGATTGATCTTTGAGTATACCCGTCAGAACGCGACCAGCTTGCGCGCGGGCTCGACCCACTTGATGAACTGGCCACCCAATTCCGGGAAGAACGCAGCCAGGAGCGTGATCAGGGCGAGCAGAAGGTAAACACCCACTCGCCAGGTGAGCTTGCCGAACAGCGGAATCTTTCCCGGCGCTGCGGCCCACAACGTGCTGAGCACTGTATCTCGCTCGAGAGCGACGAGCCTGCGTATCGCGAACAGGGCCGTGAGAGCAAACGCGATGGCATCCAGGCCGAGCCAGTACACCCTTCCCTGGAAGGTGTACAAGAGATGTCCCACCAGCAAGAGCAGCAATCCTCCGGCAACCGCGGAAAACCCTGTCACCAGGCGTGTCAGGAGGTCCCGCAGGACAATCGCTGCATGGAACATCACGACGATTTCCATTTGATCGAGCGCAGTGCGACAGGGCTTCGACAGGGACGCTGCCGGGAAGGCCGGAAGCCACTTCGTGCGGCATAGCAAGTCGTGGAAAGTCCCGACCAGTGTGTCCAGCGCGCGCCACTCATGGACATCGGGCAGGCGTTGCGCTGGTGTTGAATCGCCTGCCAACGCTTCGAAGCGCATCTGCTCAACCAGCGTAAACAGTCGTGCATCTTGAGCCGCTCGGGGCCACCCGCTCCGACCGGCACACGAGCTCGATGTCCTGGGCACTCCATTGTGCGAGCGACCCCTCGATGCGTTCGACGCGGCGGATCAGGGGCTCGAAATCCGCCCGATGCGGTTCGGTGTAGGTGATATGCCACTCGAAGGGCTCCCTCGCGAGGCGTTTCACGACCTTGACTGCCGGATGGCGTGCGACCGCTTGCAGCAGCTCAGCACCGTGCGCCCGAGACTGACCGAATGAGCAAGCGTGTGAGCCATGGCCGTCAGAATGCACGCGGAAGCCAGATACAAAAACGCGTCGAACCGGTATTGCTCGATCGAGCTCGCATACCGGTAGCCATAGGCCACCGCCAACACCGCCGCCAGTCGGAATCATGATCGAATAGCCCATCGTCAATGCCGGCTGTCTGAGCCTGCGAGGATCAATCTCGGCGCTCTGCGCTCGTCCCTCGAGAAACGCTCCGATGCCGATCTCCGTTTCGGGCAGTCGCAGCAGTTTCACGCGCCGCAAGTTCCAGGCACCCCACCAGTAGACTGAAGCAGCGCTCAACAAGATGAAGCTGGCCGACGAGGCGAAATCGCCTACCCATGTAGTTGCGATCGAAATAGAGGATGGCCTCGACCGGCTGCCAGCTGTCGAGTAGCGAGGTGTGGCGCGAGGCAAATCAAGGCGGCGAGACCGAGCAGCACCGGAACTCGACGCCACTGGGCGACACGGTCTGGCAACTGCTTCCGAGGCACGGGAAGAGATCGGCGAGAACGGCGATGAACAATGCAATTACAGCGAGCAGGACGAGCAAATGAGGGTGCCGGTAGATGTCTGCGAGCTGGACGAGCTGACGGAGCCCGCTGCCGCCCATAAGAACGGCAGACCGCACAGCTGCGATGGCGGCGACACGCGGACCTGAGGGCTCGGCGGGTGCGAAGATGTCTTCTGTCCGGTGCATACCAGAACCGCTGATGACATCCCACGCTCACGTACAGCACGGTGACGGCGGCAGCAAGCATTGCGTAGGTGTAATTGCGAAGAACTCCAGGTGAGATGTGCCGATCGTCCGCGAGCGAAGATCGTTTCCATCTTGAGCACCCATAGACCGATGACGAGCGTTGCGCCTCTGAGGGCAGCGCGCGAGGCGGCCCGCTCGCGATCCGCCAGGACAATGAGTGCGGTGTCACCGGCGGCCGCCGCACCTCCACCCTCTTTCCTGGTGCCCACACGAGATCCCTTGGTGAGCCACCAGGTCAGGAACAGCACCGCGGCAAGAATCACGACCAGTGGAGGATTTCCCAGATATCGGCCGGGCCACACCTGAGACGATCGCGAGTCGGGCTGCGGACTCACGCCACTGCCACGCGGCGCGCACGGTTCCCGGCAATCGGGCTCGGCGTCGGAACGACTATTCGTGTCGGATACAACTGCAATTCGGTCGTGCGCGCCCGACACCGGCCGCTGCCGTGGTGACAGTCCGCCCTTTGCCGCGACGCTGATCCAGACCGAAGGACTTCGATCTCGTCACTCAATGGTTCTGACCCGGACCGCCGGCGCTCGATAATCGAGCATGTTGTCGGGCTCGCCGAACAGCAGCGCCAGTGCGTTGTAGGCGCCGTGGGCCGCCCTGCTGCCGAACTGCTGCGTAAACATCTGCGCGAGAGCCGGATTCGTGAGTTTCTGGCGCGCGTGCTCAGAGAATAGGTCGAGGCAACGACCGTCCCGCGCACGTAACTCCTGACGTCGGGATGCAGGTACAGAAGGCTGCTCTCGATCGTAAAGGGCAGGACATTCGGTCGATGATCGACAATCGCCTGGGCGAGAAAGACATGATCGCGCTTGTCGGTCGCGAGCACGCCGATCGCCGAGAACTTGCGGTCGTCAATGGCGCGGAACAGGCCAGAGACCATCAACTCCACGAATGCCGCCGTCAACGTCGGTGTCACTGGCGCGGAACGCGATCGATGGGCGTACGGGTTCATCCAGATCCAGACGGACGACCGCGCTGTCGGGGAGCTGGATGTCAGCTTGCACGCCGGAGCGCTGTACTTCGCTGCGCAGTCGTGAGATGTGGAGCGGAAACGGAACGTACGTGGCACACGGAAACGGCCGGTCGTGCACCTACGGCATCCTCGATGCCCGGGACCGCAGTCCTTGCACTGTCGGGTTGGCGCCTTCTCCCGATCGCGCAATCCGCAGCCCCAAGTGGTATTGGACTCGACCAGCAACGCAACGCCCTCGCCGCAGCGCCATTTCTCCTTGATTCCTTCCATGTAGTGCGCCAATGCGTTGAGGTTTCGTCATCGGAACGTGTCATCGACCGCAAAGGTCGAGAGACCTTTCACCTCGAGACAGCGACGGATTGTTGCGATTGCTGGCGCTGGGCGTGACCACCTCGAAACCAGACGCCCGCATCGGAACCAGGGAAGACGATTTCTTCGGCCGCGGCCTTGAGCCCTCGTCGCAGCGAGAGCGCCGAACCCGAATAGGTCGGCCCGAGGATTCGAACGCACCGGGCCTCGGGCTCGCCGGGTCTGGTTGTCGCGGAGAACCCGATCCTTCTCGAATCATTTCCGCATTCCAAACCAGCGCCAGGTCGAGTGCACGGGCAGAGCGCCCGAGCATGCAAGCCATCCGTCGTCGTTTCCCCGACGAGCAGGACGAGCAGCAGTTCCACGTTCGCCGATCGCTTCCCGGTGCGGGGTTCACCCGGCGAAAAAGCAAACTGCCCGGCACGGATTCGTGGATGCGACGTAGCGAACGTGCCGTCTTCTCTGGTGTCGGCGACTCGCTGCTCGTTCCCCTGCTGTCCGGCAGATCAAACGCCGTGAGGACATATCCCATCTGGGCGGCCGACATCTGGATCGCATCCAGCATCGAGTCAAACGTCCACTGCAGACTCGAGTCCACCCAGTCGGGCAACGCGGCCAGCACCACCGTAGACTGAATTTCCTGCTGCTTAAGCTTTTCGACCGCTGTGCGAATCGCCGCACGATCCTGGGGCGAGGGTGCTGAGCCATACAACGGTGCGTCCAACTCAGGCGTGGCTGCCTCACCCCTGGAACGTTCTTCGTTGTAAGCCGCGAGAGCAGCGCTCTCGAATGGGGTCAGAGGTGCGTGCTCTGCAGTGCCCTCAGACCGAAACAGCGGCTCGGGTCCGAGAAACCGACGCATCAACCCCAGCGGCCGCAGTAGCCCCCTGGCATCGAAGTCAGGCTCCTTGGCCTTCTCGGATGTCGACTTTGCCTCAGGGCCCGAGGTCGCCGTCGTGACGCTGGCCGGGACAATGGGGCGCTCCTGCGCCGTATCAGCCTTGTACTTCGCGATCGAGCCGACAGTGCCCGCACCGAAAACGACGACCACCACGGCGATCAGAACGCGTGTGAAGGAGTTGCCATCGCCGGATTCATTGGTCGGATTCACGCTTGGGCACCTGATTCAGGTGCGCGGGAGGAAGCGCACTTCGAATGCGCCGCCATTCATCGCGAGATCGCAGTCGCGAGCCGCCATGAGGTCATCCCTGCCCGGCTCTTCTTGAGCCGCTGTTCTTGTGCGCCCGGAGTCCTAGTGTTTCCCCATTTACAACTATTTGCAGAATGCTGCAACCGGCTGCGAATGAGGGGCATCCGGTTCTGAGTCTGATGCTCCGTCGAGCTGAGCTACGGGCGCGGATTAAATTTCGCCCATGAAGGTGATGGATGAATGGGTCTGCTGGTGCGAACCAGACCATCATCAAGCCGTAACCTGCGCTCCCCGGGCCTAGAGGAGCGGGCTGTCGCCGCCGAGCGACTACTCCTCTCGAACAGCCAGTAGCCAGGCCGAGCACGTCAGTGCGTTATGTCGCGAAGCGGGCACAGCCAGCCGGCGACACACTACCCTGACCGCGTTGAAGGCCTGCGAGCCCGGAGTGATACTGGGCGTGCACGCCAGTCTTGCTCTCTCGGAGGACATCCCGAAATGGACAGATCAGCGGTGCAAATGGAGTTGGTACAAGGCACCCTGAGCGAAATCGTCTCAGACAATTACATCACGCGACTCACGCTTGACGATGAGACAGTGTGGTTTCGCACCTCGCGTGCGGGTCGACCGCCACTTGCGGCAGGTGACGCGGTCGCGGTCGTGGCAAGCAGGCTCGGCCCGAGACGCGCACTGATCGCAATTCGAATCTGGCGCTTGCGTGATGCACGCTCTTTTCGTCCGCATAAGCACAGCTCGATCGCGCTCCAGCTTGCGGCCGCCGCGATTTTCCACGCGGCGTCCACGCTCGGAGAGCGCGGTCTGTCAATCGTCACCGCTGCGGTAGCGCCCCTTGCAGCACTCGGAAAGGGCTACCTGCGGGCGCAGGTCGACATCATAGCCCGTCATGCGGCACTGGTGGCCAACCGCGCGCAGTCTGTCGCGGTCACAACGAACGCGATGCCGGCCGGCCGTTCCTCGCCCGAAGTCGCGATTGGCCTACAGGGCTCAGCTCCCACGACGGAAGCGCCGTGGTGGCACTCGGAGCTTCTCGAATACACGCACGACGCGATCATCATCTGGGAAATGGACGGCGCCGGAATCCTGTACTGGAACCAGGCAGCTGAGCAACTCTACGGGTACACTCGCGAAGAGGCTCAGGGAAAGGTTACGCACGACCTGCTGCGGACGGTGACACGCAAACCCGTCAAGGAACTCGAGTCGATGCTTGCCCGCTACGGAGTCTGGATCGGAGAGCTGCGCCACACGACGCGCGACGGCCGCATCGTGGAGGTCGAAGGCCGACTATCGCTCATGTCGCAGCGAAGCGGGAAATGGCTCGTGCTCGAGGTCAATCGGGATGTTACGGATCGCCGCCGGGCAGACGTTGCTGGAGCCGCGCGTGAAGCGAGCCTCTCGACTTTGACCCGCGAGCGCTAGGCCGAAGCCACGTCACGCTCTTGCCAGAGGCTCTGCCGAGGTCCGATCCCTACGGCTCCGCGCGCAGATGCGTGTCGCGAAACATCTCGAGCTCCCTGAGCGAGTGCAAAAAACGTGTCGCGAACTCACATGTTGTCAAATGCCCCTACACCCCTTGAATGGTTTGTCCTAGGCTCCTACGTCGGCTCGTTCAACCGGTGGGCGAACTAGCTTCTAGCCGCGACCGACAAAGGGCATCTTCGTCGCCATGACGGTGAGTGACAGCACGTTGGCATCGAGCGGCAGGCTCGCCATGTACTTCACCGCCTCTGCCACGTGCTCGACGTTCAGCGTCGGCTCGATTGCGGTCGAGCCATCGGCCTGCAAGGTGCCCTTCATGATGTGCGTCGCCATGGGCGTCGCTGCATTGCCGATGTCGATCTGACCGCAAGCGATGTCGTAGCGCCGACCCTCGAGAGCGGTCGACTTGGTAAGCCCGGTGATGGCGTGCTTGCTTGCCGTGTACGCGACCGAGTTCGGTCGCGGAGTCATCGAGGAGATCGAGCCATTGTTGATGATGCGACCGCCGCGCGGGCTCTGGCTCTTCATCAGTCGAAACGCTTCCTGCGTACAGAGAAACGCGCCGGTGAGATTGATGTCGATGACGGACTGCCACTCGGCCGCCGTCAGCTCTTCGAGCGGCGCAGGGCGTGAACCGATCCCGGCATTGTTGAACAACACATCGAGCCGTCCGAACTCCTTGCGGATCCGCTCGAACAGCGCGTGCGTCGCTTCCGGGCTGGACACGTCGGTCGCAACGGCCAGCGCGCGTCCCCCACGTGCGCCAATTTCTGCAGACACCTGCGCCAGTGGTTCGGCACGGCGGCCGGCGAGCACCACGGCAAAACCGCCGGCAGCGAGCGCCAGGCTCGCAGCTTTACCAATGCCGCTGCCCGCGCCGGTCACTAGCGCGACTTTCGGTGTCTCACTCATTCGTGGGCTCCAACTGCCGCATTCGTGGTCGCCACAAAGCGTTAATTATCATATCATTAAGCTTGGAACGCCCCGCCGGCACTCACTCTTATATAGATAGGCACAGGCCCGGCTTTCAGAGCACGGAGTTGTCGTATCCCTCCAATTGCGAAACACCGATCGCCGCGCGCCTACTGCTTGCCGACTCGCGTCGCACTCCGATCCGCGCTGAGCTCGACTTTCGCCAGAGGGGACCGCAGAACTGGGACATCGACATCGAGACGAATGATGGCCGCTTGTCGCTATCGATGGGCGGCAGCGTCATGCGAGTCAATGACAAGCTCGTCGTAACACCGGACAGCCAGGAATACCGCAAACTCTATGCTCATTTCGCGGCGCTGGTCCGCGACCGACGGATCGACGTCGACCTGGCGCCATTTCAGCTCGTCGCCGATGCACTCCTGTGCGGCCGGCACGTAACCGTGGAGCCGTTTGACGAAGGCTGAGCTACGGACTCGCGCGCCTCACATGAAACTGCGCGCTGACAGCACGACGAAGAAGCCATAGAACACAGCGGTGCACACCAGCGCGACGCGACGCCAGGTTGGCGGGCGCAGCGCCGGCGGAAGAAGGCGCGTGTTGATGTACAGGAGGTGCAGGGATGCGACGACAAACACGACGCCGGCAATGTTCGCGCTGATTTGCAGGAGCATGATCGGCTGCGCGAGTTTCAGTGCAATGATGCCGCAGATGACGATGACGGCCAGGACAAGGTAGTACACCCTCCTGACGTCCCCGCCACGCCAGTCACGCACGCGGCGGCTGCCAGTCCACAGAATGTCGGTGATGGTCCGGGTCATGCAATCCACGATGTCCAGCTGACACTTGAAGAGCAGCCACGCGCCAAGAAAAGCGATCACGACCGCAAGCCACGGACCGACTTGCGTGCCTAAAGTCTCTGCCAGCACCGCGCTGATGCCTGGGCCGCGGATGTCGACGCCGTGCGGCATGAAGGTCACATACAGGAGCGCGGGCAGAACCATGCCCAGGATTGCGCCTACGAAGAACACGACCCATTGATCGGCCCTGACGATGCGCCACCAGCCGCGCCAGCGCGCCATGGACTCGGCATCCGGACTGAACTTGAAGCCGTGGTGGGCAAGATTCACGCGCTCGCCACCGATTGCGGCTGGGATATATCCCGCGAGTTTCCCCATACCGTAGCCCTTGTCGCGCGCCCAGTTGCCGAGCCCGATATTGATCACGCCACCACACCCCGAATACGCAGCCAACGCACCAATGAGGAAGAAGTCGGCGCCTGCCGGGATGAAACTGAAGCTGTGACTTGTAAGATCGAACCCGACCAGGCCCACCGTTGCGGCCAGCACCACATGCCCGGGGACGAAGATCAGCGCCAGCAACAGGAAGCTGCCGAGAATCACCGCAACGAGCACCCAGTTGAGCAACTCGAGCGTGCGCGCAACTCTCCGGCCGATCAGCAACAGCGCGACACAGATGAGGAACAGACTGACACCGATGTGGTAGACCGCGGCGCTGTCATCCGGCCCCGCAAGACGTCCGGCCACGAGAAAGAAAATGATGCCGGCCGAGGTGGCTGCCCACGCGGGCCAACCGACCTGCAGAAAGAAGAATCCGGCATACACCCACGCCCAAGTCGGCGCCGAGGGTCGGGTGCGCATGAAGCCCGTGAATGCCGGCTCGCCCGTCGCCACGACGTAGCGCATCACTTCCGTGTTGAAGATGGCTTGCAAAAAGACCGAGACCGACGTCACCCACAGGAGCGAGAGACCGTACTTCACGAACGCCGCGGGACCGAGGAGGAACTCCCCGCTCCCGATCGAAACGCCGAGCACGATCACCCCGGGTCCGACCACACCGAGCCAGCCGAGCCCCCGCGGCATCGGCGCAGCCGGCAACTCCGCCTGCACCCAAGGATCGAGGCCGGTGCGCGTGTCCGGTCTCGAAAGACTATGAGCTTGTGCCGAAGCCGTACTCATGCAGGTCTCCCCCTGATTCGGCGCCCCGCGTCGCGGTCTGCTGGCGTCGTGATCACGGCATCCGGGGCGATCGCGCCATTACTTCTTGTTGCGCCTCGATCGTACTCGGAGTATGGCTGGAGCGCATCGCCAAACCAAACCTCGCATGAAACACACGAGCAGTCACGTCGTCGGGGCAAAGCGATGATCGAGCGCCTCGGTCTTAGCGAACAACGCACGGCGTGAGTTACAGCGCAGACGCAGATTCATGCGCATGACGAAGCTCCGGTCGATGCTCGTCTCGCCTGTGATCTTGGCCATCGTCTTCGGCTGCGCGACCCGGCTGAACGCTGCGACGAGCGAGCAAGGTGCTGTGGCGGCGCCTCAAGTCTTGCGCATCGTGGCGTATGTGATGAGCTGGACGACGCCTCCGGACATTCATCCGGAGAAGCTGACGCACATCAACTTTGCCTTCGCGCGAATCGATGCCGACGGCAAGGCGGCATTGCCTAATCCCGGCATAGGCACACAGCTGGCGCAACTTGGGGCCCTCAAGGCGGAGAATCCGCAACTCAAGATCATCATCTCCGTGGGCGGCTGGACCGCGGAAGGATTCTCCGACGCTGCGCTGTCCGAGGGTTCACGGGATAAGTTCGCGCGCAGCGCCATCGCGCTGCTTCGCGAGCACGCACTCGATGGCATTGACCTGGACTGGGAATATCCTGGGCAAAGCGTCGCCGGCATCAAATCGCGGCCTGAGGACACACAGAACTTCACGCTGCTGCTTAAGACCCTGCGCCAGCATCTTGAACAGGCGAGCGCAGAGGACGGCCGCATTCGCGGCGACAGTTATCTGCTGACCATCGCGTCTGCCGACCGCGAGTACTTCGACTTCACCGAAATGGACAAGCTGCACGCCTACCTAGATTGGATCAACGTGATGAGTTACGACTTCTTCAACAGCCTGACGCCGACCACCGGCCATCACGCGGGCTTGTACCCGTCGCCGTTCGCGGCGAGCAGCGATCGCTATGCAGATGCGGCCGTGAAGCAGCACCTGGCGGCGGGCATTCCCCCAGACAAGCTGGTACTCGGGGTGGCCTTCTACGGCCGCGGATTCGCCGGCGTAAACGCGCTCCGCGACGGGCTCAATCAGCCGTACCAGCGCTTCGAAGCCGCGCACCCTTACGCTGAGCTGGTCGAGAAATTCATCGACAAGCAAGGGTTCATCCGCAAATGGGATGCCCAGGCAAAGGCGCCGTTCTTGTGGAATGCTGCCTCACGCACTTTCATTACGTACGACGATCCGCAGTCCATCTCCATCAAGGGCAAGTACGTCAGAGCACACCATCTGGGCGGGATGATGTTCTGGGAACTCAGCCAGGATCATCGAGGCGCATTGCTCGATACGATCACGAAGTCATTGCGCGAAGATGAGTAGCGAACCCGCCTATCCTTGAGTTGACGCGGTTGCGTACTGCTGTGCGCGGCGCGTGTCGGGATGCTCTGCGCCGAGCGTCTCATTGAGGTGCGGCAGGGCCTCTTTGGCGGCCGCTTGAGCGGCGATGTGCTGACCGCGGCTCTCCTGTATGCGGGCTAGTACCAGCAGCGACTGCCCGGTCAGGCTCGAATACGGCTTGTCGCCCTCGAGGGCGCGGGAGATCTCGAGCGCACGCCGAGCATCGGCGATCGCAGCGCTTTCGTTGCCCTGCCTCAGGTACACATCGGCGCGGAAGATCAGTACCCGCGCGACTGGTGCGACCGCCATGTGCCGGCTGTCGAAGAACTCCACGATCTGCGTGAGGCGCGTAATGGCCTCGGGCAACCGACCACGTGCCGCATCGACGCGCGCCTGCACCTGGCCGATTGTCATCGCCGGTGAGCTGTCCGCCGGAATCGTCTTGCCCACCTCGGGCTCGATGACAGCGAGCTCGGATTCTGCGCGACTGACATCGCCCATCAGTGCATACGTGTTCGCGCGACCGGCAAGGGCGCCCAGTCGCACTGTCGCATTGCCCGCTTCCGTTGCAGCTTCGAGCGCAACGTCGTAGGCCCTGAGCGCCTCGGGATAGCGCGCCAGTGCCGAGAGAGCAGCGGCCCGATTGTGTAGCAGATAAGGTGGCGGTTTCCCCTCCACGGATTTCTGGACCGCAATCCGCAGGGCTTCGTCGTACTGCTCGAGCGCGCGACGAGTGTCTCCGGCCGAGAAGCTCGCCATGCCCCAGTTGTTGCGCAGAAAGAAAACGCTGGGACTTTCAGCCCGTCCCCTCTTCGCCATCTGGTCGAGCGCTTCCTTGTAGTAGCGTTCGGCAGCTGCGTTGTTGCCATCGAGGTAATGTGCAGCGCCGATGTCAGCGAGCAGCTGCGCTTCCATGTCCGGTTTTGCGGCCCCGGACTCGTGCAGGCGCTTCTGCGCCTGCAGTGCATACTCGAGAGCCGCCTTCTGATCATTCGCGTTCTGCGCGATGAAGGCGCGGTCCCGCAGGCAGTGAACCGCCGCATTCGCATCCGGCTGACTCAATCGCAACCCTTCTTCGATGAGCTTCGCGGCCTCGTCCGGACGGCCAAGGAGCGATGCCGCGTACGCACCCTCGCACATTACGGTGGCCCGCAGTTCGAGATCCGCGGTTGCCTTCGTCAGCTCGATCGCGCGCCCCAGCAGTGGATCGGCCTGGCCGGGCTTGCCATTGCTCAAGTAGTAGGTCGCCAGCAGATTGAGAATCGCGGCTCGATGCTCGGGGAGATCCTTTTCGTTGAGCAGCATTTCCTGGCTACGCTCGAGGAGGTCGGCGACCCGAATGGGCTGGTCCGCGGGAGCCACTTCCATCAGCATGTCACTGACAAAGCCGAGAACCGCCTCGTTACGCGCCGCGAGCGAGAGCGCCCGATCGCGTTGTCGCGTAGCTTCGACCGCCTGACGTATCGAAACCACGGCGGCAGCGATGATGGTCAACAGGACGATCGTCGCGGCTGCCACGGCCAGCTTGTTGCGCACCACGAATTTCGTCGCCCGATATGAAAATGAATCCGCGCGTGCACTGACCGGCTCGTTATTCAGATAGCGGCCCAGATCGTCCGCGAACGCCTCGACCGTGTGATAGCGCTCGGCAGCCGATTTCTTCAGCGCCTTGAGTACGATGTTGTCGAGGTCGCCGCGCAGAGTGCGCGCGTGTCGTGGCGGCACGGCGCGACGATTGCTCGCGTTGTCGACCGATCGACCTGCGGCGCTGGGGCGTGCCGGATCCGTATCGACGATGGCGCGCATGCGATCGAGAGGTGTCGTCTCATCACCGACGAGTGGGTGTTTCCCGGTGAGCAGGACATAGAGCAGCACACCGAGCGCATACACGTCGGTTGCACTCGTCACCTCACCGCCTTGTAGCTGTTCCGGAGCCGCGTACTCGGGCGTAAAGGCCTGCCCGGCAAGCTGCGTAAGTCCAGCCTTTGGCGCAGCCTCGGCTTCATCATCGAGCAGCTTCGCAATGCCGAAGTCGACGAGCTTCACCTGGCCCTCGGATGTGACCAGGATGTTCGACGGTTTCAGATCCCGATGCAGGATCAGCTTGGAATGCGCATGCGCGACGGCAGCGAGCACGTCCAGAAACAGTCGCACGCGTGATTTCACATCGAGTGCGCGACTCTCACACCAGCGAGTGATCGTCTCGCCTTCGACGTAGTCGAGCACGAGGTAGGGCTGGCCGGTCTGCGTGACGCCCGCATCGATGAGCCGGGCGATGTTCGGATGTGTCAGGCGACCCAGCGCGCTGCCTTCACGCCGAAAGCGCTCGACTCCGCCGGGACCGAGGAATGCGAGATTGAGCAGCTTGACGGCGACGCGCGCCTCATAGCGGCCGTCGCTCCGGTGAGCGAGCCAGACTGTGCCCATCCCGCCCTGCCCCAGCAGACGATCGAGCGTGTAGCTGCCGATGACCTGGCCCGCGAGGGTCGGTTCTGCAGTGGGCCGCGGAACCGAGCCTTCCAGAAATCTTTCGCGCTCGATCTCCGCCTGTTGAGCCAGGAGCGCGCTCAGCTCATCCGCGAGTGCACGATCCTCGCGACGGATCTGCTCAACTCGATCGGCACGCGCGGCGGCATCGAGACCCAACAGCTCATCAAGCAGAGGGCTGAGTACCACCCAGCGGGCCTTGTCGATGTTGGTTCTCACGACTCGCGCAAGACATCGTGCAGGTAGAGCCGCGCCTTGTTCCAATCGCGCTGGACACTGCGCTCGGAGCTCGCGCGCATCGCCGCGATCTCGTCGAACGAAAAGCCGCAAAAGAACTTGAGGTCCACCAGTTCCGCCAGTGCAGCATCCACCGTCGCGAGTTCATCCAGCGCGTCGCTGATGCGCTTGAGCTCAGTCTCATCCACGGCGAATTCGGGGGCCTCGGTGGGGATTGACGTAATCTCGAAGGCACCGCCGCGTTTCAGGGCCTGCCGGTCGCGCACGAAGTCGATGACCAGGTTGCGCATCGCCCGCGAGGCATACGCCATGAAGCGTCCGCGATCGGCGAACTGCGGGCCTTCGCGGCCAGAGATTTTCAGATAGGCTTCGTGCAGCAGGGTCGTTGGACTCACCGTGAGCATCGGCCCGCTGCGACGCAGAGCGCTTTGCGCGATCTGCCGCAGTTGGGAATACAGCACGGTGAAAAGATCAACTCGCGCGTCCGCGTTCTCGGCCGTGGAAGGTGAGTTCCCCGGATCAGCTGTCACGTGAGCTCCCCGCACTCCGTTCAACTGCTTTGACGGCCAGTCTGCCCGTGCTGGCTTTAATAAGGAAGCGCGGGAGCCGGTCGGCTCCCGCCGACGCTGCAATGCCGATGACATGTTGACCACCTTCGGTGTGTGCATATTCGGTAGGACGGAAATGCGCCCCAAAAGGCGCCAACGGCGAGCGATTTTCCGAGGCGTGCGGCCGGGCTGGCGGGTTTGTCGACGAGCCTACGTCTTTAAGGAGTAGGGACGACAGTTCAATCTCCGGCAGGGGGTGGTCATGAAAGGCTCAGGAGTTGCGTACTTGCTGTTCAAGGGGTTACCCATACCGGTCCGCGCAGTTGACGGCGCGGCCCGAACGCCACGCGAGCGGTTCCTGGAGGCAGGCAGCGGATCCGCGCCAGACGCATCGGACGCATTCCTATCGCAGCTGCTCAGGGCGCGCGTGCTGGCACCCCTGCGATCGCTCGCGTGCGGACAGCGGCTCCCGACTTGGGGCGGCGGGTAGGCTCGCCACCGATACAGGCCCTCGTGGGAAGCTATTTCCCCTGGGCCGCCGCGATGTACTCATCAATCTGATGCTCGAGGATGGGCAGCGGCACGCCGCCGTTCTCCAGCACCGCATCGTGGAAGGCGCGCAGGTCGAAGCGCTCGCCCAGTGCATCGTGCGCCTTGGCGCGTAGCTCCAGGATCTTGAGCTCACCCATCTTGTACGCGAGTGCCTGGCCCGGCCACGCGATGTAGCGATCCGTTTCGGTACGCACCTCGTGCAGTGACAGTGCCGTATTGCTCGCGAGATATTCGAGGGCGCGGTCGCGCGACCAGCCTTTGGCGTGCATGCCGGTGTCGACGACGAGCCGGCACGCGCGCCACATCTCATAGGTGAGCCGGCCGAACTCATCGTAAGGCGTCTTGTACATGCCCATTTCCTTGCCGAGCTTCTCCGAATACAGCCCCCAGCCCTCGCCGAACGCGTGCGGATAAAGATCGAGGCGAAACGGCGGCACGTTCTCCAGCTCACGCGCGAGTGCGCCCTGCAAATGATGGCCCGGCACCGCCTCGTGCAATGCGAGTGCCGTCAGCACGTAAAGCGGGCGCTTTTTGAGCGCGTAGGTGTTGACCCAGAACTCGCCACCCTTGTTGCCGCCAATCGGCGGCGGTGAATAGCGACCGCCGGTGTAGTTCGGCGCGAGCTCCGCGGGCACCGGCTGCACGCTGTAGGGCAGGCGCGGCAACTTGCCGAAGTAGCCCGGCAGCACGCCGTCGATCTGTTTCGCAATGTACGAGGCATCCTTGAGCAACTCGTCCGGCGTACGCGCGTAGAAGCGCGGATCGGTGCGCAGGAACTTGAGGAACGCAGCGAAATCTCCCTTGAAGCCGGACTGTTGGATCACCGCCTCCATCTCCGAGCGGATGCGCGCGACTTCGCGCAGGCCGATCTCGTGCACTTCATCGGGCGTCACTTCGAGATTCGTGAAGTAACGCACCAGGGCTTCGTAGTACGCCCTGCCCTCCGGCAAGTCGCTCGCGCCGATGGTCTTGCGCGCAGCCGGCAGGTATTCCTGGCTGAAGAACCCAAGCAGCTTCTGATATGCGGGAATCGCATCCGATTCGATCGCGCTTCGTCCCGCCGTCTTCAGGCGCTCCTGATCTGCGGCGCTGATCGTGTCAGGGAAGCGCGTGAATGGCTCCCAGAATGGACTCTTCTCTGCCGAGGCGTATTGCTGGCCTTCCACGACTTTGATGACGCCGGGCAGGATCACCGCGGGCAGCGTAAAGCCATCGGCCATCCCCTGGCGAAGATTCGCGGTCACCTGTTCGAAGTAGGCCGGAACCGCGTGCAACCGCGCGATGTAGTTCTCGTAGTCTTTCGTCTTGTCCATTCGCACGCCGACGGCCATACGCATGACGTCGATGTGAAAGCCCTCATCGCTCGTGAGCGGAATGCGCCAGGGCTGGAAGGGCCCGAGCGCGAGGCGATGCTTCAGGACGAACTCGAACAGGTCGTAGTTGACCTGGTCATCATGATTCAGGGCGGCGCGCGAAATCGCGCCGAGGCGCAGCTGATAGCCTCGATCCTGCTCGAGGCGCCGTGCGAAATCTGCGGGCGTTACTGTGGGCAGCCGGTCATCGTAGTCGTGAACGTCCGATGCGGTTGCGAAGAGCGGATCGTCACGCAGGCGCGTGCTCCACTCGTCCGCAAACAGCTGATGCAGAGCCGCCCCGGCCTGTGCATCAGCTTTGCCTGCTGGCTGCGGCGCGGGCGCGCAGCCCACCACGAAGACCCCGAACGACAAATACAGCAGTGCAGCTCGCATGCTCACGCCTCCACGGTCGCGCCAGCGGACTTTACCGTTTCGCGGCGTTGGTGCGCGAGCGCATCGAGGTCGCGGATGCGCCCCGTGTGCGGCCCGCACGTTATGGCGGAGCCGTTGCCCTCACTCGGGGCCGAACCGCATCATGATCCCGACTTCGGGGGCGATGTCCGGGACCTTCTCCGAGAGGCCGAAGCCCGAGTTGAGCTTGAGGTAAGCGGTGCGGCTGAAGAACCACTGCGCCTCGCTGATGATCGAGAGGTCCTCGCCCTCGCCTTCGAATGCGAGCACCACGCGCCAGCGCGGCGAGAGGCGCTTCAGGTATTCCAGCGCAAACTCACCGCCCTGCAGTCCGCCGTCCTCGTAGGCGAGTGACATGCGCGCGCTGAGAGTGCCCCAGCGAAACCCCTTGATCGCCCCGAATCCCAGCTCGCCCTGCCAGTCTTGCACGCCGATCAGCACGTCGTTGTTCTGGAACGGGTATGCGATCTCCAGAAAACTGAAGACCTCCGGGCGATGCTCAGATTCCTTGGTCAAGCGGTAGCGAAGCTGGCTTTCGATCTCACCGACACCCGACTCCTTGATCTCGTCGGGCACAGCGGAGAGGTCCTCGGGTGCCTTCTTGAACGTCGCCGTCGTGTAGAGCTGTCCTTCCAGCTCGAGCGCAATTCGGTCCGTGAGGCCGTAGCCCAGGTACAGGTCGAACTCGTGCGTCGTCAGTTCGCCCAGGAAGTCTTCATTACCGGTAAAGCCGAGCTCGCTCCCGTGGTACTCCTCTGAGGTCGTCTTCTCGTACTCGTAGAAGGGGTACACGAGCAATTCCCCTTCGCGCACGTAGGTGCCGAAGAGAGATGTGGACATGCCCGAACCACGATCCTGCAGGTAGTAGGGCAAGGCCTGTTCCGGGGATTGAGCTCGCGCGCCTGGAGCTGTTGCCAGGAACCCCAACAACAGCGCGAGCCAGATGCAAGCTGAACGCCTGATCGTCATCACGCAGCCTCCCTCCCGGTCAGCGGGACTGAAGCCCATGCCTAAAGGACGTTCGCAGCGATGAGAATCAGTCGCGCCGGGCGTAAGGAGAGATCACTGTAATCCCGACACCCTCAAAGCTCGCCATCCCCATGAGGGCTGCGGGAACTTCTTCGAGACTGATGCGCCGGCCGATGAGCTTGCCTGGCTCGAGCTTGGCGCCCTGGATCATTTCAAGCATCGCGCCATAGCGGGAAGCCTGGATGCCATGGCTGCCGATGATCTCCAGTTCGTGCGCAATGATTCTACTCATCGGAAGCGTAGCGCCCTCCGGCAGGAGCCCGACCTGCACATGTCTGCCGCGGCGTCGCAGGCCGATGATGGAATTCACACAGGTCGTCGGATGACCCAGCGCGTCAATAGAGACATGCGCGCCGCCTTTAGTGATTTCATGAACAGCTGCGGGCACGTCCGCAAGCGATCGGGCATCGACCGTGGCGCGCGCTCCCATTTCACGCGCGAACTCGAGCTTCTCCTGGTCGATGTCAATCGCAACCACCTTCGCACCCAGCGCGTTCGCGATCATGATTGCCGACAAACCGACGCCCCCACAGCCATGGACAGCAAGCCACTCACCCGCCTTCACGCGGCCTTGATCGACGACCGCGCGAAAGGAGGTCGCAAAGCGGCAGCCCAAACAAGCCGCGGTCGCAGAGTCGAGCCACGCTGGTAGCGCCACCAGATTCATATCGGCGTAGTTGATCGCCACCTGTTCGGCGAACGATCCCCAGGCTGTGAAGCCCGGCTGGAACTGGTTCGGGCACACCTGCGGATTCCCGGACTCGCACTCCGGGCATCGCCCACATCCGCAGACGAACGGGACAGTCACCCGATCGCCTGCTTTCCAGCGCGTAACTCGTTTTCCAACGGCGCAAACGATGCCGGCGAGTTCATGCCCGGGAACGTGCGGTAGCACGATGTCAGGATCGTGTCCCATCCAGCCGTGCCAGTCGCTCCGGCACAGCCCTGTCGCCTCTACCTTGATGACGACGCCGCCGTCGGCCGGCGCGGGATCAGCCACCTGCTGAACTCCTGGTGGCTTTGCGAACTC
The DNA here is from genome assembly GCA_963705495.1 of uncultured Gammaproteobacteria bacterium. Taxonomy (GTDB): domain Bacteria; phylum Pseudomonadota; class Gammaproteobacteria; order Steroidobacterales; family Steroidobacteraceae; genus DATBVX01. The sequence continues at coordinate 23,608 of CAVPJQ010000003.1, read as the reverse complement.
ATCGTAGAAAACAGCTCTCATCGACAGTGAGATGACGGGAAGGCGCGGGTCATGAATCAATATACATCGAGATCACGCGCAACCACGAAGGGGCCGGAGTAGCGCTCGCGCATGTCATCGAAGACTTCCTGCTGAGTCACGCCGTTGTAGTGATAAAGAACGAGGAGTTTCGGCTTCGCCGCGCGCGCCAGCTCGGCGAGCTGCGGGGTCGAGGTGTGGTGCATGGCCGCGAATTCGCGAAACCCTTCAGGCCGTGCAGCCAGCCAGGCCGGCGTGATCGCCTCGTGAACGAGAACATCGCAACCCTTGCACGCATCGATCGTCGCTTGCGTTGGATTCGTGTCGCCCGACAGCACGATGTCGACGATCAGCGCGTATCGAAGCGGTAGCCATAGCTTTCCATCGCGTGCTTGGTGGCGAATGCAGTGACCGTGACGTTCGAATCCTTGTAGATGACGCCGGGACCGATCTCGTGCGCGTTGACGTTGTGGCCTTCCGGAAACTCGCGCTGGTTGCCCTGTGGATTCGTGCGCGTCTCGATGTCGACGCGATAAGCCTCTTGCACGTGCTCCGTCATCGCCTTGATGCCCTTCGGCCCATAGACCTCGAGCGGCACGCGACGACCCTGCGTCCACGGCGTAAAGATGAGGTCCGGGTAACCGACGGTGTGATCGGAATGCAGATGAGTGACGAAGACGACTCGCAGCTTCGTGGGCTCCAGTGCCGCGAGCCCGCTCTTCGTCATCGCCGCTTTCGCCCGCCGCACCACACCCGGGCCCATGTCGACGAGATACGCAACGTCGTTGACGACGATGGCGGTTGCCGGCCCAGAGCGATCGGGATCGATGCCGGGGTTGCCGGTGCCGAGCATGACGACCTTCGTCGCGCCGTCGGGCGGCGTCGCAGTCGGCGACTCGCCGTAGGCCGGAGTGAACCCGGCGGCAAGGGCAGCGCCGCACGCGCACAGCGTTTTGAACGATTCCCTTCCCATGATCTCGAAGTTCTTGAGGTGGACGCGCGCGAGGATACCATTGTGCTTCTGAAGGTACGGACAGGGCTCCCTGGTTTGGACCAATGAAGAAGCAGGCTCTCGATCGCTACGCTGCCAAGCGCAAGTTCACCGTCACGCCGGAGCCGGGCCCGAAGATCGTCTCGCGCCGCGGCCCATTGCTGTTCGTCATTCAGAAGCACGCGGCGCGCGCGTTGCACTACGACTTTCGCCTTGAGCTCGATGGTGTCCTGAAATCCTGGGCCGTCCCGAAAGGACCGTCACTCGACCCGGCGGACAAGCGCCTTGCCGTTGAAGTCGAAGATCATCCGTTCGATTACGGCTCCTTCGAAGGCGTCATTCCCGCCAAAGAATACGGCGCGGGCAACGTGATCGTGTGGGACTGCGGGGTGTATTCGCCCGACGAGGGTGACAAATACTCCTTCAGCGATCGGCGCGAAGCGGAGGAGCGGCTCAGAAAGGAGCTCAAGGACGGGAAGCTCAGTTTCTTTCTGTGCGGCGAGAAGCTCAAGGGCTCATACACGCTGGTGCGCACCCGGCAGACCAAGCAGTGGCTCCTGATCAAGCACAGGGATCGGTTTGCCCAGGCCAACGATGTCCTGGCACGCGCGCGGTCGGTGCTCTCGAATTTCTCGCTCGACGATATTTCGCCCAGCCACCTGCCACAGCGCCTCGACGCGTCGGTGCTGGCACCGACCGGCCCGGGCGAACCCGTGCCCAAAACACTCGCGCCAATGCTCGCCGAGATCGGCGATCAAGCGCGCACTGACCACAAATATCTCTATGAGCCGAAACTGGATGGTTATCGCGTCCTCGCGTTCGTTGAGGACGGCAAGGTGCGCCTGCTGTCACGCAACGGTCTCGATTACACCGCGCCGTTTCCGGAAATCACTTCGGAACTTGCCGGCCAGCCCTTCGACAAGATGGTGCTCGATGGGGAGATCGTCGCGTTCGACGCCGAGGGCGTGCCCTCGTTCAACGCCCTGCAGAACCGAGCCAAGCTGAAGACAGAGAACGAGATTGCCGACGCGCGAGCCAGGACCCCGGTTGCGTACGTCTGTTTCGATCTCCTGCACTTCGCCGGCCTCAACCTGCGCGGCTCGCGGTACATCGATCGGCGACGCTATCTGACGCAGTGCCTGCTGCCCTCCGATCATGTCCAGCTCGTGCACGCGTCGGACGAGGCCGAGAAACTTTACGCCGCCGCGGTGGACAGAGGATTCGAGGGAATCGTGTCGAAGCGTAAGGACAGCATCTACGTGCCGGGCAAGCGCACCAGCGCATGGCAGAAGATCAAGGCCGTGCAGAGCGCTGAATTCGTCGTCGGCGGCTACACGAAGGGCAAAGGGGCGCGCGAACCCTTGGGCGCCCTCCTCCTCGGCTACTGGGACAAGAAGAAGGATCTTCGCTACGTCGGCCACGTCGGCTCAGGCCTCGATGAGAAGACGTTCGCGGACCTGCGTGCGCGCGTCGCGAAGCTGACGCGCAAGACGCCGCCCTTTGCCGAGAAGCCAGATCTGCATCGGCCCACGACCTGGGTCGAGCCCAAGCTCGTCGCTGAAGTGAACTTCGCGAGCTTTACGCCCGATGGGAACTTGCGCGCGCCGGTGTTCCTGAGATTGCGCGACGACATCAAGCCGGGCGATGTGCGCAGTGGCCCCGAGCAGATCGGCAAGGCCAATGGCGGCGGGCGGGCCAACCGCAGCAGCCGCACTCGCGATCGCGCACCATCTCAGGACGACATCGACTCGGCCCTCGAGCAGCTGGAGCAAAAGCCGAACCGACTCGATCTCGACATTGGAGGGGCCAAGGTGCGCCTCACCAATCTCGATCGCGAATACTGGCCGGGCGACAAGAAGGTCAAGCCCGTGACGAAGCGCGATCTCCTGCGCTATCTCGCCGGCGTCTCCCCTTACATGCTGCCGCATCTGCAGGACCGCCCACTCACGATGATCCGCATGCCCGAAGGCATCAACGGCGAGCGCTTCTTCCAGAAACACTGGAGCCAGGCAAAACCGGACTACGTCGACAGCGTCACGGTCTTCTCCGAGCACAAGGACGAACGACACGATTACGTGGTCGCCAACAACCTGCCGACACTCCTCTGGCTCGGCCAGGTCGGCACGCTCGAGTTTCACGTCTGGCATTCGCGCTACACGCCGGGCCCGGACACACGCGCCCAAACCGAGGATTTTTCGAGCTCGATCGAAGCGCTGGAATCATCCGTCCTGAACTACCCCGACTACCTCGTCTTCGACATCGACCCGTACATCTACTCGGGCAAGGAAGCGAAAGGCGCGGAGCCCGAGCTCAACAAGAAAGGTTTTGCCATGGGCCGCCGGGTCGCCTTCTGGCTGCGCGAGCTGCTACGCGAGATGACCCTCGATGCCGTGGTCAAGACTTCGGGCAAGACCGGCCTGCACGTGTTCGTCCCGATCGAGCGCACGGTGAACTTCGATGAGGCGCGCAAGATCTGCGAGATGGTGGGCCGGCACGTGGTGCGCGAGCACCCGAAGGACATCACGATGGAATGGTCGGTGCCGAAGCGCACCGGCAAGATCTTCATCGACTACAACATGAATGTGCGCGGCAAGACTTTGAACAGCGCCTACTCACCGCGCGGCGTTCCCGGCGCGCCCGTCTCGATGCCTCTCACCTGGGAAGAGCTCGAAGCAGCCGAGCCCACCGATTTCACCATCGCCAATGCGCTGCAGCGTTTGAGCAAGACGGGCGATCGGTGGCGCGATGTATTCACCACGAAATACAGCCTTTCGCGCGCCTTCTCCAGGTAGGGCAGCGACAGCCGTTGACAAGACTTCGACGGCTGCCTCGTAGCCTTCCCGCGGTATGCGGACACTAAGCGAGACCTGCATCGCAACCCGCCGATCGCTTCCTTGCCAGCCGGGCCGTTGCAACTCATTCTGCGTTTCGAATAAGTCGCATGGCTTGGAATGTGAACCACTTGGACAAATCAATTGACGGTGCCGCAGGTGGGCGTTTCAACAGGACCTACGCAAAAAGATAGCGCCGCCGCCCCACCGGGATGGATCGACAAGCTCTGCATCGGGCTTGTGATCTACGTCACCATTTGCGCGGCATGGATGCTCACCGGGTTCGGTGGCGACCGCGTCAGGCATTACGTCGGCCTGCTGGCTGACTCTCCAGCCTGCCTTACAGCGTTGATCGTCACCGTCGCGGCGACGCGCCGCATGGCACGCGGCACCTCGCGAACCGCGTGGATTTGCTTGTCGACGGCGATCGCGCTTTACCTCGTCGGCACCAGCATCGGCATCAACGCTTGGCTGCACGACCGCGATCCGTTCCCCGGACCTTCCGACTTTTTCTACCTCGCTTTCTACCCATTCCTGGGAGTGGCTGTCGGCCTCATGATCCGGGCCGCGGCCCTGAAGGTTCGCTGGACGCAATTCCTCGTCGACGCCACCATCCTCGTGGTCGGCTTCGGTGCGTTCTTCTGGTTCCTGATCATTCACCCGGCCGCCTCGAATGGCGAAGTCGACGTGCTCAAGAATGCGCTCAGCCAGACCTACATTGCGCTCAGCTGCATCCTGATACTCATGCTCGGCGTGCTGCTCCTGGCGGGGGCGAACAACAGGGTTGGGCGCCGCGTTCCACTCCTGCTCTCGGTCGGATTCGCGACCATGTTCCTCGGCGACATTCTGTGGTCGGTCGCGAAGATCGGTGGTCACTATCTGTCCGGCGACCTGCAGGACGTGCTGTACCTCATCTGTTACGTACCGATGGCCGCCGCCGGACGCGAGCAGATGCGCCTTTCGGCCAGCACGTCGGGAACCGAATCGGGCGCATCGCTCCCGTTCGCTCAGTCGCTGCCCTACGCCTCGATGCTGACCGCGTTCCTCGTGCTCGTGTCTTTCACGCGCGGCGAGATCGGCAGCCCTGCAACCGTGATGACCATTGTCGTGTTCGGGCTGGCGCTGCTCGTGATGGTGCGCCAGGCACTGGTGCTGCGCGATGACGCCTTGATCCGCGAACGACGCGCGGCCCGCATGGTCGAGGACCGTTACGCTTCCCTGATCGCGAATGCCTCCGACGTCATCATGACCGTCGCCGTCGACGGCTCACTCCTCTTTGTATCTCCAGCTTCCGAGCGCACGCTCGGTCTCAAGCCGGAGGCTGTGGTCGGGAAGAATCTGCTCGACATCTGGACGGGCGATGACCGAGAGCGCCTGCGCGGGTTTCTCGGCGAGGTCGCGGCATCCTCCGGCGAGGCGCTCGGCCCGGTCGAAATGCGCATCGAACGCGGTCGCGATCGCTACGTGCTCGAAATCGTCGGCAGCAATCTGACCAACGATCCGGCCGTGCAGGGCCTCGCACTCAACTTCCGCGACATCACCGAGCGCAAGGCGCTCGAAGAGCAATTGCGTCAACTGGCGTTCCACGACTCACTCACGATGCTCGCGAATCGCGGACTGTTCCGCGACCGCGTGCAGCATGCCTTGACGCTCGCGAACCGGGGCCGCCAGCAGCTCGCCGTGATGTTCGTCGACCTCGACAACTTCAAGAACGTGAATGACTCGCTCGGCCACGACGCCGGCGACCGGCTGCTGCAAGCGGTGGCGCAGCGGCTTGTGAAGTCGACGCGCTTCTCCGACACGGTGGCGCGCCTGGGCGGCGATGAATTTGCCATCCTGCTCGAAGCAATTTCCACCACGGCAGAGGTCGAGCGCCTCGCCGCCTCGTTGATCGAGAAGCTCGACCAACCGTTCGTTCTCAACGCGGCCGAAGTTCGTGTCTCAGCCAGCATTGGTGTGGCGTTCTCGACCCAGGAAGCCAGCGCCGAGGCACTGCTGAGCAAGGCCGACACCGCGATGTACTTTGCGAAGGCTGCGGGCAAGAACCGCTTTCTCCCGTTCGAGCCGCTCATGCACGAGATGCTGCAGGAGAAAACGCGCCTGGTCGCCGACATCGCCCGTGCCATCGCCAACGAAGAGTTTTTCGTGGAGTACCAGCCGATCGTCGATCTCGGCACGCGGAGCCTGCTGGGAGTGGAGGCACTCGTGCGCTGGCGACACCCGGAACTCGGCGTGTTGCTGCCGGGCCGATTCATCCAGATCGCCGAGGAATGCGGCCAGATCATCAAGCTCGGACGCTGGGTGCTGGGGCGGGCGTGCCGCGATGTGCGCGCGTGGCGCAGCGTCGTCGCCGGTGGCGAGGGACTGCGCATCGCCGTCAATATCTCGAGCCGACACCTTCAGAATGGCGACCTGGCGCGCGACGTAGCGCGGGCTCTGCAGGAGTCGGGGCTCGAGCCCGGCAATCTGGTGATCGAGTTGACCGAAAGCACGATCATGCACAACACTGAGACGAACCTGGCGCGCCTGCAGGAATTGAAGGCGCTCGGCGTCCGGCTGGCGATCGACGATTTCGGCACGGGCTACTCATCGCTGTCATACCTGCACCGCTTCCCCATCGACATTCTCAAGATCGATCGCTCGTTCGTTGCCCGCCTGACCAATTCCTCCACCGGACCGGAGCTCGCGCGCGCGGTGATCACGCTCAGCGAAACCCTGGGTCTCGACACAGTGGCCGAAGGAATCGAGCTGGAACCACAGATCGACGCGCTTCTGAAGCTCGGGTGTGTTGCTGGACAAGGGTTCCTCTTTGCCAAGTCCGGAACCCTCGCGGAGCTCTCGACGAGCCCGTTCGTGGCGAAGCGCAACGAGCTTTGGAATTCCGTGGCGAGCCGCCAAGACCTGTCGCCGACCGGTCGCTTCCGCGCGCTGACCAAGATCGCTGGCGCGGCTTAGAGCGCGCTTCGCCTGGGGCGGCGGACGGCCCTCACCTTCCCGCTCTTTCCTCCTCCGCAGAAGAACTGATCGGCCCCATCGGACTCGAGCCCCGAAACGCCCACGCCGGGCGGCATCTCCAGACTCTCCAGGACCTCTCCGGTTTGCGGATCGACTCGCCTCAATTCGCTCTCGTCATTTTCCCAGGTGCCATGCCAGAGCTCGCCGTCGATCCAGGTGACGCCGGTGACGAAGCGGCTGGACTCGATCGTGCGAAGAATCGCTCCCGTCTCGGGATCGACTTGATGGATCTTGCGGTCCCGATGTTGGCCTACCCAGAGCGTCCCTTCGGCCCACGTGAGCCCCGAGTCACTGCCACCGCCGGGCGCGGGGATCGTGGCGAGCACACGACCGGTCTTCGGATCGATCTTCTGGATGCGATTCTCGGCGATCTGAAACAGGTGCTCACCGTCGAAGGCCGTTCCAGCATGCGCGGCGACATCGATCGAGCGCAGCGTCTTCCCGCTCGCAGGATCGAAGGCGTTCAACTTGTCTCCGGCAGCAAACCAGACATTCTGACCGTCGTACGTGACTCCACCGACGTTGTCGGCACCCGGAAAGGGTCCGTACTCGCGGACGATTTCGGCCTTTGAACTACGCATGTTTTCACCTGACCTGGGGCAATTAGCGGAGTTCCATCCTAGTCAATCAGCTGAGGAGCCGGGAGTAACAAGCTCGTCGTGAATCCCGGCACCGGCGCAGGTCTCCAGCGACGAGCTCGCCCGCGCCCGAACGGCTGCACCTTGCCTGCTGCCGCAAGCGAGTCAAGCGCCCGCTGCACGGTGCGCTGGCTCGTTCCAAGCGCAAGCGCAAGGGCCGAGCTCGACCACGATTCACCGTCGGCGAGCAACGCGAGCACCGCTGCATCCTGTTCCTCGACGGGCAGCGCCAGGACGACGACCTCGCGTGCGCGGCGCGGCGCCAGCGCAAAACCTCGCTTCGTCGCGCTCACGTCGGCCAACGTCCCAAGCAGCTTGCGAAGCCGCCCGACTTCGACTCGTAACCGCGCGCGATGCGATTCGTCGGCGAGCTTGAATCGGAATGCGCGCGCGACGAGCGTCTCCCTCGGTACGTCTCCCGGCCACGCTTCACCCAGCGCGCGCGCAAGCGCGAACAACACCGGACGCTTCGCGAGCGAGATCACTTTGCCCGCGTGACGCACGACATGACGGCACGCATCCACTACCAATGCTCTCGACGCCAGTAATGCTTCGACCTCATCGAGCAGGAGGAGCCGCTCCTCGCCATTTGCAATCAGGCGCGCGGCGGGCGCGTTCAGCGCCAGGCGTACGCTTTCGACCTCCGCCGTCAGCGCAGGGATACGTGCGTCGCGCGCGGCCTGCGCGGCCCGCGCGAGCGCCCCACGCGCCACCTTCGTTCGCAGGCGCCGCATCGCGATGCCCGCAAGCACCAGTTCGTGAGCGGTCCGCAACGCGGGAGGGAAAGGTGTGGGGTCCACCTCGGCGAGCGCACGCTCAGCGTCCCCGATGCGCCCGATCAGGAGCAGGCGCCGGGCCTGCAGGTACTGCGCGTGCGCCGCGTTTGCCCGGTCACCGTGCGCTTCGAGCGTCGCCCGTGCGGCGTCGAGCGCCTTCGCAGGCCAGCCCAGGTCCCGCGAGGCGAGCGCGATCTCGGCCTCGGCGACGACGCACCTCGCACGGGCCACGGCTTCCTTTGGACCGAAGGCACGCGCCGCACTTCGCAGGAGCACCTTAGCCCGGGGGAGATCGCCGAGCTGCGCCATCGCGATGCCTCGAAGCGCAAGAGCCGGCGGGTCGCCGCGCAGGGCGATCCGCTTCAACGCGCCGAGCGGATCACCCGCTGCGAGGGCGCGCGCCGCGGCAGTGATCAGCGAGTCCATCGAAATCCCGTCACACTTGTCACTCTCACCATTCGATATCGGGTCCTAATCTATCGCATGACGAACGACCACCGGGTCGTCTTGCAACACCTAGTCAGGAGATCGCGATGACGAAGCACATGACCGGAACACGTAAGGAGTGGCTCACAGCACGGGTCGAGCTGCTCAAGGCGGAGAAGGAGCTTACACGGCGCAGCGATGAGCTGGCGCGACGCCGGCAGGAACTGCCGTGGGTTCGGATCGAGAAGGCATATCGATTCGAGACCGACGAGGGGAGCGCCTCGCTGGCAGACCTCTTCAAAGGGCGCTCGCAACTCCTCGTCTACCACTTCATGTTCGGGCCCGACTACACGGCGGGGTGTCCGTCCTGCTCGGCGATCGCGGACGGGTTCAACGGCTTCGCCGTCCACCTCGCCAACCACGACGTCACGCTTTCGGCAGTGTCGGGGGCGCCGCTCGCAAAGCTGCAGGCGTACAAGCGGCGGATGGGGTGGATGTTCCCCTGGGCATCCGCGCTCGGCGGCGAATTCAACCTCGATTTCAACGCCCAGATCACCAGGGAGCAACAGCGCGAGGGGGACTACGAATACAACTACGAGCGTGGGACTCCGTTGGGCGGCGACCCGCAGGGGCCGGTCGCGCAGATGGCAGCTTCGACTGGAACCGACGTGCCGACCTACACGCGCGAGCGGCCGGGCATGAGCGCGTTCGCGCTCGAGGACGGCATCGTCTACCACACCTATTCCACCTATGCGCGCGGACTCGACGGCCTTTGGGGCATGTACCAGTGGCTCGACCGCGCCCCCAAGGGGCGCAACGAGACCGGAGTCTGGTGGCTCCGCCACGACGAGTACAACAAGCGCTGAGCCAAGTCATGGAGCGAGCTTCCCGGCAAGCGTTTCTGGGCGTCTCGGCGCTGCTCTTCGCCGCCAGCGCGGTGGCGACGATCAGCTGGTGCACATCCATGTCGACAATGGGCGAGATGCCGATGCCCGGCGGCTGGACGATGTCGATGGCGTGGATGCGGATGTCCGGGCAGTCATGGCCCGGCGCCGCGGCGTCGTTCCTCGGCATGTGGGTCGTGATGATGGTGGCGATGATGCTGCCGTCCCTGGTCCCGATGCTGTGGCGCTATCGCCAGGCCGTTGGCGGCGCCGGCGAGCCACGTCTCGGTAGGCTGACCGCGCTCGTGGGCGTGGGTTACTTCCTTGTCTGGACCGTGTTCGGAATGGTCGCATTTCCGGTCGGCGTCGCGCTGGCAGCGATCGAGATGCAGCAGCCGGCGCTGGCGCGCGCCGTTCCGATCGCGGTTGGTGTCGTCATCGTCATCGCCGGCGCGCTCCAGTTCAGCACGTGGAAGCAACATCACCTCGCCTGCTGCCGGGAGGCACGGATACGCGGCGATACGTTGCCGGCGGACGCCGGTACGGCCTGGCGACACGGCCTGCGCCTCGGCCTGCACTGCGCTTACTGCTGTGCCGGTCTCACGGGGAGTCTCCTGGCGATCGGGGTGATGGACCTGCGCGCGATGACAGTCGTCGCGGCAGCCATCACCGTCGAACGTCTCGCACCGGCCGGTGAGCGCGTCGCGCGAGCCATCGGTACTGTCATCGTCGGGACAGGATTGTTTCTGATTGCGCTGGCAGCGCCCGATCTTCTTGCGCTTAGCTGAAACCTCGGGTCAGTGGCGCCGCGCGGGAGCTTGGGGCAACCCGCGCGGGCCCGGCAGGCCTAGGCCGCTGCGACGGTCTCAGTCGCGAACGCCTCACGATTCTTTTGCAACCACTGCTCGAAGCTCTGCAGCTGCGGGTACAGCCGTCGCGTAGCCTCGACATCACGCGGCGCGCGAAAGCGCTGCTCGAAATCGCGCTTGAACTGAAACATGTTGCCGAGATCGTCCGCGCCCGGAAATCCGAACCCGCGATAGGTCTCAGGGCTCACCGCGTTGTAACGCACGGGACGCCCAAGGACGCGCGTGAAGATCTCCGCCATCTCGTTGCCGCTCAAGTGCTCGCCCGCAATGGCGACGGAGCGACCGATCGCAGCCTTGCCCTGCTTGAAGAGGCCGAGCGCCGCGCCACCGATGTCAGAAGCGGCGATCGCCGGCAACTTCGCATCGCCCAGATCGAAGGCAAACGCCAGCTCGCCATCCGGCCCGGGCTTCGGTCCCATGCCGAAGTGGACGAAGTTGTCCCAGTAGAACGAGGTGAAGAAGAGCGTGACCGGAAGGCCGCGCGAGGTGAATTCCTTGTTCGCCTCGCCCTTGGCATCGAAGTGCGGCACGTTGTAATGGCCACCGAGCACCGGCATGCGCTTCCCGTCCGCCGGAAACACCTCGCGTGTGTCTTCGAGCGTCGACCAAATGACATGCCCCACCTCGGCGCGGCGCGCGGCCTCGGCCAGGTTGGTCGCCTGCACGTACTCCTTCTCGGCTGAGAAGTGTTCCCAGAAATTGGTGACGCAGAAAGCGCCGTACGCGCCTTTCATCGCACGCTCGACACTCGACACATCGTCGATGTCGGCCACGACAATCTCTGCGCCCGCCGCGGCGAGTGCACGGGCCTTGGGGGCATCGGGTTTGCGGGTCACGGCGCGCACGGCGAACTCACGCTTTGGATCCGCCAGGATCGCGCGCGCCAATCCGCCACCCTGGGCGCCCGTGGCGCCAAACACAGTAATTACGCGTTGCTTGCTCATCTCAGCTCTCCTCGGTCTTGGTTACGGCGGCTGCCTGCATAGCCGCACGCGGAAATTGAATCGTGGCATTCGGGGGCGCCTGGTCGGGCGGCACGAAGGCCGGTGCAGCTTGGCCTGCCGGCCCGAGGTACCTCACGAAGCGATAGAACGCGCGCAGATCTGCTTCGCTCAGATCGTGCAGGATGAACCACGGCATCGGTGGTCGCAGCTGCACGCTGTGTGCAATGCGAACCCACTCATCCTCAGTCACGCGCTGCATGTAGAGGCGCAGGTTGGGCGGATACGTCGTACCCCAGTCGCCACTCCAGCCCAGTGTGTTTCCAGTGAGCCAGTTTGTCTCGGGAACGTTTCCACCCGTATCGATGTAGCCCTGTGTGTGGCAATCGTTGCACGCGGCGATGCGCGCGATGTATCGACCGCGCTCGATCGAGTCCCGATCCGCCGCCCCACGATGCCATGCCATGCCCAACGTGGCCGCGGCCAGCACGACAGTCGCACTGATCACCTTGATTGCGGACGCCAAGGTCTACCTCCTCTGAACTCGACCAAAAAGGCGCTCAAACCATGGGGCGCAAATGTACGCGCGACTTTGAGTCCGCAGTGGAGTACTTTTGGCGCCTGACTGATTCCAGACAGGAACCAATAGTCCATGTCAGAAGATCGCATGCAGGGGATCGACACCTTCGTGCAGGCGGCGGAAGCCGGAAGCTTTGCGCTTGCCGCCGAGCGCATGCGCGTTACGCGCTCCGCCATTGCCAAGTCGATCGCGCGCCTCGAACGGCGGCTCGGAACGCGACTATTCAATCGCACGACGCGCAAGCAAACACTCACCGAGCACGGGCAGGCGTACTACGAACGGTGCAAGCGAGCGCTGGCCGAGATCGATGCAGCCGAGGCGATCTTCGACGATGGCCGGCGCGAGCCCACCGGCCGCCTGCGCGTGAGTGCACCGGTCATCTTCGGACGCCATTACGTCGCGCCAGTGCTCACCACACTCGCCAATCGTCACGCGCGACTGACGATCGAGCTCTCATGCAGCGATCGCGTCGTCGATCTGCTCGGGGAGGGATTTGATCTCGCGATCCGCCTCGGTGCACTGCGCGACAGCGCGACCCTGGCGGCGCGGCGACTCGTCGCCGATCGCTTCGTCCTGTGCGCAGCGCCCTCATACCTCGCGCGGCGCGGACACCCGCAAAGCCCGGATGATTTTTCAGGCCACACGGGCATTGTGTACATGTACCCCGGTCCCGAGATCCCCTGGCAGATGCGCGATGCGAACGGCAAGCTCAAGGAGCTGCGCGTCGAGCGGCGCTTGCGATTCGATGATGTGCAGGCGATTGCGGATGCCGCTATCGGCGGCGCGGGGATCGCACGCCTGCCGCGTTGGCTCGTGGCTCCGTACCTGCGCGCGGGTCAGCTCGTGCTGCTCCCGGACACCGAAGGTGACATGGAAACGATCCATGCCGTTTGGCCGCAGACCCGCTATCTGCCCGCGAAGACACGTGCAGCGATCGATGCGCTCGCCAAAGAGATTCCGGGGATGTTGGCCTAGCGCCCGCGTCGCTTGCGGGGCCGCTCGAGACCCGCGAGTCTGCGCAGCGCCGAGTTCACAGACTTCGAGTCCCGATACACCGCTGCGACATCGGAATCGAGCACCACGACGTTCGCGCCTTTCACGAGCCGCGCGAGATATTTGCCGCGCTCAGCCTTCGAGAAATCGTATTCCGGTCGCATAGGGTCCTTGCTAGGTCTCTTCATAGGTCCAGCGCTCGCGCCGCGTCGCGAGCCGCGCACTGATGATGCGAACTTGGTAGTCAAGGTCCGCGTGGGCGATGACGAGCAACCTACCGCGGGAGGACAGTCCCATCAACAGAAAGCGCTGCTCATCTGGAGTGTGGTCTGGGTCTTCGATGGTCCGGGCCAAGGGGTCGTAGAAAGCAGTTACAGCTTCCTCGAAGGAGACGTCATGCTTCAGGAGATTGACGGACGCCTTCCTGGCATCCCAAGCGAATTCCATCCTCCTAACTCTGTCCGAGAGGAGGTAAGGACCGAATCTTCGAATCGACGGGGTTCAAGGAGAAACGCACCCGCTGGGTCGGCCGACTAGGCGTGTTGCGCCGCCCCTGCTCACGGTGGCATGATGTTCTCTCGACCAAACATAGCCTTACGCGAGCTTTCTCGAACCAGGGTAGCGAGAGCGCCGCTCTAGACTGCGAGGATCCATGGCAGCACCACGTTCTATCGGCTCACTCACAATTTCCTTCGGGCTCGTCGCGATCCCGGTGAAGCTCTTCACCGCGACGCAATCCTCGGGGCAGTTGTCATTCAACCTGCTGCACAAGGACTGCGGCTCGCGCGTGAAGCAGCAGTACGTCTGCCAGAAGGATGGCTCGATCGTCGAGCGCGACGAGATGGTGAAGGGCTACGAGTTCGCCAAGGACCAGTACGTCACCTTCACGCCCGAGGAGATCAAGCAGCTCGAGGAAGTCGGCACGCATTCGGTCGACATCTCGGAGTTCGTGCCGATCGAGTCGGTCGACCCCGTGTACTTCGACAAGATGTACTATCTCGCCCCGGACAAGGGGGCCGCGAAGTCCTACGCGCTCCTCACCGAGGCGCTGAATGAGATGAAGCAGTGTGCGGTCGGGCGCTGGGCGAGCAAGGGCAAGGCGCATATCGTGATCCTGCGCCCGATCGGCAAGGTCCTCTCGATGCAGCAGCTACATTTCGCGGGCGAGGTTCGCCCCGCCACCGAAGTCGATGTGCCGCAGACCGACGTGAAGGCGCAGGAGCTCAAGCTCGCGCGCCAGCTCATCGAGCAGCAGATGAGCGCGAAGTACGACCCGACCGCGTACGTCGATGAAGTGAAGGGACGCATCGATGCGGAGATCCAGAAGAAGGTGGAAGGCAAGGAGATTTCCGTGACCGAGGTGCAGCCCGAGGCCGGCAAGGGCAAGGTCATCGATCTCATGGAAGCGTTGCGCGCGAGTCTCGAGAAGACCGAGAAGGCGCGTGTCACGGTGTCGAAGATCGGTGACCGCAAGGCACCGAAGCGTGTCGAGCAGGCGGCCAAGGTGGCCCGCAAATCGACGCGGCGGTAATCCCGCAGAGAGACGCGATGCATTCCTACAGCGTGCGGGACGTGGAACGTGTCCTGCAGCTGTCGCGCAGTGCCATTCAAGGGCTGATCGACGGCGGCTTCGTCAAACCGGCGCGGGGTCCGAAGCGCCAATACCAGTTCTCCTTCCAGGACCTGATCGTGCTGCGCGCCGCGCGCGCGCTCACGCAGGCGAAGGTTTCACGCAAGCGCATCCACAAAGCGCTGAAAGAGCTGCGTCGCGAGCTCCCCGAGACCATGCCGCTCTCTGGTATCAGCATCACTGCGGTCGGCGATCGCGTGGTGGTGCGTGAAGGCAAGAGCCGCTGGCAGGTCGATGATGGCCAGTACGTGCTGGGGCTCGATGTCAGCGTCGATGAAGGCGAGCTGCACGTGGTCGAAGTGCCGGCGCCCGACGCGATCGTCACGTCCGCGTCGCACGCCGCGTCCTCCGGCCCCGATCCGACCGATTCAGAAGTGTGGTTTGCGACCGGCGTCGAGCTCGAGCAGACCGATCCCCGCAAGGCACAGGAAGCTTACGAGCGCGCGGTCGCGGCCGATCCCGCACACCTCGCGGCCTGGACCAACTGGGGCCGGTTAGCGCACGAGCAGGGTCAGCTCAAGAAAGCGGAGAACATCTATCGCAAGGCGCTGAGTCATGTGCAGGCGGACTCGGTGCTGATGTTCAATCTCGGTGTCGTACTCGAAGACCTGGGTCGCACGCGTGCAGCACTCGAGGCCTATCAGTCCGCGATCAGCGAGGATCCGACGCTCGCCGACTGTCACTTCAACCTGGCGCGGCTCTATGAGAATTTTGGCCAGCCGCAGCACGCCATCCGTCACCTCGGCCAGTACCGACGGCTGACGACGAGCGCGCATCGTCAGTGACGATCCCGAGTCGATAGTTCAAGCCTCGCCGATGTCTTCGTTCCAGACGTCGGGATGCGCCTCGATGAATGCCCTGAGCAGGCTCACGCATTCGGGTGAATCCAGATCCACGACGTCCACCCCTCGCTCGCGCAGCCAGTCGATTCCGCCACGGAACGTGCGCGACTCGCCAACCACCACCTTACCGATCCGGAACTGGACGATGAGCCCGCTGCAATACCAACAAGGAGCCAACGTCGTGACCATGATCGTGTCCTGGTATCGGCGCTGACGGCCAGCCTTGCGAAACGCGTCGGTCTCGCCGTGCACAGACGGATCGTTCTCCTGAACGCGACGATTGCGTCCTCGCCCGAGCAGCGTCCCGCTTCGATCAAAGAGAGCCGCCCCGATAGGAATCCCACCTTCAGCGAGGCCAAGCTCTGCCTCCTCGAGCGCAACGGCGAGCATTGTCTGGACGTCAGGCAGATCAGAAATCCTTGGAGAAGCGGACTCCGAACTCACTCGCATCATTGCTCAGCATGACCAGTACGTAGTCGCCCGTGTTGAGCCTCGCATTGTCGTAGCGCTCGTCCGTGACATTGCGGCCGTAAACCCCGACGGTCCAGTCGCCGTCGGTGGGCCGGTAACTGATGTCGAAATTGATCAGGTCACGGCTGTCGATCAGGGTAAACCTGCCCGGGTCACTGCTGGGCTCGCCGAACATCTTGTCCCGGAATGAATAGTCCGCGCGCATCGTTACCTCGCCGCTGCCAGCCGGAATCGTCAGCTCGGGACTGAAGGATGCGGTCCATTCAGGTGTCAGCGGGGCAACTGCGGCCGGATTGGGATCGTCGACGTCAGCGTCGATGTAACCCACGGTCGCGTACAGACGGAAGTTGTCGGTCGCAGCCCAGCTGCCTTCAAACTCTACGCCGCGCGAGGTTTGATCCACGATGATGCTTTGCGTATTGAAGCCGCCCGCCGACGTCGTGCTCACCTGGTAGGGCAAGTCTGTGTAGTCCGTATTGAACACGGTAAGACTCAACTGCAGGTTATCCAGGAGCTCTCCTTTAAAGCCCACCTCGTAGTTGATCGCCGTGACGTTGTCGTTGGCCACGAAACAGTTGGGCCTCGCGAGCGTAAGCGTGGCGAAATTGAAGGAACCGATCAGGCAGAACGGCCGCGCTGGGTACTGACCGGACTGATAGCCGCTCTGGACCGTGCCATAGAGGGTCATGCGGTCATTGAACTTGTACCGTGCCGACACGTCCCAACTCGTCTCCGACCAGTCGCGGCTATTGGTCTCATGGATCAGCTCGAACAGTGTCGTTTGCGCTGACTTGTCGTCCTGCGTGTACCGGACTCCGGCCGCGAGCCGCAATTGTTCCGAGAGGAGGGTGAATCCGACATTGGCGTAGGCCGCCTTGCTCTTCGACTCCTGTTGCAGGAAGAAGTCGCCGCCGTTGGGAGCCGTGCACGGCGCAGCCTTCGAGCCGCAGTTGAATGTCGTGTCATCCTGGAAGTTGTGCCCGTCCTCCTCGTACCAGTACAGGCCTACGATGTAGTCGAGCGCACCACCCTTGCCCGAGACCTGCAATTCCGCCGACTGCTGATCGGCTTCGCCGACTTCGGGGAATGCGAGGAAGTTGTCGAAGAAGCTGTCGTCGTCGAGTCCACTCTCGTACTGTGAGTGGCGGTCGCTCGCCAGCAGCTTGAACTTGAGACCGTCCGAGACTGCGTAGTCCGCGGTGAGCGACACGCCGTAGGCCTTGTTCGTCACCTCGATCTGGTCAACCTGGCCGGTGTTGTTGTTGTAGTGATTGCTGGCCGTGTCGGAATTGCGGTAACCAGCCAGAAACACTGCACCATTCGGCAACTCGTCGATCAGCGTGTGGTAGGGCCGCAGGCCGTTCTGGCCGTTGTCGCCGTCGGCGGTGACCAGGAAGGACAGGCGGTCCGTCGGCGTCCATTTCATCGCGACGCGCCCGGAAATGTCCTTCAGTTCGCCGACTCTCTCACCCGGATCCTGGATATTCACGAAATCGCCGAGCCCGTCACGGCTCTGGTAAGCCAGGGAAAGAGACATCGCGAACTGGTCTGTAAGCCGCATGTTCACGTACCCGTCACCATTCAGCCGCTGCCGGCTCCCGGCCGTCAGAGACATTTTTCCGCCCGTCTCGTCGCCCGGTTTCTGAGTGATGATATTGATGGCGCCGCCGATCGAATTGCGGCCGTACAAGGTGCCCTGCGGCCCCCGCAGCACTTCCACGCGCTCGATATTGGTGAGATTCCAGTTCTGGCCGACCTGTCGGCCCAGATAGATGCCATCCACATAGACACCGACGCCCGGATCCGTCGTGATCAGGTGATCCTGCAAGCCGATGCCGCGGATGAACGCATTCGCCGACGAGGTCTGACCGGCCGAAAATTCGGTCACATTCAAGTTCGGCACGAACTTGCCGATATCCGTGAGATTCGTGATGCCCTGCTTTTCGATGGTTTCTGGTGAGAACGCGCTGATTGCCGCAGGGACGTCATAGATGTTCTGTTCGAGCCTCTGAGCCGTGACGATGACCGTTTCGAAAACCGGCTCGGAAGCTTTCTGGGCGACTGCGGCCTCATCGACACCGAACGCACCGATCGGCACGGCGCTCATGATGATCGCCAGATTTCGCTTGTTCATGCGCATCCCCCCATGAATGATGCCGCCATTAGTGCATCCCGGGCAGCTTATGTATAAGAATACTCTGTCTTTATCAAATGGGAAAAATTTGACCAACCGTACGACTATTCCCCGGGGGATCGATGCTGTTCGTAGACGTCATCCGGGCCAAGCGCGATGGCGGAACGCTCTCGGCGGAACAGATCGGATTCTTCGTGCGCGGTCTCGTTGACGGCAGCATTCCGCCCGAGCAGGTCGCCGCGCTCGCCATGGCGATCTGCCTGCGTTCCATGTCATTCGATGAAGCTGCGCAGCTGACCAGGGCGATGGCTGCTTCCGGGACGACCCTGCAGTGGTCCAGGGACCTGGGCGGCCCGGTCGTGGACAAGCATTCCACCGGCGGCATCGGCGACAAGGTGAGTTTCCTGCTGGCGCCGATCGCCGCGGCCTGCGGCTGTTTCGTGCCGATGATTTCCGGTCGCGGCCTCGGCCATACGGGCGGTACGCTCGACAAGATCGACAGCATTCCCGGCTATCGCTCGACACCGGACCTCGCCACGTTCGAGAGAGTGGTGCGAGCCGTCGGCTGCGCGATCATCGGACAGACCACCGATCTCGCGCCCGCCGATCGGCGCCTCTACGCCATCCGCGACGTCACCGGCACGGTGGAATCGATTCCGCTGATCACCGCTTCGATCCTTTCCAAGAAGATCGCAGCCGGGCTGGACGCATTGGTCATGGATGTCAAAGTCGGATCCGGCGCCTTCATGGCGTCCATGGAGCAGGCACGGGCGCTCGCCCGGAGCCTCATCGAGACAGCGGGCGGCGCGGGTCTGAAGACGCATGCGCTGATCACGGACATGAATGAAACGCTCGGGCTCACGGCCGGCAACGCGGTGGAAATCAGGGAGTCCGTCGCCTATCTCACCAACCGCCGGCGCGAGCCCAGATTGGACGAGGTGGTCCTGGCGCTGTGCGCGCGGCTGCTCGTGCTCGCGGGCGTCGAGAGCAGCGAAGATGCGGCTCGGCAGCGCGCGGATCGCGCCGTCACTTCGGGTAAGGCTGCGGAAGTCTTCGGCCGGATGGTCGCCGCGCTCGGCGGACCCGCGGATTTCCTCGAGCGGACCGACCACCATCTGCCGTCCGCGCCAGTGACGTTACCGGTTGCCCCCACTGCACGATGGCTATCTCGCCGCCGTCGATGCGCGCGCGCTCGGCAACGCGATCATCGAATTGGGCGGCGGGCGCCGCCGCGCGGACGACAAGCTGGATCTGTCGGTCGGATTCACCGACATCATTTCCATCGGTTCGGCGGTCGACCGTGGACGGCCGCTCGCCGTGGTTCATGCGGCGACAGAAGCAGATGCGAAGCGCGCGATCCACAACCTGCGCGCGGCCTGCACTATCGCGTCATCGCCGCCGCCGTCGCGGCCGGTGATCTACGAAACACTGTGGCCCGGTAGCGCGTGAGTTTCGACGGCCTCAGGCAGCGGACCACAGCGGCGATGACGCAGCGTCAGCGCCCGCGCGGAGAAGAAGAATGAGATGGATGAGTCTTCTGGGCATCGCCATCATCCTGGGCATCGCGCTGCTGCTCTCGATCAACCGTAAGGCGATCAGCCTGCGTATCGTCTTGAGCGCGTTCGCCCTGCAGATCGGGATCGCGGCGCTGGTGCTCTATGTTCCCGCCGGGCGCCGCGCGATCCTGGCGATCTCGCACGCGTGGAAGCAGTCATCGGCTATTCGCAGGCCGGCATCAAGATGGTGTTCGGTCCGCTGGCGGACACGAGCCACGGGATCAGTTTCGCGGTGCACGTGCTGCCGGTCGTCATCTTCTTCGCCGCGCTGATGAGCATCCTGTACCACCTCGGCATCATGCAGTGGGTGGTCAGGCTGGTCGGCGGCGCATTGCGCTGGGTGATCGGCACGCGCACGGTCGAGTCGCTGTGCGCGGCCGCGACGATATTCGTCGGCCAGACCGAGTCCCCGCTGGCCATACGTCCTTACCTGCGCAGGCTCACGCCGCCTCAGGTCTTCACCGTGATGGCGACGGGCATGGCTGGGGTCGCCGGCACAGTGCTCGCCGCCTATGCGCAGCTCGGCATCAAGCTCGAGTTTCTTCTGCCGGCTTCGTTCATGGCGGCGCCCGGCGGCCTGCTGATGGCGAAGCTCATATTCCCCGACGACCCGGCAGCAGCGCGTGAACCGGAAGACGTCATGCTCAAGGCGGACGGCAGTCGGCACGCGAACGTCATCATGGCGGCGGGCGTCGGTGCATTCGACGGCGTGAAGCTGGCAGTGGCTATCGCGGCGATGCTCATTGCGTTCGTGAGCCTGATCGCGCTGTTCAATGGCCTCGTCGGCTGGCTCGGTGGACTGTTCGGCCTCGAAGGGCTGACCCTGCAAAAAATGCTCGGCTGGGTCTTCGGGCCGTTGATGTACCTGCTGAGCGTGCCGTGGTCCGAAGCCCAGGTCTCCGGCGCGTTCTTCGGCGAGAAGCTGATCCTCAACGAGTTCGTGGCCTACCTGCATTTCGGCCAGATCGCGCACACCCTGAGCCCGAGGGCCGAGGCGATCACGACCTTCGCGCTCTGCGGCTTCGCCAACCTCTCGTCCATCGCGATCCAGATGGGCGCGCTGGGGAGTCTCGTTCCGGAACTGCGCGAATTCATCGCCCGCTATGGGCTGCGGGCAGTCGCTGCCGGCTCGCTGTCGAACCTGATGAGCGCAGCGCTGGCGGGCCTGCTGCTGGACGTCTGAATGAAGACCCGGATCCAACTGCGGAACGAAGCGCGCATCCTCGATGCCGCGGTGGAAGTCTTCGCGACCTACGGATACCGCGGCGCCACGCTCGACGAGATCGCCGAGCGCGCCGGTATTTCCAAGCCGAACCTGCATTACTACTTCGAGCGCAAGAAGGACCTGTACCTCGCGGTTCTACGGCGCACGCTCGAGATCTGGCTGGTTCCCTTGCGGGAACTGGACCGCAACGGCGACCCGGCGCTGGAACTCGGCAACTACATTGCGCAGAAGGTCGATCTCTCGCGGAAATTTCCGGCCGCATCGCGCGTCTTCGCCAACGAAATCGTGCAGGGCGCGCCGTTCCTGAAGGGCTACCTGAAGACGAATCTGCGGGCGGTGGTACAGCGCAAGGCTGCGGTAATCCAGCATTGGATCAACCAGGGAAAGCTGACCCGGGTCGACCCGTATCACCTGATCTTCCTGATCTGGGCGGCGACGCAGCACTACGCGGACTTCGCACCACAGGTCAAGGCGGTCATGAATGTGCCGCGGATGACGCACGGGCAGTTCCGCAAGATCGAGCAATCTCTGACGCGGATCATCCTGCAGGGTGTTCTCGCGAGGAAGGCGCGCTAGGACACCTCTCTGTCGCCCTCGCGACGCGAATGACTATCGCAGGCTGAACGAGGCCGGCAGGAGCTGCTCCATCGTGTAGCTTCGCGGCTGGCCGTTGTCATCGAGCAGGATGATGCGCGTGTTTCGGTCTGCAAATTCGCGGATGCGTTGCCGGCAGCCGCCGCACGGCGTGCACGCTTCCAGCGCCTGCCGCCCGCCCACCGCTGCGATCGCAACGATCCGGGTGCCACCGGCCGCGACCATGGCAGCGATGGCACTGGTCTCGGCGCAGATTCCTTCGGGGTAGGCTGCGTTCTCGACGTTGCAACCGCTGTGGATCCGCCCGCTCTCATCGAGAACCGCCGAGCCCACGTGATAGTGCGAGTACGGCGCGTGAGCGAGCCCGCGTACAACCTTGGCGGCTTCGATCAGTGCATCGTCGTCGTTCTTCATGCGCTTGCTCGCTGCCGCGCTCGCATCCCTTCCCCAGCCTCGAATCCCACGCTGCCCAGGATCAGCCTCACGACCTGTTCCACCCGTTCGCGGTACTGACGCTCGTCAAACGCGTTGCCGCCATTCAGGATGGCGATCTGTCGCTCGAAGTCCGCGTAGTGCTGGGTCACGGCCCAGATCATGTAGAGCAGGCTCTCCGGGTCCACTGCGCGGATCTTGCCGGCGCTGATCCAGCTGCGGATGGTCCTGACGCGCGCGTTGACCCAGGTCTTGAGCGTCGTTCCCAGGAAACGCTCCATCACCGGTGCACCGCGCATGATTTCGCTCGCCCACACACGCGAGCCGTACGGCCGCTGCCGCGAAAACTGCATCTTCGCCGTGATGTACAGCGTCAGCGCGCGTTGCGGATCGTCGTCGGCCTCGAACGCGGCGGCCGCGTCCATCCAGTCCTCGAGGATGCCCTTGAGAACCTGCCGATACAGATTCGCCTTGGTCTTGAAGTAGTAGTGCACGTTGGCCTTCGGCAGCCCCGCCTCGTTGGCGATGCCTTCGGTGGTCGTACCTCTGAAGCCGTGCAACGCGAATTGCTTTTCCGCAGCGCGCAGGATGAGCGCCTCGTTGGCTTCGCGGATGTCGAGCTTTCTCGCCGGTGATGACACGATCGGAGTCGCCCCTATCAGCAGTTCTTACGTCCCGGATTGTTCGGGTGCGTGGTCCAGTCGGCCTTCTCGTGCGTGATCGGCCGGCCGGTGCGCGGATCGACACCGCTCTCCATCGGGCGCATCGTGATGCAGCCTTCGATCGGACAGACGCTGACGCACAGGTTGCAACCGACGCACTCGGCATCGATGACTTCGAAATGCCGCGCGCCGTTCACGGACGCCGTGATGGCCTGGTGCGACGCGTCCTCGCAGACGATGTGGCAGCGCCCGCACTTTATGCACAGGTCCTGGTCGATCCATGCCTTGTCGACGTGATTGAGATTCAGGTATTGCCAGTCGGTCACACTCGGCACCGCCTTGCCGACCAGCTCGCTCACCGAGCTGAAACCCTTGCTATCGAGATAGTTGCCGAGGCCGTCAGTGAGGTCGTCGATGATCTTGAAGCCATAGACCATCGCGGCGGTGCAGACCTGAACTGTCGTCGCGCCGAGTGCGAGGAAGTCGACGGCGTCGCGCCAGTCGGTGATTCCGCCGATGCCGGAAATCGGCAGGCCCGCGGTTGCGCGCGAGCGCGCGATCTCCGCGACCATGTGCAAGGCAATTGGTTTGACCGCCGGACCGCAGTAGCCGCCGTGCGAGCCCTTGCCATCGGTCGACGGGTAGATGGTGAGCTTCTCGTAGTCGACGCGCATGATCGAATTCAGGGTATTGATCAGCGATACGCCATCGGCGCCGCCCTCTTTCGCGGCCACCGCCGCGGGCAGAATGTTGGTGATGTTCGGCGTGAGTTTCACCAGCACCGGCACCCGCGCGTACTTCTTGCACCAGTGCGCGGCGAGCTGGATGTACTCGGGCACCTGGCCCACCGCCGAGCCCATGCCGCGCTCGGACATGCCGTGCGGGCAGCCGAAGTTGAGCTCGAGGCCGTCGGCGCCGGTGTCCTCGATCATCGGCACGTACTTCGCCCAGCTCTCTTCGTTCATGGGCAACATGACTGAAACGATCAGCGCGCGGTCCGGCCAGTCCCGCTTGATCTGGCGCACTTCCTCGAGGTTGATGCCCAGCGGCCGGTCGGTGATCAGCTCGATGTTGTTGAAGCCGAGCACCCGCCGGTCGTT
>CAVPJQ010000002.1:0-49717 GCA_963705495.1 uncultured Gammaproteobacteria bacterium | reverse complement strand
CGTGTCGCGACAGCGCCTGCTCCATAGTTGCGAATTTGCGGCGCGAGTGAGCTTCCCAGCTTTCCCCCGGCTCGCGCTCGAAACAATCGGGCGAAGGCACCGTGATGACGTCCATCAGGAGCGGCTGATAGATGGCCTTGTAGAGCTCGACGTTGCCGACCGCCAGCGCACCCAGTGTTTCCCCGTGATAGCTGTTGCTCAAGGTGATGAAACGGCGCTTGGCGCTGCGGCCGAGATTGTGCCAGTAGTGAAAGCTCATCTTGACGGCGACTTCCACTGCGGCCGAACCATTGTCGGCGTAGAAGCAGCGCGTGAGACCGTGCGGCGCGAGCCGCGTCAGACGCTCCGCCAGCTCCACGGCCGGGGCGTGCGTGAAACCGGCGAGCAGGGTGTGCTCGAGCTGCTCGAGCTGCGCTGCGATGCGTGCGTTGATGAATGGGTTCGCGTGTCCGAAGAGATTCGCCCACCAGGAGCTGATCGCATCGAGATAGCGCCCGCCCGCGTAATCCTCGAGCCACACTCCCCGGCCACGCCGGATCGGAATCATCGGCAGCGACTCGTAATCCCGCATCTGGCTGCATGGATGCCAGACGACCGCGAGATCGCGGCGCGCGAGTGATGAATTGTCGACGGGCAGATCGTTCATGGCAGGTCAGCAGCGGAGGCCAGCATTCTGTAGGAGCCTGTCCGAGTATTCCACCTGAGGCGATGGCCCGGCGCGGTTTCTGGCATGATCCGCTCCCAATCGTGCTGGCCCCACACGGCGGGAGCGGATGATCAGACGCAAGCCAGGCAGGAATGATGCGGCCGAGTCTCCGATCGATGTCGCGGCCGGCTGGTTGCGCAGCGCGCGTCGCGTCGAATCACCCAACCGCGATGCCCGGCCGCCGGGTGCGAAGACCGACCTCATCGTCATTCACGGCATCAGCCTTCCGCCCGGCGAATTCGGCGGACCGTGGATCGACCGGCTGTTCACCAACACGCTCCCACCCGAAGCGCATCCGTATTTCGCGACGATCGCGGATCGGCAGGTTTCCGCACATCTGCTGATCGATCGGCGCGGACGCATCACGCAGTACGTCCCGTTCCAGGAGCGCGCCTGGCACGCCGGCCCCTCGTGCTATGAGGGCCGCACGGCCTGCAACGATTTCTCCATCGGCATCGAGCTCGAAGGCACCGATTCGACTCCGTACGAGGATGCTCAGTATGTGGCGCTCGCTCGCGTAGTGTGCGCGCTGTGCGAGGCGTATCCGGAGCTAAAGTCCAACCGGCTCGCCGCGCACAGTGACATCGCGCCCGGACGCAAGACCGATCCAGGACCGAGCTTCGACTGGCCGCGCCTGAAGACCCTGATCGCCCTCGAGCAGAGCTCGAGTCCGGGCTATTAGCGTCGCTTCATGACACTCCTCGCTCTGCTGCTGGGACTGCTGCTCGAGCGTACCGCGACGCGGTTGCTGGATCTGCGCGAGCCCCGCTGGTTCGACGGCTACCTCGATTGGGCGCTGACGCGCTTCCAGGACCTGCACGGCGGCGCGGCCTTTCTGATCACGATCCTGCTGGTGCTGCTGCCGGTGTTGCCGGTCGCATTGGTGGCGTGGGCGTTTCGCGAGGTACCGACCGGGATCCTGTTCGTCTGCTTCGGTGCGTTCGTGCTGGTCTTTTCGCTGGGGCCTCGCGACCTGAAGACCGAGGTCGATGAATACCTGCGGGCGATAGAGAGCGGCGATCGGGAGACTGCAGCGCGCGTCGCGCGCGAGATCACCGAGCATGATGCTGCGCAGCGCACAGCAGATACCTCGAGTACGCTCGAGGAGGCGATCTTCGTGCAGGCGAACAATCGTGCGTTCGGAGTTCTCTTCTGGTTCATGGCGCTGGGCCCCGCCGGCGCCTGGCTGTTTCGCGTTAGCGATCTGATGAGGCGGCGGGCAGTGTTTGAGTACCGCGGTCGCGCTGAGGTCTCGAGCGAACTACCCGAATTCGTGCACGCATTACAGATCATTCACGGCATCCTGGCCTGGGGGCCGGCGCGGCTCCTGGCGCTGGGTTATGCGCTCGTCGGGAGCTTCGAGCGTGCCAAGGGCGCTTGGAGAGACCTGATGCAGCGCGCGGGCCAGCCGTTCTTCGATCTCAACGACGAGCTGCTCGGCACAGTGGGGCGTGCGGCGGTCGATGACGAGCCGCTCGAAGACCTGCAGTCCCTTCCTGATGCGGCCGATGTCAGGGCGTGCATGCGCCTGGTGAATCGTGCCCTGCTGCTCTGGCTGGCATTCGTCGCCACGCTGGTCCTGATTGGCTGGGTGCGCTGATGAATCGCTTGCGCGCCGCCAGCGGCGTGCTGTTGCTGTGGTCGCTTGCAGTACTTGCGGCGGCCACCGTGCCGCAGGCCCAGCGCATCGTGAGCGTCGCCCCTCATCTCACGGAACTCGTATACGCGGCGGGAGCAGGTGATCGGATCGTTGGTGCGGATGCTTACAGCGACTATCCGGAGGCCGCCCGCACCCTGCCGCGTATTGGCGATGCGTTTCAGGTCGACTACGAGCGCGTGCTCGCGCTGCACCCGGACCTGGTGCTGGTCTGGGATACCGGCACTCCCGAACCGGTGATCGAAAAATTGCGGAGCCTCGGCTTACGGGTCGAGCGCATTACCACGGCGCGACTCGAGGACATCGCCGCGGCGATCCGGCGCATCGGTGCCCTGGCCGGCACTGGGGCACAAGCCGAGCAGGCAGCAGGCGATTTCACGGCACAGATTGGAGAATTGCGACGCAAGCACGCCCACGACGCGCCGGTCTCGGTATTTTTCCAGATCTCGGCAGCACCACTTTTTACCATCAGCGGCGAGCATCTCATCAGCGACATCCTGGCGGTGTGCGGCGGGCGCAACATATTCGCGGACCTGAAGCAGCTGGCGCCGCCCGTGAGTGTCGAAGCGGTGCTCGAGCGCAATCCCGAGGTCATCATTGCCGGTAATGACACAGACAATGCCGATGATCCGCTCGCGCACTGGCGCCGCTGGCCGCAGCTCGCGGCGGTGCGTTACGGGAATCTGTATTTCGTCAGCGCGGATCGCGTGGCGCGCGCGACGACCCGCGTGGTCGGCGGTACGCAGGAAATATGCAGCCTGTTGGCTGACGCACGCGGCCACCTCACACCTGTGCAGCCCGAAAAGCCATGAGTGACATTCGTTCCAACCAGCAGGGCAGAGCGTCGTATCTCGACACGCAGCCGCTGGCGGGCGCGCCGGAGCGGCGGCGACCCCATCCGATGCCCATGGCGCGGCGCCTGCTCATGATGGTCATCGTGCTCGGCGTGCTGGGCGCGTTCTCGGTGCTGGTGTGGCTTGTGGTTCAAGTCCGCACGCTGACCGACAACTCGCGCCTTCCGACGGCTGACGATGTGCGCCGTGCTGCGGAGCTGTTCCGCACACTCGCGTGGATTCTGAGCGCCTCGATAGTAGGGGTTGCGATCTGGATCGGCCACTTCGCGCTGCGCATCCGCCGCAGCGAGGTCTATCCGCCGCCGGGCTCACGTCATTTGCACGTGCGCCGGATCTTGCGAGGAGAGGACGCCCGACGCGTCGCTAGCGTTTGCATGGCGCTCGCTGTGCTGCTGTTTATTTGCGGATTCGGATTGGCGCCACTGGTCACGCACAAGCTGGCGTCGATCGGCCTGCGGTAGCGTGAATGAGCCAGATCGAAACACTCATCCGCCACGAAAACGAGCACACGGCGCTCAAGTTCCGGCCCACGCTCTACCTGCGACACGAATATGATCAGCTGCTGCGCGACATCGTTGCTCTTGCCAACGCCGACGTGCGCGGTGAACGGATCATCGTTCTCGGTGTCGATGCGCGTGGGAATGCTCGCAGCCTGATCGGCGTCCCGCGTGGGATGTCCGTTGTCCACGGCACCTTTGAAGGCCTGGTACAAAAACACATCGAGCCGTCCCTGCGCGTGCGCTACGGGACCTGCGAAATCGACGGTCTCACTTTCGGCGTGTTGAGCATCACAGGTTGCACCAACCAGCCGTATCTCGTCAGCAATCCGCTCGCGCCCGCACTGCGCCGCGGGGAAGGTTGGATCCGGCGGGGCGTGGAGCAACTGCCACTTGGGCGCGCTGACCTCGACCGCATGTATGCCAGCAGGTTCGAGGGCGGGTTGTTTCGCGGCGGTATCAAGGTAGGTTTCAAGGGCCCGAAGCTGGTGTCGAGCCTCATGTTACGTGCGATTGATGTGTATGAGCCGCCATCCGCGCGGGCCGCCGCAAGGCTGAAGGCGGCGATCGAAGCGCACACGGAACTGGAGCGCACCAAGTTCCACAGCACCCGGATCATGCGACTGACGCATCTGCGTCTGTTTGGTCACGAGGCACCTTATCGATCGAAGTCGCTCGAACAGCTACGACTCGACCTCGAGCACGTCCTGGACGAATACCGCGAGGACGACAGCTACTACCGCTTCGAGAAACTCGGGCATCGCGTCAATTTCACGCTGGTCAATCGAGGCACGGAGCCAATCGCCGACGCATCAGTGCGCATTGAGCTGCCGAATGGCGCCGGCATCGAGGTGGCCCCGCGCATCTTCAAGAGCCGCCCAGCCGCAGACCAAAGCGTGCCAGCTGCGGCCGCCGGGCAGGCCACGACCGATTATCCGTCAGTGACCGCCACCGAGGAGACCATCACCATCGAGCGGAACCTGGGTGACGTTGCCTGTGACTCGCCGGTGGATCTGCTGCGCGAGCCATTACGCATGGTAATCACTGAGCGCGCGATCGGTCGCCGGCTCCCGGTGAGAGTCGCGGTCCATGGTCGCAACCTGCCGGCGCCGATTGTCGTGGCGCTGTGCATTGCCGGTGCTGCCCGCGGGGAGCGGCAACAGGAGCGCAGAGCCGCGACCAGGAAGATCAAAGGCTAGGGAGTGGCTGCGCGCCCTGAGGTCAGGCCTACGGTCGCCTCATGGCGTCCTCTTCCTGGGCCGCTCCCGCAGGCGGCTACGGTCCCAGGACACCTCGTCGCCGCGCTCGTGACGGGCCAGCACTCGCGCCACGACGAACAGCAAGTCGGAAAGGCGGTTGAGGTAGCGCATCACCTCGGGCGCAACCGCTTCGGC
The DNA here is from genome assembly GCA_963705495.1 of uncultured Gammaproteobacteria bacterium. Classification (GTDB taxonomy): domain Bacteria; phylum Pseudomonadota; class Gammaproteobacteria; order Steroidobacterales; family Steroidobacteraceae; genus DATBVX01. The sequence goes on along the minus strand of CAVPJQ010000002.1, from coordinate 44,609 downwards.
GCGCGCGAGCGTCCAGCAGCGTCGCTCGGCGCGACGGCAGATGGCGCGCGCCAGATGACAGGCGGCGGCCGCTGAACCACCGCCCGGCAAAATGAACTCCTTCAGGCGCGGCAGCTTTTTATTCAGCTCGTCGAGATCGCGTTCCAGGCGCTCGACTTGTGCGTCCGTTACCGCACGATGACCAGGTATGCACAGCTCGCCGCCGAGGTCGAACAGATCGTGCTGTACTTCTGTCAGGCAAGTGCGCACGCGCTTCGGGATGCGCTTGATGGCGAGCACGACTCCGAGTGCGCTATTGGTCTCATCCACGGCGCCGTACGCTTCGACACGTGGCGAGTCCTTGACCGTGCGCGTGCCGTCGCCCAGCCCGGTGGTACCGTCATCGCCCGTGCGCGTGTAGATCCTGCTGAGTCGATGGCCCATGCGTCAGATTGCCTCACCGGAACTCGTAGCGCGTCGCGACGAACAGGCTCCGGCCAGCCGTATTGTAGGTGCTGGCGAGCTCGTACTGCTCATCGAGGGCGTTTTCCAGGCGCACCTGCACCGACCAGGCCGGCGTGAGCGCGAAACGACCGTAGAGATTGAGCAGCGTGTACGGTTCGAGCCGCACGCCGCCAAAGTCCTCGCGCGCCCCGGTCATCAGCATGTCGAGGCCGAACTCGTGCAGCCCGAACGCCTTGGTGAGCGACACGGTGCCGCTGCGCTTGGCACGTCGCAGCAGCGGTTCATGGTTCGTCAGGTCGCGCGGATTCTGTGCGATGGCTTCGGCCCTGAGACTCCAATCGGCCGCGCGAATCTGGTAGGCGAGCTCCAGCCCCTCGATGCGCACCCGGTCGATGTTCTGGTTCTGGCCTTCGAAGGTGACCGGATCGGTCACCACGAATTCGATCAGGTCGTCGATGTCGTTGCGAAAAGCATTCAAGGTGATGAGCTGATTCGCGCCGAGCTGCTGGTGGACGCCGACCTCGAGGTTGCGCGAGCTCTCCGGATCGAGGTCGGGGTTGCCGCCGAAGCCAAAGCGATCGGTGCTGTCAGGGGCGCGAAACGCTGTTCCGGCCAGGAAGATCACCCGGGTGCCTGCACCGACATCGAGCCCGTACTCCGCATTCCAGGTGGTCTCGCCACCGAAGGTCTCATGATCGGTGTAGGCAAGGGCCAGCAGAACATGATGGCGATCGATATCAATGCGGTCCTGCACATAGCCCATGTTGACCGAGGTGTCCTCATCGAAGCCGGTGCCGAAAACGAGCGAATCCGTGTTCTCACGGCTCAGGAGCACACCGGCGGTGAGCAGCTGATTGGCGTCGAAGCGCAAATCGTTCTGCCAGTCGAGGGCGTTACGGCGCGTGCGCGCAAGATCGGGCGACTGGTTCTGCTCGATGTCGTCCTCGATGCGGCTCAAGGTCAGGTGTGACTTCCAGGCGTCAGTCCCGAAAGCGATGTCCGCGGCTGCGCTCGCGGTCCTGAAGTCCTGGCTTACGGGCGTGAGGAAGAAGTCCAGGTACTCGGTCGTACCCTCCGAGTACCAGACGCGCGCGCCGAGCTCGGTTGTTCCCAGCGAGGTGTGCCCGCGCACGGAAAAGCTCTGATTCTCGAAGCCGCTGTCGACGTTGCTCAGCGATTGAGCCGGGAATCCTTGCGTGTCCAGCCATACCCCAGTGATGCCGAGCTCGCCTTTCTCGCCCCTGAACCCACCGCTGAAAGACGCCTCGCGAGTGTCGTAGCGACCGTAGCCGATGCTCGCATCAAAACCACTGGTCGGATACCTGCGCGTGATGATGTTGATGACGCCGCCGATCGCATCGGTGCCGTAAAGCGTCGAGCGCGGCCCCTTGACGATCTCGATGCGATCCACGACATCGGGTGAAACGTTCTGGATCTGCGCAGCGCCGATCGTTCCCGGGTTGATGCGCACACCATCGACCAGCACGGTCGCGTGATTGCTGTCGGTGCCGCGGATGAATACCGAGGTCGTCTGACCAGGGCCGCCGTTGCGAGCGATATCGATGCCGGCGTGGAACTGCAGCAGCGCGGAAATATCGGGCGCGAGAGAGCGCTCCAGGTCGTCACGATCGATCAGGATGACGGGCGCCAGCACATCGCTGACGGCGGTTTCGGTGCGCGTGGCCGTGACCATGGTCTCGCCGAGTGGCGGCACTGGTTCGGCCGAAAAAACCGCGCTGCTCGTTGCGGCGACTGCGGCCGCGACACAAAGACGCCTGAAGGACACGGACTGACTCCCCCATGCACGCCCGCATGGTGTTGAAGTACGGGGCCAGTCGCGCAGTGGTCGGGGTGTTAGCCCAGTGCCATCGCCCACCGCGAAGCTGGTTGCGACTGTCAGGCCGGTCTCCGGGCTTACGAGTGGGCTTTCAGTTCAGCCCGTCGGCATCGCCTTCCCACGCGTTGAGAGAAGTTCTCGCGGCGCAGTGGCATGAGGATGCCGTCTACTCGATCACCGTTGCGGGGGCAGCGCCGGGATTGTCGCTCGTGCGACGCACCGGCTTCCCGTGCACCTGACAGTGGAGCGGCAGACTAGGGAGCGGTCGCGGGCGTGTCAAGCACGCGCCGCGTGTGTATCTTCGCAGCATGCGATCCCTGGTATGCGCCCTGCTAATCGGCGGGCGGTCGAGAAGCGCGATCGGCAGAGGTTCGAGGCGGCGTTCGACGCACTTACTGCCGGCTGCAACGCGTGTCACCAGGCGATGAAGTTCGCCTTCAATGTCGTGCAACGACCAGGCACGAACGTTTTTCCCAACCAGAACTTCGCGCCAGCCTCGGATGATGCGGCTGCGCCATGAGCGCGCCGACGCTCGAAGTCTTCACTACATTTCTGCGCCTCGGATTGACGTCGTTCGGAGGTCCGCTGGCGCATGTCGGCTATTTTCATCGTGAGATCGTCGAGCGCAGGCGCTGGATTGATGAGTGTGTGTTTGCGCAGCTGCTGACGCTGAGCCAATTTCTGCCGGGTCCCGCCAGCAGCCAACTTGGCTTCAGCATCGGGATGTTGCGCGCTGGCTGGACAGGCGCGCTGCTGGCATTTCTCGGCTTTACGTTACCGTCAGCGTCGATCATGGTGGCCTTCGGGGTGCTGGGGCCGCGCCTGCCCGGTGCAATGGGCCTGGCCGCGCTGCACGGCCTGGGCCTGGTGGCCGTCGCGGCGGTTGCTTATGGCGTCTTCGGCATGGCGCAGCGCTTATGCACCGACGCGCGGCGCGGCGCCATCGCCCTGAGCGCCGCAACGATCATGCTGCTCGCTGGCGGCGCGTGGCAGCAGATCGTGGCAATTGGCTTCGGCGCCCTCGCAGGCATCGTGTTGTGCAGGGACGCCCGCGTCGATGGCGCGGTGCCGCTGAATGTGCCGTACGGAACGCGAATCGGTTGGGCGCTGCTGTTTGCCTTCGCCGGGTTCCTGGTGATTCTGCCCGCCGTTGCCGAGTGGCGCGATGGCCTGTGGTCGGTGATCGATGCGTTTTATCGTGCCGGTGCGCTCGTGTTCGGCGGCGGCCACGTCGTCTTGCCACTGCTGGAGCAGGGCGTCGTCACTCCAGGATGGATTTCGCACGCCGACTTTCTGGCGGGCTACGGTGCCGCTCAGGCGGTGCCCGGCCCCATGTTTACGCTTGCCGCCTATCTCGGCGCGAGGCTTCCAGGGCAGATGGGTGCAATTCCCGGCGCGCTGTGTGCGCTTCTCAGCATCTTTCTCCCGGGGTTTCTGCTGGTCGCGGGCGCCTTGCCACTGTGGCGTTCGCTGGCCGCTTTCCCCAGCGCGGCGCGCGCTATCGCCGGCGTGAACGCGTCGGTCGTCGGCTTGGTCGCTGCAGCACTCTACGATCCGGTGGCGATCAACGCGATCCAGGCGCCGATCGACGCCGCGATCGTCATCGTGGCACTGCTCCTGCTGCGCACCGCGGCCCTGTCGGCGCTGCTCGCTGTTGCGTGGTGCGTCGTGGCAAGCATCGCGCGTGTCTGGTTGGACTGATTCCGACTCAAGTGCCGTAGCCTGTCGGGCCACCTACGGCCTCGCCGTAGTTCGCATTGAGATAGTTCTTCAACAACGAGACGACGCGCTCGAGCATGGCGTAGTCCTGCGCGCCGAACGTCCAGGCGGCACTCTGAGCCGAGGCATGCTGGTAGAACTGCGGTTCCGCGATCACCGTTCCCGAGGGTTGCTCGATCACAGTCACTTTGAGGACGACCGATGAGCGCTACCGCACAGGGGCAAGCTTGATCATCAGGCGCCCGCGACCGAGCCAGGCGTCCTGGTGCGAAACCTCAAACGTGTACGTGAGCGCCTCCCTGCTCGCGCCCTCGCGGCTGGCGCAAATCTGCAACGCGTGTGGCAGATCATCGAGGCGTTCCACACACAGCTCGCACTCGCGAACCGACACCAGCATGCCCGCCCTGCTGGCGGGTGCCGGCTGGGTTGCAAGAATTGACGCATGGATCGCCGCGGCCTGGGCTCCGTATTCGATGACGTGCACTGCTGACAACGCGCCCATCCGACGCAAAGGGTGCTCTGGCTCGCGATGGCTATCGGCTTCACAGTGGATCTCCTTCAGATCCCAGCGTGAAACGCGCTCGATCAGGCACATGCGGCCGGCATGCGGCATGAGCTTCAGGATCTCATCGCGCCCGATCATCAGGCTTCAACCCGGATGCCGATGCAGCGATCGTCGTACTGGCGCACGCCAATGACACCGGAGCGCCGGGCCGCCAGGGCCTCGAGCAGCGGCAATGCGCGAGCCGCCGGATTGGCGCGGCGCAGTTCTTCCAGTCCCTCGTCCCTCATCCTGGCCTCGTTGCTCGCATCACACAGTGCGAGGTGCGCGATGCTTTGCGAGGTGTGTAAGCGCGTGAGAAGCAATGCCACGGCCGCAGGCTGCGCGACCGGTCGCTTGGCATAGAGTGGCGGTGGCGGAGGCACATCGTAGAGCACGAGCAGCGCATCGGTGTCGTCGCACCTCAGGAGTGCGAGTGTTTCGCGCAAGCCCGCCGCAAGGTTGAAGTCGTAGGCTGACACCGCGCTCGAAGCGCCACGCGAGGCCGTACCGATGCTCCAGTACCCGGATGCGGCGTTGTGGACCGAGTTGTGAAAGTCCGTCGGCGACACGGCGCGCGTCGGCTCTGCGAGCGCGCAACAGATCCGATGGATGATTTCGATATCTGCATCCGAGGAGGCGAACACAGATGCGAGCGTGGCCGGAACAAGCCCCGATTCGGCTGTGGCGTCCTGTGCCGCCCGCAGGGCGAGCCGCACACCGAGCGGGGCTCGGCGACGTTCGTTGGCGGGCAGGAGCTCCGATTGGACTGCGCCGATCGGCGCTGGAACATAGCCGCTCGCGCCGCGAAGTACCGGCTCGGCGTCGCGCCATGAAGGCAAGCCCGGTGCGATCAGTCCGACTCCCTGCACGAATGCACTGCTCATCGCTCGCTCCCGAAGATGAGCGAGCAATTGCTGCCGCCGAAGCCGAATGAATTGCTGAGTACGCGTCGAACCGGGGTGCGGCGGGTTTCCAGCAAGATATTGCCCGTGATGGCTGGATCCTTCTCACGCGTGTTGAGGCTGCGTGGCATGAATCCCGTTTCGATGCAGAGCAGCGCGATTGCCGCTTCCACCATGCCCGCGGCGCCGAGCGTGTGCCCGGTCCATCCCTTGGTCGAACTGAGCGGTACATCCGTACCGAATACCTCGACCACTGCTCGGTCTTCGGCGAGATCGTTCGCGGGCGTCGCAGTGCCGTGTAGATTGATGTAGTCGACCTGGCGTGGCTCGAGGCCGGCGCGCAGAAGCGCAGCGCGCATGGCGGCGCTGGCACCACGTCCTTCTGGATCAGGCGCGGACATGTGATAGGCGTCGCTGCTTTCTCCGTAGCCGAGCAGCATCAGGTCACCCTCCCCGGGCTCGAGCAATGCGAAGCCCGCCGCCTCGCCGATCGAAATGCCATTGCGTCTCAGGTCCGCGGGACGACAGGGCTCGCCGGATACAAGCTGCAGGGAATTGAAACCGTAGAGCGTCGTGAGGCACAGACTGTCGACGCCGCCCACCACCGCGGCATCGCAGTCTCCGGCGGCAATGGCACGCCGCGCAGACGCGAAAACCTTGGCGCTCGAGGAGCAGGCGGTCGAAATCGCGAGCGTGGGACCGTCAAGGCCGAGCTCGATGCGCACGAAATCGGCCGCGCTGAAGATATTCTGTGTGTACCGGTGCACGAAACTGTCGGGGAGCAGGTCGGCGTCACGATCGCGCTTGCGGTAGGCGAGCTCGGCCTGCTGCACGCCGGAGGTGCTGGTGCCGATGAACACCCCGATGCGCCCGGCACCAAGCCTCGCGCGACTGCGCTCGGCTGCAGTGCGAAAGTCGTCCTGGGACAATGCCAATTGCGCGAGCCGATTATTGCGACAGTCCCAGCGCGCATGCTCGCCCTCCACGGGCCGTTCGAGTCCCGCAACCTCGCCGACGCAGGTGGATAGCGCGCAGTCCTCGACCGCCTGAGGCCGCAGCCCGCTGCGCTCGCCGAGCAGCGCCTCGAGGTGAGCACGGCGGCCCGCGCCGAGCGCCGAGGTCACCGTGTAAGCACTAATGCGCAGCGGTTGCATCGCGCACCGATCCCTCGTCGATCCAGTAGTCGTGGAAGTTGAACCAGTTGAAGGGCGCGGCACGCACGTGTTCCTCGAGCCTGGTGGCGTAACGCTGGGCGTACTCTCGCAGGGATTCCTCGCGCCGCTCGCGGGGCAACTCGATGCTGCGCTCGAAGAGCTCGAGCTGGCACTCGTAGGAACGCCCGCCACAGTACACCCCGAATCCGAGCACCACGGGGATGCCGAGCATGCCGGCGACGATCCAGGGGCCGGCAGGCAGGCGTATCTCTCCGCCGAGAAAGCGCACCACGACCGAGCGCTCATCAACGCGTGCCCGATCCGCCATCATGCCGACGATGTGCCCCGCTTCGAGCGCCTGTTTGATATCGAGCACCAGGGCGGGCCCACGTCTCGAGGCATCGATGATGCGTGAGGCCAGGATTGGATTGAGCCTCTCGAGCAGGCTCATCGCCATGCGGCCGACCTGTCGATCGAGCACGATGCTGATCGGCGCCTCGGCGCGGCGGGTGCCTTTGATGCGTAACGCTTCGAAGCTGCCGAAATGAGCGACGAGTAGCAGGCAGCCTCGCGACGCCCGGATCGTCTGCAGCACTTCCTCGGCCACCCGCGCCTCGATCTGGAGTTTCTGATCGTCTTCGGTGAGCAGGTAGACACGATCGATGAACACAGTCGCGAAGGTGTGAAAGTGACGCAGGACTTCCCCGGCGCGCGGCTCGCGCTCGAGCACCCGGCGCAGATAGTCCTTCGAAGCGCGGCGTGCGTCCCTGGTCGTGAGGTAGAAGTAATAAACGATCGGCCAGAGGAGAAAGCGCATCAAGGTCCGACCCAGCAGCCGCGTCGCATGAACGAGCACGCTGATCATGAGCCGCGTACTGCGCTCCGGATAGCTGTCCCAGGAGCGCAGCCCGCCAGCATCGTGGGGCGCCGGCTTCATGGAGCTAGACGGCGCCTCGGGTGCGCGACACGACGAGCCCGGTCGCAATCAACCTCGCGCCCGACCGGCAGTGAAAGCGGGCCGAATTCGCCTCGATGCTCTCGAGTTCGATGCTGAGCTCATCGCCGGGCCGCAGCGGGGCGAGGAACTTCACGGCTTGCAGACGCTGCGCCGTTTGCGGCGTCCCGGCTCGCCGCGAAATCTCCTCGATGACGCGTTCGAGAATTGCCGCGCCCGGCACGACCGGGTTGCCGGGAAAGTGACCCGCGAAATAGGGCTCATCCACCGCGATCACCGTTCGGCGCACTTCACTCATGTTGCGCGCGCAGGATCTCGAGCAAGGCGGCGCGAGGAACCTTTCCGGTCTCGTTGCGTGGCAGCCGTTCGACAAGAACCAGCGGTCGGGGCACCAGCACCGGATCGAGTTGCTGCGCGAGCGCGTACAGGATTGCGCCGCGGTCGATTCCGCGCGCCACCACCAGCGCGGCGGGCCGCGCTTCGGCGCCCGGCATGAAGACAATGCCGTCATCGACCCCTGGAATGGCGAGCAGGCGCTGCGTCAGCTCGGCCAGCGAGGCGCGCTTGCCGGCAACTTTCACCAGGTCCGCGTCGCGTCCCACGAGGCGGAACTTCTGCGGGCTCTCGAGTTCGAGGAAGTCCGGCAAGGTTACCGGCTGCGGCAGATGCGTACCGTGATAGATCGCGCCAGTGGCAGTCGGCTCGACCCAAGCGCCCGGATACGTCAGCCAGTAGTCCGATTCGACAGTCCGGCGCGAGGCCATGCTGCCTGCCTCGGTGCAACCATAGATCTCGAACACGCGGGTGTTCCATTGCCGCTCCGCTTGTGCCGCGAGCTCGCGCTGCAGTGGCGCCGTCGCTGAGATGATCAGCTCGACTGGCGGGAACGGTGCGTCGGCAGCGAGACAGGCGCGCAGGTGCGCAGGCGTGGTGATCAGCAGGCGCGGCGGCGGGACCGAGGCCAGTTCCGCAGTCACGTCGGCCGGAAACAGCGGCCGGCCGTCGCTCACCGCGCTGGCGCTGAGAAGGATCAGCGTCACGGTGGTCTCGAAGCCATACATGTGCTGCGGCGGCACGGTCGCCACGACGTTGAAGTGTCGCGCACCAGAAAGAAAGCGCTGATGGGCGAGGCGCGCGGTCGCGAGCAGCGAATTCCAGTCCTTCTCATGTCCGATCGGATGCCCGGTAGTGCCTGAGGTGAATGCGATCGCGATGGGCCCCGACTCGGGGATCGTCATCGGACTCGCGATTCGGTGTGGTGCGCTGAGGCTCTCGACCGAGTGATCATCGAGGACGCAATGGTCCTGGTAGCGATCCTGGATCTCGCGCACCGCGAGAGGCGCACGACTGGGCGGCAGGAGGCTCATCTGCTCGCGCTGCGAGGCGGCGAGGAATGCGATCAGGAAGTTGCTGCGTCTCTCGCACAGGTTGATCGCATAGCTCGCCCGCGGTAGTGCCTGTGCGAGCGTTGCGGCTTGAGCCCAGAGCTCTGCGGCGCTCACCGCACGTCCTTTGCGCCAGATCAGCACCTCATCCGGCGCGTGGATCGCCGGAGCGGCGTTCATGAGGATCGCAACCGCACCGGCTTCAACTGGCGCAGGTACGCCAGGAAGCCCGGGTGCTCGAGATGGCGATAACGCCAACGCCGCCACGCGTACTCACCTGCGAACACCGCACCGATCAGAAGGTAGTGCAGGAAGTTGGTGGCGAGCGACCACAGCTCCTTCGAGGCCAGGAGCGACAGCAGGATCGCGGAGAGGGTGAGGGCCGCGAACACGACGACCCATAGGATTGTGACCGCGCGCGTGTAGGTGATGAGCTCGGGCGGCAGCGAGCCCCGCGTCAGAAGAGCGAATCGCGTCACCATCGGCTGCTGGCCGGGACGCAAGGAGGCCCCGAACACGATCAGGAGTGAAACGGGAATTGCGATCGGAGGCAGTAGCAGTACCCAGTGTGTTCCCTGCCAGCGAACGATCAGGGCACTCGCCACCAGGCACCCGCCCAAGACGAGCCACGCCCAGGAGCGGCCGACACGCAGCGATGGGTAGAGCGGCAGGGCGCTGAGCGCTACGAGCGCCAACCATTCCAGCCAGGGCCGGGGCCATATCACGGCCAGGTGCACCAGCACGGGATACGCCACGGCGAGGAAAAACATCTTTTGCGTCAGCTGCTGTTGCGGCGGGTCAGGACGTGAGCCGTCAGCTCCCTGAGCGAAGCGAATGCCGATCGGGTGCCCGGATCCTCGGAGCGCAGTTCGACCCCGTACTGCCGTTGAATCGCGAGCGCAATCTCGAGTGCGTCGATCGAGTCGAGCCCGAGACTCCCGCGATCAAAGCCGAACAGCGGCGCCGTGGGTGAGATCTGGCCCGGCGCCACATCCTGCAAGTTGAGCGCTTGTACCAGGAGCGCGGCGAGCGCTGCTTCATCAGCCGTTTGCCCCGGAGCCGTCGAAGAGTGTGCCGTCGAAGAATCTGACACCGCCGTCACCATGAAACCGCATCGAGATGCGCTAAGCTAATTGTATGGGGTCACCCGGCTGATGGAAACGCGATTGCGGACGATGCTGGATCGCGGCACGCGCCGCTTCGGCACCGGTCTGTCGTTTGTCACGTTCGGAGTGGGCGGCACCTTGCTTAGCGTGACGCTGTTCCCGCTTTTGCGGCTGATCTCGCCGGACCGGATCGTGGCACAACGTCGCATCAACGGTGCGATGCGCCGCGTGATGGGCCTGTTCATCTGGTTCATGCGCAGTCTCGGCCTCCTGACTTACGAGCTGCACGGCCTCGAGAGGCTCGCCCGCCCGGGCCAGCTCATTGTCGCCAATCATCCGACGCTGATCGATGTGGTCTTCATGCTGTGGCTGACGCCCAATGTCGGATGCGTCGTGAAGCGTGCGCTGTGGCGCAATCCCGCTCTGCGCTGGCCGGTGATCTGGGCCGGCTACATCCCCAACACCGAAGGCGCACAACTTGTTCAGGATTGCGCGCGGGTCCTGAAGGGAGGCCGCTCAATGCTGGTATTTCCGGAAGGCACGCGCTCGGTTCCAGGGAAACCCCTCGCGCTCAAACGGGGTGCGGCGCAGGTCGCGCTTGCCTCGGGCGCCGACGTCCTGCCGGTCACCATCGTGTGCGACGTGCCGTTTCTCACCAAAGGTTCACATTGGTACCGCGTTCCACCGCGGCGGCCGCACTTTACGATAATGGTCGGCCAGCCGATCCCGGCACACCGCTACGCGGGAGAGAAGCAGCCGAACTCCATCGTGGCGCGTCACCTCACGAGGCAGCTCGCCGCGCACTTCTCGCGTGGCATCGAAACCGTGCTGCATGCCCCGACCGGTGTGCTCGTCACGAATCCGCCCGAGGGTCATTCGGCCAGCCTATAATGGCGCCGGCATTCCAGCGGCTCGAATCGATGCGCAGTGAACAGGAAATCTTCGGACAGGTGAGGCGGGTGCTTGCTGAACTGTTCGAGTTGCCTCCCGAAAAGATCGTGCTGGACGCCAATCTCTATACGGATCTGGACATCGACAGCCTCGATGCGATCGATCTGATCCTGGAACTGAAGCAGATTACCGGTCGCAAGGTGCAGCCCGAGCAGTTCCGCCATGTGCGCACCGTCGGTGACGTGGTGGCCGCGGTACGCGAGCTGACGCAGGACGAGACCGCGGCGTGACCGCGACGGCGACGTACCCGCAAGTCGTGAATGTCCTCACCCGCCCCTGCGGGCTGGCCTTGAAACTGCGGGTTCCGGCGACCCTCGACTGGTTTCGCGGCCACTTTCCACATTGCCCGATCCTTCCTGGAGTAGTCCAGGTCGCGTGGGCAGTCTTCTATGGCGAGCAGCATTTCGGGTTCGACCCGGCGGTCGAGCGCGTCGTAGGGCTGAAGTTTCTGCGCGTCATCCGGCCGGGCGCAGAGCTCGACCTGGAGCTGGAGTGGTCTGACTCCGAGCGCGCCCTGGGCTTTCGATTCAGCGAGGGCGAGTCCACCTGCTCGTTGGGCCGGCTCGTCCTAGGGCAGCTCTCCACAGGTTTCATGGGCGCGCCCGCGCCTCCGCAAGCTTCTGGCTAGGCGCGAGGCGCAGTCGATATGTCGATATCGACAAGACTCGCAACGACACCAGAAGCTTGCCGAGGGCGGTCCCGTCCGGGTTGCGTCGCGAACGGGCAGCTGCGTCGTTGCACCGCTTGCCAATGGAATCGACCATTGGCTGCGCGGTGCGCCTAGCATCTGCACCGTTGGCGACGCAACGCGCACCATGAAACCTGTGGAGAGCTGCCCTCATGCGATGATCCGGGCATGCGCGGTCGTCCCGTACTTCGAGCACCCGCAAACCCTCGATGGCACGGTGAGTGCTCTGCGACAGCAGGGATTGACCTGCTGGGTCGTCGATGACGGCTCCGGCGCGGCTGACCGCGCAGTCGCGCAGCGCATCGCCGAGCGCGATGCCAACGGCGTAAGGCTCCTGGCGCATGCGGCCAACCGCGGCAAGGGCGCCGCCGTCCTCACCGGCTTGCGCGCGGCGGCCGCGGCGGGATTCACGCACGCGTTGCAGGTCGATGCCGACGGACAGCACGACCTCGCCGACATACCAATGCTGCTTGCCGAAGCGACGAAGCGCCCCGACGCGTTGATTCTCGCCGTGCCGCAGTTCGATGCTTCGATGCCACGCTCGCGTCGCGTCGGCCGCCACATCACACACCTCTGGGTATGGATCAACACGCTTTCGCTCGATGTGGCGGATTCGATGTGCGGTTACCGGCTGTATCCACTCGGGCCCGTGCTGGCCCTGGCAGACACCGAACCGCTTGGCAGTCGCATGGATTTCGATATCGAAGTCGTGGTTCGTCTGCACTGGCGCGACACCGCTATCGTCGAAGTGCCGACCCGCGTGCTCTATCCGCGCGGCGGGGTGTCGCACTTCAGGCTCTGGCACGACAACCTGCTCATCAGCCGCATGCATGCACGCCTGTTTTTCGGCATGCTGCGCCGATTGCCGCGCCTGCTGGCGCGACGCTTTCGGGAGACCCGGCACGCATGAACGGCGGCCCTCTCTACCAGGCGGAGATCAGCCTCGAGATTCCGTTCCACGATCTCGACCCGGCCGGCTACGTCTGGCATGGCCACTACGCGAAATACCTCGAGCTCGCGCGCTGCGAGCTGCTCAAGCAGTTCAACTACAACTACGACGCCATGACCGAGTCGGGCTACCTGTGGCCCATCGTCGATCTGCAGCTGCGTTTCCTGCGCCCGCTGCGTTTCGGCGATCGCGTCAAAGTTCGCGCGTCCCTCGAGGAGTGGGAGTACCGGCTGCGCATCGAGTACCTGATTCGCAGCGCCGCGACGGACGAACGCCTGACGAAGGCGAGCACGGTACAGGTGGCAGTGAGCGCGGCGAGCGGCGAGATGTGCCTGCGCTCGCCCGACATCCTGTTTGAACGGCTGGGCGTGCCCGCGTGAAGTGGCGCAGCGTGCTGCTCACCCTGGGCTTGTGGCTCACGAGCGGCATGGCCGCGCCGCAAGGTGAGCCCGACGCAGGGTTGTTCGCTCATCCGGTCAGGGCTGCGCAGCTCAAGGAAACGATACTGGCACGCCCGGCCGCCGAGCTGTCTGCAGCCAGAGTGCTGGCGGGGAAGTTCGTGCAGCGTCGCTACCTGCACGGTCTCGACCGGCCGCTCGTATCGAACGGCGATTTCATCCTGGCGCGCGAGCAGGGCGTCTTGTGGCGCACGGTCTCGCCCTTCCCGTCGGAGTTCGTGCTCAGCCGCACCGGGATGATCATCCGTGACGGCGCGAGCGCTACCCAGGTGTCCTCTGCAGAGCGGCCCGCCTTGCGGGCTGCACTCGAAATGTTCTTCGCCTTGTTCGCGCTCGATGTTGCGCGTCTCACCGACAGCTTCGAACTCTACGGCGAGGGGCAGGGCGATCATTGGCGGGTCGGACTCAGGCCGCGACAGAGTGGCCTGGCACAGGTGTTCGAGCAGGCCGTGATCAGCGGTGCAATCACAGTGGACCGTATCGAGCTTTCCTCTGCCGGCGGCGACCGCACCGAGATCGAGTTTTCAGGCGTTGAAACGCGCGCAGAGCTCGATGCGAGCGACGCCGCCCGGTTTCGCGAGTGAAGCCCCGTCTGCGCCTGCTGGCTGGAGTTGTGCTGCTGGGGGTCGTGAGCGGCGTCTTCTGGCTGTGGGTACAGCCGCACCTGCGCGTCGAGACGGATCTGCTGGATCTGCTGCCGCGTCATCCCTCGGATCAGCGCACCGAGGCGGCCGTCGATGCATTCTCCGAGCGGCTGGCGCGCAAAGTGCTGTTCCTGGTGGGCGCCACCGATCCGTCTGCGGCGAGCGCGGCGGCGCGTGCATTTGCTGCTGCGCTGACGCAGTCCGGGGCCTTCGTCTCGGTGCGCGAGCGCATCGGCCAGGATCTGCAATCGAGCGTGGATCTGTATCTCAAGCACCGGACAAATCTGCTCTCGCTCCGGGACCAGGAGGTGCTGCAGAAAAATCCCGATGCGCTCTATCGTTCTGCGCTGCTGGCGCTGTACACGCCCGCCAGCCTCATGCGCCCGATCGACATCAGTCGCGATCTCCTGGGGCTCGGTACCGATTACCTGCTCGACCAGGTGCCGGCGCTTGGCAATGCCCACCTGCAGGGCTCGCAACTCGCGGTGAGCGAGGGTGACTCGACGTTCGTGGTAGTGATCGCCGAAACCGCCGGGAGTCCTTTTGCCGGCGAAGTGCAGGATCGCGCCGAGACAGCCATCAGCGCTGCGACCGATGCTGCGCACGCCGCGGCGCGCGGGGAGATCACGGTTCTTCAATCCGGTGCGCTCCAGCATGCAACTGCGACCACGCGCAAGTCGCGCGGCGAAGTCGCGCTCTTCGGCACCATCGGCACCGTCGCGGTGCTGGCGTTGATGCTGGCGCTGTTCCGGGACTGGCGTGCGCCCGCACTGGGTCTGCTTGCGGTGAGCGCGGGCGCGGCGGCGGGCATCAGTGCCACGCACTTTGTTTTCGGCGAATTGCACCTCGTCGCGCTCGTCTTCGGATCGAGCCTGATCGGCGTTGCGATCGACTATTCCATGCACTTCTACGCCGACCAGTTCCGCGCGCCCGGCACCTGGGTGCCGAAGGACGCATTGGCGCACGTCGGCAGGCCGATCCTGCTCGGCATGGGGGCAACGCTCCTCGGGTATGCGGGCTTGTTGCTGCTGCCGTTTCCGGGTCTGAAGCAGATGGCGTTGATCAGCATGGCAGGTCTCGTGGTCGCGTGTGCCTGCGTGTTCCTGATCTTTCCCGCGGCGGCCCGCGGCTCGGGACGCGCGTTGCCGAGTTGGTGTGCGCGGCTGATGGACGGGATCGAGGGCATCGGCAGTCATTTGAGTCAGCGACGCACGCGCCTGGTCGTCGGCGCAGTGCTCATCGCATTCATCGGCTATGGAGTCAGCCGCATCGAGTTCCGCGACGACATCCGTACGCTGCAGATGACCTCGCCCGCGCTGGCGCAGGCAGAGCGCCAGGTCGGCGCGCTCCTCGGCACCGCGCGCGAAAGCCGCTATTTCCTGGTGAGCGGAGGCAGTGCGCAAGCAGTGCTGGAAGCCGAGGAACGCCTGGTTGCGGCGCTGCGCGTGCACCAGCGTCGTGGCACCATTGGGGGATTCACGGCACTCAGCAATTCTCTGCCGTCATTGCAGCGGCAGGAGCAGGTTCGCAGCTTGATCGAGAACACGGTGCTGGCGAGCAACGGCCTTCTGCCGCGCCTGATGGGCGAGTTGGGTTTCGATGCGCCTGCCATCAGGCGTGAGGTCGAGGCGTTCGTCGCTGCGCGAGCGCCCCTCGAGCCCGATGAATGGCTGGCGAGCCCGGTTTCTGCCGCCTATCGCGATCTGTGGCTGGGGGCGAGCGGCGGGCGATTCGCAACTGTTGTCACGCTCACCGATGTCCGCGATGCCGACGCGCTGCGCGCACTCGCCAACTCACACGTCGGTGTTCGTCTGGTCGACCGCGTCGGCGAGATCTCCGGCATCCTGGCGCGCTACCGCAATGCGGTGTCGGAGCTCCTGCTATTCGCCTACGGCGCAATCTTCCTGGCCCTGATGTGGCGTTACGGCCTGCGCGATGCAGCCTGGCTGGTTGCAGCGCCACTTGGAGCGACGGTACTCACACTTGCCTTTGCGGGTGTGGCGGGTCTGCAAGTGAACCTCTTTGCAGTCTTGGGCCTGCTCCTGCTGCTCGCGCTCGGTGTCGATTACGCGATCTTCCTGCGCGAATCGAGGGCCGAGCGCACCACAGCGGTTCTGTCCGTGTCGCTGTCCGCGCTCACGACCATGCTGGCCTTCGGGCTGCTCGCATTCAGTTCTACGCCGTTGATCCGTTCCATCGGCCTCACGCTGCTGGTTGGAATAGGCTGTTGCTGGCTGATTGCGGTCGGCGGCGATGCGTGGCGCCGCTCGACGGTGCAGCCGGGGGGAAGGCAACATGCCTGATGTGCTCATCATCGGGGCCGGGCCGGCGGGCGCCATTGCCGGAGCGCTGCTGGCGCGCCGCGGCTACGAAGTTCTGACGCTCGAGAGGCAGAAATTTCCGCGCTTCTCGATCGGGGAGAGCCTGCTCGCCAACAGCATGCAGTTCATCGAGGAGGCCGGCATGCTGGAAGCGGTGCTGGCCGGCGGATTCCAGTTCAAGAATGGCGCGGCGTTCGTACGCGACGGCGAATACTCGGATTACAACTTCTCGCAGAAGAGCGCTGCGGGGTACGGCTACACCTTCCAGGTGCCCCGCGCCGATTTCGACAAGGTGCTCGCGGATGAGGCGGCACGCCAGGGTGCTGAGATCCGCTACGAAGTGGAGATTACCGCCGCGGATTTTTCCGGCGCGCAGCCCCGGGTCACGGCGCGCGATGCCTCGGGTGACGAGTCGCAGCACCAGGCGAAGTTCGTGATCGATGCGAGTGGCTTCGGGCGTACGCTACCACGCCTCCTGAATCTCGAGCGCCCCTCGAATTTCCCGGTGCGCGCGGCGCTGTTCACGCACATCGAGGATCACGTCGAGGCGGGTGCATTCGATCGCCAGAAGATTCGCGTGAGCATTCATCCGCACGAGCGCGAAGTCTGGTACTGGCTGATACCGTTCTCGAATGGCCGCAGCTCCCTGGGTGTGGTCGCCTCGCGCGAGTTTCATCAGCACTACCAGGGAAGCAGCAGCGAACGCCTCTGGCAGATCGTGGGCGAAGAACCCTCGCTCGCGAAGTTGCTGTCGCAGGCGCGACCCGTGGCGCAAGTCGGAGAAATCGTCGGCTATGCCGCCAATGTGACCAGGCTCCACGGCGAAGGGTTTGCGTTGCTCGGCAACGCTGCGGAATTCCTCGATCCGGTCTTTTCTTCCGGTGTCACGATTGCGATGCAATCCGCGAGTCTTTGCGCGCGCGCGCTCGACCGGCAGTTGCGCGGTGAGACGGTGGACTGGACCGCGGAGTTCGACGTACCGCTCAGGTACGGCGTGGAAACCTTCCGCGCCTTCGTGAGCAGCTGGTACGACGGAACGCTGCAGGACGTGATCTTCTTTCCACGCCAGCAGGAGCAGATCCGCCGGCACATCTGCTCGGTGCTGGCAGGCTATGCGTGGGACACGTCCAATCCGTACACCGGCCTGCATGCGCAACGTCGCCTCAACGCTCTCGCGAGATTGTGTCGGAATGCATAGCCGCTTCAGTCCCTTGATGGTGATGCTCTCGCTCTTCAGCAGCTCATGCGCGCATGCTCCGGCGAAGCCGGAAGAGGTAGCGCCCGGCAGTACCTGGAAGCTGCTGCCCCCGTCGACGCTCGGTGCCGACCGACAGGTCAATCAACGTCTGCGTGCCGCCTATGGCGAGCGGGACATGAGTCTCGATTGCGTCGTGACGGTGAACCCGGAGCGCCTGACCGTGATCGGGCTGGTGCCCGGTGGACCGAGGATGTTCACGATCGACTACGACGGCCGCGAAGTGAACGCGCAAAGGGGCGCGGGCGTGCCTGAGGGCCTTGAGCCCGAGCTGCTGCTCAACGACCTGCAGCTGACGTTGTGGCCACTGCCGGCGCTGCAGCAGGCGTTAGAGCACTCGAACTGGGCGGTATCGGAGCCGGACCCGCGCACGCGACGGCTGAAGCGCGACGGCAAACTCGTCGCTGAGGTGCACTACGCCACTTCCGATCCGTGGTCGGGACGCGCATGGCTCGTGAACTTCCAGCGCGGCTATTCGATCACGATCGATTCGCAGTCACTGAAGTGATGCGCAGCGCCGACGCGATAACGATGGGAACCGAGTCGGTGCAGATCCCGATCGAAGAGTTGCTCCTGCAGCGCAACGATATGCTGCTACTTGATTGCCTGCACGATTTCGCAGCTGATCATGTCGAGGTCGGCGCCACGGTGCCGGCACACCATCCCCTGGTCGATCAGCGGCGTGGCATGCCAGCGTGGGTAGGCATCGAGCTGATGGCGCAGGCGGTCTCGGTATTTTCGGGACTTGAGCTGCGCGCTCAGGGGCTCGCGCCCCGGATCGGGCTGTTGCTCGGCGCGCGTCTTTACGAAGCGCGTGTGCCATTCTTCCCGGTTGGGGCCCGGCTGAACGTGCGGGCAGCGCTTTCGCTGCGCGATGCGCAGGGACTCGGTGTGTTTGAATGTACGATTCGCGAGCGCAATGAGCTGCTCGCGCAAGGGCAGGTCAAGGGGTTCGTGCCGCAGAACATCGATGAATTCCTGAGGTCGGGCGTGTATGACTGAATGGGTGCTGATTACGGGCTCCAGTCGTGGCATCGGCGCGGCCATCGCGCGCCGCCTCGCGCGTGATGGCTACAACCTTGTGCTTCATTGCCGTTCCGACCGGCCGGCCGCCGAAGCGGTCGCGAACGAAACTCGGGCAGCCGGCGCCGAGACGCGCATCCTGCAGTTCGATATCGCCGATCGGGGCGCCACCCGAGCGACTCTGAACGCCGACCTCGAGGCAAATGGCGCCTACTACGGCGTGGTCTGCAACGCCGGCATCGCCCGCGACGGCGCGTTTCCGGCCTTGTCCGACGAGGACTGGGATGGCGTGCTGCGCACCAACCTCGATGGCTTCTACAACGTCGTGCAGCCACTGGTCATGCCGATGATCCGCCGCCGCAAGCCGGGGCGAATTGTGACGCTGTCCTCAGTTTCCGGCGTGATCGGCAATCGCGGCCAGGTCAACTACAGCGCCGCCAAGGCCGGTATAATCGGCGCCACCAAGGCGCTCGCCGTGGAACTGGCGAGCCGTGCAATCACCGTCAATTGCGTGGCACCAGGACTCATCCGCACCGCAATGAGTGCAGATGCTCCGATCGAAGAAGTGCTGAAGATGATTCCCGCGCAACGGGTCGGCGAACCCGATGAAGTCGCCGCCGTGGTGAGTTTCCTCATGTCCGAGTCGGCGTCCTATGTCACCCGCCAGGTGATCGGCGTCAATGGCGGGATGTGCTGATGAAGGGCAACGGCAGGCGCGTGGCCGTGACCGGAATGGGCGCCATCACCTCGATCGGTCAGACCTGGGCCGAAGTCGAGCGGAGCCTGCATGGCAACACCAGTGGCATCGAACGCATGCCCGAGTGGGCGCGCTATTCGGAGCTCAACACCCGGCTGGGCGGCCCGGTGCGCAATTTCACTGCGCCAGCTCACTTCACGCGCAAGGTGACTCGCTCGATGGGGCGCGTGTCGCTGCTCGCGACCTGCGCTACGGAGGTGGCGTTGGCGCAATCCGGTCTGCTCGAAGACGAATCGATCTGCGATGGCCGGATGGGCGTGGCGTACGGGTCCTCCACCGGCAGCACGGATGCGGTGCGTGATTTCGGCGCCATGCTTTCCACCGGCAATATGGGCAATATCAACGCCACGACCTACCTTAGGATGATGCCGCACACTACCGCCGCCAATATCGGCGTGTATTTCGGGCTCAAGGGTCGCATCATTCCCGCCTCGAGCGCCTGTACCTCCGGTAGCCACTCGATCGGCTATGCGTACGAGGCCATCAAGCACGGCAAGCAGCTGATGATGGTCGCTGGCGGCGCCGAGGAGCTGTGCGTGAGCGAAGCCGCCGTGTTCGATACGCTGTTCGCCACCAGCACACGCAACGAGATGCCGAAGACGACGCCGCGGCCTTTCGATCGTGACCGCGACGGCCTGGTGATCGGTGAAGGCGCCTGCACGCTGGTGCTCGAAGACCTCGAGCATGCCGTGGCGCGCGGCGCACGCATCCACGCGGAGATCGTCGGCTTCGGCAGCAACTCCGACGGCGATCACCTCACACACCCGAATCCCCACACCATGCAGCGCGCCATGGAGCTGGCGCTCGAGGATGCCGGCTTGCCCGCCACGGTCGTCGGCTACATCAATGCTCACGCCACCGCAACCGAACAGGGTGACATCGCCGAGACTCACGCGACCGCGCGTCTGTTTGGACCGCGCGTGCCGGTGAGCTCGCTCAAGGGCCACATCGGCCATACGCTCGGCGCTTGCGGCGCGATCGAAAGCTGGGTAACCATCCAGATGCTGACCTCGGACTGGTACGCGCCGACGCTCAATCTCGAGAATCTTGACGAGCGCTGCGGAGAGCTCGACTACATCGCGTGCGACGGACGGCGCGCGCAGTGCGAATATGCGATGAACAACAACTTTGCTTTCGGCGGCATCAACACTTCGCTCCTGTTCCGGCGAGTGAGCTGAAGCGTCAAACAGTCAACAACAAACAGTAAGAGGCAGACCATGCGCATGAAGAAGATGCTGACAGTCATGTTCGGAGCGATCGTGGTGATCGGTGTGGCGCAGGCCCGCGATACGCACCTGAAACTGCCGCTCAAGGACGCCATGGAGACGGCGGACTACAAGTCGAAGGTGGACCCGAATATCAAGCTGTTCTTCGGCGCGCAGGAGCACCCCAAGCCGGCGCAGAGCTTCGGCACCGTCAAGACCAACAAGAAGACCAACTTCTTCAACAAGTCCGACAAGGAAGGCTGCGAGTGGGTGTTCATTTCCGCGATCCTGGCTCTGCAGCAGGCCGCCAAGGAGCGGGGTGGCGATGCGGTGATCAACATCAAGAGCAACTACAAGAACGCAGAGTTCTCGAGCGAAACCGAATACGAATGCGGCGCGGGAGCGGTGACAGGCGGCGTGGCATTCGCGGGCGAAATCGTCAAGCTCTGAGCCGGCATGCAATCCGATTTCCTGCGTACCGCTCTGCAGGCAGCCGAAGCCGCTGCTGAGCTCATCAAGCCGCTTTACCAGAGCAACCTCGAAGTCCGCACCAAGGCGGACAAGTCGCCGGTCACGATGGCCGACGTGCAGGCCGAGAAGCTGATTCGTTCGCTCATCGAGGAACGCTTTCCGGCCCACGGTTTCTATGGCGAGGAGACTGGCGCGCGCGACCGCGGCGCGGAGTACCTGTGGCTGGTCGACCCGATCGATGGCACCAAGGCATTCGTGCGCGAATACCCGATGTTCTCCACCCAGATCGCGCTCATGCACCACGGCGAGCTGATCGTGGGCGTATCGATCGCCCCGGTGTATGGCGAGCTGGCCTATGCCGAGAAAGGTGGTGGCGCCTGGCTCAACGGGCGGCAGATTCACGTGAGCGAGATCGAACGCATCGAGGACTCATCGGTCTCCACCGGCAATCTCAAGTCGCTGGCGCAGGGCAGGCAATGGGCCGCGTATGGCGAGATCGTGGCGCGCGCCGATCGCATCCGCGGCTATGGGGATTTCCTGCACTATCACCTTCTGGCATCGGGGCGGATCGATGCGGTGCTGGAGTCGGACGTGAATATCCTCGACATTGCAGCGCTTGCCGTGATCGTGCAGGAAGCCGGCGGCCGCTTCACGGATCTCGAAGGCAAGCCGGTATCGCTGGGCATCGAGAGCGTGCTTGCGAGTAACGGCCGCCTGCACACCCCGCTCCTCGCCGCGCTTGCTCACTGAGCAGCAAGAGAGAACTCCAGGGCCGTGAGCAAGCGGATGCTTTTCAGCCCGGGCGGATTGCTCCTCACTCGTTGACGAAGACGCGCCGGCCGCGGAACTCGATCTCGTGCACGGTCGTGCGGTACAGGCGCGAGAGATGCACAGTGTCGAGAACCTGTGCGACTGGACCGAAGTTCCAGCTGCCATCGCCGTACAGAAGCAGCGCCTGGTGGGCGAACCGCGCCGCGAGCGTCGCGTCGTGCAGGCTCGCGACCACCGCCCGTCCGGCGTCGGCGCGTGCGCGGAAACTCTCCAGCACCTCGATCTGGTGATGGGGATCGAGATGGTTGGTGGCCTCATCGAGCAGGAACACGCCCGGATCCTGCGTCAGGATGGTCGCGATCGCGAGACGGCGGCGCTCACCGCCCGACAAAGTGTCGAGGGCACGGTCTTCACGCTCGGCAAGATCGACTTCCTTCAGTGCAGCGCGGGCCAGTGCCGCATCCGCGTCGCCTTCCCATTGCCAGAACTGCAGGTGCGGATGTCGGCCGATGAGCGCGGATTCGAGCACCGTAGCGGGAAAGGGATCCTCGCTCGATTGCGCCAGGAGCCCGAGCGCGCGCGCGAGCTCGCGCCGTGGCCAATCCCCGAGGTCACGGCCGCCGAGACACACGCGGCCGGCCGCCGGCGGTCTGAGGCCCGCGAGAGTGTGCAGCGTCAAAGTCTTACCGACGCCGTTTTCGCCCAGCACCGCGATGAACTCACCGGGTGCGACGGAGAATTCCAGGTCCTGCACCAGGCGACGGCGCGCCACGTCGACGCACAGGCCTGACGCAGTCAGGGTCAGTGCAGGTTGCCGAGCCGCTTGCAGGGCGGCAGTCACGGTGACCTCGTCCAGTTGATTTCCTGCGCGGTCTTCGGCCCGATCACCACGTTGCGCAGGCTGTCGGGCATTTCCCATTCCGTCTCACTCAGCATGCGCCGGCCAGCCATGATCTCGGCATCGTCCTGCGGAATGAGCGGTGTGCGATGAGGATCGGCATAGCCGTCGGGAAACTGCGGCTGGTCCGACGCCGGATCATATTTGTCGGTGGCGCCGACTGTATGCAGGAACTCATGCGCGATGACGATGTTGTTACTCGCGGTCATCGATGCATCTGCAAACGCATAAACGACGCCGAGTAGACCCTTCTGCAATCCCAGCGAGTGTGGCACCGAACTCGTGAGCTCGGGATCGTGATAAAGCACGAACATGTCGATGTCCGGCGGTGCGCGCTTCTCGCTGCGCGTTGCACTCCACGCCCAGTAGCGCAGGCGCAAGCTCAAGGCGGCACGGCTCATGAGGCTCGCATCGGGCTCGAGCTGCGGAGGCAGTTCGTGGAGCTCTCCGTACAGGCGCACGCGCGCGGGCTCGGCAAGTGTCAAACCGTAGTGTTGCCCCTGCGTTGCCAGGAATGTGCCGACCGGTGCAAACGTATCCTCGGTCAATGAATCGACATAGCGCCTGGTTGCCCGGCTTTCATCGGCCGCGATCGGATGGATTGCGACCCACAGGGGTTTGTCCCAATCAGTGCTGCGCGCCCGGGAGAGGTAGGCGCCGGTGGCGACGCATACGAGTATCAGCAGCAGAATCGTGATTCGTATCGTGCGAAACACGCCGTCAGTCCGCGGCGGCGTCGACGTCGAGCACTTCGCCGCCGTCCGCGCTGACCGTGATGCTGATCGGCCGGCAGCACACGCTGCAATCCTCGATGTACGACTGCGTCGCCTCGCTCGCGTCGATCACTATCTCGATTTCCTCCCCGCAGTGCGGGCAGCTGATCGTGCGAGTGTCGATGAGCGAGGGCACGTCAGGGTTGCAGGCGCGTGGCGCGCCAGGAGCTGGTGGCGAAGGTATGCGCATCGACCGCGCTGAGCTTGCGCTCCCAGCGGGCGCGATCGTGAATGCGATGCTCGCCCTGCACCCAGAGCTCCGCCGCCTCGGCCCACAGTCGATAGCCGCCCCAATGGGGCGGCCGCGGCAGCTGTACGGCGTGTTCGTCCGTCGCCTGTGATCCCAGCGCATCCGGTGTGCCGAATTGCTGGCTGACGCGACGCACCGCGTCCAATAGTTCGCCACGCGACTCGACGGGTTCGCTCTGCCGGCTGGCCCACGCTCCGAGCTGACGCTGCCAGGCGCGCGTCGCGAAATACGTGTCGCTCTCGACCGCGGTGGCTTTCACGATCGGTCCCTCGATTCGCAGTTGCCGCTGCAGAGTGTCCCAGTGCAGAACTGCGGCGCCGCGTGACCGAGCATCGATCTCGCGTCCCTTGCGCGAGTGGTAGTTGGTATAGAAGAGGAGGTAGCCGGGCGCGGCAACGATGGTTTTGCAGAGCACGACGCGTGCCGACGGCCGGCACTGCTCATCGACAGTGGCCAGCACCATCGCATCCGGATTCGGCAGGGCACGCCGTTCCAGGGCTTCCCTGAGCCACGCTGCGGCCAATGGCATCGGATCATCCGGCAGGGGATCGGGCAACATCTGCACGGACGCATTCATGCGCCCCATACTAGCGTGCCGCCTCCGACTGCCGCCAGAATGCGCGCCTCCCGATCGTTCCCCCGAGGAGCTCCGCTTGCCGACTGCGCAGGTCAATGGCGTCGAAATCTTCTTCGACGTGCACGGTGACGGTGAGCCGCTCGTGATGCTGCACGGCCTGGGTTCCAGCAGCCAGGATTGGGAGCACCAGGTGCCGGTCTTTGCGACGCGTTATCGCGTCATGACGCCGGACCTGCGCGGTTTCGGTCGCAGTGCCAAGCCGCGCGGCCCCTATTCGATTGCGCAGTATTCGGCCGACGTTCGCTCTCTGATCAGCGCGCTTGGGATCAACCGCTGCCATCTCCTCGGGCTGTCGATGGGAGGGGCGATCGCCTTCCAGATCGCGCTGGATGATCCGATGCGCCTGGCGAGCCTCACCGTCGTCAACAGCTCCCCGAGCTTCGAGCTGAGCACGTGGCGCCGCCGGCTCATGGCATGGACGCGCCTACTTCTGCCGCACGTATTCGGCATGCGCGGCCTGAGTCATTACGTCGTCTCGCACCTGTTTCCCAAGCCCGAGCAGCACGAGTTGCGGGCGCGACTGATCGCGCGCGGCAGCACCAACGACCGCGATGCGTATATCGCGGCCCTGCACGCGCTCAAGGGATGGAGCATCGAGAGGCGATTGGGGGAGATCGCCGTACCAACGCTGGTCATTTCGGCGGATTCCGACTACACGCCCGTGAGCGAGAAGGCGCGGTACGTGGCCCGGATGCGCGACGCGCGGTTGCGGGTGATTCGTGACAGCCGTCACGCAAGTCACTGGGATCAGCCAGAGCGCTTCAATCGCGAGGTACTCGACTTCCTGGCGGCACACCCCATTCAGGGCCGCTCAAGCTGAACGGAGGGTTCAGTCCCTATTCAGCCGGGGAGACCTAAAGTCGAGCCCGTACTTTCGGGGAGTTCGAGCCATGTTGCGACTCAAGCTTCTTGCCGCCATTGCCTGCTGTGCAGTTCTGTTCTCGGCTGCCGCGAGTGCCGACGACCATGGTCGCGGGCACCACGACAACCGCAACTGGAACGATCGGGGCAACTGGCATCAGTCCGATGGCCGCTGGACCGACAACCGGTGGAACAACAACGGCGGTTGGAACAACACCCGCTACATTCCAGTGGCGCGGCCCGTGTATGTCCGGCCGTACTACGGCCGTGGTTACTACCCGGCGCCGGTCTACTACGGACCCGCCCCGGTGTACTACGCGCCGGCGCCCCTGCCGGTATACCCGTACTATCCGTACTACGGCGGCTACGGTGGCTACAATCGTCCGAGCGTAACCGGGTCGATCATTTTCTCGTTCCCGTTCCACTTCTAGTCGATCAGTCAGCCTGAGCACTACAGCCGGTCGTCGTGACGACCGGCTGTTTCTTTTTTTGGGCTACGCCGCCTTGCAGCATCGGCGGACCACCGGTAAAAGAGATCGCATGAACCCGGTGTTCAGCTAACGATGAACCTCGACACGCTCCGCGAGCAGCTCGACGCTCTCGATGACTCGTTGCTCGAGATCGCTGCCCGGCGCCAGCGCTTGAGTACCGAAATCGCACGCATCAAGCGCGAGCGCAACCTGCCGACGCGCGACTTCAGCCGTGAACGCGAAGTGATCCTTCGCGGACGAGAGAAGGGCGCGGACCTCGGGATCTCGCCGGCGCTCGCCGAAGCGCTGTTACGCCCGCTGATCCACGCCTCGCTCGTCACGCAGGAACAGGCCCGTATTGCCGCACAAGGTCAGGGAAGCGGCCGACGCGCGCTGATCATCGGTGGCAGGGGCAAGATGGGCGGATGGTTCGTGGAGTTTCTCGCCTCGCAAGGGTTCACAGTCGAGGTCGCCGATCCCGCCGGTCCGGTCGAAGGCTTCAAGCATCACGCCGACTGGCAGAGTGATGCTCTCGAACAGGACCTCATCGTGCTCGCCACCCCCCTCGGCGCCACGGCCAGCATTCTGGAGCTGCTGGCGAGGCGACGCCCGCGCGGCCTGGTGTTCGACATCGGTTCTCTCAAGACACCGCTTCGTGCTGGGCTCGAGTCCCTGGTGCGTTCCGGCTGCCAGGTCACCTCGATTCACCCCATGTTCGGGCCCGATACGGACATGCTGTCCGCTCAGCATGTGATTTTCGTCGATCTGGGCGTCCCGGGAGCGCTCGCTGGCGCACGCGAACTGTTTGCATCCACGATGGCAGAGCAGGCCGTGATGTCATTGGATGATCATGACCGGCTCATTGCGTACGTACTCGGCCTGTCGCACGCGCTCAACATTGCTTTCTTCACGGCGCTGGCCGAAAGCGGCGAAGCGGCGCCACAGCTCGCGCGGCTCTCGAGCACCACGTTCGATGCCCAGCTCGATGTCGCCAGCCGCGTGGCCGCGGAGAGCCCATCGCTCTACTACGAGATCCAGAGTCTCAACCAGTATGGAGCGGAGTCCCTCGCAGCCCTGCAAGCAGCCATTGCGCGACTAGCGCGCATCGTGGCAACGGGCGACGAAGCGCAGTTCGCCGCTTTGATGTTGCACGGCAAGGCTTACCTCGATGGCCGCAGCAAGGCCAGGACTCAAACCTGAGGTCGCGGCGTTCGAGGATGCGATGACACCAAGGGAATCCACCCGCTCCGCTGAACCGAATGATCCGACCGCGTCGTTACGCGAGGAGATTCGCGAGCTCAAGGCGCACCTGCAGACTCTCACCGGCGAGGCGGCCAGCAACGAAGTAATCCTGCGCAAGACGCAGGAGCGTGAGCTCGAGTTGCTGAAAGCCGAATCGCTCCCGGTGCTGCTGCGTGCGCTGGTGACCGGGCTCTGCAGCTCATACTCGCTGGACGCGGTGACGCTGATCCTGCTCGATCCGCAGCATGAGATCCGACACCTGCTCATCGGCAGTGGCGAGCGGTTGGAGGATTTCCCCGGGGTCATGTTCGTCGAGAGCCTGACGGCGATGACACCCGTATTTGCCGCCCTGCATCGGCCCTGGCTTGGTCCGTACATCGGTTCCGATCACCAGTTGCTGTTTCCGGGCGGCCGACCGTTGCGCAGCATCGCGCTCATTCCCTTGACGCGCCAAGACCGCCTCACGGGCGCGCTGAACTTCGGGTCCACTGACGATAAGCGCTTCACGCGTCATCACGGCACCGATTTTCTGGCGCATCTCGGCGTCATCGCCGCGGTGTGCATCGAAAACACCGTGAACCGCGCGCGCCTCCTGCGCAGCGGTATGACCGATTTTCTCACCGGCTGGCACAACCGCCGCTACCTGCACACGCGAATCAAGGAGGAGCTTGCGCGCGCGCAACGGCATGGCACGAGCGTTGCTTGCCTGATGATCGATGTTGATCACTTCAAGCAGACCAACGACATCCACGGGCACCTGGCAGGCGACCAGGTGCTGCGCGAGCTGGCGCAGCGGATCGAAGGACAGATACGTGGCAGCGATACCGCGGCCCGCTTCGGAGGCGATGAGTTCGCGATTCTGCTGCCTGAAACCACTGTGGCGGAGGCCGCACGGCTCGCGGAACGGATTCGGCAGATCGTGTGTTCTGCTCCGGTCGATCTCGGTGATGGGCGTGGCCTGCCGCTGTCGTTGTCGATCGGTGCGGCGGCGATGCAGCCGCGGCGCGAGGAGCGCGATCTGAAGGCGATGGCAGATCGGCTGCTGGCGGAGGCTGACATGGCGCTCTACCGTGCCAAGGCTCAGGGTCGGGGCCGCGTCGAAGCGGCGGAGACATTAAAGGGCAGCTAGCTGCCGAGTCCGAATCTGCTGGGCGCCCTCAAGGTGGGCGCAGCCCACTCCAGCACAGGCTGCTGCAGCACACGGAGCCGTCCTTCGCAGGGCCGCAAGCGATGAAGGTCTGTCCGACGATCAAGGTCATCGGGAGACGGTGCAGATGAGACGAGCCGCGCACGTTCTCGGCGAACACACGACGCCCAGGAGCCTAGCGCGATGAATGTGTCGAGCCCTCGTTTCGATGCGATTGTGATCGGTTCCGGAATCGGCGGCCTCGCCTGCGCCTGTGCGCTCAGCCGCAGCGGATACCAGGTGCTCGTGCTCGAGCGTCACTTCGCCCCTGGCGGACTGACACAGACGTTCAGCCGCAACGGATTCAGATGGGCTGTCGGCGTTCATTATCTCGGAGACATGGGCAACGGCGGCGGGGCCCGCCACGTGATCGACTGGTTGTCGGACGGCGCGCTGCGCTTCGCGCCGGCCGGGCCGGTATACGACACCGTGCACCTGCCTGGTGGGTTCGAGCTGCAGTTCGCGCGCCCAGAAGCCGCGCTCGTGGCGGAGCTCAAGGAGCGATTCCCCGCGTCGATGGTGCAGATCGATGCATTCTTTCACGCTCTCGCGGACGCAGAGCACGCCGGGCGCGCGATCTTCGCGCGCCGTGCGATGCCTGCGCTCCTCGGCAGCGCGTTCGGATTCTGGCACGCGTCGCAGATCGAGAAATGGTGGGGCCGGACAACGGAGGCCGTGCTCAATGAGATGATCAGCGATCCACGTCTGCGCGCGGTGCTGGCAACTCAGCGGGGTGACTACGGGCCCGATCCCCGCGAATCCAGCTTTGGCATGCACGCGACGGTGATGCGCCACTACATGAACGGCGCGTACTTCCCAGTCGGCGGCGCCGATGCGTTCGCAACAACCCTCGTGCCCGTCATCGAGAAGAGCGGTGGAGAGGTCCGCATGCGAGCCCCCGTCGTGGCGATCCTGGTCGAGAACGGCGCAGTCGCGGGCGTGCGCCTGAAGAACAGCACGGAAATCCATTGCCCGTTGGTCATTTCGGACGTCGGTGCGCGGAACACGATCCTGCAATTGCTCCCGCAGCCCTGGCGCGAGTCCGAATGGGCGCGTGAGATCACCTCACTCCGGCCCTCAGCCAGCCATATAGGCATGTATCTGGGATTCGAGGGTGATATTCGCGCGCGCGGCGCCACGAGTTCGAACCACTGGTTCTACGAAACATTGGATATCGCGGATGGACTGTGGCGCGATCCGGGAAGCGCGCCGCCTCCCGCGCTCTACGTCACATTCCCGTCGCTCAAGCATGGCGAGGCAGATTCACAGCGCGACACGCGGCACACGGCGGAGCTGGTCACGTTCACGGATTGGAACGTCTTCAGCCGCTGGGAGAGCTCACGACTCGGGCAGCGGCCATCCGACTACCTCGAGCTCAGAGAGAAGATCAAGAGCCAACTACTGGCGCAGTTCGCACGGCACTTTCCAGCATTGGCGTCACGGATCGTCGTTACCGAGCTATCGACTCCACTCACCACCGTCGCGTTTACTGGATCGGAGCACGGCGCGGCTTATGGACTGGAACCGAGCCCGCGTCGATTTCTTTCGACTCACCTGCACGCGAGGACACCCGTGTCAGGGCTCTACCTCGCCGGACAGGACGTCGGCAGCACCGGTCTCACGGGCGCAATGATGGGCGGCCTGATGTCCGCCGCGGCGATCGAGCCGCGACTCCTCGCCCGGCTCGCATGAAGAACCCACGGATAAGCCGATGTCATGACTACTAGCCGATGAATCGCTGACGGCGCATCAGGACGAGGAACAAAGGAACCCCAATCACTGCGGTGAGCGCCCCGACTGGCAACTGCCGCGGAGCGATCACACTGCGCGCCAGCAGATCGGCAAGCACCAGCAGCACGCCGCCCAGCAACGCCGAGGCCGGGATGACTACGCGGTGATCGCTCCCCAGCAGCATGCGGGCGAGATGCGGCGTCACCAATCCCACGAAGCCGATGCTGCCGGCGGTCGTCACGGCAACTGCCGTGAGGAGCGAGCCGGCAGCGAACACCATGATGCGCGCACGTCCGAGACTCAGCCCGAGGGCACGCGCCTCGATCTCACCTCGGGCCAGCAGGTTCAAGGATCTCGAGAACAACATCGAGACTGCCAGCACCGGGAGCAGCACCGCGAATACGCGTATTGGCGACCCACTGGTCGAAAAGTCGCCCATCAGCCAGAACACCATCCCGCGCAGGCGGCTCTCGGCGCCGAGCGCAAGCATGAGACTCACGATGGCACCGCACCCGGCGGCGACCACTACGCCGGTGAGGAGCAGTCGCATCGGCGTCCAGCCGCCCTCGCCGTGGGCGAGCGCAAACACGAGCAGCGTGGCGGCAAAGGCTCCCAGCGCCGCGCCGCTGTCGATCCACAAGCCGCTCAGACCCAGGAGCATCGCGCCCAGTGCTGCGATCGAGGCACCTCCCGACACGCCGAGAATGTAGGGATCGGCGAGTGGATTGCGTAGCAGCACCTGCATCATCACGCCAGCGACAGCGAGAGTCGCGCCGGTGGCGAAGGCGGTGAGGGCACGTGGCAGCCTCAAGTCCAGCACCAGAGTGCGTGCCAGGGATTCCTGCGGATCGACAAGTCCCCTCCAGACCTGCGCAGGGTCGAGCGCGGTGCTGCCAACGAGCAGTGCCGCCAGAATGCTCAGTGCGGCTGCGGCTCCGAGCACGGCGAAGGTCAGGGCGGGGGGCAGGCGTGTCACGCCCGCACAAGCCTACTGGCGCGGATCGGCACTCACAAGATTGCGATAACCGGCCGCCGCGCTGCGCATTTCAGGCCCGCATGGTTCTTGTGGAAGAATGCTCGCGCCATGTCTGATTGCATCGATGCCCAGGGATTTCGCGCCAACGTCGGCATCATCCTGATGCGCGATGACCGCGAGCTGCTGCTGGGTGGACGCAACGGCGGACGGGGCTGGCAGTTCCCGCAGGGAGGCATCCGGCAGAACGAGGCGCTCGAGGATGCCCTGTATCGGGAGTTGCACGAGGAGATCGGCCTCGACGCCGCGGATGTCGAAGTGCTCGGCACGACGCGCTCCTGGTTGCGCTATCGCCTGCCGCCGCAATACGTGCGCCGCGATTCCATGCCGCCCTGCGTCGGGCAGAAGCAACGCTGGTTTCTGCTGCGCCTCACGGCCCCCGAGGACAAGCTGCGCTTCGACTCTACCGACGCGCCCGAATTCGAGCGCAGCCGTTGGGTGTCGTACTGGACGCCGGTGCGGGAAGTGATCTACTTCAAGCGCCATGTCTATGCACGGGCACTGCACGAGCTCGGCGCTCTGGTGTTCCCCGATGGACTCCCGCCGTATCCGGATTGGTGGCCAGAGCGACTGCGCGAGCGTGCCGCCGTCACAAAACCGCGACGTCATCGTTGAATCACGCCGCGCTGCGCGCGACTTGGGGCCGCTTGAGGTAATCTACCGGCCCATCTGCAGAGCGGTACTCGCCGATAGATGCCAGGTCAACCGGCCACACTCGTCATTCGCGCCCAGCGTCACTGGGTGCGGCGGGCGATCTGGATCGCCGCTTTAGCGCTGCTGCCGGTCGTGATGTATCTGACCTACGAGCTCGGGCGTCTGGACGGCGGGTACGACCGCTCGACGGTGGGTCAGCGGCGGCGCGAGCTCGAGGTCGAGATCGAGCGCCTGCAGAAGGCCAACGCGGAGTTGCGAGCCAATGTCGCCGAGCTCGAAACCGGGCGCATCAGCCAGCAAGAGGAACGCGAGGAGCTCGCGCGCAGCATCGCGGAGCTGCAATCACAGGTCGGTCGCCAGAGCCAGGACGTCGCGTTCTATCGCGGCCTGGTCAATACGACGCTCAACGCGCCCAACATCAAGGTGCAGAAATTCGAGGTCGTGCCCGGCCAGACCAATGGCAGGTATCACCTGCGCATGGTGCTGGTGCAGGCGGTGCGCCCCGACAACATCGTCAGCGGAACGGTCGAGTTGACAGTGGAAGGTACGGAACGCGGCCAGCCGGCCAAGTACGGCCTGGCGAGGCTCACCGGTGACGGACGCAGCCAGCTGTCGTTTTCCTTCCGCTACTTCCAGGATCTGGACCAGGAGGTCGCGTTGCCCGACGGTTTTCAGCCCGGGCGCGTGAATGTCGAAGTGAAGTCTTCCGGGCGCAGCGCGCCCCTGAGTCAATCCTTCAACTGGAACGGACAGAGTTCCTAGAACTACTGCAGAGGAGTCCTGACGCCGATGTTCAAACGCAATAGCTCCAGCGACGGCATGCGCGGCGAGATTGATACCCTGATCGGTCGCACCACGCACATCAACGGCGATGTGACGTTCACGGGCGGTTTTCACCTCGACGGGCACGTGCACGGCAACGTGCGCGCCGAGCCGGGCACGACTTCCGTGTTGAGCGTGAGCGAGCACGGCTCGATCGAAGGAGCCGTGGAGGTGCCGCACGTGGTGCTGAACGGCAGTGTCAAAGGCGACATCCTGGCGCATGAGAGGGTGGAACTCGGCGCAAAAGCACGCGTCAACGGCAACGTGTGCTACGGTGTGATTGAAATGGCGATCGGCGCCTCGATCAATGGCAAGCTGATCCACGATCCGGAGGCGCCAGAAGTGTCCCAGGAGCCCGCGCCGGTGGGTGGAACCTGAAGGCCCTTTTGACCCTGTTGCCGGGCTCTCGCTAGACTTCTTCCACGACACATTGAGTACGACCAGCTGATGAACGACACCGCACGACCGGACCCCGAGGCTCAGATCCAGGATCTGACCTTTACCGATGCCGCTGCCACCAAGGTCGGCGAGCTGATCCGTGGGGAAGCGAATCCCAACCTCAAACTGCGCGTTTTCGTGCAGGGTGGGGGGTGCTCGGGGTTCCAGTACGGTTTCACCTTTGACGAAAACATCGAGGAAGGCGACACCTGGGTCGAGAACCAGGGGGTGAAGCTGATCGTGGATCCGATGAGCTTCCAGTACCTGATGGGCGCGGAGATCGATTACCGCGAGGACCTCGAGGGCGCGCAGTTCGTGATCCGCAATCCGAACGCCACGACGACCTGCGGCTGCGGTTCGTCGTTTTCAGTCTGACCCCTGAGCAAAGCGCAGAGCAAGGTTCCTGATGTCATCGCGGCTGTCGATCTTGGATCGAACAGCTTTCACATGGTCGTGGCGCGCTATTCGCACGGCCAGCTCACCATCCTCGATCGCCTGCGCGAAATGGTGCGCCTCGCGGCTGGTCTGGACGACCAGGGTCGGCTCGACAAGGCAGTCACCCAGCGCGCAATCGAGTGCCTGGAACGTTTCGGGCAGCGCCTGCGCGACATGCACGCGCAGAGCGTGCGAGTCGTGGGCACCAACACTCTGCGTAAGGCGCATCGCAAGCAAACCTTCCTGGAACGCGCGCGCGATGCGCTCGGACACCCGATCGAAATCATTTCCGGTATCGAAGAGGCGCGCCTCATCTATATCGGGGTCGCCAACACCATTCCCAACGACCCGGGCCGACGGCTGGTAGTGGACATCGGCGGCGGCAGCACCGAACTGATCATCGGCGAAGGTTTCAACCCGCTGCGGCTGGAGAGCCTGTACATGGGTTGTGTCGGCCTGAGCCTCGCGCACTTTGGCGACGGCAAGATTTCGGAGAAGCGCCTGCGGCGCGCACGCATGGCGGCGCGGCTCGAGCTCGAGCCGGTGCAGGCGGCGTTCCGCTCCCAGGGCTGGGAACACGCGGTGGGCAGCTCCGGCACGATCCGCGTCATCGCCGATAGCATCCGGCATTTCAATCCTGCGGCCGTCGCGATCACGGCCGACGGACTGGAACGGTTGATCCACGAGACCATCGACGCTGGTCACATCAGCGAGATTCGCTTGCCGGAAGTGACCGCAGAGCGCGCGCCCGTATTTCCCGGCGGACTGGCAATTCTCGCGGAGCTGTTCGAAGCGCTCGAGATCGAGCAGATGCGCGTCGCGGATGGCGCGCTGCGCGAGGGATTGCTGTACGACATGATCGGCCGCTTCACCGCCGAGGATGCACGTACCCGCACCGTCCGCGGCATGCAGCAACGCTACCACGTCGATGGTGCGCAGGCGGAACGCGTCGAAGCGACCGCGCTCGACTTTCTGCGCCAGGTCGCGACGCCCTGGGGCCTGACTGATCCGCTCGCCGAGCTCGCACTCGACTGGGCGGCGGCCCTGCACGAGATCGGCCTCGACGTTTCGCATTCGCATTACCAGAAGCACGGTGCTTATCTGCTCGAGCACGCCGACATGCCGGGATTTGCGCGTGAGGAACAGATGCTGCTGGCGGCCCTGGTGGGCGGCCATCGGCGCAAGATCGTGATGGCGGAGAACGACGAACTGATTCCGCCGTGGGACAAGAAGGCGCTCTACCTGGTGTTGCTGCTGCGACTCGCCGTTCTGATGCATCGGGGGCGCAGCTCCGAGAAACTCCCCCCCATCACCGTGCTACCGCGCGGCCAGTCTCTCACCGTCGAGTTTCCGCGCGGGTGGCTGAAGGATCATCCGCTCACGGTCGCGGATCTGCTCAACGAGGTCGAGCATTGGAAGGCAATCGGCTTCAAGCTGCGGGTGTTCGACTCTACGCACTGACCCCGATCTGGCCCGGCGCCGCGTAGGCTTCGAGCAGGCGTTGCTGCGCGTTCACCGGCGCCGCACCGGGCGCGTGCTGCACACGCGAGTACGTGCCATCCGCGTGCAGCTCCCAGGCCTGTGCCGTATCGCTGAGATACAGCTCGAGATCGCGCAGGATGCGCTCGCGATGCTTCTGGCGCTGGATCGGGAAAGCGACTTCGATACGGCGGAAGAAATTGCGTTCCATCCAGTCGGCGCTGGAGCAGTAAAGCTCTTCTTCTCCGCCGTTCAGAAAGTAATAGACCCGCGAATGCTCCAGGAACCGGCCGATGATCGAACGCACGCGGATATTCTCCGATACGCCGGGTATGCCCGGTCGCACCGCGCAGATGCCGCGCACGATCAGATCGATGCTGACGCCAGCCCCCGAGGCTTCGTAGAGCATGCGAATGATCTCGGGCTCGATCAGGGCATTCATCTTGGCGATGATGCGCGCCTTGCGTCCCGCGCGCGCGTGTTCCGCTTCGCGCGCGATCTTTTCCATGAGCGTCGTGTGCAGCGCAAATGGTGACTGCACGAGCTTGCGCAGTCGCGGTACCTGCGTGAGGCTCGTGAGCTGCAGAAACAATTCGTGCAGATCCTCACCCAGCGCTTCGTCACAGGTGAACAGGCCGTAATCGGTGTAGGCGCGCGCAGTCTTGATGTGATAGTTGCCGGTGCCGATGTGGCAGTAGCGACGCAAGTGTCCGCTTTCGCGTCTGACCACCATGATGAGCTTCGCATGCGTCTTGTAGCCCACCACGCCGTACATCACGTGCGCGCCGGCTTCCTGCAGCCGCGTCGCGAGCTCGATGTTGGCTGCCTCATCGAAGCGCGCGCGCAGCTCGATGATCACCGTGACGTCCTTACCAGCCTGCGCCGCATCGACCAGTGCATGGACGATCTGCGAATCCGCTCCGGTCCGGTACAGCGTCTGCTTGATCGCGAGCACCTCGGGATCGGCTGCGGCCTGTCGCACGAAGTCCGCGACCGGCGTGAAGCTCTGGTAGGGATGCTGCAGCAGCACGTCCTTGTGGCGCATCACTGCAAACAGATCGGTCTGGCCCTGCAGGCGCTTGGGGATTCCGGCCGTGAAGGCTGGGTACTTGAGGTCGGGCCGATCGACGAGATCGTAGATCGCCATCAGCCGGTTGAGGTTGACCGGGCCATCGACCTGGTAGAGATCGCCCGGCGTGAGCGCGAAGTGATTCAGCAGGAAATCGGTGAGGTCACGCGGGCAGTCGTGTGCCGCCTCGATGCGCACTGCTTCCCCGTAGCGTCGTTGGGCCAGCTCGCCCTCCACGGCGCGTAACAGGTCATCCACCTCTTCCTCGTCGACGAACAGGTCGCTGTTGCGTGTGACGCGGAACTGGTAGCAACCGAGCACCTGCATGCCGGCGAACAGCTTCGCCACGAACGCTTCGACGATCGCAGACAGATAAATGAAATCACGCTGCCCGCCTTCGCTCGGCACGCGAATGATCCGTGGCAGTGAACGCGGCGCCTGCACGATGGCGAGGGTGGTGTTGCGGCCGAAAGCGTCCTTGCCCTTGACCTGCACGATGAAGTTGAGGCTCTTGTTCTGAATGCGCGGGAACGGGCGTGCGGGATCAAGCGCCAGCGGCGTCAGTACCGGCTCGACTTCCTTGTCGAAGTGATCCTCGAGCCAGCGAGCCTGCTCGGCGGTCCAGTTTCCCGGGTGCGTGAAGCGGATGCCATTAGCTTCCATCGCCGGCGTCAGCACGTCGTTCAGGAGCGCATATTGCTGCTGCACCAGCCGCGTCGCGCGCTCGTGAATGGCGGTCAGCTGTTCCGGCAGGGACAGGGCATCCGGGCCGGCTTCCAGGGAGCCGAGCTCCAGGCGCTGCTTCAGGCTGGAGACGCGGATCTCGAAGAATTCATCCAGATTGCTGCAGGAAATGCCGAGAAAGCGCACGCGCTCCAGGAGCGGGAGCGCAGAGTCCTTGCATTGATCCAGCACGCGCTGATTGAACTCGAGAAAGCTCAACTCGCGGTTGATATAGAACTGCGGGGACTTGAGGTACGGGGCATCCATCGGCACGGCCGGTTGCGAACGCGAAGAATATCAGCACAGGCCGTATTACGGATGTATGACGTGGGTGCCGGCGGGGTGGATGGAGCCGAGCACGACACGGTGGCGGGCCCCGGTTACTGAAGGGAGATTGCCCGGCAGACCTGCCAGCGTTCGGGAAGCAAGCCACGCAAACGCGGCTGCCTCCACGTAGTCCGGGTCCAGGTTGAATGCCGCCGTCGTCGCGATGACCGTGGCCGACAACTGTGCCTCGATGCGGCGCCGCAGCTCGCCGTTGTGGGCGCCGCCGCCACACAGGAGGGCACGCTGCACGTGGCCGAGCTGCTGGCAGGCAGTCGCAATGCTGCGTGCGGTGAGCTCGCACAGCGTGCTTTGCACATTGACAGGGGACGGCACGGACCGCATTGCGCCGAGATGCGTGTCCAGCCATCCGAGATTGAACAGCTCGCGGCCGGTGCTCTTGGGGGGTGGCTTGGAGAAGAACGATTCTGAGAGCAATGATCGCAACAGCTCTGCGTCTACTTGTCCGCTCGCTGCCCATTCGCCGTTGCGGTCGAACGCGATGCCGCGATGGCGCTCCGACCAGCCATCCATGAGGCAGTTGCCAGGTCCGGTATCGAAACCGACAGGAGCTGCGTCTGGCGGCAGCCAGGTGATGTTGCTGATGCCGCCAATGTTGATCACCGCGCGCGCCTCCGTCGCGCTTCCGAGCACCGCCTGGTGCAGAGCAGGCGCCAGTGGCGCTCCTTCACCACCCGCTGCGACGTCGCGACGCCGAAAATCCGCTACGGTGGTGATGCCGGTGCGCTCGGCGATGATGTCCGGATTGCCGATCTGCCAGGTGAATGGATGTGCGCCACTGGGCTGATGCCGCAACGTCTGGCCATGGCTTCCGATCGCACTGATTTGCGCTCCGGGCACATTGGCCTCGCGCAACAACTGCAGCGCAGCGTTCGCAAACGCTTCGCCAACGGCGCTGTCGAGCGCCCCGACTTCGTCGAGGCTGACACCGGTGGGATGCGCGATCAGGTGGAAGAGTCGCTCACGAAGTGCCGGCGGATAAGGGACGGCACGCGCATGTCGGACCTCGCAACGCGCGCCATCGATCTCGACCAACGCCGCGTCGATGGCGTCCATACTCGTGCCTGAAATCAGCCCGACGTATAGGGCCATTGTTGGAGCGCCGCGATCAGCGGTTGGCGAGGAGCGCGCCGCTCGCCAGCTGGTCGAGCTGCGCGAGATCGGGTGCCGTGCGCATCATGAAGTCGGCGCGCAGCTCAGCGGCAATCGGCTTTGCGTCCGCCAACTTGACGGTTTGCGGATTGCGATGGGCTCCGTTGATGCGGTACTCGTAGTGCAGGTGCGGACCGGTCGCGAGGCCGGTACTGCCGACATAACCGATCACCTGGCCCTGGCGTACGCGTGCGCCCTGACCGACGCCCTTGGCAAAGCGCGACAGGTGGCCATAGAGCGTGGTAACGCCTCCGCCATGCTCGAGCACGATTGCGTTTCCGTAGCCGCCGGAACGGCCTCGCATCTGCACGCGGCCATCGCCGGCGGCGCGCACCGGTGTTCCAGTCGGCGCCGCGTAGTCGACACCCTTGTGAGCGCGGATCGTGTTGAGGATTGGATGCGCGCGGCGCGAGTTGAAGCGCGAGCTGATGCGCGTGAAATCCACGGGCGCACGCAGGAAAGCCTTGTGCATGCTGCGGCCGTCGGGCGCGAAATAGTCCGTGCTGCCGTCGGGAAGCTGGTAGCGCACGGCGCGGAACGTGCGCCCGTCGTTGACGAACTGCGCCGCGACGATCGGGCCATCACCGACCAGAGTGCCGTCCTGCCAGACCTGCTGGTAGATCACGCTGAATTCGTCGCCCTGGCGGATATCGAGAACGAAGTCGATGTCCCAGCCGAAGATGTTCGCTAGCGCGAGTGCGGTCTGATCAGAAATACCCGCGGCGGCCGCGGCTTCGAACAACGAGGTGACGATGCGGCCGCGCTTCGCCACCAGGCCCGATTCGATCGGGTTCTCGATGATCTCAGCCTGAAAGCCGTCGGCCTGGCGCTGCACCGAAAGCGTCTGCGTGAGGCTGATCTGGCGAGTCAGCGCCTGCAGGTCGCCATTGGCGTGAGTCACAGTGATCTGATCACCGGGTCGCAACAGGTCGAGCCCTTCGCGGATGCCGGGCAGCAACCGGATGCTGGCGAGATCCGTCCGGCTGAGATCGAGACGGCGGAAAATCCGATCCAGCGTATCGTTGCGCCCGACCACCACGTCGACGGTGTCGAAAGGAAATGCAGCGGTGACCGGTTTGGCCGTCATGTCGTTTACGGGCAGAGAGCCGGGGGCGCTCGTCGCGCTCGGCGGCACGACCGGGTTCGTGCTGGCAGGGTCGGGCGCGACATAGGGCGCGCCCGAGACGAAGCCGCTCAGCGAATGCACGGCGAGCCCTGCAAGAGCCAGCGAAGCAAGACCAGCGATTACCCGCAGCCAGCGCGGCTTCGGCGGTGCATCGCGATCGCGGTAATCGACGCGCAGCGGGGTAGTGGATGAGTTCACGAATCAAAAGCCAACCAAAACAGGCGCTTAAACTATCTGCCGCAGTGCGTGCGGTCAACCGTTTCTTGCCGCCTGAGACCATCGCGATGTTGATCCTGTGGAGCACTTCGCGTTCGGCGGGCTCAGCGCTGAGAGCCAAGTCTGAATTGCGCAGCGCAACGCGTGACTCTAGAGTGCCGAGTCCAAAAGCGCAGGAGCCCGCATGCGTTCTGTCGACGAACAGCTCAGCGAATTTCGCCGCGGTGCGCAGGAGATCCTGCTCGAAGAGGACCTGAAGAAAAAGCTCGCGCGCGGCCTGCCGCTGCGCGTCAAAGCAGGCTTCGACCCCACGGCGCCCGACCTGCATCTCGGGCACACCGTGCTCATTAACAAGCTGCGTCAATTCCAGGACTTCGGTCACGAGGTGATTTTCCTGATCGGCGACTTCACAAGTCTCATAGGCGATCCAAGCGGGCGCAACGCTACCCGTCCACGACTGTCGCCCGAGGAAGTGAAGGACAATGCGCGCACGTATGAGCGGCAAATCTTCAAGATCCTCGATCGCGAGAAGACCCGCATCGATTTCAATTCGCGCTGGATGAATGCCATGAGCGCGGCCGGGCTGGTCGAAATCGCCGCGAAGCACACAGTCGCGCGCATGCTGGAACGCGATGATTTCGCGAAACGTTATCGTGCCGGGCAACCCATCGCGGTCCATGAGTTTCTGTACCCACTGGTGCAGGGTTACGACTCGGTAGCACTCAAGGCCGATGTCGAGCTCGGCGGCACGGATCAGAAGTTCAATCTGCTGGTCGGTCGGCAGCTGCAGGAAGCGTATGGCCAGGAGCCCCAGGTGGTGCTGACGATGCCACTGCTCGAGGGACTGGACGGCGTGCAGAAGATGTCGAAATCCCTGGACAACTACGTGGGCATCGATGAGCACCCGAACGATATGTTCGGCAAGCTGATGTCGATTTCCGATGTGCTCATGTGGCGCTACTACGAGCTGCTGAGCTTTCGTTCCAGTGCAGAGATTGCCGAGCTGCGTCGCCAGGTCTCCGAAGGTCGCAACCCGCGCGACGTGAAATTCGAGCTGGCGAAAGAGATCGTGGCGAGATTTCATGACCGGCGCGCGGCCGAAGCCGCGCACGCCGAATTCGTCGCCCGCTTTCAGAAGGGGCAGCTGCCCGCGGACATGCGCAAAGTTACGATCGAAGTGGGACCGACGAAGATCAAGATTGCGAATCTCCTCAAGGAAGCTGGACTCGCCCAGAGCACGACCTCGGCGTACCGGCTGATTGATCAGGGCGCGGTGCGCATGGGGGGCGAGAAACTCAGCGATCGCGACAGAGTGATTGGTGAGGGTACATACATCGTTCAGGTCGGCAAACGAGACTTCGCCGAGGTGACCGTGAGCTACAAGGTCGCCTGAGCCGTCCCGGTTAACGACCGCAAGGAACGCACACTGGTACAAAGCGCATGAGCTTCAGGGAGGGTCTGCAACGGGAGGTCGCGGCGTCCATCGAGACGCTGGAGCGACGTCTGGTCTCCAGCGGCGATCTGCGGGAAAAGAGGGCCGTCGCTGCCGCGCTCATCGTGCTGAGCGACGAGCAGCTGCGGCTGAAGCAGACGGATCTGCTGGTCACCCTGCAGTCTCTGGCCGCTGCTCGGGATGAGCTCGAGAGAGTGGTGGGCGCCGCACGCTTCGGCCCGTTCGATGGCTATCTCTGTGCGCTGGAACGTCACCTCGCGCGGCTCGACCGCCTCTCCGGGAGGCTGCACGCACAGCTGGCTCTGCCGACGGCTGCCATGTCCCGGCCGCGCGCTGGCGCGCCGAAGCGCCCGCCCGCGCGGCGTACCAGCTCGCGCGGCGTCGAGGCTCTCAGACACCCGATCGTCAGCACGAAGTTTGCGGACCTGCGCGCAGAATACGAACGCTGCTACTCGAAATGCAGCGCGCGTCCCGAATCCCGCGCCACGGTCGGCTACTACGTGCGCAGATTGCGCGCGGGGCAACAGAACTACGAGCTGGTGCAATCCGCGCTAGGTGTGCCGTGGGGATTTGTCGGCGTGATCCATGCGATGGAATGCGGTTTCAACTTTTCCTGCCACTTGCACAATGGCGACCCGCTGACCGCGCGGACCTCGCATGTGCCGAAGGGTCGGCCGGCCGGAACGGAGCCGCCATTCACTTGGCTGCAGAGCGCGGTCGATGCCCTGCAGCTGCGCAAGCTCAACGAGGTCACCGACTGGTCCGTGGCTCATCTTCTCTATCTATTGGAGGGCTACAACGGCTTCGGCTATCGCCAGCATGGGGTACCGACACCTTATCTGTGGAGTTTCTCCAATCTTTACTCTCAAGGTAAGTTCACGCAGGACGGGAAGTTCGATCCAAACGCGGTCAGCCGGCAATGTGGCGCCGCGCTCATGTTGAAGGAAGTCCTCAACGCGTAGTCGCTGCTCAGGGAGGTCAGGCATGGCTCGACGTGCGCTTCTCATCGGCATCAATCGATATCTCGTCCCTGGGGCGGATCTCCGGGGCTGCGTCAATGACGTAAAGAACATCCGCGCCGCCCTGATGCAGTACTGCGACTTCCGCAGCAGCGACATCAAGATGTTGACCGATCTGCGTGCCACCAAGAAAGCGATGCAGTCCGGGATCAAGGCGCTGGTGAGTAGCGGCAGGAAGGGCGATGTGCTCTACCTGCACTATTCAGGGCACGGTTCTAACGTCCCGGACAAGAACGGCGATGAGGCCGATCATCGCGACGAGATCCTCTGTCCCAGCGATCTCGACTGGAAGGATCCGCTCACCGACGACTGGCTGCGCACGGCGTTCAACAAGCTTGAAGTCGCGCGTCAATCTCACGGTGGTCATGGACTGCTGCCATTCGGGCACTAACACGCGCGCGATCCTGCCGCCCGATGCGCCCGTCATCCCGCGTTACCTCCCCAATCCGTGGGATCTGATGGCTGAGGAGTCGCGTCGCGCTTTGCGCGGCAAGCTTCGCGACGTAAGGTCGCGCACGACTCGCAAGCGCAATGACGTCGTCGCAGCTGAAATCGGCGAGATCCTGATCACGGGCTGCCGCGCCACGCAGACATCAGCGGATGCCTACATCGGTCGCACGTACAACGGCGCGCTCACCTATTCACTGGTGGCGGCAGTTCAGGCAGCGCGCGGCATGCTGACCAATCGGGAGCTGCACACGGCGACGTTCAAGCGACTCAAGGCCGGGGACTTCGATCAGGTGCCGCAGCTGGAGGCTCGGCGGTCTGCGTTCGACCGGCCGTTCCTCGCTTCACTGGATTGAGAACGTCGACTCCTTAATCTTTAGCGCCCGCAGGAGTTCCCGTGCCGAAATCTCGCAAGCCCCAAGGCCTTCGCTCAAAAGGCGCGCGCAGACGTCCATCCGCGCGTGTCGCGAAATCCGCTGCTGCGTCGCCCTTGACCCTGCGCGGTCCCCTTGCCGATGTCGCTCAGGAATCCGTGCTCCAGCGCGCAACGCCCGCAGGTGAAAGACCGCTGGTCGATGTCAGGGTCAAAGCCGAGTTTCGGCCCGCCAGTCGCGGAATCGCGCCGGAGCACAGTGTCGATGTCGCCTCCGACGATGTGCTCGAGATCGAGTTCGCCGATGGCACGCGTGTCTGGCTTCGAGGTGATGAGTACCGTGCTCGCTTCGGGGGCGCCACGGCACGTGATGCCGGCGCCGTCGATCTGGAAGTTCCGACGAACCTCGCCGTCAGTCCGGCTGGTACTTCGAGCCGTGGCGCGATCGGATGGGTGCTGAAGTCGCTCAAGGTTCTTGGCGTGGACGCGCATGCGCGCACCGCACTGGCGCTCGCAGCGAGCGTCGAGAAGCGCAAGGGAATGCGGCGGCCGGGATTCGGGGTGTACCGCTGCACGCTCGATACGGGCCGGTTCCAGCTGGTGCCGTGTTCACTGCCCGCTAAGGCGGCTGACGAGCGGCCATACCTGGTCCTTCTTCACGGCACACTGTCGAGCACCTGGGGCAGCTTTGGCGAGCTCTGGTCGCCCGAGCGCGAGCGCGAACTCGCGCAGCTCCAGAGCACCTACGCTGATCGTGTCCTTGGTTTTGAGCACGCGACGCTTGCGGTAAGTCCGCTGCAGAATGCGCTGGATCTCGCCAATGCGCTGCCGGTCGGCGCAACGGTTCATCTCGTCTCGCATTCCCGTGGCGGCCTGGTCGGCGAACTACTGTGCCGGTCGCAGTCGCGCACCGGCAGCAAGGTAGGTGGGAATCAGCAGTGGCGGCCGGCGGATCCATTCAGTGCGGACGAGCTCGGGTTGCTCGCGTCGCAAAACCGGCTCCTCGGACAACTCAACCAGGTCCTGAAACGGCGCTCATTGCGCATTGCACGGTTCGCCCGCGTCGCTTGTCCCGCGCTCGGTACAACCCTGGCGTCCGATCGGCTCGATCGCTGGTTTTCGCTCATCGGCAGTGTGGCGAGCAAAGCGCTGCCGCAATCACCGATTGCCGAGGTCGCGGGCGACATCGGAGATTTCATCGCAGCCGTGATCAAGGAGCGGACGGACCCAAAGACCTTGCCGGGTGTCGAGGCGATGATGCCCGAGTCGCCATTCATCAAGCTCGTGAATTGGCCCACGGCAGTCGTAGCAGGCGAGCTGTACGTGATCGCCGGCGATCTCGATCCGGATGCATGGTGGGCAAAGCTCCTCGTGTGGGTGACCGATCGCTTCTACAGTGGCGCACACGATCTGGTGGTGAACACAGCATCGATGTATGGCGGCGCCAAGCGCACTGAGCCGGCCAAAGGGAGTTTCTTCGAAGGGCCAGCTGTCAATCACTTCAACTATTTTCGCAATTCGGACAGCGCGGCGCGCATGGTCGCGGCGCTGGCGCGCGACGAGAGCGCCGGTTTCGAGGAGTTCGAGCCCCAGGTCGTCGACATAGCGCGCGCGATCGAGGCGCGCGATGCCACTCCACGCCCGACAGTGTTCATGTTGCCCGGCATCATGGGCAGTGAGCTGGGAGTGAAGCAGGACCGGATCTGGTTCGACATCGGCGATCTGCTCCTGGGCGGCATGGAGAAGCTCGCGATCGGTGCAAAGAATGTGCAGCCGCTGCAGCCATTCGCACGCTTTTACGGCGGCTTGCTGCAGTTCCTGGCA
Organism: uncultured Gammaproteobacteria bacterium; assembly: GCA_963705495.1. Classification (GTDB taxonomy): domain Bacteria; phylum Pseudomonadota; class Gammaproteobacteria; order Steroidobacterales; family Steroidobacteraceae; genus DATBVX01. The sequence continues at coordinate 414 of CAVPJQ010000002.1, read as the reverse complement.
GCGAGCCATCGCGTCATCCCGTTCGCGTATGACTGGCGTCTTGACCCGCGTACCGAAGCGGATCGATTGGCGGCACGAATCAAACAAGAGCTTCCCGCCGCGCGCGGACAGCGCCAGCCGATTCGAATCCTGGCGCACTCGATGGGCGGACTCGTCGCACGCACCATGATCGCGCGGCACCCGGATGTATGGGCGCAGATGCTCGCGATCCCCGGTGCACGCTTCGTGATGCTGGGCACGCCGAACGGCGGCTCGCATTCCATCACCGAGCTGCTGGTCGCGCGCTCCAAGACTCTGCGCCAGCTCGCACTGCTTGATGTGCACAACGGGATGCGTGGACTTCTGAAGGTGATCGCGCGCTTTCCAGGCGTGCTTGCGATGCTCCCGTCCGATGCACGCGAAGACTATTTCGAC
>CAVPJQ010000001.1:0-37214 GCA_963705495.1 uncultured Gammaproteobacteria bacterium | reverse complement strand
TATCCCGAGCGAGCGCTTGCCGTGCGCTTTCCAGCCGCACGTGCCGCGCTCGAATTCAGGGACGAGTTGCAGGGCCAATTGACGCAGAACGTCGGACAGAGCCTCGGCGATTTCATCATCCGGCGCCGCGACGGATTGTTCGCCTATCAGCTCGCCGTCGTCGTCGACGACGCCGAGCAATGCATCAGCGAGGTGGTTCGGGGCTCGGATCTCCTGAGCAATACGCCGCGCCAGATTCTGCTGCAGCAGGCGCTGCAACTGCCGCGGCCAGGCTACATGCACCTGCCGCTGCTCACCGAATCGGACGGACGCAAGCTCTGCGAAGTCACAACGAGCGGTTGCGGCCGCAACGGGTCAACCGTCCGCCGCGTTGCATCGGGTGCTGCGCTGGCTGCACAGCAGCCGCCTCCTGAACTGGTCCGCGCCTCGACGCGCGAACTGTGGTCCTGGGCGATCCGGGCATGGAATCCCACGCCACTGCGCGAGGTGCGCGAAATTCGACTGGACGCGATCTAGTGGCAGATTTGGGTCCGCGGCGTGGATGGATTATCGTAGGCACCTAAAACGTGCGCCGCCTGCCCGGGCGGTCAAATGCCGATCAACGGTGTGCCGCCCGGACTCTCGCCCGGGAGTACCTTGAGATGAGCGAACCGCGAGTCATCAAGAAATATCCGAATCGTCGTCTATACGACACCGTAGAGAGTCGCTACATCACGCTGGCCGATATCCGCCGCCTGGTGCTCGACAAGATCGACTTCGTGGTGATCGACAAGAAGAGCCAGGAGGACATCACGCGCAGCATCCTGCTGCAGGTGATCTCGGAACAGGAACACCAGGGCGAGCCGCTGATGAGCCAGGATTTCCTGTCACAGGTGATCCGTTCCTATGGCGGGGCCATGCAGGGATTCGTTGGCAGCTACCTCGAGCAGAGCCTCAAGCTCTTCATGAGCCAGCAGCAGCAGGTGCGTGATCGCGTGAAGAGCATGGTCGGCGTGGATCCGGTTGAGACCGTTGCCAATCTCGCGCAAAAGAATTACGCACGCTGGCGATCCGTGCAGGAAGACATCTTCAAAGCGCTGATGAGCGCCACCGGCCGCGCGCGCGCCGAAGTTGACGAGGCGGACGGCCCCGAGCACAAGCAGCCACCCGCCGCGTAGCGATGTGTCTGGCTTGGGGCCTTCATCTCCCAGCCCGACACGAACGATACACCGCAGGATAACGACCCTCGTCGTTCGCGCTGAGCGGTCTCGTGTCGTTGAACTCGATCAAATCCGAACGGGCTCGGGGATGAAGGCCCCGAGCCAGACGCATCGCCCTCAGCCGACGTTGCGCATGCTCAGGCGGATGCGGCCCTGCCGATCCACCTCGAGCACCTTCACCTTGATCACATCGCCTTCCTTGAGCTTGTCGCTGACGCGCTCGACGCGTTCGTCGGAGATCTGCGAGATGTGCACCAAGCCGTCCTTGCCGGGGAGGATGGTCACGAAAGCGCCAAAGTCCATCAGTCGCGCAACTTTGCCCTCGTAGATCTGGCCCACTTCCACGTCGGCGGTGATCAAGGCGATGCGTCTCTGCGCTTCGCGTCCCGAGCTGCCGTCGACCGATGCAATGCGCACAGTGCCATCGTTCTCGATGTCGATGGTCGTGCCGGTCTCTTCGGTGATGCCGCGAATCACGGCGCCACCCTTGCCGATGACCTCGCGGATCTTCTCCGGGTCGATCTTCATCGTGATGATGGTGGGCGCCCACTCGGACATGTTGGCGCGCGGTGCACTGAGCACCGCATTCATCTTGTCGAGAATGTGCAGCCGCGCCTCCCGGGCCTGTCCGAGGGCCACCTGCATGATCTCGCGCGTGATGCCGTTGATCTTGATGTCCATCTGCAGCGCCGTGACACCGTCCTTCGTGCCCGCCACCTTGAAGTCCATGTCACCCAGGTGGTCCTCGTCGCCGAGGATGTCGGTCAGCACCTGGAAGCGATCGCCCTCCTTGACGAGGCCCATCGCAACACCCGCCACGGCTGCCTTGATCGGCACGCCTGCGTCCATGAGCGCGAGACTCGATCCGCACACGCTCGCCATCGAGCTCGAGCCGTTGGACTCGAGAATTTCCGACACGACGCGGATGACATACGGGAAAGTGGTCATATCCGGCATCATTGCCTGGACGCCGCGACGCGCGAGATTCCCGTGGCCGATCTCACGGCGCTTCGGTCCGGTCATCATCCCGGTCTCACCCACCGAGAACGGCGGGAAGTTGTAATGGAGCATGAAGGGCTCTTTGCGTTCGCCCTCCAGCGCATCGATGATCTGCGCGTCGCGTCCGACGCCGAGAGTCGTTACGACGAGTGCCTGCGTCTCGCCGCGCGTAAAGAGCGCTGACCCGTGGGTACGCGGCAGCACTCCGGTCTTGATCGTGATGGGCCTGACCGTGCGGCTGTCGCGACCGTCGATGCGCGGCTTGCCCTCGAGAATGCGATTGCGAACGATGCGGCTTTCCAGGCGGAACAGCTCGTCGTTGATGGCATCGGCCTTCCACTTCGCGTTCTCACCAGCGGCAAGCGCCGCGACTGCGGCCGCCTTGATCTCCCCGACGCGCCCGTAGCGTTGCTGCTTCTCGGTGATCTGGTAGGCCTGCGACAAGGCGGCCTCGGCGTGCGAAGCCACCGCGCTCTGCAATTCGGTATGGGCTGGCGCAGGCTGCCAGTTCCATTTCGGCTTGCCCGCCTCGCGCACCAGCTCGTTGATGGCGCGGATTGCCGCCTGCATCTGCTCGTGACCGAACACGACCGCGCCGAGCATCACCTCTTCCGAGAGGCCCTTGGCCGCTGATTCCACCATCAGCACCGCTTCGGCAGTGCCCGCGACCACGAGGTCGAGCTGCGATTCCTGCAGCTGTGTGCGGGTCGGGTTCAAGAGGTACTTGCCGTCCTTGTAGCCGACCTTTGCAGCGCCGATAGGGCCCTGGAACGGCATGCCACTCAGTGCGAGTGCCGCCGAGGCGCCGAGCAACGCGGGAATATCCGAATCGACATCCGGATTCAGTGACAGGACGGTCGCGACGACCTGCACTTCATTGTTGAAGCCGTCCGGAAAGAGCGGTCGTATCGGGCGATCGATCAACCGCGAAGTGAGTGTTTCCTTCTCCGAGGGCCGTCCTTCACGCTTGAAGAAACCACCGGGAATGCGCCCGGCGGCGTAAGTCTTTTCCTGGTAGTTGACGGTGAGAGGAAAGAAATCACGGCCCTCCACCGCGGTCTTCTGTCCCACCGCGGTCACGAGGACCACGGTGTCCGCCACGCTGACAAGGGCTGATGCGTCCGCTTGTCGGGCTACTTCGCCGGTTTCGATGGTGACGTTATGTTCGCCAAATGCAAAAGTCTTCTTGATCGCTGCGCTCACGCTGCCTGCCTTAGGAGATTAAGTGGGTGCGGATATCCATTCGCGGGCGCCACGAAGGGCGCGCCGACCTCAGCGCCGCAGACCGAGGCGTTCTACGACGGCCTGATACTTCTCGGGCGCGCTGTCCTTGAGATAGTCGAGGAGCTTGCGCCGCTGGTTGACCATCTTGAGCAATCCGCGACGCGAGGCGTGGTCACGCTTGTGGGTGGTGAAATGATCGCTCAGCCCGTTGATGCGTTGTGAAAGGAGAGCGATTTGAACTTCGGGCGATCCGGTGTCCTTCGCGCTGCGCCGGTGCTGCGCGACGATGCCGCTTTTCTGCTGGCTGTTCAGTGACATTGGCCTTGATTCCTCAACACTTTTTCCGTGGTCCTTTTATGAGGCCGCGCATTCTACCCGCTGCCCTGAAGTGCCACAAGTTGAGCCGTCGACGGCTAGAAGCGAGACGCTGGGCGTACAGATCCCGATCGCGCGGGTTTGCGATCAGGCGCCGCGGCGCCAGCCGTCCTTGCTCGTCCCGCTGTGCGATGCCCAGAAATTGTCCCGCGGGCCCGTAGAGCCTGACGTTTGCTTCGCCCCGCGGAGCCGCGTGCAGCTCGAGGACCTGTCCATCCAGCATGCGCCTCGTCGGCGTCGGCATCGAGGTCCACGCGCGGCCAGCTCTCGATGCCCCGATCCAGTGGTAACAACCAGCGCTCGAGTCCGGCAGGATGCGCGGCGTTCGCCTGCAGCCCTTCGATCGTGACCATCGCCTCGGCATCGAAGGGCTCGACCCACAGACGCCTCAGGCGATCGATGTAGCCGCAAGTACCGAGCGCCGTCGCCAGGTCCTGGCCGAGCGTTCGAATGTAGGTGCCCTTCGAGCAGGTCACTTGCAACGTGAGGCGGCTCTCGTCCAATCCCAGCAGTTCGAAGGAATCGATTTCGATGTCACGCGGCGGGCGCTCCACCTCGATGCCGCGCCGGGCCAACTCGTACAGCCGCGCGCCCTGGTGGCGGAGTGCCGAATGCATCGGGGGAACCTGCTCGCGCCGGCCGATGAATGCAGTCAATGCGCTCTGCAACGCCTCACGCGTCAGATTGTGGGACTGGCTGCTTCCCGACAATCTCGCCTTCGAGATCGCCGGTCGCCGTCTGAACACCGAGATGCAGCTGAAATTGATAACACTTACGTCCCGCCAGCATCGGGCCTGCAAGCTTCGTGGCCTCACCGAGACAGATCGGCAACATCCCGCTCGCCAGAGGATCGAGGCTTCCGCCATGTCCCGCCTTGCGAGCGCGGAATGCGCGTTTGACCTCCTGCAAAGCCGCGTTCGAGCTCATCCCGACCGGCTTGTCGAGCAGCACGATGCCGTCAATGTAGCTGCCCGGCGGGCAAGGGAGCGCTCAGTCTTTCGGCGCCGGTGGCGTGTCGGCTGAAACGGCGGAATCGTCCTCCGCGTGCCGGCGCTCATCCTCCGCCACGGCGGAAGCGATCAGGGAGTTGAGGCGCAGGCCGGCCGCGAGCTGTTCGTCCGGGCGGAACAGAAGCTCGGGCGCAACCCGCAACTTGAGCGAGCGCCCCACCGGGCCCCGCAGGAATCCGGCCACGCGTTCGAGCCCAGCCTGTACCTTGGCAGCATCGCGCTGCTCGTCGAACAGTGCGTAGAAGATCTTGGCGCTCTTGAAGTCGGGCGCGACGCGTACGTCAGTGATGGTGATGCTGCCGACGCGCGGGTCGCGGACCTCGCGTCGCAGCAGCTCACTCACGACGCGCTGCAGCTCGCCCTCGATGCGCCGGCTGCGATGTGGATCGCGCGGCATGTAGTCGCCTCTCCCCCGGACCCTACTGCAGCGTGCGTGTGACCTCGACGCGCGCGAAGCATTCGATCTGGTCACCGACGCGCACGTCGGTGTAATTCTTGACGCCGATTCCGCATTCAGTTCCGGCGCGCACTTCGTTGACGTCGTCCTTGAAGCGCCGCAGAGACTCGAGCGCCCCCTCGAAGATCACGACGTTGTCGCGCAATACGCGGATCGGGTTGTTACGACGGACGAAACCGTCAATCACCATGCAGCCAGCCACCGTTCCGAACTTGCTCGAGCGGAAAACTTCGCGCACTTCCGCCAGCCCAACGATCTGCTCTTTGACCTCCGGAGCCAGCATACCCGTCATGATCTGCCGGACGTCGTCGATGGCTTCGTAGATGATGCTGTAGTAGCGCACATCGACACTGCCTTCCTTGATGGCATCGCGCGCGGCTGCGTCCGCACGTACGTTGAAGGCGATGATCCGTGCCTTCGACGCCGCAGCCAGCGTGACATCCGACTCCGTGAGTCCACCCACGCCGCTATAAATCACCTTTACGGACACTTCCTCGGTGGAAAGATTGTTGAGTGCATCGCGCAGTGCTTCAGCACTGCCCTGAACGTCCGCCTTGATCAGCAGAGCGACCATGCCTGCGCGGCTGTCACCGATCTGCGAGAACGCATCCTCCAGCTTCGCCGGTCCCTGGCGTGCGAGCTTGGTGTCGCGGAACTTGCCCTGGCGATACGAGGCGACTTCGCGTGCCTTGCGTTCGCTCTCCACGGCGAGAACCTCATCGCCCGCATTCGGCGTGCCCGAAAGGCCGAGCACCACCACGGGCATGGAGGGGCCCGCGGTCTCTATGGCGTTGCCAGCCTCGTCGAACATCGCACGCACCCGCCCAAACTCATGCCCCGCCAGGATGTAGTCGCCGAGCTTGAGGCTCCCGCGTTTCACCAGGATCGTTGCGACCGGACCGCGTCCCTTCTCCAACGTCGACTCGAGCACGACACCGGCCGCGGGACCCTCGTGCGGGGCTTTCAGCTCCAGCACGTCGGCCTGCAGGACCAGGGTTTCGAGCAACTGGTCGATTCCCTCCCCGGTCTTGGCGGACACGTAGACGAACAGGTTTTCGCCGCCCCACTCCTCGGGGATCACACCATGCTTGGCGAGGTCGGATTTCACGCGTTCGCGATCCGCATCGCCCTTGTCGATCTTGTTGACGGCCACCACGATTGGAACCTCGGCGGCACGTGCATGCTGGATCGCCTCGATCGTTTGCGGCATTACGCCGTCGTCTGCGGCGACCACCAACACCACGATGTCGGTGACCTGTGCGCCACGCGCCCGCATCGCCGTGAAGGCGGCATGACCCGGCGTGTCCAGGAATGTCACGACACCCTTCGGCGTCTCGACGTGATAGGCGCCGATGTGTTGCGTGATTCCACCCGCCTCTCCCGCGGCGACCTTGGTGCGACGGATATAGTCGAGCAATGAGGTCTTGCCGTGGTCGACGTGACCCATGACGGTCACGACCGGGGGACGCGGCTCCCCTACGGCACCTTCTTCTTCGGCGACCTGCAGGTCCGCTTCGATGGCGTTTTCCTGGATGACCCTGGCCGCATGGCCCATTTCCTCGATCACCAGTACCGCGGTGTCCTGGTCGATGGGCTGATTGATGGTGGCCATCACGCCCATGTTCATCATGACCTTGATGACTTCGTTGGCCTTCACCGCCATCTTCTGCGCCAGCTCGGCCACGGTGATGGTCTCGCCGATGGCGACCTCGCGCTTCATCGGCGCAGTGGGCATCTCGAAAGCGTGCTTTGCCTCGGTCGACACAGCGGTGCTGCGCGACTTCATTCTTTTCTTCTTCTTGTAGCGCGCGCTCACATCGGTCGTGACGTGCAGTTCGACACGACCGTAGCGGGTATGACTGTCGTCGCGCTGCTGCAGGGCGCGCTGTGCGGCTTCCTGAGTGCGCCGCAGATTCTCCGCCTCTTCGCGAGCGCGTGTCTCCGCCAGGCGCTTCGCGTCTTCTTCTGCCGCCTTGCGCATCTCTTCTTCGGTGAGACGCCGCTTGCTTTCGGCCTCCAGGCGTTCGCGCTCCCGGCGCTCCTGTTCGGCGCGCTCGCTCTCGAGCCGCTTCGCCTGCTCCTCGACCTCGCGTTTGCGATCCAGCTCTTCCTGTTGCTGGCGGGCCTTTTCCTCGAGCACGTCGCGCTTGATGTAAGTGCGCTGGCGTCGAACTTCGACGCTGACCGTTCGTGCACGGCCTTGCACGCTGGCGAGCTTGAGCTCGCTCTGCGACTTGCGCTTGAGAGTGATCTTGCGCGGCGAAGCGCCGGATTCCGCGCCGTGACCGTGGCTACGCCGCAGGTGCGTCAGCAACTCCATCTTGGCTTCGTCGCTGATGGTCGCATCGGCGCCTTCGACGGCGATGCCTGCCTGGTCGAGCTGAGCCAGCAGCCGCTCGACCGGCACTTTCAGAACTTCGGCGAATTGCGCAACCGTCACATCGGCCATGGACTTACCCTGGAGCGGTCAGCTCTGGTTGGCCGCTTCGAACCAAGGGGCCCGCGCGGTCATGATCAATTTGGCAGCACGCTCGGCGTCGATCTTGCCGGCTTCGGTCAATTCATCCACCGACTGCTCGGCGAGCTCCTCGCGCGTGCGCACTCCGCCTCGCGCCAGCGTGAGCGCCAGGTCCGGGTCCATGCCATCGAGCGTCAGCAGGTCGTCGGACGGCAGCGCGGATTCGAGTGTCTCCTCGCTCGCGATCGCCTGTGTAAGCAACACGTCGCGCGCGCGACTGCGAAGCTCCTTGACGATGTCCTCGTCGAATTCTTCGATCGCGGTGAGCTCGCTCGCCGGCACGTACGCGACCTCTTCGATGGTCGAGAAGCCTTCCTGCACCAGGATCGTGGCGACGTCTTCGCCTACATCGAGCTGCTTCATGAAGGTTTCCTTGAGCTCGCGCGTTTCGGACTCGCTCTTGGCCTCCGCTGCAGTCTCGGTCATCACGTTGAGTTCCCAGCCGGTGAGCTCGCTGGCAAGGCGGATGTTCTGACCACCGCGACCGATGGCCTGCGAGAGCCGGTCCTCGGCCACCGCAATGTCCATGCTGTGCGAGTCCTCATCCACGACGATCGACTGGACCTCGGCCGGTGACATGGCGTTGATAACGAACTGCGCCGCATTCTCATCCCAGGGGATGATGTCGACGCGTTCTCCGGCAATTTCATTCGACACCGCCTGTACTCGTGAACCGCGCATGCCGACGCAGGCGCCGACCGGATCGATCCGCGGATCGTTGGTCTTCACCGCAATCTTGGCGCGCACGCCCGGGTCGCGGGCAGCTCCCAGGATCTGGATGAGCCCCTGGCCGACCTCGGGAACCTCGAGCTTGAAGAGCTCGATCAGGAATTCGGGCGCGGTGCGGGTCAGGAACAGCTGCGGGCCCCGCGGCTCGGAGCGCACGTCGCGCAGGAAGGCCTTGATGCGATCCTGCGAGCGCACCGGCTCGCGGGGAATCAGCTCGTCGCGGGGAATGAAGCCCTCGGCATTGCCGCCGAGGTCCACGAACACTCCGTTGCGATCGACGCGCTTGACGATACCGCTCACCAGCGTGCCGACACGGTCCTTGTACTCCTCGACCACCTGGGCGCGCTCGGCCTCGCGCACTTTCTGCACGATGACCTGCTTCGCGGTCTGCGCGGCGATGCGGCCGAAGGCGACCGACTCCATCGGAACCTCGACGAATTCGCCCGGCTGCGCGTCGGTCCTGATGTCGACCGCGTCCTCGAGCCGCAGCTCGCGCTCGGGAAACTCCAGCTCGGTGGAATCGTCGGCGAAGACTTTCCAGCGACGGAAGGTGTCGTAGTCGCCGGTCTTGCGGTCGATCGCGACGCGCGCATCCATATCCTCGCCGTGTTTCTTGCGAGTAGCCGACGCCAGAGCCGCTTCGAGCGCCTCGAAAATGATTTCCTTGTCGACACCCTTCTCGTTGGAGACGGCATCGACAACCATCAGAATTTCCTTGTTCATCGTCACAAACCTCTGCAACTCACAGCGTCGGCACCAGCCGCGCCTTCTGGATCTGCTGGTAGGCCAGCAGCACCCGTGAACCATCCACCTCGAGGGTCACGCCCTCGTCGCCAGCCGCGAGCAACGCCCCGGTAAATCGCCGACGTCCCTCGATGGGCAGCGCGAGCTGCACCTTGACCCTGCTACCCACGAACCGCGCAAAGTGCTCGGGGGTTCGCAGTACCCGATCCAGCCCCGGCGAAGACACCTCGAGCCGGTAATGTCCCGGGATCGGATCCTGCGCATCGAGCGCATCGCTCACCGCGTGACTGACTCTCTCGCAGTCCTCGAGCCCGACTCCGTCCGGCGTGTCGATGTACACCCGCACCAGCCCACCATCGCCCGCGTGCGCATACTCGATCTCGACCAGCTCGTAGCCGAGCGCCTCGACGGTCGGCTGCAGCAGGCGGATCAGCTCGTCGCGCATCGGACCGCCGAAGAAAAAAAATGGGCCCGAGGGCCCATCGATGGACAACAAAAAGCCCCTCGGGGGGGCTTTTCGCTCTTAAGCACTTGTTTTCACAAGCCCCGATCCCCCGAGCGGATCGAGGGCGCGAAGTGTAACCGATGGATCGGGCAGAGAAAACCCCGCGACGGGATATTGGGATCACGCAACAATACAAAAGAGACCGGTTGAACTACCTCGATTCACGCGGTTCCACCAATGAGGGTGGCAGAACAACGACCACGGCCGGCGCAGCGAGGTACCTGATCCTCGAGAGCGCCGTGAAGATTCCGCGCTCCGACCAGGAGTTTCTCATCTCGACCGGCCAGCCCGACTATGGCCTGCAGGCTTCCTATCAGCGGTTCTTCGAGCATCACGCGCTGTACGCCACGCTCGCGATGGTTTACTACAACGCGCCCGACGTCGACATCGCGCACGATGAATGGATTCCGACCTTGATCCTCGGCTGGGAAACCCGTGTATCTGAGCACACCGGGTTCGTGCTCCAGTTCTACGGCAGCCGCAGCACGGTGCAGGAGACCAACCTGCGCGAGCTATCGGCCAACAAATACCAGGCGACCGCGGGTCTGCAATGGACCTACCACGACAGTGTGCTGCGTTTTGGCCTCACGGAGAATCTCGGCAGCTTCAATAACACGCCGGATGTCGGCCTGACCCTGTCCTTCGGGCGCATTTTTGCCGTCCACGGCGACTCTGATTCCGAAGACTAGCCGCCGCGAGCACGCGGTGGCCCAATGACGGCCACGTTCACTTCGGGAAGCGTACGGTTGAGCGCCAGGAGCTTGCGCAGCACGTCGAGCGCATCGCGGGCCGCCTTCAACTCGGCCTCGTCGGACTGTGGCGAGGTGAGCAACTGCCCGCTGCGCACGCAGTAGCGGTGCCTCACGAGATAAGCGCGCGTCGCTGGGTTGGTAGTATCGCTGCCTACGTGCGCAGTGAGGTTGCTGAGAATCTCGTAGTTTGCGGCGTCCACGAATGTGAATGACATCTGTGTCTGGCTGCCGGGCGCAGTGAGCTCCACGCTGATGCTGGTGAGATCCCGGTCGCGAAAAAACGCGCTCGCCCGCACGATGCGCACCGTGTCGAGATTGCCGACCGCGAGCGGATCGACCGACAGCAGGTGCAGATCGCCGACTCCCGATGAGTCCGGTGCCGTCGTGAAGCAGGCGGGCATCGCCGCTGCACTGATGCTGCTTGCCGCAAGCAGTGCGGGCGCGATCAGCAGCCGCATGGCAGTTGCACTACGCATGTTTCACTTCTCCTTGAGCCAGCGGGCCAGCCACGCTTGCACTTCCTGGTAGAAGTAGCGGCTGTCCTCGCCCTTCAGTATCCAGTGATTTTCATCCGGGAAGATGACAAAACGGCTTGGCACTTTCTGACGCTGCAGCGCGGTCCAGTATTCGATCGCATTGTTGAGCGGCACGCGGTAGTCGCGCTCACCGACGGTCACCAGCACCGGCGTCTTGAAGCGTGCGGCGTAGCGAATCGGGTTCTGCTGGCGCCAGACCGCGCCCTGTTCCCAGGGTGGCCCGCCATTCATGATTTCGCGGCCGTAGACCGTATCACTGGTCCCGTATTGCGACTCCAGGTTGATCAGGCCGGCGTGACTGATTAGGCACCGATAGCGTGTCGTGCTCGCCTGCAGCCAGTTGGCGAGATGGCCGCCGTAACTCGCGCCGCCGGCACACTGCCGCGAACCGTCGATGAAATCGAAGCGCCTGATCGCCTCGTCCGCGGCCTGGTTGATCTTCGTCGCCCGGCGTCTTCAGCGGGTCGCCCTGAATGGCCTGCGCGAACTTCTCTCCGAATCCGGTCGAGCCGGTGTAATTCGTCAGCAGGACGACATATCCGGGCGCGGCGAGCAGGTGGTAGTTCCAGCGCAGCACGAACTGGTCGCGCCACATCGAGTGCGGCCCGCCGTGGATCACGACGAACAGCGGATACTTCCTGGCCGCATCGAAGGCTGGTGGCAGCACCAGCAGGTTGTGAATATGGCGGCCGCGACGGCTGGTGAACGAGAACTCGCGGACCGGCTGCCAGTCGATCTGCGCTGCGCGCGCCGCGTTAAAGCTCGTGAGCGCCAGATGCCGGCGTGCATCGGCATCGAGCCTGACGACCTCGGCCGGAGAGGTCGAGCTTTCCCAGTTGGCGAAGAGAAGCGGTCCCGTCGCCTTGGCGGCAATGCTGAGATTCGAGTACGCACCGCTCGGCACCGGGTAAGCAAGGCGAGCGGCGCCTCCGGATGTGGGCATCACGTACAGCTTTTCATGGCCGGCATCCTCGGCGAGCGCAAACACTTCCCGGCCATCGGGAGCGATGTCGAAACTGGAGACCGAGCGATCGAAGCCGGGGCTCACGACCCTGGCAGCACCGCCTTGTGGCCATCCGACTGAGGCAACACGGCTCAAGCTGTAGATGGTTCCGTTGTCCGGTTCGAAGAGTCCGTAGAGCGCGCTCCCGTCAGGAGCGAACTGCGGATCGCTCCACGAGCCGTTTGCCGGCGTGAGTTGTTGCGGCTCACCTCCATCGATATCCACCCGGAACAGCAACGAGTGCGTGAATGCATAGGCCGAGGCATTGCGATCATTGCTCGCCACGAAAACGATGCTGCGGCCATCCGGCGCCCAGATCGCGCTGAGCTCTTCGCCCGAATCCGTGCGACGACCGGCGAATCCCGCCGACGCCACCAGCTTCGAACCTGCGAGCAGATCCTTGGCCTCGGCGCCCGGCTGCAGGGCTTGCACCAGCACGTGCGACTGGCGTTCCGGCTCGATCCATTGGTCCCAGTTACGGATCGGGAACGTGTCGTAGACCCGCGCGTCGTACTTGCGCGCCTTGTGCTCTTCCGCCATGCGCTTGTTGTCTTGATCGTTCAGCGCGCCACGGTAAACGGTGCTGACAAACAGAAGCTGCGAGCCGTCGGGTGAGAACTGCGGCGAGCGGGCGCCGGTGGAGACATTGGTCGCGCGTGCCGCCTCGCCTCCGGCTGCGACGTCAAGCACGTAGATCTGCTCGACCTCATCGCCATCGCGCTTGGTCGAGAACGCAATACGTCGACTGTCCGCGCTCCATGCAACATCGGCCTCTCGCGCCTTGTTGGAGGTAAGCCGTCGTGGCTCGGCGCTGCCATCGCCCGGAACGATCCATAGATCGGCGGTCTTTTCCTTGTCGTCATAGGCGGGCTCGCTCACCAGGCATATCACCCACTTACCGTCCGGGCTTGGCACCGGCGCGCCCACGCGCTTCATCAGCCACACATCTTCATGCGTGATCGCGCGCTTCACCTCTTGCGCCTGTGTGGCCGGATTCACGGCGAACGCAATCACAAGCGCGGCTGCCAGTCGCGCGACAAGCTGACTCATTTCATCTCCTTCAGGAAACGCGGGAGGCTCAATCAGTGCACGTCGAGCAGGATCTTGCCGATGTGCTCACTCGATTCCATCAGCTCATGGGCACGTCGTGCATCGACGAGCGGGAAACGCGCATGAATGGGGGGCTGCAGGTCGTGGGTCGCGAACAACGGCCAGACCCGTGCGCGCAGCTCTTGCGCGAGCCGCCCCTTCTGCTCGACAGACTGAGGACGCAAGGTGGAGGCCATCAGGCTCAGGCGCTTCTGGAACAGGTAACGTAGGTCGAGCTCGGCCTCGTGACCGCCGAGCGTTGCGATCAGCGCAATTCGCCCCTCGACCGCCGCTGCCGCGATGTTCCTGGCCAGGTACGCGGCGCCAACCATGTCGAGAATGACATCGGCTCCACGACCCTCCGTGGCCTCCTTCACCGCCGCGACAAAATCCTCGGTACGGTAGTTGATGGCACGCTCGGCTCCGAGTGCAACGCACGCCGCACATTTTTCGGGGCTGCCGGCGGTGACGATGACGCGCGCCCCAAATGCCTTGGCCAGCCTGATCGCCGTCGTGCCGATGCCGCTCGAGCCGCCGTGAACGAGCAACGTCTCGCCGGCGCGCAGCCGCGCCCGCTCGAAGACGTTGTGATACACCGTGAAGAATGTCTCCGGGAGCGCCGCGGCCTCACGCACGCCGACGCGATCGGGAATCGGCAGGCACTGGACCGCAGGCGCGACGGCATACTCTGCGTAGCCTCCGCCGGCGAGCAGCGCGCAGACCGTGGCACCGTTGACGGTTCCTTAACACCCGCGCCACAGGCGACGATTTCACCGGAGACCTCGAGGCCCGGAATGTCGGTGGTCCCCGCAGGCGGCGCGTAGCGGCCGATTCTCTGCAGGACGTCCGGCCGATTCACGCCCGCCGCGGCGACGCGGATCAGCACTTCGCCCGGCCCGACTGCAGGAACAGGTCGCTGCACGGCGCGCAGGACTTGCGGTGCTCCGGGCTCGGCGATCTCGATCGCCGTCATGCTGCGCGGGATGTCTGCCACGATGGCGACGCATTATACTTTGTGCGCTGATGAGGCCGGCCCCGAAATTCCTGTCCGCGAGGGATATCCCATTAACAAGCATCTGGTAGTGCGCGAAATCGCGCGTCCCGATCCCGGTGTCGTTCAGGCGCTGGGCGAATATGGCGTGGCCACCGTGCACGAGGCGCAGGGCCGAACCGGTTTGCTCGCCGCGTACATGCGGCCCATCTACGCCGGCGCCTCACTTGGCGGCACGGCGGTCACAGTGCTGGTTCCGCCCGGCGATAACTGGATGATTCATGTCGCACTCGAGGTGTGTAAGCCCGGCGACGTCCTGGTGGTCGCACCGAGTTCTCCCTGCTCGGACGGCTACTTCGGCGACCTGCTGGCCACATCGCTCCGGGCGCGAGGTGGCAAGGGGCTCATCATGGATGCGGGCGTGCGCGATGTAGCGACACTCACGCAGATGAAGTTTCCGGTGTGGAGCAAAGCCATCTGGGCGCAAGGCACCGTCAAGGCCAGCCTTGGCTCGGTTAATACGCCGATCATCTGTGCGGGCCAGCGAGTCGAGCCCGGCGATGTCATCGTGGCCGACGATGATGGAGTCGTGGCGGTCAGCCGCGCCGCGGCCACGAAAGTCGCGGAGGCTGCACGCCAGCGCATCGCCGCCGAGGAAGAGAAGCGCAAGCGCCTCGCGGCCGGTGAGCTCGGCCTCGACCTGTACAAGATGCGCGAGAAACTCGCCGCGCTCGGTCTCGAGTACCGCTGACCGGCGCAATGTCGAAGCTTCGACAGACGGCCATTCCCTGCACGCTGATGCGCGGCGGGACATCGAAAGGCCCGTTCTTCCTGGCAACCGACCTGCCCGCCGATACAGGGCTGCGTGATCGTGTCCTGCTCGCGGTCATGGGCTCACCCGATCCCCGACAGATCGATGGTGTCGGGGGCGCCGAGCCGCTCACCAGCAAGGTCGCCATCGTGTCCAAGTCCACTCGACCCGACGTCGATGTCGATTACCTCTTCGCCCAGGTCTCGATTGAAAAGCCTTTGGTCGACGTCAGCCCCAACTGCGGCAACATGCTGGCAGGCGTCGGGCCGTTCGCCATCGAGAAAGGACTGGTCGCCGCGCGCGATCCCACGACGCAGGTTGCGATCTACATGGTCAACACCGGCAATCTTGCGGTAGCCACTGTGCAGACGCCCGGCGGCGTTGTGCGTTACGACGGCAGCACGGCGATCGCCGGTGTGCCGGGAACCGCAGCGCCGATCGAGATCGACTTTCGCGATACCGCCGGGTCGGTGTGTGAATCACTTCTGCCGACCGGCAAGCCACGTGATGTCGTCGCAGGCATCGAGGTGACCTGCATCGACAACGGCATGCCGGTGGTCGTGATGCCCGCTGCTGCACTTGGCAAGACGGGATACGAGTCGCCGCAAGACCTCGATGCCGACCGCGAATTCAAGCAGCGACTCGAGCAACTGCGCCTCGCCGTCGGCCCGCTGATGGGCCTCGGTGAGGTGCGCGACAAGGTCGTGCCCAAGATGACGCTGATTGCCCCACCTCGTGCCGGGGGGCACGTGTGCACGCGCACCTTCATTCCGCATCGCTGTCACGCAGCGATCGGAGTGCTCGGCGCAGTAAGCGTAGCAACGGCCTGCGTGCTGCCCGGCTCGGTAGCGACCGGGATCGCGAAAAGGCCCACCGGGCAGCCGCTGATCTTTTCAGTCGAGCACCCGAGCGGTGAATTCACCGTCACACTGGAAGTCTCGGGCGAAGGAGCCGACTTCAAGGTCGGCCGATCGGGGATCCTGCGAACTGCCCGCGCCCTGTTCGAAGGCCACGCACTCGTGCCGCATTCGATCTGGGGTGGACCCTGACACAAACTTCAGGTCGCGGCACGACCCAGATGTTCGCTGGTCGCGAGATCCTCGCGTAGCGAGCGCGCACCGCGAAAATAGTGAGCCGCTGCCCACACGTTGACCAATCCCACGATCACGAGTCCGTACCCAAGCGACTGATTGCCGGCCGTGGGATGCAGGTAGTCGCTGATCACGCCTACGAAGAAGGGACCAAGGCCGAGCCCGATCAGCGTCTGGATGAAGAGCATCAGCGAGGTGGAGATCGCGCGCATGCGCAATGTCGCGAGTGACTGCGCCATGGCGAACGAGGGCCCGAAGAAGAACGACGCCAGAACGGTCATCACGCAAAAAGAGGAGATCACGAACGACAGCCCGGAACCGAGGTAGGAGAAGAACTGAAACGGCACCATGATGAGCGTCGCGCAGCCTGGCACCCACATGTACCAGCGCCGATCGCTCTTGAGCACACTGAGCCGGTCGGCGAGGATTCCGCCGGCAAGCGTACCGATGGCGCCAATCGCAGCAAAGACCGCGAGCCACGATCCCGCCTGGCCACTATTCATGCCGTGCGAGCGCATGAGGAACGGCGCATTCCAGGTGCTGCCGGCGTACCAGACGAATGAGTGCAGCCCGGCGGCGAGGCACAGGTGCCGGAACGAACGCAGACTCCAGAGATAGCGAAGCACGTCCGGAATACGCGGCGCGCGCGCATCGGCGACCGACGCAGCCACTCGATCCGCATGGCCGCGTGGCGGCTCCACGATGGTGAAACGCACCAGCAGCGCCACCAGCACGCCCGGCAGCGCAACGAGGATGAAGGCCTGCCGCCAGCCGTAGAATTCGTTGAGCCAGCCACCCGCAAAGCTGCCAACCATGGCGCCGACTGGAACGCCCAGCGCATAGAGGGAAAGCGCCGTCGCACGCCGTGGCAGCGAGAAATAATCTGAAATCAAAGAGTGCGAGGGCGGCGTCCCGCCCGCTTCGCCGATCGCCGTGCCAATCCGTGCCAGCAGGAGCCACCAGAATGTGACCGCGAGGCCGCACAGTCCGGTCATGATCGACCACATCAGGACCGCGAGGGCGAGCACGTTGCGGCGACTGGAACGATCCGCCCAGGCGGCGATCGGGATGCCGAACGTCGCATAGAAAAATGCGAAGGCTATGCCACCCAGGAGCCCGAGGAGCGTATCGCTGGCGCCAAACTCCTGCTTGATCGACTCGACCAGGACGCCCAGAACTGAGCGGTCCATGACATTGACGGCGTAGCCGAGGAACAGGACCGCCAGCACATAGTTGCGGTAGGCAGGTGCGAACCTCACGTCGGCGCCGCGAGCCGCGCCCGCATTCGACCCGGTATCTGGTTGAGCCACGTGCCGCCGGTCAGTGCGGCGAGGTTGCCGCGAATTCCTGCATCCTAAACGAGAGCGACGCACCCGTGCGCGGTGCGTCGCTCTCGTGAGACTACGAGTTGGCTATTCGAAATTGCGCGTGAACATCAGACCCCAGGTCCGCGGTGTGCCGGGGTTGCCCTGCTCACGCCCGAAGAAGCCGACCAGGCTCAACTTGCCGTTGAAGTAGCCTTCGTCAGTCAGGTTCTGGCCGTAGAGCGCCACGTTCCAGAGGTTATCAGGTGAGTCCCACTCCAACCGCGCATTCAGGATCGTATAGCCCTCCTGCGGGCCCTGGTTGTTGGTGGTGAAGAAGATCTCTGACTGATAGACAGCATCGATACGCGGTGTGATCGAGCCGCCCTCCGCCATTCCGAAGCCGTACTGCATGCCGATGGCACCGGTGTACTTCGGTGTGCGCGGGGAATAGCACCGGTCGCCGTTGCACTCGTCGCCTTCGAGCAGAAGCGTGTTGCCCTCGTTGTCGACGAGCTCGTAGTCCAAGTAGCCGAAAGACCCTTCGATGCGAAGGTTTGGCACCGGCTCCGCCAGCAGTTCCAGCTCGATGCCCCAAATGTCAGCTTTACCGGCATTGATCTCCCGGAACCAGTTGGCGCCCGAGGCGTCAAGCTGCTGCGCGAACGTTTGCTGATCCTCGTAACGCGAGACGAACACCGCGCCATTCAAGCGCACGCGCCGTTGCGCGAATTCCGTTTTTGCGCCGATCTCAAAAGTCTTGAGGTATTCCGGATCGAACGGATCGGTCTGCAGCGCGGTGGCCGGACGCGGGCTGAAGCCACCGCCCTTGAACCCGGTCGCGTACTTGGCGTAGGTCATGAAGTCTTGCGCCCACTGATAGTCGATCGAGACGGTGTAGTCCGTGTTGGTCGTCGACAGTGGCACGAAAGCATTGTCGATCACGATGCCGCCGAAGAAATTCGCCCGGTAGATGGTCGCGTCCTTCTGGTCGTCGGTGTAGCGACCGCCGAGCGTGAACGAAAGCTGGTCAGTGGCATGGAAGGTCCCCTGCGCGAACACCGCCCAATTCGTGGTGTCCTGACGATCGAAGGCATCGTTCTGGTAGATGATCGTCGGGTAGAGGAAATCGAAGCCCTGGTTGGAGTCGTGGGCGTCATAGTAGAAGGCGCCCGCCGCCCAATCGAGTTTCCCGCCCGTGCCCGTCAGCTGTATCTCCTGCGTGAACTGCCGGTGCTTGCTTTCATCGTAGGTGGCGTTGTTCGGCAACGGCGTGCCATCGGAGTCGCGACCAAACTCGTTCGACCAATCCCGATAGGCCGTAATCGATTTGAGGCTGACCGCGTCGCTCAGCTTCCATTCGAGCGTGGCCGACACGCCCCAGTGCTCGAGATTGTTGATGTTCGGCACCGACCGGTGCTCCAGCGGATCGTCATACCGGCTGTAGTTCGTATATAGGCTGTCGGTCACAAACCGATCGTCATAGCTCATCCCGGCACCAAACACCGGGGACGCAAAGACCGCACCCCAGAATCCGTTCAGGCCATTCGTCCCGTCGATGACCGTGTATTTGTCGCCCGGGCCTTTCTGTCGCTGCTCCGTGATATCGCCGATGACGTTGAGCTCGACGTTCTCGCCGAACAGGAAGCGAAACGCGGCGCGACCCGATTGCACGTTTTCATCCTGCAGGGTGTCGACCACGCAACTCGTTCCGGGAGCCTTCATGGAGCCAAGTGCCATCCCAGGCAGTCCACCCGGATACCCACCCGGAACGTTGTAAGGCCCGTCCGGGAGACCTGGCCCACCGGTACCGAGCGACCCCGCTCCGTTCACGCACTCGTAGTCGAGTACCTTGAAGAATCCATCGGCCGACTTGCTGGAGAAGGAGAAACGCGCGAAGGCCTTATCCGGGATCAGCGAGACATCCATGAAGCCGCGCGCATCGAGTCGATGGTAGCTCCCGATCGTCAGGCTGACCGAACCCGACCCGTCACCCTGAGGCTTCTTGGAGATCAACCGAACGGTGCCGCCGATCGCGTTCTTGCCGAAGAGCGTGCCCTGCGGGCCACGCAGGATCTCGACCCGCTCGAGGTCCAGCAAATCGAAGATCGCCCCTTGGGGACGGCCGTTGTACACGTCGTCCACGTAGATGGGCACGCCGGGTTCGAACGACAGAATGTTGTCACCGAGGCCGACTCCCCGAATGAACGCCGCCATAGTCGAGCCCCAGCCTGCGCCCAGCGGCGCAATGACGGTGTTCGGCACGAATTGGTCCAGGTCCGTAACGCTATAGATTCCCCGGGCTTCGAGGTTCTCCCCAGTGAAAGCGGAAATGGCAATTGGGGTATCCTGCAGGCGTTCATTGCGGAACTGCGCCGTGACCACGACCTCCTCGAGAGCCCCGCTTTGCGCCGACACCTGCGCCTGCTGAGCGATTGCGGGAGCCGCAAGTCCCAACGCAGACACAACAAAGGTCGTTGCAGTAACGATGTCGATCGTATGATTAGTGCGCTTGAAGTGCTCACTCATACCGGAAATGGCCATAGCGCCCCCCTTTGGCTAATGGATTTCAACGGCTTGAATTCATTTTCAAAAAGACGGTAGCACTGAATAACGGACGAGAGAATCGCACAAAAGACGCGATCAGCTTTCTCAGTACGAGAACAACATCAACACTCTGCTGCACATCAATGCGTTTCTGCTCGTCGCCCGAGTCGGCAGTTTCTCGGGCGCCGCGCGTGCACTCGGCGTCGCGCCTTCCGTGATCACCAAGCGAATCACGCGGCTCGAAGAGCAGGTCGGCACTGAGCTGATCGTTCGCTCCACCCGCGGCCTAACGCTCACGGGCGCCGGCGAGCAGCTGATCCCGCGCTTCATGCGGCTGGTTGCAGAACTCGAGGAAACGATCCGCGGCTCAACCGCCAGGTCGCGCGGTGTCGAAGGGCACCTCAGGATCAAGGCTCCGACAACGGTGACGTCCCTCTATCTCGGCAAGGTGTTCGGCGACTTCCAGGCACGCAATCCCGCGGTGAGCCTCGACATCGTGTTGATGGATCGATCAGTCAACCCGCTGGAGGAAGGATTCGATCTGGTCGTGGGTGCGAGACCGGTCTCCTACCCCGGCGTCGTGGATGTGCCGCTGTGCGCATATCCTCAGGCGCTGTGCTGCGCGCCGGCCTATATGCACGGCAAGCGGGAGCCCCAGCATCCCAGTGAGTTGACCGATCACAGCTGCCTGACCTCGGTCCTGCTCGGCAATACGTGGTTGTTCGAGAGTCAGAGAGGACCCTTGAGCGTCGAAGTGCACTCACGCTTTCACGTCAATGATGGCCGCGTGTTGCGCGACGCGACGCGCCACGGCCTCGGGATCGCAGCACTTCCCCGCTACCTGGTAGAGCACGACCTGAAGACTGCCCGCCTGTTGATGCTGCTGGAGGAGTTTCCGCTCGCGGTGTTCTGGCTCAAGGTGCTGGTGCCGAGCGTCAAGATGAGCCGGCCGGCGGTTCGGGAGCTGGTGACCTTCCTCAAGGCGAGCACCCAGCCCCTTCCGCCGTGGGCCACGACGCCCCCTGACTGAGTTCATTCTTCGTGAAAACAGAACGCTGATCGCGCCGGACGGCGTGTTCTATCGCTCCCCGGCCGAGGCTAACATTCCTGTCGACCCATCGGACACGACGATGAAGAAAGCACTGCGCAGCAATTATGAGCCCGGCTCGCCTCGCGAGGCGGTGCGGCGTGCGCAGTGGAAAGCGCTCGGACTTACCGATGCGGACATGCAAAAGCCCAAGATCGCGGTGGTGAACAGCTCCTCGGAGCTTGCGATCTGCTTCAGCCACCTGGACGGCATT
Organism: uncultured Gammaproteobacteria bacterium; assembly: GCA_963705495.1. Taxonomy (GTDB): domain Bacteria; phylum Pseudomonadota; class Gammaproteobacteria; order Steroidobacterales; family Steroidobacteraceae; genus DATBVX01. The sequence continues at coordinate 16,029 of CAVPJQ010000001.1, read as the reverse complement.
GCGACGGTCGTCAAGGAGACGATCCGCGCCGCAGGTGGCCTGCCGTTCGAGATTCGTACCGCGGCACCGAGTGACTTCATCATCGGTGCTGGCTGCAGCGGCGGCTACATTCTTGCTTCGCGCGATCTGATCGTGAATGACATGGAGATCGCGGTCGAGGGCGCGCAGCTCGATGCCATGATTTGCCTTTCGTCCTGCGACAAGACCCCGCCCGCTCATCTCATGGCTGCCGGGCGGTTCAATATCCCGACCATCCTGGTCGTGTGCGGCTACCAGCCGAGCGGTGAGTTTCAGGGCAAGCACGTCGACATCGAGGATGTCTTCATGGGCTCGGTGCAGACCGCATTCGGAAAGCTCTCGCGCCAGCAGCTGCGTGACATGAGCGATCACGCGATCCGTGGCCCCGGCGTGTGCTCCGGCATGGCGACCGCGAATTCGATGCATGTCGTCTGCGAGGCGCTCGGCATGAGCCTGCCCGGCAGTGCCCCGGTGCTCGCCAACAGCCCGAAGATGTTTGATAACGCGCGCCGTTCGGGCACGCGCATCGTCGAGATGGTGCTCGAAGATCTCAAGCCGCGGGACATCCTCACGCCCGGCGCATTTCACAATGCCGTGGCCGCCGTGCTCAGCGTCAGCGGCTCGATCAACTGCATCAAGCATCTTCAGGCCACGGCCGTCGAAGCCGGAGTCGATCTCGACGTGTTCCAGATGTTCAACGACCTCGGCACACGGATTCCGGTCCTGAGCGCCGTCCGCCCCAATGGGCCCGACTCGATCGAGGCTTTCGAGGCAGCCGGCGGTGCTCGCGCCCTGATGAAGCAGCTCGAAGGAAAGCTCGATACCGGTGCAATGACGGTCACCGGTCGCAGCGTTGCGGAGAATCTCGCCGGCGTCGTGGTCAGCGACCCGGAAGTCATTCGCCCACCTGCCCGCGCGTTCTCCAACGAGGCCCCGATCGTGATCCTGCGCGGCTCACTCGCGCCCGAGAGTGCGATCGTGAAGCTCGGCGTGCGCGATGGCAGTCGTACCTCCCGATTTTCGGGACCCGCCATTGTCTACGACGATGGCAATGAGGCGATGCGTGCGATCGAAAGTGGCGCGGTACGTTCCGGGCACGTGCTCGTGGTGCGCGGCATGGGCCCCAAGGGCGGCCCGGGAATGGCTGGACCCGCTTCGATGGTCGTGTTCGCGCTCGATTCAGCGGGCCTACAGAACGAGGTGGCGTTCGTCTCCGACGGCCAGCTTTCCGGGCTTTGCAACAAGGGACTCACGATCGCCGAGGTCTCGCCGGAGTCCGCAGTCGGTGGGCCCATCTCGCTGGTGCAGAACGGTGATCGCATCAGCATCGACGTCGATCAGCACAGTCTCGAACTCGAAGTTCCAGCAGCGGAACTGGCTGTACGACGCGAGAAACGTGGCAACCCGGCGCTGCCGAAAGCGCGCGGATATCTCTCCATCTACCAGCGCACGGTGCAGCCGATGTCCACCGGTGCCGTGCTCGTGACCCGCGACCCCACCTGATCCGTTACGCTTCGGCCTTCACTCCCACAGCTGAGCTTCTCCGATGCCCGAAACGATTCCGACCCGCACCATCCGTCGGCCCGCGGGCCGCGCCGTCAAGACCGTCGAAGCCGACATCTGCGTCCTGGGAGCCGGCATTTCCGGTGTCTCGGCGGCGCTCGAAGCAGCAAAGCTCGGTCGCAAAGTGGTGCTCGTGGATGGTGCGCCCTCACTCGGTGGCCAGGCGATCGGCTCGATCATCGGCACACTGATTGGCCTGTACACGCACGGGCCTAACGCCTACCAGATCACGCACGGCATTGCGGACGACCTGATTCGCGAGCTCACGGCAGAAGGCTCGCTGCTCCGACATCATCACTCGACGGTCACGTTCCAGTACGACGAGGTACGCCTCGCGCGCTGGATGGAGAGCAAGGTCGAGGCTGCCGGGATTCACGCGATCGTGGGCGCAGTGCTCACCGACGTTGCCTTCAGCAATCGACGCGTGCAGCACGTCGAGTTCGCCACGCGCTTCGGCGCCGTGCGCGTGAAGGCAAATGGCTATGTGGATTCATCGGGCGACGCCAGTCTCAGCTACGAGGCAGGCCTCGAAGTTCGCGAGCCCGAGGAGCAGGTCTACGGAACACTGAACTTCCTGATCGAGAACTACGATCTCGGCACGGTCGCCGAGCTCGACATGAAGGAAGTCCACGCTCGCCTGATCGCCAAGGGCAAGGACTACGGTCTCGTGCGCCACGACGGCTGGCTGATGCACTTCCCCGGCAAGAACTTCATGCTGGCGAACATCAGCCACATCGAGACGCCGCTCGATCCGGCAAAGTCAGCCAACATGGTGTTCGAAGGCCGTCGCCAGGCCGACAACATCATTCGCTTCCTAAAGGCCGAGTTCCCGCGCATCTTTGCCAACGCGCGTGTGCGCGTATACGGCAACCCGGGACTCAGGCAGACGCGCTGGATCGTGAGCCGCAAGCAACTTACCCTCGATGACATCCGCAAGACGGAACGACCGGCCGATGCTGCCGCGCGCTGCTCCTGGTACGTCGAGCTGCACGACACGAAGGAGCTGGTGCACTGGGAGCGCTTCAAGGATGGGCACGTCTACTACATTCCGCTCAGCTGCATGGTGCCGAAGGACGCGGACAACATCGTCGCGTCAGGACGGTGCGTGGACGCGGACTCGCACGCGCTGTCAGCGATTCGCGTCATGGGTCCATGCATCGCGATGGGCGCCGCGGCCGCGCATGCTCTCGATCTCGCCGGCAAAGGCTCGGTGCACGAAATCGATCTGAAGAAGTTTCAGCAGCGGCTCGCGGACAATCTGGAGCGCACAGACTGACCGATCTAGTGACAGGTGAGCTTCCCTTCGCGCAGCTCGCAGTTGTCCGGCGGACCGTACTTATTCCAGTAATCGAACAAGCGCAGCTGCCCCGCGAAGTCCTGAAAACGCGGATCCTGCCTGAATGGCCGCATTTCAAGTGCCCACAGTCCACCCCAGACGCTGCCAAGTGTGCCGGAACGCCGGAAAGTGCCCAGCGCCACGTCTGCCACCTCGTATGCAAGATCGAGTTCGCCGAGCATCGTGTACCAGGTCATCGAGAGGATGAGCATCAGGCTCGAATCCATCCGCGTGGAGTTGGCGCGCAGCTCTCGAACTGCGTCGAGCGCGGCAGGCTTCTTGCTGGCGTCGCCCAATGCAGCGTGGATCAGTTTCACTGCCTCCGTGCCGCCTGACTGGCGCACTTCCTGGGGAAGCGCTTTCGCCACCTGCGCTGCAGCCTCGCCAGCGCTCCCCCGGCGGCGCGCGGCATTGGAGTAGACCAATGCCAGTACAGGGAAATCGGGCGAGGCGCCGAGGTTGACGGCCTTGTCGGCGTAACGCAGCGCCTCCTCGTCGCGACCGAGAATAGAGGAAAAGGCCGCGTTGTTGAGCGCGTAGCTCGCAACCCCCGGTGCCAGTCGATCCGCCTCCTGCGATGCTCGCAACCCTTCCCCAACATGGCCGACGTTGTTCAGGAATAGTGCAAAGCCGGCGTAGATGGCTGGTTCCTCGGCATTGAGCGACAGTGCCGTTTTAAAATCCCGCTGTGCAGCGAGCCAATCTCCGCGAATCGCATTAACTTGCGCAAGGATCGCGCGCGAATTCCCCAGGTCGGGCTCAAGAGACAGCGCATGTCGTGCTGCTTGCTCCGCTTTCACCAGTTCCTGTCGGTCACTAGTCAGTCCAGCGTTGAATGAGATGAGGTGAGTCACCCCAAGCAATGAAAACGCGCGCGCGAATTGTGGATCGCGCAACGTCGCCTTTTGCAGCAGTTCCGCGGCGCTACTCAGATTCTCCGCGCTAGTGCGATCAATCAACGATCGCGCCTGAAGATAGAGCTCGTAGGCTTCCAGATCTCGTGTCGGCGCTTCCTGGGCCACCGCCGACGGCAATTCGGCATGCATGTGCACTCTGAGCGCCTGAACGATTGCGGTCGCCAGCTCTTCCTGGAGCTTGAACAGATCGGCAAACTTGCGGTCGTAGGATTGCGACCACATGTGATAACCGGTGTTGCCATCCACGAGCTGTGCTGTCACCCGCACGCGCTCACCGGCACTGCGCACGCTGCCTTCCAGCACTGCGGCAACCTCCAGGTCACGAGCGATCTGGCGCACGTCCATGTTGCGGCCCTTGTAGGCAAACGAGGAGGTGCGCGCGGGAACCTTGAGCCCCGGCACTCCGGCGAGCGCATTGATCAGCTCCTCGGCCATGCCGTCGCTGAAGTATTCCTTCGCCGGTTCACCGGTGAGATTGGCGAACGGAACCACCGCGATGGATGCGCGTGGTGCGGTTGCCGCCGCTCGTGTACCGGGCGATGCCCGCGTGGCAGTTGCGACAGGCTGGGTAGCAGGCGCCTGCGGATGTTCCTGTTTGCCACGGGCCATGATCCACAGCACGGTCCCACCCACCAGGAACAGCACGGTCAGGATCGCAAGCTCCGCGCCGCTCACGCGTTGCTGCCCCCGATCGCCGTGATACCACGCGAGGAGCGCGGTGACCGGCACACCCAGTGCCAGCAGGAGCATGGTGACGCGGGCGACGATCAGGGGCCACTCGAAGGCGTGCCCGACCAGTTCAATCCCCTGCAGCAGACCGTACGCCAACGCGAGGTACGCGAGCGTCCATTGCACGACCTTGCGCTCTTTCACTCGCTGCCACGTGTTCAGCGACGTGGGTGCGGCATCGGGCGGCGGTGCCGGAGCCTCACTCATTTGCAGATCAGCTTCCCGTCGCGCAGCTCGCACTTGTCCGGCGGGCCGTATTTGTTCCAGTAGTCGAACACCGGATCGAGACGGAAGCCGTGGAATCCGTAACTGACTCTTGCCTCGGGTTCGGCCATGGGGTCAATGACAGATGAGCCTGCCGCCCCTCAGTTCGCAAGCGTCGGGTGGACCATGCACTTTCCAGTAGTCAAAGAGCTTCAGTCTTTGTGCGAAGTCCTGGAAGCGCGCGTCCTGGCGCAGCGGCAGCAGTTCCGGCATCCAGATGAACGCCCACGCTGTGCCGATCGTGCCGAACTTTGCGAACAGATCGAGCGACAGGTTCAAGAGATCGAACGCCCCGGTCAGCCCACCCAGGCAGCTGTACCAGACGACGAATCGTCTCCTGAGGAAGTCAGGCGTCTCTTGCGCAGGAAGGTTCGCACACAGGCGGTTCAGCCGCTCGAGCGCCGCGCTGCGACGTGCGGGCTCAGCCATACCGGCAAACACGCTTCGCACGGTGTCTTCGTCGTGCAGGGATCGAAACTGCGGTGGGACCGACGCAATCATCAGCTCCGCGGCCTCTTCATAGCGGCCGGCTCGCATGGCGAACAACGAAAGCACATCGGGCACCGGCCCCGCGGTCCTCGCGAGCCCAAGATCGAGTCCAAGTTCCATGAACCGGCGCGATTCGTCGGTCCGCCCGAGAATCGAGTACGCGACCCCGATGGTGAAGAGGCCCGTAATCCACGCCGGTGCGAGTCGCTGCGCCTGCAGGGAAGCCTCCAGGAAACGACTCACGAGGCCGACACTTCCGGCCATGTGAAGTCCGTACGCCTGGTGCAGTTGCGGATCGGCATCGTCGCGCGCCAGGGCGATATCGAATTTCTCCTGCGCCTCGAGCCAGCGACCCTGGGCCGCGTAGATGATGCCGAGCGCCTGATAGGTCGCACCCTGAGTCGGGTCGAGCGCCAGCGCCTGCAATGCCTGCTTCTCCGCTTCCGCAAGTGTCCCGGAAACGCTCACGCCCACTACCAGCGCGAGCGCGCGCAGATTCGTGAGCGCGGTATGCGCGCGCGCGAACTGCGGGTCGCGGTCGATGGCACGCTGCAGGTCCTGGGCCGCACGCGGCAGGTTGACGATGGGGTTGTCGGCCAGCTCCAGTGAGCGCAGGTAGAGGTGGTACGCCTCGATGTCGCGGGTTGGCGGCGTATGAGGCAGCGCACCGGAAAGGTCTCCGCCCAGGCTGGATCGCAATGCCCGAACGATCTCGGTGGCGAGCGCGTCCTGCAGTTCGAAGAGGTCGTCGAACTTGCGGTCGTAGTTCTGCGACCAGAGGTGATAACCGCTCTGGGCGTCGATGAGCTGCGCGGTTACGCGGATGCGTTCGCCGGCGCTGCGCACGCTCCCCTCGAGCACCGCGTTCACCTGCAGGTCGCGCGCGATCTGGCGGACATCGATGTTCCGGCCCTTGTACGCAAACGACGAAGTCCGCGCAGGCACTCTCAATCCGGGGAGGCGCGCGAGGGTGTGAATCAGCTCTTCGGCCATGCCGTCGCTGAAGTATTCCTTGCCCGGATCGCCGGTGAGATTCGCAAACGGCAGCACTGCAATGGAACTACGAGAAGCCGGGCTGGCGCTCGGCGCACTTGATGCTGATGGCGTCGTTGGGGGAGTCTCGCCTAGCACCTCGCCGCCGCGAGGGCCGGACACCGTCACCGTCCTGACGTCGGCCACGAAACGATACCCTCGCCCCGGCTCCGTCACGATGAATCGATGCTCGCCCGGACTCTCGCCGAGCACGCGCCGCAAGGCCGAGATGTTCTGATTGAGGCTGTTCTCCTCCACCACGATGTTCGGCCAGATCGCCTTCATGAGCGTGGTCTTGTCGAGGAGCTCTCCGCAGCGCTCAACGAAATACAAAAGGGTGTCGAAAACCTTTGGTGCAAGCGGAATCGGGCGCCCTTCCGCGCCGGACAACAGCAGTCTTTGCTGAGGATCCAGTCGGAAGTTGTTGAATTCGTATTGTATTTTTGCCGCGCTTTCAGGCATCAGAGAGGCTCAGAAACAATCACGAAGCATCAGGCTGTGACCAAAGATTCCTCAGGCGCCGGAGCGGATTCTACGCACCAAGCTGCTGGATACCCCAGCAGACGTGAAACGAAAACTGAGGAGATCACCATGTTTAACCAGATGCTCGGCTACTTCGATGCCACCGCGGATATGACTGAGTATGGCCTGATCGCGTTCGCCTCGCCCGAGTTCATCGACCAGTTCGTCCAGCGGCTTGCCCAGTCTGGCGCCGACGCCCCGGCCGCGGAAGTCGATGGCAAAGGACAGCCGTGCACGATGGCAGCCTGAAGGTCACGCGAGACAGACCAGCCTGCCTTCACGGAGCTCGAAATGATCAGGAGGACCGAACTGCTTCCAGTATTCCATGAGCCCAAGTTGCTCTGCGAATGCCTGGAAGCGCGGATCGCGGTGGAAGGGGCGCATCTCCGGCAGCCAGATCGCCGCCCAAGCTGGAGCAGTGCCTAGGCGCTTGAACTGTTCCAGCGCCTTGAATCCAGTGTCGTAGGCACGATCGAGCTCGCCGAGACAGGTGTACCAGTCCATCGCCAGCAGCACCAGGAAACTAGACTCTGACCTCCAATCGCCTGCCCTCTGCTGCAGCTCATGCAATGCCCCGGCGGCAGTCGATTTCCTCGTGTCATCACCCATCGCGGCGTAAACCTGCCTGACGACCTCGGCAGCCTCTGCTCGCACTTCCGCGGGAACCGCCTGCAGCACCCGTTCGGCAGCTTCATCGAACCGGCCGGCGCGGCGTGCCGCGTGCGAGTAGACCATAGCCACTCCGCTGACATTCGCTGCGCCCAATGTAACGGCAACCTCCGCGTGCTTGAGGGCCTGTGCATCGTTTCCGTTGATGCAACTGAAGACGGCGAAAGCTGCGGCGGCAACCGGCGCTGCCGGGTGCGCTCTGAAACGAGCGGCTGCCGCGCGGCAGGCGGCATCGAGAAATCCCACGCTCGCGAGATACAAGGCACGAATCGGAGCGTCACCCGTAGCCGATTCAGCACCGGCCTGGGCGGATCTGAAATGCAGCTCCGCAGCCAGCCAGTTGCCCCTGAAAGCATTGGTCTGGGCCAGAACGAGCTTCGCATCGTCCAAGTTGGGGTCGAGCAGCAGCGCTCGCGAAGCCTCGCGTTCCGCACCTTCCAGCGCTTCGGGCCACCGATACGCGACGACTACCGCCATCAGGTACAGCTGCGCCAGAGCTGAATGAGCACGGGCAAACTTCGAGTCGAGGGCGATCGCACGCTGATACAGTTTTTCCGCCAGCCGCAGGTTCTCGTCACCCAGCTGGAACCGGATCGCGTTTGCCTGCAGGTAGAGTTCGTAGGCCTCGAGGCTTTCGGTCGGCCGTCCAGACACCTCCCCGGCTGGCAACGACACGTGCATGCGGCTTCCCAAAGCCGGCACGATGGCTGCGGCCAGTTCGTCCTGAAGTTGGAAGAGATCGGCGAATTCACGGTCGTAGCTCTGCGACCAGAGGTGGTATCCCGTTTGCCCGTCGACGAGCTGCGCGGTGACGCGGATTCGCTCTCCGGCGCCGCGCACGCTGCCTTCAAGCACCGCACCGACACCGAGATCGCGCGCAATCTGTCTGACGTCTGCGTTGCGCCCTTTGTACGCAAAGACAGAAGTTCGTGCGGCCACCCTGAGTCCCGGCACGCGTGCGAAGCGGTAGATCAGTTCCTCCGCCATGCCGTCGCTGAAGTACTCCTTCTCCGGATCGCGCGTCAGGTTGGCAAAAGGCAATACCGCAATCGACGGGGCGGCCTCGTACGACGGCTCGGCGGGTCGCGCGGCTGATGTGATTTCCGACATTGCGGCTTGGGACGAACCGTCCGCCGCGCTCACCTCGGCAACGAACCTGTAGCCGCGCCCGGGCTGGGTCGCGATAAACCGATGCTCACCCGGGTTCTCACCGAGCACACGTCGGAGCGTCGAGATGCTGCGATTCAGGCTGTTGTCCTCGACGACGACATTCGGCCAGATGGCCCGCATCAGTTCCTCTTTTTCCACCAGCCGACCGCGCCGCTCCACGAGGTAGAGCAGCATGTCGAACACCTTTGGGGCCAATGCGATCGGCTGCCGGGTATCTCGCGCCAGCAACAGGCGTTGCCTGGAATCGAGCCGGAATGAGCCGAACTCGTATGCGGCGGGGCCTTCGGGTTCGCTCATTTCCGTGCGCTGGCAAACATCAGGAATGTTCAGGGCCCCGCCAAGGAATCTTCAGGCAGTCGTTGCGATTCTACGCTGGAGGCCATCTTTTCCAGGAGACTTCCATGAACGCCACGACCCTAATGCCCGACGCTGCGCCTTCGGAAGCATCACCCCGCCTGTATCGACGTCGTTCCCTGCCGGCGTGGATCAGCTATCCGGCATTGCTGCTTTTCTACGGCCTCTATTGGCCCATCGTGAAGCTGATGGAGCACACCGGGCGATGGCCGGCTTACGGTCGCCTCTTTGGACGGGTCGTACGTCGGGTATTCGGCGACTTCAACGGCTACCGCCCGACAGCGCACGATGTGTTCACGTGCTGCTACTTCAAGGCCGGCACCAACTGGACGATGCAGATCGCGCTGCAGATTGCCCATCGCGGGCGTGCAAGCTACGAGCATATCCATGACCTCGTGCCCTGGCCCGATGGACCCACCGGCAGGTTTCAGGTCGCCGTGCCAATCGACGATGCACGCACCTGGCAGCGCTCACCCACGGGGCTGCGAGTCATCAAGGCCCACCGACCGTTCGACGAGATCCCGTATTCGCCGGATTCGCGCTACATCTGCGTGGTTCGCGATCCTAAGGACGTCTTCGTTTCCAGCTACCACTTCGTTCGCTCCGTCAACATGGGACCCCTGATGCCGGCCGTGTCCGTGTGGCTGGATTACTTCCTGTCGCCCGACTTCGCGTTCGGCAACTGGGCGCGTCATCTCACGAGCTGCTGGCAGGCGCGCAAACGCAGTAACGTCCTGTTCCTTACGTACGAGGAAATGAAACGGGACCTCCCGGGAGCGGTGCGTCGAATTGCAGATTTCATGGGCGTGGAATTGTCCCCCGACGAATTCGACGCGGTCGTGCAGCAATCGTCCTTCGCCTTCATGAAGCGCATCAACCACAAGTTCGAGCCGGGAATGATCGTACCGTGGGCCGACAGCGAGAGATCCATGATCCGTCGCGGAGCCTGCGGGGATTCAGCCGAGCTTTTGACGCCGCAACAGCAACAACGCATCGACGATCACTGTCGCGCTGAGCTCGCCGACGCGAACTGCGATTTCCCGTACGACAGGCATTTCGGCACGCCAGGAAGCGAGTGGTGCGGTGCTGGATGCTAGCCGACCGCCTTCAAAGCCTGGTCAACGAGGAACAGGTCCGTAAGCAGCGCCCGCAGATGGATCGAGGCGTTGAGATTGTCGACCAGGAGCGAGCTGATTGCGGACCTGCTGAGCACGAGTGCGATGGCGCCGTGGGCGGTGCTGGCGTCTCGAGCCAGGGCGTCGAAGAACGCGATGCTTTCGCCAGAGCCTGCGAATACCCGAGTCACCTCTTCGCTCAGCCCGTCGAGTGCCGCCTGCATCTGCGCGAGGGTGCTGCGCACGTCTGAGCCTTCTTCACTCCGACGGCCTTGCGCGGCGTAGGCCAGTAGGTATTCGTATCCAGCCTCGATCCGCTCGATTCGCTGTGTCAGCCCAGGAGAGCTCATTGCCGCAGCGCCGGCCAACGCTCCGGGTCGTGGCGTGGCAGGGCATCGCCTCGAGTCATCCAGCCGTTCAGCATCGCGCGCAGATACATTCGATTCTCCGGGATCAGCGCGAAATACACGTGCACGATGACGAGGGTGAGAGCCAGCAGCGCCGCCAGACCATGCAGCACGTAGATGAAGCCCCAGGTATCCGCTTCAAAAACGTACGGGTTGCGCTTCCAGAGGGGCGTATCGATCTTGAACAGCATCAGCACGCCGGTGATCACGAGCGCGACGACGGCGGCCGTCATGGCGTCGTGCATGAGTCGTTGCGCGAGAGTGTATTTGCCGCTTCGCACACCGCGTTTCAGATCGCGCAGCGCGATTCCCACATCACCGAGCCTTTGCCAGATCAAAGCACGCACGATGTGAAACACCACCAGGATCACGAGCACGACGCCCGTGATCCAGTGAATCGTCACCCAATCGAACTTGATGCCGACGACCGGCATCAAGCCCGTCGCTAGCAAGGTCAGCATGCAAAGCGCAGTCAGCCAGTGAAACAGCCGGTCGATCGCGACATGGCGCTCGATTCGCTGCTCGGCGGACGTAGTCGAAGCTACAGCGACCGGCTCCTTGCGACGAAACAGCGCGTAGAGCCCATGGCCGATGATGACGGCCGCACCGATTCCCGCGGCGACGGGTAGGAGATCCCAGGAAACGCCTTCGAGGACCCGCTGCCCCCACACATCCGTACTGACGCGAACCAGGTGCATCAGCTATGAGTCCCGGATCGCGCGACGCACCAGGTTCTCCATCAACGGGATCTTGAAGTGATTGAAGTTCAGCGGCGTTGCGCCTTGCACCGCCGTCTTGCCGGCGAGCGTAGCGATGTCGGCATCCTTCGGACTCCCCGTCACTGCGTCCTCCACGGCCTTGAGCCGTCGCGGTACACATTCCACCGCCCCACAGGCGAGACGGATCTTCTTGATGACATGCCCATCGAGGATCATCGCTGCGGCGACGCTCACCAGCGCGAAGTCCCAGGTGTTGCGATCGGTGACCTTCTCGAAATAGAACTTCGCGCCGGCCCATTCCTTGGGGAACCGGACTGCGGTCAGGATGTCGCCTGTCTTGAGCACGGTCATGTGAGTGATGTCGGTCGCTGGGCCGATGAAGAACCCCTCGGCCGGAATGATCGTCTCTCCGGAAGCGGAGCGAACCACCATGTGCGCATCGAGCGTGACAGACGCCGTGGCGACATCCGACGGCGAGACCGCGACGCAACGACTGGCGCCGTACAGGCAATGCTCGCGATTCTGTCCCTGCGGCGTATCGGCGAGACAGGAGTTGCCGCCCGCACGATAGCAATTGGCGCCTGAACGGTAGTACCAGCAGCGCGCGTCCTGACACAGGTTGCCGCCAATCGTGCCGGCGTTGCGAATCTGCGGGCTCGCGACGTGACTCGCGGCACTCGCCAGCAGTGAATACTTCTCCAGCACCACCGGATGGCTGGCGATCTCCGTGAGCGTCGTGAGCGCGCCTACCTCGAGACCTTCGGGCGTCTCGCGAATGCCTTTGAGGCTCGCGATCCCGCCGATATCGATGACTGCGCCCGGCCGCTTGGCTCGATCCTTGAACCAGTCCAGGCTGTCGTAGCCACCGGCCATGATCCAGCCCTTGTCGTCGAGGTCCTTCGCGAGCTGGACCGCATTCTCGATCGTATCCGGCTGGTAGAGCTCGAACTGCGGCATCATGTCGTGCAACATTTCGCGCTCTCCTAAAAGGTATGAATCTGCAGCGGCTTGTGCGACTGCGCACGACCCGCGGTGAAGTTGACGATCATGTCGGGTGACACGGGCGTGCGGTTGAATACGTGCCCGCCGAGCGCATCGGAAATCGCACACAGCAGCGCGGCCGCCGCGCTACCGAGTGGCGGCTCACCGACTCCCTTGGTGCCGAGTGGACTCGTCGGCTCGGGCTTATCGACTGCATCGGTGTGCATCTCCAGCGGCACGTCGAGATACGTTGCCGGTTTCGCCTGGTGCAGACCAACGTTGGCCGGCAATCCGTTCTGCGGGTCGTAGACCATGTGCTCGAGGCAGGCCATGCTGAAGCCCTGCACCGAGCCGCCTTTGAGTTGCGTGGCAAGCCCCTCGGGGTGAATGACCGTTCCGCAATCGCCGACACTCAGGAAATCGATGATCCGGTGCTGCCCGGTCTCCAGATCGAGCTCGATCTGGATGAATGCCGCTATGAATGCGGCCGACTGGCCCCCGACCGGCAGATTGTCCTTGGCAACACCGATGAGGCCTGTGCCCGAGAGCGCGGTCACCGACGCCTTGGTGATCGGATTGATGTCCTCCGGCATCTCCTTGCCGCTGAATTTGCCCCCGAGATCGATTGCGCGTTGCGCGGCGGCACCGTATGTCAGACTCTTCGAGGGACTCGCTTTCGCAAATACCTTCATGCCGTCGATGTCGTAGTCCTCAGGCTTACCGCCGAGATCCTTCGCGGCAATCTCTTTCAGCTTCGCCACCGCGTCCATGGCCGCAACGTAATTGGTGCGGCTCATGGTGTACGAGGTGTTGCTGCCGAACTGGCCGAAGATTCCACGGCAAGTGCTTGCGGCTGTCACCGCGCTCGAGGACGCAATTCTCCCAGTCGCACTTCAGGACTTCGGCGGCGATGCGCGCGGTCGATGAATGCGAGAAGGTGCCGAGGTTGCCGACGCCGTTGTGAATGTGGAGCTTCCCGTCCGGCGTGATGCGCACCAGGCCATCGAACCCGAAGAAGCCTGCCGGATGATAGGCCTGGCCGACGGCCACTCCTGTGACCTTCGAGCCGTTGCGCTTGCCGCTCAGCTTTTTCTTCTCATCCCACTTGAAGCGTGCTGCACCCTTGGTGAGTGCATCCTTCAGATAGCAACTTGATACGGCCTGCCCCCGGCCGCCGAACTTCGAGCCGCTCTGGGGGTTGTTCATGAGCCGCATCTGCAGGCGATCGACGCCCAGCTCGCGCGCCGCACGATCGATGATCGGCTCCACCGCGAACATGATCTGGTTGTAGCCGGGACCGCGCTGCGCGGTGCGCGTGGGCGTATTCCCGTACACGGGCACCCCACGCCAGCGCATCGCGAGCGGTTGGTAGACGAGGGAAACCGCATCGCCCGCGTTCCGATAGTCCCAGAACCCGGTGTGTGGACCGCCCTCCTGTACCACATAAAGATCGGCAGCGAGTAGCCTGCCATCGGAGCGGAATCCCAGCTTGATGCGTCCCTGGAATCCGCTGCGTCCGGAACCCAGATAATATTCCTCCGCGCGGCTGATGCGCATCATCACGGGTTTGCCGATCTTCTTGGACATCAGCGCCGGAATCGCCATCACCGGATAGGCGTCGCCCTTCGAGCCGAAGCCGCCCCCGCAATATTCGGCGATCAGCACCACCTCTTCAGGCTTGATGCCGATGTACTGAGCGAGGCTCGGAATGATAAAGGTATGGCTCTGCGAGGAGCCGTGTACGAAGCACTTGCCGTTCTGCCAGTACGCAAGGCACGAGCGGGGTTCCATGCTGTGATGTGAGATGCCGGCGGTCACGAAGCTCTCGTCATAGACGAGCTTCGAGTTCGCAAAACCGGCATCGACCTCGCCGTACGACCATTCCTCGACGGCCTTGCCCTGCGGCAACTGGCCGTCATTCACCTTGGCGAAATCCGCCGCAGTCCACTTGAAGGTCTGCACCGGCGTGGCTGGAATCGGCGGTGGGAACACCATGCCGACGTTGCCGTCGGAGCGCGCGTTCGGTCCCCCCGGAAACAGGCTCTGCAGCGGATCCACGGTGAATGGCAGTGGTTCGAAATCCACCTTGATCTTCTCGAGCGCATTCTGCGCCGTGGTCTCATCGACCGCGGCAATCGCGAGAATCGGCTCGCCGATGTAACTGGGCTCCTTCGCAAGGATTGGCGGGAACGGGGGCGGCCGCTGGGGTACATCGCCTGCTGTCAGCAGCCCGAACACACCCTCCATCTTGAGCGCTTCGGATGCATCGATGTTGCGCACACGCGCGTGCGGCATCGGGCTCAGGAGCAGGCGACAGAACACCATGCCGTCCGCGCGAAAGTCTTCAGCGTACTTCGCCTGGCCCGTGACCTTGGCGACCACATCATGGGGCGTGAAGTTCTTGCCGATGAGTTTGTAGGCCATCTCAGCCTCCCGCCGCGCGCATGACCGCGTTCAGATAGTTGTCGTACGCGCCGCAGCGGCAGAGATTCCCTGACATCGCCATCCGCGCCTCCTCACGTGTTGGTTTGGGATTGTGTTTGAGCAACGCGACCGCCGATATCACCTGCCCCGGCGTGCAGAAGCCACATTGCGGACCCAGTTCGTCGACAAACGCCTGCTGTACAGGATGCAACTCACCATTGAGACCCGCGAGCCCTTCGATCGTCACGATCTTGCGCGCTCGAACACTGTGCGTGAGCGTCGAGCATGAGTAATGCGCAACGTCGTCGAGCATTACGGTACAGGCGCCGCACTCGGCCCGATCACATCCCAGCTTGGTACCGATAAGACCCAGCTTGTAGCGCAGGGTCATGGCCAGGGTTTCCTGGGGAAGAACGTCGACGCGCGAAGCTGCCCGTTGACATCGATCGAAATCAGCCGCTCCACCGATCCGGCGACAGCGGCCTTGCGCGGAGTGCATCCCCCGAGCCCGCCCATGACAAAACTCGCTGACGAGGCGACTGCCCCGGACGCGATGACGCGCTTGATGAACTCGCGCCGCGTGTATCGAGAGGCGGCCTCTTGAGTCTCCGAGGCACCAGGAAACATCAGCGACGAGGAGTCAGGCATGGCAGCAATCACTCCTTATATGTGGTTCTTGAGCCGTGGATACACGCGGCGGGCATTGCCCTCGAAGACCTTACGCCGGCTCACCTCATCCAACGATAGCGCATCGAGGTAGCGTTTGGTGTCGTCATAGTAGTTCCCGGTCTCGGGATCGATGCCCCTCACCGCCCCCACCATCTCGGAGCCAAACAGGATGTTCTCGATCGGTACCACCTTGAACAGCAATTCGATCCCCGGCAGGTGATAGACACAGGTGTCGAAAAAGACATTGTTGAGGAGCAGCTCCTTAAGTGGCGGCCGTTTCATGTCCTGCGCCAGGCCCCGGTAGCGACCCCAGTGATACGGCACCGCCCCGCCGCCGTGCGGGATGATGAATCGCAGTGTCGGAAAGTCCTTGAACAGGTCCGAGGTCAGGAACTGCATGAAAGCGGTCGTGTCGGCGTTGATGTAGTGCGCGCCAGTCGCGTGGAAGTTCGGATTGCACGAGGAGCTGACATGCACCATCGCCGGCACATCGAGCTCGACCATCTTCTCGTAGAGCGGATACCAGTGCCGGTCGGTGAGCGGCGGTGAGTTCCAATGGCCACCCGACGGGTCGGGATTGAGGTTGCAGCCGATGAAGCCGAGTTCCCTGACGCACCGTTCGAGCTCGGCTGCACTATTTCCCGGGCGCGA